>NZ_JANUFE010000005.1:0-351740 GCF_024807995.1 Arthrobacter sp. JUb119
TCCGGGGTTGGTTCAGGAGTCGGTTCCGGGGTTGGTTCAGGAGTCGGTTCCGGGGTTGGTTCAGGAGTCGGTTCCGGGGTTGGTTCAGGAGTCGGCTCGACTGTAGGCTCCACCGTTGGTTCCGGAGTCGGCTCCGGGGTTGGTTCCGGAGTTGGTTCAGGAGTCGGCTCGACTGTAGGCTCCACCGTTGGTTCCGAAGTCGGCTCCGGAGTCGGTTCCGGGGTTGATTCAGGAGTCGGCTCCGCCGGGGTTGGTTCCGGGGTTGATTCAGGAGTCGGCTCGGCTGAAGGCTCCACCGTTGGTTCCGGAGTCGGCTCCGGAGTCGGTTCAGGAGTCGGCTCGACTGTAGGCTCCACCGTTGGTTCCGGAGTTGGCTCCGGGGTTGGTTCCGGGGTTGGTTCAGGAGTCGGCTCGACTGAAGGCTCCACCGTTGGTTCCGAAGTCGGCTCCGGGGTTGGTTCCGGGGTTGGTTCAGGAGTCGGCTCGACTGTAGGCTCCACCGTTGGTTCCGGAGTCGGTTCCGGGGTTGGTTCCGGAGTTGGTTCAGGAGTCGGCTCGACTGAAGGCTCCACCGTTGGTTCCGGAGTCGGCTCCGGAGTCGGTTCAGGAGTTGGCTCCGGGGTTGGTTCCGGGGTTGATTCAGGAGTCGGCTCGACTGAAGGCTCCACCGTTGGTTCCGCAGTCGGTTCCACTGTTGATTCCGGAGTCGGTTCCGGAGTCGGTTCAGGAGTCGGCTCGATTGAAGGCTCCACCGTTGGCTCCGCAGTCGGCTCAAAAGTAGATTCAGAGGTCGCTTCAGGCGACGGTCTTGCCGCTGGCACATGTGACAGCGGGTAAAACGGCCTCGTGAATGGCGATTCCACTTGGTTTGTGAATTCTAATTCGTCTTTCGCATCAGGAACGGTTCGCCCAGTCAGGTCCCGCAAGAACATGGCACGGCCCATGACGGCAGATGGCTCGGCCCCAACCATCGGGGCTTCGACTCCTTCCAGCTGGGGCTGGACTGCGCTTTCGGGTGCGGCCCTTTCTCTTTCATCATGCACGATCAGTATCGGTATCAGACCGATGGCGGACGCTGTTACGGCGACACCCACCAAGCCAACGCCTAAAGTAACGGCCAGGCTACTACCTCCTGCAATACTCACACCGGCCCCCGAAGCAACAGAAGCTGCTGTCCCGGCAGTAGCTCCACCAGCAGCCGTTGCCGTGGCTGCCGAAGCTCCCATTCCTGCAATACCTCCCGAGGCAGGAATCCCCAGCGCAGTAATCCCTCCAACGACCAGAGGAAGGACGAAAGCACGCAAAGTAGCACCGATTTCGTCCAATTCCCCGAACACTACTGCGCAATTCGCGCACGACTTCAAGTGCGCCTTGACTCCACGCTCGTTCCGGCTCCCCAGCGTTCCGCGGATAAAGGCCGGCAGATGTTCACGAATATCGGAACAACTTGCGGGCAACCCTGACTGGCCATTCATATGCGCAGCCAAGTAGGCTTCGCGCAGTCCCTCTCGCGCGCGTACCGCCAATGCGGAAACCGCATTGGGTGTCATGCCGAGCATTGGCGCAACGTCTCTCGGCGGCAGTTCCTCTACTTCGGTGAGCCACAGGACCGTCTTCCAGCGCTCGGTCAAGGCCTTGAACGCGAGGATGGCAAAGGTGGATTCATGGCGTTCCATCGCCTCGTCCGCGTGCGCATCGCCTGGCAGGAAGTCCTGGACGTCTTCGACGGTAATCTGCTTTGAGGCTGATTTGTTCCTGGAAAAGGCTTCGCGCGATACCGCAGTCAGTAAATAGGCGCGGAAGAACTCATCAGGTCCTGCCCCACGTTCGATGATACGGAAGACCCGCAGGAAAGCTTCGGAGACGACATCCTCGGCATCGGAAGGAGAGTTCGTATGCCTAAACGCTACGTTCAGCGCCACTTGCCTGTGCCGTCGATACAGGTGGTCCTGGGCCTCGCTGCTTCCGTTCCTAACGCCACGAATTAAATCTGCATCGCTGACGTCAGCAAAGCGTGCCCCAGAATCTATTGTCATTACGTCCCCATAACGTTTCACGCGACAGCGCCGGTACCCGCCGCCGATCGCCCCAAGGATTCCCCAATCCCCGGAGCCGGCAAACGGCAACCAATGCCCCGTCGACGATGCCGCCCGACTTTGGACGGCATTTTCATCCTTTAGAACCTATCAGGATTTTTCCAATATCTCTATGAAATGGGTTCGAAAATCCTGAAAGGTGGGCGAGCTCCATCCCCCAAGCTTGCAATTCGCCCACCCGTCAGCATCTTCCCCATAAGACAACTGGACGTCTCGAAACCTCATAATTCCTTGTTGCCCAGTTCAGCGCGTACATCACTTAGATACGCGGAAAAGGGAATCATGACGCAAGAATCCGGATTAATCTGAAATTTTTTCTTCGAGCCGGAATTCGCATAGATTCCGCGATTAGTCCGCATCCGGGCGAGTAGCAGGAACCTGGCTCCAAGCACCCTCCAATGCGGACCATATGCTGTCGTCCATTAACGAAGTGGGGGTAACGGAGACATGCAGCAATGAATGGTCCTCAGCATTCAGCAGTTCCTTGCTCACGGAACTGCTGTCCATGGAGCCTGCGCCTTCCCAAAGCCCGATTTCCAAGGAATACTTTTCAGGTTCCTGCTTCATGTACCGCTGTACCAATTCGTCTGTCGAAACCCGATTGGACGATGCGATGCCCCGAAAATTCCAGATGTTCAGGCGGTCAACCACGTTCAGAAGCTGCCCGTAGTCTTGGCCGGAATCAGGGCGTCCCCTTGGATCTCCGTTGGCAGGTGATCGCACATCCATGGTGAGCACCGGACCGGTTTCGTCCAGACTTCCAGCCACTTTCTTCATGATCGAGGTGACTGCGTTTGACCGCCATAGGTAGATTTGCTCTGACGTGGAATCAATCGTTCCGTCAGCAGACCTCGGCCAATCAGGGAGCTCGCTGGACTTCGCAAAATTCTCCAAGTCATCCTCGCCGAACGTGTAGCTGGGAAACATCAGCTCCGTGACGTTGATGCCATCGGGTGCATAGCGCCGAACGGCTTCACTAACCAGCTCGACAAGCCTGGTATCAAGTCCATCCTCTTTCCACGCCGAGATACTTGCCCAGTTCTTGGAAGGATGCCCCTCGGAGTTGATTCCTGCTAGCGATGGACGGCGCTCCAGCTCTCTGCCCAGCAACGTATCGATATTCAAGTAGATTGTTCGAGGTCTACCCTGCTCATCGCAGCGGAAGGCACTAATCGCTTCAGCAACATAGTCCCGCCCGGTTTGCGTGACTTCGCTGGATTCGACATCGCGTTGGGCTGGCCAGGGGAAAGCCACCCAGTCGAGACGTCCAATGGAGAGCGATACTCCTGTCGCCCTGACCGAATTTAATCGACGGGCAATTTCCGGGATACGGGCAGGATCTTCGGCGGTAATATCTTCAAAGCCGACGTTCACAACTCTGGAAAATCGGGGAAGTTGGGTGTCTGTCTTGGAGTGGCGCATGCCGAGGTTGTCTCCTGGGGAACTGGTGCCCTCTGCGCGAGGGGAATCTTGGCAGGCATGCTGCGGAGGCATCGGCGCAACCACCGTGGGGTCCGGCGTGGGGGTCGGTTGATACGCTGCAGAAGTGGGGAATCCGGTCATGTAGCAAGCAGCCGCCAACAAAAGAAAAGTCACCAAGCCCGCTATGGCTGCCATTGCCAGTTTCCGGCGTTGACGCTGCATCTTGGCCGCGCTCATGATCCGCTTCCAAGAATGGCAGAGAACTCACCGCTGGAAATGACACCGGTTCTTTGCAGCTTGTTCCATTTGGCGGGCCTCCCGCGGATCTCAAACGCTACCGCTGCGAGCATGGTGAGCCCCATCCCCGTGGCATAGAACGGCCATAGCGGAAGGGTCCACAGGTTCGCCAAATCCCTCCATGCAGTGTTCAACGCAATGCCAAGAACCACCGAAGCCAGCGTGATTCCGATGCCAATCCAACCGACCACCATCGCGGTGCGACCAATTAAGGTTGCTTCTTCTTCGCCGCCGAAGGTAACCAGCCCGGCCGGGATGAAATAGAGCAATCCTGCAAGCACCAGGATCTGAGCCAGTGGCACCACCACCATCGTGAGAAAATTGAACAGCAGGAACACTCCGAACGGCCCGAACCGGGGGTTGCCGTGCATCCGCCAATGTATCTTGGTCGATTGCAGCAGGCCCCGTGCCCAGCGGACTCGTTGCTTCCACAGCGCCTGCAGCGTAGAAGGCGACTCCGCCAAGACAATCGCGCGTGGTTCAAAAGCCACACGATATCCGGCACCGTAGAAGCGCCAGGTCAATTCCAAGTCCTCTCCAACCGTATCGGTGCGGAACCCGCCAAGATCCCTGACCAGATCAGCACGGAATGCACCTATATTCCCGGAAACCACCGGCAAGCAATGAATCAGGGACAGCGCCCGCCGAACAACTCCCGTTCCCAGATGCGAAAGGACCGAAAGCATCTTGGTCAGCACCCTGTCCAGGTTTACAGGCCGGTCATCACCGCAAACCGCGCCCACCTTCACATCGCGGAATCCGGTGAGCAACCACGGAATAGTCACCGGCGAAAAAATTCCGTCGGCATCGACAAAAACCAGTATCTCTCCAGTCGCGAGGGCAATCCCACGATTAAGTGCCGCGCCTTTGCCTGCGTTCTCCTGGCTGATGGCCTGCACCAGGCGATGTTCCTGAGCCAGCTCATGCATCAGCCGTGCGGTGCCATCAGTGGATCCGTCATCGACAATCACCACTTCAGCGAGGTTTCCCTTGCTGCGGACAATTGATTCAACGCAGGCGCGCAATACCACTTCCTCGTTATAGGCCGGGATGATTACCGATACCCTGTAGTCCGGGATCTGCCCGAAATGCCTCGACGCCCGGGTTCGACGGCGGGGCCGCAGAATAGCGTTTGCCGGGATGCCAGGAGGCAATGACGACAGCTTCCCGTACCGGGTGAAAAGCAGACCCCGGCGGCATTCGAAAAGCAACGACAAGGGGATCAACCCCAGCTTGAGCACGCCGACGGAAAGGATGACTGCGGTCAGTGTGTAGTAGCCAAGAACGAGTGCCGAACTCATGCACAGCCAACTTGCGCTGTGGACGCCACCCCGAGCAAGCGCAATGCAGCATCCAGCAGTTCCGGCGCGGACTGGCTATTGGCTCCAAAACGGGCATTGACCTCGAGCACCACCGGTTGCCCATCGCCACCCAGGCGCACGTCCATGTCTACCGGCCCGACCAGCTCCAGCGACTGCACTGCATTCTTGGCCACCCACGCAACATGAGCGGCGATTGGATCATTCGACTCGCAGCGGCGCACCGACACTGCGTTGCCCACGAGTCCCTCGCGCAGCTCGGTCTTCTCCACCACCACGCAGACCTCGAGCTCCCCGGAATCAGGGTTCCTGAAGATCATCGGCGCGAATTCGCGTCCGGGGGCAAAGCGCTGCACAAGATCCCGCGTACCAGCCGGTACGCGGCCTGCCCTGAGGTCTCCTGCCGTAGCCAAGCGGACACCCCGTCCTCCGCGTGATACGCGTGGCTTGATGATGATCTGCTCTTCCGGGCTGAACTGCGCCAAGGCTTCGCCACTGGCAGCGTTGATCCGGGCAAAGTCGGGGACGGGCACGTTGTCCCCTCGCAAAGTCAGCATCGTGTAGTACTTGTCGTCGCTGATCAGCACGGATTCTTTCGAGGAAATCAATAATCGGGCTCCGGCCGATTCCAGCAGCTCTCGGATGCTCTCTGCCGAAAGCACCGGGAGTTCTTCGCTGACGGTCGGGATAACCAGTTCAGCTGAGTGCTGGAGAACAATCTCTTGAAGCCGAGTGGGGTACTGCTGGTGACTGGCTGCTGGAACCTGGTGGAAGGCGTCGAGCAACGGATCAGTTGTTGGCACCATGTCAGCGCCGATGACGCTATGTCCTCGCGCGTGCAGCTGGCGCGCAAGCGAGCTTCCTGCTGGACCTCCGACCCCGGTGACTAGGATCTTCATTAGAAATCTCCCACTGTGGTTGATACGAGGCGCATTACTTCAAATCCTTCGGCCCGCTGCTGCTTGACCTGGTTGCCACGGAAAGTAGCCATGGACTCGATCCGCGCACGGGTCATATAGGGCTTGTTCCGCTGATCGGCATGTAGCTTGATGGCTTCGACCTTGACGTCGGTGTAGTTCTCGACGTCAACGAAGAAGCTTGGAGAGAAATCATTGCCCACCGAGGGGCTCTCGAAGCAGAGTATGGAGGGCAGTCGCCTCCCGGCGCGCATTACTGCACGGTGCACCGCCTCATGGTCTTGGTGGATATCAGTAGCAGAATGAGTCAGCACGACATCCGGTCCGAAAGCAGCGATTTCCTCCTCGATCGCTGCAACCATCAGGTTGGAATTCTCCGACAGCCGCGTATCGCAAAAGGACCGCACCGTATGGGACTGGGCACCCAGGTAACCGGCTCCGCGTCGGGCTTCTTGAATCCTGCGAGGAGCATGTCCGCCACTTTCACCCTGCGACATGACCACGATACGAACATCATGGCCGGCATCCACCAATTTCGCGATGGTCGCACCGCAAGCCAGCTCGACATCATCAGGATGTGCTCCGACTGCCAGGAAGCGTCTCGGACGGGTGTTGTTCTGAGGCCTTCGTTGCAGCGTCAACATGGACAGGCAGAAAATCAACAATGAGATGGCCATCATTATGGCCACGACTGCCCCGATGTCCGACTGCCCTTGGAAGAGAAGATGCCAGCAGGCCGCGGCTACGAACACCAAGTTGCCAGCAATCCAAGCAACAAGGATGGTCTTGTAGTGCGTAAAGTCACGCACCAGCCATCGTCGTCCCCGCCGGCTCAATGCACTGAAGATCGCGGTTATAGAGGCCACAATGCCGAAGATTGCGAGTGACATACTCATGACGTTCTCTTTCTATGGAGCGTTCAGAAGCGGATCCTTTGCGTTCTTGGCTCTGGTCCTCCTGATAGCGAAGAAAGCCGCATCCCCATGCTGCGCCCGGATTGCTGGGAGATTCCTAAAGCGCATGCTTTCATGCCATCAACGAGTGTCCATTCGATGGATCCATAGAGTTAGAGGGCGCCTGGGTTCACTTCGTGACGGCACTTTCGCAGGAAATCCGAAACTGCGTGTCGGCGAGCAAGCAATACCGATGGCAGTGAGAGCTACAACTGTTAGCTCACTAATGGTTTCAACCGAGGTCCTAGATTCTGGTGACTCATCGCTGCAGGTTCACAGTGCGGAGGGAACCAGACCGGCGAAGTTCAGATGAGAACACCGGGCGGAGAGGCCATCAGCAACGCACCAAATAATCCGGCCGGTTGAGTCAAGCTCAGGACGGTCTGAAACAGCTGCCCGTTTTTTGCACATCGTCCAGATACGCAAAACGCCCGACCGGAAAATTAATTCCAGTCGGGCGTATGCGCGAACTATCTGCAAGAGCCTAGACGATCGGTCCTACGACGATCGCAAGAGCCTGCTCCGCGAACAGTTCACAGCCTCATTCGAATCCTAGGCTTTAGCCATGTCGGCGGTTGCTGCGCCGAGAAATCAGCACACCAGCAGCTGCCAAAAGGAGTCCAGCGATCAACACGTACATCGCAGTGAAACCTGTGTCCGCAAGCTTGTCATCCTTTTCAGATGGCGGCGGAGCTTCGGCTGAGCCTTCAGCCGGAGCTGCCTTCTGAACGAGATCTTCCTCGGCTTCATCGGATTCAGTAAGTTCCGTAGGATCCACAGTCGGCTCAGTCGGGTCAACTGGCTCAGTCGGGTCAACAGTCGGTTCCGAAGGCTACCTCATCTGCTGTCCTCTAAACCGCGGTTCAAGGCCCCGGTCCGGCGCAGGTCCCCGAGCGCCGAAAGCACTTCAATCCGCGGTGCTGGGAGTTGACGGGTACCGCTTGCTGGACTCGGAGCCTCATCACGCTCGGCCGGACGCTGATCAGCTGGAGAACCGTTGGCATGCCGGCGCCAATGGGCATAGGTCTTGAGCCCGAAGGCAAGGAGCACAGCCATGAGGATTGCGCCGAAGACCAGCGACACCTGGACCACTTCGCCCAACGCCAGATCGTCGACTTCTTTGCTCATAATCGAAGCAGCAGTAATCGCGTTCATACCCATTTCCTGTATTCAGAGTGACGGCTGCTCTATCCCCATAGTGCTGACAGTCTATGAGCTGGGCAGCCCAATCCTTTAACGCCACATCCAATCGATACCTGTTTGTTATGCGCCAGGGAAATAGCCTGCGTACCACCGGTGAATACGCTGCGAATCTGCGGTAGCCAAAGCACGCCGGGGCTATCATTGCCCACGGCGCGGCAGAGCCCCCGTCCTGCGGACAGGGGCTCTGCGAGGTACCGGTTCCTAGCTCTCGCGGCGGATCAGCTGACCCGTTGGATTCTGGAAGTCCACGTCGGTCCCGGCAATGATGGACCGGCGGACTACGCCGTTCAGGGTCTTGCCCTGGTACGGGGAAATCGGGTTCTTGTGGTGCAGCTTCTGGACATCCACCTCGAAGGTGTCCTCCGGAGCGAAGACCGCGAAGTCCGCGTCCTTGCCTACCTCGATGCTGCCCTTGGCGCCCAGTCCGGCAAGCTTCGCGGGATTCAGGCCCATCCACTGCACGACCTGTTCCAGCTTCAGTCCGCGCTTCTTCGCCTCGCTCCAGATCAGCGGCAGCCCCAGCTGCAGCGACGCCACCCCGCCCCAAGCCACGCCGAAGTCGCCGTTCTCCACATCCTTGAGGTCAATGGTGGATGGGGAATGGTCCGAAACGACGCAGTCGATGATGCCTTCCTCCAGGCCCTTCCACAGCAGCTCGCGGTTGTCATTCTCGCGGATCGGAGGGCAGCATTTGAAGGCTGTGGCGCCGTCGGGGATTTCCTCGGCCAGCAAGGTCAGGTAGTGCGGGCAGGTTTCCACGGTGAGCAGCACGCCCTCGGCCTTCGCTTCGCGGATCATCTGGAGCGCATCCGAGCTGGACAGGTGCAGCACGTGGGCGCGCACTCCGGTGGTGCGGGCACGCTCGATCACCTGCGCGATGGCGGTGTTCTCGGCATCGCGCGGGCGCGAGTCCAGGAAGCCGGCGTACTTGCCGCCCACCGGCTGCGGGGAGTTGCCGATGATATCGGAGTCCTCGGCGTGCACGATCATCAGCGAGTCGAAGGAGGCCAGTTCGGCCATGTCCTCTTCCATCTCGCCTACACTCAGGGACGGGAACTCGTCGACTCCAGAATGCAGCAGGAAGCATTTGAAGCCGAAGACTCCAGCTTCGTGCAGCTCGCGCAGATCCTTCTTGTTGCCCGGGATGGCACCGCCCCAGAATCCGACGTTGACATAGGCGTTCTTGGAAGCGGCCGCGCGCTTGATTTCCAGCGCTTCGAGGTTCACCGTGGGCGGGATGGAGTTCAGCGGCATGTCCACGATGGTGGTCACCCCGCCGGCAGCGGCGGCCTTGGTCGCCGACTCGAACCCTTCCCATTCGGTGCGTCCTGGCTCGTTCACGTGCACATGGGTATCAACGAGTCCGGGCAGCAGGACCTCGTCGGAGGCCACCTCGATGACGCGCTCTGCGGCCAGTCCGGCACCCAATTCCTGCACGGCGACGATCTTTCCGTCGCGCACGCCGATCTCGCGCGGGCCAATGCCCTGCGCGGTCAGCACTTGCTGGCCGCGCAGCACCAGGTCATAGGTGGTTCCGGTGGCGGTGGGGGACGATGTGCGGCCAACAGCTTCGTTGATGCTCATGAGGTGTTCCTACTCGTTAATTGCTAGGTGTTCTTGGGGCTCGGCAGCTCTATGCCAAGTCTAGGTTGTTGTGGCGCGGGGCACACCCGTATTGGTGAACCGGTGCCCCGCGCCAAACTTTGCGGGTTGCAGGTCAGCGACGACTGCCCTTTCACGCACCCACGGTGGCCGAGGCAGCCATCGGCACCAACGCGGTTGGTGCATCGGCGGCGTCCAAAGCCAGGTCTTCGAATTCATTGACTGCATCCAGCTGCGCGCCCATGGCGATGTTGGTGACCTTTTCCAGGATCACTTCCACCACAACCGGCACCTGGTGCTCTTCGGCCAGCGCATTGGCCTGCGCGAATCCGGCAGCCAGCTGGCTCGGATCCTCGACGCGCACGGCCTTGCAGCCCAGGCCCTCGGCGACCTTCACATGGTCCACGCCGTAGCCGTTGGTTTCCGGGGAGTTGATGTTATCGAAGCCCAGGGACACGTGGTAATCCATCTCGAAGGCGCGCTGCGATTGGCGGATCAGTCCGAGGTAGGAGTTGTTGACCACCACGTGCACGTACGGCAGCTTGAACTGGGCGCCGACGGCCAGCTCCTCGATCATGAACTGGAAATCGTAGTCTCCGGAGAGGGCCACGACCTTTTCCCCCGGCTTGCCGCGCACGACGCCCAGGGCGGCCGGTCCGGTCCAGCCCAGCGGGCCGGCCTGTCCGGCGTTGATCCAGTTGCGCGGCTTGTAGACATGCAGCATCTGCGCGCCGGCGATCTGGCTGAGCCCGATGGTGGACACGTAGGTAGTGTCCTGGCCGAAGGCGGCGTTCATTTCCTGGTAGACGCGCTGCGGCTTGATCGGCACGTTCTCGAAGTTGGTCTTGCGGTGCCCGGTGGACTTGCGGGCGGTGGCCTCGTTGGCCCAGGCCGAGTAGTCCGGCAGGGTGCCGGCGGCCTTACGCTCGCGCACGACTTCCAGGATGGCCTCGATGGCGGCGCCGGCATCCGAGGTGATTCCCAGGTCCGGGGAGAACACCCGGCCGATCTGCGTGCCTTCGATATCCACGTGGATGAATTTGCGTCCGGCGCGGTAGGTGGCCAGATCCCCGGTGTGGCGGTTGGCCCAGCGGTTGCCCAGGCCCAGCACCATATCCGATTCCAGGAAGGTCTGGTTGCCGTACTTGGTGTGCGTCTGGATGCCGACCATGCCCGACTGCAGGCGGTGGTCATCCGGGATGGCGCCCCAGCCCATCAGGGTCGGGGAGACCGGGATGTCCAGTTCCTCGGCGAGTTCGACCAGCTGCGCGCTGGCGTTGGCGTTGATCACGCCGCCGCCGGCGATGATGATCGGCTTGCTTCCGGAGAGCAGCAGGTCCACGATCTTCTCGGCCTGGCCGCGCGTGGCCTTCGGCTTCTGGACCGGCAACGGCTCGTAGGCATCGATGTCGAAGTCGATTTCGGCCATCTGCACGTTGATCGGCAGGTCGATCAGGGCCGGGCCCGGGCGGCCCGAGCGCATGATCTGGAAGGCCTTGGCGAAGGTGCCCGGAACCAGTCCCGGCTCCAGCACGGTCGAGGCGTACTTGGTCACCGGCTTGGCGATGGACTCGATGTCCACGGCCTGGAAGTCCTCCTTGTGCAGCACATTGGTCGGGGCCTGCCCGGTGATGCACAGCATCGGGATGGAGTCGGCGATCGCGGCGTACAGGCCGGTGATCATGTCGGTGCCGGCAGGGCCGGAGGTGCCCAGGCACAGGCCGATCTTGCCGGTGGCCCGCGAGTAGCCGTCGGCGGCGTGGCTGGCACCCTCGACGTGGCGGTGCAGGGTGTGGCGGATGCCGCCGTGGGCCTTCATGGCCGAGTACAGCGGGTTGATCGCGGCTCCTGGCAGGCCGAACGCCTCGGTGGCGCCCTCCTTGGCCAGGATCTGGACGACGGCGTCGATTGCGCGCATCTTAGGCATGGGAATACGTCCTTTGGAACGAGAAGAAGAAAAGAAGGATACCTACGGCGGGAAGCCAAGGTGCATGAGTCACCACAACGCCGCTTCCTTGAGCACCAGCTAGCGGCGATGAACTGGAACAAAGCCCATTGCGCAGCGGATACGGTGCGTCGGGCCCCTGCCGTGTACCAGGGGCCCGGCGGCACCGGAGCGTAGCCGGTATTGCGCGGCCGCTAGCTGAAGAAGCGGGTTACCTAGTTGTCCCCGCCGTAGGAAGATTTAGCGGCGCTAGGCCGGGACCGGGGCCTCGATTTTGCCGGCCAGGCGCTGCACCCCGCGGAAGAGGCCCGAATGATCCAGCGCCCCGTCGCCGGAAGCCACGGTGGAGGTGACCAGCTGGGCGACCAGTGCGCCCAGTGGCAGCACGACACCGGCTTCGCGGGCTGCGGAGGTCACGATGCCCATGTCCTTGTTGTGCAGGGCCAAGCGGAAGCCCGGGGCGAATTCGCGGTCCAGGATCTTCTGGGCCTTCTGGTCAAGCACCTTGGAGCCGGCCAGGCCGCCGCCGAGGACCTTGATGGCCGCGTCGGTGTCCACGCCATAGGCTTCGAGGAAGAGTACCGCTTCGGACAGGGCCTGGATATTGGCCGCGACGATCAGCTGGTTGGCCGCCTTGACGGTCTGCCCGGAGCCCGAAGGACCCACCAGCACGATGGTCTTGCCCACGGCTTCGAGCACCGGCTTGGCCGCCTCGAAGTCAGCTGGCTCGCCGCCGGCCATAATGGACAGCACGCCCTCGATGGCGCCGGCCTCGCCGCCGGAGACCGGGGCATCGAGCGGGCGCAGTCCGGCGTCGCGGGCCGCGGCCGCAAGCTCGACGGCCACGTCGGGACGGATCGAGGAGTTGTCGATCCACAGCGCTCCGGCCTTCGCGTTGGCGAGGACGCCCTCTGCGCCGAGGGTGACGGCCTGGACATCCGGGGAATCCGGGACCATGGTGATGACCACGTCCGCATTGGCCACGGCTTGCGCGATGGAAGCGGCCTTGGTTCCGCCAGCGGCGGCCAGCTCATTGCCGGCCTTGTCGCTGCGGTTGTAGCCGGTGACGTGATAGCCGGCGTTGACCAGGTTCTTGGCCATCGGCAGGCCCATGATGCCCAGTCCGATGAAGGCGATGTTCTGCGACATGTGATTCTCCAAAAATTCTTGTGCGAAAAGGTGTTCTCTAGACTGCGGCGCTGCTGCTGGCGCTCTGGAGCCAGTCGAAGGCGGTGGCCGCTTCCTGCTTGTACTCCAGGGCGACGTTGCCGGTGTAGCCCAACTCGCGCGAGCGCTTGATCCAGTCCTGCAGCGGCAGGTCCCCGGTGCCCGGAGCTCCGCGGCCCGGCGCATCGGCGATCTGGATATGGCCGAAGTCCTTGGCATGCGCTTCAATGACGGCGGCGACGTCATCGCCGTTGACTGACAGGTGGTAGAAGTCGGCCAGCAGCGCGATGTTCCCTTCGCCCTGGGCCTTGACAGCCTCGACGACCGCAAGCGCCTGGGCCGCAGTTTTCAGCGGGTAGGCTTCCGTGCCGGAGACCGGCTCGATCAGCACAGTGCCGCCGACCTTGGCCACGCCCTGGGCCGCGGCCACCAGGTTCTCCAAGGCCAGCGCATCCTGGGCCGCCGGGTCGGCGCCCTCGATGCGGTTGCCATACAGGGCGTTGAAGGCCTTGCAGCTGGTAGCTTCGGCGATCGCTACTACCGCGTCGATGTTGTCCTTGAATTCGGACTCGCGCCCCAGCCATGAAACCAGTCCGCGGTCGCCTGCCGGCATATCTCCGGCGAAGAAGTTCAGCCCGTCCAGCTGGACGCCGGCGTTGGCCAGCGAGGCGAGAAATTCGTCGACCTGCTTGCCGGAGGGGGCGGCTTCGCCAAATGGCCACCAGAATTCGACGCTGTCGAAACCCGCCTGCTTGGCGGCATCCGCGCGCTGCAGCAGCGGCAACTCGGTGAGGAGGATCGAGCAGTTCAGAGTGTAGGACACTGGATTTCCCTTCAAGAACACCTTCCAAAGATTCCGCTTTATGGAAGTTAGCTTTTGCTTTATGAAAACTCTAGGACGAGACGCCAATCACTGTCAAGAAGGTTTTGGGACGAAGTGCCGATGCGTGCAGAGCCGCGCAGAAGAGCGCTGCAGTGGCATCAGGACAGGAATGGCGCCCGGTGCGCTCCTGATAAAAGCTGGCTCATCAGTGGATTCCGGGAACGGAATAAAAGGCTCCGGAATCCGGACAAAATACCATCTGGTGAAATTATCATTTTCTATTGCGGGAATGTGATCCAGTGCATACAGTGGTGGTTACTCACCTGGCACATATCTCGGAGTGACTTCCTAGCTCAGGAGCAGCCATGCTTTTTCCACCGTGCATCACGCACAGCGCACAGCGGCTTGCCGTTGCGCCGCGCCCGGCCATGCCGCTTCTCGGCTCGCCGGCCGAGTTCTACGTTAATTTCGGACAGCCGATCTACCCGTAAGCGGGCCCGCCTACCTGTCCTGCGTCCCCGCAGGCAGGCACGGGCCGTTCCCCTGAACGCTCCGCTTCCCCAGATCTGTCATCTTCCCCTGCCGCAGTGCGCCCGAATGCGCCTGCCCGGATGCATGACCCTTTGACAAGGATGTCCATCATGTCGCAAAAGACCCCTGAAATGGTGCCCGAGGCCGCACCGCAGGAAAACCGGCCCGCTATCGACCGGGCCAATCCCTTCGAGTTGAGCGCGTCGCTCTACAACCAGGACCTGGCACCAACCACCCGCTCCGGACGCACCTGGAGCTCTTACAGCATCTTCACCCTGTGGGCCAACGACGTGCACTCGCTGGGCAACTACACCTTCGCCATCGGGCTCTTCGCGCTGGGCATGAGTGGCTGGCAGATCCTCGGCGCGCTGGGCATCGGAGCGGTCCTGCTCTTCGCGCTGCTGAACTTCTCGGGGTTCATGGGCGAGAAAACCGGTGTCCCTTTCCCGGTGATGAGCCGCATCGCCTTCGGCATCAACGGCGCCCAGATTCCCGCGCTGCTGCGCGGAGCCGTGGCCATTGCCTGGTTCGGCATCCAGACCTACCTCGCCGCCCAGGTCCTCGCCGTCATGGTGATTGCCGTGGCCCCGGGGTCCGCAGCCCTGGAGCAGACCAGCTTCCTGGGACTGAACGCCCTGGGCTGGATCTGCTTCGTCGCCCTCTGGGCGGTGCAGCTGGTCATCGTCAGCTACGGCATGGAGATGATCCGCAAGTACGAGGCGTTCGCCGGCCCGGTCATCCTGGCCACCTTCCTGGGCCTGGCCATCTGGATGCTCTTCGAATCGGGTTTCAACGTCTCGATGAGCACCGGCGAATCGAAGACCGGCATCGAGATGTGGACCGCGATGTTCGGCGCGGCCGCGCTGTGGGTCTCGATCTACGGCACCTTCGTCCTGAACTTCTGCGACTTCACCCGTGGCGCATCTTCCAAGAAGGCGATCGTCAAGGGCAACTTCTTCGGCATCCCGCTGAACATGATGTTCTTCGGCGCCATCGTGGTGGTCCTGACCGGTACGCAGTTCTCCATCAACGGCCAGGTCATCACCTCGCCGTCGGATATTGTCGGCGCGATCCCGAACACCTTGCTGCTGCTGCTGGCCTCCGCCGCCCTGCTGGTGCTGACCATCGCGGTGAACCTGATGGCCAATTTCGTGGCACCGACCTACGCATTGACCAACCTGCTCCCGAAGAAGCTGAACTTCCGCACCGCCGCACTGATCTCCGGAGTCATCGGCCTGGTCATCCTGCCCTGGAACTTGTACAACTCCCCCGAGATCATCAACTACTTCCTGGGCGGCCTGGGCGCGCTGCTTGGCCCGCTGTTCGGCATCATCATGGCCGACTACTGGCTGATCCGCAAAGCCCGGATCAACGTCATGGACCTGTACCGCTCGGATGCCGAAGGCACCTACTACTTCACCCGCGGCGTGAACTACCGGGCTGTCGGCGCACTGGTGATCAGCTCGGTGATCGCACTGGTGCTGGCCTTCGTCCCTGCCCTGCACATTGTCGGTCCGTTTGCCTGGTTCCTGGGTTCGAGCGCCGGTGCCCTGGCCTACCTGGCCTTGGCCAAGCGCCAGCACGATCTGGCAGACATCGATGGCGAGCCGATCGCCGTGGCACCAACCCACTAGGAAAACTCATGCGCATTCTGATCCTGAACGTCAACACCACGCAATCCATGACCCGCGCCATCGGGGATTCCGCCCGGCAGGTCGCCTCGCCCGGTACCGAGATCATCGAGCTGACCCCGGATTTCGGGGCTGACTCCTGCGAAGGAAATTTCGAGAGCTACCTGGCGGCCATCGCCGTGATGGACAAGGTGGTCCGCTACACCGAGCCATTCGACGCGGTCATCCAAGCAGGCTACGGCGAGCACGGCCGCGAGGGCCTGCAGGAACTGCTGGATGTCCCGGTCGTGGACATTACCGAAGCCGCCGCCTCCACGGCGCAATTCCTCGGCCACAAGTATTCGGTGGTCACCACGCTGGACCGCACGGTGCCGCTGATCGAGGACCGGCTGAAACTGGCCGGCCTGACCGACCGGCTCGCCTCGGTGCGCGCCAGCGGGCTGGGCGTGCTGGAACTGGAAGCCGATCCGCAGCGCGCGGTAGCGGCCATCGTCGAGCAATCCCGCCAGGCAGTGGAGCACGACAAGGCCGAAGTGATCTGCCTGGGCTGCGGCGGCATGGCCGAGCTGGAGGAACAGGTGCGGCTGGCCACCGGCGTGCCAATTGTTGATGGCGTGCGCGCAGCGGTGACCATCGCGGAGTCGCTGGTCCGCATGGGGCTGAGCACCTCCAAGGTGCGCACCTACGCTCCCCCGCGGCCCAAGACCGTGAACGGCTTTCCCATGACTCCGGCGGCCGTCGTTCCGGCGGGTCTCTGAATGCCAAGCCAAATGGCAGGCTCAGCCCAGCGCGCTCACAGTCAGCCGTCCTAGAGTTATAAGTACCTCATGAAGGTGCGAGTGATGACAAAAGGAAACCCCGGTGCTTCGGCACCGGGGTTTTCTTCTTGCCCTGCTCTCCATCGAGGACCGGATTGGCCTAGGAGAATTCAGGCACCTTCGGCAATGCCATGTTCTTCGAGAAGAACTCGGCCAGTTCCGCGCGGGCAGTCAACGGCAAGACCTGGGCGACATACATGTCCGGGCGGACGACAACCAGGGCTCCGGGCCGGTCGATCTTGCGCTCCGTGAAGATATCCTGATGCGGGATCG
Source organism: Arthrobacter sp. JUb119 (assembly GCF_024807995.1). Classification (NCBI taxonomy): domain Bacteria; kingdom Bacillati; phylum Actinomycetota; class Actinomycetes; order Micrococcales; family Micrococcaceae; genus Arthrobacter; species Arthrobacter sp. JUb119. Next base: position 16,998 of record NZ_JANUFE010000005.1, read on the forward strand.
CGGCATAGACCTTCTCCCAGTCGGTGATCTGGACCTGGCCCACCTTCGGCATTGCCCGCACCCGGTGCGATAGCGCCCAGCACGAGGGCCGGATCCACGGCAGACCAGCCGATATCGTGCAGCAGCATGGCCAGCAGCACGATATTGGCACCGGCTTCCGGGTGATGGCCCAGCAGCTGATGGGCCATGGACACCGAATACAGGGTGTGCGCATAATTGCTCCGGAACGCGAGAAGCTCCTTGGCGTCCTCCCACCGCTTGCCCGCAGGCAGAAGGCTCCGCATCCACTCAGTGGAAGCCGCAGAACTTTCATCCGCAGACGCAGAACAGCCCTGCCCCCGTTGCGGAGGCAGGGCTGCGGCTGCGCATTCCTAGACGATCGCTTCCACGATCGGCATGTTGCCGTTGTAGAAGTTCACGGTGGAGCGGCGTGCTGCATTATTGGCCACCACATGGGTGATCATTTCGGCGACGTTCTCGCGCGAGGTCTGCGATGCCTCGCCTTCAACGTCTGCTCCGTTCACCTTGCCTGCCTTGTCAGCCAGCACCACGCGCTGGCTGGCCGGTTCCAGGGTCAGCGCCCCCGGGCCCAGGATCGTGTAGTCCAGCTCCGTGCCGCGCAAGTACGCGTCGGCGTCGTGCTTGGCCTTGGCATAGGTGTAGAACGAGTTGGCCGGATCCAGGCTGTCCACATCCACCAGGGCGCGGCTGTAGGAGACCATCACGAAGCGGTCCACGCCGGCCTGCTTGGCAGCCTGCATGGAACGCACCGCGGCATCATAGTCCACGGCGCGGGTGCGATGCTCGTTGCCGCCACCGGCACCTGCGGAGAAGACGATGGCGCTTGCACCGGAAAAGGCCTGGGCCAACTGATCCACGCCAGCGCTTTCGATGTCGATGACTACTGGGGTGGCGCCCGTGGCGCTGATGTCGGCTGCATGCTCCGGGTTGCGGATCAGCGAGTTGACCGCGTAGCCGCGCCCAACCAGCTTGGGCGCTGCCAGCAGGGCAACCTTCCCATGTCCGCCAATGAGAACTACTCGATTTTCTTCAGCCATGAACTGCTCCTTCTGATCGATGCTCGTATTCGGCACAACAAGGCCTGCCACGAGCCTATTCCCGGCGAGCTTCGGCGACGACTTTCTGAGTGCCAGCTTGATAGCGGTCATTTCGGTTGGCAATGGGCGTACGCTCGGGTTCATAGAATTCGCACTCGACCCAGGATGAAGCTCATGAAGCAGAGAACCTTGAACTTGGAACTGAGCAATGACCAATTCGCGGACCTGGCCAATGCGCTGGAGGACCACCGGGACTATTTCAAGAAACGCGCCGATGAAGCAACGCTCGGCTTCGGGCTCGATACCGGCTACTGGCAGTCCCGTGCTGCCGAAGTCGAAGAGCTGCTCCAACTAGTCCTCAGCTCCGCCAAGCACGATCAGCATTAGCCCCGCCCCTTCCCCACTCAAGGAGCCAGCATTTTGCCCGCCGGAATTTTCACCATTGGACATTCGGCACGATCCATCGAGGAGTTCCTCGCACTGCTAACGCAGTACGGAATCACGAATGTTGTGGATGTCCGCAAACTGGCCGGCTCCCGCAAATTCCCGCAGTTCAATGCGGATGCCTTGGAAGCCTCCTTGCGCACGGCGGGAATCAGCCTGCACCGCGGGGAAGCGCTGGCCGGCAGGCGTCCTGTGAGCCGCAGCGTCGATTTCGCAGTCACTGCATGGTGGACGAACCGCAGCTTCCCTAATTACGCCGATCATGCCCTCGGGGAAGATTTCCTGCAGGCGCTCCCGCGGCTGCAGGCGCGGGCCACCGGCCAGAAGACCGCGATCATGTGCGCCGAAGCCGTATGGTGGCGTTGCCATCGCAGGATCATTGCCGATCACCGGCTGGCCCGCGGTGCCGAGGTATTCCACATCATCGATGGGCATCCGGCCAAACCCGCCGAGCTGGGCCCGGGCGCGGTGATCGGCCAGCAGTCGCGGATCACCTACCCGGCAGCCTGATACCGGCGCGCAAAACGGGCATCAATGGCAGCATCTGCGCCATGGCTCGGCTCATGCAATGAGCTGGAGGTGCAATTCATTACGCTGTCTGACGCAGCTTCCTCCATGCCTCCGGACACTAATTAAACAAGGCCGATGATCGTTATTTCTCCCTGAAATAGCCCAGTCAGCTGGGGCAAGCCTCAGCAAGAGCCGCATTTGCGGACGGTTCCGGCCTTAAATTCGCGCATTTGGGTGACTTAGCTAACACAAGAGACGTTTGGCTTAATTCGCTCAGATAAGGCTAAGCTAATTATCAGATCACTCAATAGCGCAACCAACGCCGGTTGCTGTCCGAAGAAGGAAAACATGGCCTCGATTAAGCTTCGCGCCACTGCTCTGCTGAGCATCGCCGCACTGTCCCTGACCGCTTGCGGTTCCGCAACCGATACGGCTGCTGAGGCCAAGGCCGGCGACACCAAGACTGTCACCGTTACGGACAACGAAGGCGAGAAGACCGTCAAGTCCCCTGCGCAGTCGGTCGTTGCCACGGATAACCGCACCTTCGAGACCCTGGATTCCTGGGGCATCAAGCTCACCGCAGGCGCTGTCTCGCTGATGCCGGATACCATCTCCTACACCAAGGACGAGAACATCCTGGACTTGGGCAGCCACAAGGAACCGAACCTGGAATCGGTGGTCACCGTCGACCCTGACCTGATCATCAACGGCCAGCGCTACACCCAGCACGCCGCGAAGTTCAAGGAACTGGCTCCGGAAGCCGCCATCATTTCGCTGGACCCACGCGAAGGCGAGCCATTTGACGCTGAGCTGGAACGCCAGGTCACCACCCTGGGCGAGATCTTCGGCAAGCAGGCCGAGGCCAAAAAGCTCGTTGAGGACTTCGAAGCCGCCGAGAAGCGCGTCACCGATGCCTACGACAAGGACCAGACCGTCATGGGCCTGATCGCCTCGGGCGGCGAGCTGGGCTACTCGGCTCCTACCACCGGCCGCACCGTCGGCCCGATGTTCGACTTCCTGGGCCTGACCCCGGCGCTGAAGCTCGACGAATCCTCCACCGACCACGAGGGCGACGACGTTTCGGTCGAAGCCATCGCCAAGTCCAACCCGGACTGGATCATCGTCATGGACCGCGACGCAGCGGTTGAAGCCGACGGTGCGGACTACCAGCCGGCAAAGGACCTGCTGGAGAAGTCCGAGGCGCTGCAGAATGTCACCGCCTCGAAGGAATCCCAGGTTGTCGTCATGCCTGCTGACACCTACACCAACGAGAGCATCCAGACCTACACCGAGTTCCTGAATACTTTCGCTGACGCGCTGGAAGCTGCCAAGTAGCATTCCGGACACCCCAGCCAGCTAGTGGCGAAGCCGAATTCCGGCTTCGCCACTAGAGCTGTTTTCCCACCACTTATTTCCACGGCGGCATAATGACAAGCACGACCTCCCCGGCCCGGACCAAGAGCAAGGCCCTTTCCGGAAAACTCGCATTGGGCATCCTCGCAGTACTGGTGCTGCTGGCGTTCTCCCTGTTCACCGGCGTCTACGACATCTTCGGCATGGACGACGGCGCCATGATGTTCGCCGTCACCCGCATTCCGCGCACCCTTGCGCTGGTACTGGCCGGAGCGGCCATGGCCATGAGCGGATTGGTGATGCAGCTGCTGACCCAGAACCGTTTCGTGGAGCCGACCACCACCGGCACCACCGAATGGGCGGGCCTGGGCCTACTGACCATGCTGGTGCTCTTCCCCAGCGCGTCGCTGCTGGCCAAGATGAGCGTCGCGATTGTCTTCGCCTTCATCGGCACCATGATCTTCTTCCTGTTCTTGCAGCGCATTTCGCTCAAGGCCTCGCTGACCGTGCCGATCGTGGGCATCATGCTCGGTTCCGTGGTCGGCGCCTTCTCCACCTTCTTCGCGCTGTCCACCGACAAGCTGCAGTCCATGGGCATCTGGCTGGCGGGTTCCTTCACCTCTGTGATCCGCGGGCAGTACGAGGTGCTGTGGATCGTGGCCATCGTCGCCATTGCCATCTACATCGTGGCCGACCGCTTCACCGTAGCAGGGCTCGGCGAGGAAATCGCCACCAACGTCGGGCTGAATTACCGCCAGGTGATGCTGCTGGGCACCGCGCTGATCGCGGTCGCTACCGGCGTGGTCACCGTGGTCATCGGCAACCTGCCATTCCTCGGCCTGATCGTGCCGAATATCGTCTCGATGGTCCGCGGTGACGACCTGCGCAGCAACCTGCCCTGGGTCTGCCTGCTGGGCATCGCGATCACCACGGTGTGCGACCTGATCGGCCGCACCATCATCATGCCGTTCGAGGTCCCGGTCTCCCTGATCCTGGGCGTGCTCGGCGCGGCCGTCTTCATCTTCCTGCTTCTGAGGCAGCGTAAAGTTGGCTAATCTCATGACTCACCCCGCTTTGGGCATCCACCACTCCGGCCGTTCTGCCGGGCCGCTGCCCACCAAGAAGGTCCGCAAACGCTACTGGATCACCCTGTCCATCATGATCGGGCTGGCCCTGTTCTTCGGGATCGGCTTGCTCGCCTGGGATAACCCCATGCCATTTGGCTCCGACGGATTCTGGATCATCGCCAAGCTGCGCGCCAGCAACATCCTGACCATGGTGATCGTGGCCGCCTGCCAGTCCATCGCCACGGTGGCTTTCCAAACGGTGACCAACAACCGCATCATCACCCCGTCGATCATGGGCTTCGAAGCCTTGTACCGGGTGGTGCAGACCGGTGCGATCTTCGTGCTGGGCGTTGCCGGGGTGACCTTCTTCACCGGTGTCAGCCAGTTCGTCCTGCAAGTGGCGATCATGGTGGGCCTCTCGGTGGCGCTGTACGGCTGGCTGCTTTCGGGCAAGCTGGGCAACATCCAGATCATGCTGCTGGTGGGCATCATCATCGGCACCGGGCTGGGCTCGATCTCGACCTTCATGCAGCGCCTGCTGACCCCGAGCGAATTCGATGTCCTCACCGCACGCCTGTTCGGCTCGATGGCCAACGCCGACATGAGCTACATGCCGGTGGCCATCCCGCTGGTGGCCATTGCCGGCGGCTACCTGGTGCTGTCCTCGAAGAAGATGAACATCCTGGCCTTGGGCAAGGAAACCACCATCAACCTGGGGATCAACCACCGCCGCGAGGTCATGAAGACCTTATTCTTCGTATCGATTCTCATGGCGGTCACCACGGCACTGGTGGGCCCGCTGACCTTCCTCGGCTTCCTGGTGGCCACCTTGGCCTACCAGCTGGCGGACACCTACGACCACCGCTACATCTACCCGATGTCCTTCCTCATCGGCTTCGTGGTCCTGGCCGGCGCCTACTTCGTCATGAAGAACATCTTCTACGCAGAAGGCGTGGTCGGCATCATCATCGAAGCCGTCGGCGGCATTACATTCCTGATCTTCATCCTGCGAAAGGGCCGGCTGTGATTACCCTCAATTCCGTCAGCAAGAAGTACAGCTCCACGGTCTCCATCGGCCCGGTCAGCTTGGAAATCCCCACCGGCGGCATCACCGCCCTGGTAGGCCCGAACGGCGCCGGCAAGTCCACCATGCTCACCATGGTCGGGCGCCTGCTGGGCATCGACCAGGGTTCCATCGAGGTCTCCGGCTACGACGTATCCAAGACCAACTCGAAGGATCTGGCCAAGATCGTCTCGATCCTGCGCCAGGAAAACCACTTCGTGACCCGCCTGACCGTGCGCCAGCTGGTGGGCTTCGGCCGCTACCCGCACTCCAAGGGCCGGTTGACCCAGGCCGATGAAGAGATCATCTCGCGCTCCATCGACTTCCTGGACCTGGGCGAATTGGAAAGCCGCTACCTCGATGAGCTCTCCGGAGGCCAGCGCCAGCGCGCCTACGTGGCCATGGTCCTGGCCCAGGACACCGACACCGTGCTGCTCGATGAGCCGCTGAACAACCTGGACATGAAGCACTCGGTAGTGATGATGCAGCACCTGCAGCGCGCTGCCCGCGAGCTGAACCGCACCATCGTGATCGTGCTGCACGACATCAATTTCGCCGGCCACTACGCCGACTACATCTGCGCAATGAAGCAGGGCAAGGTCGTCGAGTTCGGCACCCCTGATGAAATCATGTGCGATGAGGTGTTGACCAAGGTCTTCGAAACCCCGGTAAAGGTCATCCCGGGCCCCAATGGCCCGCTGGCGGTTTACTACTAGGCAACGCCATGAACACCAAAAGTTGAGCCCCGTGAACGACAACTAGTTCATGGGGCTCAACTGCATCCATTCACCCACACTGCGGGCCATGCTTTGGCTATTGCTTGGTTTTCCCCAGCGCATTGATCGCGTCAACCATCGTCGCGCCCGGATGCTGACGGCGGTATTCCTTCACATCCCTGGGTGAGAGCCCCTGTGCATCGACGGTGATTTCCTGGGGCTTCGGACTGCCAGTCCAGCCCCAAAGCATCAAGGTCCAGCTGCCTACGAGCAACCCCCAGGTAGGTTCCTCCGACAGCGCCATGAGCAGAATTGCGGCGGTTGCCAGCGCCAAAAGAACACTGGTGCGCGTTGATTTGCCCATGGGACCGCCTAGCTCGCTGGGGTGGTGCTGTTCTCTTCCAGCCTTTCAAAGAACACACCGGCGATCAAGGATCTATCCCTCATCCTTTAGCAGGAGGCCTGGGCCGTCCATTCCTCAGCCAACAGCGCGTAGCCCATGGAATCCATCCATTCCCCGCTGCGATGCAGGCTGTCCTTGCGGCCATGGAATTCCTTGCGCATCCCCAAGCGCTCCATCAGTCTCCATGATGGCTCATTGGCGGCGAAGCACTCGGCAGTAACCCTGCGTAGGCCAAGAGGGCCGAAGCACAGGCCCATGGCAGCGGCAACGGCTTCGGTGGCGTAGCCCTTGCCACCGAAGGAGGGATCGAAGCTCCAGCCGAGGTTGCCCTCAACGCCCTTGGCGTGCTGCTCAATTTCGCTTTGCCCCCAGCCATCCACGATATCCAGCATGACCGTGCCAATCAGCTGGGTCCCCTGCCCGGTGTCCAGTTCCACAGCCAGGTTCCTCAGCGGATAGTCCTTCGCGAAGAACAGCGAACGGAATTCTTCCACGGTTGCTGGGCCAGCGGTAATCCACTGGGTGACATCGGCAAGCTGCCGGTAGCGCCAGAGGTCTTCCACATCAGCCGAATTCACGCGACGCAGGAACAGGCGTTCAGTGCGTACCGGCCAGCTGATCTTTTTCAGCGCATCCTCCATTCCCCAAGCCTAGCCCTACGGTTTCCAGGCGGTCCTGGCCGCCACGTTCGCTCGACTGGGATCTGCCTGGTCTTGTCGATGATGGCCTTCGTAGCGGAGGGCGCCTTGCATGCCAAGCTGGATGATTCGCGCTGCACCTGGCCCCGCGCTGTCCTGGGCACTGCAGGTTCCCACCGGCATCATGCAGGCGTTGCGGCAGAAGGAAACGGGCGGGATCCATAAGGATCCCGCCCGTTCCCATTAGCCAGCGCCATCAGGCTGCAGGCAGTTCAGCGCATGCCCCTAGTCGCGTTTGCTGCTGACAAAACCCCAAATGACCAGGACCAGCAGCGAGCCGCCGATGGCCAGCAGCCAGGTGGACAATGACCAGAACTCGCTCACTCCGACACCGAAAACTGCCGAGCCAATCCAGCCTCCCAGCACCGCCCCGACCACGCCGAGCAGCAGCGTGGCAAGCCAGCCGCCTCCCTGCTTTCCGGGCTTGATTGCCTTCGCGATCGCACCGGCAACGAGGCCAAGGATGATCCAACCGATTATTCCCATGTATTCCTACTTCTCCAAGAGATGCGGCACGATGCCCGTGCCGTTAATGGCTATTTCTTGTTTTCCTGGGCCGGCTCAGATGAGCACGGCCTTATTCGAATCCTGCTTTTCCGGCTTCTGGAAGCTGAACGAGATGTGCTTGCGGGAGAAAGGCACCCCCAGCACCATTTCAAGGTCAGGTACCACGCGGCCATTGACCAGCTCGATCCCTCGATTCGCCGGAGCGTCGGCGCGCAGGGTGAATCGCGCATAAAGCACGGGTTCAGCTGCATTGCCGCCAATTCGAACGTTCGCATCCACGATTTCCGGTTGCGTTCGAGCGGCCGTTTCCGCGGCTTTGGCTATTACCGAAGTCTCGATCTCGCTGACTCCTTCGCTGCTCGATTCGTATCTGAATTCATGCGCCGATGGGCGGCGCGGAATGGCAGTGATCAGCACCGCCAGCGAGAGCACGATGCCGGCAATTCCGAGCGCGAGTCCCAGTGGCAGCAGGTACTGCTGATCGATCGGCAGGCTGCTGGCAATCCGGGCTTGGCCGAGGCCAGCGCCTTGGCCAAGCCCCCACCAGACTGCTGCGAGGCCCGAGGCACCGGCCGCCAGCAGGACCAAACCGAAGATCGCCAGAATAAGTCGTTGGCGCACCACATGCGTTCTGAACATTTCTAGTTTCCCCCTCGGCGTTGCACTGAGACCTTGATCTTGGGAGCGCGCTGCAATGGCAACCCGTCGATCACGCGCTGCGCCCGCGCCTGCGCGTTTTCCCGCACGCGCTGAACCGAGTGGGCTGGAGTCTGCACGGTAACCTGGACCAGGGCCGGGCTGGTTTTCACGCTCGCGCGGGTCACCGAATCGGTTCGCTCGACCTCATGCCCCACCAAGGTTGATATTCCACGGCATGAGATTGCCTGTTCCGACCCCGCTGAAGGATCATCGGTAGTCAGCAGGATGCTCTGCCGGGGCCCTGGAATGAGCGCGCTGAGCAACAGCAGCAGACCGAGCACCGCAAGAACCACCATGGCGATCACTGCCAGGTTGTCATTGAAGCGCAAGTTGCTGACCGCGTTAATGCCCTGCTGGGCAAAACCGGGCCATTGTCCGCTGGTCAAACGCAGCAGGCAGGATAGCGCCAGGAGAATGCTCGTGGCCAACACGACGATGAAGCTGATCATCAAGGCCAGGCTGCGGGCACTGCGAACGTGCCAGAACCTGCTCATCGCAGCCTCCTGTTGCTAGTTCCTTCATCCGGCGTTGACATCCAGCTCACCCGTATATCGGTTTGCACCTGCTCAACGCCCAGATACGTGCGCAGATCAGCCGCAACCATGTTCCGCACGTCTTCGCAGGCTTGCTGGACATTGCTCGGATAGCTCAATCCAAGGTCCAAATCGACCACCACTGCACTTCCAAGCACCTCGGCCTTGGCCTTGGGCCGGCTGTCAAAATCCTTGTACTTCCCCAACCCCAGGATCCCACCCGCGGCAGAGCCGACAACTGGCACCTTATAGGCTGCTTGGGCAGCGATTTTTGAATAGACGGCCGTGTTCACCGTGGTGCTTCCACGGCTAGAGGACAGCTCTGCCATCTGCTTCACCGCCGACGTTTGCTGAACACTTGACTGAGGTCAACCCTGTCCTGCAAAAGCCATCCGACTCCAGCGCCGATGATGGCGAAGAATGCCACCACCACGAACTGGGTGAATGATCCGAAGGCAATCAGCAATCCGGCTAGGCAGCCGATGGCCAAACCCCACTTGACGTGTAACATGTTCTGCTCCTTAGATGAGGACAGTTATTTCAGGCCATCGCGGGGCTCGGCGTCATCGTCATCGTCTTCCGGCAGGTGCACGTCGGTGACTTCAATGTTTACCTCGATGACTTCCAGACCGGTGGCGCGTTCAACCTGGGCGATGATATTCGAACGGATCTCGTTGGAGACCTCAACGATCGAGAACCCGTAGGAAACAACGATCGACACGTCGATGGCGGTCTGCTGCTCGCCCTTTTCGACGCTCACGCCTCCGGCCGCGTTGGCTTGGGCACCGGGGATGCGTTCGGCCAGCGAGTTGAAGGTCCGGCGGGCGGCGTTGCCCATGGCGTAGACGCCGGAAACTTCGCGGGTGGCGATGCTGGCAATCTTCTGGACCACACGGTCTTCGATGGTCGTCTTGCCCAGTTCGGTGTGCAGCGGACCGCGCAGCTCTTCGTGGACCGGCGTGTCATTTGCGGCCTTTGCCTTGGCCTGGCGTTCCAGCTCTTCGCCGGTTGGCTTGATGATTGGCCCTTGTGAATCGCGTTGCACCATGATGGTCTCCTCATTCATTGAACGGATATTTTTGTGCCTTACACTCATACAGACGAGAGCTACAGATTAATCCTCACACATTATGAGTGTGATATAGATCACTTAAGGAGGGGTGCTTGGAACCGACCCGGTTGACCGTGCTTGTTGGTCGTTCAATGGAGGGGGACCCCGAGGCCTTCGGCGAACTCGTCACCGCGCTGACACCCGGCCTGCGCCAATACTGCAAGACTTTTTTCAGCAGCTGGCACGATGCGGAGGATGCCACCCAGGATGCCTGGATCCGCGCGTGGCAGTCATTGGGCTCGCTGCGCGAACGTGCCGCGTTCAAGACTTGGCTCTACCGCATGGCACGAAATATTTGTCTTGATCGCATCCGCCAGCGTGCCAATGACCAGCAAACCGTGGATGATGAAGTGCTAGAGCAAACCCCAGTCCCTGACCGTGAATTGCCAGAAAACGTCGCCGTGCAACGCGGCGAGATTGCCGATGCCTGGCAGATCATCAACGGATTGCCTTCGGCGCTTCGCCAGGCGTTCGTACTGGTCGCGCTCCAAGGCATGAGCTATAAGGAAGCGGCCCTGGTGACCAACGTTTCAGAATCAACTGTGCGAGGGCGACTCGCACGGGCACGCAATGCAATCAGCGAGGCGGTGTCATGAAAACCCTTCCCTGCGGACGTACTACCGAAGACGTTTTGCTGAACCTGGATGAACCTGCAGATCTGCACGAATTGCAGTGCCGGTGGTGCCACGCCGAACGGCAGCGGCTCAAGGACCAGAACGGATTCATCACCCAACTGCTGCACAGCTCGACCCCGGAGCACCAGCCTGAAGCATTCTCGCAGCGAATATTGGGCAAAATAGCCGAGCACTCGCCGTTCCAGCGGATGTGGGATGTGCAGGATGCGGGCACGGGACTGGCCAAACGCGTATCGTCCCTGGAATTAATCAAGGCGATTCGAGCGGCATTTTCCGAGTCGCCGACAGCGCAATTGAACTACACGGAGATCAAGGCGACTGACACGCAGATTCCCCACCTTAACTGGAGGGTGCAATGCCATGTCAGCATGGCTGGGGATAGTTCGGTCCAGGTTATCGAGCAGCAAGTCCTTGACTATGTTCGCTGTGCCATCAGCCCGTTGATCAGCTGGAGGGAACTGGTAGTTAATCTGGTCATTGAAGACCTGCACGGAGAAGCCATCGAGTCCATCACGCTTCGGGGCGAAAACTAGCTACGGCTTCCTTGCTCCCCTGTTCCATCGCTCCGCGGGCTTTTTCCACGCAGCACTGGCGAGCAAGCAAGCACCACAAGTCCCGCAATGGGGAACACCATCAGGGCCATGCGCAACCCGAAGTCCTCGGCAAGGAAACCCACTAGCGGTGGCGAGAACAAGAAGCCCAATCGCATGAGCCAGGAGACGATGCTCAGCCCAGTTCCCGGAGGCAGGCCGGGCAGCTTGTCGGCCTGGTCCATCACCGCCGGGACCAGGGTTGCCGAGCCGAATCCAGCCGCGGCAAATCCCAGCAGCGTGCCCGGAACCGTGGGGAAGAACAACGCCAGACCCATACCGATTGCTATCAGCGCTCCCCCGAACTGGGCCATGCCGCGCTGGCCAAAGCGGTTGACCATGCCATCGCCGAGAATTCGGCCAATGAACTGGGCCCCGACCAGAGCGATGAACCCGCTGGCCGCCAGCGCCGCTGGCGCCCCCAGCTGGCCAAGATACAGCGTGGACCATGAATTCCCGGCGTCTTCAACCATCACGCCGGCTACGGAGATCAAGACCAGGGCGCTCATCATCAGCAGCAGCCGTCCGCGGGATCCTGCTGGGGCCGCGGCCCGGGCAGTTCCGGGTGCAGGTGGCGCAACAGGTTCTATGACCGCCAGTTCGGCGGATCGAGGCAGGCAGAATTTCAGGGCAGTCAGTGCCACCGCGGCGAAGAGCACCATCGATATGCCCAAATGCACTGGCAATGCCAACTTCATCTGGATCGCTCCGGCGGCCATCAAACCGCCGATCACCGCTCCGACAGACCACAATGCGTGGAAGGAATTCAGTATCGAACGCCCATAGCGCCGTTGCACCACCAGCCCGTGCGCGTTCTGCCCGACATCCGTAATCGAATCCATGGCGCCGCCCAGGGCAAAAGCCAGCACGACCAAGACGACGCCCGGCGCGCTGCCGGCGGCCAGCAAGGCAGCACCGGTAACTATCGTGCCCACGACGGCAACCTGCGCGGAACCAAAACGGCGCACCAGCGCACCTGCAGCCAACCCTGCAAGGATTGCCCCAACAGGCCATGCGGTGACCAGCAAGCCGTAGCCGGCGGTGTCCAATTCCAGTTCCCGCTTCAGCTCGGGAAGGCGCGGCGCCATATTGGCAAAGAGTGCTCCGTTTGTGAGGAACAGGGCCGCGACTGCAGCGCGGGCGCGGGAGTTGACGCTGGATTCGCTGGCTGCCATGGGGCCTTTCACTGCACGTGCATGCGGATTCTTCACGGGGAATGCTTCACTAGCATCCAGCGTCGAGAGTACCAGTGCACCTGCTGGCAAATCCCGAAACCGTGCCGAAAGGCCCGGGAATGGGTGTTTTGCGTCTGACCAGCTGCATCAGGATAGCGGCGAGCTGGCCATCCGCCGGTATTCGCGTTTCGGCTGCAACCTTGGAAGCCCAGCTGGTCCAGCAGCTGGATCGCCCCGTTCGCCAGATGCCCTGCGGCCGTGGAGCCTGCGCTCAGCGTGGCCATAGGCATTGTCAATATCGTAGAAACAACCTCAGCGAGGGTGCGAGTGATGATCGCAGAAGTTCCCGCCGGTTCCACCGGCGGGAACTTCTGGTTAATTCGCAACCGGAAAATCGGTGCTAGCCATCGAGCCAGCGCACTTCTCCGCTGTCCAGGTCGTAGACAGCTGCCACCACCCGGGTCCGCTTTTCCTGCACTGCCTCGCGAATGATGGCAGATCGCTCCAGTAGCTGCTCGGTGACGGCACGGGCATTGGCCTGCACCACTTGGTCCACCTCTTCGCTACCCGAACCTTCAACTTTTGCCTTGCGTGCAACAGGAGCAATCTGTTCAGCGAAGTCGACCATCTCGCCGGGCAATTGCGGATTCTTGGCATCTTCTTCCATCGCCTTCAAGGTGCCCGCCACCGCACCACAGGCCGTATGGCCGAGGATCACCAGCAACGGGACCGAATAGGGACTGGAAACAGCGAATTCCATGCTGCCAACCAAGGTGTCATCGAGCACTCCGCCGGCGGTCCGGGTGACGAACAGGTCTCCGATCCCCTGGTCGAACAGGAGCTCGGGGGTCACGCGGGAATCCACGCAGCCGTGGATCAGGACGAAGGGGTTCTGGTGCTCGGCCTGCTCGCTGCGCCGTTCGGTTGCTTGGTTGGGGCGTTCTGGCATGCCGTCGGCGTAGCGCTGGTTCCCGGCGCGCAGTACCTGCAGCACTTCATCGGGGGTCTGCGGGGGTCCGGCGAGGTTTGCCCTGTCCGCGTCCGTGGCCTGCGGTGATGCGCAGGCTGCCAGTCCGGCCAGGGCAATGAGCCCGGAGGCACCGGCGAGCAGGCCGCGGCGCGACGGTCCGGCTGGGGTTGGGTTTTGGCGGTTGAGGAAACGTGGTTCAGGTTGCGGCATCATGCCTTCCAGTGGCGTCTGATCAGCTGCCCAGCAGAATTAACTAGAGCTTGACAGTAAATAACATCAAGCAGTCTAGTGTTTTGCATTTGATTCATAAATAGCAAACGTCATATTTCGGCCCCTTTTAACATGAGCGTTGCATGAGGTGCGGATGGCAGCGCCACTCGGTGTCCCCGTCCGCGGAAGATGGTGATTGACACCACACTTTTTCTTCGGTTGGATGGAAGCAGTCAATCGATTGATTGGCTCTTGAGTCACAGGGTGGTGTCCATGGAACTGGGAAAGGTCCAGCAAGCAGCCGTAGCCTGCTTTGCCCAGCGCGGTTTCGCCGCCACCGGCATCCGCGAACTAGGCAGTGCCGTAGGACTGAACTCGGCGACCCTCTACCATTACGTCGGCGGCAAGGAAGACCTGCTGGTGGGCATCATGAACGACTGCCTGGCCGCCATGATCTCCGGCGCCGAGCAGGCGCTGGCCGGCAGCAAGGACCCGGTACGCCAGCTCGCGTTGCTCGTGGCCTTCCACGTGGGGTTCACCGCCACCAATCCCAGCACCGCACGTGTCACCGAATACGAGATGCGCGCGCTATCGGCCAAGGCCCGCGAGCAGATGCAGGAACTGCGCGACGCCTACGAGCAGCTCTTCGCCGACGCGCTTCAGGCCGGCGAGCGCCATGGCAGCTTCAGCACCGTGGACCTGGGCATCGCCCGCTTGGCACTGATGGAAATGGGCACCGGTGTCTCGCACTGGTACCGCAAGGACGGCCGGCTCACACTGGCCCAAGTGCAGTTGAACTTCATTTCCCTGGCCATGCGCATCCTGGCCGTGCCCGACGAATTCCCGTTGCCTGCGCAGCAGCTGCCCGTACCCCGGGTGATCGCCAGCGAACCGACCAGCAAGGACTGACTTCGTGAAGACCCTCTCCTCCCACTTGAACCCCGAGCAGTTCGAGCGCAACGCCGCCGACCAGGCACCACTGCTGGCCGAACTGCACGAACGGCTCGAACGCGCTGCGCGCGGCGGCTCCGAGAAGTCCCGGCAGCGCCATGTGGATCGCGGCAAGCTGCTGCCCCGCGAACGCGTAGACGCGCTGCTGGACGACGGCTCGCCCTTCCTGGAAATCGCACCGCTGGCCGCCGAGGACATGTATGACGGCGCCAGCCCCGGCGCCGGAATGATCGCCGGCATCGGCCTGATGCACGGCCGCCACGTGCTGGTCATCGCCAACGACGCCACCGTCAAGGGTGGCACCTACTTCCCGATGACGGTCAAGAAGCACCTGCGCGCCCAGGAAATCGCGCTGGAGAACAGCCTGCCCTGCATCTACCTGGTGGATTCGGGCGGGGCGTTCCTGCCCATGCAGGACGAGGTCTTCCCGGACCGCGAGCACTTCGGGCGCATCTTCTACAACCAGGCGCAGCTCTCCGCGAAGAAGATCCCGCAACTGGCTGCGGTGCTCGGTTCCTGCACCGCCGGCGGCGCCTACGTTCCGGCAATGAGCGACGAGACGGTCATCGTGCGCAACCAGGGCACCATCTTCCTGGGCGGCCCGCCGCTGGTGAAGGCCGCCATCGGGGAGATCGTCACCGCCGAGGAGCTGGGCGGCGGCGACCTGCACGCCAAGACCTCGGGCGTGGTGGACCACCTGGCCGAGAACGACGAGCACGCGCTGATGATCATCCGCGATATCGTCTCCACCCTGCCGGCCAACCCGGCCCCCGCCTGGAGTATCGAAAGCCAGGTCGTCGAGCCGCTCTACCCGGGCAGTGAACTGGCCGGGGTGGTGCCGGTGGATGTCAACGCGCCCTACGACGTGCACGAGATCATTGCCCGCATCGTCGATGCCAGCGAGTTCCACGAATTCAAGGCCGACTACGGCACCACCCTGGTCTCCGGCTT
The DNA here is from genome assembly GCF_024807995.1 of Arthrobacter sp. JUb119. Classification (NCBI taxonomy): domain Bacteria; kingdom Bacillati; phylum Actinomycetota; class Actinomycetes; order Micrococcales; family Micrococcaceae; genus Arthrobacter; species Arthrobacter sp. JUb119. The sequence continues at coordinate 32,642 of NZ_JANUFE010000005.1, forward strand.
CGCGCAGATCCACGGGCACCGGGTAGGCATCATCGCCAACAACGGCGTGCTGTTCTCCGAGTCCGCGATGAAGGGCGCGCACTTCATCGAGCTGTGCGACCAGCGCGGCATCCCGCTGCTCTTCTTGCAGAACCTCGCCGGATTCATGGTGGGCCGCGACTACGAAGCGGACGGCATCGCCAAGCACGGGGCCAAGATGGTCACCGCCGTGGCCACCGCCCGGGTGCCCAAGCTGACGGTGGTCATTGGCGGCTCCTTCGGCGCCGGCAACTACTCGATGTGCGGCCGGGCCTACTCCCCGCGCTTCTTGTGGATGTGGCCGGCCGCGCGCATCTCGGTGATGGGCGGGGCCCAGGCCGCCTCGGTGCTCTCCACGGTCAAGCGCGACGGAATCGAGTCGGGCGGCGGCAACTGGAGCGCCGAGGAGGAGGAATCGTTCAAGGCCCCGATCCGCGAGCAGTACGAAACCCAGGGAAACCCCTACTATTCCACCGCCAGATTATGGGACGACGGGGTCATCGACCCGGCAGATACCCGCCGGGTGCTCGGCCTGGCCCTGGATGTCTGCGCCCGCCAGCCGCTGCCGGAGACCAGCTTCGGCCTCTTCCGGATGTAGTACGAGGAAAACACCATGACTACCAAGCTCTTTGACACTGTCCTGATCGCCAACCGCGGAGAGATCGCGGTGCGCATCATCCGCACCCTGCGGGCGCTGGGCATCGAATCGGTCGCCGTCTACTCCGATGCCGATGCCGGGGCGCTGCATGTGTCCGAAGCCGATCGCGCGGTGCGCATCGGCGCGGCTGCGGCCAATGAAAGCTACCTGGATATCGACGCGGTGATCGCCGCTTGCCGGCACACCGGTGCCCAGGCGGTGCACCCGGGCTACGGGTTCCTCTCCGAGAACGTGGACTTCGCCCGTGCGCTGGAGGCTGCCGGCATCACCTTCATCGGCCCGCCGGTGAACTCCATCAATCTCATGGGCGACAAGATCCGTTCCAAGAACCATGTCCTCTCCCACCAGGTGCCGGTGGTTCCCGGCATCGCCGAACCCGGCCTCGGCGATCAGCAGCTGCTCGCCGCTGCCGCGGACGTCGGCTTCCCGCTGCTGATCAAGCCTTCGGCCGGCGGCGGCGGCAAGGGCATGTTCGCCGTGGATTCCGCCGCAGAACTGCCCGAAGCGCTGGCCAGCGCCCGGCGCACCGCACGCAATGCTTTCGGCGATGACACCCTGTTCCTCGAGCGGCTGGTGCGCAATCCGCGGCATATCGAGGTGCAGATCCTGGCCGATGCGCATGGGAACACCGTGCACCTGGGCGAACGCGAATGCTCCTTGCAGCGCCGCCACCAGAAGGTCATCGAGGAAGCCCCGGCTCCGCTGTTCGAGAATCTGGAGCACGGCGCGGCGATCCGCGAGCGCATTGGCGCCGCCGCGGTGGCCGCTGCGCAATCGGTGGGCTACGTCGGCGCCGGAACTGTCGAGTTCCTGGTGAGCGACCAGAACCCCGACGAATTCTTCTTCATGGAAATGAATACCCGCTTGCAGGTGGAGCACCCGGTCACCGAGGAAGTCGTGCGGGTGAACGGCGCAAAGCTGGATCTGGTGCAGTGGCAGGTGCGCATCGCGGCCGGACACGCACTGGACTTCACCCAGGACCAGGTGGCGCTGGAAGGCCATGCCATCGAGGCCCGGCTCTACGCCGAAGACCCGTCCTCCGGCTTCCTGCCCTCGGTGGGCACCGTGCTGCACGTGCGCGAGCCGGAGAATGTCCGGGTGGATTCCTCGCTGCGCGACGGCCTGGAGATCAGCGCCCACTACGATCCGATGCTTTCCAAGCTCATCGCCTGGGGCCCGGATCGCACCGAGGCGCTGGCCCGCTTGGATAAGGCACTAGCCGGCACCGTGGTGCTGGGCGTGCTGACCAACAGCGAATACCTGCGGCTGCTGCTGGCCGACGAGGATGTGGCCGCCGGAGCCCTGGACACCAACCTGATCGAGCGGAAGATGGACCAGTTCGCCTTCCGCCAGGTCGGGGCCCGCGAACTGGCACTGGCAGCGCATCTGGAGGATCGGCGCATTCCAGCCGCGAATACCCCGTGGGGCCTGCGCGACGGATGGCGGGCCCAGCATCGCCGGGCCAGCATCGGGCACTTCGACGTCGAGGCCGCCGAGGGCAGGACCGCATTGCTCAGGGATCCCGATTCGAGCCGGGTGCGCGTGGGCGCCGAAGAATTCACCGTGCGGCAGGAACCGGATGGAACCCTGTCCGTCAACGGCCAGCACACAGCACTACAGCATGCCTTCGCCGCCGATGGCACGCTGTGGCTGTGCGAGGAAGGCTGGACCGCGGCGGTGCGCAAGCTGCCCCGCGAAGAAGTCCTCGAACGCCAGCTGGCCACCATCGCCAAGCAATCCGGGACCTTCTCCCCGCATGTCCTCTCGCCCATGCCCGGCACCGTGATCAACGTGCAGGCGGCCGATGGCGATGCGGTCGCCGAAGGCCAGCTGCTGCTGAGCATCGAAGCGATGAAGATGGAGCACCAGCTCTTCTCCCCCGCGGACGGCATTGTGCGCATGACCGGGTTGAAGACCGGGGATCTGGTCAAGGCCAAGCAGGTCGTGGCCACCGTGGAAGCAACTCCGTCAACCGAAGCACAGCATCAGGAGCAGGACGCATGAGCGAGCAAACCCCCAAACGCGTCGAGCAGCGCGGCCTCTACTTCGATGAGCTGCAGCTGGGGGCCACCTACGTGCACAAGCCCGGGCGCACCCTGACCGAAGCGGATAACGTCGCGTTCACGACGATGACCATGAACAACCAGGGCCTGCACCTGGACGCCGCTTGGGCTTCCACCCAGCCTTTCGGCAAGCCGCTGGTCAACTCCCTGCTGACTCTGAGCACCATGATTGGGCAGTCGGTGGGCCAGCTGACCGAGGGCACCATCGTGGGGCAGCTGGGCATTAATGACGTGCGCTTCCCGCACCCGATGTTCCACGGCGATACCCTCTACACCGAAACCGAGATCACCGCACTGCGCGAATCGAAGTCCCGCCCCGGGCAGGGCCTGGCGTCCATGACTCACACCGGCCGCAACCAGCACGGCGACATCGTGGCCACTGCCACCCGCACCTGCCTGATGTGGACCCAGCAGGCGCACTTGGATTCGCTGGAACCCAAGGGGGAAAGCTCCAATGGCTAGCTTCCTGATGGGTCCTTCCCTGCTGTTCTGCCCGGCCGACCGGCCCGAGCGCTACGCCAAGGCGGCGCAGCGTGCCGATGCGGTCATCATCGATCTGGAAGACGCTGTGGCTGCCGGGAACAAGGACGCGGCCCGCCGCGCCTTGCTGGATACGCCGCTGGATCCCGCGCGGGTCATCGTGCGCGTGAACCCGGTCGATAGCGAGCACTTCGCCAAGGACCTGGCAGCGCTGGGGCAAACGGCCTACCGCACCGTGATGCTGCCCAAGTGCGAATCGGCGGCGCAGCCGGCCGCGCTGGCAGGCTACGACGTGCTGGCACTGTGCGAATCCGCCAAGGGCATCACCAATGCCTCGGACATTGCCGGGGCGCAGAATGTCGTCGCGCTGATGTGGGGCGCGGAAGACCTGATCGCCTCGCTCGGCGGCACATCCTCGCGCGGCCACGATGGCAGCTACCGCGAGGTGGCACGGTTCGCGCGGTCGCAGGTGCTGCTGCATGCGGTGGCCCAAGGCAAGGCCGCAATTGATTCCGTGTACCTCGATATTCCAGATCTCAAAGGCCTGGGCGAGGAGTCCCGCGATGCCAAGGCCTCGGGATTCGCCGCGAAAGCCTCGATCCACCCGAACCAGATGCCGGTCATTCGCGAGGCGTTCGCACCGACCGAAGCAGAACGGGAACGTGCCCGGCGGATCCTCGACGCCGCGGAGGCGAATCCCGGAGTTTTCGCTTTCGAAGGGCAGATGGTCGATGAGCCGCTGCTGCGCCAGGCCCGGGCCACCTTGGGCAGATAAGCTGTTTCCTGCCATGGGCTACAGTGTGTAGCAATGACCGCCGACAGCTGGCCAACGGAGGTTCAAATGCCTGTCGTGAAGAAACCCGGAGCCGATACCCTGGTGTATTTCTGGTTTGCGGTGGGGTTGGCCGTGCTCGGCATGGTCATCCAGCAAATCGGCGCCGTCATGATGCTCAACGGCTCGCTGGAGCTGAACGTCCTTGAAGTGACCACGCTTCACCTGGTCGCCTGGGGCTGCTATGCCGGATCGGCCATCTTCACCATCGTGGTCATGCACAAGGCCCTGGCCATGCTGATTTATCTCGTGCACCATCGTCGTCCGCTGCCGCCACGCAGGATGCCGGTCATCCGCGATGCCCCGGTGACGGCCCAAACCGCCGAGGCAGCCGCAACAGGCCAAGCCTCCGCTGCCCCATCGTCCATGGCCGATCCGCTGGACCAGGACGAACCGCCTTCCGGGGCCAAGCTAAAAACCTTTCCGCGGCAGGCGCTGGGTGCGCCGGCCCCGCAGGACCGGCACCCTCGCAGCCGGCGCCAGAACCCCAGCAACGGCAACGACCCCGCATAGCGAATAAGCAGAGCCGATCAGGCGCAAAAACTGAGTCTGCCGCGCTTCGCCATGCACAGCTAATCCCGGCGCGGCAAGGCGCTCCACCTGTTTCGGACATCAATATTTGTTCTTCGCACGTCACGAACTCCAACGCCTGTTAGCACCGGTGCAATGTTTAAAGCAACACCCAGAAGGAGCATGCGATTGAACTCCCCGAAGCCATTGCGGATCCATCGAGCCTGGCTGGTCGCCATCGTGACCACGCTGGCGCTAGTCGCCACGGCGGCGTTCCGCTCGACCACCGGCGCGTTCTTTGAACCACTTGAATCCGAATTCGGCTGGCTCCGCTCCCAGTTATCGACCGCGGTGACCATCAACCTGGTGGTCTACGGCCTGGCAGCTCCTTTCGCCGCGACTTTGCTGGAACGGTATTCCATGCGCAAGGTGGCTGCCATCGCTCTGGCATTGGTGGCCTCCGGAGCCGGATTGTCCGTGTTCATCAGCCAGATCTGGCAGTTGTGGGCGCTCTGGGGTGTGCTGGTTGGACTGGGCACCGGGGCGATGGCGTTGGTTTTCGGTTCTGTGGTTGCCAACCGCTGGTTCTGCGAACGGCGCGGCCTGGTGATGGGCATCTTCTCTGGCGCGAATGCCGCCGGCCAGCTGGTGTTCCTGCCAAGCATTGTACTGATCATCGAGCAGTACTCATGGAGGGCCGCGGCTCTGGTTGTTGCGGTCTTCGCGGTGCTGATCATCCCGTTGCTGCGCTGGCCCTTCGCCAATTCCCCTGCCGAAGCCGGTGTACTGCCTTACGGCGGGGCCGGAGCTGCAGCCGCGCCGGCATCCGGAACGCAGCAGGGTTCGATGGCTGCCGCGACTCTCAAGGCCCTGTTCGCGGCCTCACGCTACCCGGCATTCTGGGTCTTGGCGATGACCTTCTGGATCTGCGGATGGTCTACCAACGGACTGGTGCAGACGCACTTCATCCCTGCGGCGCACGACCATGGCATGCCGGCAACGACCGCTTCCGGGTTGCTGGCGCTGGTTGGCATTTTCGATATCCTCGGCACGGTGTTCTCCGGGTGGCTGACCGACCGTGTACGCCCGTGGTTGCTGCTTGCGGTGTACTACGCGTTGCGCGGACTGTCCCTGATGTTCCTGCACTCGCTGATGGGTCCAACCGTCGAGCCGCTGATGTGGATCTTCATTGTCTTCTACGGTTTGGACTGGGTGGCCACCGTGCCTCCTACCGTGGTGCTCTGCCGCCAGTACTTCGGTCCGGTTAGAGCCACCGTGGTCTTCGGCTGGGTCTTCGCCTTCCACATGATCGGCGCCGGCGCCGGCTCGCTGACCGCAGGGCTGTCGCGGGAAACCACCGGCAGCTACCTGGCCGCGTGGATTACCGCTGCGGTGCTGTGCCTTGTGGCAGCCGTCAGCCTGCTGTTCTTGCCGCGCATGCGCAAAGCCTACGAGCATCCTCAGCTCGAGAAAGTTGGGGTGTAGCCCGAATCAGCACCAGCAGCTCTCACGGCTTAACGGAAAACCTCGCAGAACAGATCATTGCTGATCGCTCTGCGAGGTTTTGCTTTTCGTGCTTAGACGAGCGCTACGTCCTTGGAAGGAACGTGGAGCTCCTTGTTGCCGTAGTGCACCGAGAAGAACCAGCCGATACCGGTCACGATATGGATCAGGGACAGGCCCACAGCGGTAGCGGCATCTGCTGCGTTCATGATCGGGAAAACGATCGAGACTACCGCGATGAGCAAGCCAGCCCACTGCGCGATCTTGCAAATGCCCTTGTTTGCCCGTCCGATCAGGAAGACCACCAGGCCGAAGAACAGAATCGGGATCAACGTGAACTGCAACAGGTGGTCAAAGGCGACAACATCAGTTGAATTAGGACCAATCCGGCGGGATGCCCCAGCGGCGCCAGACAGGAAGAAAATGATGACATTCAGGTAGCTGGTACCCAGCGCACCGATAATCACCTGAATGAAATTGAATGGGCTATTGGGTTGTCCCTGAGACGTCATGGCACTCCTAGAATTGTTGATAGTTCACAACTATTCTATTCCCGAGTGCCTGTGCCACGGCTCTCAGGAGCCCGTGAGAACCGCGACACTTAGCAGGGCTATAGGTTTTCCAGGGCCGCGATCTCGTTGAACTTCCTATTCGAGTAGTTCACCGCGATATACCAAGACGCTGCAACAACCAGGTGCATAATCGCCAGGGTCAGCGCGGTCCCCCAGTCCTCGGCGAAGAACCACTGCACCACCGCTGAGGTCAAGACGGCGGCAACGCCGACCCACTGGGCGATGCGGCAGAAGCCCGGCTTGGCCCGGCCGATCAAGAAGGTCAGGAAGCCGAGAATGAGAATGGGCAGGGCAGTGAATCGCACGATGTGGATGAAATCCAGGTTCCGGAATAAGCCGCCGGAGTACTCCATGGATGCGCCGATAACCCTGGCAACAAAATAGGCCAAGGCGCTAAGCCCCATGGCTCCGAAAGCCGCAATAACCACCTGGGCGAAATTGAACGGCATCTTGAATCTAGCGTCAGCCTGCATCGCGAATCATCCCCTTTTACAGCGAATTCGAGCTGGACCGGTATTTTCACTGTACGCGCATTCCCGCCCGTTGGACCCCGAACTCCGGAACATTCAAGATCGGGCCCCGCATTAGCCGATGGCGGTTTCCGCTGGCCTCCCGCGCCATGGCCCGGACCGCGACAGGGTGACGCCCCTCGGCAACACAAGCCGTTGCAGCCGCGGGCACCCTTCGTCGCTTCACTTGGCCATTTTCCGGTCCACAACCGGGAAACCGGAGTAGACTGGAATTGGATCTAACTTCCGTAGAAATGCCGTCATCGGAAGCACTTCCTACCGGCGTAGAGCTTTTGTGCCCTCCTCATTGCCGAGGACGGCGTTCAGATTAACGCAGCAGTGTTGAACCGGGATCTTTATCGAGGCGGCTCGAATTAACTGCCCGCTTCCTTGCGTTTCTCCCATTTGCCCGATAAGGGTTGCCCGCCAGGAACGAATCACAGTTTTGCTCCAGCAGCCCACAGACCGGTTCGGTCCGCTAGTGGCGAATCATGCAACCAGCACAGCCGGACAATACCTTTGAAGCCGACAGTGCAAAACGGCAGTACGCGCACAACTGCCGCGGTCCCCGCGATGCCCAACTCAAGAAATGGTACGGCGTTTCCCGTGGAACCGGCCTTGAACTGCAGCACCGAGGGCAGAGCACGGCAATAAAAACGACTATGCAGCAACGGAGGGAATGTCATGGACAAGCCGAACAGCTGTCCGAGGTGCTACAGAAATACCTTGGTTGAAACAGAAACCCGTCGATTCGTCGATGATCAAAACCAGCTCAAGAGATGGGACAACGAAGGCGGCCACGAAGCTGGCCAGCGCCAGGACATGCTGGTAACGATGCGTGAAGTGCTCTGGACCTGCACCTCATGCGGATGGCGCAAGGTTGCCTACAGTTCGCAAGAACCACTACAGGGACCAGAGCGCCGCGTGGACATCTTGCCTGCTACGGGCCAAGCAACCCTACGGCAAGCCTAGCTGAGCTGGCGCCAGGCGCTGCTGCCCACGGCAGAGCACCCTGGTCGCCGGCATGGAACGGACATGGAAAGGAAAAGCCATGATGGACTTCTCCCGCACTCTTGGCAAGAAGCACCAGCCGCTGAAGATAGGCCCGGTGCTCATGAACTCTCTGCCGGGAACTTTGCTCAGCGACAAGGCGCCCGGCGCGTACCGGGTTGCCGCCGTTTTCAACCGCCAGCCCGCAGCCGAGGAAACAGAGTTCTTGACCAGCGATTTCATGCGCGGCCAACTCGATGCCGCCGGCTACCCTGATGCCGTTCTGAGCGCAGCTAACCGAAGATTGGAAATTTCCAACACCTCCCTGGAACAACTGCGTGACGGATTGGCAGCATTAATTGCCCGGGAGCTGGCTCTCGCCGGAAAGAAGTTCGAGGCTGATAGGGACGAAAGAAATTCCCAGTTCCACAAGGATATCGATGCGGAGTCACAGCGTTATGCAGCGGTGCAAAAGCTCGCGGAATCGGTAGCATTCAGCTCCGCGGAGATTCTCGAGCTCCATGGGCCCTGACCCTTCGGTAAATCCGGGTCCCAGCACCGGTACAGCTAGAGCGCCTGGACTGGCTGCACCGGCCCGGGCATTCGCAATAGGGCCGGAACAGCACTCGCGCCGCGCCTGCAACTCCTCTGGCCGCTACTGCCGCAGCCTCGATAAACCTGCGCCTGGCGAGCACCCGGAACTAGGCGCCGAGCACAAGGATGATCGCGCAAGCGCCTAGAGCCAACAGCACCGCTGTTGTCAGCAGCACGGCGAGAACATCCGCGCTGACGCGTTCAGCCTTCACGCCTTGCGCCATTTTCCGGTACCGGGCACGCTGCGAGAGCAGAATCCCGAATGCCATCGAGGAAGATATCGCAATCAGCAGGATCACGGCCAGGCCATAGTGCGGAAGCCAGCGCAGGAAGACCGCGGAAACCACGAGAAATGAAACCATTGTCCGGTTCCACGCGAAGACGGTGCGCTCTGGCTGCAACCCCGGGTCGCTGATCTCGATGGGCTCTTTCATCACGAGCTGAGGGACCAGAAAATCATGGCGATCGCCGCCAGTGAGGCCACCACGGCACCGAATGCCAGCAGCGGGACAATGGCGGGAATCGGCAACGGCCTGCCGGTGCGCATGCTGCGTTCCACGCGGACCCAGCGCACGGCTGCACCGGCAGCAATCAGGATGCCGACGCCGATCACCAGCACCGCCAGCCAGGTGCGAACTGGCGACGGGAAGGCCTCTGCGGCGAAGGCCTCCAGCGCTGTGCCGCCCGCGAGGAAGGCTAGCGAAGTTCGAATCCAGGCCAAGAAGGTGCGCTCGTTGGCCAGCGTGAAGCGCGGGTCAGGCTCACTGCCCCGTGGCAATATCCAGCGTGAAAGCCGGCTGCGATCTTGCTCGGACATGACCCTCCTTGGTTTGCGTCGATGCTATGAGCATACCCAACCTATTATCGGCTAAACCTATTTAGTTGGTTGATAAAAACAGTTTTACGAATGTGATCCAGCGCATAAGAATTGAATGCAGCACTTGAACCAAAGAAAGGGCGCATTCCATGGCCTCCACCAATCTCAATCCCCACGTCGTTACGCTGGGCACCGCCGGCGGACCCCGCTGGTGGACTGGCGAGAACGCCGGCAAGCGGGCGGGAATTTCCACCGCCGTAGTCGTGGGCGAAAGCGTCTACCTGGTGGATGCCGGAACCGGCGTGGGCAACCAGCTGATGAAAGCCGGCTTCACCCCTGCGAACCTTCGCGGCATCTTCCTCACGCACTTGCACTCCGATCACACCATCGACCTGGCTTCGCTGGCCATCTTCGGAATGTTCACCCTGCCAGCGGGCAAGGCTCCGATTTCCATCATCGGCCCCGGCGACCGCGGCGCCCTGCCACCTGCCTCCCCGCGCGCAGTGACCGCCCCGCAGCCGCTCTACCCGCAGAACCCGACCCCGGGCACCGCCTCGATGTTCGACCACCTGATGCAGGCCTACGCCACGGACCTGAATGACCGCGTGATCGACGCCCTGCGCCCCTCCCCGCTGGACCACTTCATCGCCTCGGACATCGAGATTCCGGCCGGCACCGGGTACCACCCCAACGAGAACCCGACACCGAAGGGCTTCGCGCCGTTCGAGATCTACCGCGACGAGCTGGTCACGGTGACCGCAACACTGGTCAAGCACCCGCCGATCGCTCCGGCCTTCGCCTTCCGCTTCGATACCGCAGAAGGCTCGGTGGCCATTTCCGGAGACACCGCGCCCTGCCAGAACCTGGTGGCCCTGGCGAAGGATACCGACCTGCTGCTTCATGAGGCCATCGACTTCGACTGGGTGCAACGCGCCTACGGTTCGGTTGGCACCTTGGAAGCCCAGGCTTCGATGGACCACCACCGCGCCTCGCACACCTCGCCGGAGCAGGCGATCGAGATCGCGCACCAGGCCGGGGCGAGCACCCTGGCCCTGCACCATCTGGTCCCCGGAACTACGCCTTTGCAGGTCTGGGAAGCCCACGCCGCGAAATTCTCCGGCAACTACCTAGTGCCCAACGATCTGGACACGATATCCTTTTCCCGCGTCAACAGTGAAATGGCGGCAGTACGATGAGCAGCACCCTGAATAATGGCAACGGCGTGGAGGCACAAGCGTTGGTTCCCTCGCTGAAATCCCCGCAGATGCGCCGGATCCTGGCTTCCAGCTTCATCGGCAGCGCAATCGAATTCTACGATTTCATCCTCTACGCCACGGCGGCCTCGTTGGTCTTCAACAAGGTCTTCTTCGTGGGCCTGACCCCGGGCGTAGCCATCTTCGCTTCCTTTGCCACCTTGGCCGTGGGCTATCTGGCCCGCCCGCTGGGCGGCATCGTGTTCGGCCACTTCGGCGACAAGATCGGCCGCAAGGGCGTGCTGATCACCTCGATGGCGATGATGGGCGGTGCCTCGACACTGATCGGCCTGCTTCCTCCCACCGCGCAGATCGGCATGCTGGCCCCGATCGCGCTGATCATCTTGCGCATCGTCCAGGGCCTGGCCGTGGGCGGCGAATGGGGCGGGGCCATGCTGATGGCACTGGAGCACGCGCCGAAGGAGCGCCGCGGCTTCGCGGCGAGCTTCGCGAACATGGGCGGCCCGGCCGGCGCCGTGATGGCCACGTTGGCAGTCTCGGCCGTCTCGCTCATGCCCAATGAGCAGTTCCTGGCCTGGGGCTGGCGCATTCCGTTCCTGATCAGCATCGCGCTGGTGGGCATCGGGCTGGTCATCCGGCTGAAGGTCACCGAGTCCCCGCTGTTCCTCGCGTTGGAAAACAAGGCAGAAGAGCGCAAGACCCCCTTCATGGAGGTCATCACCAAGTACCCGAAGTCCGTCATCCGCGGAACCCTGGTGGGCATGAGCTCCTACACGGTGCAGGGCCTGATGACCGTCTGGGCCATCTCCTACGTGGTCGAGGAAGTCGGCATGGACCGCACTGCGGTGCTGAACATCAAGGCCATTGGCGCCGCGTTGACCGTGGTGGGCATCTGGGTTTCATCGCGCTATTCAGACAAGCTGGGCCGCCGCCCGGTCATGATGGTCGGCATCCTCGCCGGCGCCGTGGCCGCCTTGCCGATCATGTGGATGCTGGAACTGGGCCAGCTGTGGCTGTTCGCCATTGCGCTGTTCGTGGCCAACGGCATCATCCAGGCCTTCATCTTCGGTCCGTTCGGCGCGTTCACCGCGGAGCTGTTCCCAACCCGCATCCGCTACACCGGCGCTTCGCTGGTCTACCAGCTCTCCTCCACCGTGGGCGCGGGTTTCACCCCGATGATCGTTGCAGGCCTGGTGCTGCTGGGCGGCGGATCGCTGTGGATCGCCGGAGCCGTTTGGGCCGCCGCATTCATCGTCGCCGCCCTGGCCATGCGCGGCATCAAGGAAGGCCGCGACGCCGACCTCGAGGCCGAGGAAATGAGCCACTAGCCTCCCGACTGGCGAAAGCGCGGGGCCGGTTGGAACCTACGGGTTCTAACCGGCCTTGCGCTCTTTCTCGGCTCCGGCTTCCTCGCAGAAATCCAAGAACGCGCGCAGCCGCAAGCTAGGGCGGTCCGAAGCGGTGTAGGCCACGCAGATATCGCTCACGCCAACCTCGCCCTCGATCTCCAATACCGACAGCGGCAAGCCGTCGTAGCTCAGGTTGACCGGCGGGCGCTGCACCAGAACGGTATAGCCCAAACCCCGAGCCACCATCCCGCGCACCGCCTCGAAGCTCTGCGAACTCCACCGCACCTTGGGGTCCAAGCCCGACATGCGAAGATTCACCAGCTGGTTATCGCGCACCGTGGGGATGTCCAGGGAGACGAAGTCGTCGTCGGCCAGTTCGCTCAAGGCGACGGAGGTGCGATCGGCCAGCCGGTGATTGCCTCCCACCAGCACATAGGGCCGGCCCGACATCACCGTACGCGAAGAGACCTGCGGCAGCAGGTGGCGGGTATGGGTGAGCACCGCATCCAGGTGGCCCTTGAGCATGCGCTCCTGCAGGTCGGCCCCGTCCCCCTCCACGAGGGTGACCTGCAAGTCCGGGTGCACATTGGTGAAGCGTTCGCAGATCACCGGGATCCAGAAAGCGGCCAGCGAGGAATAGCAGCCGATCACCAAAGGGCCGGAGAGCTTGGTCTGGCGTTCGACAATCTGGTCCTGCACTTCTTCGGCATGGCGCACCAGGGCCCGCGAGTCCAGCAGGAAGTCGGTGCCGACAGCCGTGAGCACCACGCCGCGGGCACGTCTGCGCACCAGCAGCTGCGAGCCGACGGCGCGTTCCAGCTCGTCCATGGACTGGGACATGGCTGCCTGGGAAATATGGCACTGCTTCGCTGCGGCGGAGATGGAGCCGAGTTCAGCGACGGCGACGAAGTACTGCAGCTGGCGCAGGGTGTAGTTGATCACCCGCCCAGTCTAGCCAGCGGGCAGCGGGCTATTACCGTTCGTAAAGTCGTCCGGTGAGCCTGACCCGCGCCAGATCCTGCTGGCTCACCCTAGTTCTTTCGCCCAACTGGCCGAGGCTGGCGCCGCGTTCCAAGGCCAGCACGATAAGCCGCTCAAGCTGGGCAACACAGCTTTGCAGTTCCGCGGTCACCTCGCCAGTTCCACGGGCTTGCACCTGCAGCCGTGCCAACCGCTGAACAACGGTGTCAAGCGGTGTCCAGTCAAAGTCGAGGACAGGAGGCTTATGCCCGTCCTCGAAAGAAAATTCCCAGCCACTCATGCTGGACATCTTCGCATTCACGACGTTCTGCGGGCAACGCCAGCACCGTTAAATACTGCGAGCCCAGCATCGGCAAAGGATGCTGGACCCGCAAAGACCATGGAGCCTACTTTGATGCACCAATCGCCCACACGCGCGGAAGCTCGGTGCCATTGACCGCCAGGTCGCCAATCAACCGCGCCTTGAACACCCAGGGGTTGTGGTTGCCGGCCGTACGGGCATTGCGCCAGTGCCGGTCCAGATTCTTGGAGATGCTCGTGGCGCTGGCGGCCAGCGCATCAAAAGCGTGGGTAATGGCATTGAGTACCAACGGGGTCAGCACCACCTGCGCCTGGGCGCTGGCCAGCTCTGCGGCGTCGTTCGCTGCTTCGTCCTCTTCCCCGGTCACCTCGCCGGTGTGCAGCGCGAGCGCAGTTTCGTAGGCGCCCTGCAATGCCGTCGAAACGCGTTCCACCGTTGCCGCGGCAGCGAAGGCAGCCGCAGAAACCTCGCCGATCACCTGCAGCAGCTGCGGGTCCTCTGCCGCTACATTGGCCGCGGCATGGCTGAAGGTCCGCTTGCGCGCCTTCAGCTCGGCGGCGAAGTCCCGCTCGGCCGCTTTGGCGGAGCCGGCCAGGACCGCCAGCAGCACCTGCTGGTAGAAGGCGGTCTGGTACTTGAAGCGGGTATCGAAATCGATCAGGTCTTCCTCTGCCACAATCGCGTCGGTGAAGGTAGAGGTGCCGGTACCCGTGGTGCGCTGACCGAAGCCATCCCAGTCATCGGCCAAGTCGACACCGGGCTGGTGGCGGTTGACCGCGGCGATCACCCGCTTTCCGGTGTCGGTGCGCTCTGCGTAGGTGTCCAGCCAGTCGGCGAAGATCGAGCCGGTGGAGTAGTACTTGGTGCCGTTGATCCTGAATCCGCCCTCGCCGTCGGGAGTGACCTTGGTGATCACCTCCCCCACCTTGACGGTACCTACTTCGGTCCAGGAGTTGCCCACCAGTTCCCCAGCCGCGAAGCGGGCAAGCCACTTGTCACGTCCCGGGCCTGGGGCAGCCACCAGCCGGTCTTCGACGAAGGCGAAGTGCGCGCGCAGCGCCTGGGCAATATTGGAATCAGCTGCCGCGAGATCCACGAACAGTTCGAAGAGTTCGGGCAGAGTTGCGCCGGAACCCCCGTGCGATTCTGGAACCCTAACCGCACCGAAGCCGGCAGCAGCCAGGTCCGCGACCGCCTGGTAGGGCAATTCGCCGGTGCGATCGCGTTCGGCCGCGCCCTGCGCGATGCGCGCGAAGAGCGGTGCGAAACGTGCTTTGAGTCCTGCGAGTCGAGTGCCAGTTGCTAATGCAGTCATCGTTCAGTCCAATCCGGGAGAAGTTTTCTTAGGTGTACAGCGAGAGCGGCTGGGACTCTCCGCGCAGGAAGTAAGCACCAACCTCGATCTTCTTGTAGTCCACAGGGTCATGCAGCGAATGGGTGCGCACATTGCGCCAATACAGGTCCAGGCCCACCGAGTTCGCGGTAGAGGATGAGCCGGTGACCTCGAAGATCCGGTTCGCCACGTCCACGCCCACTTCAGTGGAGACCACCTTGGCTTCAGCAATTTCCACGGCCAATGCCGCTCGCTCGGGCTGGGTGACATCCCCGGCCTTGGAGAGAAGGGCATCGAATTTCCGGCCCAGTTTCTCGGTCAGTGCCGCCACTGCTGCGGTGCGGGCTTTGAGCTCCCCGACGGTGCGCTGGAAGATCGGGTCCTGCGAGTAGCTTTCGGCCTGCGAGAACAGCCAGGCGTTTTTGCGGCCCAGCAAGATCTGCTTGCCGCGCGCCAGCGCTCCCTGGGCGATACCCAGGTAGAAGTTGGCGAAGGCCAGCTGGATTCCGGGGGTGAGCAGGGTGGAGACCGGCTCATCGGTGACGAATCCAAGCAAGTCCCCGGCTTCGAGCCGCACGTTGTGGAATTTCAAGGAATTCGAAGCGCTCAGCCGCTGACCCAGGTAGTCCCAGTCGTCGACGATTTCCAGGCCATCGATATCGCGTGGCAGAACGAACGCGAGAATCTGCCCGTCGTATTCCCCGCCCTGGACCAGCGCGTTGATGACGATGACCTCGCCAACACCGGAACCCGTGGAGAACCGCTTGGCCCCATTCAGGCGGTAGCCGTCTCCCTCGGCGCTCAGCGTCAAATCCGGATCAACTGGATTCACCGAATCGCCCCAGAGCCAGCCGCCTTCCACAGTGCGCTGCCACCATGCACCTTGGGCTTCGGCCGGGGCGTAGAAGGCAATGCCCGACTGGTTGATGTAGTGGTAAGCCAGCAACTGCGAGATGGAGCCATCAGCTGCGGCGAGTATGCGGACCGCTTCGAAGGCCGTTTCCCAATGGGCTCCGGCTCCGCCGAATTCTGCAGGTACCAAGAGATTGAGCAACCCGGCTTCGCGTAGCAGCTGCACCTCGGCGAAAGGCTGCTGGTTCTTGCGGTCGCGCTCCAGCGCATCAGTCGCCAGTTGATCAGCCACTTGCTGGGCGACGTCGCGCCAGTGAGCGAGTTCTGCTTGATCGGCAGTGCCGGTGTATGGCACGCGCGGTAATTTGGTATTCAATACAGTCATCTTCGTTCTCCTCTTGAGCTATGGATTCCGAAGGATGCAGAAAATCTGCGGATCCATCGAACCTGGCGTTAGCACTACCTGCGGGATGCAGGCTTGCTGCGGCGTCTTGGAGCCAGGTCTCTCAGCCGCTCTGGATGGGTTGTGCTCTGAGTCAAGCATTGCTGGCAGGTCCTCGGGAAGGGTTCTGTCATACGGAGGAACAGCAGGACAAAATACGTCATCTTCGAGCCTTCGCCCTGCCGGGAAACGGGCAGAAAAGCCGTCATATGACCTTCGCATGACGCAATTGGCATGCCGGAACTGGATCTCAAGAGCTTTTCCGCAGGCATCGATTGGGAACACAGCGTGGATCAGGGAACTTCGATGCGACCGCATAGGATGGCCATTCAAGATCAATCGGCAGAAGAGGCGGCAAGTGGATCCAGCAGGCGTCATTGCCTTCATGTTCGGGTTGCTGAGCATAACGTTGGTGGCAGCGTTCCTAGCACCGATGGCACGGGACCGAAAGCTCGCTCGAAATGCGGCAATCGGCATCAAGACGCGCCACACCTTGGCCAGTGACGAGGCCTGGCTTACCGGGCATCAGCAGGCTGCGCCCCTGATTGCCGTGGCCTCCATGGCCGGCTGGGCGGCGTTGGCCTGCGCAGGAGTTCTTTGCGTGCTGGGCCAGTTCGGTTTCGCCTTCGCCGCGACCGGGGCCGGCTACCTGGCCGCCATCGCGTTGCTGGTGATCTCGACTGCCAAAGCGAATAAGGCCGCGCGGGGCGTCCAGGCGGCTGGGCTCGGCTAACCCGGCACTGCTTAAAGAAACGGATCGCACCATCTGCCGATGGTGCGATTCGTTTCTTTCTTGGAAAGCGCGCTGCTACAGCAGTACGGCTCCGAGAACCAGTACAGTCAGGAATGCCGCGGTGCCCTGGATGGCGGTAGCCACGCTCAGGGTCTTGTACGCGGTAATCACCGGAATGCGGCTGAGCTGCGAGACGACCCAGAAGTAGGAGTCGTTGGCGTGCGAGACAACCATCGCACCGGCGCCAACGGCCAATACGGACAGCACCATGCCCAGCTCCGAATCCAAGCCTAGGGAGCCGAGCATCGGAGCGACCAGCGCGGAAGTGGTCACCATTGAGACGGTGGACGAGCCCTGGGCGGACTTCAGCGCAGCGGCGATCAGGAATGGCACAGCCAAGCCCAAGCCCAGTCCGCTGAGGGAATCCGAAAGAATCGTGGTCAGATCCGAAGCGGCCAGGACTGCGCCGAAGCCAGCGCCGGCACCGGTGATCAGCAAGATCGGAGCGGCGGTGCGTACAGCTTCATGCATCTGCTCATTGAAGACCGCCAGCTTGCTGCCACCGCTCAAAAGAAAAGTCGATGAGATCAAGCCGAAGATCAGCGCAATAACCGGCGTCCCCAGGAAGGAAAGGATTTCCAAGGCAGCGCCTTCGCCAATCGGGTGCGAGGGCAGCTTCGCAATGGATGCGGCACAGATCAGCACCAGCGGAACCAGGATCGGCATGAAGGCCAGCGCCGGGCTGGGCAATTTTCCGAAGCTTGCACGCAGCTGCTCATAGTCGAGTTCGGAGATGTCATTGTGGTCGTCGCTTGGCAACGGGGTCCATTGGGACTTGTTGAAGCGGCTGGCGTAGGCCAAGCCGGCAAGTGCCGAGATGGCCGCAACGGGCAATCCGACAGCGATGATCAAGCCCAGGTTATCGGCAATGCCGATGCTTTCGGCTGCGGCCAGCGGGCCCGGAGTTGGCGGGACCATGGTGTGTGTTGCGTACAGGCCGGTCATCAAGGCGATAGAAGTTGCCAGACCAGAGACGCCGGTACGCAGGGTGATGGCTTTGCGCAGCGAGTTGAGCACCACGTAGCCCGAGTCGCAGAAGACCGGAATGGAAACGATGTAGCCGATAATCGATAGCGTCAGGTTAGGGAACCGAGTACCCAGAACCTTGATCAGCGCATCCGCCATGGAGATCGCGGCGCCGGATTTCTCCAGGATCACCCCGATCATTGTTCCGAACAGAATCACCAGTCCGATATTTCCCATGGTGCTGCCGAAGGCCGTGGTGACCGTCGAAGCCACTTCGGCCAGCGGAATCCGGTAGGCGAAGGCCGCCAGGATAGCGGCGCCGACCAGGGCGAGGAATGGGCTGATCTTCAAGCGTGCTGTGACCATCACGATGGCCACAACAAGGATCAGCAGAACAAGCAGTTCATACACGGCGGGTTGGCTCCTTTGCCAATATCGGTAGTTCTCTGCGTCCAGCCCGCAATGGCTCAACCGGTGGATCGGCCCTATCGGCAAAGCTGCTCAAGGCTTTGCCCGTTGGGCTAGATGCCTCCGTGCCGCCACGGGTTTCGGGCGCAAAGATCGATCATCCTGCCAATACTAGGAAGAACGGCCCCGAATACCTATGGGCACACGACCACATTTGCCTGAGTTCGGACGGGCCAATGTGTGCAAATATCCCGCTCTTTCCCCTCCCGGCGCCAGCACCCCTAGTTTTCGGGGCCTAGAAAATATGCAGCTGGCCCAAGGCCACTCTTGCGTAGATGGCGTGCTGGAGTTTCAGGGATTCGCTGGACCGCCGAATATCGACGCCGCTGACCTGGCTTATCCGTTCAAGTCTTTGCACCAAGGTATTGCGGTGAATATGCAGATCCGTGGCCGCTTGGCTCATCGAAGCAGCTGTCGCAACGACCAGCAGGGTTCTGGCTTGTTCCTCATTGAGCTGCATCGCTGGGGCAGCTGCATGTTCCAGGCTGCGGGCTGGGGTGCGGGCGATAGCCACAGCAATTTCCCGGCTCCACATGCGGCGCCGCGCGTGGGAAGGCACGAGTGCCGGATAGCCCAACAATACGCGCAGCACTTCGGTTTCGGCCATGAGATCCTCGGCCTTTTCGACAGGCGCGGAGACCAGGAAACGTTCCTGGTCCATGCGCTCGGGAGCGAAAGCTGTCTCGCTGGCAGCGCAAAGCCTCCAGTACGCGCCGGAAAGGCTAATCCATGACGTGCGGTGATGATCCTTCGCCGGCTCTTCGAGCGACGGATCCCCCACGCTTCGGGGCAGCCAAGCTTCAATGCATTTCGGCCCGCGCAAACCATGCGCTGCGAGCGAGCGGTCGATCACTTCAGGCGCAACGCGACCGGCGATCAACGCAGAAATAATGTCGCGGGCTTCGGTCTCGCGCCGCGCGCTGCGAGAGTGCTCGCGTTCCTGGGCAAAGAGCAATTGAACGGTCAGTGCAATCAGGCCGGCCAGCGGTTCCACCTCGTGGGGAGCTCCGGTCACGCCCACAACGCCGCAGAGCTGGTCGTTCAGCACCAGCGGCACATTGACCCCGGGCTGGGTTCCGGCCGAGCCGTCGGCCTGGCTGACACGGATGATGTTGTTGCGGCGGATCGCCTCTGCGCTGCCGTCGTGGTGGGTACCGATACGCGCAGCATCCGTAGAAGCAATGATGACTCCGTGAGCATTCATGATGTTCACATTGCGGTTGATGGTCGGCGCAATCGTGTCGACGACTTTCTGCGCCAACGCGCTAGCCAGCCGGGGTTGCTCCTTTTCGCTCATGAGCTCATCCTATCGGCCCGGGACTGCGCAAAGCAGTCCCGGAATAGAACATTGCCGCTAGCCGAGCTTGACGGTGACCGACTTCAGCGAGGTGTAGGCCTCGATGCCTTCACGGCCATTTTCGGCGCCCCACCCCGACTGCTTGAATCCGCCGAACGGCATGTTCGCATCCATGCCGGCACCGGTATTCACCCTGACGTTGCCGGCCTGGATTTTCTTGGCGAAGGTCAACGCGCGGGAAATGTCCTGGGTGAAGATCACCGAATTGAGACCGTAGTCGGTGTCGTTGGCCCGGCGCAGCACCTCGGCCAGCGAATCCTCGTCGCCGAAGGTGCTCACCGAGAGCACCGGCCCGAAGATCTCATCCTTGGCGATGGACATGTCCGGACTGACATTTTTCAGCACGGTGGGCTGCACGAAGAATCCTTCTTCGCCTTCGGCCAAGCCACCGGCAACGAGTTCCGCGCCATCAGCGATGCCCGCCTCGATGTACCCCAGCACGCGCTCGCGCTGCACCTGGGAGATCAGCGGGCCCAGCTGGGTTCCTTCTGCCAGGCCAGCGCCCAGCTTGAGGTTCTTCGCGAATCCGGCGATGCCTTCGATGACCTGGTCTGCGATGTCTTCGTGGACATACAGTCGCGACCCTGCCGCGCAGACCTGGCCGGAGTTGCCGAAGATGCTCATGGCGGCGGCCGGAATGGCCTTGTCCAGATCCGCGTCGGGATAGATCACCACCGGGGATTTGCCGCCCAGCTCAAGGCTCAGCCGCTTGAGATTGACCGCTGCCGACGCCAGCAGCTTCTTGCCTACCGCGGTGGATCCGGTGAAGGAGAGCTTGTCGACATCCGGATGGTCGGCGAGCGCTTGGCCGGCCACCGGCCCCAAGCCCTGGACCACGTTCAGCACACCGGCCGGGATGCCTGCTTCAAGCGCAATCTGCGCCATGCGCACGGCGGTCAGCGGGGTCAGCTCCGCGGGCTTGAGCACGACGGTGCAGCCGGACGCCAGCGCCGGAGCCACCTTGGACAGCGCAATGGTGAAGGGGACATTCCATGGCACGATCAGTGCGGCCACACCCAAGGCTTGGCGCTGGGTATAGGCGTGCCAGGTTCCTGGCAGGGAAATATCGCGGGTTTCGCCGTTGAGCTTGGTGGCCCAGCCGGCGAAGTAGCGCAAGGTCTCGATGCCCGCGGGCAGCTCGCCAAAGCGGGCGATGTTGAAGGGCTTCCCGCAGTTCAGGGACTCCAGGGTAGCCAATTCATCGAGGTTCGCTTCCAATGCGTCAGCGAAGCGGTGCAGCGCCCGCTGGCGTGCTGCCGGGGTCATTTCTGCCCAGGGCCCGGACTCGAACGCTGCACGGGCGGCAGCTACTGCGCGGTCGATGTCCGCTGCGGTGGCAGCCGTCGTCTCGGTCAGCAGCTGGCCAGTGGAGGGATCGGTTACCGGCAGCTTTTCCCCCGAGCCAGCGACCTCCTGGCCATTGATCACCAGCGGAAGGGGCGTGGCCGCCAAAGCGGCGCGAAGCTGCTGAGCCAGCGGAACGGCGGAAAGATCTGTTGCTGTCATGGAATGTATCTCCTGGTCTGCCCGGCGCGCTTCGTCGTTGGCATCATTTTGAATGTGAGTCTTGCCACACAATCATACTAAAGATATATTGTGATTCAAGGAATACATTTTGATGCTCAATGTACTTCTTCTTCCGGGAGCCGACCCCGGTCGACAACTCGCAGCCTTCGCCTAGGCACCAAGCTTTCAAGGAGATCCCCATGGTCACGAAACGACGTTTTGCACGGAAGGCCTTCTCCGGCCTCGCAGTCTCTGCCCTCGCAATCGGCACCCTGGCCGCGTGCGGATCCAGCGAGGAGGCCAGCGCCGACGGCCCGGTGAAGCTGCGCGTCGCCATTGCTCCGATCCAGTTCGAAACCGCACGCATCGCTGAAGAGAAGGGCTACTTCGAGGACCAGGGCCTGGACGTTGAATTGGTCAATGGCGCCGACCCCGCCGCGCTGCTGGCCCAGGTGGTCTCCGGTGACGTGAACGTTGCCATCGGCTCGTGGATCAACGTTGCCACCTCCTTCTCCCAAGGTGTTCCGATCCAGGTCATTGGCGGCAACGGCATGGTTGATCCGGAGGCCGACAACTCCGGCGTCATGGTGGCCAAGGATTCCGGGGTCAAGGAACTGGCAGACCTGAAGGGCAAGACCATTGGCGTAGTTGGCGTGAAGTCCGGTGGCGACATCCCCGTGCTCCAGGCATTGGAAGCGGCCGGCGTGAAGGAAAAGGAAGTCACGGAAGTTGCTGTTCCCTACGCGGGCATGGAAGCGGCCCTGGAACAAGGCACCGTGGATGCAGTAGTGCCTGCCGACTCCTTCTACCACCAGATGTCGGAGAAGGGCTACCAGACCATCTCCAACCCGGTACAGGAATTCCAGTCCAGCATGCCGGTAACCGTTTGGACCGTGCAGAAGCAGTGGCTGGAGCAGAATGGCGAGACCGCCAAGAAGTTCGACGCAGCTATGCAGGATGCCGTGAAGTTCTACTCGGACCCGGCCAATCTGGAGGAAGTCCGCAAGGTCCACGCCGAAGCCAACCAGATCGATGTAGCCGATGCGCCCAAGACCTTCGTCCCGGCGGACGTCACCTTCAACGTGGCTGAAGCCCAATCCGGCATCGATGCCATGGTCCACTTCGGCCTGGTCGAGAACAAGGTCATCGTCGAAGATGTGCTCTGGGACGAAGCCCCTACCCGGGCTTCGGCAGACGCCAAGTAGCCCACGTCCGCTTCGCCCAACCGGTGGCGCCATCCCCTGCGCTGGCGCCACCAGCACCCCTAGCTTGCAACTGCTTACTCAAGGATTCCCATGAAAGAGTCAACGATTTCACCGGGTCTGCTCTGGACCCTGCGCATCGTGGCCATCGCCGCCCTGCTGGGCATCTGGCAACTGGTGATCGCCTCAGGAACCATGCCCTCCATGCTCCCCGGCGTGGAAAAGATCTTCTCTGCCATCGCCGAAGCCCTGGGCCAAGCGGCCTTCTGGGGCGGGCTAGGCAAGACCCTGCTCGCAGCCCTCACCGGCTGGCTCATTGCTTCGGTCGTGGGTGTCGTCCTGGGCCTGGTCATTGGATCAGTTCGCTTCCTCGACAACTCCACCTCGATTCTGATCGATTTCGGCCGTTCGTTCCCGGTACTGGCCCTGATGCCGGTAGTGATCATGCTGCTCGGCTCGAACACCATGATGGAAATCGTCGTCGTCGCGCTGTCCTGCCTGTGGCCAGTGCTGATCCAGACCATCTACGGTGCACGCCGCCAGGAAGCCGCGGTTGCCGACACCGTCGCCGTCTTCCGCATCCCGCCGATGCTGCGCTTCACCAAGGTCCTGCTGCCTTCTGCCCTGCCGCTGATCGCGACCGGTGTGCGCATTTCCTCGGCCATCGCCATCCTGGTGGCGGTGGGCGTTGAAGTGATCTCCCAGGCGCCAGGCATTGGACGCCAGATCACGCTGATGCAGCAGGCGCAGCGTTGGGATCTGGCCTTCGCCTACCTGTTCTTCGCCGGCCTGACCGGATGGGCCATCGCCCTGCTCTTGCAACAGGCCGAAAACCGTTTGCTGAAGTGGAAGAGGCAGAACGATGACTAACGCAACTTTGAACGCCCCGGCAGTGCCATCACGCGCTTCGAAGGCCAAGGCTCCGAGCTCCTCGGCGGCCGCCGGACGCAAGATACTGGTTTCTTCATGGCTCATCGTTGCCGTGGTTGCGGCTTGGTGGTTCGGCTCGGCAAACTCCACGAACTTCTTCATCCCCTCGCTGGAGTCCATCCTCGAAGCCTTGGTCCGCGACCTGGGCAACGGCGTGATTATTTCCGGCGCCTGGTACTCGCTGTCCAACCTCTTTGTCGGCTTGGCCCTGGCTGCCTTTTTCGGCATCTGCGGCGGACTGCTGCTGGGCGAAGTCCCGTTGCTGCTGAAGATCGTTGACCCGATCATCCACTTCTTCCGCGCTGTCCCGCAGGCAGCACTGGTTCCGATGATCATCGGCGTCTTCGGCATGGGGCAGGGCCCGAAGATGGGCACCATCGCCTTCGCCTGCATGTGGCCGATCCTGCTGAACACCATCGACGGCATCCTGGGCATCGAGCCAACGGTGCGCAAGTTCTCCAAGGTCTACCGCATCCCGCGCGGCCTGCACTTCCGCCGCGTGATCCTGCCCGGTGCCACCCCGCAGATCGTGGCCGGCATCCGCGTCGCATCGCCGATCGGCATCACCGTGATGGTGGTTTCGGAAATGTTCGCCTCCATTGAAGGCCTGGGCTTCTACATCCTGAATTCCTCGGCCACCTTCAAGGTTCCGGAGACATGGGCCGGCGCACTGCTGGTCGGTGTCATCGGCTACATCATCTCGATCCTCTTCGTGCTCGTCGAGAAACGGATCCTGCGCTGGTACCACGCCTCCGGCGCCCAGTAGCCTCCGTTTCCGTCCGACCTTCCATCTTCTGACCAAGGAGAATCCCATGACCACCCAAGCACCCGTTGAAACGACCATGGAAACCAAACCATTGCTCATGAAGGTTCGCGGCATGTCCATGAGCTATGGCGCCGGCCCGGCCGAAAACAAGATCCTGGAGAATTTGGATCTGGACGTGGAGTATGGCCAATTCATCTCGATAGTCGGCCCTTCGGGCGTCGGCAAGACCACCTTGCTGCGATGCCTTTCCGGCTTGCTGAAGCCAAAAGCCGGAACCATCGAGGTTTCCGGCACGAAGATCAACGGCCCGCACCCCGATCTCGCCGTGGTCTTCCAGGACTACTCGCGTTCGCTGATGCCATGGATGACCACCCGCGAAAACGTGGCCTTCCCGCTGCAGGGCAAGGGCATCGGCAAGGCCGAGCGCAACAAGCTGGCCGATGAGCATCTGGCTGCCGTGGGCCTTGAAGGCCAAGGCGGCAAGTTCCCCTGGGAAATGTCAGGAGGCATGCAGCAGCGCGTGGCCATTGCCCGCGCCTTGGCCTACAACGCGAAGGTGCTGCTCATGGATGAGCCCTTCGCCTCGGTTGATGCGCAGACCCGCTTCGACCTCGAAGACCTCGTGCTGGACTTGCAGCACAAGCTGGGTGTGACGATCCTGCTAGTCACCCACGACATCGACGAGGCGCTGTACCTGGCCGACAAGGTGGTCGTGATCGCGGAGAAGCCGGCCACCGTAGTCGACGAGATCGTCACCGGTTTCGGCGAGACCCGCGACCAGCTGGCCACCAAGGCTGACCCGCGCTTCACCGAGGCCCGTGCACGGATCCTCGTGCGCCTGCGCAAGGACTGATCCCCATGGCACTCAGCGCACGGGCAGCACTGGCAAGGCACGGCGATGGCAGCTTCAGCATTGAGGACATCCACGTTGATGCTCCGCTGGGCGCGGAATTGCTGATCGAAGTCAAAGCAGTTGGACTGTGCCAGTCCGATGCCCACCTGGCGGGCATGGATCTGGGACTTCCCGCCCCGCTGCTGCTGGGCCATGAAGTCGCCGGGGTGGTGCTCAGCACCGGCAACCAAGCCTGCGGTTTCACTGCGGGCGACCACGTGCTGGCCGCCTTGATCCAGTACTGCGCGCAGTGTGCGCTGTGCCTTTCGGGCCAGGAATACCGTTGCGCCAACCGCCCCAGCACGCTGCGCACGGCCGGCCAAGCACCGCGCGCCAGCTGCAAGGATCAGCCGGTGATGCAGATGTTCGGCACCGGCGGATTTTCCCAGTACACCTTGGTGCATGCCAACCAGGCAGTAAGGATTCCCGAGGAGTTGCCCTTCGCCCAAGCCGCGGTGATGGCCTGCTCCACGCTGACCGGTGCCGGGGCAGTGTTCAACTCCGCCCAGGTGGCCCAGGGGCAATCCGTCGCAGTCATTGGCGCTGGAGGCATCGGGTTGAACGCGATCAATGCTGCCCAGATCGCCGGCGCTTCGAAGATCATCGCAGTGGATCTGAGCGATGAGAAGCTGGAACTGGCCCGCGAATTCGGGGCAACGCACACGATCAATGGCGGCAGTGGAGACGCTGTCGCCAAGGTCCAGGAAATCACCGGCGGCGGGGTGGATCATTCCTTCGAGATGATCGGCCTGCAGGCCACCAGCTTGCAGGCGGTGCGCATGACCCGTGTAGGCGGGGATGCCTATCTGGTCGGGTTGCATAAGCCCGGCGCGCAACTGCCGCTGGATGCCATGGCCGACATCATTGGGCCGCAGCGCAGCCTGCACGGGATCTATATGGGCTCTTCCAGCCCGCAACGTGATGTCCCCAAATACACCGAGCACTATCTTGCCGGGCGCCTCAAGCTCGACGCGCTCGTTGCCCGGGAACTTCATATCTCGCAGATCAACGAGGGCTTCGCAGCGATGAAGGCCGGGCAGGGCGTTGCCCGTTCGGTCATCACAGATTTCAGCTGATTGCCTGCCACTTCATATCCCCTTCAAGCACGACGAGGCCATCTTGAGAACTCCATCTTCCGCGCGCCGGGCCCTGCCCCTGTCCGCGGTCCTGCTCGTTTCCACCATGGCCTTGGCCTCTTGCGGCAACGCTGGGCAAGGCGCCGAAACACCGGGCGGCTTGATCCCGCTGAAGGTCTCGGTGGCCGGCATCCAGTTCGAGCCGGCTTACCTCGCCGAATCCCAAGGCTTCTTCGAAGACCATGGCTTGGACGTTGAAATCATCAATGGCGCAGACCCCGCCGCCCAGATTGCTTCTGCTATCTCCGGCGAGGTGGACATCGCCACCGGTTCCTGGGTCAACGTCGCCACCTCCGTGTCAAAGGGCCTGCCGATCGAAGCGCTGGCTTCGAATGGCGTGGTCGACCCGAACGTCGATAACTCCGGAGTGCTCGTCGCCAAGGACTCTGGGATTGCGAGGCTTGCCGATCTCAAGGGTAAGACCATCGGTGTCATCGGCGTGAAGACCGGCAGCGATCTGCCGGTCTTCCAAGCCCTGGAAGACGCAGGGGTGGGCGCCGAGGAGTTCAGCGAAGTGGGCATGCCCTACGCCGGGATGCAGGCCGCGGTGGAGACTGGGACCGTTGACGCGGTCGTCCCCAGCGACGTCTTCTACCACCAGATGATTGCGGCCGGCTTCCCCTCCTTGGGCAACCCGGTCCGCGAGTACCAGGGGAATCAGCCGGGCACTTTGTGGCTGAGCACTTCCCAGTGGGCCGGTGCGAATCCAGATACTGCCAAGGCCTTCGTATCGGCCATGAAAGAGGCAGTGGAGTTCTACTCCGATGCAGCAAACCTCGAGGAAGTGCAGAAGATACACGCCGAGGTCAACCAGATTCCGGTGGAAAAAGCTCCAACGCGGTTCGCCTTGGCAGGCACCGCGTTCGATGCAGAGGCTTCCCAGTCAGGCCTGGATGCAATGGCACGCTTCGAGCTCATTGACAAGCCCGTAACAGTGGATGAAGTGCTCTGGGAGCACGCGTCTCGCAAATAACCAGCACCGGCAAATCCTTGGACAGCGACTGGCGCGATGCTAGGCTCACGGGAGCACGTTCTGCCCACGGAAGGTTCACCATGAGTTCGGCAATCAGTTACCTCACCGGAGGATTTCTGGTGTCTCTGCTTGTCACCCTGAACATGACCTGGAACCAGCACCTGCCCGGCATCACCGGGTCCGTGGCGGTTGCGCTCAGCTTCATCGGGTTGCTGGGCTGCGTCTTGTACGCCACGCGCATACAGCGCCGCGCGCAGACCGGAGAGTAGCAGCACCCCCCAGAACATGAAACAAGGCCAGCAGATCAGTGAACTGCTGGCCTTGCTTCGTTCAGCGACCGGCGTCGATAAATCTAGAAGGTAATCACGCTTCGGGCCACCGCACCGCCACGCAGCTGCTCGTATCCCTTGTCGATTTCATCCAAGCTGATATGCGCTGACACCAGTTCGTCGAGCTTGAAACGGCCCTGCAGATACAACTCGGCGTACATGGGGATGTCCACCTGGATGTTGCTCGACCCCATGGCCACGCCACGGATGCCCTTCTGGCGTCCCATCAGGTCTCCAAATGGGGTGATGCTGATCTGCGCGCCGGGCTTGTGAACGCCAATCAGGTACGCGGTGCCGCCGATTTCCAGCATGGCCACCGCCTGCTCGCTGGTGGCTTGCAGGCCGATGACCTCGAAGGCATGCGTCACTCCCCCGCCAGCAATCCGCTTGACGGTTTCCACCGCATCGCCCTCCCCGCCGTTGATGACGTCGGTGGCACCGAAGACCTTGGCCAGCTCCAGCTTGGCCGGCTGCAGGTCGATAGCGATGATGCGGGTCGCGCCAGCCAGTTTCGCGCCCTGGATGACGTTCAGCCCGACACCACCGGCGCCGATCACGGCAACGGTATCGCCTGGACGGATGCGCGCGGTATTAATAGCCGCGCCAGCACCCGTGACCACTCCACAGCCAAGCAGCGCCGCGCGGTCGAACGGGATAGCGTCCGGAACCCTTACGACGGTGTTCTCATGCACCAGCACCTGTTCCGCGAAGCCGCCAACACCGATGAACTGGGTGAGCCGCTGCCCACCCAGGGACAATCGCGGATTCTGCTGCGCGGTGCGGTCGGTGTGCGAGGGCACGCGGCACTGGTAGGGTTTGCCGGTGCGGCATCCCTTGCAGACCCCGCAGCTGTGCACTGGAGAAGTCACCACGCGGTCCCCCACCGAGAGCGAGGTGACAGCCGAACCGACGCCCACGACCAGACCCGAGACTTCGTGGCCGAGCACCGCTGGCATGGGGAAGCCGATGTCCGACGTCGCCACGTGCAAATCCGAGTGGCACAGGCCGCTGGCCTTCACGTCAATGAGGACTTCATGGGCTTCGGGGTTGTCAATGCTGATGTCCAGGACATCAAAAGAGCCGGCAACTTCAGAAACGACTGCTGCTTTCATGCTTCCTCCGGAAAATAGTCGCGCAAAGGGGGTGACGCAGAACACTAATGAAAATATACTATTAGAAATAATGCATTTTTAGAAGAAGAATCTAACGAAGGATCTGCAATGCGCGCAGCGGTCATCAACTACATCGGCGAAGGTTTCAGCATCGAGGAACTCGAAGTCGACGAGCCGCGGGGGCAAGAAGTTCTGGTGAAGGTCGAAGCCGCAGGCCTGTGCCACTCGGACCACATAGTTGCCACCGTAGACCGCGGGCGCCCCTTGCCGATGGTGGTTGGCCACGAAATGGCTGGCACCGTCGTCGCGCTAGGCCCCGAAGCCACCGACTTCGAAGTGGGAGACCATGTCATCGCCACGGAAATCAGCTTCTGCGGGAGCTGCGAAGAATGCGTCAACGGAGCGACCTACCGCTGCTTGAATCCCCAGCATGCGCTGCGCGGACCGGATACCCCGGCACGCTTGACGCGCAACGGCGAGCGC
This sequence comes from Arthrobacter sp. JUb119, assembly GCF_024807995.1. NCBI lineage: Bacteria > Bacillati > Actinomycetota > Actinomycetes > Micrococcales > Micrococcaceae > Arthrobacter > Arthrobacter sp. JUb119. The sequence continues at coordinate 61,573 of NZ_JANUFE010000005.1, forward strand.
GTAGAAGGCTTCGGCGTGGCCGGTTTCGCCGAGTACACGGTCCTGCACCAGAACAAGCTGGTCAGGGTGCCCAAGGAAATCCCATTCGCGCAGGCTGCTGTGCTTGGCTGCGCGACAGCCACCGGCGTGGGCGCGGTGCTCAACGCCGCCAAGGTTTCTCCCGGGGAAACCGTCGCGGTCATCGGCTTGGGCGGCATCGGCCTGAATGTCATCCAGGGAGCCAAGCTGGCCGGCGCCAAGACCATCATCGGCATTGACCTGCAGCCAGAGAAGCTGGAGCTGGCCAAGAAATTCGGAGCCACCCATGTCATCAACGGCGGCACCGAAGACGTGGTCAGCGCCATCCGCGCCATCACCGGCCGCGGAGTCCACCATTCCTTCGAAGCCATCGGCATTGCCCCCACGCAGCGCCAGGCCCTGGAAGTCGCCAAAACCGGCGGACACGTGTATTTCATCGGCATTCCCCAGGGCAAGCCGCTGGAAATGAATATCATGCTGGACCTGCTGATCCCGCAGCGCAATCTCCACGGCATCTACATGGGCTCCTCCACGGTCCGCAATGACATTCCCTACTACGCCGAGCTCTATCTGCAGGGCCGGTTGAATCTCGATGACCTGGTGGCGCAGGAGATCCAGCTCGACGAGATCAACGAAGCCTATGCAAAGCAGGAAACCGGGTCCATCGCCCGCAGCGTGATCCGCTTCTGATCCGCATGAGCAACAAGCTGCAGGCCGCGAACCAGTTTCCTGGTTCGCGGCCTGCAGCCCAGCTAGTGGCGGCCAGCCTCTATTTGCCTTCCTTGGCGGCCCGCTCCTTCTCGATGGCTTGGACCTGGGCAACCATGTCCGGAGCAAAGGCATAGAGCTTGCCCTCTGACTGATGGACCCAGAAGCGCCCGCACAGATCAGTCGTCTCGCTTTGGCCATCGGCTGGCCACCAGTCGGCATCCAAGGTGCGGGTAGCTGAGATCTCGTCAGGCTCGAGGTTCTTGGTGCGCGGGTCAGAAGCGTAGGCCTTGGCCAGTTCGGCTTCGGTCGGATTCCCAACGGTTTCCAGCGCCTTGCACTGTTCGCTGTCCAGCTTGCCGTCGTAGTTCAGCACGAAGATGCGTTCAGCGCCGGTATTGCGCTGGACCAGCTGAACGTCGGTGCCGCCGGACGGAACCCAGTCGGGCAGCACACCATCGGCCACGGCCTTCTCTGAAGTTTTGGCAGTTCGAGTGGTGGATTCATCGTACTTGTCGACGAAGAGATCAGAACCGCTGCAGCCGGTGAGCAGGAGAGCGAAGGGAAGGGCGAGCGCGCCAGTGGCGAGGTACTTTTTCTTGAGCATGATTCCATCGTAGAAATTTCCGCGGCCCGGGGAATCAGCGATGCGAGGTAACTATCCCGTGCCCGGCTCATACCCTCGGCTGATAGTTTCCACTTCTGGGATCAACCCTGAAACTCCATCTCACCCAGTAAAAGCACTCGCTAATATCCGCACATCGCCACTGCTTATTGGTAGATTGCCTACGAACCAAACGCTACTTAGGAGCCATCACCGTTGACGACTATTGACCCTGCGGCACTTGAATCGGAACTGCGCATCGCAGAAGAACGGCGCCTTTCGGCCATGCTCGCCCGTGACCTCGAAACCTTGGGGAACCTGCTTGAGCCGGATTTGCAGTACACCCACTCCACCGGTCGTGTCGATGACCGCGACTCATTGCTGGAACTGCTCGGTTCCGGAGCCGTCGAATATTTGGCGCTCAGCCACGACTTCGAGTCCGTTACCCAGGAGGGCAACGTGGTGGTCGTCGAAGGCAGCATGAAAATGCATCTGATTTCCGGAGGCGTCGAAAAGCATCTGGCAACTGCCAACCGCACGGTGTGGGCCAAGACCGGCGGCCAGTGGAAGCTGCGCCTCTTTGTCGGAGCCACAGCGCAATAGGCCCGCACTTCGACGCTTTATAAAGCCACGGCGGCAGGCTGGATCTTCCAACCTGCCGCCTTTCCACAGTGGCTATCGCCTCAATGCCTAAACCTGGCCGCCATGGCGGGCCACTGCTTCACGAGCCAGCGCCTTGCCGAACTCGGTGTGCGCGGCAAGCGCTGCCTGGGCCGCTGGCGCGTCACCGGCAGCCAGCGCTTCAGTCAATTCGGCAACGTGGCGGTGGTCCAGCTGGCGCGACCACTGCTCTGCGGTCAGCGCTTGGCGCCAGACGGTGCCAATTCCCAAACGGCGGAAGGAATCCACCAGCTGGCTGGAGCCGGCAACGCCAACCAGAGCATCGTGGTAGGCGACATTCAGGGCCAAGAACTCTTCCAGGTCGGATTCCGAAGTCTCACGCAGGTCAGCCAGCTTCGCGGTGATCTCGCGCAGGCTGGAAATGGTCTCTTCGGAAATCTTGCCCAGGTGCGAGGCGATCACCCCGGACTCGATGGTGGCGCGCGAGTCGTAGGCCGAATCGGTCAATTCTGCGGTAATCGGCTTTGGCTGGTATTTTCCGGTTTCGGTGCGGAAGACCAGGTGCTCGCTTTCCAGCTTCACCAGCGCGTTGGCTACATGATCAGCGTCGGCCCGGGAAGCCGCGGCGATGGCATCCACGTCGAGGTCTTCGCCCAGTGGACTGGTGCGCAGCAGCACCCAGGTGCGGGTGGCCTGGTAGGCAGCCAACTCCTTGGTGGGCTCGAGGCGGCCCATGGTTCCGCGGTAGTAGGCCAGCGGTTCGCGGTCATGGGCTTCAGCGTGGCTGACCAGTCCCAGGAAGACGGTGTGGGTACCGCCGGTCGGGGTTTCGGCCACATGGCATACGATCGTGGCCAATGCGCCGTCAATCAGCGGGATGCCCTCCGCGGAGAGGGTATGCGGCACGGTGGCGAACTTGTCCTCGCCCTTGCGGCCGAAGTGGAAGGCCAGCGCGCCCTGGTCCTCGGCCAGGATGTTGATGCCGAAGACGCCTGCTTCAACTACCCGGTCATGGGTGGAGCTGGAGCGGTTCAGGCAAGCGAGCATCATTGGCGGTTCCATCGACAGGGAGGACACTGCCGAAGCGGTGGTGCCGTAGAGCTGGCCGTCCACGGCCGTGGTGATCACCGTGACGCCGGAGGCGAAGTGGCCGACGACGTTGCGGAAGGTGTTCATGTCTACTGGGGTGACCGATTCAAGGTTGGTGATGCTCATGGGAGTTGCTCCTGGTAATTCGGGGTGAAGTTTCTAGCGGGGTCCAGCGCCGCCATCAGATCAGTCAGATCCGGTGCGCTGGCGAGGTGTTCGAGCTGGTGCTGCAACGCGTCCTTGCGTGCTGCCAGTTCTGGATGCGAGAACTCGAGATTCTTCGAGAACTTCTCAACTACCTGGTCATGCTCCAGGGATGTGCGCAAGATGTTTCCGTCCGGGTGCTCCACGCGCACGTGGCGCACCTCGCCGCTGCGCAGCCGTGCAGTGATCTCCGCCGTCAGCCGCTGGCTGTTGGGCAGGGTGCCGGCTAGCTCGATGCGCCCGAGCATCTGCGCCAGCTCCGGGTCCGCCAGCGCGCTGGCGGTCAGGTGCTCGGGGCGAACCGTTCCGTGGATCAAGGCGATCGCCGCGGTGGCGTGCACCGAGAACAGGGCTGCCACGGTGCGGGTGTCCCCCGCTTCGAAGCGCGCCCCGACGAATCCGTTCAGGGTCCGCTCGCTCAGGTGGACGGTGAGGCATTCGATGTCCTTGTAGCCCACCGTGCCGTCGGCCACCAGTTCAGCGCAGGCCTGCAGCGAAGGCTGCGCGGCCCGGCAACTGGCAAAGGGCTTGATCGTGCAGTCCCCATGGAAGCTCACGCCAAGATCCGCCACCGCCAGTTCCGGCTGCGCGTCGATGCCGAACAGCTGGAAGTAGCCGTGCTTGCCGGTCAGCGGATCATCCGCCGCCTTCATGCCGGCTTTGGCCAGCTGCGCGGCGGAAATTCCGGAGCGGGCGGCGAAGGCCATGGGCAGCTTGAAGCCGTTGGCCCCATCGAAGATCGCCGCCACATTGCCCGAAGCCTGGTTGACCGCAATGCCGATGGCATGGCGTGCCTGCGCCTTGTCCAGGCCCAGCATCCGGCTGGCGATTCCAGCGGCGGCCAGGGCATTCAAGGTGCCGGTATTATCCTGCCCCGAGTACACGTCGAAGCCGCCGGCGATGGCCAGGCGGGCTGCCAGGTCATCGCCCAGCGCCAGCGCGGCCAGTGCTTCTTCTCCGGTGGCGCCGGTGGCTTCGGCCAGGGCCAGCACGACGGCCACGGTGGTTCCGGAGATGTGGGCGGCGACCTGCTTGCCGGCCGGGCCTTCGGCTTCCACCGGCTCGAAGTCGAAGGAGCGGATCAGGGCCGCGTTGACGAAGGCCGCGGAGGTGGCCGGAAGCTTGATTCCGGTACCCAGCACGGTTGCTTCATCGCCGTGGCCCCAGGCCTGCGCCGCTTCGATAAGTCCGGCAATGTCGTCGGCACGGTGCCCTGCCAGCCCAACGCCCACCGAATCCAGCAGGCGCTGCTTCACGCGCTGGATCGTGGCCGTCGGCAGCTGGCCGTACTGGGTTTCCAACAGGTGCTCGAGCAGCGCATCGAGCACATCGGGCGTCGGGTTAGCCATGATTTTCCTGCTTCCCTAGGCGCGCGTTGCCGCGGCGTCCAGGTCCAGCGCGGCCTGCTCGGCGATGACCGGACTGATCCCCACCTCGGCGAACATCGCCTCGAAGGCACCGGTCTCGCCCTTCATCTGCGCCTTGCGGTGATCCAGCCCGCGGGCACGGCTGACCGACCCCAGGTAGAAGCGCTCGTACAGTTCGATGCGGCTGCCCAGGGCGGATCCGGCGAAGTCCCAAGCGGTGCGGAAGATCTTGGCGCGTTCCTCTGGCGCGATGCCGTTGGCTCCCGGCAGGTACTTCTTGAGCAGTGGGCCCAGGCGCGGGTCCTCGAAGGAGGCCGCGGTCGGGGTGGCCAGCAGGTTGTGGCTGCCCATGGACTTGATGATGTCGTTCACGCGGGCCATCCAGATGGGCATCATGGTGCGCAGCGCGGAGATGTCGTCGTGGCAGAAGAACGCCCCGCCGCCCCATTCCGACGCGTTAACCTCGGCCGAGTGGATCACGGCGCGGGCGATGCGCAGGTAGGAATAGATCTCGCCGAGCATCGATGCGGTGTCCGGCTTGTTGTCGGTGGCGGTGACCTTGGCCATCTGCACGCACAGGTCGTAGGCGAACTCCAGCTTCACCGAGGCGCGGATGGCGGTCTGCTGCTGGGTGTTGCCGGTGGCGGTGCCGGCGTTCAGGGAATTGTAGACATCGAGCTGGCCGTCGATGAACACGCGATCCCAAGGGACCAGCACGTCGTCGAAGATGATGACCGCATCCTGCTCGTCGAAGCGCGAGGAGAACGGCTTGTCCACTACCGGCTGGTCCACGCCGTAGTGGTCGCGGCAGACCGAGACCACGCCGCTGGTGGCGACCGGGATCGCGAAGGACAGCGCGTATTCCTCGTAGCCCTTCTGGATGGGCACCGCCGGGTAGACATAGAGCTCGTCGGCGATCGGGCCCAGGGTGGCGAGCATCTTCGCGCCGCGCACGATCAGGCCTTCAGCGGTGCGGTCCACCACGCGCAAGGTCAGCTCTTCATTGATGCCCTGCAGTTCGCCGACCGACTTGTCGATGGCCGCATGCACGATGGTGTGGGTCAGCGCCAGGTCGTTTTCCTGCACATGGCGCCAGTAGTTCTCCAGGCGCTCGTAGTAGACCGGGTCGCCGGATTTGGCGAAGATGTCCGGGCGCGAGGCGTGGCCGGCGAGCACCACGTTGACGTAGTCGGGGGTGCGTCCGAGCATGCCATTGGAGTAGCGGGCCAGGCGGTCGAACGCGCGGTGGCGGCGGGCGATGTCTTCTGCGTTCTTGGGACGCAGCAGGGAGACGTTGTGCTGTTCGCCAGTCTGCTCGTCGTTCATCAGGCAGTCATCGGCGTACTTGTGCTGGTAGTCGAAGTAGGCGGCCATGCCGTTGATCGAGCCGGCAAATGCCGAGTGCTCGGTGACGTCAATGCGCTGATCGCCCAGCCAGACCTCGCGGGAATCCTTGAGCCCTGCCAGGTACTGCTCTCCAGTGCGTGCACTCATCTTCGCTGCTCCTTATCGGGCGTCCCGCTGAGCGGGTTCAAAAATATATTCTGTGCATCAGTTTATATAACTTGTGTGACCCAGATCAAGCTCTGGACCGAAGAATTTTTTCAAACCCGCAGGATTACAGGGTTTTCAAAGGCCGAAGAAAATATTATCTGTCTTAAAATGCGTAAAAAGTGGACAAGGTTAGTGAAATGGGCCACTATGGCTTAAGTCACATCAGCGATCAGGAAGGGTTCTCGACGTGTCCGACTCGCAACAGAACCAGCCAGTGCCGGCAATGGAGCCAAGCGACTCCCTCAACACCAGGGATTTGCGCCGCATTCTCGGATCCAGCTTCTTGGGCAGCGTCATCGAGTACTACGACTTCATCTTGTACGCCACTGCGGCGTCGCTGATTTTCGACAAGGTCTTCTTCGGCAACCTGAGCCCGGGCTTGGCACTCTTCGCCTCCTTCGGCACCTTGGCCGTCGGGTACATTGCCCGCCCGCTGGGCGGCATCGTCTTCGGCCACTTCGGCGACCGCCTTGGCCGCAAGAAGATGCTGGTGCTTTCCATGATGATGATGGGCGTAGCCACCGTTGCCATTGGCCTATTGCCGACTACCGCAACCATTGGCGCAGCTGCCCCGGTCATCCTGGTCTTGCTCCGCGTGGTCCAGGGAGTCGCAGTTGGCGGCGAATGGGGCGGCGCCACCCTGATGGCCCTGGAACATGCACCCGCTTCCAAGCGCGGTTTCGCAGCATCCTTCGCTAACGCCGGCGCACCGGCCGGTGGCCTGCTGGCCACCTTCCTGGTTTCCTTCATCTCCTTCTCCACCGGTGATGCGTTCTTGGAATGGGGCTGGCGCATTCCGTTCATCTTCTCGGCAGTCCTGATCATCATCGGCATGGTGATCCGCCTGAAGGTCGCAGAAACTCCGGTCTTCCAGGAGCTGGATGCCAAGGCCTCCGAGCGCAAGCAGGAGCGCAAGACTCCTATCTCGCTGGTGCTGAAGAACCATTCGCGCACCGTGATCATCACCCTGATCGCTTCCCTTGGCTTCTACACCTGCCAGGGCGTGCTGACTTCGTGGGGCGTTTCCGAAGCCGCGGCCCAGGGCGTGGACCGCTCCTTTGTGCTGAACACCAAGGGCTACGCGGCAATGGTCACCATCGTGGTCTGCCTGTTGGCCGCCAAGCTCTCGGACAAGTACGGCCGGAAGATGATCCTGACCATCGGCGGCACCGCCGGCATCCTCTGGGCTTTCCCGGCAGTCTTCCTGATGAGCAACGGCACCGGCTGGGGCTTCGCAGTTGCAGTCATCGTCGGCAACGGCGTCATCCAGGGCATCCTGGCCGGACCGATCGGCGCCTACATCTCCGAGCTGTTCCCAGCTGATGTCCGCTACACCGGCGCCTCGCTGGCCTACCAGGGCTCCTCGACCCTTGGGGCCGGCTTCACCCCGATGATCTGCACCGCGCTGGCCGTCAGCTTCGGCATCACCGCCGTAGGCATCTTCTGGGTGGCAATCCTGATCGTCGGGCTGGTCGCCATCCGCATCAGCCCGGAAGGCGCCGCCCTGCCTCCCAAGGCAGCCGCGTCAGCGCCGTCCAACGCAAAGCTGAACGCCTGAACCCCGGCACTGGTCCGCGTATCAGTTGATACGCGGACCAGCTTTTAACACCTAACATCAATTTTTCTGAACCCTATGGCGCAAAAGTTCTCCATTTACGACTTTAGAGACTCTTGAAACCATGGACTCAGTGCTTCCCGTCACATCCGCAGGAAAGGATGAGTTTCAATGACTCCCAAGAACCCCCAGCACATGGTGCTCACGACCTTCATGCTCCCCGCTGGTTACCACAAGGACTCGTGGCGCATCGACGGCTCGCGCTCCGAGGAGCTGGCCAACCTGGAATTCGTCTACGACCTGACCAAGATGGCTGAAGACGCCAAGCTGGACGCCATCTTCTTCGGCGACATCGTCCATGCCAACACCGTGATGCGCGGCGATATCAAGATGAACGGCTTCTACGAGCCGATCTCGGTACTTTCCGCACTGGCAGCACGCACCAAGAACATTGGCCTGATCGGAACCGTTTCCACTTCCTTCTCGGAGCCTTACAACCTGGCCCGTCAGATGGCCGGACTGGACCACATGTCAGGTGGCCGCGCCGGGTGGAACATCGTGACCAGCTCCGATGGTTTCCAGAACTTCGGCATGGACTGCGCGCCGGATCCGGCCACCCGCTACCGCCGCGCCACCGAGTTCGTCGAGGTAGCCAACCAGTTGTGGGATTCGTGGGAAGACGACGCCGTCACCAACGACAAGGAGTCGGCATGGTACGTGGACACCGACAAGATCCATCCGATCAACCATGAGGGCGAATTCTTCAAGGTGCAGGGCCCGATCAACATGCCGCGCAGCCCGCAAGGCCGCCCGGTGCTGGTGCAGGCCGGCTCCTCGGGACCAGGCATGGAACTGGGCTCCTCGGTGGCCGATGGCATCTACACCGCGCAGCCGCTGAAGGAACCATCGGTGGAGTTTTACGCCAAGTTCAAGGCGATGGCGGCTGCCAAGGGCCGCAACCCCAACGACATCAAGATCATCCCGGGCATCCTGCCGATCCTCGGCGACACCCAGGCCGAAGCAGATGAGCTGGCCGAGGAACTGGCCAACCACATCCACCTGGAAAACGGCCGCGTGCAGGTGGGTGCCGATCTGAAGATGGATCTGTCCTCGCTGGACTTCAACGAGAAGATTCCCGCCGAGTGGTTCTCCGATGACCCGGCCCTGGGTTCGCGCTACCAGATCTACCGCCGCAAGTCGGTGGACCAGGGCATGACCCTGCGCGAGCTGATCGTTGACCTGGCCCGCTCCACCGGACACCAGTGGATGGCCGGCACCGCCTCGGCAGTGGCAGACCGCATGATCGACTGGTTCGATTCCAAGGCCTGCGACGGCTTCAACCTGAACGCCCCGTTCAACCCAGGCGGCTTCAAGCTCATCTGCGACAAGCTGATCCCTGAATTGCAGAATCGCGGCTACTTCCGCACCGAATACGAGGGCACCACCCTGCGGGATAACTTCGGATTGTCCTACCCGTCCTCGATCCGCACGCGCGTCTAGCCGCTAGCTGCGCCGGCCCGCATTCTCGAAGAGTTCCGCGGCGACTTCCACCCAGGCTTGGGCACGGGAGTTCAGCCGCGAACTGCGAGGCCAAGCCACCGAAACCGGAACCACGGCGATATTTTCGTCATCGAGTTTCAGCGGCTTGAGCACCACGTTCAGCTCTTCATAGGGTGCTTCCAGGGCCGGCTGCTGGAACAGCACAGCCACCCCGCGGCCGGTACTGACCAGCGAGCGCACGGTCGCATAGGAACGCGAGCGGTGCCGGATCATCGGTTCCAGCCCGCTGCCCTGGTACAGGCCGAGGATGCGCTGGGTGATCGGCTCGGATTCGAAGAGGACCAACGGCTCGTTCGCGATTTCACGCAATGACACCGACGGGCTGGCGGCCAGCGGATGCCCGGAAGGCAGCAGTATCTGGGCCTCGGCCATCGCCACGGTGGCCGAACGCAAGGCTGGTGAGATCTCCGATCCGTAGAGGAAGGCGACATCGATGGAACCATCGAGCAGCGCATGCTGCATTTCCTGGTGGAACCCCTCCAGGAAATCGACCTCCACCTTCGGGCATTGCTGGGCAAAGGCACTGAGCATAGGCGGAATGATGATCGGGCCCAGGGGCATGAAGCAGCCAACGGTTAACGGGCCGGCAAGCTCTTCGCGGGTTCCCTGGCCCATGGTTTCCAGATCATGGGCCCGCTCCAGCAGTTCCCGGGCCTGGAGCAGCACGGTCTTGCCGGTCGCGGTCAACGTCAGCCCCTTGGCCCGGCGCTTGATCGCCAGCTCGGCACCGACGATGCGTTCGAGTTCCGCGATGGACATGGAAATTGCCGAAGGCGCCAGATGCAGCCGGCGGGCAGCTTCGGCCATGGTTCCAGCCTCGGCCGCGACAACGAAGTGCCAAAGCTGGCGCAAGGTCAGTTGCGGGTGGGACACAAGATTCATGTCATCAAGCATATTGATGACGGCACGAAACAAAGCAAGTTTTTTAGATTAAGACAGTGGGGCCGCGGCGTTCGCCGATGGCCAGTGGAAGGGTGAATCATGGATCGTCGTGAAGAATTTCTTGAGGCAGCCAAGGAAATCGTTGGCGCAGAAAACGTTGTTTCCTTGGGAGATTCCGAGGGCTACTTGGATCCCTACCCGCTGAACCCGGGCCGTACCCCTTGGCCCGGCATCCGCCCGGCTAGCACCGAGGAAGTGCAGGCCATCGTCAAGCTGGCCACCGAGCACGAGGTACCGTTGTGGACCTTCTCCTGCGGCAAGAACCTGGGCTATGGCGGCCCCGAACCACGCGATACCGGGATGGTGGCGCTGGATTTGAGCCGCATGAACCGCATCATCGCGGTCGATGACCGGCTGTGCTACGCCGTGGTGGAGCCCGGCGTCACCTTCTTCGATCTCTTCGAATACATCAAGGAACGCGGCCTGAAGGTCTGGATGTCGGTTCCGGCCTTGGGCTGGGGCTCGGTCATGGGCAATATGCTCGACCGCGGCTACGGCATGACCCCGCTGGGCGACCACGTGAAGTCCTTGTGCGGCATGGAAGTGGTCATGCCCGACGGCGATCTGGTCCGCACCGGCATGGGCGCGATGGACGGCACCGAGCTGGGCCCGATCTTCCAGGGCGGCTTCGGCCCGACCTTGGACGGACTGTTCACCCAGTCCAACTACGGCGTGGTTACCCAGGTCGGACTGTGGCTGATGCCGGCACCGCACACCTACGTCAATGGCGATATTTTCGTCGACGACGAGGCGCACCTGCCGCAACTGATCGACATCCTCACCACCTTGCGCCGCGAGGAAATCATCCAGAACAATGCCCTCTGCGGCAATGTGGTGCGCGCGGCAACCATGCGCGGATCGCGCGCCGACTTCTGGGATGGCGAAGGTTCCATTCCCGACTGGCGCCTGGAAGAAATGCGCCAGGAATTCGGCATTGGCCAGTGGAACTGCAAGTTCGCCTTCTACGGCGACCGCGAACTGTGCGAACGCCGCCTGCAAATCGTCAAGGACAGGATCAGCGTGATCCCCGGTGCCCGCGTTGACGCCCGGTTCTACTCGGGAGAAGAAGGCTTGGCCTTGCAGCATGAGGACATCGCCGCCCAGGACCGCACCCAGATGGCCGGCGTCCCGACCTTGAAGCCGCTGTCCACCGTGGGCTGGGCCGCTGAAAACGGCGGACACATCGACGCGGCGCCGATCATCCCGGCCCGCGGCGAACTCGTGGCCGAGTTCTACCAGGAAGCCAAGAAGCTCTACGCGAAGCACGGCTTCGACCTGTACATCGGGTACCACCTGTACCCCCGGCATATGGTTCACGTGACCATGATCTTCTTCGAGCGCGGCAACCAGGAGATGCTCGCCCGTGCGCGCGCCCTGTACTCCGAGCTGCTCGATGCGGCCCGCGCCCGCGGCTACGCACCGTACCGCAGCCACGTGGACTACATGGACCGCATTGCCGACGGCTTCGACTTCAACGACAACGCAGCACGCCGCCTGCAGGAGAAGATCAAGGATGCACTGGATCCGGCGGGGATCCTGGCCCCTGGCAAACAGGGCGTCTGGCCTGCGCGCTTCCGCGATCAGCGCTCCAGCGTCTAGCCCCAAGCCCGTGCCTTGAGCCACGCATGATCCCCTCACCGCAATAGGCAGTGGGGGGATTTTCATATGGCTCTTCCCCGGAATTAGCATCGGCAGAGAATTGGGCATACGCCCCCGCCAGCTCGGAAGATGCTAGGAAAGTACAGCACATTCCATTTTTTACATGCGTTGATTTAATGAACCATTGATATAAAGTGGAGAAGATCGGGCACAACGCGCAATCGTGATCACACTGGTATTGAGCATATGCAAACCGACGAATCCCGCATGAGCGCCAGAGGAGCAGTTAAGTGAAAGACTTCTTCCAGTCCCTGTCCAAGCGTGCATTTGCGATCCTCATCGCTATCGTGGTTCTGATTCTGATCGCAGTGCCAACAGCTCTGATGTCAGGACTTCTGAGCAGTATCTTTGATTCACCGGCAGAAGGCATCCGAGTATTTTTCATCATGGTCGGCGCTGGCGCAGTTCTCCTTGTATGCGAGCTATTCATCGAAGATGCACGCGAACGCCGCCAACTGAAAAAGCGGGCTCTGGCATCGGGCAAAAAGAAATAATCTCCTGCTGGCACTAGTTTCGTTCCCGCCAGCATCCGCATCCACGCCGCTGCTAGAGACCGCGCGCAAAGCCACCGTCAACGCGAACGTTCTGTCCGGTCATGTAGCTTGACTCGTCGCTGGCCAAGAAGCGCACGGCCTTGGCAATCTCGGTGGTGCTGGCAGCACGGCGCAATGGAATCTTCTGGACCCATGCTTCAGGAACCGTGCTCGGGTCTTCCTTGGTGAAGCCGGGAAGCACGTTATTCATGCGTATGCCCTTGGGCCCGTATTCATCGGTGTACACCGGCGAGGGCCAGGCACTCCAGGCTATCAATTCCTTGCGCAATCAGTTCCTTGAACGAAAGCATTCACGCTACTGAACTCCCATTCTGGCTTCTTAAGCTGGGTCGCTGCGAAAAGCGGCGACCCAGCTCTTGCCTTGATAGCGCCGCAAAACAGGCTTGCCGGCCATCCGCGTTGCCAAAACACTGCCGGGATAGAGCCCGGATGCGTGCAGCATCATGATGGAAACTGCGCTTGCGCCGGCTCCGGAACCAGTCGGAAATGTTCCCGCTGCAGCAATCCGGGTCAGGGTCTGGGCGTGGGAATGCCCACGAAGGTTCTGGCTACTTGAGCAGCTTCACGTGCGGCAAGCAGGCTAGCCCGACCTCGCCACCGTTTTTCACCGCACTGAGCGTGGTTTCGTAGTGCGCGCGCAATAGCTGGCCAGCCAGTTCCGCATTGCGGTCCAGGGCGGCGTTGAGGATATCGCGATGCTCCTTGTCCAGGTCCCGCTTGGCGTCACGGGTGGCCGGGCCGGCCCAGCGTCCATAGAGCTGGATCAGGTCAGACAGGGTGCGAGTCACCTCGGTCAGCAGCGGAACACCACAGGCCTCAACGAGCTTGTCATGGAAGTTCTGATGCGCGTGATTCCATGCCGGGGTGTGGTTATCCGGGTCTTCGTCCGAACGGCGCGGCGTGCGCTCCAGGGTGTGGTGCGCTGCCATCAGCTCGCTCTCCCACTCCAATGGCGCACGTTCGAAGCCCAGCGAAATTGCCAGCTGCTCGTTGACGCAGCGCATCTCCACGATGTCGCTCAAGTCGGCCAACGACAGTTCCGGGACAAAGAAGCCCTTGTTGGGGCGAAGGGTGACGAGCTTGTCCCCCACCAGCCGGGTCAACGCTTCGCGAATGACCGTACTGGAGGTTTCGTAATGCTCAGAAAGATGCGTGAGCTGCAGCCGGGCACCTGGTTCCCAGCGCCCATCCAGGATATCGGTGCGCAGGGTGTCGCGGATGTGCTTTGACATCGTCTCTGAATCGGTGCGTTTCGCCATGACACAAATCATACCAAAGTCGGCAAAGAATACATTTTTAGTTGACTTATGCATAACCAAGAGGTGACACTGGTTACATCACGCGCCTGCCAGACCCTGTCGCGCACGGCCCGAAAAGACTTGCTAGGAGTAACCAATGAGCGAATCACTGATCGAGACCGCCGCCACCAAACAGGTAGATGACCTGTACTGGCGCGCAAACTACTCTGCTATCACCGAAAGCGACGAGCAGCTGCGCAAGATCGTTGCAAGCACCGACCTGCCGCCACTGATGGTGGCCCTGGCCGCGGCAACCGGCGATTACTCGATCCTTCGTGATGAGCTGCGTCCACCGCAGCCGCCGGTTGACACCGTGGGCCAGCCGCACGGTGGCATGGACGCCGCAGCTCAGGAAGCGGCCCGCGAATTGGCCTTCCAAGCACTGCGCCGGATCCGCGATGAAAAAATCACCTCGGTGGAGACCCTGGACGACGAGCAGGCCACCACGATCCTGGACTGGATCACCAACCAGGCCACCACCGATTACCACCAGATGCTCAAGCACGACATGGCATTGGTTCCCGAAGTGAGCGGCGCACCGGCCTTCACCAAGGAACAGGTTGCTCCCACCCGCGACTTCACCGTGGCAGTCATCGGCTCGGGCGTGGCCGGCATGGCCGCCGCTTACCGGCTGAAGCAGGCCGGCCTGGACTACACCGTCTTCGAGAAGGGCCACGAAGTCGGCGGTACCTGGTGGAAGAACACCTACCCGGGCGTGCGCCTCGATACCCCCAACTACGCCTATTCATTTTCCTTCGCGCAGCGCGATGACTGGCCCCAGCAGTTCTCCGAAGGCCCCGAGATCCACAAATACACCCGCGACGTCGCGGAACGCGGCGGCATCACGCAGAACATCCAGATGGGCACCGAGGTGCTTTCGGCTACCTGGGATGAAGAAGACGGACGCTGGGTGCTGTCCATGATCGTGGACGGCGGCGAAGTCCAGGAACGCCGCTTCAATGCCGTCCTGACCGCCGTCGGCCAGCTGGACCGCCCGAAGTTCCCCGATACCCCGGGCCACGACACGTTCGCCGGCGTCCACGTGCATTCGGCCGAATGGAAGCCGGGCATCGATTTGAAGGGCAAGAAGGTTGCCGTCATCGGCACCGGCGCCAGCGCCTACCAGATCGTCCCAGCCATCGTGGACGAGGTCGAAGAGCTCAAGATCTTCCAGCGCTCCTCCCCTTGGATGCTGCCTACCCCGTTCTACTACGAGGACATGCCCGAATCGGTGACCTGGCTAGTCGAGCACCTGCCGCAGTACGGCCAGTGGCTGCGCTTCTGGCAGCACTGGCTGGGCGTCGAGGGCCGCCAGCACACCACCGCCGCGGATCCTAACTGGACCAAGGAAGGTTCAGTGTCCGCGGTCAACGAGCGCGTGCGCCAGCAGCTGACCGAGATGCTCAAGGAGCAGTACGCCGATCGCCCGGACCTGCTGGCCAAGGTCACCCCGGACTACATCGTGGGCGGCAAGCGCATGCTGCGCGATAACGGCGTGTGGGCCAAGAGCCTGAAGAAGCCGCAGACCACCCTGGTCACCTCGGGCATGAGCGAAATGACCGAGGCCGGGATCATCGATGGCGACGGCACCCTGCACGAGCTGGACGTCATCATCTACGCCACCGGCTTCCAGGCTTCCGAGTTCCTCGAGCCGCTGCGCATCACCGGCCGCGAGGGCAAGGACATCCACGAATACTGGGGCGGCAACGCCACCGCCTTTGCCGGGGCCACCGTGCCGGGTTTCCCGAACCTGTTCATCGTTTCCGGACCGAATACCGGGCATGTGGTCAACGGCTCGCTGTTCTCGATGATCGAGTACGGCCTGACCTACATCCTGGATGCACTGAACATTGTGCTGGAGAAGGATCTGAAGGCACTGGACCTGAAGCAGGAGGTGCTCGATGCGTTCGTGGCGGATCTCGATGCCGCCAACGCGCAGAAGGCCTGGGGCCACCCCGAGGTGCACACCTGGTACAAGAACAAGTTCGGCCGCGTCTCGCAGATCTGGCCTTACCCGATCGTCGAGTACTGGAACATCACCCGCGCGGTCGACCAGTCGCAGTACACGGAAATCCGCTAGGCATGGGGGTTTACAGCTACGCGCAGCGCAGCGCCGGGCGCTTCGGCAAGCTCAGTGAAGCCACCGGACTCACCGCAGCGCAGCCGGCAATTTTCCCGCAGGCCCCAGGTTCGCTCGACTGGCTGCTGGGCCCTGCCTTGCAGGAACTGCCGCAGTCCGAGGATGCTTTCCAGGTTGCGGTGTTCGCGCCCGAGAGCGCCCAGGACCTTCCGGTGATGGTTTTCCTTCCCGGCGGCGGCTTCGTTTCCGGCGCCGGCACCGTGCGCTGGTACGACGCGCAGGACTTTGCCGAGAAGCAGAACTGCGTGGTGGCCGTGGTCAACTACCGCATCGGATTGCTGGCCCACAACCAGCAGGTGGGCGGCGGGAATACGCCGCCCGAAGAACTGCTCTTGGCGCTCGAATGGGTACAGCGCAATATTGCTGAACTCGGTGGCAACCCGCAAGAAGTCACCCTGGCAGGCCAGTCCGCGGGTGCCTTCTGGGCCTTCGTATTGGCCCAGCTTGAGGCAGCCCGTGGACTGTTCGACAGGCTCTACGTTGGTTCGCTGTCCTTCCAGCCGCCGATGGGTGAAACCCAGGCGCAGGAACGCAATGCGGTGATGGCCCAGGCGCTTAATGGCACCGCCTTGGCCGAGGCAAGCACCGAGCAGCTCTTGGCTGCCGGCACAGCACTGGCCCAGGCTTGGGCCGGGCGCGGCTTGGGCCTCTACCCGAGTGCCGATGAGTCCGTTCCGGCGGATCTTTTTGATACCGCGCGGGCAGTCGAACGCCTGCATGTGAAGCAGCTATTGCTGTCCTACACCGCCGATGAGGCAAGTGCCTTCATTGGCATGGCCCCCGAGCAGGCATTCACCCTCGATAGTGTGCGCGGGTTTATTGCAGGGAACTTCAATGAACCGCAAGAAGTCTTCGACGCACTGATTGCCGCAGAACCGCAAGCAACGGCCAAGTCACTCATGGTTAGGGCGATGAGCCTGCACCAGATTCAACTCTATGCCGTGGAATTGGCCGATGCGGCAGCCGCTGCCGGCATCCAGGTGCAGCTCCTGGGCTTCGAAGTTCGCTCCCCGTTGCCTCACGCTGGTTCGGCCCACTGCTTAGAGCTGCCGTTCCTCTTTGGCAACCGTGAGCGCTGGCAGGATGCCCCGATGCTCGATGGCGTGGCCGATGAGCTCTTCGAGCAAACGGCGAAGGTTCTGGGTGATGCCCTAGGGTCATTTATCCGCCTGGGAACCGCAGCTACCAGCGATAATAACGCTCTTGCTGTGCATCAGAAGGGTGCTCAATCGCTGACAGCACTGGGGGAAACAGGCCTGATCAAGCGCGAAATTCAGCGTCAGTTCAGCACCAGGCGCCCGGTCTTGGCCTAGTCTTTGCGCGCCTATTCTTGCGGACCAGCAGGTCCACTTGGGCAGGCGCGCGAGTCTTTTTCCGAAAACACTAGACAATCTAACTTAATGTGAATAATCTAATTATCTAGATCATAATATTTTTATCGTCTACAGAAGGGATCCACCATGGCTTGGGGATTAATCAGGGAAATGGGCCACGTGTCCATCCAGACCAATGACATCGAAGGATCCATCTTCGACGCCACGCAGCTGCTCGGCCTGCGCGTCACCGAACGCACCGGCAACGAGGTCTACCTCGCAGCGAACTCAGTGCACCACGAGCTGACCTACGTCGAGTCCGAAGTCAACGGCATCCACTCCCTGGGCCTGATCGCGCAGAACGGCGACGCGCTGCGCGAGATCCGCAAGCGCGTAGCCAACGAGAACTTCAGAATCGTCTCCGAAACCCCGGTCTCCGCCGGCGTTCAGGACGGCTTCTCGTTCATCGGCCCCGAAGGCTGGATCTTCGAGGTCTACACCGGCATGCAGCACAACGACCGCGGCCTGCTTTCCTTCGGCCCGGACCGCTACGGCCACATCAACTTCCACCCGCGCGACGTGCGCGGCATGATGGAATTTTTGCGACGGATCTTCGACTTCCGCCTCTCGGATGTCATCGGGGATGACTTCGCCTACTTCATGCGCTGCAACCCGGATCACCACGGCATCGCGCTGATCAAGGGCCAGGGTACCTTCCACCACCACGCCTGGCAGGTCCAGTCGATCGGCGACCTCGCCAAGCTCGGCGACCGCCTGGGCGCGGCCGGCCGCGAACTGATCTGGGGCCCGGTCCGCCACGGCGCCGGCCACAATATCGCCGCCTACTACGTGGAAACCTCCGGCGCGGTCGTGGAGCTCTACACCGATTTGGAGCAGATCTACGACGATGAGCGCGATCCCATTGTCTGGGGCGAAGACGAGAACTGGTGGAACATGTGGTCCAACCGCCGCACCGAGGACTTCCGCACCTTCGGCATTCCCACTGTCACCGAACTGAAAACCTTCATCTAGAGCACCCGAAAGGCACCACCATGCAGTACGTATCCTTCAAGGCAGCTGACGGCACCGAAACCTGGGGCGTGTCCATCGACGGCACCGTCTACGACTTGGGCCCCACCGGCAAGAACCTGGCCGCCAATACCCGCGACGCGATCGAAAAGGGCATTTTCGGCACCCAGCTGGACCTGTCCGGCGCGCCAACCATTGCCGAGGCCGAGATCGACTTCCTGCCCTCGGTGACCAACCCGGGCAAGATCATCTGCATCGGCGTGAACTACCTGGCCCACCAGGAAGAGTCGGGCAAGACCGGGCAGACCGCACCGACCGTCTTCACCCGCTTCGCCGACTCGCAGATGGGCCACCTGGCTCCTGCGGTCAAGCCGACTTCCACCACCAAGTTCGATTACGAGGGCGAAATGGCCCTGGTCATCTCCAAGGAAGCCTTCCACGTGGAGAAGGAAGACGCCTGGGACCACATCGCCGGCTACTCCTGCTACAACGACTTCTCGGTGCGCGACTGGCAGAAGGCCGCCAGCCAGTGGATCCCGGGCAAGAACTTCCCGGGCACCGGCGGCTTCGGACCGTACCTGGTTCCTGCAGCCGATCTGGGCGACATCACCACCGCCGTACTGGAAACCCGCGTAAACGGCGAAGTGCGCCAGAACGCCCCGGTATCCAACCTGGTCTTCGACATCCCGACCCTGATCAACTACGTCACCGGCTTCACCCAGCTGAACCCGGGCGACGTGATCGTCACCGGCACCCCGGGCGGAGTGGGCCTGTTCTACGGTCCAGAGGGCCTGATCAACCACGGCGACGTCGTCGAGGTCGAGATCACCGGCCTGGGCATCCTGCGCAACACCGTGGCCGACGAGGCTACGCTGCTGGCCGGTGCACAGGCCACCGCCGGCGCCACCGCCTGACGCGCAGCCGCGCACTGTTAATACACGAAGCACAAAGGAAGTAGCGGGCAGTGGCACAGTCTCATGAAATCGACGTCCTGGTCATCGGCTCGGGTCCCACCGGCCTGACCGCCGCCAACCTGCTGGCAGATACCGGCCTGCAGGTTGCATTGATCGAAAAGAACCCGGGCAGTGGCGATGAGCCACGTGCCATCAGCGCCACCGATGAAACCCTGCGCGTCATGGCGCACCTGGGAATCATGGATGAGCTGGGACCGCAGATGCTCATGGACACCGGTGCCCGCTACTTCGGCCTGGGCGGCAAGGTCATTGCCGACGTTCGCCCCGGCACACCCCGCCTAGGTCAGCCCGGCAAGAGCCAGTTCGACCAGCCAATCATGGAAGGCCTGCTCTACGAGGCCGCCACACTGCGCCAGAACCTGGATCTGCACTACGCCACCGCGGCCACCAGGATCGAACAGCATGCCGACCACGTGATCGTGCACGCCACCCGCACCGGCGAAGCCACCACCGGATTCAACAGCTCCAAGGCAGCAGACACCGGGCAGAACCCCTACGCAGTAGCAGAAGGCGAAGAAACCGCCCTCGAGTTCAAAGCCAAATGGGTACTTGCCTGCGACGGCGGTCGCTCCTTCACCCGCCGCGAACTGGGCATCGGCCTGCAGGGTTCCACCCAAACCGAACGCTGGATCGTGGTGGATCTGCTGGATGTGCCGGGCAACCCCGAACCTTTCGCGTCCTTCCACTGCAACGGGCAGCGCCCGGCCGTAGTGGTCCCCGGGGTCGGTGGCCGCCGCCGCTATGAATTCATGCTCTTCGATCACGAAGATGGCGACGCGATGATCACCCCCGAATCCATCACCGCCCTGGTCGCACCATTCCAGGACACCAACGTGGTCTCCGTACGCCGCGCCGCGGTCTACACCGCACACCAGCGCATCGCCGACACCTACCGCAAGGGACGCATCCTGTTGGCCGGCGACGCCGCGCACCTGATGCCGCCCTTCGCAGGGCAGGGGCTGAACGCCGGCATCCGCGACGCCGTGGGTGCTGCTTGGCGCCTGGCCGCGGTCATCAAGGGTGAAGCAAGCGAAGTGCTCATCGATGACTACGAAACCGAGCGTCGCCCGCATGCCGAGGAAATGGTCAAGCTTTCCAAGCGCATCGGCTGGGTAGTGATGAACACCAACCCCGTGATCACCCGCGTGCGCGATGCCGTGGTCACCAGCACCCGCATCATCCCACCGCTGAACCGCTGGCTAACCGGCATGCGCTTCCTCAAGCAGCCTCACTACACCACCGGCACCGTCGCCGCACCGGTTTCCGGGGTTCCGCACCTGGCCCAGAACTTTGCCGGTCGCATGCTTCCGCAGCCAAACCTTGAGGTCAATGGCGCCACTGTGATGCTCGACGAGCTGCTGTCGGCCGGCTGGAACACCATTGAGGTGGCTGCCGGATCCCAGCTGGTCTTCACCAATCAGGACGGCGATAGCGTGAGGGCCAAGGACATCAACCGGGTCTTCGATACCGCCACCGGTACCGTACTGCTGGTGCGTCCAGACTACTATGTAGCAGGCATTGCACCAGCACGCGAGGTCGACCAACTTCTGGAAGCGCTCAGCGCCAAGGCCACCGTGCTGCGCACCTTCGGTGCCGCCAAACAAGGAACTCGTGGCTAGGCCAGCAGAAGCTGCCCTGTCCGGCATCCGCGAAGCCATCCTTGATGGCGCGTGGATGCCCGGCGAGCGCCTTGCTCCCCCGCATCTGGCCCAGCGTTTTTCCACCAGCACCACCGTTATCCGCGAATCCCTCACCCGGCTTTCCGGTGAGGGTTTGGTGGCGGCGATCCCCAACCGCGGATTTTTCGTACCGGAGCTGAACCTGCAGCAGTTGCAGGATCAGACTGAGCTGCGCTGTGTCACCGAGGAATTGGCGGTCAATCTGGCCATCACCCGCGGGGATCTGGAGTGGGAGTCCGCGCTGATTGCCACGCATTACAGGCTGTCCAAGGCACCGCGCCGGCAACAAGATAACCCGGAGCAGTTCACCCCTGAATGGGGTAAGGCGCACCGCGATTTCCATCAGCTGCTGCTGGCTCCATGCGCCTGCCCGCCGATCCTTGAGCTGTCGGCCAACCTGGCCAATTCCACCTTGCTCTACCGGCGTTGGGCGGCCGCTTCGCAGGGTGCCACGCACCGAAATGTTGAGGCCGAGCATGAGGCCATGCTGCAGGCGGCACTTGATCGGGATGCACCTGCCTTGGCTGCGCGCTTGCGAACCCACTATGAGGCTTCGGCCAAGATTATTCTGGATGCCGGCCTGCTCAAGCTGGATATTTTCTAGCGCCTAGCGCAGGAAGGTTCGGGCCACGCTGAAAGCTGTGCGCTCGGCTAGCTCCATGGTGTCTGCTGAAAGTTCTGCCAGCGTGGCCGGACCTGGCGCAATCGAGTACGCGGCCAGGATTCCCGAGGCCTCCAGCTGCTCATCGGACAGCTGCACCGAACCGGCCACCACGATCACCTCGGCCTGTTCACCGGCAGCCTGCAACACCCCGGAAACTACCTTGCCGTCCAAGGATTGCGCATCCAGCCGGCCTTCACCGGTGATCACCAGGTCAGCGTCGGCCAGAATTTCATGGGCACCAAGTACCTTGGCCACCAAATCCCAGCCCGGCACCAGCTCCACCTCGAAGTAGGACCCTAGGCTCACCGCAATCCCGCCGGCAGCCCCCATGACCGGCTGCTCACGCAGTGCCCGGCCGGTATTGGCTTCCAAAACATCGGCCAGTTGCGCCAACCCCTTATCCAGAATCTGGACATCATTTTCACTGGCGCCCTTTTGCGGACCGAAGATCGCAGCCGCACCCTTGGCGCCCAGTAGCGGGTTGGTGACATCGCAGGCGATTTGCCAGTTAACCTGCCCGGCCCGGGCATCCAGCTGCGAAACGTCGATCCGCGACAGCTGGTTCAGTGCCCCGCCCCCTGCGGGAAGCTGCTCCCCGTTGGCGTCCAAGAATTTTGCGCCCAGTGCGCTGAGCAAACCCGTTCCGCCATCGGTGGTTGCTGAACCGCCTAGGCACAGGATGATCCGGGCGACCCCTAGGTCCAGCGCGTGAGATACCAGTGTGCCCAACCCATAGGTAGTGGCATCCAGTGGTTGCCGTGGCACGTCGCTCACCTGCGGCAACCCGGCTGCTTCGGCCGCTTCCACCACCGCGATTTTCCCGTCGGCCGAAAGCCCCAGCCGGGAGGTGACCGGGCGCCCCAAGGCGTCGGTGGTCTCCAGTGCGATCGCCTCGGTCCCCCAGGTGTCGATCAACGCTTCAAGGGTTCCCTCGCCGCCGTCGGCGAAGGGCACCGCGGTAATCTCGACCGCCCGCGACCGGCTAGCCGCACCCTTGCTGAAGCCTCGTGCCAAGGCCGCGGCTACCCCGCTGGCGCGGGCACTTCCCTTGAAGGAGTCGGGCACAATGGCCACCTTGCAGGGCATCGAATGCTGGGTTGAAGTCATACCCATCAGCCTAGGCACTCTTGAGACCTGCACCTATGGTCTTTTGACTGTAGTTCGAGCGAAGTTCGGGGCCTGCTTATGTGCATTTGTCTGGCTCGCAGATGCTTTTCAAGTGCATCGCTAATAGCTAGCTCTGCCAAAGGAATGGCACAGAAAGCGGCATTAGAGTTTAAAACACCTCTTGAAGGTGCGAGTGATGATCGTAAGGATTCCCGTCGGATATTGCCCGGCGGGAATCTTTCTTTAACCAAGTTCGTGATTAGTCCCGCTGGGAGTCGCGGTACTCCTCGATGGAAGCGTTGAAGCGCTGCAGGTAGCCGGCGAACTGCTCAACATCCTCAGCCTCCCACTCATTCAGGATTCGATCCAGGGCATGGAGGGTTACTTCGCGGGCATGCTCCAGCTTCGCCAACCCCAGGTCGGTCAGCGTGATCTTACGCGCAATATGGCCATCGGGATCTGCGATGCGTTCTAGGTAGCCATCGTCGATTCCATGGGTTACCTGGCGTTGCAGGGTGGAGTTGTCCAGCCTCAGCCCGTGGCTTAGTTCCGCGATACTCAGCGGACCCTGGGCCTGAATGCGACTCATCAGCAGGTACACGCTGCGATCGACACCACCGAACTGGCGCTGCTGCGCGATGGTGTAGCGGCTGAGCATGAGCTGCTCGTATTCGATCTGTTCCAGATGGCGCTTCATTCCGAACTTCTCCAATGTGTAAAATACATATAGTATGTAGCTTACACATTTATCCCGGAAGGCTCTTGTGCCCAACCCCACCCCCACCGGACATCCGAAATCCGGACTCGCCGTCGGCATCCTCGCCACGGCAGGCATCGCCTCATCGCTCACCCAGACGATGGTTGCCCCACTGATCCCCCAGCTGCCTGGAATCTTCAGCACCTCACCGGATAACACCGCATGGATCATCACCGCGACCCTGCTGGCAGCTGCCGTAGTGATGCCGATTTCCGGTCGTCTCGGTGATATGTTCGGCAAACGCCGAATGATCCTGATCCTGGCCATCCCGCTGATCCTCGGTGGAATCATCTGTGCCCTGGCACCAAATGTCACCGTCATGATCATCGGCCGGGCCTTGCAAGGCTTTGGTTCAGGCATGATCCCTCTGGGTATCGCAATGTTGCGCGACCTCGTGGATAAGGCGCATCTGCCGGCAGCCATCGCCACGGTTTCCGCCACCCTTGGTGTGGGCGGTGCGATCGGCCTGCCGCTCTCCGCAGCGCTGATCGAGTTCTCTTCCTGGCGCGTGCTGTTCTTCTTCGGTTCGGCGATTACCGTTGTGGTGACCGCACTGATCTTGAAGTTCATTCCGGCAATTCCAACCATCGGCGCGAAAACCCGCTTCGATTGGCTTGGTGCCATCGGCCTGGCCATCGGCTTGATCGCCCTGATGCTCGGCGTT
The DNA here is from genome assembly GCF_024807995.1 of Arthrobacter sp. JUb119. Lineage (NCBI taxonomy): Bacteria > Bacillati > Actinomycetota > Actinomycetes > Micrococcales > Micrococcaceae > Arthrobacter > Arthrobacter sp. JUb119. Next base: position 85,633 of record NZ_JANUFE010000005.1, read on the forward strand.
TCCAAGGGCTCCACCTGGGGCTGGGCTTCCCCGCTGGTACTGAGCCTGCTGATCGGCGCGGTCATCGTCTTCCTGCTGTGGGGAGTATGGGAACTACGCACCAGTGCACCGCTGGTGGACCTGCGCACCGCCGCAATACCCCGGGTGCTGTTGACCAATATCGCCTCGATCTTCGTGGGCTTCGGCATGTATTCCAGCTCGCTGGTGATGCCGCAGATCCTGCAGATGCCTACCGAGGCAGGCTACGGACTGGGGCAGGGCGTACTGGCCGCCGGCCTCTGGATGGCTCCAGCCGGCCTGATGATGCTCTTCCTCTCCCCTGTGGGCGGTCGACTGACCAGCGCCAAGGGCCCAAAGTTCACCCTGGTGCTGGGTATTTTCATCATGTCCGCTGGCTACGCGGTGGGCCAGATTGGCATGGGCAGCCTCTGGGGCCTGCTGATCACCAGCCTGGTCATCAACTCTGGCGTGGCCCTGGCCTACGGCGCAATGCCAGCCATCATCATGGGCGCAGTGCCACGCAGCGAAACCGGTGCCGCCAACGGCTTCAACACCCTGATGCGTTCGCTGGGTACCACCTCGGGTGCGGCAGTGATTGGCCTGGTTTTGGCCCAGATGACCACCGACTTCCACGGCACGGTGCTGCCCTCCGAAGCCGGGTTCCACATGACCCTGTGGCTCGGTGCGGGAATCTCCTTGCTGGCGGGGTTGATCGCCCTGTGCATCCCGGCACTGGCCAAGCCCGCCCCGGAGAAGATCTAGTTCACCTCCAGGGATCCATGGCCTACGCGCAGTGCATGCTTACCGCATCCACAGAATGCCAACCTAGAGTATTAAGTACCTCATGAAGGTGCGAGTGATGACGTAGAAACTGGCACTGTCGGTCTTGCGACAGTGCCAGTTTCTGTATCCAAAACCTTTTTGCTCGTGTCCAGCAGTCCGCCGGCCCTGCGGCCCGCCCTCATGGAGTTGAAGCAATTCCCCAAACCTGCAGTTGGCGCTCAGCGCCGGCATAGCTTTGCACCCTACAGTGGTAAATACCTCATGAAGGTGCGAGTGATGATCGAGTAACCCCGGCAAAGCAATTCGCCGGGGTTACGATTTTAACCGGCCGGCGGATAGTCGGGTAGTTGGGTGCCCACTTTAAGTGAGTTGCCCTACAGAGCTACTCGCCCTTTATTGAACAGATTGGATCAACGACCCGCCCTCTGGCCTCAATAGCGCCTTGCCCTTGTTCCACCTCGGAGGCACTACTTACCATGACGATACCCCACGTTCGGCAAACACTTGTTCCGGTCGATCGCAGCTCGCTCACCTGCAACTTTTGGCTCCGCTCACACACGCTTTCATGGATGGACATATCGAAAAGGGTATACATTTTGGCATTGAAAGTCGTTCGTGAATCTAACCCCGATTCGCCCCCCGGGGCTATCATGTCCTGAATTTCTCAATACTTTTATCCGCGGTCCTCGGCAACAGCCTGGTCCGTCCACAAGTCTTACGATCTAGGTGCCATCTGCGACCTGATTTAGTGACCCCGATGTGAATCGGTCGGCTGAGGGGCTAAGTCGAGCCTGTCCTATATGCATTAACGTCGGGCTTAAAAACATCCGGAGTGACTGAATTGTGACTATTAATTTCGCTTGACTCCTAAATCGCAGCTCCGGCTGACGGTTATGGGCTCCTTGTAAGCAGAACCTTATGTCTAACCATCGAGAAATACGAAGGCGCGGCCCAAGATCTCGTAACCAACGGCATCGACCGTGCGAAGGAGAATTTGGGCATCATGATTACGGCATGGAAGGAGAGCTGCGATCAGGGCTACCAGGGGTATCAGAATGGCCAAAGTTCCTAATAACCGCACCCCGCGGCCGTGGAACCTAAATTCCATGTGCGGACTTGGACCAATGGTAGATTCTCGAAAATCGGTTACACTACTATCGATAATAAAAACGTCCCATTCATATCTAAATGTTTAATATTCGACTTAGGCCATAATGATGAAATTTTCCTTTGTCGCATTACCCCTTGCATTGTCTTTGGTGACTGTATCGCCGGGGACGGCGCAAGCTGTTGAAACTCCGGTTGGCGAAACCTACACGTTGCAGCAGTCCTCGGAATACGCCCTTTCAACGAAAGATTTTTTCTCCGAAAAGACCTCTGCAGAATCCAACTACATTGAAGCGGCATCACCTGCCGAAGCAGTAGCCAAAATGAACATGATGGATGAACTGCGTCAAGCGGGATTCAACGTGGGGACCATGGCAAAGGTTAACTATGGGCCTTGCAAGATCGTGGCCGAAGGTTTTCACACCAGAAAATCCGGGAAGTACGAGACGGGTGGCTTCAAATCCACTACCTATTGCACCAAGAAAGTCACTGCGATCCACCATTCTTCCCCCGGCACGTTTTAAGCGGCTTGCGTGGTGGGTCAAGGGAGGTCGCGCGATTGGCCAGCCAGCCCAAAAGATAAAAGCTGGTAAACATAATGGCACCTACTACCCGACTGTCTTCCAGCAGACAAATCACGCGCTGACATGTAAATCTGCAAAAACGACCACTTGGTCAGGTCGCACCCTCGGAACAATTGTCTACAATGGCAAGACTTACTATGCTGATGCTTATGCTCCTGTGCAGAAGGGGGTTCGATGCCGCCTCTAAGCAATATCCTGACAAAAATCAAGAATCGTCTTAGATCGAAATATTCAGAGGAACTGATGGTTTTCGTTGTCTACGGTAAACAACCCAGCCCGTTTCCAGATCTAGAACACATAGAGCCAATAATTGCGATCGTGGCCAGTGAGCGTGAATGCTATGAGATTCAGGAAAAGTACCCAGAAACTCAAGTCAGCTGGGAAGCTCGGAAGGTCCAGAATACTGAAGGCATGGAACTGACAGGGGGCGGCATTCTGTATCTCACGCATACTACTTTATTGCCGTACGACGAGGATGGCGATGGGAATCCAATCTTCGGAATCATGGAGTCCCCACAGCCTACAGGCCTATATTGCAGTCGGGACACCGCTGAGCAAGAAGCACCGGGTCAATATCTGCACAGAGTCAGCCTCGGTGAAATAAACCTTCGCGGTGTCGGCGAGCTTTTGTGATAAGCATCCAGTTCCTTACAGTTCCTTACGCCAGTATGTGAAGTTGCCAAACGTGAAAAGGGGGCAAACCAGGCGTGGCTTCTCAGCGTGATGATGGCCGCACCAAAGGAGACAGGTTGACCCGTATGCAACCGGCTGTCAGACCAGCAGACGAGCCATCGAGCCTACAATTCAATATTGTGATTCAGACACTGCATTTGGCCTCCGGTCATGTGGCATGCCGATGGAGGCCATACGATCTGGTTCAGCAGTTAAATAAGTCGGCTGTGCCTACCGTGCGCTTCAATTTCTCCGACTCAGACCCACAGCAGGGTTGTGACGGCAGTTTTGATATTCACCCCTCACCGGCACCAAAGTAACGATTCGCAGGACCGCGCAGCACTGATGAAATCCGTGCGAACAAAGTACCGACCTTCCTCCATGTGGATTCGAGCATGCACCGCTCGTCACCACGAAACTTCGACAGCGGAATGGAAATCTCGTCGATAGGAACATTCAGTAGTCGTAACCACAACCCACCGTGGATTGATTGGCTCCGCAGCGTAATTTGGCAGGAAACGGTGCTTTCTCAGTAAAGACCTCGTGGAGAGTACCAGGCCTGGGCTCTGACTGTTGAGCAATCTGTTCATTCTCCCAACCGGCGAGCGCGTACCTCCCGAATGACGGTCAGCGCCTGCGTCCGATCTGCAGCCCTGAGCCCAATCGGGCATAGGTGCGATAACGTAGACGGGTTCCCAATTTCCCTTCCCTGGGACATCTGACGAAACGGAGCCCCGGTGAGTACCGCGACCGCTGAACTGACGCCCCTGCAACGACAGTCGGTGCTACGCACCCTGAAGTCCCCGCGATTGCTCAAGACAGAGCTGCTCGCCGGCCTGGTAGTCTCCCTGGCACTGATCCCCGAGGTCATCGCCTTCACCGTGATCGCCGGAGTCGACCCGCGCGTGGGCATCTTCGCGTCCTTCACGATGTCGGTGGTCATCGCGATCACTGGCGGGCGCCCGGCGATGATTTCGGCAGCTGCCGGCGCGGTGGCTCTGGTGGTCGCCCCGCTGGTTCGTACCCACGGGGTGGAATACCTCTTCGCCACGGTGGTCCTGGCCGGCATCATCCAGGTATCGCTGGCGCTGCTGGGCGTGGCCAAGCTGCTGCGCTTCATCCCGCGCCAGGTGATGATCGGCTTCGTCAACGGCCTGGCCATCTCGATTTTCTGGGCGCAGATGCCCGAGCTGCGCAATGTCCCGTGGATGGTCTACCCGCTGGTGATCCTGGGCGTGGCCATCGTCTGCTTCTTCCCGAAGATCACCAAGGCGGTTCCGGCTCCGCTGATCGCCATCGTGGTGCTCACCGCGATCACCATCTTTGCCAAGGTCGCCGTTCCGACCGTGGGCGACAAGGGCGAACTGCCTGATTCTCTGCCGATCTTCCACCTGCCCGGGGTGCCGCTGGACATGGAGACCCTGCAGATCATCGCGCCCTACGCGATCGCGGTGGCCTTCGTGGGGCTGCTCGAATCGCTGCTGACCGCCAAGCTGGTCGATGACATCACCGACACCCCGTCGAGCAAGACCCGCGAGTCCTGGGCACAGGGCACCGCGAATATCGTCACCGGCTTCTTCGGCGGCATCTGCGGCTGCGCGATGATCGGCCAGACCATGGTGGGCGTGAAGGTCTCCGGCGGGCGCACCCGCATCTCCACCGCCTTCGCCGGCATCTTCATGCTGCTGCTGGCGGTGCTGCTCGGCGACATTGTCGCGCAGATTCCGATGGCGGCCCTGGTGGCGGTGATGATCGTGGTTTCGGCGACCACCTTCGACTGGCACTCCATCCGACCGAGCACGCTGAAGATGATGCCCAAGAGCGAAACCTTCGTCATGGCCATCACCGTGGCGCTCACCGTGATCACCAGCAACCTGGCCATCGGCGTGGGGGCGGGCATCCTCTCGGCGATGGTGCTTTTCGCCAATCGCGTGGCGCATATGGTCACCGTGGATCGCAGCGCAACCCCGGATGCCGCCGTGTACAAGGTCAACGGCGAACTGTTCTTCGCCTCCTCGAACGACCTGTACACCCAGTTCGACTACGCGCAGGACCCCGAGAAGGTCATCATCGACATGTCCGATTCGCACCTGTGGGACGCCTCGACCATCGCCGCCCTGGATTCGATCCGCACCAAGTACCAGAACTACGGGAAAACCGTGGAAATCCGCGGCCTGAACGAGGCCAGCCAGACGATGCAGGACCGCCTGGGCGGGAAGCTGAACTAGGGCACGGAGCTCAGCTTCCCTCCGCGCTCTTTCCGCGTTCGGCCGTCCGCAGGCGCTTGGAGGAGTACATGTCCCGGTCGGCACGGAGAATCATCGTGCTCAAGTTGTCATCCGTGCGGGCTTCTGCCGTTCCGAAGCTCCACGCCAGCGGCGATGTAAGCTCGATGCGCTCCATCAGCACCTGAGCCTGGCCACGGGTCGTATTAGGGAAAACCAGCACGAATTCATCGCCGCCCAAGCGGCTGACCAGGTCCCCGGCCCGCGTGGCACTGCGCAGATGCCGCACCAGTTGCTTCAAGGCAAGATCCCCGGCTTCGTGGCCGCCTTGGTCGTTGATCTCCTTGAATCCGTCCAGGTCCAGCAGCGCCACAGCCAGGGGCCTGCGGTATTTCCGGGAGGAGAGCAAGGCGGCATCGCCGCGCACGGCCAGCCCGACGCGGTTCAAGGCCCCGGTCAATGCGTCGATCTGGGTTTGCTGGCGGAACCGGCGCTTGACGTAGAGGCCGACGAACATCCCGGCGACGGTGAAGAAGACCAAGCTCAGCACGTTCAACAGCCCGCTTTGGTGCTCGGTGCCCACAGCAGGGCCGAAGAACACCGAGTAGGGAATCGTGAAAGCCATGATCGGGTAGATGGTCCACCGGGTGACGGCCGGGGGAAAGAGCCACGACATGTACAGTGCGATGAGCGGAAATTCCTGGAGCCTGAAGACGATCTGCTCATGGTTTAGCGAAAAACCCACGAAGACCACGAAGGCCGACAGTTCGGCCAGGGCCCCGAGATAGGCGATCCACAACGGAAAACGATCCAGCATCCACCACACGGCGATCACCAGCCCCAGCGCCCCGGCAACCCTGGCTACCGCCAGCTTCTGGAAGAGCGGAGAGCTGAAATCATTGCCCAGGTTGACCACATAGAAAAGCAGCAGGAAAACTGCCACCATCCCTGTGACAGCCACTTCCAATCGCTTGATGCGGCGGAGCCTGGCTGGCAGGAACCGGCTCCACCAAATTCCGTCGTCGTTTGACCGCCGATCCATTGTCCTCGGCATGCCATCACCCGCTTTCTCTTTAATTCATCTTAACCGCGTGATCCCGGCCAGTGGCGCGGTAAGATCTCATTCGTAGCAACAGCCTAATCAGCAATCAAGTTGCCAGCCCATACCGCCAGGTTAGGTAGTCCATGAAGTTCGTATTCCAGCCATTGATCAACCTGCGTTCCACAACGCTGCTGGGTTTCGAGGCACTGGCGCGCTTCAGCGACGGGCGCAGCCCTGACGAGCATTTCTCCGCGGCCCGGACCGAAGGCAACCTGGTAGAACTTGAGCTTCGCGCTCTGGAGCGCATTGTCGAATCCAGCCAAGGCCTGCCCGACGGGCTGCTGCTCACCATGAATGCTTCGGGTCCAGCGATCAGGGCGTTCGCGCACTCAGAGCCGGCACTCGATCCCCGGCTGCTCTGGGGCCTGGAACTGCACGAGCAGTCCGCGCCGGAAGTTTGCGATGCCGCCCGCATCCATGCAGATGAGCTCGGCTGCCTGCTGCTGGTTGACGATGCCGGCATCGGCTATGCAACGCGGGGGCGCATCCTCCGGCTGAAGCCGCACATTGTGAAGCTGGACCGTTCGCTTTTCATCCGCTACCTGGCATCGACGCAGGCTCGCGAACACGTTGACATCCTGCTGGCCGCTGCCCGCGAGATCGGTGCCAGAACTCTGGTCGAGGGGATCGAAACCGGTGAACATCTGGATCTGGCCCGGAAGCTGGACTTCGACTATGCGCAGGGCTTCTATTTCAGCCCGGGCATAGAGCTTGCGGGGTTGCCAGCTGCGATGCATGAGCTACACGGACGCCTCGGGATCGATATTCCGGGTTTCTGAGCGCCGTTCCCGTCCCCGCGAGCTGCGGATCCGGATCACCGGCAGCAGCTTGGCCAGTCCCAGGACCAGATAGAGCACGGTGTTGATCGCGACGAACGAAGCGAGCACCGCGAACCAATCACTGAGCAGAACGCTCTCGGGAAGAATGATTCCATGTGGAATCTGGACGAGGTGATTCATCATGAGGTGCTTTCCTTACGTGCGGCGCCCGCGTGGTCGACGTGCTTCCAATCCGCGCTCCGGGCAAACGCGATATCCCCTACGCCCTTGAGGAACGCAAGGTCCAGGAAGGCGTCATAGACCAATTCCGGAATCACCAGCGCGGCGATAATCCTGGCTTTCCAGCCGCCGTGCCAGACCGTGACCACGCGCTCGACAGCGAAGAGCGCTCCAAGCAGCATCCAGAAGGGGAACCACACCCAGTTGTCCATGGAGACCAGCATGATGATCATCAGCGCGAAATAGCTGAACAGCGCGATCACGCCGTAGCCGATGCCGATCTGCTGGGCCCAGTACCGCGTGGTCTGCGGGGTGACTCCGTACGCGCCCAGGTTCTCCAAGGCGCCGCGCTGCCAGCGCAGCCGCTGCGCCCACAGCATCTTCCAGTTGGGCATCAGCTCGGTGACCACCGTGCAGTCCTGCGGCGATGTGGTCAGCGCGCCGAGGGTTTTCAGCGCGATGGTCAGTTCGTTGTCTTCGGTCAGAGCCTCCGTGTCGTAGACCTCGCCGCAGGTGCCCGGCAGCATGCTCCCGCGTGCCGCAGCCACTTCGCGCAGGGCCGTCGCGCGGAATACCGAGGCCGTTCCGGTCAGCACGAAGACCCGGCCGTCGCGACGGCCGATTTCGCGTTGGTAGCGGGTGTACTCATTGCGCTGGAACTGGCCGATCAGCCCATGGCCCTCTTCTCCGTGGAACAGCCCGCCCACGGACATCAGCGCGCGGTCCCAGGTGAAGCGGTCCCGGGCGGTTGCCAGGAAGTCCGCGCCGATCTGGCTGTCGGCATCCATCACCATGACGCAGTCGTTATCGCCCATCCCGGGCAGGATGGAGTGCAGCGCCTGGTTCAGCGCGCCGCCCTTCTTGTGCTTGTTCTCCACCGATTCGAACACCTCGACCCCGTGCTCGCGGGCAACTTGCACGGTCCGGTCGGTGCAGTTGTCGGCAACCACGATGATGCTCGAGGGGGCAAAGCTCTGCTCTTCCAGTGCTTTCAGGGTGTACGGCAGGGAGGCTTCTTCATTGTGCGCCGGGATCAGCACGGTCACGGTCACCGGCCCGGCGTAGATGCCCCGCGTCCGGGCCATCACCGCTTTGGGCGCCAGCGGCCGGCTCGATTTCTGGATCGGCGTCCGGCGATAGCGCCAGGTGACAAAGCGTTCGCCCAGGACCACCAGCAGCACCAGGAAGACTGCTGCGGCGACGGCGAAAGCGAGGATGGACAGATCCGGCAGCTCGGTGCTGTAGAAAGTAGTCCAGAGTTTTCCGATATGGACCTCGATCGGGTTCCACATCAGCGCAGGCTTCCCCGTCATGCTCAACGCCCAGGCCAAGAGCGAGGCCGCGAGAACGACGATCAAAATGACAGCGATGCCCACTAAGCGGCTGAAATGTTTCTGCAAGTACGCGCCCCATTCACGTTCGGATTCCTTGGCAACCCCTGGCCTGGACCTGATCTGGATCAGCGAATCATGCCGGGCTTGCCCAAGGCAAGCTACTTGGAAAACTAGCAGTCGGAAAAATCATCGACGCAGTATTTATGTCCAAGGTCACCTCCACCCAAAGCAACGCTGTGCCTTGCGCCCCTGCCTGGTGGCATTTGGCTACAGTTCGAGCACTTTCGCCGCATCCTCGCGCAGCTGGTTCTTGCGGATCTTCCCGGTGACGGTGGTCGGGAAATCCTGCAGGATCTGCACGTAGGCGGGGATCTTGTAATGCGCCAGATGCCCGGTGCAGTATTCGCCGATGGCCGCGACGTCCAGGGGTTCGCGGCCGTCCCTCATGCGGATGCAGGCGCAGATCGCCTCGCCGTACTTCTCATCGGGCACCCCGATCACCTGCACGTCCTCGATATCCGGATGCTTGTAGAGGAATTCCTCGATTTCCGCCGGGTAGATGTTCTCCCCGCCGCGGATCACCATGTCCTTGATGCGGCCCACGATGGTGCAGTACCCGTCCTCGCGCATCACCGCCAAGTCGCCGGTGTGCATCCAACCCTCGTCGTCGATGGCCGCCCGGGTCTTGTCTTCGTCGTTCCAGTAGCCGAGCATCACCGAGTAGCCGCGGGTGCAGTATTCGCCGGTTTCCCCGCGCTGCAGGGTTTCGCCGCTCACCGGGTCCACCACCTTGATTTCCACATGCGGGTGCACCCGGCCGATGGTGGAGGTGCGGCGCTCGATATCGTCGTCGCTGCGGGTCTGGCAGGAGACCGGCGAGGTCTCGGTCATGCCGTAGGCAATGGACACCCCGTCCATGCCCATCTCGTCGATGCAGCGGCGCATCACCTCGACCGGGCAGATGGATCCGGCCATGATGCCGGTGCGCAGCGACGAGAGGTCGAAGACCTTGAAATTGGGCAGGTTCTGCATGGCGATGAACATCGTGGGCACCCCGTACAGGCCCGTGCACTTCTCCTCCGCCACTACCCGCAGCGTGGTGTCGGCGTCGAAGCCCGGGGCCGGGATGACGATGGTCGCGCCCCGGGAGGTGCAGCCCAGGTTGCCCATCACCATGCCGAAGCAGTGGTAGAACGGCACCGGGATGCACAGCCGGTCATGCTCGTCCAGGTCGATCATGCCGGTGACCTGGTAGCCGTTATTCAGGATGTTGCGGTGGCTGAGCACCGCGCCCTTGGGGTAGCCGGTGGTGCCCGAGGTGTACTGGATGTTGATCGGATCCCCGGGCTTGGTGGCCGCCAGATGCCGGGCCAGCTCCTCGTCGCTGACCTGCTCGCCCTCGGCCAGCAATTGCGCGAAGTCCCCGGTGTCCACGTAGACCACGCGTTCGAGGCTCGGGGTGTCGGCGCGGGTCGCCTCCACCATCGAACGGTAGTTGCTGGTCTTGAATTCGGAGACCGCCAGCAGCAGGCGCACCCCGGAGTGGTTGACCGCGTAGGCGTATTCGTGGGTGCGGTAGGCAGGATTGACGTTGACCAGGATGACGCCGATCTTCGCGGTGGCGTATTGCGCGAATACCCATTCCGCGCAGTTAGGCGCCCAGATGCCCACCCGGTCTCCCGCCTCCAGGCCGGCGGCCAGCAGGCCCTTGGCCAGGGCGTTGATCTGCGCATCCAGGTCACTCCATGACCAACGCCGTCCGCTGGCCGCTTCAACCAGTGCTTCTGCCGGGCCGAAGCGGGCAGCGGTGCGTTCGAAGTTGGCTCCGATCGTCTCTTCGATCAGCTGCGGTCCGCTCTCGCCCTGGGCATAAGCCTTCATCTGCGTACCCCTTCATGGATCGCCTCGTCGGAATCTGCGCGGACACGAAACATGTGCCCAGCGTCACATTCACACCCTAGCCGCGAGCTGTCCCGCTGCCAAGCACCAGGAAGGAGCCGTGCTGGTGGCCAAGTGGCGACATGGGGCCGTGGCGGTCCATGGCAGTCCAGTGCCTCCCGGCGTGATTCCGGTCTGGAAATCAATCGTTGAATACAGTGCGACCCAAGCATTCATACTTGTAGACTCTCAATCGACCCAGAATAAGTATTTTACCCTCTTGGATCGCCGCGTTAGAGTTGCCAGCAAGCGTCTTCTGCGCATTCGACGCGCGGTCCGACGATCGGAGCACCATGGACACGAGACTACTTCGCTACTTTGTCGCCGTCGCCGAAGAACGCCATTTCGGCCGCGCAGCGGCGCGCCTGCATATCGCGCAGCCACCGCTCTCCCAGCAGATCAAGCAGCTCGAAGAGACCCTGGATACCCAGCTGCTGATCCGCACCACGCGCAAGGTGGAACTGACCAACGCCGGTGAGCTGCTGCTGCGCCGCGGGCGCATCCTGCTTGCAGAGCTCGACCAGCTCTCCCGCGATGTGCGCACCGTGGGCCAAGGCGCGCTGGGCGTGCTGCGACTGGGTTCCACCGGCAGCGCCACCTCGCGCATCATGCCCAAGCTCATCGAAGCCAGCTCCCAGCAGATGCCGGGCCTGCAGCTGAACGTGCAGGGCGAAATGCTCACCCCGCAGATGGTCGAGGGACTGGTCGAGGGACGCCTGGACCTGGCTATCCTGCGCCCGCCGGTGCGCGGCACCGAGGTGGACTACATGCTGCTGGACCGCGACCACCTGGCCGTGGCGCTGCCGCTGGGCCACCCCCTCGCCGCCCACGATGAGCTGGACCTGGAACAGCTGGCTGGCGAGAAGTTCATCTGCTACCCGCCATCCTCCGCGGTGAACAACATCATCATGGACTCCTGCCGCCGCGTGGGCTTCGCCCCGCAGATCGCGCAGGTGGCCAGCGAGACTTCCACCCTGCTCACCTTCGTCGCCGCGGGCCTGGGCATCGGGCTGCTGCCCACCACCCACTACCTGCCGCACAGCACCCGGATCACCTTCCGGTCGCTGCGCAACGCACCGGCCGTCGACCTGGCGATCGCCTGGAAGGCCGGCAACGAGTCTGCGCTGGTGCGCAACTTCCTGGAACTTTGCACATTGCTCAACCCCCTAGAAAGGCTGGACCCCGATGCGAATCCAGCGGATTGAAACAATCCCCTACGCCATCCCCTACAACCACCCGCTGCGCTTTGCCAGCGGCGAGGTGCACACCGCCGAGCACGTGCTCATCCGCGTGCACACCGACGAAGGCGTGATCGGCACCGCCGACGCCCCGCCGCGCCCGTACACCTACGGCGAGACGCAGAAGTCCATCGTCGCGATCGTGCAGGATGTCTTCGCCCCGCAGCTGATCGGCCTGGAGATCATGGACCGCGCCAAGATCCGCCAGGTGCTGGATAGGACCATCCACAACCAGGTGGCCAAGGGCGCGATCGACATCGCCGTCTGGGACGCCATCGGCCAGGCGCTGGGCACGCCGGTGCACAAGCTGCTTGGCGGCTTCACCGACTCGATGCGCGTGAGCCACATGCTCGGCTTCAAGCCCGCCCAGGCGCTGCTCGACGAGGCCCTGCGCTTCGGCGAACAGTACGGCATCACCACCTTCAAGCTCAAGGTCGGCCGCCGCCCGCTCGCCCTGGACATCGAGGCCTGCCGCGTGCTGCGCGAAGGGCTGGGCGAGGACGTGGAGCTCTACCTGGACGCCAACCGCGGCTGGAGCGCGAACGAGTCCATGGAGGTGCTGCGCAAGACCGAGGGCCTGGGTCTGACCATGCTCGAAGAGCCGTGCGATGCCAAGGAAGCGATGAGCCGACGCCGCCTGGTCGAACGCTCCCCGATCCCGATCGTCGCCGACGAGTCCGCGCCCACCGCGGGCGATGCCTCGCGCGAGCTGCTCTCCGGCGGCGCGAACGCGATCTGCATCAAGACCGCCCGCTCGGGCTTCACCGAAGCCACCGAAATCCTGGGCCTGTGCACCGGGCTGGGCGTGGATGTCACCATGGGCAACCAGATCGACACCCAGGTCGGTTCGCTGGCCACGGTGACCTTCGGCGCGGCCTTCGAAGCCACCAGCCGCCGCGCCGGCGAATTGTCCAATTTCCTGGACATGGCCGATGACCTGCTCGCCGAGCCGCTGCAGATCGTCAACGGCCGCATTCCGGTGCGCACCGTGCCCGGCGTGGGCGCCGCCATCGACGAATCCAAGCTGGCGCGCTACCGCCAGGACCACGTGCTTTCCACCTCGAACTGAAGGAGATCCCCATGTTGTTCCTCGCCCGTATGGACGTTGTTTTCCCGGACCACCTGACCAATGAGCAAGTCGCTGACTTCCAGGCCCGGGAAAAGGAGTACTCCGCAAGCCTGCAGCGCAGCGGCAAGATGCAGGGCATCTGGCGCGTGGTCGGCGAGTACGCGAACCACTCGCTGTACAACGTCGAATCCAACGACGAACTGCACGAAATCCTCAGCGGCTTCCCGATGTACCCGTACATGAAGATCAAGGTCACCGCGCTGGCCAAGCATCCGAATTCGCTGGCCTAGGACTTTTCCGGACCGGCGGATACCCTCCGTGTCCCAGCCCACAAGCATTGATATTCAAAACGTTCCAATGGCCGACAAATGAGTATTTCACTTGGCATAGACGCTGCACTACATTGAATATCAATCACCCGGGATGATGGGGGTCACAGTATGGATCCGCATCCGCCACACCACATAATTTAGGGGAGTCACCATGACCACTGAAACTCCAGCAGACGCAACTGCAGCCAAGTCCGGCAACGCCGCCACCGACAGCTTCCGCAACTCCGGCAAGCTCGGCAGCATCGCGACCTCCACCGAGCGCGTGAACATGCTTGCTTCCAAGCTCGTCAAGGCCGCCAACGACATCATCCTCGAAGAGCGCGTGAGCTACGACGAGTTCAATGCCCTGAAGGCATGGTTGATCAAGGTTGGCGACGACGGCGAATGGCCATTGTTCCTGGACGTGTGGCTGGAGCACTCGGTGGAAGAGGTCGCCACCGACCACCGCGAAGGCAACAAGGGCTCGATCGAAGGCCCTTACTACGTGCCCGAAGCGCCTTCGCAGAACACCCCTGCCACCATCTCGATGCGCGAGGACGAGAAGGGCACCAACCTGCTCTTCCAGGGCCAGGTCCGCTCCACCGACGGCTCGGCGCTGAAGAACGCCAAGATCGAGCTGTGGCACGCAGACGAAGAGGGCTTCTACTCGCAGTTCGCCCCTGGCATCCCCGAGTGGAACCTGCGCGGCACCTTCATTGCTGACGAGGAAGGCAACTTCCAGATCAACACCATGCAGCCAGCCCCGTACCAGATCCCGACCGACGGCGCCTGCGGCCAGCTGATCGCCGCCGCCGGCTGGCACGCGTGGCGCCCAGCGCACCTGCACCTGAAGGTCTCCGCCGAGGGCCACGAGTTGCTCACCGCCCAGCTGTACTTCCCGGGCGATGCGCACAACGACGACGACATCGCCACCGCGGTGAAGCCGGAACTGATGCTCGACGTGCACCCAGCAGCATCGGGCAACGGCAAGCAGGTCACCTACGACTTCGTGCTCGACCCTGTGAAGTAAGCCCCAGCGCGCCTCAACACGGCGGGGGTCCCGGCAGCATTGGCCGGACCCCCGCCGTTGCCGTACCCGGAACCTCGACGAACGGGCGAACACCCGCCAATCCAATGGGAGCGCAGCATGAATGCTTCAACACTGAACGATCCAGCCGGGAAGTTCCAACCCCAATCCATCGCGCACCGAGCTGCCGATGCCAGCGAACCCCAGAACCACTGGGCCTGGACCGGATGGATGCCAGAAGAGGAGCACGGCACCTCGATGCTTGCCGCCTAGGCTTTTGCCCTCAGTACTACCGACGCGAAGCGGAAGGTCCCGACAGCAATGACGCTGCCGGGACCTTCGGCGCACTTGAGGACGGACTCCAGGCAATGCGGCTGCCTGCAGCGGGCGCACTGTTCATCTTGCGGCCAGCTAGCTTGCTCGGGATCAGCCCGCGGCCTTCTTCACCAGGTCCCGGATCCTGTCTTCCGTTGCAGAATCCAGCGAGGTGATAGTCCATGCAACTGGATGCATGTGGGAGCCTTCCTCGTAGGCAGGATTCACGACTTCTCCAAAACCGAAAGCTACGAAGTCCTTGTCAGGCTTGATGTAGCAGACGTCTTTGCCATCCCGGACGTAAAACGGAAGTCCCCAGCGGACGATCGGCTCCAGCGATGGTGCGCTCTGCATGATTATGGTGTGAAGCCGTTCGGCAATCTCGCGATAGGGTGCTGGAGCTGTGCTGAGCTTGGCCAGAACTGCGGCGTCGCCTTTTTTGGTGAAGATCATCCCTAGTCTCCTTCTAACGGTTGGCGCCTCATTGCGGCGCTGGGTGGTATCGCTCGCGCGATCGCTTTGGGCTCCCGATCGGCACATAATGCACCTTACCGACTAAGGGCATCTGATTCACGGATTCTTGCACTGGAATACAGGCAGCTGGCCTCAGGACAGCTTGATCGTGCAAGGAAGTAGCATGGACGCCCAACTCATACGCGTATTGGTTATCCCACCGAGTTGACTAGTGCACTGTTAGGCTACTGACATGCGTAAACTTCTAGCCATCTCCGGGTTCGCCATGATCGTGGCTTACGCGGCTTACGGCTCACTGCTCATGAACAATTGGGCCGTGACCGCAGCAAGTGGACTCTCCCTCGATGAAACCATTTCCGAGATGGCCTCAATGGACCAGAATTACGACTCGCTTGGAGGGTGGGTCTTCGCAGCCACTGGAACCGCCCTCGCCATTTCTTGGCTCGTTCCGGTAGTTTCCGCCGGACGCAAGCTGCCCGCCTGGGCGGCTATCGGAGCTTGGAGCCTGATCATTGCCTTAGGCGCACCGGCTTATTTCTTCGCTTCCTTCGCCAATATGAACTCGGTGGGCGACACCTTTGCCGATTGGAACGCCGATGCCGCCGCGGATCTAGCCGCACCCCTGTACATGGCCAGCGTCCTCGCCTTTGCCATACTCGCAGCCATGGCAGCCTTTGGCATCCGAACTGCCTTCACCCGCCCGCCGCGCCCCCTGCATCCAACTAGCAACTAGCACGGCACCCATTACTGCCTTCCCTGATCTAGCGATTTTCGCGCCGGAATCACGCTTAATCGCATTCGTATAAACTTTCTAGAACTTATCCACAATTGGTTTCGAACCAGAAGATACTGTCGATAATCTGCGCGAACGTTAACTATGACTATTCCCGCATATCTAGACGATCACGACGATGAACATCGCCTTCCACTGCGCCCGCCGGGCACCCGCATGGAGTCGCACAGAGCGTCAGCGCTCGACGCCCATCGCGAGCACCAGTTGTTCTTCGGACCCATCAAGCAGGTTGCCGACGAACTATTCAATGCGGGCCCCGTGGATGGGCCCGGAGACGCATTGGAACGCCTGAAGAAACTCCAACGCCTGATGAGCAGCGCTGAAGCCGCTATCTGCGTTTTACTGGCAGACGGAGTCGAGCAGGTCAGCGCGTCCTTCAATGACCTGATTGCCACCGAGCATGCCCACACCCCAGACGAGGAAGCCGAAGCCAGCAAGAGTGCCGAATACTATGGCATAGACCGTGGCAGCGAGCAGGTCATCAACTCCAATTTCGTAGCTGAGTCAGCTGTCGCATTGCGCGAATCCGTCCGTAAAGCCAGCAAGCGGATGTTCCATGCCAAGGGCTTGCGCCACGCCTGCAAAGCCACCCTTGCCGCGCTCGCTGCAGGTGAGATTACCGTTAAGGCCG
Source organism: Arthrobacter sp. JUb119 (assembly GCF_024807995.1). NCBI lineage: Bacteria > Bacillati > Actinomycetota > Actinomycetes > Micrococcales > Micrococcaceae > Arthrobacter > Arthrobacter sp. JUb119. The sequence goes on from NZ_JANUFE010000005.1 coordinate 102,234, forward strand.
CCCACGACATCGTCAAATACTCGCAAGACCTTTCCCCGGAGCAGGTCGGCCGCATGGAGGAAAATTTGCTGCCTCTGGCAAGAACAGCCTGCGACGAGACCGTCTACCAGCGGGCCCGTCGCTTTCACGACCGGATGAATCCCAATTCGGCAGAGAACCGGCAGAAGAACGCATTCGCAGCCCGTAATCTCAAGGTGTGGAATGAGGAGAATGGCATGGCTACCTTGCAGCTGCATCACCGCGCTGATGTCATCCATTCGATTCGCAACTCGATAAAGCAGGCAGCCGCCCAGATCACTGATTCCAAGGATCTGCGCACGCAAACGCAGGTTGAAGCCGATGTGCTTGCGGACGTGTATCTGCATGGCTGGCCCGGAATGGAAGGCATGCCGCTGAAGCCACGGGTTGCCATCACGATCCCAGCCATTGAAATGCTCGCGAATCCCGCTCGCGCCCTCGCTGATTTGGAAGGTTACGGGCCGATCCCAATCGGCGTAGCGTTGGAAATCGCCGCGGATGCTCCGTCGTTCCAGCGCGTTCTGACCGACCCGTGGACGGGAGCCGCAATTGATGTGGAGCCCAAGAAATATCGGCCTTCCCAGGGGTTGCGCGATTTGCTGCGTTACCGCGACCAGCATTGCGGTTTCCCTGGTTGCCGCCGCCTGCCCGATCGTTCGGAAATTGATCACATCGAAGCGTATGGACAGGGCGGCCACACTACCCGGCAGAACACTCATCTCTTGTGCAAGCAGCATCAGATGTACAAGCACGCGCTTGGCTGGAAGGTCTTCGCTTGCCCGGATGGCTCCAAGACGTGGGTATCTCCGCACGGGCTGCGGTCAATCACGGTTCCCGAGAGCGTGGACAACGTGGAGAAATTTGATCATGTCAACGATCGTTGTCCTCAACGTCCCCAGGAGGCTGCGGCCTGCGAGGTGCAATTGACCCCCGAAGTGCGGCGAGTACTGGGGCTCGGCCAAGATGAGGGCCTGCCCGGAACCGAAACCAGCTAGAGCCAGTACCTGATTTGGATTTCGAGCGATAAATTTTTTCAGTCACTAGCACCACCACACCACCCATACTTCGCAGGAGCAACGGCTTTGAGTCTGGTTGCAATGCTGGACGCGGCCTGAATCAAGAATCCCGGCCGCGTTCGATTCAAGCGATTCGTGCTGAATGAAAAAAATCTACAGTCACAGCGCGTAGGTCAACTCGAACTCCGCATGGTTCTGCTGCCCTCGGGAATGAAAATTTTTTTCAGTCGGAAGGCACTATCCTTCAAGGTCGAAACGCGCCAGCGCAGCAAGCTCAGTACGGTTTGAGACCGCCAGCTTCGTGTAGATCTTGGTCAGGTGGTATTGCACTGTCTTGGTTCCTATATACAGCTCTTCAGCGACACGTCGATTGCTTGCACCTTCGCAAACCAGCTTGGCCACGGCTTGTTCCTGCGCCGTCAGCGTCGACCAGTCAGCACTCTCCCTGCGCAGCATCCCGGTTCCGCTTGCCTGGAGCTCACGAGTGCAGCGGTCGATGTACACGGATGCATCGAAGTGCGTGAAAATCGCCAGCGCGCGGGTCAACGGCGCAACGCATTCGGCTCGCTTGCCGGCTCGGCGCAGGCATTGCCCGTAGTAGAAATCAATTTTTGCCCGGTGGTAGACCGACCCGATGCCTTCCAAACGGCGGATGGCATCTTCAAAGGCCAAACGGGCTGCGTCGATATCACCGCGGGCTGCCAGCAAGGTGCCTTGCACGCTCAGGAATCGAGCGGCTCCGCTCTGGTGGCCTGAAGCGAGAGCACTCTCCAGCAACGGCTGTACGAATTTTTCTGCTTCATCCAGGCGTTCGCAACGGATTAGCGCCATGGCGTATGTATCCTGCCAGGTCCAGAAACCTGCTTGGTCGATGCCCTGCGTACGGTCCAGCCGAAGCAATGGTTCCAGCGTCCGCACAACCTCTTCATGGTTTGCCTGCGCCCGGGCAATCTCGGCCCGCGCCATCCGGTAAGGCATCTCCATAATGGCATAGCTGCCGGTGCGTGCCCACGACTTGCGTAGGTGCAGATCCGCCTGCTCCCAATTGCCGCGCAATGCGTGAATCTGCACCGCGGTCAGCTGGATCAGCGGACGCAGGATCTGGATTTCAGAACGCTCCTGCAGGGACTGCGCGGATCGAACCGTCTCCAGCGCTTGGTCCCAGTCGCCCATGAGGAATTCAGCGCGCGCCGACCAGGCTTTGGCCCACAGCGAGATGCGCAGGGAACCATCGCTGAAGTCCGTGGAGCTGGCTGCGGAGAGCTCGTGCCGGGCTAGCTCCACGCGATCGGTCGCGAGGTAGACCCAGCCCAGTGACATTTCCGCGCGCTGGCGCTGTGCTCCCGCCGGAAGGGTGGCCAGCAGGTCCATCAAGACCTGTTCCCCCTCATCAGCCCGGCCCATCATTGCCAGGCCGAGCCCTTGGATGGCTGCGTTCTCAATGGCCAGCGGGCTGCCCACCTGGGCAAGGCGCAGCGATTGCTCAGCCCAGTCAATGATCTTCTGCCCCTTCAAACGGCACAGCGAATCGAGGACTTGGCGTTGGGCGATCGCGGCCATCACATCGTTGTCCTGATGCTGGACCGCGTTCTGCCAGGCACTGGACAGCCAGCGCTGCGCGGTGTTGGCGCGGCCTTGCAGGATCGAGATGTATCCGGAAAGCACGTCCCGTTCCGGACTGCTTTCCAAGCTCGAAAGCTGATGCGCGAAGGTTTGCGCCCGCGGCAGCTCGCCGGCGGCGACAATCGCATCCACTGCGTTGAGCAGCAGGGAGTCGCGGCGCATCGGTTCCGGGGACAAGTGCATGGCCCTGAAGTACGCGGTAGCGGCCGAAGACCACTCGCCCCGCTTGCCTTGGGACCGCGCGTAGTCTTGCAGTTCCATCGACAAGCTGCCATCGGGCAGGATGCTCGCATCGGCCCGATGGCCCAGCTTGGCCCCCTGGTCCTCGACGATGTCCGCGGCGCAAGCATGCAACCGGATGCGGGTGCTCAGCGGGATCTGATGGTAGACAGCCATTTGGGTCAATGCGTTCTCGAACCCGAGCCGCACCTTCCCGCTATGGCCGTGGGTTTGCGCCAGCGAGGAGTCGAGAATCTGCTGGATCGGCAGCAGCGGATTATCCTCGCCCACCAGCTTGGCGATATTGTCGATCCGGGCCTGCGCGCCGAGCACCGCGGCCGCTTCCAGCAGCGCCCGCGCCCGCGGTTCCAACCCCTCCAATAGCTCGATGACGTGCAAGGACAGGGCGTGAGGGGCAGGCGGCCAGCGGTCGAACTGCTCCCAGCTGTGCTCCGGATTCTCCTGGGCCAGCTCGATGACCACCTGCAGGTTGCCCTCGGTGTAGTCCACCAGCTGCTCGACGGCCATGGGCGGCAGGTCGATCCCCGTCCTGGCGCAGATAATCTCGCGCGCATGCGTTGGATCGGGCACTTGAAGCTGCAGGATCTTCAATTGGCTGTCGGCCAGGAATTCCCGGGTTTCCGGTGAAAGCCTGGCCAGGTTCTGGTCGCGCATCACCAGCACGATGAGTACCGGTTCATTGCGCAAGCGGCGCCAGGCGTAGTGCAGCGCCTGGAAGCTCAGGTCATCGACCCATTGCGCATTTTCCAGCACCAGCACACGGGGTTGCGGCGCCTCCCTGCGCAGGTATTCCAGCAAGGCCTCGCCCAGCGCCCCGGCCGAGCCTGCGTGGCTGCGTTGCAGCAACGGGCCCAAGGCCGCTCCGGGCTGCGCGGTTTCCCAGCGCGAGGCGGTCACCAGCTGCACCGATTGGCTGGCCAACCGGGTTAGCAGCGCCTTGATGATGGTGCTCTTGCCGCTGCCGCGCGGACCCTTCAGCACGGCCAGGGTACTGCCAGTTTGCTGGACTTCGCGGGAAAGGCCGATGAGCGCATCCTGGCCCTGCTGGGCACTGAGCATGGCGTTCACCAGCCTTCCTGCGTCGCCGCGTTGCGTTTCGATGTGCTGCTACTTCCCTGCTCCCGCGGCAGCCAGCTCTTCTTGCGCGCTGCGCTGCGCGGCCGAACGGGTCATCGGGACGCAGGTGGTGACCAGCGTTCCAACGATAGCAACTGCGGCGAAGACATAGAATGCGGTTCCCGGGGAAACTCCCGCCGAAAGCAGCACTCCGCCCAGCAGCGGGCCGAAGATCCCGCCCAGCCTGCCGAATCCGGCGCACCAGGCCACCCCGGCCCCGCGGGCGGCACTGTGGTAGTAGTTCGACACAAAGCCGTAGATCAGCACCTGCGTGCCGATGGTTCCCACACCTGCCACTGCCACCAGGGACAGCAGCAAGCCCAGCGGGAGCTTGAGGGTCAGCAGCACCATCGCCAGCGCGGCCAGGAAGAAGGTCAGCGCCACGACCTGCTTGGGTCCGACGCGGTCGGCGGCCACCGAAGCCAGCAGCCCGCCGAAGACCGCGGCGAGGTTCAGCACCAGCAAGAAGAGCAGCGAATGGGACTTGCCGTAGCCTGCCTGCTGCATGATTTCCGGCATCCAGGTGTTCAGCCCATAGGTCAGCAGCAGCCCGGCGAAGCTCATCATGCCCAGCAGTGCGGTAGGCAGCGCGTAGCGCCTTGTGGCCAGCGCGGCGAAGCCGACACGTTCGGCCTTCAGCTGCCCGGCATCGGCGTCGCTGGGAAGTTCCAGCAGCATTCCGGTGCGCGCAGCCACCTCGCGGGCTTCGGCCACGCGGCCGCGGGAGAGCAGCCACTGCGGGGATTCGGGCAGCTTGAACCAGGCCATCGGCAGCAGGAACAGCAGCGGCAGCGCGCCGATGAGGAACAGCCCGCGCCAGCCGATCACGTCGCTGAGCACCATGGCCAGCAGCGAGGCGAGCACGCCTCCGGCCGGCACGCCCGAGTAGACGATCGCGTTGTAGTAGTTGCGGCGGTTCTTCGGGGCGAACTCGGCCACCACCGCGCCAGCGGTGGCCACGATCGCACCCACGCCCATGCCGGTGAGGAAGCGCAGGATGCCGAACCACAGGGTGTCGGGGGCCAGCGCGGTCAGGCCCATGCCGACGGAGAACCAGATGATGCCGGTGATCATCGCCTTGCGCCGGCCGATGTAGTCGCCGATCGCGCCGGTGGACAGCGCACCGACCATCACGCCGAGCAGCGCGTAGCTGCCCAGCAATCCGGCGGCGGCTTCATCGAGCTGGCCGAGCTGGCTGGGGTCCGCCAGCAGCGTGGAGACGATGGTTCCGAAAACCACCAGGTCGTAGCCGTCGAAGATCAGGGCGATGGCGGCGATCACCACCACCCAGCGCACGGCGCCATTGGCGGCATTGCTGGATGTCATTGGGCTGGTATTCACGTGTTTTTCCGTTCGTTTGCGGTGACCGGGGAACCTCGTTGTTCCCCGGAAAATACGTGCCCGGCGCTGGAAGCACGGCCGGGTTGGTGCTGGATGGAACAAACGGCCCGTGATCACGAGCCGTTTGTTCCATGGTGGTGCGTTTGTGGTGCCGGTACTGCCGCTAGCCGAGGTCACCTCCGGCCACCGCGAGGGTGGAACCGGTGATGTAAGAGGCCTCATCCGAGGCCAGGAACACGATGGGCGCCGACTGCTCGTCCAAGGTGCCGTAGCGCTTGAGCAAGGTGGAGTCCACGGTCTGGTCCACGATGGCCTGGTACCAGGCCTTTTCCTGCTCGCCGGTGGGCACCGGCCCGCGCTTGACTACCCGCTCAGGGGCTTCGGTGCCGCCCGGCGCGGTGGCGACCACGCGGATGCCCAACTCGGCGCCCTCCATGGCCAGCGCCGAGGTGATGGCCTTGACCCCGCCCTTGGCCGCCGCGTACGGGACGCGGTTCATGCCGCGGGTGGCGACCGAGGAGACGTTCACGATGGTTCCGGATCGGGCCTGGACCATTTCCTCGAAGACCGCACGGCACATCCACAAGGTCGGGAACAGCGATCGCCGGATTTCCTTTTCGATCTCCTCGGGCGCGTAGTGCTCGTAGGGCTTGGCCCAAATGGTTCCGCCCACGTTGTTGACCAGCACATCGATGCGTCCGAACTGGTCCTTCGCGGCGGTGACCGCAGCCAGCGCGCCCTCGTAGGTTTCCAGGTCGGCGGTCACGCTCAGCGCGGTGGCGCCGTCGGCGCGCAGGGCCCCGGCCACCTCGTGGATCAGCGCCGCGCGGTCCACGAGCACCATTTCCCCGCCCTCGGCGGCGATGCGCCGGGCCACGGACCAGCCGATGCCCTGGGCGGCGCCGGTGACCATGACGACCTTGCCGGCAAAGCGTCCCGGATGGAAGGACTCGGGCAGCCCGGCGCTCACTGGGCCGCTGCCTTGGAAGCGGCGGCCATGGTGGCCTTGGCGTGCTGGTTGTGCGCGGTGATCGCTGCGCGGGCAGCGGCGATGTCCTGCTTCTCGAAAGCGGCGACGATGCCCAGGTGGTCGGCGTCCACGGCCCCGTCGATCCAGTGCTCCTGGCGCAGCACGGCGGCCATCAGCGCCGGCACGTCCAGGCGGCGGTAGGCCTGCAGCAGGTGCTCGTTGCCCACGGCCTTGAACAGGAATTCGTGGAAGGCGTCATTGGTGACGGTGAATTCCTCGGCGTTGATGAACTTCTCGCCGTCCAGGGTCTTGCCGGCCAGTTCGGCCAGGACCTTGAATTCGCCCAGCTGGCCCTCGGCCAGCTTGCCCATGGTCAGCTCGACGACGGCCAGTTCCAAGGCCATGCGCGCATCGAACTGGGCCTCGAAGCTGGCGTGCTCCTCGCCGATTTCGTAGCCCTGGTCGGCGGCGGCTTGCGCGGCGGGCGCCTCGGCAGCCGGGGCGGCAGGCTCGGCGTCCGGAACGACGGCCAGCGCGAACTTCTCGTAGTAGAAATTCTGCGGCTTGAGGCCTTCGGCTTCCAGGTGGCGGCGCACGCCCTCCACCATCGGAGGCGGGCCGCAAAGGTAGATATCCACGTCGCCCTCGGCCAGGTGCTGCGGCTCGAAGTGGTTGGTGACGTAGCCCTTCTTCTGTGAAGCGCTGTCCGGGTCACCCACCACGGTGTCGAAGCTGAAGCCCGCGATGCGCTGGGTGTAGTCCTGCAGCACATCGAGTTCGACCAGGTCGATGTCGGTGTTCACGCCGTAGATCAGGTGCACCGGGTGCGGGTTGTCCATGCCGGCCAGCTTCTCCAGGATGGCCAGCAGCGGGGCCAGGCCGGTACCGCCGGCGAGCAGCAGCGATTGGCGCTTGGGTTCGCGCAGGAAGAAGCTGCCCATCGGGCCGGTGAAGGTGATGCGGTCGCCCACCTGCGCGGTATCGCGCATGTAGGTGGACATCAGACCGCCATCGGTGATGCGGATCAGGAAGGAGACGATGTCCACTTCCGGGCCCGAGCTGAAGGAGTAGGAACGGGTTTGCCCGCCGGAGCCGGGGACCTCGATGTTCACGTACTGGCCCGGCAGGAAGGAGAGGTCTTCGCGCTTGTCCACCTCGAGGCTGAAGGCGTAGGTGGTTTCGGAGATGCGGCGGATCTCGCTCAGCGTGGATTCGAAGGAGGCGGCCGAGGTCTTGGCGACATCCGAGGTGGTCGGGATCTGCAGCACGAGGTCGGATTCGGGGACCATCTGGCAGGGCAGGCAGTATCCGGCCTCTGCCTCGTCGTCGGTCAAGGCTTCTTCGATGTAGTCGCCGCCGTCGTACTTGCCCGACTCGCAGAAGGCCTTGCAGGTGCCGCAGGCGCCGTCGCGGCAGTCCAGCGGGATGTTGATGCGGGCTTTGTAGGAGGCATCGGCGACGGTTTCGTTCGCGCCGACCTTGATGAAGCGGGTGATTCCGTCTTCAAAGGCGAGGGCTACCTGGTGGGACATGGCATGCTCATTTCACAGGATTCGGGGATGGGCGATTCGGCGGGGCCTGCACTGGCCCCGCCGCCCAATGGGTGTCGCTTAAATGTGGTAGATGTCCACCACGTGGTGGATGTAGTCGTTCTTCAGAACGACCTTCTTCGCGGTGATCACCGGCGCGGTGCCGGAGTAGTCGATCGTGTAGAACGAGGTGCCGAAGTAGGTGTCCACGTTCTGGTAGCGGTAGTACAGGGTGAACCAGTTGAAGCGGATGTCCACCTTGTCGCCGTCCACTGCAACGATCTCCACGTTGGTGATGTTGTGCCCGGTGCGCGGCTCGGGCAGCGAGGTGGCCGAGGAGCGGTCGGTCTTGATGCGGAAGACGCGGTCTTCCAGGCCGCCGCGGTTAGCGTAGTAGATCAGCGAGATCTCGCGCTGCGGATCTTCGGTCAGCTGCTCGTCATCGGCCCAGGCCGGCATCCAGAAGGTGGCTTCCGGGTGGTAGCAGTCCAGCCAACGGTCGAAGTCGCGGTCATCGAGGAAGCGGGCTTCCTGGTAGAGGAACTGCGCGATATCCGCGGTGGTGACTGCGCCGTTGGAAGTCGGCGCCTCGGTCAGTGCGATGGTGCTCATCTGTCTTGTCCCTTCGACCTTAGTTCTGTGCTTCGCGTTCGTTATCCACGGCTTGGCGCATGGTCTGCAGCCAGTAGCCGTGCTGGATCGGGTACAAGCCCTCGTCCTCGGTGCGCGCTCCGGAGGAGATGGGCTTCAGGCCCACCTTGTCCGCGTTCTCATCCGGGCCGGTGATCTGGTGGGCCTGGCCGCGCGAGAGGTCATTCCACTGCGCCGAGGTGGCCAGGTAGGTCTTCTGGCAGGAGCGGAATTCTTCCAGGTCATCCGGGGTGGCCATGCCCGAGGCGTTGAAGAAGTCCTCGTACTGGCGGATGCGGGCCGCGCGCGCGGTGTCCGATTCGCCCACCGGGGCGAAGCAGTAGATGGTCACCTCGGTCTTGTCCACGGAGATCGGCCGGAAGACGCGGATCTGCGAGCCGAACTGGTCCATCAGGTACACGTTCGGGTACAGGCACAGGTTGCGCGAAATGCCGATCATCCAGTCGGCCTTGGCTTCGCCGAACTTGGCGACCAGCTCGTCGCGCTTCTCGGCCAGCGGGCGGTTGGCCGGGTCCAGCCATTCGGTCCACAGCAGCAGGTGGCCGTGCTCGAAGGAGTAGTAGCCGCCCTTCTGCTTGTCCCAGCCGCCGGCGTCCATGGTCTTGGTGTCGTTGGAGGATTCGCCGTTGGCGCGGCGGGCCTGGGTGGCGGCGTAGTTCCAGTGGGTGGCCGAGACGTGGTAGCCGTCGGCGCCGTTCTCCGCCTGCAGCTTCCAGTTGCCGTCATAGGTGTAGGTCGAGGCGCCGCGCAGCACTTCCAGGCCTTCTTCGGACTGGTCAACCATCATGTCGATGATCTTCGTGGCCTCGCCCAGGTGCTCTTCCAGCGGCAGGACATCGGCGTTCAGCGAGCCGAAGAGGAAACCGCGGTAGTTCTCGAAACGGGCGACCTTGGTCAAATCGTGGGAGCCGTCCTTGTTGAACTGCTCCGGGTAGCCAGCTCCCCGCGAATCCTTGACCTTGAGCAGCTTGCCGGAGTTGTTGAAGGTCCAGCCATGGAACGGGCAGGTGAAGGTGGTGCGGTTATCGGTCTTGCGCCGGCAGAGCATGGCTCCGCGGTGGCTGCAGGCGTTGATCAGCGCGTTGAGTTCGCCCTGCTTGTTGCGCGAGATGATGATGGGCTGGCGGCCGATGTTGGTGGTGTAGTAGTCGCCGATGTTCGGGATCTGGGACTCGTGGGCCAAGTACACCCAGTTGCCTTCCCAGATGTGCTTCATTTCCATCTCGAAAATCTCTTCGTCGGTGAAGATATTTCGGTTGGCGCGGAACTCTCCGGTTTCCGGGCTGTCAACCAGCGCGTTATCCAGCAGGCTGGATACCTCGTTCAGGGTCTCGGTCATGGCGTGGTGTGCTCCGTCCATTCAATGCTCGTTTAAAGGGGAAACCGCTGCAGCCGGTTTGCATGGATTCAACCTTGGCAGAAAGTGCGGGCGGTCACACTAGGGTTATGCCTAGGCTTGGGCTAGGCATCTGACTACTATGTTTTCGATCGTCTGAATTCACACCTGTTGCCTATCAATGCATCGGCGTATTCTTTTGCTACGACCACCAGCCACTTTTTCGAAGCAGGCTTGCCCATGCGCGATGAAGGACCCCCTGATCTCCCGCCAGCCCACGGCCAGAACCCCGAAGTTCCGCCGCAGGGCCAGCGCTCTTTCATGCACATCCTGGTCAACACCGCCGTCGCGAACCTCACCACCAGCTACCTGTGGTTCGCGCTGACCTTCTGGGTGTACCTGGAGACCGAGAACGTCATGGCCACCGGCATCATCGGCGGCGCATTCATGCTGCTGATCTCCGTGTTCTCCATGGTTTTCGGGACGATCGTGGACAACCACCGCAAGAAATCGGTCTTCGTCTTCTCCGCGATGATCACCGCTGTGGCCTTTTCCCTGGCTGGGCTGATCTACCTCTGGCTGCCCACGAAGGACATCCTGGATATCGGAGGATGGCAGTTCTGGATCTTCTGCCTGGTCATCCTGTTCGGCGCGATCGTGGAGCAGATGCGAGGCATCGCGCTGTCCACGACGGTCACCTTGCTGATCCCGGTCGAGCGCCATGCCAACGCCAACGGACTGGTAGGCACGGTGCAGGGCATCGCCTTCATCATCACCAGCGTGTTCTCCGGGCTGTCCATCGGACTGCTGGGGATGGGATGGACGCTGGCCATTGCCATCGTGATGGTCGTGGTCACGATGCTGCACCTTTTGGGCATCTCCATCCCGGAGGAGGAACCGGAAAAGGAGGAAGGGCGGACCAAGACCAGCGACCTGCGCCTGGGCTTCACTACAGTGATGGCCATCCCTGGCCTATTCGCGCTGATCATCTTCTCGATGTTCAACAACTTCATCGGCGGCACCTACATGGCGCTGATGGATCCCTACGGGCTGACCATCATGCCGGTCGAAGCCTGGGGCATCACCTTCGGGCTGGCATCCACCGGCTTCATCATCGGCGGCTTGGCCATCGCCAAGTTCGGCCTGGGGGCCAACCCGATCCGCACCATGCTCCTGCTGGTTGCCGTCATGGGATTCCTCGGCGCGATCTTCACCATCCGCGAATGGACGTGGCTCTATGTGCTGGGCATCTGGCTCTACATGATGCTGATCCCGGCGGTGGAAGCCTCGGAGCAAACGGTGATCCAGAAGGTGGTCACCTTCCGCCGCCAGGGCCGGGTGTTCGGCTTCGCCCAGATGATGGAAGCCGCCGCGGCGCCGATTACCGCTTTCCTGATCGCGCCGATTGCCCAGTACCTGGTCATCCCCTTCATGCGCTCGCCAGCGGGCGACGACCGCTTCGGCTGGCTGGTGGGGCAAGGCCAGGCGCGCGGCATCGCCTTGATATTCCTGGCCGGCGGGCTGATCATGATTGTGGTGGCGCTGCTGGCCATGGGCACCAGCCAGTACCGCAAGCTGTCGACAATTTTCCAGGCCGAATCACCTGGAGCACCCGAGGAGGCATCACTTGCCAACAAGTCAGAAGACCCTTCCAACTGAGGCCAGCGTGGAGGAATTCATTGAGGCGGCAACCCCGGCCAAGCGCCGGGTTGACGGCCACGAACTGGACCGCATCTTCCGCGAAGCCACCGGCGAGCAGCCGGTGATGTGGGGACCGAGCATGGTGGGCTACGGAAGCTACACCTATATCTCCCCTGCCAATGCGCGCACCACGGGCATCTGGCCTAAGACCGGTTTCTCGCCGCGCAAGGCCCAGCTCTCGCTCTACGGGCTGAAGGACCTTCCCGAGGGCGCCCAGCTCTTGCCGCAGCTGGGCAAATACACCGAGGGAGCCGGTTGCGTGTACGTGAAAAAGCTGGAGGACATCGACCTGGAGGTGCTGCGGAAACTGATCTCCATCGCTGCCTCGCGGCAGGACGACCAGGCTCGATAGCCTCCAGGGGCTTCGCTCCGCCGCCTAGTTCGCCACGGCGGCCAGCCGGGCCTTCCTGAAACCCCTGAAAATTGCCCGCCCGCCTGCAACTGCACCCAGCACAATTGCCACCGCACCCGAGAATAGCGAGACGGCCATGGGAAGCTGCGGGCTGGCGGAATCCGGGAAAGCGTCAAAGAGCAGTAGCGTCCAGAAAAGGCCGGGAATCACCCCGGCGGCCAGGGCGCTGAAGCTGAACACCAGAGCGTGCAGCCAGCGCTCGGTTGCGCTTCCCAGCCATGCCATCACGCCGGCAACTGCCAGCCATGGAAGCAGCGGGAACGCCAAGGGCACCCACAGGTCGGGTTCGGACCACCATGGGGCATCCGCGATCAGCGGATCCACGATCAGCAGCAGCACCGCGAAGAGGATCCCGCTGGCTGCAGGCAGCCAGCTCATTGGCCGATTATTTTTCTTGCCCATTAGCGATTGCCTGCTTGCTACTAGCGAATATCTTCCTAGGTTGGATGATACCCGCAGACTGGTGCCGCTGCGGGTATCATCCCCTGCCTTATTCGGCTTCTTCGAAGAAGGCCTCGACCTCTGAGATGCCGGCGGAGATGACCGGAACCAGGCGCTCGTCGATGCTGTAGTGCTCGCCGTCCTTGGAAATCAGACCGTAGCCGACCAAGGAATCCATGGCGATGCGGGCTTCTGGAAGCACGGCATCGTAGATCTTCGGACCGCAGTTGCGGCGCAGGCCCTCCAAGTCCCCTTCGCGGCCGGTGGATGCGGTGACCAGCAGGTTACGCAGCACCAGGTAATGGGCTTCATCCCGCAAGGTGACATCGAAGGTCGGGTTCAGGTGCGCCTGGACGCAGCCGACAGCCATCTCGAAGAGCAGCTGCGCGCTGCCCGCTTCCTCGCCGGCAACCAGCAATTCGTAGGCGTCCGGATCCGTGCGCAACACCGATCCTTCCGACTCCACGACGGACATCCGGCCGGCGCTCCAGATGTAGTTGAAGGCTAGTGGCGCCGGGCCTTCCGGGTCGAAGGTTTCGGCATCCAGGCCAACGGCAGTCAATACCTTGGCGCGCGGCGCTTCGGCTGCTGCACTGAAGTCCTCCATGTCCACGCCTTCGGCCACCGCCTGGGCATAGGCCTTGACCTGGCTGAACAACCTGGTTTCGCGCAGCAATCCGCATAGCTCCGCGTCGCCCTCGGCAAAACCATTGAGCGTATCTTCCAGCATCTCGCGCAGGGCTTCGAGGTTCTCCGCAGGGCCCTGCCAGAGCATGCGCTGCTCGATGAAGCTGAAGTATTCCAGCCATGTGGTGAAGATCGGCTCCGGAGCCAAGGATTCCGGCAGGTTGCCCAGGTGCTCGGCCAGAGTCTCGCCGAAGACATCGATGTCCAGGTCGAACAGGTTCGAGCTGCGGGCGTTCTCGGCGTACTGGCCGGCGATCTGCCCGATGACGTCCAGCTGCATGCCCGCTGCCTGCGCCGCCTGTTCAGGCGAAAAGGCAGGAACCTGCTGCGCTACCCAAGTTGTGTAGTCCTGGCGAAGCGCATTGATCTGCTGTTCAGCCTGGACCAGGAACACGCTGCGACCGCGCGCTGCCGCCTTGGCAGGATTTCCTGCGCCCGAGTTCTTCTTGCCTTGACGCTTTTTGCTGGCCATGAGCCGTCCTTTGGTTCCGAAATTGGTCTCTGGTTAAAGCCTACGGTGCCCGCCCGAAGCCGGGCGAATAGCGCGATGCGGCTCACCTGCGTGGAAGCATGCCCGGATGACCCCGCCGGACCGTGGACCTTTGGTGTTCAAGGTGCTCACTTGCTGTTTTCTTGTCCACTTTCATTGACCAATGGCGCTGAATCCGACAAGATGAACAGCAAAGACAGACGTAGCCTGCGACACAATGCTTTCAGCTCTGCAGAAAATCTGCGCCGTGGCCTATTAATGAACTTGGATTTCCTAGTAGTTTCGGCGGGGGCCGCTTCAGTGGTCCGCGAAGCCCCGGATCATTGGTGATTTCCGGCCATCGGCTGTCCTGGCAGATGCTACTGCGATAAGAGGGAGAAAATAATGAAGATCGCGGTTTTGATCAAAGAAGTCCCAGATACCGGAGAGGACCGCCTGCTGGATCTGGAGACCGGCCTGGCCGACCGTGCCGCTTCAGAAGTGGTGCTCGATGAAATCGGCGAGCGGACCCTGGAAGTTGCGCTGAAGCATGCTGATGCGAACCCTGGAACTGAAATCACCGTGCTGACCATGGGCCCGGATTCAGCTCAGGCCACCCTGCGCAAGGGTTTGGCCATGGGTGCTGCCAGCGCCGTGCATATCAGCGACGAGGAGCTTCTCGGCGCCGATCTGGTCCTCACCGCGCAGGTCCTGGCGGCGGCTTTGCGCCGAGGCAGCTACGATCTGGTCCTCACCGGCAACATGTCCACCGACGGCTCCGCGGGCATGCTCCCGGTCATGCTGGCCGAGCTGCTTGATCTTCCGGCGGCGACCTCGTTGTCCTCGGTAGAAATTGCCGACGGCGCGATCAGCGGATTGCGCGAGCTGGATGGCGCTGCCGCCCAGATCAGCGCTCCATTGCCAGCGGTCGCTTCGATCACCGAGGCATTGCCAGATGCCCGCTTCCCGAATTTCAAGGGCATCATGGCCGCGAAGAAGAAACCGGTCGAGTCCCTGTCCCTGGCCGATTTGGGCGTCGAGTCCCTGCCTGCGGATACTGCGCGTTCCATCATGGTTTCGGTGGCCCAGCGCCCGCCCCGCACCGCCGGAACTGTCATTGCCGATGACGGCGATGCCGGTAACGCAGTGGCCGAATTCCTCGTCAAGAACAACCTGGTGTGAGCGGAAAGAAAACCATGACTTCCTTTGCTTCTGATTCAATTCTTGTTTTCCTCGAGACCACGGCCACTGGAACGCTGGCCAAGAACCACGCGGAACTGCTCGGCGCCGCCTCTGCCGTGGGCACCCCGGTAGCGCTTCTCGCCGCTCCGGCCGGATCCCTTGATTCACTGGCGGCGCAAGCCAGCGAGTCTGGCGCCGCGCAGGTACTCACCGCCGCCGTCGATTCTCCGGTGCTGACCGCGCCGATGGCTGACGCGCTGCAGCAGGCCTTCGGGCAAATCCAGCCACAAGCCGTGCTGCTGGGGCATACCCTGGCTTCGCGCGAAGTGGCCGCACGCTTCGCGGTGCGCCACCGCTTGGCGCTGAGCGTCGATGCGCTCGGTGTTTCGCGTGATGACCAGGGAATCATCGCAGCCCACTCGATCTACGGCGGCGCGTATTCGACCCACAGCGCCCCGACCTTCGGCGCGCCGGTGATCACCGTGCGCGTGGGCAGCATCGAAGAGCGTGCCCAGGCCCAACCGGCGAGCGCGATCCCGCTGGAGGTAGCCGCCAGCGCCAAGCCGGAGGTCGAGGTCAAGGAACTGAGAACGGCCGAAACGGCATCCACCCGTCCCGAGCTGCGTTCCGCGGCACGCGTGGTCTCCGGTGGCCGCGGGTTGGGCAGCGCGGAGCAGTTCGACCTGGTGCACCAGCTGGCCGATGCCTTGGGCGCTGCCGTGGGCGCGTCGCGTGCGGCGGTGGATGCCGGATACGTCGAGCATGCCGCCCAGGTGGGCCAGACCGGCGTGGCAGTTTCTCCCCAGCTGTACGTGGCACTGGGCATTTCCGGAGCCATCCAGCACAAGGCGGGCATGCAGACCGCCAAGACCATCATCGCCATCAACAAGGATGCCGATGCGCCGATCTTCGAGATCGCCGACTTCGGCGTGGTGGGGGATGTCTTCAAGGTCGTGCCCCAGCTGATTTCCGCCTTGGAAGCACGCAAGGCCTGATCGCCATGAACGCACCAAACCAATCCATCCGCCAGGGGCTGCCGCGCGTGGCAGGCGGCGATCCCTGGCCGCCAGCCGAGCTGTTCGCTCCCGCTGCAGGCGCCGCGGTCCCGGCAGGGCCTAGCGCGGTCGAGGATGCTGCAGAACCAGTTCTCGACCAGCCCGTTGGCCCGTCGGTGCCTGCGGAACCAACGCCTGGCCAAGCATCTGCTAGTTCCGGAGCCAGCGCACCGGCCGCGGAACCTGTTGCAGATCAGGGCGCGGTTGCCGGGCTTCTTCGCCAGGGCCTGCCACGGGTTGCCGGCGGCGGGCCGTGGCCGCCTGCGGGAACGCCGGTCGCCGCGAACGCTCCAGCCGCATCGCAGAACGCTTCCGCTGCACCAGCACCCGAGCCGGTTGCCGAGCTAGTTGGCGAACCGGTTGCCGAACCGGTAGCTGAATCAGCGCCGGCGGCCCCCGAACCAGTTGCCACCGCGGGTACCGCCCCGGCCACAGCGGTTTCCAGTGCCGGGGCACCAGCAGTTCGCCGTGGCCTGCCGCGCACCGCCGGTGCAGAACCGTGGCCGCCAAGTTCATTCGTGGCAGCTCCCGTTGTTGCCGCAGCTCCAGCGGCTCCAGCGCCTGCGCTCCCGCCGGCACCGGTTGCGGAAGCTGCCCAGGCCCAGGCCGCACCGGCCACCCCGCCGAGGGCAGAGCCAGCACCCGCAGATCCGGTGGCCCAGGCATCCGGCGCCGCGCTGGCCTCGGAGCCTGCGGCCGCCGAGGCGCAGGCTGCTCCTGCCCGTACCCGCATGGGTGCGCAGGAACCTGCCGCGCCAGCAGCCGCGGCAAGTAACGCGCCGGCCGCCGGGCGCGCGACCAAGCCGGCACCCCAGGCAGCGGCAAAGAGCAAGAAAGAAGCGGCCAAGCATGGCCCGCTGACGACCAAGCAGTGGGTGCTGGCTGGAATCCTTGGCGCATTCTGCGCCTTGGGCATCGCCACCGCCGTGGTGCTCGTTGCCCGCGGCATTGCCGGCATCGATGCCGTGGAGTCATTCATGGAACGCTACCCGGGTGAGTACCACCTGCCGGACTCGGCACCTCTCGGGTTCCCTGGCTGGCTGGCATGGAACCACTTCTTCAACTTCTTCCTGATGGTCCTGATCATCCGTTCTGGCATGCTGGTCAGGCACCAGAAGAAGCCGCCTGCCTATTGGTCCTCGAAGCGCAGCCCGAAGGTGAGCATCAACCTCTGGCTGCATCAGGGTCTAGACCTGCTGTGGATCATCAATGGCCTGGTGTTCCTCGTGCTGCTGTTCGCCACAGGCCACTGGATGCGCATCGTCCCGACGTCGTGGGAGGTCTTCCCCAACGCGATTTCGGCGGCCTTGCAGTACCTGACGCTGGATTGGCCCACCGAAAACGGCTGGGTGAACTACAACTCGCTGCAGCAGCTGGCCTACTTCACCACCGTATTCATCGCGGCCCCGGTCGCGGCGATCACCGGCTTCCGGCTCAGCGCCTTCTGGCCGAAGAACATGCCAGCATTGACCGCGAAGTACCCGATCGAGGTTGCCCGCGCGCTGCACTTCCCAACCATGCTGTACTTCGCTGTGTTCATCCTCGTGCACGTGATCCTGGTGTTCTCCACCGGGGCGCTGCGCAACCTGAACCACATGTACGCGGCCCAGGGTTCCACGGATCCAGCCGCGTACGCGGATAACTGGACCGGACTGCTCTTCTTCGCGCTCTCGCTGCTCGTAATCGCCGGCGCCTGGCTGGCCTGCCGGCCAATGATCCTCGCATCCATTGCCCGGCTCTTCGGCAAGGTCAGTGCAAGGTAGGAGCAGCGATTCTTGCCTCTGGCGCAAAACTGATCGCGCATGGGGTCGATCGTCAGTAGGGTCGATAACAACGGCCTTACTGACGAATGGGGAACAACGAAAATGAGCCACCACCACGAACACCACACCAAAGAACATGATGATGTCGCCTTCTGGGAGAACCACTACGGCCAGTCCGAGCGGGTCTGGTCAGGCAAGGTCAACCAGGTCATCGAGAACCTTGTCGCCCCGCTGGCCCCCGGCACGTCGCTGGATATCGGCTGCGGGGAGGGAGGCGATGCGCTGTGGCTGGCCACCCATGGCTGGAAGGCTACCGGGGTCGACATCTCGCCCACCGCGGTGAAGCGCGCGCAGGAAGAAGCGGCCAAGCACGGTCTGGACGCGGGGCAGACCCGCTTCATCGCCTCGGATCTGGCTGCGTGGAATACCGGGGAAACCTTCGACCTGGTGACCTTGAGCTTCTTCCAGGCACCCTTTGAATTCCCTCGCGCCAGCTTCCTGCGCAAGGCAGCGACCCTGGTCGCACCCGGCGGCCACCTGCTGGCCCTGTCCCATGCATCGATGCCGTCCTTCGCCAGCAAGCCCGATCACCAGATGCCCGTGTTCCCCAGCCCCGAAGAGGAACTGGAAGCTTTGGCTCTGGATCCGGCGCAGTGGGAGGTGCTGTGCGCCGAGGTCCGCGAACGCACCATCATCGGTCCCGATGGCAATCCGGCGACCCTGGAGGATGCCGTGGTATTCGTGCAGCGCAAGGTGTAAAAAGTTCGACCCTCCAGCCCCATCGGGCTGGAGGGTCAACGACGGCCTAGATATCCCACACGGATCTAGGCCAGCTTCAGGGCCTGCGACGGGGCGTAGGCGCCTAGCGGCACCGAGTCGCGCACCACGTCGCGCAGGTTCAATGCATCACCGCCCGCAGGCATAGCCGCTTGCAACTGCACGAGCACGTTGCCCAGGGCGGTGCATTCCACGGGTCCGGAAATGACCGGCACGCGCGCATGGTCTGCAGTGCGCTGGCACAGCAGCTGGCCTTGCGAGCCGCCTCCGACAATATGGATGTTCTCCAGCTCGAATCCACCCAACCGCGCGGCTTCTGCAGCTTGGCGGGCGAAACTCTGAGCCAGCGACTCGACGACCACCCTGATCACTTCGGCAGGTGAGCACGGGCGCTGCCCGCCGGCGGCTTCCACCGCATCGCAGATGCGCTGGGCCATCTGGCCAGGAGCCAGGAACCGCTCGCTTTGAGGATCGATCAGCACCTGCGGAACAGGCAATTCCGCGGCCTCGGCAAGGAGCTGCTCCAAGCTGGTTTCTTCCCTTCCGGCGGCTTCCGCGTCGTCGTTCCATTGGCGGATCGACTCGCTGAGCAGAAAGGTTCCGGCGACGTTCTTCAGGAACCGGACACTGGAATCCAGCCCCAGCTCGTTGGTGAATCCCGCTTGATGCGCTTGCTCGGTGAGTACCGGGCGGTCCAGCTCCACACCAACCAATCCCCACGTTCCGCAAGAGATATAGGCGGATTGCCCGCTGGAGAGCGGGGTCGCGACCACTGCGCTGGCCGTGTCATGGGAAGCGACCGCCACTACCTGGACTTCGTGGCTGGCTCCGAATTCCGCAGCCAGCTCGGGCAGCAGTGCGCCCACCGGCTGGCCAGGGTGCACTAGCTGCGCGAGCTTTCCCGAAAGCCCCAGTTCAGCAACCAGATCCTCGTCCCATGTACCGGTGCTGTGGTTCAGCAACCCGGTAGTGGAAGCGTTCGTCCACTCGCTGCGCCGATGCCCTGTGAGCATCCAGTTGAAATAGTCGGGAACCAGCAGCAGCGCCTCGGCGTCCGCCAACCGGTTTTCCAACTTCTCGGCTTGCAACTGGTACACGGTGTTGAACGGAAGGAATTGCAGCCCATTGCGTGCAAACAACTCGCGCCGGCTGAATTTCTGTTCCAGCGCAGCAACCGCGCGCTCATTGCGCGGATCCCGGTAATGCCGCACTTCTCCCAGGCGCTTGCCGTCCTTGAGCAACGCATAGTCCACCGCCCAGGAGTCCACCCCGATGCTGGCGATATCCCCGCGCTGCGCGAAAGCCAGCGAGAGGCCGTGGCGAATTTGCGCCCAGAGCTCATCGATATCCCAGGCCAGCGCTTCTTGCCGCGCCCCTGGTTCCAGGCTCGACAGCGGAACCGGTCCGTTGGCGAAACGGTGGACGGCAGTGAGCTGGAGCTTCCCGTCCACCATCTGGCCGATCATGACACGTCCGCTGGTGGCGCCGAGGTCGATAGCTGCGACCGGCGCGCTCTCTGCTTGCTTGCTCATCGCAGGAAGGCTGCCGCCACTCCGGAATCCACCGGAATGTGCAATCCGGTGGTCCGGGTCAGTTCCGGCCCGGTCAGCACGAACACGGCATCGGCAATGTTCTCCGGGATGACCTCGCGCTTCAGGATCGTGCGGTTTGCGTAGAACTGCCCCAGATCCTCCTCTGCCACGCCATAGGTCGCCGCACGCTGGGCACCCCAGCCGGAGGCGAAGATCCCGGAGCCGCGCACTACGCCATCGGGGTTGATGCCGTTCACGCGCACGCCATGCTCGCCCAATTCTACGGCCAGCAAGCGCACCTGATGCGCCTGGTCGGCCTTCGTGGCCGAGTAGGCAATATTGTTCGGACCTGCGAAGACCGAGTTCTTGGAGGAAATATAGATGATATCGCCGCCGAGCTTCTGCTCGATCAGCACCTTGGCCGCGGCCTTGGAAACCAGGAACGATCCCTTGGCCATCACATCATGCTGCAGGTCCCAGTCGGCCTCGGTGGTTTCCAGCAAGGGCTTCGAAAGCGAGAGGCCCGCGTTGTTCACCACCAGGTCCAATCCGCCAAATGCCAGCACCGCCTCATCGATGGCACGTTGCACGGCGTGCGCATCGGCCACGTTGGCGGCGACGCCAACGGCCACATCTGCTGTACCCAGCTCCGCCGCGGCGGCCTGCGCCTTGTCCAGATCCAGGTCTGCGATGACCACGCAGGCTCCCTCGGCTGCCAGCCGCTGCGCCACGGCCTTGCCGATGCCCGACGCGGCACCGGTGACCAGGGCGATGCGCCCGGCATGGGATTTGGGCTTGGGCATGCGCTGCAGCTTGGCTTCCTCCAGCGCCCAGTATTCAATGCGGAACTTCTCGGCATCGGAAATCGGCGTATAGCTGGAGACCGCTTCGGCGCCGCGCATGACGTTGATGGCATTGAGGTAGAACTCGCCAGCGACCCGTGCGGTCTGCTTATTCGCCCCATAGGAGAACATGCCGACGCCCGGGACCAGCACGATCAGCGGGTCGGCCCCGCGCATCGCCGGAGAGTCCAGGTCCTTGTGGGCCTCGTAGTAGGCCTGGTAGTCAGCACGGTACTGCGCATGCAGTTCTTCCAGGCGCGCGATCTGCTCCGATACGCCTGCGGTAGCGGGAAGATCCAGCACCATCGGCTTGATCTTGGTGCGCAGGAAGTGGTCCGGGCAGCTGGTGCCCAGGGCCGCCAGCTGCGCCAGCTTCTGGCGCGAGAGGAAATCCAGGACTCGCTGGTCATCGCTGAAGTGCCCCACCATGGGCTTGTCGGTGCTGGCCAGGCCGCGGATGCTCGGGGCCAATGCGGCGGCGCGGGTCCGGCGTTCCTCCTCGTCCAGCGGCTCGAATCCTGGAACCACAGGACCGAAGGGCTCCGGTGCGCCGTGCTCGTCAAGGTAGGCAGCGGCGGTGTCGATGATCCATAGCGAGTTGGCCTCGGATTCCTGGGAGGTATCGCCCCAAGCGGTGATGCCATGGCCGCCGAGGATGCAGCCCACGGCCTGCGGATTGGCGTCCTTGATCGCGGCGATATCCAGTCCCAGCTGGAAGCCGGGGCGGCGCCAGTCCACCCAAGCCACCTTGTCGCCGAAGATCCTTGCGGTCAGCTCCCGGCCGTCCTTGGCAGTGGCAATGGCAATGCCGGAGTCCGGGTGCAAGTGGTCGACGTGGTTTGCGTTGACCAGCCCATGCATTGCGGTATCAATGGATGGCGCGGCGCCTCCCTTGCCGTGCAGGCAGTAATCGAAGGCCGCGACCATCTCGTCTTCGCGCTCCACGCCCGGGTAGGCGTCCACCAGCGATCGCATGCGGTCCAGGCGCAGAGTCGACAGCCCCTTTTCGGTCAACGTGCCGAGGTCCCCGCCCGATCCCTTGACCCAGAGCAGCTCAATTTGCTCACCGGTGACCGGGTCTTTCGCGGTGCCCTTGGCCGAGGTGTTTCCACCGGCGTAGTTGGTGTTCTTCTTGTCTGCACCCAACCGGTTGGATCGTTGAATCAGTTCCTGTGCGGTGGTGCGTGTCGCGATGGTGTTGCTCATGGTGTTCTTGTCTTCCGACTCGTTAATGTGCATGGGGGCAGTGGTTCTCAGGCGTCGACTTTGGTGGCCCTGGTTTCATATCCATAGCGCTCCAGTTCGATCTCTTCCAGCGACTTGCCTCGCGTTTCCGGCGCCCAAATGGTGCCGATCAGCAACGCGACGACCAGCAGGCCGATGATCAGGAGGCCAAGCTTTTCCAAGCCCAGGTTGGTGAGCAGTACCGGGAACACCAACGAGAGCAGTCCGACAAGCACCCGGGCAAGCATGAACAGCACGCCCTGTGCACTGGCGCGGTAGCGCGTGGCGAAGAGCTCCGCGGTCCATAGCCCGTAGAAAGCCTGCGCGCCGATACCCGCCGAGATGCCCCAGGCCACTGCGTAGAACAGCAGGGAGAAGGCACCTGGAGGAGCGAAGATCAGCACGGTCCAGGCCGCAACACCCAGCAGGGCGCCACCGAAGTAGAGCCAACGCCGCGAGACCTGGTCTCCGTATTTCATGAATCCGAAATAGGTTGCGGCGGCGGTCAGCACCCAGACCAGCACCTGGAGCAGGTTCTGCTGGGTAGCGGATTCAACGCCAGCGGCAGCATAGACGCGAGGCTGGAAAATGCCAGCCTGCCCTGCCACGGTATTCCATAGCCCATAGACGCCGAGCAGGAAGAAGAGCGCGCTCCAGTTGCGGCGGTCGGCCAGCAGCCCGCGCATGCCGGAGAAGAACGAGGCTTTCACGCCAGCAGCCGTTTCCGCGGCACGCTGCTCCTTCCACCTCCTGGACTCGGGCAATCCGCGGCGGACCCACCAAGTGACAGCGGCGATCAGGAAAAGATGGAAGAAGATTGCCCGGGAGCCGTTCACGCCCCAAGGCTCAACCAGGATCGCCAGCGCGAAACCGATGGCTGGGCCAATCGACCACGCCAGCTGAGCGGTGCCCACGTGCGCAGCACGCGATTCCTGCGGAGCCTCCTCGGCAATGTAGGTCCAGGAGGCTGGAACGCCTGCGCCCACGGCAATGCCCATGAGGACCACGCCGATGATCAGCAGGCTCGTACCGGAGGAGAAGGTGATCATCAGGGCGCCGACCATGAACACGATCAGGTCGTAGGTATAGATGAACTTGCGGCCCAGACGGTCGCAGAGCGGTCCGCCGATCAGCGCACCCAGGGCCGCGCCGAACGCGTTGGCCGACACGGCAGCGATGACACCGACCAGCGCGTCGTCGAATCCGAACGCGCCCTGCCACAGGCTGAGGCTGGTGGCCAGCGCAATGATGGCTCCGGCTTCTATGTAATTGCTCATGGCTACGGCAATGGTGGCTTTCCATCCGGAGATGCCGCGCTTCTTTGCTGCGGTGCTCATGATCAGGCTCCCCATCCTGCTTGCACGCCACCAGCGCGCGATGCTTCGATTCGGCTCTGGTAATCGGAGGCGCGGAAGGCCTGCATCGGATCGGCTGGCAGGCCGCGCGTTGCGCGCCATGCTTCCAGGTCGGCCCGCACGTCGGTGTAGAAGGCATCCATGAAGATCTCGTTGGCGGCCAGGACATCACCGGAGATCTGTGCTTCAGTCAGCGCTACGCGGTCGATCAGCAACGCCCGGGCCGTCATTTCCTGCACGTTCTGGACGCTTCTGATCTGGCCCAGGATCTTGTTCTCCACGTTGTGGCACTGATCGAGCATGAAGGCCACAGGCGTGTCCTGGTCCAGTCCGCCACCGCGGATCACCTCGGCCATGATGCGGAACAGCTGATACGGGTCTGCCGAGCCAACGATCAAGTCGTCATCCGCGTAGAAGCGGGAATTGAAGTCGAAGGATCCGAGCTTGCCAAGCCGCAGCAGCTGCATCACGATGAACTCGATATTGGTGCCTGGCGCATGGTGCCCGGTGTCCAGGCAAACCATGGCCCGATCCCCCAAGGCCGCAACCTGGGCATAGGACGTTCCCCAGTCGGGCACGTCGGTGTGGTAGAAGGACGGTTCGAAGAACTTGTACTCCAGCACCAGGCGCTGCTCTCCGGAAAGCCGCGCATATATTTCGGCCAGCGAATCGCCTAGCCGGTCCTGGCGCCCGCGCATATCCGCTTGGCCTGGATAGTTCGAGCCCTCTGCCAGCCAGATTTTCAGATCCTGGCTTCCGGTGGCATCCATTACGTCGATGCATTCGAGGTGGTGGTCGATTGCCTTGCGGCGGATCTTCGGATCCTCATGGGTCAAGGCGCCGAACTTGTAATCGTCATCCTGGAAGGTATTCGAATTGATGGTTCCGAGGCTGACGCCCAGGCCTTCTGCATGCTCGCGCAGCACGGTGAAGTCCTCGACCTTGTCCCACGGAATGTGCAGGGCCACCGAGGGAGCCAGTCCGGTCAATCGGTTGACTTCAGCCGCATCGGCGATTTTTTCGAAGGGATCGCGCGGGGTCCCGGGGGTCGAATAGACCTTGAAGCGAGTGCCCGAATTTCCATAGGCCCAGGAAGGGACTTCGATGGCAAGGCGGTCAAGGATTTGCAGGTGCTCAGGGCTCAGCTTCGAGCTCATGGAACTCTCCATTTCTAGTAATTCTGCGGGCTACTACTGCTGGGATGCGGCAAGTGCGGCCAGCTGGTTTTCGAGATTGAAGACCTCGCGCAGACGCGGCGCTTGCTGATCTGGCCGGCCGCCCAGGCTGAGGAAGAATCGGCTCATTTCCGCTTCCCACGCTGAGGTGCGCGGGTCGGAGTCCAAGGCGGCCTGGGCAGCGCTGTCGTCATCGGTTTCGTAATAGCCGATCAGCAACCCGTCCTCGCGCAGAAAGAGTGAGTAGTTGCGACGCCCGGCTTCTTCGATGGCTTGGAGCATCTGCGGCCACACTTCCCGGTGGCGCGACACATACTCGTCGATCAGGTCGGGATTGACCTGCAATTGAAAGCAAACTCGCATCGTACTACTCTTCCGGAGCGCTGGAACTGGGTGGGCAAAACTGTGCGATCCGATTCGCTTTGCACAAAAATGAATCGTTTCAATCGCTTCGAAATTCGAGTGTAGAGCAGGTCACACTTGAATTGCAAGCGGTCGGTCGAGCGAATGCCGCATTCTTTTGAATCCTTTCAAAAAGCTGTCGGGATTCCAGTTCCCATCCGTGCGCCAGTTATACTCGCAGAAGAACAACTCACCGAAGAACAGGAAAGCTCTGTGGCCGTCAGCGTCAAGGAAGTTGCCGCCGAGGCGGGCGTTTCCGTAGGCACCGTCTCCAACGTGCTCAACCGGCCCCAGGTTGTTTCCGAACACACCGTTTCCAAGGTCACCGCAGCCATCGAGAAGCTCGGCTTTGTCCGCAACGATGCGGCCAGGCAACTGCGTGCCGGCCGCAGCCGGAGCTTCGGGCTCGTCGTCCTCGATGCACGCAACCCGTTCTTCATGGACGTCACCCAGGGCGCCCAGCATCGTGCCCTGGACAACGGCTACACCGTGCTGATGGGAGCCAGCGACAATTCCCTGAGCACCGAACAGCAACTGCTGGATCTCTTCGAAGAGCAACGCGTCGCCGGAGTACTCATCTCCCCCTTGCACAGCGACTTGAGCCGGCTCTGGCGGATCCGCGAAGCGGGCACGCCAGTGGTGCTGGTGGACCGCGGAAGTGGCGACCGCAGCTTTTCATCGGTCTCCGTGGACGATGTGGAAGGCGGAAGAATTGCCGTACGGCACCTGCTGGACATTGGCAGAAAGCGGATCACCTTCGTCGGCGGACCGCCGAGCATCGAACAGGTCCAGCACCGATTAACGGGAGCCCAATCGGTATTGGCCCAAGCCCCGGATGCCGTGCTGGAGCACATGCCTACCAAGAACCTGACTGTGCTGGAAGGACGGGCAGCCGGAGAGCGTATTCTTGCCATGGATCCTGCACAGCGCCCCGACGGGATCTTTGCGGCCAACGACCTGCTCGCGTTGGGCATACTGCAGGCCCTGGTGATGTCCGGCGAACTCAGTGTTCCCGAGGATATTGCTCTGGTGGGATACGACAATATCGACTTCGCCGAGTCGGCCGTCATCCCGATTACCACCGTGCGCCAGCCAGCAGAAGAAATCGGGCGAACCGCTGTCGACGTCTTGCTGCGCGAAGCAGAAGCGGGCGATCAAGCGGTCCGCGAGCAATTCGTTTTCACTCCCAAGCTCGTTATCCGTGCATCGACTGTGGCCCCGAGCCAAGCGCGCTGACGTTTACCTTAGGGGTTCCTGAAAAGCGGGTTCTGCAGCTTCTGATGCCCAGCGGTTCTTGCTAGGTTGGCATTCCAAGCAACGAGAGGGATGGATTTATGAGCGAGAACAACCCTGAAGCCCGACTGCACAAGGCAGAGGCCGAAGAGCCCGATACCATTTCCGACCCTGCTTTGAATGATGAAGTTGGCCAGGACTGGACCGATGAAGGCGGAGCGACGCCGCATGGAGCCGCGCTAGACGACGACTAGGCCAGAGGGCCAACCAGCCGAAAACCAAAAATGCCCGTGGGTTGCCAAGTTTGAAAGTTTGGCAACCCACGGGCATTTTCACTGGCTTGAATCAGCCGCCTAGAACTCGAACTCCAGGTGGGCATTGACTTCGTCCTTGTTGAAATACGCCGGATCGATCTCGTATTCCTCTTCGTAACCGAAGTTCGAAAGCCAGTCTTGCACTTCCTCGTACTCCGGGTCCGTCGGATCATCGAGAATATCCAGCTTGGCTTCCCAGCCACCGATCCCGCCGCTGTCCTCCATCGGAGCCATGCGCCGGCCGCCGGTGCATCGCGGCAGCTGGCCGCCATCGGCATCCAGGATCTTCTCGACGTCGATGCGCACTTCCCAGTTGTCCCCGAAGTCGTACAGGTAATCCAGGCGGTCTTTTTCCTTCTGCAGCAACGAGGAAACCAGGGTTTCCGCTTCGTTCTTCTGGTAGTCCATGTCGTCAATCTCTGGACCATATGAAGTGCCGCCGAAGCCACCCTCGTAGAAGCTGTGCAGGTGCCCGTCGTACCAGTCGAAGCTCGCTTGGATGATGTCGTGCAGGTCGCCAAGGTTCAGGTCCATGGGCACCAGCACGCGACGCCAGATCGGCGGCTTGGCGTCCTTGAGGGTCAGCTTCAGCTGCAGCACCTTGCCGGTATACGGTGTTTCGCGCTTCAGGCGTTTCGGCTCGTCATCGTCCGGCCCGAACATCGCGTCGAGATCGGTGTCGTCGAATTCATCCTCATCGAGCAGGTCCTGTTCAACGTCGGTAATCGCCAGGCGGACGATAGTGGGCACCGAGTACGCTTCGCCATCTTCGATAAGGCCAAGTACGCGCAGTTCATGCATGCGCACATGCGCGGTTTCCCATACCTTTGGCGACCATTGATCATCTCGCGGGTCAGCCACGCGATGCGGGTTGCCTTCGATCCCCTCGACGATCCAGAACGCTGCCAGCCCCCAGGCTTCAAGGCTGGCGTCATCGCCGCCTTCCGGCTTTTCCAGCAACGAGTCCAGGCAGGCCTGGATGAAGTAGAAGTTCGGCTCGAAGGAGTCGGCGTCTTCATGCTGCATGATGTCTTCGTACGTCACGCCGCGCTCCGGCTTGCCCTGTTCGGGCAGCTTGATGGCGCTGACCGATTCCAGTGCCGAGAGCACGACCGCAACCATCAGGCCCCTGCGCGATTCGTGGACTTCCGGAGGCAGCTGGTCGGCGAGCGCTATTGCGGCCGTTTCCAAGAATTCAGACGCCGGCAAGCTGGCCCACAGATTCTTGCCCTCGGTGAGGGTCCAAGCCAAGAAGGCACGGCCCAGCTTGCTGATCGGCATGGCGGCGATTTCAGCCAGGGCCGCTTGAGAGGCCTCGTCAGATGCCATGATCTCGTCAATTTCATCGTTTTCATCGATGCCGTCATCACCGGCGAATGGATCCTGGGCTTCCAGCGACTTCCGGAACCACTCCAGGCTTTCGGCCTCGCGCTCCCACAGACCGGCATCGCGCAAGAACTCGACGTAATCCGCCCAGGCCATATAGATCATGGTTCCCAGCCCATTATCGGCGGCATCGGGATTCTCGGCCTCTTCGAATTCAATCATCGAGCTGAGCACTGCCAGCAGTTTGGGCGGATCAAAATCGGTAACCTTGTCCAGGCCGACGACTTCGGCGTAGATGCCCAGGGTTTCGCGCACTGCGGCAAGGACCATCAGGGCCAGTTCTGGGTCATCGCGGTTCTCGGAGAACCAGCGGACGAACTGCGGCGTGAGCGCGTCCAGGCCGCGCCCCACCTTCACCCGGTCCAGGGAGACGACGCCCTCTTGCAGGCGTGCCGGATGCCCCTGCTTGGGCTTCTGCTTCTTCTTTTTCTTCGCCATCGGACTGCTTTCCTGGTCGTTTGCTTCTCCCCCTAGGCTACGTGGCTGCTGGTTCCTGAAGAAGCATGCCTGGCACGTGTTCTGCTGGACAGCTTCCTGCCGTCGCAGCCAGGCACCGCCAGGGCCCGCACGGCGCGGATATGAATCGAGTCGCTTTCGATATCTATGGCGTAACCCGTACTGCTGGAGCGCCCGCGTTGGTAGGGTGACTTCATGATCAATACTGCTCGTTTGCACTCGGACCTGTCACGACTCAACCGCGAAACCGCGATGATGTCGGCCACGATCGAAACCCTGTCCACCGAAGAAATGGCCGCCGCCTCGCTGTGCGAAGGCTGGAGCCGGGCGCAGGTCATTGCGCACTTGGCCTCCAACGGCCGGAGCCTGGTCAAGCTCATCGACTGGGCCACCAGCGGAGAACCGCAGGAGCTCTACGCCTCGCGCGAGGCCCGCGACGCGGAGATCGACGAGCTGGCGGCCCTGCCGCGCGAGGAACTGGTCAAGAAGTTCCAGGACGCCGCCGCATACTTCGCCGAGCAGTGCGAACGGCTCAGCGGCGAACTGGCCGTGGAAGAGGTGGACCTTCACGGCAAGATCATTCCGGCGACCTCCATCGTGGCCCTGCGCATCTCAGAGGTGGTCATCCACCACCATGATCTGGATACCGCGTGGACCATCGAGGAAGCCGATCCGGATTCCCAGGAGAACGCCGTCGAGGCCGCCGTGCGGACCATGCGCGTGAAGAACGCTCCGGGCATGACGCTGGTGACCGAAGAGGGCGACGAATGGGTCATCGGCGATGGCGCGCTGAAGGTGCGCTCGGACCGCGAAGGCTTGATCGAATGGCTGGCCCGCGGCCAGGCCCGGCATATCGAGGCCGATGGCCCGATTCCGGTTTTGCCTTCCTGGTAACCATCTTCTGGCAGGCGTGTCAGCACGCGGCAACGGTTGGCCCTGCAAGGAGAATGGATTCGGCCCGCTTGTCGAAGTGAAAAGGAGCCGGCATTGATCCCTGTCATCGTGCTCACCGGATATCTGGGTGCAGGCAAGACCAGCCTGCTCAACCGCTTGCTGACCCGCCCGGGTACCCGCGTCGGGGTCATCATCAACGACATCGGCAAGGTCAACGTGGATACCGGGCTGATCACCGGCCAGATCGATGCGGCCGAATCCATTGCCGGCGGCTGCGTTTGCTGCCTGTCCGATAGCAGCGGCCTGGACGAGCTGCTGGAGAAGCTGGGCCAGCCGAAGCTGCGCCTGGATGCCATCATCGTGGAGGCCAGCGGCGCGGCCGACCCGCTGAACGTGGATCGGCTGCTGCGTTTCGGCAAGGCCCACGGGGTACGCTTCGGCGGCATCATCGACGTGATCGACGCGGTGGAGCATGAGCACAACGTGGATACCGCGGCGATGGCCCCGGCCCGCTTCAGCGCCACCAGCATGGCGGTGGTCAACAAGCTGGACCGCATTGCCCCGGAACACCGCGACGCGGTCCTGGCCAGGATCAGCGGACGGATCCGCGAAATCAACCCGCACGTTGCCATCATCCCGGCGTCGCACGCCGCCATAGACCCCGAGCTGGTCTTCGACATCGCCCTGAACGAAGACCCGATCGACGAGTTGCCGTTGGCGGCTGCCTCCCGCCCGCACCACGACCACGAGCATGCTCCGCACGCCAACGCGGTGACGGTGCGCTGCCCCGAAGCGGCGGATCCGGGTGCCCTCTTGGACCTGCTGGAGCACCCGCCGGTTGCGGCCTACCGGCTCAAGGGGCATGTAAAACTGCGCACCGATCGCGGCACGCAGCGTTTCCTGGTCAATATGGTGGGCCGGCAGATCCATTTCGCGAAAGCAACGGCCCACAGCGATCCGGCCAATGACGCGCTGGTCGCCGTGGGAATGAACTTGGACGAGGAAGCGGTTGGCGCGGCATTAGCGGCCGCCTTGGAACCAGCACGACTTGATCCTTCGCCGGGAAATCTCACCCGTTTGGAACGGCGGTTGATTTTGAGCAGCGATGCAGCAGATGCTCCGGCCAAGGTTGACGCTGAAGAGTTCTAGCTGCTGCGGCACTGATGCCTGCGAGTTGGCAACGAGGGCATCCGCTGCCCCGTCTCGACCTGCAACATCGAGCTGCGTTCGCATCCAGTTCGCGCCCGGTGCATAGGGGCACGTCCCAAACAGGCCAAGCCTTCGGAAATAACTCAAGTACTGCCCGCGACTCCAGTGATGAGTCCCAATTCCAACCCGTCCAACGTTGGACGATTCCGTGCTCCCCGCGATTGCCGGGATGACGCCCGGTATTGCCGATGGTTTCGATGAGCGGTTCCAAGTGATCCTTGGATCTTCACGAAACAGCCCCGGGTCGCCAAAACCGAAGGCCGCATCCCGCGCGACCCTGCCGTCAGCCCACCATGTCCGAGCAAAAGAAACATCACTGGAACATGAAATGGACACGGTGCGCCGATGGCCGGCGGGTCAGCGCGGGGTGCGGCCCCGGCAGTCTCTGGAAATGAACGCTTACAACGCGATCTGGCGGTTCTGGTCCTTGTAGAGCAGGTACCGGAAGTTCTCCGGGCCGCCGGCGTAGCAAGCCTGCGGGCAGAAGGCGCGCAGCGACATGTAGTCCCCGGCTTCGACCTCGACCCAGTCGCCATTCATCCGGTACACGCCCTTGCCTTCAAGCACGTACAGGCCATGCTCCATGACGTGGGTTTCGGCGAACGGGATGGATGCGCCCGGTTCGAAGGTCACGATATTCACGCCGAAGTCGAAGGCCACATCGTTGGGATCGAGCATGCGGGTGGTGCGCCACTTGCCATCGGTGCCCGGCATCGGGCCAGGTTCGATGTCGCGCTCATTGCCCACCACGGGAGCCGGTGCGGCGACGCCTTCAAGCACTTCGTAGCGCTTGCGCAGCCAGTGGAAGCTGGTGGTCTCGGTGCCGTCATTGCGGGCGGACCACGTAGCGCCGGCTGGCAGGTAGGCGAAGCCGCCGTCCACCAGCACATGCTCGGTGCCCTCGATGAGAAGGGTCAGCTGCCCGGTGAGCACGAAGATGAATCCCTGCACCTGGGCCTGCGGCTCCGGCTTGGTGGCGCCGCCGCCAGGGGCGACTTCCACGATGGCTTGGGAGAAGGTGGTGGCCCCGCCGGCGACCGGGCGGTTGAGCACCCAGGCACGGGTGTTGGTCCACTCGGGGAAGACGCTGGTGACGATGTCGCGCAGCACGCCCTTGGGGATCACGGTATAGGCCTCGGTGACGATGGCCCGGTCGGTGAGCAGATCGCTCTGCGGCGGGTGGCCGCCGAAGTCCGAGTAGTACGACGAGGAGTTCTGGATGGCTGGAACAGTCATGGTGTTGTCCTTAGGCGTGGGAGCGGTTCAAGGCGATCGCCTCGAGTTCGGGCAGGGTGATCTGGGCTAGTTCGGTGACCTCGTCGGCGCTAACCGCACCGCAGGCCACCCCGCGGTGGATGTAGCGGGCCAGGGCCCGTGCGGTGGCCGGCTCGTCCATGATGGCCGAGTTGATCTGGTGGACGTAGTTGCGCAACCGGGTTCCGGCTGCCTGCAGGCCTTCGCGGAAGAAGGCGAAGGTGGCCAGGTAGCGGGTGACCAGCTGATTCTCGTGCATGTCCCAGCCCTGGTAGATGCCGCGGGACAGGTGGCGGGAGACCAGGCGGGCGTGCAGTTCCCAGGCGGCCGCAATGTTCTCCGGGTCGCCGGCCGGGATGATGTTGGTGGAGCCGTCGGACAGTTCCACCCCGGTGCCGGCTACGGCCACCTGCATGACGTCCTTGGCGAAGTCCGCTACCGGGTGCTCCATGGACTGGTATCCGGCGGCCACGCCCAGCGACGCGGAGTAGTCGTAGGTTCCGTAGTGCAGCGAGGATACCCGGCCCTTGCCCGAGGCGATCAGCTGGGCCACCGGATGGGTTCCGTTGGCGGCCAGGATGACCTGCGGGGTTTCCACCTGCACTTCGAAGCGGATGCGTCCGGCTTCCAGCCCGTGGGCTTCTTCCAGCTTCTCGGCCAGGTAGACCATGGACTCGACCTGGGCCACGGTGGTCACCTTGGGCAGGGTCAGGCGCAGGCCCTCGGGCAGCGGACCGTTGGCCAGAAGCCGGGTGATGAACAGGTCCAGGGTGCGGATCCCGCGGGCCCGGGTGGGTGCTTCGAAGCATTTGAAGCGGATGCCGATGCAGGCCGGGGCTTTGCCGGCGGCCACCGCGGCGGATACCGAGTCGGCCGCGGCAAGCACTGCGGCGTCCTCCTCCGCATCCGTGCGGTTGCCGTAGCCGTCCTCGAAATCGAGGCGCAGATCTTCGATGGGTTCGCTTGCCAGCTTCGCGCCAACCAGTTCCGCCAAGCGCTCTGGTTCGGCCAGCTTGAGCTTGGCCGCCAAGGCGGATAGGCCAATCAGTCCTCCGGCAGTGGCTACTGCATTGTGGCCCCAACGTTCTGGGAGGTCCACGGTGTACTTGTCCCCGGGGACGTACACGGTATGGATCGGCTGGCGGGCTCCGGTATCCCCCGGGTAGGAGGTTTCCAGCAGCCGGTCGGTGGCTGCCAGCTTTGCTTCTACGCTGGCAAGCGTGGACTCATCGAAGGTGTTGCTCATGGCTTGGTCACGTATTCCTTTTCCAAGAGTTCGTAGGCTGGGGTGGTGAGGAAGTCCGCGAAATCCTCGTCCTTGCCGCTGGTCAGTTTCGCGATCAGTTCCGCTGCCGGCTGGTAGTAGGCGTTGAAGTGCTCTTCATTGTCGACCTCCGCGCGCAGGCGTTCAACCTCTTCGGCGAGAATGCCAGCAACCAGTTCGGCGGTGATGGTGTTGCCGGTGTCGGCGGCGACCACCTGGTTGCGGATCTGCTGCCAGATCTGCGAGCGCGAGATCTCCGCGGTGGCGGCGTCTTCCATCAGGTTGTGGATGGCGACCGCGCCGTTGCCCGAGAGCCACACGGCCACGTAGTTCACGGCCACGTAGAGGTTGGCGCGCACGCCGGCCTCGGTGACATCGCCAGGAGCGCTGGCCACGTCCAGCAGCTGGGCCGCGGTGACCTCGACCTCCGGGCGCTGGCGGTCGATCTGGTTCGGCTTCTCGCCGAGCTTCGCGTCGAAAATCTCCTTGCACAGCTCAACCAGGTCAGGGTGGGCGACCCAGGAGCCGTCGAATCCGTCGTTGGCCTCGCGGGACTTGTCCTCGCGGACCTTGTCGAAGGCGGCGGCGGTAACTTCTGGTTCGCGGCGGTTCGGGATGAACGCCGCCATGCCGCCCATGGCGAAAGCCCCGCGCTTGTGGCAGGTCTTGACCAGCAGCTCGGTGTAGGCGCGCATCATCGGCGCGGTCATCGATACGGCCGAGCGGTCGGGCATGATGAACGCTTCGCCGGCTTCGCGGAAGGTCTTGATGATGGAGAACAGGTAGTCCCAGCGGCCCGCGTTCAGGCCAGAGGCGTGCTCGCGCAGCTCGTAGAGGAATTCCTCCATCTGGAAGGCGGCCGGGATGGTCTCGATGAGCATGGTGGCGCGCACGGTTCCGTGGGCGATGCCCAGCTCGGCCTGGGCGAAGGTGAAGACCTCGTTCCACAGGCGCGATTCCAGGTAGTGCTCCATCTTCGGCAGGTAGTAGAACGGGCCCTGTCCCGATTCGGCGAGCACCTTGGCATTGTGGAAGAAGTGCAGGCCGAAGTCGACCAGTGCACCGACCGCCGGATTGCCGTCGATGAGCACATTGTTCTCCGGCAGGTGCCAGCCGCGGGGGCGGACCACCACGACCGCGCGCGGGGCGTCGGTGCGCAGCGCGTAGGACTTGCCGGTTTTCGCATCGGTGAAGGCCAAGGTGCCCCGGGCGGCGGCCGAGAGATTGGAGATCGCATCGATGACATTGAACCAGCTCGGAGTGGAAGCATCTTCCAGGTCGGCCAGCCAGACCTTGGCGCCGGAGTTCAGCGCGTTGATGGCCATCTTGGCCGGGGAGGCCGGGCCGGTGATCTCCACGCGGCGGTCGCGCAGCGCCTCTGGGGCTTCGGCGACCTTCCAGTCGCCGGTGCGCACGGATTCGGTCTGCGGATCGAAGTCGATGGACTTGGCATCGGAGAACTGCTGGCGGCGCACGCCGCGTGCGGCCAGCAGCTGATCGCGGGTGCCAGCGAACTTCTGGTGCAGCTTCTCGATGAAGGCCAGCGCTTCGCCCGAGAGGATCTGCTGGGCATCGGCGGCGTCGGGGATGCTGGTGATTTCAATACTCATGGGTTGTTCCTTAACTTCTTGTGCTCTGTTCCAATGAAGGGTGCGTTGACATGCACCCTAAGGTCTTGCTGCGCAGCGCCTACTTGGCGGCGGCTGCGTCCTGCACTGCCATGGCCACATCGGAGGCGACCTGTGGGTCGAATACCGACGGGATGATGAATCCGGGGTTCAGCTCTGATTCGCTGACCCGCGCGGCAATGGCGTCCGCGGCGGCCAGGAGCATGGCGTCGGTGATCTCGGTGACGCCTGCATCCAGCAGCCCGCGGAAGAAACCTGGGAATGCCAGGACGTTGTTGATCTGGTTGGGGAAGTCGCTGCGCCCGGTGGCGACCACCGCCGCGTGGCGACCGGCCAGTTCCGGGTCCACCTCGGGATCCGGGTTGGCCATGGCGAAGACGATGGCGCGCTCGTTCATGGCGGCGATATCGGCTTCGTCCAGCACGTTCGGGGCCGAGACGCCGATGAAGACGTCCGCGCCGGCGATGGCTTCCTTCAGGGTGCCGGTGAAGTTCTGCGGATTGGTGTTTTCCGCCAGCCAGGTGCGGTGCGCATCGGCGTAGGCTTCGTTGCGGGTGATCGCGCCATTGCGTCCGCAGGCGATGATGTTCTGCGCGCCGCGGGCCATGAGCAGCTGGATGATCGCGTTGCCGGCCGCGCCGACCCCGGAGACCACGATGCGCAGGTCCTCGATCTTCTTGTCCACGACCTTCACCGCGTTGAGCAGCGCGGCCAGGGTGACAATTGCGGTGCCGTGCTGGTCGTCGTGGAAGACCGGGATGTCCAGTTCTTCGCGCAGCCGGGCCTCGATTTCGAAGCAGCGCGGGGCGGCGATGTCTTCGAGGTTCACCCCGCCGTAGACCGGTGCCAGCGCCTTGACGATCATGATGATCTCCTCGGTGTCCTGGGTGTCCAGGCAGACCGGCCAGGCATCGACATCGGCGAACTGCTTGAACAGCGCCGCCTTGCCTTCCATGACCGGCAGGGCTGCGGCCGGGCCGATATTGCCCAGCCCCAGCACGGCCGAGCCGTCGGTGACCACGGCGATGGTGTTGCGCTTGACCGTCAGGTTGCGCGCATCGGCAGGGTTCTCGGCGATGGCCATGCAGACGCGGGCGACACCCGGGGTGTAGGCGCGGGAGAGGTCATCGCGGTTGCGCAGGGCGACCTTGGGGGTCACCGAGAGCTTGCCGCCAAGGTGCATCAGGAAGGTGCGGTCCGAGACGTTGCGCACGCTTACGCCATCGAGGTTATCCAGCGCCGCGCGCACGGTCTCGCCGTGGGCCACGTCGGTGGTGTTGCAGGAAACGTCCACCACCATGTGGGTGTGGTTGGACTCGGTGACATCCAGGGCGGTGATGTGCGCGCCGGCCGAACCGACCGCGCCGGCCAGCTCGCTGGTAGCGGTAATCGACGCAGGTGTCTGGACGCGAAGCGTGAGTGAATATCCCGGGCTTGGTGCTGCCATCTGATCCTCCTGTAAAAGTTTCCGTATAGTGGATACTATTATCCTCAAAATGAAAATGCAAGAGTGTTTTGTGGCGCCCGGCACGATTTTTTGCCGAGTTAATATCGGATCGTGGAAGAAAAGCCTGATTCTGCGCTATTCTTGGGACTAGGATTTCGCATCGTAGAAGTAATGCGTAGCCCTCTTCCGAAACCAGTGCCTTTATTAGGAGCAAAGATGACGCAGACTTCCAGCAAGTCCACCACCGGCGGCGTCCAGTCCGTCGAACGTGCTTTCGAGCTCCTGGAAGTCATCGCCCGTGCCGGCGGAGAAGCCGCGCTCAGCGAGCTTGCCGCCGATACTCCCCTGCCATTGCCGACCATCCACCGCCTGCTGCGCACCCTGGTCGGAGTGGGCTACGTGCGCCAGCTGCCCAACCGCCGCTATTCACTGGGCCCGCGGCTGATCCGGCTGGGCGAGGTAGCCAACCGCCAGCTGGGCGCCTTGGCCTCCCCTGCGCTGAAGGATCTGGTCGCGAAGCTGGGCGAATCGGCGAATATCGCGGTGCTCGACGGAGACATGGTCACCTACATCGCCCAGGTGCAGTCAGCCCACTCGATGCGCATGATCACCGAAGTCGGACGCCGCGCCATGCTGCACAATTCCGGGGTCGGCAAGGCCGTGCTCTCGGTGCTGGATGACGAGCGCGTGCAGCGTTTGGTCTCGCAGGCGGGCATGCCCCCGAAGACCGCGAACACCATCACCACCCTGGGCAAGCTGTTCACCGATGTCGAGGCCACCCGCGAACGCGGCTACGCCATCGACGAGGAAGAGCAGGAACTAGGGGTTCGCTGCATCGCCGTGCCAGTACCGGGCGCGCCAACGCCGATGGCCATCTCGGTTTCCGGGCCGGTGACCCGCGTTGACGAGGCCTTCATCGTCAGCGCGGTGCCGGTATTGCAGGAGGCGGCCCGCGAGCTGGGACGCCAGCTGGTGGCCGCGGCGGACTAGCCGCGCTTGGCGATTCCGGCACGCAAGCAAAGATGCCCGCCTGGGCAGTCGATGGCATCGACCGCCCAGGCGGGCATCTCAGTTCGCGCTGGTGCCGGAACACCTATGGAGCCGGCGAACAGGCGTGCTACTGCGCGAACTGGGTTTCGTGCAGCTCGCTATAGCGTCCGCCGAAGGCCAGCAGCTCGCTGTGGGTTCCGCGCTCGACGATGCGCCCGCCCTCCACGACCAGGATCTGGTCCGCCGAGCGGATGGTCGACAGGCGGTGGGCAATGATCAGCGCCGTGCGGTCTGCCAGCGCCTCGCCCAGCGCCGCCTGCACCGCCGCTTCATTCGACGAGTCCAGGGCCGCCGTCGCCTCATCCAGGATGACTACCTGGGGTGCTGCCAGCAGCAGACGGGCAATGGTCATGCGCTGGCGTTCGCCACCGGAAAGCCGGTAGCCCCGCTCGCCCACCACGGTATCCAGGCCATCGGGCAAGGAAGCGATCACCGGCTTCAGCCGGGCACGCTCCAGCGCCTCCCAGATCTGCTTTTCGGTCGCTTCGGGCCGGGCCAGCGTCAGGTTGGAGCGGATGCTCTCGTGGAAGAGGTGCCCGTCCTGAGTCACCATGGACACCGTCGAACGCAGCGAATCGAGCTCAAGCTGGCGGATATCCTCGCCGGCCAGTTCAACACTGCCCGAATCCACGTCGTACAGGCGCGCCAGCAGCGAGGCGATGGTGGACTTGCCCGCACCCGAGGAGCCGACCAGCGCGTAGGTTTGGCCCGCGGGGATCTCGAAGTCGATATCGTGCAGGACCTCTTCGCCGCCGCGGGTGTCCAGGATGGCGACTTCTTCCAGCGAAGCCAGCGAGACCTTGTCGGCGCTCGGGTAGGAGAAGCTCACGTGGTTGAATCTCACCGGCACCGCCCCGGCCTCGAGGCGGCGGGCGTTCGGGGCATCGGCAATCAGCGGCTCCAAGTCCAGCACCTCGAAGACCCGGTCGAAGCTGACCAGCGCGCTGGTGATTTCCACGCGCGCGTTGGCCAGTGCGGTCAGCGGCGTGTAGAGGCGGGTGAGCAGCATGCCCAGGACCACCACGTCGCCGGCGGCCAGATCGCCACGTACCGCGTACATGCCGCCCAGACCGTAGACCAGGGCGAGTGCCAGGGCCGCAACCAGGGTCAGTGCGGCGACGAAGTAGAACTGGCGCATGGCCATCTTGACGCCGATATCCCGCACCTTGCCGGCACGCAGCGCGAACTGCTCGGACTCGTCCTTGGGACGGCCGAAAAGCTTGATCAAGGTGGCGCCGGGGGCGGAGAAGCGCTCGGTCATCTGGTTGCCCATGGTCGCGTTCAGGTCCGCGGATTCACGGCGCAGCAGGGCCACGGACCTGCCGAAATGGCGGGCGGGCAAGAGGAAAATCGGCAGCAGCACCAGAGCGATCAGCGTGACCTGCCACGAGGTGGTGAACATGACCGCAGCGGTGAGCACCAGCGCCACGGTATTGGAGACCAGCCCGGAAAGGGTTCCGGCGAAGGCGGATTGCGCGCCGATGACATCGTTGTTCAAGCGGCTGACCAGCGCACCGGTCCTGGTGCGCGAGAAGAATGCCACCGGCATCTTCTGCACATGGTCGAAGACTGCGGTGCGCAGGTCATAGATGATGCCCTCGCCCAAGCGCGAGGAGAACCAGCGGACCACTACGGACACCACCGCATCCAGGATCGCGATCCCCGCCATGACCAGAGCCAAGTTGATGATCGTCCGCACCCCGGATTGCGCGACGACTTCGTCGACCACCCGTCCAGCGAGCACCGGGGTGATCACGGCCAGGACTGCGGCGAAGATGGAGAAGACGACGAAGACCAGCAGCCGGGACTTGTAGCTGGCTGCGAACTTCAGCACTCGCTTAGGCGTGGTTGGAGCGTAGGCCTTGCCCTTGTCTCCTGACAGCTTCCATAGCGAATGCCAGGCGGCGCTTTCCATGCTCATAAGTGAGTGCTCTCAATCCTGCTGGAAGTAATCGGTGGGTTCCACCTTTGTCCATGATCCCAGTAAGCCATCCGCGACTTCCAGGTAGGGTCAGCTTACGGCGGCCAGCCCGGGCGACACAGCCCGATTGCCCGACGCGCAATAACCGGGATCCCTGCATCAAGAACAGCGGTACCCCCGGGTTCATTCCTCGCCGGCCCCGCGCGGCACAGCACGAGCCCCCGATGGCGCGTGACACGCTCAACGCTGCCGCCATCGGCACAGCGGTACTCGGAGCCAGATAAATGCCTATCAAACACGGATTAATTCCATAATCCAGAAGGAATCCATTCCGCATAACGAAATTATCTTTTTTCATTGCGGAATATTGTGACGTGCCTTACAGTTGACACCATCCAAGCCACGGGCACATACCTCGGAGCGAGTCCATCCTCAGGAGCAGCCATGAAAATCAAATCCGCAGACGACTTCCGGGTCGCTGAGCCAACCCCCAAGAAACCTTTCTACACTTCCCTGTTCTTCCAGCTTGGCGTCGCAATCGTCGCCGGCGTCTTGATCGGCCACTTCCTGCCGAAGGTCGGATCCGAGTTGCGCCCGCTGGGCGACGGATTCATCATGCTGATCAAGATGATCATCGCCCCGCTGATCTTCCTGGTGATTGTCACCGGCATTGCGGCGGTGGGCGATGTCAAGGCAGTGGGACGCGTTGGCGTCAAGGCATTGGTCTACTTCACCTGCGCCACACTCTTCGCCCTGGTCTTCGGCCTGATCATTGCCAACCTCTTCCAGCCAGGCGCCGGGTTGAACATCGACCCGTCATCCCTCGACGCCGGGGCCATCGAAGAGAAATCCGGAGAGGCCAAGGGGGCCGCCGACTTCATCCTGGGAATCATCCCGGTCAGCGTCATCGGCGCCTTCGCGGATAATAACTTGCTGCAGGTGTTGTTCTTCTCGGTCTTCTTCGGCGCAGCCATCGTGGTGGTCGGCCAGGAACGCTGCGCACCACTGCTCGCGGTGTTCGAGAACGTCCTGGAGCTGATCTTCAAGGTCATGAGCTGGGTCATGCGGGTCGCACCCCTGGGTGCCTTCGGCGCCATGGGCTTCATCATCGGCCAATACGGCATCGAGACACTGGGCACCTATGCGAAATTAATTCTCGCCTGCTACGCCGCGGCCCTGCTGTTCATCGGCATCCTCTTCCTGATCGCCTGGGGATTTGCCCGGGTTCCGCTGTGGCAATTCATCAAGTACACCCGCGAGGAATTCCTGCTGGCCCTGGGCACCGCATCAACCGAGTCGGTGATGCCTCGCATCATGACCAAGCTGACCAACGCCGGATGCTCCCGCGCCACCACCGGCTTGGTGGTCCCGACCGGATATTCCTTCAACCTCGACGGTGCGGCCATCTACTTGTCCATCTCGCTGCTGTTCCTGGCCCAGGCGTTCGGCCACAATCTCAGC
This sequence comes from Arthrobacter sp. JUb119, assembly GCF_024807995.1. Lineage (NCBI taxonomy): Bacteria > Bacillati > Actinomycetota > Actinomycetes > Micrococcales > Micrococcaceae > Arthrobacter > Arthrobacter sp. JUb119. The sequence continues at coordinate 142,608 of NZ_JANUFE010000005.1, forward strand.
TTTGGCCAGCAGCTTGCCGCCCTGGGCATCCTGCTGCTGACTTCCAAGGGCATGGCCGGCGTCCCTGGATCCTCGTTCTTGGCCCTATCGGCGACGGCAGCCGCCCTGGGCATCTTCCCGGTGGCCGGCGTGGCCCTGTTGCTGGGCGCGGACCGCATCATGGATTCGATGCGCGTTGCCGTGAACCTGCTGGGCAACTGCGTGGCCACCTTCGTGGTCGCCAAATGGGAAGGGCAGTTCGACCGCGAGGCAATGAAGCGCGCCTTCGCCGGGGAAATCACCAATGAGGACTCGGCCCGCATGCTCGGACGCGATGAGGAATGGGAAGCCATGGAGGCCGAACGCGTAGCCAACGGCGGCCAGCCTTCACCGAAGTTCGGCGGTGGCCCCACCCCGGAGGCCCTGCTCAAGTTCGATATGAGCCCGGCAACCGAAGCCGAAGCAGCTGCGGCCACGCAAAAAAGCTACCCCGATGAGGAACGCGCAGAAGCGCGCAGCTGAGTCAGGCGGTTGCCGCACGGAAAACTGCGGGGACCTTGAGAGCTAATCGGCCGGGGTGCACTGGAGCTTTCCAGTGCACCCCGGCCGATGGCCGTTCCACCTGCTGGCAGGGAAACTCGTCTCCAGGCAGGCCTTGCTAGATGGCGCTCCAGCCGGTATCTGAAGCCAGGACCACGCCGTTGATGTTGGTGCTGTCCTCGCTGAGCAGGAAGGTGATCGAGGCGGCGAGCTGGCTTGCGGTAGCCATGCCCGGAATGATGCCCATCAGCGGAGGGATTACCTGCTGGGCAAATTCGGAGGCCATTGGAGCCTCGATATTGGTCTGCACCGCACCCGGAGCCACTGCGTTGAAACGCAGCCCCTTCTTGCCGTACATGACAGCCGAGTTCTTGGTCATGCCGATGACCGCGTGCTTCGAGGCCGTGTATGCGACGCCGGCGGCCGAGCCGCGCAGGCCAGCTTCCGAAGCCACATTGACCACGTTGCCCTGGCCGGCCTCGAGCATCAGCGGGACCACCGAACGGGTCAGCTTCAGAACGGAATTGACGTTCACATTCATGACCCGTTCCCAGATCGAGTCCTCGATCTCGTGGATCGGCTCGAACTTGTCCATAATGCCGGCGACGTTGGCCAGCGCATCGATCCGCCCCTCGCCAGCTGCCACTACCTGGTCCACTACCGCTTGGTCGGTGATGTCGCCGGCCACAACGGCAACGTCCAGATCCGGGTTCTCGGCAACAAGCTCATCGAGCCATTCGCGGCTGATGTCCGCGGCGATCACCTTGCCGCCTTCCTTGGCCACGCGCAGCGCGGTGGCCTTGCCGATGCCCGAACCGGCGCCGGTAACCACCACTGTCTTGCCGGCAAAACGTTCTGCGGTGACCTTTTCCTGCCATGCGTTTTCCATGCCCATAACCGTTCCTTCTGGTTGCCGATGAATTGGTAGTTTCATGTTATGACACACTGTGTCTTAACTCAATGGGCCATAATTGGGATATGCCTGACACCCGAGATTCCGTTGCCACGCACCTGCCTGGGCGCCCGCAGTCCATTGATCCCGACTCCGTGGCCCGCACCGCCCTGGCGCTCTTCGCCAAGCATGGCTATGGCGAAGTCTCGATGGCGCAAATTGCCGAAGAAGCGGGAATCGGACGCAAGAGCCTCTACCGCTATTTCGCTTCCAAGGCGGATTTGGTGTGGGGCGGCCTGCTGGAAGCTTCGGCCATTTCAGACGGCGCCTTCGCCTCGGCGAAGCAGGAGGGCCACGACCTGGTGGGTGCCATGCACGCTGCTGCGGTGGCAGCTTTCGATTCGCTGCCGGATCCGGAGGTCACGCGAGGACGCCTGCGGCTTATCGCTGACCAGCCCGAGCTCCTGGCCCAGGCCTCGATGCGGATGGGCAAGGACAACGAGCGGGTGCTGCGGCATTTCTCGGAAGGCGGGGTCAGCGCGCAGACGGCGCCCTATCTGGCGCTGGCCTTCGGCACGGTGACTTTTGCAGCATGGATCAGCTGGGCGCAATCTGCTGACCCCAGCCCGGAACCGTACTTGGCCGAGGCGATCAAGGTGCTTCGCTTGCCGTAGCCTGTAGCGGTTGCTAGCGCTTCTCCGCCCAGTTGTCATCGATCATGGCCGCGAAGTCGAAGGCTTCATCGAGGATCTCGCGAAGTGTACTGCCCGCCGTCCCAACCCAACGGGTCAGTGCATGGTCGTAAAGGGCCAGACCCAGCAACGCGGCGGTTTCAGCCAGCCGCTGGTTCGCGCAGAACGGCGACAGCGCCTGGGCCAGCGCTACCTGCTGCTCTCGCCGGGATTCCTGCCAGCTGGCCCGGAGCGCAGGGGTGCTCCTGACCAGCTCAATGCGGCCCTGCATCGCCACCGGATCCTGCTCAGCGAATACTACTGCCGATTCAAAGCTGCGGCGCAAAAGCTCCAACAAGCTCTCGCCCGGATGCGAAGACATGGAGCTGGCCATGTCGGAGAAGTGCGCGGTCATGGAACGCAACGCAGTAACTACCGCGTCCTCTTTTGACGAGAAGTACCGGAAGAACGTGGCACGGGATATTCCGATTGCCTGGGCTGCCTGCTGGGCGGTGACGTTCTCCATGCCGCGTTCGGCGAACACGGCATAAACCTGTTCCGCCAACTCGACTTTCATCTTTTCGCGCACTCGATCGCGAACCACGCTTCCCATGGCAAGAATTTTACTCTGAGATTCAAGGACAGAAGTGAGACACAGTCTCTTTATGCTGGTCATTGCCACTTTAGCTACGGTGTGTCGTTTCGGCCGCAGTTCACGGAACTCAATAAATCACGGAACATGATGACCGCTGAATCCTTCTTCGCTAGGCTCAAGAAGAGAGAAACTGACTACTCGAAGGACCACCATGGCACAGCAGATCGCAAACAGCATCGACCTCGGCCAGGGGTTGGAAGCCACCTCGCAGGGTTTTGGTTGCATGTCCCTGAGCGGGCCCTACGGATCGGCCGACGATGCCGAATCCCTGCGCACCTTGAACCATGTTCTTGATCGCGGCGTCACGTTCCTGGATACCGCCAACATCTACGGCGAAGGGCACAACGAAACCCTGCTCTCGCAGGTGCTCAAAACCCGTCGCGGCGAAGTCACCCTGGCAACCAAGGCGGGCATCGTGCGTCCGAAGAATCCGGGAGACCCACGCGCTAATGGCGACCCGGACTTCATCAAGAAATGCATGGATGCGAGCCTGCAGCGGCTGGGCGTAGACCACGTTGACCTGTACTACTACCACCGGGTGGATTCCCGGGTGCCAATCGAGGAGACTGTCGGAGCCTACAAGGAGCTAGTCGAAGCAGGGAAGGCCCGGCACATCGGCTTGTCCGAAGTGACTTCCGAGGAGCTGCGCCGAGCCCACAAGGTGCATCCAATTTCCGCGATCCAGATGGAGTACTCGATTTTCAGCCGGGACATCGAAAGATGGCTCTTGCCAGCCGCCAGTGAACTCGGCGTGGGCCTGGTGACCTACGCGTCGCTGGGTCGCGGGTACTTCACCGGGGAAGTTGATTCCCTGCAGCAGCTTGAAGCCAACGACATCCGCCATAACTTCCCGCGCTTCGAAGCGGCCCGCATGCAGCACAACCATCCATTGCGGCAAGTCATCGCGGAGGTGGCCCAGCGCGAAGGTGTTTCAACCGCCCAGGCGTCACTGGCGTGGGTTTATGAAAAAGCACGCGCATTCAACGTGGCCGTCTCCCCGATTCCGGGGACCCGCTTCAGCGCGCACTTCGAGGATAATCTGGGGGCGCTGGATGTCCGCTTATCCCTGGAATCAATGTCGCAGCTGGATGCCTTGGCTGCCCAGGTGGACGGTGAGCGCCAAAAGGACGTGATGTCGGTGTCCAAGGGCCGTGAAGAGGTGCAGATGGCCCGGATGTAGCTTCGCTGATCGCTACTGCGTAGAGTCGTGAAGGTAGCGCATAGCCAGCAGCTGGCAGCAGGAAAGGACTATCCCATGAGAATCGCTTTGGCGCAGGTTCTGAGCACCGCTGATCCGCAGCGCAATCTGGTAACAGTGCGCGATCATGCGCGCCGGGCAAAGGAAGCAGGCGCCTCGCTGGTGGTCTTCCCCGAGGCCATGCAGGTTTCCTTCGGCCACGATCTCGCCAAGTACGCGCAACCCCTGGATGGGCCCTGGGCTACACTGATCCGCCAGCAGGCGCGGGATATAGGCATCACCATTGCCGTGGGCATGTTCACCCCCGGTGAAGGCGGCCGGGTACGCAACACCTTGCTGGTCGCCGGTGAAGGCGTAGATACCCACTATGACAAGATCCACCTCTACGATGCCTTCGGCTATGCCGAGTCGGATTCGGTGACGCCCGGAACTTCTCCGGTGCAGTTCGAGCATGAGGGAACGACGATCGGTTTGGCCACCTGCTACGACTTGCGGTTCCCGCGCTTGTTCACCCGCCATGCGAAGGCTGGTGCAGCGGTCAATATCGTCAGCGCTTCGTGGGGCCAGGGCGAGGGCAAGGCCGAGCAGTGGACCACCCTTGCGCAGGCCCGCGCCTTGGACGCGACGACGTTCGTGGTGGCAGTGGACCAGGCTGATCCTGAAAGCATTGGACGCAAGATCACCGGTACCGCGCCTTTGGGCGTCGGGCATTCGGTGGTGGTTGATCCGCTAGGACGCATTATTGCCCGGGCCGGTGCAGAACCCGAGCTGCTGGTAGTCGATCTGGATCTCAGCCAGGTCCAGGCCGCTCGCAAGCAGCTACCGGTGCTGGCCAACGCGGTCGACCTGTAGCCAGGCGGTTGGCTCAGCAATTGAGGCTTACCAGCCAGCCCATCGCTGGCGCCGGCGGCGAGGATGGGATCCCGGATATTACTGCGCGCTTCCAGCAGGACCCTTGAGGGGATGTGCTCGCCCAATCCGAGTTTCCGCCCGTGCGCTTTTCGATGCCATGGCCCACCGCTAAGTGCGAGAAGCCCGCGAGGCTACCGCCCGCCCGCTGCGCGATAGCAGGGATATTCCGCTGGATCTAGTCGCGAATTCAGCGAAAGCGAGGCAGAAGCGTAGCGGTGTTGCGGTCGCCAGATGAATCGCCAGCACTACTCGCGGCCCGCCTGCCGGCCTGCCAACCGTGGCCCGGACGCTGCCCTTGGCGGTCACGAGGATGCACACTGATTAACCGAGGATGCCCTGGGGCCGCATACCGCTAACCCCAGATGCTGCTGATCGGTGAATAGTCGTTGGAATACTGCTCTTCCCCCGCCTTGCGCCTTCCACTAGTCTGATTAGGATCCACCATGAATTTTGCCTGCCATCGGAGCCTTCAGTGCCACTAGCCTTACCCGAATCCACGCTGCCCCATCCCTCCTCGGCTCCTGCGCTGAATTGGGGCATCCTCGGGCCGGGGTGGATCGCCTCGCAGTTTGCCGCATCGCTGAACGACTTGACCGCCAGCCGGCTCGCAGCAGTCGGCTCGCGCACCTTGGCCCGCTCCGAGCAGTTCGCACGCACCTACGGAGACGCCGGAACCCGGGCCTTCGGCTCCTATGCCGAGGTGCTCGGGGACCCTGGGGTGGATGTCGTCTACATCGCCGTCCCGCACAGCGGCCACGCGGAACTTGCGCTCGAGGCGATCGCCGCGGGCAAGCATGTCCTGGTGGAGAAGCCAATGAGCCTGGACGCCGGGCAAACTTCCCGGATCATCGAGGCGGCCAAGGCTGCCGGAGTTTTCGCCATGGAAGCCATGTGGTCACGATTCCTGCCCATCGGCAATGTGGTTTCACAGGTCGTCAAGTCCGGAATCCTGGGGCAGATCATCACCGTCCAGGCTGATTTCGGCGCCAAGTTCGAGGTCGACTACGACTCGCGCATCTACGACCCGGCGCTCGGCGGCGGGGCCCTGCTGGATGTCGGCGTCTACCCTATTGCCTTCAGCGCCATGGTCTCCCCTGCCAAGCAGCTCCTGCACGCTTCGGGACGCATGGCCAAAACCGGGGTTGACGCTACCTTCACCGCGGTCCTTTCCAATGTAGACGGTTCCACGGCAATGGTCTTCAGCAGCATCGAAACCGATTCGCCGCAGGGCGCATGGATTGCCGGCACGCAGGGCACCTTGGAACTCCAGCGCCCGATGTGCTGCGGTTCCGGGCTGGTGCTGCGCAGTGCCGACGGCAAGATCGCCGACAGCCGCGAGTTCACGGAAACCTCGCCTACTGCCGGTTTGGGCTGGGAAGCGGCCCACGTGGCCCAGTGCATTGCCCTGGGCCTGGCCGAATCCCCGGTCATGCCGCTGGCTGAATCGCTGGCGATTGCGCAGACCATGGATCAGATCGCGGCCACGCTGCGCACCAGCTAGTTTCCCAGGCCGCTGCGCTTCAGCTTGGCGCAATCAGCCGCGCTGGGCCGAAGCCTTCCAGGCGCTGTGGACCATCTGCTGCAGGCTATGGCGCATCTGCCAATCAAGGTCGCGGGCGGCCAGCTTCCCGTCGGCGACAATGCGCGCCGGGTCGCCCGGGCGGCGCGCTTCTTCCACCGCGGTGAAACCGATGCCGGTGGCCTTCGCTACCGCATCCATGATCTGGCGCACCGAGACGCCATCGCCGGAGCCCAAATTGTAGACCGGCTCCAATACCTCGCCGGCTTCCAGTTTCCTGGCCGCCTCCACGTGCGCCAGCGCCAGGTCGGCGACGTGCACGTAGTCGCGCACGCAGGTGCCGTCCTCGGTGTCGTAGTCGGTGCCGAAGATCTTCGGCGTCTTTCCGGCATTCAGCGCCTGGAACACCAGCGGGAACAGGTTGTGCGGGCTGGCATCGTAGAGTTCTTCGCTGCCCGAGCCGACCACGTTGAAGTAGCGCAGCGAGGTGTGCTTCAGCCCGGTAGCCACCGCCTGGTCGCGGATCAGCCATTCCCCCACGAGCTTGCTCTGTCCGTACGGGGATTCGGGGAAGGTGCCGGTGGATTCGGTCACCACATCTTCGTCCGGGGTGCCGTAGACGGCTGCCGAGGAGGAGAAGACCATGTTGTGCACGCGGGAGGACGCCATGGCTTCGAGCAGGTGCGCGGTGCCGGTGACATTCTGCTCGAAGGCCAGCAGCGGGTGCTTCACCGATTCGCCGGCATACTTGTAGCCGGCCAAGTGGATGACCCCGGTGACCTCGTGGCGCTTCATGATTTCCACGAGCTTTTCGGTCTGCAGGATGTTCAGCTGGTAGAACGGCACCTGTTCGGGAACGAAGCCGTGCACCCCGCTGGACATCGAGTCCACGACGACCGGCTCAAGGCCTGCCGCGGACAGCGAACGCACCACGTGGGATCCGATATATCCGGCTCCGCCGGTCACTAGCCAACTCATGCCCGGCCTGCTCCTTCGTCTGCAATTACGGTGAAAATGGCCGGCTCGACATAGCCGGCCTGGTCAAAGGCTTCGCGGACGGCCTGGCTGACCGGTTCGATCTGCTCGCGCTTGACCAAGGCAATGGCGCTGCCGCCAAAACCGCCACCGGTCATCCGGGCTCCGATCGCCCCGGCCGCCATGGCCGCTTCCACGGCGGCGTCCAGTTCCTCGCTGGAAATCTCGTAGTCGTCGCGCATGGATTCGTGCGACTGGCAAAGCAGCTTGCCCACCGCGGGCAGGTCGCCTTCGCGCAGCGCGAGGACAGTATCCAGGACGCGGCGGTTCTCGGTCACGATGTGCTTGGCGCGGCGCTTGGCTACCGGGTCCCCAATGGCCTCCAGCTCTTCGATGCTGTGCACCTCGCGCAGCGATGCTACCTCCAGCACCGCGGCGGCCTGCTCGCAGCTGGTGCGACGGGCGGCGTAGCCGCCATCCACGTGCGAATGCTCTACGCGGGTGTCCATGACCAGGACCACCGCGTCATGCTGCGCCAGCGGCAGCGGCACGGATTGGGATTCCATGGATCGGCAATCCAGGAACAGCGCATGCTGGGCATGGGACATCAGCGAGGCGCTCTGGTCCATGATCCCGGTCGGAGCACCCACGAATTCGTTCTCGGCACGCTGGGTCAGCTGGGCCATCTGCACCTTGGACAGGCCCAGGCCGTAGAGATCGTCCAGCGCCACGATGGTCGCCACTTCCAGGGCATGCGAAGAGGACAAGCCCGAGCCCACCGGGACATCGGAGTCCACCATCAGCTCCAGCCCGCCAATGTGCACGCCATCGAGCTGGCTCAGCGCCCACAGCACGGCGGCCGGGTAGGCGGCCCAGCCGGGCACCGCGCGGGGCACCAGCTCATCGAGGGTAATGGAGGTGACCGGCGGTTCGTCGCCCGCCCCGTAGGTGGAGGCGAAATCCAGCACCTGGCTGCCCGGCTCCAGCTGCGACTTGCGGCGCACGGCCACCAGCGCGTTCTTGTCGATGGCGAAGGGCAGCACATAGCCCATGTTGTAGTCGGTGTGCTCGCCGATCAGGTTCACCCGTCCCGGGGCCCGCCAGATGCCTTCCGGGTGGTGGCCGTAGGCCTTGGTGAACTTCTCGCGCAGGGCGTTGACGCGCACCGCGGTTTCCTTCGTTCCGCTGCGGCTCATGGCATGACCTCGCGCAGCCGTGCAGCAGTCTGCTCGGCCGGGACGTCGTTGATGAAAGCGCCCATGGCAGCTTCCGATCCGGCCAGGAACTTCAATTTGTCAGCGGCCCGGCGCGGGCTGGTCAGCTGCAGGTGCAGCCGTGAGGCCTTGCGGGCCACGGGCTCCAGCGGAGCCTGGTGCCAGGCGGCGATGTACGGGGTGGGCGTCGGGTACAGCGCGTCGAATCCGCGCAGCAGGTCCCGGTACATCACGGCCAACTCGGCTTTTTCGTCCGCATTGAGCGCGGCGAAGTCCGGCACGTGGCGGTGCGGCACCAGGTGCGCTTCCAGCGGCCAGCGGGCCGCGTAGGGCACGAACACGGAGAAGTGCTGGCCCTGGGCGACCATGCGCGTGCCCTCCTTGCGCTCGAAGTCCAGGATGTCGCCCATCAGGGTGCGCCCGGTCTTCTCCAGGTGCGCGATGCCCTGGCCGGCCATCTTGGCGGCGGTTGGCGCGAGGTACGGGTAGGCGTAGATCTGCCCATGCGGGTGGTGCAGGGTCACGCCGATATCCTGGCCGCGGTTCTCGAACACGAACACCTGCGCAATGCCCTCCATGGCGGACAGGGCGGCGGTGCGCTGCGCCCAGGCCTCGATGACGGTGCGCGCCCGGGCATCATCCAGCGATGCGAAGGAACCGGTGTGCTCGGGGGTGAACACCACGACCTCGCAGCGCCCGTAGGCCGGGGCCGGCTGCTGCACCGGTGCGGCCGCTGGAATCCGGCCCAGTGCCGGGCCCAGGGACGGGAAGCGGTTCTCGAAAACCACCACGTTGAAGTCCTCGGCAGGGATTTCGCTCTGCCGCCCGTGGACGCTGGGGCACAGCGGGCATTCTTCCTTGGGCGGGAGGTAGGTGCGCGACTGGCGGTGGGCCGCTACGGCCACCCAGTCCCCGGTCAGCCGGTCGTAGCGCAGTTCGCCAGGCTCCCCGCGCGGATCCAGCGGCCGGGTGTCGGCCACCGGTTCGGGCACGGCGGCATTGGCGTCGGCGAAGAAAATCGCCTCGCGGCCATCGGCCAGGTGATGGACCCGGTGGGTCGGTTCATGTGCTGCGGAGCCCTGCGGCATTGCAATCTCTCCAGTTGACTCGTGGTGGTTCCAAAGGTGGGTGGCGCCTGGGATGCTAGCGCGGCTGGACCGGGCCGATCAGCCAGCTGGCTTCGTGGCTGGCGCCCGGTGCCAGGGCGATGACGTCCTGGCCGGAGTTGTAGCCGCCCGGCGGGCAGGTCATCGGCTCGATGGCCAGGCCGGTGCGGTCCAGGGCCGGATCATCGCGGTCGGCGGTGTGTATCTGGACCCACGGGCAGGCTTCGTCCCAGGTGATGTGCGATCCGACGCCCCCGGCGTCGGTGATCTCCGCGCGGAAAGAACCGTCCGCGCGGGCAGCCAGGCCAGTGTAGGCATGGTCGATGAAGAGATCCCCGATGGGCTTCGGGGTGCGGAAATCCAGCTCGGTGCCGGCGGCCTGAACCGTGTCGCGCGGCAGCAGGCGCGGGCCTTCGGTCAGCTGCACCTTGCCAGCTGGCAGGGTGAAGGTCCATTCATCCGCCTTCTTGCCCGGGGCGACCAGGTAGGCGTGCGAACCCCAGCCGAAGGGCGCGGTGCCCGTCCCGAGGTTGGTGGCGGCAGCGACGGTGCGCAGCCCGCCGGCCTCCAGCCGGTAGCCGATCACCAGCTGCACCTCGTACGGATAGCCGGCGCTCGGGGCGATGACGGTGCGCAGCTGGGCGAACTCGGCACGGTGCTCGATGATCTCGAAGCCGGTATCGATCACCAGGCCGTGCAGGGCATGGCCGCGCTCCGGCTCGGTGATCGGCAGCTGCAGCTCTTGGCCTTCCCAGCTGTAGGCCCCGTCGATCACCCGGTTGGGCCACGGGGCCAGGATGGCGCCCGCGAAAACCGGGCGCGGCCCGTGCGGGTCGAAAGCGCGCACCAGCGGGCGGGAGCCGTACTGGAGGGAAACCAGGGTGGCGCCCACCGTGGCCACTTGCGCGGTGAAGCCATGGGCTTGCAGCGTCAGCACCGTTCCATTGGCGGTGTCCTTCAGGGGCAGTGCGAGGCGGTCCATGTCTTCTTCCTTCTTGCTGGGCCATCAAAAACGTCGGGCACGCATGGGCCCTCCCGCAATCGCGTGCGGGAGGGCCCATGGCACCAGCGGCAGGCTAGTTGCCAGCGCCCGCGCGGCGCTTGTTGTAGATGTCGAAGGCGACTGCCAGAAGCAGCACAACGCCCTTGACGATCTGCTGGGTGGAGGCGCCCACGCCCATCAGCTGCATGCCGTTGGAGAGCACCGCCATCACCAGGCCGCCGACGATCGCGCCGGTCACCCGGCCCACGCCGCCGGTGGTCGAAGCGCCGCCGATGAAGCAGGCCGCAATGGCGTCCAGCTCGAACATGTTGCCGGCACCCGGCTGGGCGCCGTTGGAACGCGAGGAGAAGACCACGCCGGCCACGCCCGAAAGCAGGCCCATGTTGATGAAGATCCACATGTTGATCTTCTTCACGTTCACGCCCGAAAGCTTCGCGGCGGACAGGTTGCCGCCGATGGCGTAGACGTGGCGGCCGAAAACGGTCTTGGTGGTCAGCACGTGGTAGCCCAGGATCAGGGCAGCCAGGATGATCAGCACGATCGGCATGCCGCGGCTGGTGGCGATCTGCCAGAAGAACCAGAGGATGATGATGCCCGAGATGATGTTCTTGGCCAGGAACATGGCCATGGATTCAACGCTCTGGCCGTACTTGGCGCGTCCAGCGCGGTTGCGCCACTGCGAAACGAACAGTCCGGCCACGGCGATCACGCCGATGATCACGGTGAACAGGTCGAATCCGTTGCCGCCCAGCAGCCCGTTGAGGAAGCCGCCGGCGATCTGGCCGTATTCGCCGGGGAACGGCGAGAGCGACACGTTGCTCAGCACTTCGTAGGTCAGGCCGCGGAAGAGCAGCATGCCGGCCAGGGTCACGATGAACGCGGGAATGCCCACGTACGCCACCCAGAAGCCCTGCCACAGGCCGCACAGGGCGCCCACGGCGATGCCGGCGAGCATGCCGACCCACCAGGGCAGATCCCCCTTGATGACGATGACCGCGGAGACCGCACCGGTCAGCGCCACGAGGGAGCCGACCGACAGGTCGATGTGCCCGGCGACGATCACCAGGATCATGCCCAGGGCGAGGATCAGCACGTAGGAGTACTGCAAGATGATGTTGGTGATGTTGATCGGGCTGAGCAGCAGCCCGTTGGTCAGGATGGTGAACAGCACCACGATGAGCACGAAGGCAATGTAAATGCCCGAGGTGCGCAGGTTCTTGGTGAAGATATCCTTCAGCTCGCTTGTGATGGTCATCGGGTGCTTTCCTTCTCGATGGTCATGAGTTCCATGAGGCGTTCCTGGGTGGCTTCGCTGCTGGGCAGCTGGCCGGTCATTCGGCCGTAGGCCAGAGTGTAGATGCGGTCGCAGATGCCCAAGAGCTCTGGCAGTTCGGAGGAGATCACCAGCACGGCCTTGCCGGCAGCCGCCAGCTCGTTGATGATGGTGTAGATCTCGTATTTGGCGCCGACGTCGATGCCGCGGGTGGGCTCGTCGAGGATCAGCAGCTCGGGTGCGGTGTGCAGCCATTTGCCCAGCACGACCTTCTGCTGGTTGCCGCCCGAGAGGTTCCCGACCTTCGCCATCACGTTCGGGGTCTTGATGCGCATGGACTTGCGGTAGTGCTCGGCAATCTGGATCTCCTTGTTGCCGTCCACGAAGCCCTTGGAGGAGATCTTGTCCAGACCGGCCGCGGTGGTGTTCACGCGGATGTCCTCGATCAGGTTCAGCCCGAACTTCTTGCGGTCCTCGGAAACGTAGGCGATGCCGGCCTTGATGGCCTTGCCCACGGTGGAGGTGTCCACCGGCTTGCCGTCCATCTTGACCGTGCCGGTGATGTTCCGGCCATAGCTGTGGCCGAAGATGCTCATCGCCAATTCGGTGCGCCCGGCGCCCATCAGTCCTGCAATGCCGACGATTTCGCCGGCGCGGACCTCCAGGTTGGCGCCTTCCACCACGGTGCGGTCCTGCTGGACCGGGTGCTGGACCGACCAGTCCTGGACCTCGAAGACCACGTCGCCGATCTGCGGTACGCGTTCCGGGTAGCGGGAGGACAGTTCGCGGCCCACCATGCCGCGGATGATGCGGTTCTGGTTGGACTCGGGATCGGCCATGTCCAGCGCCTCGATGGACTGGCCATCGCGGATGATGGTGGTGGTGTTGGCAATGTCCTCGATCTCGCCGAGCTTGTGCGAAATGATGATCGAGGTGATGCCCTGTTCACGCAGTCCGCGCAGCAGGTTCAGCAGGTGCTCGGAGTCGTCGTCATTCAGCGCGGCGGTCGGTTCGTCCAGGATCAGCAGCTTGACGTTCTTGCTCAGCGCCTTGGCGATTTCCACCAGCTGCTGCTTGCCCACGCCCAGCTGGCCTACCGGGGTGACCGGCAGTTCGTCCAGGCCCACGCGGGCCAGCAGGTCCGCGGCGCGGTGGTTGGTCTCGTTCCAGTCGATGAAGCCGCCGCGCGCGGTTTCGTTGCCGAGGAAGATGTTCTCGGCCACCGACAGGTACGGCACCAGCGCCAGCTCCTGGTGGATGATCACGATGCCCTGGGCTTCGGAGTCCTTGATGTTCGAGGCCTTGAGCTCTTCGCCTTCGAAAATGATCTGGCCCTCGTAGCTGCCGTGCGGGTAGACCCCGGAGAGCACCTTCATGAGGGTGGATTTTCCGGCGCCGTTCTCTCCGCAGATAGCGTGGATCTCGCCCTTGCTAACCGAAAGGTTGACGCCGTCCAGCGCCTTGACTCCGGGAAAAGTCTTGGTGATGTCCTGCATGTGCAGGATCGTGGTGTCCATAGTGCAGACGTCCTTGGTGTGTGCTGTGAGCGGTGCATCCGGTGGGCGGGAGGGCGGCTTGCCCTCCCGCCCACCGGATTGCGGCCTGGGAGACTACTTGGTCTGGCCGGCCTTGACTTCCTCGGCCGTGTAGTACTCGGAGTCGACCAGCAGGGAGGTGATGTTGTCCTTGACGACGATGTCCGAATCCAGCAGGTAGGAAGGAACAACCTTCTTGCCATTGTCGTAGGTTTCGGTGTCATTGGCTTCCGGCTCGCCGCCGCCTGCGTAGGACTTCACTGCCTCGACAGCCTGGGTAGCCAGCTTGCGGGTGTCCTTGAAGATGGTTGCGTACTGCACGCCATCGTCGATCAGCTTCACCGAAGCGATTTCTGCATCCTGGCCCGAGATGATCGGCAGGCCGGCCTCGATGGTCTTGCCGTAGCCGGCGTTGGACAGTGCGGTGATGATGCCGCGGGAGATGCCGTCGAATGGCGAGAGGATGCCGTCGATCTTGGTCTTGCCGCCCTGGTAGTGGGCGGTGATCAGGTCTTCCATGCGCGACTGGGCTTCTTCCTGGCTCCAGCGCAGGGTAGCTGCCTGCTCGATCTTGGTCTGCCCGGACTTGACCGTCAGGGTGCCGTCATCCAGGTAGGGCTTGAGGGTATCCATGGCGCCCTTCCAGAAGAAGTGCGCGTTGTTGTCGTCGATCGAACCGGCGAAGAGCTCGACGTTGAACTTGCCCTCCTTGCTGGTGCGCTTGCCTTCCTCATCGGCCAGGCCCATGCCGGTCAGCAGCGAGGTTGCCTGCTGGACGCCGACGTTGTAGTTGTCGAAGGTGACGTAGAAGTCGACGTTCTCGGTGCCGTTGATCAAGCGGTCGTAGGAGATGATCGGGATGTCCTGGTCCGCTGCGGCCTGCAGCTGGGTGGACAGCGCGGTGCCGTCGATGGAGGCGACTACCAGGATGTCGCTGCCCTTGGTGATCATCTGGTCGATCTGCTGCTGCTGGGTGGGGATGTCGTCATTCGCGAACTGCAGGTCGACTTCGAAGCCAGCGGCTTCCAGCTGGGACTTGACGGCTTCGCCGTCGGCAATCCAGCGCTCGGAAGTCTCGGTTGGCATTGCCACGCCCACCTGGATGTCCTCAGGTGCAGTCGACTCGCCTTCACCGGCTCCTGCTCCGCCGCCAGCGCCACCGCCGCTGCACGCTGCCAATGCGCCGACCAGTGCCAGCGATCCCATGGTCGCCGCGGCCTTGCGGGTCCAATTATTCCATGCCATCTTTTCCTCCTTGAAAGGTTGCCATATCTGCGAGTGAGACTGGACTCACACTATGTTAGCGCTAACACAGTGATTTCAGCCACCCTCGATGTAAATAAATTAAGATTCCTTACTCACTGGTAATGCACGCCCCGCCACGGGGCGCGCATTACCTGGGCAAGGGTTGTTCGAACCGCTAGAAACCCTGCGCCAAGCGGTAGTAGCTCTGGTTCACGCGAATCTGCTGCGCGAAGTTCCGGCGGGTGGTTTCCTCATCGATAACCAGCAGCTCGGTGCCTGCGATTTCGGCGAAGATCTCGAAAGCCTCGATCCCCGCGGCCGTGGACATCACCGTGTGGTGCGCACCGCCGGCAGCCAGCCAGGACTCGGCGGAAATATTGAAGTCCGGCCGCGGGCTCCACACCGCGCGCGCCACCGGCAGGTTCGGCAGATCCGCCGGCGGGGTGACCACATCCACCACATTGGCAGTCAGGCGGAAGCGCTCGCGCATATCGGCCATGGACACGACCACCGCACCTTCGGCAACGTCCGCGTTGAAGACCATGCGCACCGGATCCTCGCGGCCGCCGATGCCCAGCGGGTGGATTTCAACCCGCGGCTTGGAGGTGGTCAGCGACGGGCAGACCTCGAGCATGTGGGCGCCGAGGATCAGCTCCTTGCCGGGAGTCAGGTCGTAGGTGTAGTCCTCCATCAGCGAGGCGCCGCCCGGCAGGCCCTCGCCCATGACCTTGGCGGCACGCACCAGTACCGCGGTCTTCCAGTCGCCTTCGGCGCCGAAGCCGTAGCCCTTGCCCATCAGGCGCTGCACAGCCAGGCCCGGCAGCTGCTTGAGCCCGCCCAGGTCCTCGAAGTTGGTCGTGAACGCCATGGCGCCGGCCTTGGACAGGAAGGCTTCCAGAGCAATTTCCTGGGATGCGGCATAGCGCAGCGACTCGTGGCGGGCACCGCCGGCGCGCAGTTCGGGCACGACGTCGTATTCGCGCTCGTACTCGGCGACCAGCGCATCGATGTCGGCCTCGGCCACGGCCTGGACCGCTTCGACCAGGTCGTTGACGGCCCAGGTGTTCACCGAGACGCCGAAGCGGATCTCCGCCTCGGTCTTGTCCCCCTCGGTCACCGCGACGTTGCGCATGTTGTCGCCGAAGCGGACCAGGTTCAGGTTTTGCACGGCGTTGAAGCCGGCAGCGCCGCGGATCCAGGTGCCCACGCGGCGGGATACGGCCGGGTTGGAGACATGGCCGACCACGGTGGTGCGGGCCGCGCCCAGGCGGGTGGCCAGGTAGGCGTACTCGCGGTCGCCGTGGGCGGCCTGGTTCAGGTTCATGAAGTCGAAGTCGATCGAATCCCAGGGCAGTTCGACATTGGCCTGGGTGTGGAGGTGCAGCAGCGGCTTCTGCAGGGCCTTCAGGCCGTTGATCCACATCTTGGCCGGGCTGAAGGTGTGCATCCAGGTGATGACGCCCAGCACTTTGTCATCCGAGTTTGCTTCCAGCATTGCGCGGCGGATCGATTCGGAGTCCTTCAGGACCGGCTTCCACACGATCCTTGCCGGAACGTCGGCGGACGCATCCAGGGCCTGCGCGACCTCGGTGGACTGCTGCGCCACCTGGCGCAGCGTCTCTTCGCCGTACAGGTCCTGGCTGCCGGTGAAGAACCAGATTTCTTGGGTGTTATATGCCTTGGCCATGATGTCCTTACTGTCCGTAGACGTTCTGGTAGCGCTCGTAGAGCGAGTCGATATGCTTCTGGTCGATCGCGACCGGGTTGCCTAGCTGGCGCGAGATGTGCACGGTTCGCGCCACTTCCTCGCACATCACCGCGGCTTTGACTGCGGCCTTGGCGTCCTTTCCGATAGTGAAAGGACCGTGGTTGCGCATCAGCACGGCCGGGCTGCGGGACTCGCTCAGCGTGGACACGATGCCGCGGCCAATCGAATCATCGCCAATGATGGCGAAGGGGCCTACCGGGATCGGGCCGCCGAATTCGTCGGCCATCATGGTCAGCACGCAGGGAATTTCCTCGCCGCGCGCCGCCCATGCGGTGGCGTAGGTGGAGTGGGTATGCACCACGCCGCCCACCTGCGGCATGTGCTCGTAGGTGTAGGCATGGGCCGCGGTGTCCGAGGACGGGGCGCGGGTGCCATCGAGCAGCTTGCCGTCCAAGGTGCAGACCACCATGGACTGCGCGGTCAGCTCGTCGTAGGCGACGCCCGATGGCTTAATCACGAACAGGTCCGCGGAGCCGTCGGCGATTTCCGGGTGGCGCACGCGCTGCGACACGTTGCCAGCAGTCCAGACCACCAGCTCATAGCGCGGCAATTCGGCGTGCAGGTCGGCAACAATCTGGCGGACCGTGGCCACCTCGTCCTGCATTGACTGCGGGTAATCCGCCAGGATTCGTGGTTGATTCATCGGTTTCTCTTTTCGTCCGAAACTGTGTGCGATGCCTAGATGGCGGTAATGGCGGTGCGCTGAATGGCCAGGCCGGCTTCATAGGTTTCCAGGTAGGCCTCGAAGCCGGCACGGTCATCGGCCTGCGGCTCCGCGAGGCTCAAAGCGGCACCGGCGAAGACTTCGGAATCCAGGAATTCAGGCAGGGACTGCTGCAGGCCATCGAGGACTCGGCGCCGGTACGCTGCCAGGACGGCGATGCCCCATGCACCTCCGTGTCCGGCGCTGTCCCCGACAAGGACGGGAGTGTTGATCGCAGCGGCCAGCAGCCGTTGGGCCACCCCGGCGGTGCGGAAGATGCCGCCATGGGCAAACATCTGCTTGACCTCGACGCCTTCGGCGGCCAGCACGCGCAGTCCGAGGCTCAGCGTGGCGAACATGGCGTACACCTGAACACGCACGAAGTTGGGCAGGTTCAGCGTGGAGTCCGGGGTGCGCAGGATGGCCGGACGGCCTTCGGCAAGACCCGCTACCGGTTCGCCGGAAAGATTGTTGTAGGCCAAGAGCCCCGCACCATCGGCAGCACCCTGAAGGGCCGAACGCAGCAGGGTTTCGAAGACCGCGTTGTCGTCGGCGTCGCTGCCCAGCGCCCGGGCGAACTGCCCGAAGACCTGGGCCCAGGCGGCAAATTCGCTGGCGCCGTTATTGCAGTGGACCATGGCTACCGGATGCCCATCGGGCGTGGTGACCACGTCGATTTCGTGGTGCACTTCCTTGAGCGGCGCGTCGAGGACCACCATCGCGAAAATGGAGGTTCCGGCGGAGATGTTGCCGGTGCGCTGGGCTACCGAATTGGTGGCCACCATGCCGGTTCCGGCATCACCTTCCGGTGGGCACAGCGGGCTGCCAGGCTGGAGCTGTCCGGTGGGATCCAGGAGCAAGGCCCCGGCTTCGCTTAGCGTGCCGGCATCTGCACCGGCAGGCACTGCCGCGGGCAGCATTGAGGAAAGCCCTGCGGTCGCGCCATGCTGGGCAGCCACCGCGTCAAAGGCGGAAAGCATCCGTGCATCGTAGCTGCCGGTGGCTGAATCGATGGGGAACATTCCCGCGGCATCGCCCACGCCAAGCACAAAATTTCCGGTGAGAAGCTCATGCACGAATCCGGCCAGCGTGTTCAGGCGGGAAACTTTCGACACGTGCTCTTCGCCGTTGAGCAGCGCTTGGAAGTAGTGCGCTACGGACCAGCGCTGCGGGATATTGAAGTCCAGTTCCTCGCTGAGCATCGCGGCCGCCTCAGCCGTGGAGGTGTTGCGCCAGGTGCGGAAGGGAACCAGCAGTTCCCGGTCGGCGTCGAAGGCGAGGTAGCCATGCATCATCGCGGAGATTCCAACGGCTCCTAGCTGCGTTGGGCGTACTCCGTGGCGCTCTTGGGCATCTGCCAGCACCTGGGCCATAGAGTCCTGCAGGCCGGCGACGATGGCTTCGCGGGAGTAGGTCCAATTCCTGTTTTCGTACTGGTTCTCCCAGGCGTGGCTGCCGCTGGCAAGCTGCTGGTGGCCGGGGCCGATCAGGCTGGCTTTGATATTCGTTGAACCGAACTCGATGCCCAGCACGGCTTCGCCGTTGCTGATGATCTCGCGGGCGGTTGGCCCGTTGAGCTGTGTTGCCATGAAATCTCCGTTCGCACAGCTCGGTGAGCAGCGCCATAGCCATCGTTTCCTGCTCCACTCGCGAAAAATGCGCTGGCAGAACAAAACCTCGATCCAATGTTAGCGCTAACAATTTGTGATCCGCAATACCGGATCCCGGACTCGGGGAATGTAGCGCTTGGCTAGCGGGCGTTGGGCGGTGCGGTACTCGCCCGGATTACCAGCGTTGGCGCAATCACTTTCGGGACCCTGTCAGCCGTGGCGCCTTCCAGCAATTCCATCAGCGCAGCATGGCCGACATCGCGGAAAGGCTGGCGAACCGTGGTCAGCGAAGGGATCAGGAAATTGGAGATTTGCAGGTCGTCGAAACCGATAACCGAAACGTCATTGGGCACTTCCAGCCCGGCTTCCCAGAAAGCACGCAGAACACCGGTGGCAAGGTAATCATTCGCTGCGAATACTGCCGTAACTTCGCCGGCGCGTATCGGGTCAACCAGACGCTGGCCTGCCTCATAGCCGCTCTGGGCCTGCCAGGATTCAGCTGGCACCTCAACAATCGGGGCCTTGGCTTCCAGCATTTTTTCCCGCCAGCCGATTTGCCGTTCGGTGGCGTCGAACCAGCCGGTCGGCCCGGACACGTGGACGATCTTGCGGTGCCCCAGGGCCAGAAGATGACCAGTGGCCAAGCGCGCGCCTTCACGCTGGTCGATGTACACGTAATGCGCCGGATCCGCGTCGGGAACCTCGGTGCGAGCGGCCACGACCACCACTGGAATCGTCAGGGCAGCATCATCCAGGGCATCGATCACCTTTTCGAAGGGCGCAACCATCACCACGCCATCAACGCCCTGGTCCACCAGGTGGCTGAGGGCTTCGCTCGCGCTGTGCGCGTCATAGCGATCCAGTGCGGTAACGGTCACGAAATATCCCTGCGCACGGGCAGCGGCCTCGATGGCCAGCACGGTGGATTGCGGTCCGAAGAATTCGCTGCCGATGGTCAGAATGCCGATAGTGCTCGAGTGCGATGTGGCCAGTGCCCGCGCGGCTCGGTTGCGGCGATAACCCAGCTGCCGGATGGCATCCAGCACCTGGTCGCGGGTTCCCGCCCTGACGTTTGGATGGTCGTTGAGCACGCGGGAAACCGTCTGATGGGACACCCCGGCCAAGGCCGCCACATCCGCCATCGACGGGGGCCGGTTTCCTGGGCGCCCTTCACCGGGCTGAGCAATGTTCACAACGGTCATTATTGCAAACACCTTCGAAACAGCCACTGTCGCGGGCGAATATCCAGTCAATCAGCGAGCCGGATTACTGCATTCCCTTGAAGGTATATAACGCACTTTCGCCTTGAACCATTGAAAAACCGGTGATGAACAGACGTATCCTGCACTCGCAGACCAGCCTAGCGGCGGCTCGGAAAAAATTCATGGAGAATATGCCCGAGCGTATTACTTTCCGGGGAGCAGTGGGCATATGATCTTGGAAGCACCTTTGTACTGACAACTGTACATTTCGTTTCCACGCATGCATTCCACACGCCAAGGAGGACCAATGGCAAAACTGTCCATGAATGTCACAACAAGTTTCTACGGGAATGTTGCCACCGACATTGCAACGGCACGGTCGGCCGGATTCGGCGGCATCGAGTTGCAAAGCCCGAAACTCTACCGCTATCTTGATGCCGGCTTTTCTGTGCACACGCTTCCAGAAATGCTCACGGGCCTTGAAGTGACAGGAATCGGCGCAGTCCTTGACCTTGAACGCCAAGGCACCGCACGTGATGACATGCTCCGGGAAGTCAGGCGGATGGCCGAAATCGCCACAGTGGTCGGCGCACCGAT
The DNA here is from genome assembly GCF_024807995.1 of Arthrobacter sp. JUb119. Taxonomy (NCBI): domain Bacteria; kingdom Bacillati; phylum Actinomycetota; class Actinomycetes; order Micrococcales; family Micrococcaceae; genus Arthrobacter; species Arthrobacter sp. JUb119. Next base: position 163,205 of record NZ_JANUFE010000005.1, read on the forward strand.
CCTGCAAATGTGCACCGGGCCAGTGGACTGGAATGTGGTCAAGGATTTCAAGTCCGGAAAACTCGCAGCATCTGATGATCGCTACCGCGGGACACTCGGCCTCTCGGAACCGGAAGCCATGGCCATTGCCGCCGATAATGTATCTGCTGCCGCCGGGATCGCCGCAGAGCACGGGCTGGAGATCTACTTGGAACCGCTGGCTTGGTCCAATATCAATCGGTGTCGGCAAGCCCTGGAAATTATTGAGCGCTGCGGCCGCGAGAACGTTGGCATCGCCTTGGACACCTGGCATTTCTGGACCGTCGGGGACACCTTGGAAGAAGTGGCCGCGTTGCCCAAGGAACTGATCAAGGCGGCCCATATTTCCGACGGGTTGGATCTGGATCGGCGCCATGAGGTTCCGGCCCAGGACGTGCACCGCAATGTCGTCATCGGCGGTGGCGCCATCCCATTGCAGCAGTGGGTGGACGCGATCAAGTCCACCGGCTATGACGGCTGGTGGGTTTCCGAGATGTTCTCTGACCGCGCCAATGAGCACGACTTCCACAAGGTTGCCAGCACCATGCGCAATCTTCTGGACATCATGATCTCCTGACTTCAACCAACTTCACGAGGTGCCTTCAATGCAAAGATTCGCCCTGATCGGCGCCGGCTTCATCGGCTCGGTGCATGCACACAACTTGGCCGCACACCCGGAGATCGACTTTAAACTGGTCTACGACATTGACCCTCAGCGAGCTGCTGCTCTGGCCTCGCGACATGGCGCCAAGGCAGCAGCAACGCTCGACCAGATTTTCGGCAACGACGGCCTGGACGCAGTGTTCATCGCGTCATCAACGGATTCCCACGCCCAGAACCTCCGCCTTGCAGCCGATGCGCGCCTGGCGGCTCTCGTCGAAAAGCCAATCGACCTCGACTTGGAAACGGCAAAGGCGACGGTAGCCTACGTTGAACGTTCAGGAATCAAGGCCATGGTCAATTTCAACCGGCGCTTCGATCGCGCTCACGCAGAGCTCAAGGAGCTCGTGCACTCCGGGCGAATCGGCGATCTGGCTTTGCTCCAGTTGACTTCGCGTGGCCCGGCATTGCCACCACTGGCTTACCTGAAAAATTCTGGCGGCCAGTTCCGCGATCAGGCCGTGCACTTCTATGATTTGGCACGCTGGATATCAGGCCAGGATCCCCTGCAGGTGCACGCCTTCGGCTCGGCCCTGGCCGTCCCGGAGATTGCGGAATTTGGCGATGTGGACACTTCGATCAGTTCGCTGCAGTTCCCTAGTGGAGCGATGGCCCAAATAGATTGTGTGCGCCATACGAATTACGGCTATGACGAACGCATCGAAGCGCTGGGGTCTGAAGCCATGGCCGCATCTGAACGGCAACCCTCGGGGCACGTCAGCCTGTTCCAAGGGCAGCACGCGCAATCCCACGGGCTGCACGGCAACTGGTTCGACAGGGTCCAGCCAACCTATGCCGCCAGCTTGGGAGCCTTCGTTCAGGCACTGGACGAAGACCGGGAAGTACCTGTCACGTTGCGTGAGGGGCTCAAATCCCAGGCCATCGCCCAGGCCGCGGTGCGTTCCATCGCTACTGGCCATAGTGAAATGATTGACTACTCGCTCTAAGCACTGGGACAGCTAAGGCCTGGGCTTCTTCACCATCGCGAAGAAGCCCAGGCCTTAGCTGCGGTTGGGTCAGGCTGTTGCTTGAGAGTTCGCGCCCGCCTCTGCCTCTGCCAGCTCTTCATCATGTCCACCAAGCTGTTCAAGCTCATGAGCCAGTTCAGCGAGTTCAGCGCCACCGGCCATCTGGGCGGTCAGCTCTTCGACGGTGATTTCCGACTTCGAGTAGTACCCGATGGAGCGGCCGCGTTTCAGCAACAGGAACGAGTCCCCTACCGGATACGCGTGATGCGGGTTGTGCGTAATGAAGATGACACCCAACCCGCGGTCGCGCGCCTGGAGGATGTAGCGCAGCACCACGCCGGACTGCTTGACGCCCAAGGCGGCGGTAGGCTCATCGAGGATCAGGACCTTGGCTCCGAAATATACCGCGCGAGCGATGGCTACGCACTGGCGTTCACCGCCGGACAGCTGGCCGATCGGCTGCTCGACGTCACGCAGATCAATGCCCATGTCGGAGAGCTCCTGCTTGGTGATGTCCTTCATTTTCTGCACATCAAGCTTCTTGAACAGCCCAACCCCGGTGGTCAGTTCCGAGCCGAGGAAGAAGTTGCGCCAGATCGGCATCAAAGGAACGACCGCCAGGTCCTGGTACACCGCGGCGATGCCGGCATCCAGTGCGACGCGGGGACTCTTGAGCTTGATGGCCGAGCCATGCAAACTGAACTCTCCTTCATCGTGCTGGTGCAAGCCGGCGATGATCTTGATCAGCGTGGACTTGCCGGCGCCGTTATCCCCGAGAACGCAGGTGACCTTGCCCGGATCCACCACCATGTCGACACCGCGCAGGGCGATGATGCTTCCGTAGTGCTTGCCAACTCCCTTGAGGGTCAGCAGGTTGTCGCTGATCTTGGGCTCGAGCTTCTCGAGCAGGTCTTCGGTCTTCTTATTCTTGCGAGTCTTCATGATTTTTGTCCTTGGCTTCCTACTTGCTGGATTCCGCACGCTTTTTCACCACGATGTTGACCACCGTAGCCAAGAGCAGCATCAGGCCAAGGAAGAACTTGAACCAGTCCGGATTCCATTCCGCGTACACGATGCCCTTGTTCGCCATGCCGAAAATGAACGCCCCGATAGCGCCGCCAATGGCTGAACCGTAACCGCCGGTGAGCAGGCAGCCGCCGATGACCGCGGCAATGATGTAGAGGAATTCATTGCCGATGCCTTCGCCGGACTGCACCGAGTCAAAGGCGAAGAGGTTGTGCATGCCCAGCACCCAGCCGCAGAATCCAACGGCCATGAAGAGTCCGATCTTGGTGCGGACCACTGGAACGCCGACGGCGCGAGCGGCCTTCTCATCCCCGCCTACGGCGAAGATCCAGTTCCCGATCTTGGTTCGGAGCAAGATCCAGGAAGCGATGATCACCATGGCGATCCAGATGAACACGGTGATCTTGACGTCGATCCCGGCGATATTGACTGAAGAGGCAAAGACCGCCTTTGCGCTCTGGAATCCTTCGATATCCGCAATAGATGGAGAGGACACCGAGCCGCCAATGGCTCGCGTCAGGCCCAGATTCAGGCCGGTGAGCATCAAGAAACTGGCCAGCGTCACGATGAAGGATGGCAGCTTGGTCTTGATCAGGATGATTCCGTTGATGAAACCGATCAGCAGCGAGACGACCAGGGCCAAGGCAATGCCGACCCAGACGTTGAGACCGAAGTACCAGGAGATCATCGATGCACTGAGCGCCGAAGAAATGACGGCCACACCGGTGGATAGATCAAACTCGCCACCGATCATCAGCAGTGACACGCCAACGGCCATGATGCCGATGGTCGAAGCCCCATAGAGGACGGTGGCCAAGGATGCGGGGGCCAGGAAGACCGGAGCGACGACGGCGAAGAATACGAAGAGGGCGATGGCGCCCACGAGAGCACCGATCTCCGGACGGCCCAGAAGGATAGACAATGCGCTTTTCTTGCCGACGCGCTCGTCCAGAGCCGGAGATTTTCTCTTTTGAGAGGGTGAAGCTGTTATAGATGACATGGGATTTCCTCCGTGTCCAGGCTGCGCGCCGGATCGCCGCTACCGGCAGATCAGGCGCGCGCCGAGGGGATGTGGCTAGCGGACGCCTTCTTGGGCGAAACTGGTAATTTGCTCAGCGACGGCTTTGTCTACAACAGCCGGGCCGGTCAACGTCGCCTGTCCACCGCCGATGGTGAAGCCGCCACGGTTGTTCTGCCACAGCGCATCAACTGCCATGTAGCCCTGCAACCAAGGCTGCTGGTCAACGGTGAACATCACATTGCCCTTGGTGATTTCTTCAACCAACTGCGAGTTCATGTCGAAGGAAGCTACCTCGACCTCGGACTTCGCCGTGGCTTTAGCCTTGAGCAGTGTCATCGTGATGGGTGCGCCCAGGCCGATGATCGCGTCGGCTTGCTTATCGGCTTGGAGCTTTGCGGTTGCCGTTGATTCAACCTGGGTCATGTCAGTGCCCTGCACGTAGAGTATTTCGGTGTCTGGGACGATTTTCTTCACGCCGGCGCAACGTGCTTCAAGCCCAACGTGCCCCTGTTCCTGGATGACGCATATCGGCTTCTTGATTCCCGCCTCCTTCAGCTTTTCGCCAGCGGCCTGGCCTGCAAGCTGCTCATTGGAACCGAAGTGGGCAAATGCTCCGAGATCCTTGAATCGGGCTTCACCGGCATTCAAGCTGACAATGGGGATCCCGGCATCGGCAGCCTTGCCTAGCGCTCCAGCCATGGCGTCGGGCTTGGCCAGGGTCACGGCGATGCCGTCGACGCCCTGGTCAATAGCCTGCTCGATCAGCTGGGACTGGCGTCCGCCATCAGGATCACTCAGATACTGGAGTTCTACGTTGTCCTTGGCCGAAGCTTCTTCAGCGCCCTTTCTAAGAATGTCCCAGAAGGTATCTCCTGGAGCCGCGTGGGTGATGACCGCGATTTTGATGCGGTCAGTAGCCGCCACCGCACCGCCACCGGCATTGCTTTCCGGTTCCGGTGCACGCCCGCCAGTGGACGAGCAAGCCGCCAGCCCCAATGCTGGAATGATGGCGAGCGTGATTGCGAGTTTGCGCCAAATTGGCTTTCCCATATTCGTTTCCCCTTCAGGAATCCCCGGCGCACCCCGATTGTCCCCTGGGGCGGGCCGCCTTAACAAGATGTTCCGTGACTTGAATCACAAGATGCCTAAAGTGTGCGTGACGAAAAGCGATCCGTCAAGACTTTGTTAAGACATAAGGATGTGAAGACGAGTAATTTGCCGACCTCGACAAGCACGGCGAAACGCCGCTTTCACAGGGTTCAACGGTGCAGCTGCGACGAGGAGCGCACGATAAGCCGCGGTGGAATCATCAACTGACGTGCAAATTTTCCTTCCGGATTCCGCATCAATTGGAGCAGCAGCCGCACGCTGCTGCGACCGAGATCTTCCGAATCCGAGCCGATGCTGGTCAGCGAAATTCTTCCCAGCGACGATAGGGAAATATTGTCGTAGCCAGTCACCGCCGCAGACACGCCAGCCTCATCCAGAGCCTGCAGCGCCCCAATGGCGGAAAGATCATTGAAACAAGCCAGCGATTCAGGCCGTGCTCCCGAGGCCAGCAACCGCGCTACGGCTTCATGCCCGGCCTGAATCGTTGGCCCGGCTTCCACCACCTGTACATGCTGGCGCAAGCCATGGCGCAGCATCGCCCGATGATAGGCAGCTTCGCGCGTCGCAGAAACCGGACCAGCGCCACCGGCTATATGGGTAATCCGCGCATTTCCGCAATCGACCAAGTGGTCAACCACCATGCCGAAGCCCTGCTCATCATTAACCGAAACCGCGCCAGTGCCTGATTGGGCCTGGCGCCCGCCGCCAACAAATACAGCGGGAGTCTCACCCAAGGCGGCTTCGAAGCTGACTGCGTCATCGGCTGATCCGACGACGAGGATTCCGCTGACCCGCAAATCGCGCAAGGTCTGCAGTTCCGCGGGCCCAACGCCCTGCCCGTCGTGGATCGCGGCCGCACTGAACAGCACGTCAAGCCCTGCTGCTTGCAACTGTTCGCGCACCACTTCCGCGACGCTCAGAACCCAGGGATTATGCAGTTCCCCCAGGACGACGCCAATGGCATGCCGGTTCTCGGCCGAAAGCGAGCGCGCTGCCAGGTTGGGCTGATAGCCCAACTCGCGGATGGAGTCCTCGACCAGCGAACGCCGCATCGAACTGACCTTGCTAGGATCCGAGAGCACCAGGGAGACCAAGGATTTTGAGACCCCGGCATGCTTGGCGACGTCCCGGATCGTGGGGCGGCGGCGCGACGAGTCAGGCATGGCGGTCAGTATTGCACACTCGCAGCGCGCACCGGCTCATCCAGCGCCTGCCACGTGCCGCTTGCGGCAGATGCTTCGGCCGCTTCGACCACTGCGGCTGCCGCCACCGCATCGGCGATGGTGGAGTTCGTTTTCTCGCCACCGGCGACAGCCAGCAGGAACTTCTTGGCCTCGATGGTCTTGAGGTCGTCAAAGCCCATCGCGTTCCCTGGGCCTGGCTGGAACCGGGAGTATTCGCCATGCTTTGGCGAGCCGATCACCGTCGTGAATCCCTGTTCTTCGTTGTCTCGACCGAGCACGACTTCCAGTTCATTCATGCGTTCAAAATCCCACTTGACCGAACCTTCCGTGCCGTAGATTTCCAGCCGGTAACCGCACTGCGGTCCCACAGCCACCCGGGATGCCTCGATAGTTCCGATCGCGCGGTCCGCCACGCCTTCTGGGCTGAAACGCACCAACGCTGCGGCGTAATCCTCATTCTCGACTTCACCTTGGTCACCGCCTTCGATCAGGTCGAAGTGCGTGCCCTGGCCCATGGATAGTTTCGGCCGGGACGGAATCATGACATTGGTGGATGCGGAAATACCCTGGATGGGGCCGACAACATGGCTGCATAGATCAGCTGCATGGCTGAACAGGTCAGCAAGCACCCCGCTGCCGGCCAGCTCCCGGTTGAAGCGCCACGATAAAGCGGCCCGGGGGTCTGCCGCATATCCGGCAAGGAAGCTGGCGCGGACATTCGTGATGGATCCCAGCCGGCCTTCTTGCACCAGCTGGCGGGCGCGTGCGATAGCTGGCGCATGCCGGTAGTTGAACCCGACCGAGGTGACCACGCCATTGCGGATGGCGGCTTGCTCGATAGCCTGCGTTTCGGCAAGGCTTCGACCGGCGGGCTTTTCGATCCAGAAGTGCTTGCCGGCCTCTGCTGCGGCGATCGCCATGTCGGCGTGCAGGAAGTTCGGAGCGCAAATCGAGACGACATCCACCTCGGGATCGGCTAGTACCTGGTGGTAGTCCAGTGTTCCGCGCTCGAAGCCCAGTGTTGAGATCGCGAAGTCGACTCGCGACTGTTCGGTGTCCGCGGCTATGACCAGTCTTGGCTTGATGCCCAGCTCTGGATAAGCATAGGGCACCGAACTGTAGGCGCGAGCGTGCAGCTTGCCCATCCATCCCACCGAGATCAGCCCCACGCCGATGCTGCGCTGTTCATTCATGATGTTCTCCTGTCTGCGGCGTTTAACGCCGTGATTCTCTGTGGCCGCCGCGGCTCGCCTCAAGTCTTGGACCGTTCCAAAAAACCATATGTGCCACTGGAATCCTCGGGCAATGGAATCTGCCGAATTTCTTATCAGGACAATTGGACAATCAAACCTGTTGTCCAATTCCCCTTGTCGGACCTCATGTCTGACTCGAACCCCGCGGTTGGCAACGCCGCTGGGGATCACCAACTAGCGTGGAGAATGCTTTGGAATGAATGGATTTCCAGCCAAAGGATGCCCAAATCATGAACTTTCATATATAGTTTGTCCTGTCAAAGCGACATATCATGACAAAGTCGCCGGCAAGGAGCAACTGTGAGCACACCACTGAGCATCAAGATCGACCGATCTTCGCCCATTCCCCTCTACCACCAGGTAGCGCAAGGCATCGAAGGCGCGATCCGCGACGGTTCGCTGGCCTCGGGCACTCGACTGGAAAATGAAATCGAGCTGGCCCAGCGGCTGCGGCTTTCACGGCCCACCATTCGCAAGGCCATGGATGACCTAGTCCAGTCCGGCCTGCTGGTGCGCAAGCGTGGTGTGGGAACGCAGGTTGTTTCCAGCCAGATCCGCCGGCATCTTGAGCTGTCCAGCCTGAATGACGACCTTGAGCGCGCCGGGAAGAAGCCTTCTACCACCCTGCTCAGCTTCGAGCACATTCCCGCTCCGCCGGAGATCCAGGATCTTCTTTCGTTGCCCAAGGACGTCTCTGTCTACCACTTCACCCGGCTGCGTTCTGCCGGAGGCAGCCCGCTGGCCCTCATGGAGAACTGGGTTCGCGACGACATTGTCGAGCTGGACGAAAAGTCCTTGCAGGCCCATGGCCTCTACGAGCTCCTGCGCGAAGCAGGGGTGAACTTCCGCCTGGCCCAGCAGCGCATCGGGGCCACGACCGCAGATGAAGCCCAGGCCAAGACCTTGGACGCAGCGGCCGGTTCGGCCCTGGTGACCATGCAGCGCACCGCGGTGGATGACACTGGGCGCAACGTGGAAACCGGCTCCCATGTTTATCGAGCAGACGCCTACAGTTTTGAAATGACCTTGGTGCAACGCTAGGCACCTGTCCCCCGCCGTCGAAAGGATCGACTGATGACCGATTGGATTTACCCTGCAGGTTCGGCCGCTAACGGAGAATGGAGCATCTCGCTCGGTGCCCATGACTCAGCCGTTTCCATAGACGGCTGGGCACACACCGGACTCAAGGTAGCTGAGCTGGCCCCTGGCCAAACACTTGAACTGGAGGCCTGCGGCGAAGAACGGATCGTGGTCCCGCTCAGCGGCGAATCATTCACTGTCGCCATGGCAGGAACCGAACATGTTCTCAAGGGTCGCGAATCAGTCTTTGCTGGACCTGCTGATGTCCTCTACACCGGCATCAACACGGCGTTGTCCATCAGCTCCGCCAAAGGGGGCCGGGTCGCCGTCGCACTGGCCCCGGCCAAGCAGTCCTACCCGACCCGGCTGATCAGGGCAGAAGAGACCCCTGTGGAGCTGCGCGGCGCAGGAAACTGCTCCCGCCAGGTCCACAACTTCGGCACCCCGGCCGCCCTGGAAGCGGACCGATTCATCGTCTGCGAAGTCATCACTCCGGCGGGCAACTGGTCTTCCTACCCTCCGCATAAGCATGATCAGGAGAAGGAAGGCGAAACCAGCCTCGAGGAAATCTACTACTTCGAGACGCAGCTAGCCCAGGGCATGCCCGCCGAGGCGGCAAGCGATCCCATCGGCTACGCGCGCGTTTATGCCTCGGATGAACGCCCCATCGATGTAAATGCCGAGGTCCGCACCGGGGACGTTGTCCTGGTCCCCTACGGCTGGCATGGTCCGGCCATGGCCGGGCCGGGATACGACCTCTACTACCTGAACGTCATGGCCGGCCCGGGGCGGGTGCGCGATTGGCTGATCAGCGATGATCCCCACCACGGCTGGATCCGCCAGACTTGGGATTCGCAGAGCATGGATTCGCGCTTGCCTTTCGGCGCTGGCGCGTAGCTTCTCGGAACGCACGCCAAGTGGCGGCAGCAGGTTTTCCTGCTGCCGCCACTTGGCTTTAGACTCTCATTCCGATGCTCGGTGCATGATGGCTAGCGCGCCACGGGCTTGGACAGCGGTGAAAACGCCTGGGCAAAGGCCGCGATGGCTCCTTCGGAATCTGCGCTGGCGTAGGCCTCCATGCCGATCGGGCCAGAATAACCCAGCTCGGCCAGCACACGGGCGACGGCCAGATAGTTGATCTCCCCGGTGCCCGGCTCGCACCGTCCGGGTACGTCTGCGACCTGGATTTCCCCAATGTGCGGAAGCGCCGAGCGCACCAGTTCGATGAGGTTCCCCTCGCCAATTTGGGCGTGGTACAGGTCCAGCATCATCTTCACGTTCGGGTGCCCGACGGCCTTGACCAGGGACATCGTGTCCTTGGCGCGTCCCAGCGGGATTCCAGGGTGATCCAGGATCGTGTTCAGGTTCTCCAGCATGAAGGTGACCTGGTGCTCTTCGCCGATGCGGCCCAGTGCTTCCAGCGTTCGCGCTGCGGTGAGCCACATCTCTCCGGTAGCCCGGAATTGCGGGCTGGCCGCCTGCCCGTCAACGAGCTGGGCCGGATGCACAACTAGCCGGTGGATGCCCAGCCGCTGGGCTGCCGGGATCAATTCCTTGGCGGTGCGAACAACTTCGCCCGCGCTGTCCGGATCGCAGAGGCTGCCTGCGCTGTAGCCTGTCATGGAGCCGAAACGGGCGCCGGTGGCCGCCAATGCCGGCAGGTCCTTGCCCCGGATATCCCAGAGTTCTATTTCAAAGCCGGCCTCGTCCAGGCGCTTCACCCGGTCGATCAGCGGAAGGTCCAGGAAGACCATTTCGGCACAGACCGCCAGTTGCCCGTTCATGGGTTCACCGCAAGGCGGGTGGCGGATTCCAACTTGACCGGCAGCCCGGATTCTGCGGATTCCAAGGCCGCCAGTGCGATGCGCAGGGCTGCGCGGGCGTCGGCGCCGGTGGGGACCGCCAGGGCCGCATCAGCCGTATCCTCGCGCAAGCCCCGGATCTTGCGGGCGAAGACCGAGAGCTGCTCGCGGTAGGCCTGGGCGAATAGCTCGATGTTCAACCGTTCGGTTGGCGCATGCGCTCCCTGGCTGTCGAAGCTGGCCGCGGCCAGCTGCACCGGATTGCCTGCCTGCACCATGCCCTTTGAACCGAAGACTTCTCCGCGCACGTCATAGCCGTAGCTGGCCGAGAAGTTCGCCTCGGCCACGGCGATTGCCCCATTGGAGTAGCGCAGGCTCACCACGGCGGTATCCAGCAAACCGGAGCCCCGGTGCTCAGGGGCCACCAGCGCATCGGACATGACGTGGACTTCCACTGCTTCGGCTCCCGGGTTCAACCAGTTCAGGGTGTCAAAATCGTGGATCAGGGTTTCAGTGAAAATGACGTGGGAACGGATCTTTGCCGCGTTGGGCAGCCCGCCGGCCACTTCTGGATCCCGGGTCAGCGAGCGCAGCAGTTGCGGGGTGCCAATAACTCCGGAATGCACCTGTTCCGCCACAACGGCGAAGTCCCGGGAGAAGCGCCGGTTGAAACCGATCTGCAGCAGCACTCCGGAAGCCTCCACGGCGTCAAGCGCGGCGTCCAAGTCCGACAACGCGTGCGCTGCCGGCTTTTCGCAGAAGATGTGCTTTCCGGCTGCGGCGGCTTGGGCGATCAAGCCGGCATGGAAGCTCGAAGGCGCCCCGATAACCACGGCGTCCACGCTGTCGTCGGCAAGCACGTCGGCGATGTCTTCGGTGTAATTCGGGCAACCAAGCTCAGCGGCCAGTTCAGCGGCCCGGCCCGGCGCCGGGTCCGCTATGACATGCAATAGCGCATCCGGCAGATGCTGCGCCACGGTGCGGGCGTGGAATGCTCCGATCCACCCGGTACCGATAACGGCCAGGCGCAGCGGCTTTACTGAAGTTTCTGGCAGGGTCTGGTAAGCCATGAAGTCTCTCCTAGAACGTTCTAGATTTAGTGTTCAGGAAAATCATGGCACACTGGATAGCAACTGTCTATAACGTTCTAGAAGAAAGTTCCGCCCATGCCGACACCCCCTGCAAAACGCCCCACACTGGCCGACGTCGCCCGCGCCTCTGGGGTCTCGGTAGCGCTGGCCTCGATTGTCATGCGCGATGCCGAGGGTGCCAGCGAAGAATCCCGGTCCCGAGTCAAGCAGGCGGCCGCGGAGTTGGGCTACCGCCCGGATTCGCGCGCGCGGTCGCTGCGCAGCAGCCGCAGCCGGACCATCGGTCTGGCCCTGGCGCTGGGAGAACCGTTGCATGCGGAGTTGGCCGATGCCCTGTACGAGCAGGCAGACCAGAACGGCTTCGAGATCATCCTGGGCGCTACCGGCAAGCACCGCGATGAACGCCGAGTGCTCAATACGCTGATCGATGCGGGAGTCGAAGCGGTGATCGGCCTGTTCCCGGAACTTCCGCCGGCTCAACTGGTCCACGCCTCCAAGCAGCTTCCCATAATCAGCCTGCTGCGCACGATTGACGGCATCCCATCCGTCATTACCAACGAAGCTGCCGGCGTTGAACAAGCCGTCCGCCATGTGGCCCAGCTCGGCCACACACGGCTGCTGCATCTGGATGGCGGATCTGCCATCGCGGCGCAACAGCGGCGCGATGCCTTTGCCGAATCCGCCGCCCGCGCCAACGCGCACGGCCAAGTGCTCCCAGCTGGCCCCGATGACGCCACCGCTTTCACGGTCCTGCGCGAATACCTGGAAGCGACTACCCCAGCCGAACGCGCCACAGCGGTACTGGCCTTCAATGACCGTGCGGCGCTCGGCGCCCGCCAAGCAATCGACCTTGCCGGCCTGCATGTTCCCGAGCAGATCTGCCTGGTCGGCTATGACGACAGTGAATTCGCCAGGCTGGCGCACGCCGATCTGACCAGCGTTCGGCAAGATGTCGCGGCACTGGCCCAAGCCGCCATGCACGCGGCCCTGAACGCCCCGGGCGCTTCCAGCACCCATGCCCCGCAGCTGGTAGTGCGAGGCAGCACGGCAAGGCCCCGGGCATAGCGGCGAGCCCAGCCCCTTGCCATGCGGCGGGGGCTGGGCTTGCCAGCTCAGCGATGCGCCGGGATTCAGGCGTTGACCACAGGCTTGACGTGGTAGATCGCTCCGGTGGAAACATCCTCTTCCAGCGCTTCCAGCGAGCGTCCACGGGTTTCAGGCACCTGAGTGGCTACGAAGAACAGTGCCAGCACACCGATGCCAGCGAAGATGAAGAAGGATCCGGTAATCCCGATCCCGGAGACCAGCGACGGGAAGAACAGTGCCAGCACGCCGTTGGTCGTCCAGCCGAAGAATACCGAGATGCCAATGCCCAGTCCGCGCATATGCAGCGGGAAGATTTCAGCCAGCCATACCCAGACGGCCACGTTCAGGAATGTCTGCATGGACATCACGAAGGCAACCACCAGGATCAGGATCACCACTGGCCGGATCGGGCTGCCAACTGGCAGCAGCATGCCCGCGATAGCCACCAGCAAGTGGCAGGTGGTGGTCAGCGACAGGCCAATCAGGAACGTCTTGCGGCGGTCCATGCGGTCCATGTTGCGCAGGGCGATAATTCCGCCAATGACAGCAACCACGCCAAAGGCGATATTCGCCAGTACTGCCTGCTGCTCTGACATCCCGGATTCTTCCAGCACGCGCGTGCCGTAGTACATGATCGAGTTGATGCCCGTGAGCTGCTGAGTCATGGAAACGCCGATGCCGATGGCGATGATGCGCATCAGCCATTTGTTCTTCAGCACCGCTTTGATGCCCACCGGCTTGTTAGCCAGCTTTTCCTCGTCGGCGACAATCTCGATCTCGTGGACTTCGGCCAGTGCGCGTTCAGGCGAGCGCACGGTCTTGAGCACCCGCAACGCCTCGGCATAGCGGCGCTTTTCCACGAGCCAGCGAGGGGATTCAGGCATGCGCAGCATGCCGAAGAACAACGCCAATGCCGGCAAGGCGCAAATCGCGAACATGATACGCCAGATGCCATCCACGGTCCCGCCCAGAACGGTTCCAATGATCGCGTTCATGACGAAGGCGGCCAGCTGGCCCGAGACGATGGCCAACTCATTGCGGCCGGTGATCGAGCCGCGAATTTCATACGGTGCCAGTTCAGCCAGGTATACCGGTACGACCGTAGATGCGCCGCCGACGGCCAATCCGAGCATGATGCGTCCGGCAATCAGCACGCTGTAGCCAAAGGGCGAGAACGTTCCCAGTTCCGGTCCAGCAGGCGAAAAGACAACCAGCAGGCTTCCCGCGAAGAAGAGGACTGCCAGCATGATGATGGTTTTCCGCCGGCCCCACACGTCAGCGATCTGCCCACCGACCAGTGCGCCAATTGCGGCGGCGAAGACCAGCGAGCTGATCACCACGCCAATCTGCAGGAGATTCAGGCCCAGCTCGGCGGCCATCGGGCCTTCAGCACCGTTGGCAACACCTGTGTCATAGCCGAAAAGCAGGCCGCCGAAACAGGCAACGATGGAGATTAAACCGAGACGTTTTGCATGGGGGCCCGGACTAAGGGGCGGCAGACTCGACTCTGCAGAAGCACTCTGCGCACTGGACATGGGGACTCCTTTGGATTGCCCGGGTGGAAGCGTGGCTGGCCTGCGGCCATCCATCGGATCAACTGCGATCCGGCTTCCTCCACTCGGTGCGGCGGGGGCCATTGAGCATTATTCCGGCCCCGTCGATAATTGAAAGTGATGGGCTTCACAGCCCTTATGTAAGGACAATACGTCATCAGTGTTTTCCGGGCAAGCATTCTTGGACATTTTGTCCTGGCGGATACTGCTTTTTGGACTGCCGCAGCCTCCCGGTCCGCCACTTCCCGGGACCATGCCCACAGATCATCACGGCATTTTGCGGCTCTTGCTGGATCCGCCTTCTGCGCAGGATGGCCCCTGGCAGGACGACGAAAGCCGAACCCTTGCGGATTCGGCTTTCGTCATGTTGCAATTCGGCTCGGGAAGCCGGTTTGGCTAGGCGCGCACGGCACGGGCAGCGTCAACGCGGCTGCGCATCTGCTCCAACTGGTACTTGGCGACTGCTACGGCGTTCTCGTTCTCGGCAAAAACGCAGGAGACCATCACGCTGTCCTGGCGGTCGGCAAATCCGTTGGCCACGAGGCCGGAGAAGAATTCGTCCCAGTTCACGTCGCCATCGCCAAGCTTCAGATGCTGGTGCACGCGCACCGCATTGCCCGGCGGGTTGGTGATGTAGCGCAACCCGTGCGAGGCATGATGGTTCATGGTGTCCGCCACGTGCACCACGCGCAGCCGCGCTCCCACTGCCTGCATGATATCCAGCGGCTTGTCCTTCATGTGGAAGGAATGCGAAGCAACGTAGACGAAGGACAGATTCGGCGAGTTCACCCCGCGGATCACCCGCCAAGCGGCCAGGCCTTCTTCGACAAAATCATCCGGATGCGGGTCAATGGCCACATTGATGCCCTCGCGCTCAATGATTGGCACGAGCTCTTCCATGGAGCGGTAGAACGCCGCCTCGGACTCCTCGGCGCGTTCCGGCCGCCCGGAGAATTCAGTGTTCATCTGCTTCACGCCGAGATCCACGGCAATCTGGATGGCGCGCTTCCAGTAGCGCACCGCGGCCTGGCGCAAATTCTCATCGGGCGAGGCCCAGCGCAGTACCGGCAGCACCGAAGCGATCTCCACCCCGGAAGCCCGGCAACGGGCCGCGAGCTGCGCGACCAGGTCATCGTCGGCCTTGGGGTGGGTGAAGAACGGAATCATGTCCGCATGCGGTGTCAGCTGGATGCTGTCATAGCCCAGCTCCGCTGCCAGTTCCGGGAACTGGAGCAGCGAATGGGTGGAATGGAACGGGGTCGGGTCCAGTGCGTATTTCATGATGCCCTTAGCTGTAGAGATCCGGCTTGCTGTTCAGCTTGACTGCCACCTTTTCGCCGGTGCGCTGGGCTTCGACTCCCGCCTCGCAGCAGGCCGCGGTGGCGTAGCCGTCCCAGGCGCTGGGCCCGCCCAATTCGCCTCGCAGCGCGGCGTCCACCCATGACTGGATTTCGGTATCGTAGGCGGCGCCGAAACGCTCCTCGAAGCCCGGGGTGACCTTGCCGCCCCACTGCCCGGCGGTACGCACATACGGTCCAGCGTCATTGCCGATGGACACGATGCCCTCCTCGAAGGAAGCCTGGGTCGCCACCTCGTAGCCGAACTTCGCGTTGACGTAGATCTCCACGTCGGCGAGCACTCCGGTCGAGGTTTCCAGCAGCACGTGCTGGGGGTCGTGCTGGCCGTTGGGAGCATTGCGGGTGGCCTTGCCCAAGCGCACCTGCACCGAGGTGATCTCGTCACCGGTGAAGTAGCGGATGGCGTCGAATTCGTGGACCACCGAGTCGTTGATCAGCATCTCATTGGTGAAGCCCTCCGGGGTGGAGGGGTTGCGGTGCTGGTGGTGCAGCACCAGCAATTCACCCAGGCTCTCGTCCTCGATCAGCTGGCGCAGCTGCCGGTACTCGGCGTCGAAGCGCCGCATGAAGCCCACTTGGATGCGCTTGCGGCCCAGCTTGGCCTCGGCCTCGACGATCTCCCAGGAGGAAGCGGCATCGGGGGTCAGCGGCTTTTCGCACAGCACCGGAATATCTGCCTCGAGCACCGCCAGCAATGCATCGTGGTGCAGGAAGCCGGGGGTCGCCAGCAGTACCGCGTTGACCTCGCCGTCGGCGAGCGCCGCGGACAGGTCGGCGTAGCCCTTGGCACCCGGGATCCCGTCGATGGCCGCAGCGACCCGGTCGGTGTCGATATCGACAACGGCCGCGACTTCGGCTCCGGAAATACGGTGGTGGATCCGCTGTATGTGGTCGGCGCCCATGCGCCCGGCTCCAACGACGGCGACGCGCAGGTTATCTGGCACGATATGTCCTTTCAAGAATTCTTGGCTAGGTGGGGATTGCTTAGACGCGGCTGCGCGAGCCGCAGCTGAGCAGGTAGTCGCGGGTGCGGGTGGCGATGGGCAGCGGCACCGAGAAGTCGGCCACCGGGTACATGTCCTGTTCGACAATTCCGAAAATCGGACGGCCCAGCTTCTCCACTTCCTTCAAGACCTCGTTGAGGTCAGGCAACCCGGAAGGCGGTTCGCACATCACCCCGGCCAAGTTGGCCGCGGCCCAGGTCATGTCCTGTGCGCGGACCGTGGCCAGGATGTCCGGGTTGATCTGCTTCAGGTGCAGGTACCCGATGCGCTCCGGGAAGCGGCGGATCAAGTCCACGCTGGAAGCTCCACCGTATTCGGCATGTCCGGTGTCCAGGCACAGGGTGGTGAATTGCGGGTCGGTGAGCTCAAGGAACTTCTCGATGTCGCCCTGGCCGCAGACGTGGGAGTCGGCGTGGGAATGGAACTGCTGCTTGAGGCCGAATTCCTCCTGCAGGATCCTTCCCAGCCGGTCATGGCCCTTGGCCAGCGAATCCCAGGCCGAACCGTCCAGGGTGCCCGATTCGATGGCCTGGCCGGTGACGTCGTCGCGCCACATGGCAGGGATCACCACAATATGCTCGCCTCCCATGGCGGCGGTCAGCTCGGCCACCTTGCGGGCTGGCTCCCAGGCTTCTTCCCAGGCGCTGGCGCTGCCGTCGATGCCGCGGTGGAAGGCGGTGAAGACGGTGCCGGCGCAGACCTTCAGGTCGCGGGCGGCCAGCTCGTCGGCCAGCTGCGCGGGGTCGGTGGGCAGGTACCCGTAGGGACCCAGTTCAATGGTCTTGTAGCCGGCTTCAGCCACTTCGTCGAGGAAGCGCTGCCAGGGTGTCTGCTGGGGATCATCGGGAAACCAGACTCCCCAGGAGTCGGGGGCAGTCCCAATGGTGATGTTCTGTGCCATGGTGCGTACCTTATCTTCTGTTCAAGGTGCCTAGTTGGAGGGGAAGTTGAAGGTGGCGGCCGTGCCCTGGGCCGGCTCCGGCCAGCGCTGCGTGATGGCCTTGCCCCGGGTGTAGAAGCGCACGCCGTCCGGGCCGTAGATGTGGTGCTCGCCGAACAGCGAGTCCTTCCAGCCTCCGAAGGAGTGCCAGGCAACCGGCACCGGCAGCGGCACGTTGACCCCGACCATGCCTACCTGGATGCGGCGGGTGTAGGTGCGGGCGTGGGCGCCGGAGGAGGTGAAGATGGCCGTGCCGTTGCCGTAGGGGTTCGCGTTGACCACTTCGATGGCTTCTTCCAGGCTGTCTACGCGCAGCACCACCAGTACCGGGCCGAAGATCTCCTCGGTGTAGGCGCTCATCTCGCGGCTGACTTTGTCGATGATGGTCGGGCCGACAAAGAACCCGTTCTCGTGGTCCTTGACCACCAGGTCGCGTCCGTCGATGACCAGCGCGGCGCCAGCTTCCTGCGCCTCGCCAACGATCTTCTGCAGGCGGGACTTCGAGGCCGGGGTGATCACCGGTCCCATATCCGCCGTCTCATCGAAGCCGTTCGAGACGTTGACGTTGCGGGCATGCTCGGCGAGCTTGTCCACCAGGCCGTCGGCGGCATCGCCCACGGCGACGGCCACGGAGATGGCCATGCAGCGCTGGCCCGCGGAGCCGAAAGCGGCGGCGTTGATGTGGTCGGCGGCCAAGTCCATATCGGCATCGGGCATGATCACCGCGTGGTTCTTCGCTCCGCCCAGGGCCTGCACGCGCTTGCCGTGCTTGGTGGCGGTTTCGTGCACGTACTTGGCGATCGGAGTGGAACCGACAAAGGAGATGCCATCCACATCCGGGTGGGTGAGCAGCCCGTCCACGGTTTCCTTGCCGCCGTGCAGCACCTGGAAAACGCCGTCGGGCAGGCCGGCTTCCTTGAACAGCTCGGCGATCAGCAAGGCGGCCGAAGGGTCGCGCTCGGAAGGCTTGAGGATGAAGGCGTTGCCGGTGGCAATGGCCACCGGTGCCATCCACAGCGGCACCATCACCGGGAAGTTGAACGGGGTGATGCCGGCGACCACGCCCAGCGGCTGGCGGAAGGAGAACACGTCGATGCCGGTGGAGACCTGGTCGGAGTATTCGCCCTTCAGCGACTGGGAGATGCCGCAGGCATACTCCACCACTTCGATGCCGCGGCTGATCTCGCCGGCGGCGTCGGAGAGGACCTTGCCGTGCTCGGAGGTGACGATGCGGGCCAGCTCGCCGGTGTGCTCGGTGAGCAGCTGCTGGAAGCGGAAGAGGATCTTGCTGCGCTTGGCGATCGATACTTCGCCCCAGGTTTCGGAGGCGGCCTTGGCCACGGCCACAGCCTGCTGCAGGTCCTCGCCGCTGGCCAGGTGCAGCTGGCCGGTGATTTCTCCGGTTGCCGGGTTGTAGACCGGCTGGGTGGCGGTGCCGGTGCCGGCGCTGGGCTTGCCGTTGATGTAGTGCAGGATTTCGGTGACTTCGGTAGCGGTAGCAGTCATGGGTTCACGTCTTTCGGTATTCGAGTTGGTCTGGTGCGGTGCGCCTAGCCCAGCAGGGGCTTCTGGCGGGATTTGTGCTCGGCGTAGGTCTTGCGGGCCTGGGTGGTGGAGTCCAGCTCGGCGACCTCGCTGACCGGCACATCCCACCAGGACTCGCTGGAGGGAGCATCGGCGTAGAGGTCGGATTCGATGTGGATCAGGATCGGCCCCGAACCCTCGGGCGCGGCCTTGGCCTGGGCGATGGCCGCCGAGAGCTCATCGATGGCTTGGGGCCCGGGCTCGATCCGGATGACCTTCACGCCCAGCGACTCGGCGTTGGCAGCCAGGTCCACTGGCAAGGTCGCACCATCATCGAAGCTGTGGCGCTGGGCATCGAGCGTGCGGTACTTGGTGCCGAAACGCTGGGAGCCCAGTGATTCGGACAGGGCTCCGATGGAGGCGTAGCCATGGTTCTGTATCAGCACGGTGATCAGCTTCAGGCCTTCGGCCACGGCGGTGACCAGCTCGGTGTGCATCATCAGGTAGGAGCCGTCACCCACCATCACCACGACGTCGCGGGGCTCTTCGGAGCCTCGCGCGGTTTCAGCAAGGGCGGCGCGCTTGATGCCCAGCCCGCCGGCGATCTCGTATCCCATGCAGGAGAAGCCGTATTCCACGTGGTAGCCGAACGGGTCGGAGACCCGCCACATCTTGTGCAGGTCCCCGGGCAGCGAGCCGGCGGCGCAGACCACCACATCGCGCGGATCCATGGCCTGGTTCACCGCTCCGATGATGGCGTTCTGGCTGACCAGCGGGCTCAGCCGCTCGGCGAAGGCCGCATCAACGGTCGCGTCCCAGCGCTGCTTCTCGGTGGCGGCCTGGACTTCCAGGGCCCCCTCGACCCGGTATCCGGTCAGCGCCTCGCGCAGCGCGATCAGCGCTTTGCGGGCATCGGCGACCACCGGCAGCACGGTGCCGTGCTTGTAGGCGTCCAGCGCGGCGACGTTGATGTTCACGAACTTCACGTCCGGGTTCTGGAATGCGGTGCGGCTGGCGGTGGTGAAGTCCTCATAGCGGGTGCCGATGCCGATGACCAGATCCGCCTGCTCGGCCAGCGCATTGGCCGCGGTGGTGCCGGTGGAGCCAATGGCGCCCAGGGAGTACTTGGAATCCCACGGCAGCACGCCCACCCCGGCCTGGGTATTGCCCACGGGAATGCCGGTGGCTTCGCAGAAGGCGGCCAGCTCCTCGGTGGCGTAGGCATACAGCACGCCGCCGCCTGCGACGATCAATGGGCGCTTGGCTTTGCGGATCATGGCCGCGGCGGCCGCGATGTCCTCGGATTCCGGTGCCGGGCGGCGGATCTTCCACTCGCGCTCGGCAAAGAGCTCTTCCGGGAAGTCGAAGGCCTCGGCCTGCACGTCCTGCGGCAAGGAGATGGTCACCGCTCCGGTTTCGGCGGGGTCGGTGAGCACCCGCAACCCGTGGTGCAAGGCACTGGCCAGCTGTTCGGGTCGCGTGACCCGGTCGAAGTACTTGGACAGCGGGCGGAAGGCGTCGTTGACGGTGATGTCGTAGCCGTGCGGCATTTCCAGCTGCTGGAGCACCGGGTCCGCGGCGCGGGTGGCGAAGGTGTCCGAAGGCAGCAGCAGCACCGGCAGGCGGTTGGCGGTGGCCAGCGCCGCACCGGTGAGCAAGTTGGAGGACCCGGGGCCGATGGAGGTGGAGACCGCGTAGGTGGCGCGCCGGCGGGTGTGCCGCGCGTAGGCGACGGCCTGGTGCGACTGGGCCTGCTCATTGCGGCCCTGGTAGTACGGCATGAGGCTCGGGTCCTTGGCCTGCCACTGCTTCAGCGCCTGGCCCACCCCGGCAACATTCCCGTGGCCGAAAATCCCGAACATGCCCGGAATCAGCCGTTCGCGGTAGTGCGTGCCGCCGATGGAATCCACCGTGTACTGGCGGCCCAGGAATTCCACGACCGCCTGGGCAACGGTCATTGTGCGTGTAGTCATCGAGCTTCGTCCTTCTCAGCTGCGTACGGTTGCGGTGGTGTCCAGTAGCGATGCGGCGGTTGCCACGGCGGCGGCCACATCCCCGTCCTCGGGATACAGCAGGGTCCGGCCTACGGTCAGCCCCTGCACCGAAGGCAGGGCCAGCGCCGCCTGCCACGAGGCGAAGACCTCGTCGGGACTGCCCGATGGATCCCCGCCGAGCAGGACCGTGGGCAGGGTGGTCGCGGCCATGACCCGTTCCATCTCCTGGACCACGGGAATCTTCAGCCAGGTGTAGGCGCTGGTTTCGCCCAGTCCCGAGGCGATGCCCATGGACTTGATCACTGCCTCCGGGCGCAGGTCGTTGACTACCTTGCCCTCGGCCCGCTTGGAGATGAACGGCTCGACCATGGCCACCAGCTGGTGCCGGGCCAGATCCGACACGGCGTCGGCGGTAGCGGCCAGGGTTTTCACGGTGTCCGGATCCTCGTAGCTGATCCGGGTGAGCATCTTGCCGCCGTCGGCGCCCAGGGCAGCCAGGGCGGCCGCGCTGTGCCCGGTAAAGCGGTCGTCGATCTCGTTGACCAAGCCGGTGAGCCCGCCGCGGTTCATCGATCCGAAGACCAGCTTGCCTTCCAGCGCGCCCAGCAGCAGCAGGTCATCGAGGATATCGGGCGAGGCCAGCACCCCGTCGCAGGCGGGGTGCTGCAAGGCGATCTGCAGCCGGTCCAGCAGCTGGCGGCGGTCGGCCATGGCCGTGGCGCGCTTGCCCACGGACAGGGCGCCGCGGGCCGGGTGGTCGGCGGCGATGATGAAGTTCTGCCGTCCCAGCACCGGGCCGGCGTGCTTCCGGCGCAGCGAAGCGGCGCGCTGCACCGAGGCCGGGTCTTCCAGCCGCTGGCGGGTGATGGATTCGTAGCGGCGCGGGTCTTCCCGGTCCACTGGCAGCTCTGATGCCTGTTTCATTTCTAGACCAGGTCTTTCTGGGAGTCGGGGACGGTGCGGCCGCGCTCGGCCAGCAGGGCATTGACTTCTTCCGGGTCCGGCATGGCGTCGGAGCAGGCAACCTTCGAGGCCACAATGGCTCCGGCGGCATTGGCGTAGTCAAGCACCTGTTCCAGCGGCCAGCCGGAGAGCAGTCCGTGGCAGAAGGCGCCGCCGAAGGAATCTCCGGCACCCAGTCCGTTAGCGGTCTGCACCGGGACCGGCGCGGAAACCACGCGCTCGGTGCGGGTTTTGGCCATGACCCCTTCGGGGCCGAGCTTGACCACGGCAATCTGCACTCCGGCCTCCAGCAGGCGGTCGGCCTGCTCATCCGGGGTGCCTTCGCCGACGGCTACCGAGCATTCGGTGTCGTTGCCGATGGCCACGGTGGCCGATGGCAGGGCACGCGCTACCTGTTCGCGGGCCTGTTCCACGGAGTCCCAGAACATCGGGCGGTAGTCCAAATCCAGAATGGTGAACTGACCCTGGGCCAGGGAATCTGCTGGGCGGGCGGCATAGGCCGCCAATTGCGCGGTGCGCGAAGGTTCGCGGCTCAAGCCGGTGACGGTGCTCCAGAAGATCCTGGAGTCCTTGACGGCTTGGAGGTCGATGTCGCTGCTGTCGATGTTCCAGTCCGGCGCCATCGGGAAGCGTCCGTAGAAGTACAGCGGGAAGTCGTCCGGCGGCATGATGGCGCAGAAGGTGACTGGCGTCTGCAACGTGGCGTCGCGGGCTACCTGGGTGCGGTCCACGCCGAAGCGGTCCAATTCGCGTTCCAGGAATGTGCCGAAGTCGTCGTCGCCGATTTTGGTGATCACACCGGCTGCTCGGCCGTGCCGGGCGGCCGCCACGGCGACGTTGGTGGCGGAGCCGCCGAGGTACTTGCTGAATGTGTTCACATCCGCGAGGGAAACGCCGATGTCATTCGGATACACGTCGACGCTGATGCGTCCGAGGGTGAGTACGTCGTAAGTCACGCAGATCGACGTCCTTTCGAGTCAGAAGTTCAGGGATCGGCCAACTGCCGAAGATGTGAACGGTGCCACAAGAAATACTTTGCACCATGAATTCGGCACTGTCAAAGGTTTGTACTGACATATTTACAACATGAGTAACATGGTGTGGACAAATCCGCGGAATTCCGGGGTATTCCATCTGTTTCGGACGTTGAAAATAAAAAAATTTCCACATGCCATGTCTTGGCTTCATGGCGTGGCCCGCGAAGTTCGACGAGTAGAATCCACCCCCTAACGGCCGTGCGCTCGAGCAAAACGCTAGGCTCTTAACGAGAACAACCGACACCCCCAGGAGGAACTGTGGCCGCAGCACGCCGTCGAGCGACCATCTACGACGTTGCCCAGGCCGCAGGTGTTTCCAAGTCGCTGGTGTCCCTGGTGCTGCGCGGCTCCCCCAGCGTCTCGGAAGCACGTCGCGCGGCAGTACTGGCCGCCATCAAGGAACTGGATTACCGCCCCAGCCAGGCCGCCACGGCACTTGCCGGCGGCACGAGCCAGACAGTCGGCGTAGTCATCGACGACTACACCAACGTCTGGTTCGTGGAACTTCTTCGCGGGCTCCAAGAAGGACTGGCAAGCGCAGGATTGCGCATCGCAGTTTCCGACCGGGCACTCAACACCCACGTCGAGTCGGACCCGCTCGATGGATTCCTCAGCACCCGGGTAGAGGCTTTGGTACTGGCCACCGAACCGACTCCTGCCATGCGCTTTTCAGCGCAGGTTCCGGTCATTGTGGCCGGCAATCGCGCCACCCAGGTTCGCGGCGCGGACATTTCTTCCAGTGACGACAGGCTCGGGGCACGCCAAGCCATCGAGTACCTGGTTTCGCTGGGCCACCGGAATATTGGCCACATCGCCGGTGGCGGCGGAGCCTCGATGCTGCGCCTGGCCGGGTACCAGGAGGCAATGAAGGCCGTGGGACTCGAAGAGCGCATAGTTTCGGTCAGCGAATTGACCACCGAAGACACCGGCTACCAGTGCGCACGGCAGCTTTTGGGCGAAGCCCCGGAAACAACGGCCATCTTGGCCGGCAACGACTCAATGGCCATGGGAGCCATGGCAGCCGCCCGGGAAGCCGGCCTGTCGACACCTGGGGATTTGTCAATCATCGGCTACGACAACTCGCCGCTCTCCGGCACCCACCTGCTGCGCCTGACAACCGTGGATAGCCGCAACCACGAGCTTGGATTGCACGTGGCCCAGCAGGTGCTCTCCCGGCTCGCCAATCCCGAACGCGAAGCCCAGCGCGTGCTGATGGAGCCGATGCTCATCGAGCGCGGCACCTGCGCGGCACCACGCCGGCCCTGATTCCTTCCGCTTCCAAACCTTCTCCTGCAGACCCCTTGACCGCGATCTGAAATAGGTTCTAGACTCTTTTGGAGCGCTCCAAAATATTCCATGAACAGCTTTCATCCAGGAGAATTCCATGACAAAAACCATCGGCATTGCCGTCATTGGCGCCGGCATGGCCGGGCTGTCCCACATCGCTGGGTACCGCACGGCACCCACCCTCTACAGCTCCGACTTGCCACCGCTTCGCTACGTTGCCGTGGCTGACGTGAACACCGAGCTCGCAGCCAAGGTCGCCAAGCGCTACGGCTACGAAAAGGCGCTCGGTTCCTGGCAAGAGGTGGCCGCAGATCCAGATATCGACGTGGTCTCGGTAGTTATTGCCAACCGTTTCCACCGTGAAGCAGTCGAGGGCCTGCTGGCTGCCGGCAAGCACGTTTTGTGCGAAAAGCCGCTGGCTGACACCCTTCAAGAAGCTGAAGCGATGGCCACCGCGGCCCGCAACGCCGACTCCGTGGCCCGCGTTGGCTTCACCTTCCGCCGCACCCCGGGCATCGCCACGATCCAGAACCTGATCGCCGATGGCACCCTGGGCAAGGTGCTGCATTTCTCCGGACGCTACTGGACCGACTACGGCCACAACCCGCAGGCACCGATGAGTTGGCGCTTCAAGGGCCAGCCAGGCTCGGGCGCACTGGCCGATGTGGGAAGCCACCTGGCCTACGTTGCCGAATTCCTGGCCGGCGAGATTCTTTCGGTCAGCGGCGGCCAGCTGAGCACCAGCATCACCGAACGCTTCCTGCCAGCCGGCGCCGTCACCGGCCACGATCTCGTGGAACTGAGCGACACGTCCGAGCCGGTAGAAAACGACGACTACGCGGCGTTCAACGTACAGTTCGCCGGGGCCGCAGGCAGCCTGGAAGTTTCCCGCGTGGCAGCCGGCCACCCCAATACGCTGACCTTCGAGGTCTTTTGCGAGAAGGGCGCCGCACGCTTCAGCCAGCTGCGTCCAGCGGAAATCGAAATCATGCTCACCGAGGGGCCTTCGGCAACCAATGGCTACCGCACGGTGAATCTCGGCTCGGAACACGCCTACCTCAGTGGCGGACTGCCCATGGATGCGCCAGGTGTCGGCTTCGGCCAGAATGATGCCTTCGGCTACCAGGCGCGCGCCTTCCTCGACGAGGTCTGCGGCCTGGGCACTGCACTTCCCATCAACGCAACATTCGACGAGGGCGTGCACAATATGCAGGTCCTCCAGGCGGTCGTGCAGTCCGCTGCCAATGACGGAAAGAAGGTTTCACTGTGAAACTCGGAGTCTACAACGCAATCCTCCACAACCGCCCGCTGGCCGAAGCCCTGGAGGTCATTGCCGCCCAGGGACTGACCGGCATCGAGTTGAATACCGGTGGCTTCTTGCCCCCAGTGCACGTGCCGAACATCGATGAAATCCTGGAATCGGACATCGCTCGCGATGCTTTCCTCGCCCAATTCGAAGGCACCGGCGTGGAAATCTATGGGCTGAACTGCAACGGCAACCCGTTGCACCCCAATCGCGAAATCGGCCAGAAGCACGCCGAGGACATTCGCCGCTCCATCAAGCTGGCCGCGCGCCTAGGCCAGACCCGCGTGGTCACCATGTCCGGCCTGCCCGCTGGAGACCCCAAAGCTTCGACCCCGAATTGGGTAGTCAATGCCTGGAATTCGGCAGCTCTGGACCAGCTGGACTATCAATTCGGGATTGCCGCGGAATTCTGGAAAGAAATCGATGAGCTGGCTGTCGAACACGGAGTCAAGGTCGCTCTGGAGCTGCACCCGCAGAACTTGGTCTTCAACCCTGCAAGCTTTCGAGAGCTGTTGAAGCGGGCCGGTACCAGCAACATCGGAGTTGAACTGGATGCTTCGCACCTCTTCTGGCAGCAGATGGATCCGGTGGCCGTTGTCCGCGACCTGGGCCCATGGCTCTTCCACGCAGCAGCCAAGGATGTGCGCGTCAATCCGAATGCGGCCATCCAGGGCGTATTGGATAACAGCTTCCGCAAACTGGGCGAAGACGAACCACGCACCAACCTCGGCGGGGATGAATGGGCGAACGAGTGGCCGAAGAATTCAGCCTGGGACTTCGTGGCTTTGGGCAAGGGACATGGCACCGCATTCTGGACCGAGTTCTTGCGCGCATTGCACGAGGTGGATCCGGAAATGATGGTGAACATCGAACACGAGGACACCGAGCTAGGTGCCGTTGAGGGCCTGGAAGTCGCCGCCAAGGTACTCATTGAGGCCGACGCAGCCCTGCAAGCTTCATTGGCCGCAACCTCCTAGGATCCTCCCGCTGGCGTGCAGAAGCCCGGAATTCACCGTGTGAATTCCGGGCTTCTGGCGCATGCCGTTTTCGAAGTACTCGATGCACCTAGACGGTGCGGACAACTGCTTCGTAGCCGAAGCGTGCTTTTGGCGAGCCGATCTCGCTTGCGGCTGGCTGGCCGATATTCACGACCAGGAAGCTCTTCTGATCGCCTTCCGGGAAGAACGATGCGTCGATGGCGGAGAAGTCTGCGCCGGTCATTGGACCCACCGCGAAGCCCAAGCTGCGCGCGGCGAGCATGAAGTAGCCTGCCTGCAGGTGTGCGTTGTTGTTGCCGGTGGATGCGGTGAAGTCCGCATCAGCATCGTACATGGCCTTGGGCGCGTTGTAGCCGGGCAGGAAGTTGTCCCACTGTTCGTGCCATGCCGTGTCATAGCTGAGGATCGCTACCAGCGGAGCTGCTGCGGTCTTGGCTTTGTTGCCGTTGGAGAGCGCGTCGACCAGGGTGGCGCGGGCTTCGTCCGACCGCACGTAGGTGACGCGCAGCGGCTGGGAATTGAACGCGGTTGGACCGAACTTGGCCAGTTCGTAGATTTCCTGGGCCTGCTCCTCGGTAACCTCTCCGGTGAACGCGTTAGCGGTGCGTGCCTCGCCAAAAATGGCGTTGAGCGTTGCTGTGTCGGCCTGGATTTCCTGGGATGCAACTGTCATTGATTGCCTTTCAGATCTGTCCGAGGCCACTGGTTCGGGCCATTGCCGGATACGGTTTTCTTCTATCAATGCCCAACGAGGATCGGCTGCACCTCATTCCGGCAAGCCACGTGTTCTCTGCCACACGCAGGCCGGGGCTCGTCTGGAGCTCGGCTGTCCTGCCAGCAATGCCCGCCGCACGCAGACCTAGGGTCCGGCAGGGATTCGCGAGTTTGCAGAATCGTCCCAGCGGCGATGAAGCCTGGCGCACCCGATTGCGCACAGTGCGATGATTGCGCCGAAGCAGGTCACTGCCATCGATTCGCCGCTGATCTGCCCTACCCAGCCCAGCCCCAGCGCCCCAAGTGCGGTCAGGGCGTAGCCCAGTACCCAGAAGGCGGAGCTGGCGCTGCCTCGATGCCGCAGCTCGATGCGCCGCAGTACGATGCCCAGTCCCACCGGGAACAGCGCACCATGGCTCAGTCCAGCAACCACTAGGCCAACCAGGTACACCGTGACCGCCAAGCCCCCGCCCAACCTCGGGGCAATAGCTATCAGCACTGCTCCCACCGCCAGCCCGGCATAGCCCAGCTGCACTTTTTCGCTGACCAGCTTCCCGCCCGCTTTCTGGCCCACGGTAGTGGCGGCGAAAATCAGCGAACCGATGAGCCCCAGCAGGCGCAGGTCGGTAATCCCAAAGGCGCGGACCACCAGGATGGACGTCATGGCTGTACAGCCGCCCATGACCGCAAAGCCCAGGGTCATCAGTCCACCCACGCAGAAGTCCCGTCGTGCCAAACGCGGCACCAGCGGAAGGCTGAGTTTCCACCCGCCCCGGCGGTGCGCAACACTGTCGGGGATCATGGCCAGCAGCACGATGCACAGACCCGAAAGCACCGCGTGCACGCTGAAAGCGATCATGGGGGTAGCCGGGAAGAAGAAAGTCAGAAATGCCGCCAAGGCCGGCCCGCTGCCTAGTCCCGCCATATTCGCCAGGCTGGAAATGGCGGCACCGCGTCCGGAGCTGGAGACCAGATCCGCCAAATAGGCTGTGGCCGTTCCGGTGACCAGCCCGGCGCACACCCCGGACAGGGCCCGGGCAATGAACAGCATGGGAACGTCGGTGGCCACGGCATAAAGCATCCCGCTGGCGGCCGAGGAGAGCAACCCGAGAATCATGACGGGCTTGCGGCCAATGGCGTCGGAGAGGGAACCGAAGATGCACAGCACCGTGAGCACCACCAGGGCGTATATCGCAAAAAGCTGGGTCGAGGCGGCGGTGCTCAGGCCGTATTCATCCTGGAGCATTGGATACAGCGCGGTCGGCATGGTGGTACCGCACATGGCGACTGCGTAGGTTCCCAAAACGACTGCTAGCGGCCAGCCACGGGTCTGCGGCGGCTTCTCTGGCAGGACCATGCCGGAACCTCGCTCTCGTGTTGAATAACAAACTGAGCCTAGATAAGACCTAATGTCCTGTCAATGTTTATTGCTGTTGATTGAACCTCGCCAAATCAGCAGCCCCGATCAGGCCTGCCACCGGACCCAATTCGGCTTGGCTGATCTTCGCAAAGGGACGGTAGCCCCTGCCGGAGAGGGTGCGGCGGTAGGTCTCCTCCGCGGTGGCCACCAGTTGCTTCGACGCCGCGCCCAAGCCGCCGCCGATAACGATGGTCCCCGGATCCAGAACCGAGACCAGATTCGAAATGCCCAACCCGAGCCATTCGCCCATATCCGCAATGAGGTCGGCGCACGCCGGGTCGCCCTCTGCGGCAAGTCGAGTTACCTCCGCCCCGGTAACGGCGTCCGGATCATCGCCCACGGCCTCGCGCAGGCGGAAGGCCACCGGTGATTTGCTGCGCACAAGTTCGGCTCCTTCCCGGCCCAGGGCATTGCCAGAGGCGTACTGCTCCCAGCAACCGCGGTTTCCGCAGGCGCACCGATGGCCGCCGGGAACGATCACCTGGTGCCCGAATTCGCCAGCAATCCCGGACTTGCCACGGTGGATTTGCCCTCCGAGGATGACCGCCCCGCCGATCCCCGTTCCGAGGGTCAGGCACACCATGTCGCTTTCGCCCCGGCCCGCGCCAAAACGATGCTCGGCCCAGCCGGCCGCATCAGCGTCGTTGACCAGAGTCACTTCATGTCCTACCAGCTGCATCAGACGGTCGCGCACCGGTTCATTGCGCCAAGACAGGTGGGGGCTGAACAGCACGTTCTGCCCCTTGCGGTCCATCCATCCCGCGGCGCCAATGCCCACCGGAAGACCTTCGTTGCCCTTCGAGAGCTCGCGGATCATCTCAGCCAGGGCACGTTCGGTCCCCGCCACGTCATGGTCAGGTGTCTCGCGGCGGATTTGCCCGAAGGCGTTCCCCTCTTGATCCACAAGGGCTGCAAGGATTTTGGTGCCACCGATGTCAACGCCGATGGAAAGATTTGCTGAACTCACAGTCATCTAGCTTAGACCCTCGCAAAACGCCGATGCTCCCGCTGCCGCACAGGAGCCCCTGACTGGTCCGGTGCCTGCACGGAACTTCCAACGCAATCCAGCACTTGGGCCAGCCCTGCGCAAGGTGCCCGGAAAACTCGTCCGGCGGTGCTCCCTGGCTGTTCGCGCTGTGAAGTGCAACTGCTCGAGCTCGCGCAAAATGCCCGCAAACCGGAGTTTGCGAGCATTTCGCGCTAGCTGCTACTTCTCGTCATCGAGCTCGTCGTAGACGTCGGGTTCGGATGGGGCCGATTCCTCAGTGCCCTGATGTCTCGGCAGGCCTGGGTACAGGCATCTGGATGGCTCCGGTCTGGATCTGCTCGAATTCATCGGGTGTGACCACCGGAATTTCGT
The DNA here is from genome assembly GCF_024807995.1 of Arthrobacter sp. JUb119. Taxonomy (NCBI): domain Bacteria; kingdom Bacillati; phylum Actinomycetota; class Actinomycetes; order Micrococcales; family Micrococcaceae; genus Arthrobacter; species Arthrobacter sp. JUb119. Next base: position 192,962 of record NZ_JANUFE010000005.1, read on the forward strand.
AGCCTTCCTTGTCGATGAGCTTGCCGCCCACGTAGTGGTCGCCATCGAGCAATCCGCAGATCTCCTCGGTCTTGACCATGCGCGGCGGAGCCGCCGAGAAGACCGATGCATCCTTTGTATTCCCGAACTTGAGTTCGTTGAACAGCAGGTTCAGCAGCACGGCCATCACGGCCGCCGAGGAAATCCCGGAGTGGAAGATCGTCTCGAACCACGTGGGGAATCCAGCGTAGAAGTCCGGCTTCACAATCGGGATGCAGCCAAAGGCAATCGATGCCGCGACGATCACCAGGTTCATGCCGTCGTACTTCACCTTGGACAGGGTCCGGATCCCGGAAGCGGCGACGGTGCCGAAGAGCACGATGCCTGCGCCGCCGAGCACCGGAGTCGGGATGGCAGCGACCACTCGTCCGAGGATCGGCAGCAAGCCGAGCACGACGAGGATGCCGCCACCGGCCGCGACAACGAAGCGGCTGGTGATGCCCGTGATGGCCACCAGGCCGACATTCTGCGCAAAGGCCGACTGGGTGAAGGTATTGAAAATCGGCGCCACTGCGGAAGAGGCCATGTCGGCACGCAGGCCGTCGGCAATGCGCTTGGAATCCACCTTCGATCCGGCGATCTCGCCCACAGCGAGGATGTCTGCGGTGGTTTCGGTGAGGATCACCAGCACCACGATGGTCATCGAGATGATGCCGCCGATTTCGAAGACCGGCATGCCGAAGGCCAGTGGCTGCGGGAAGGCGAAGATCGCGCCGTGCCCGACCTGCGAGAAATCGGCCATGCCCAGCAGCGCTGCGGCGACGGTGCCCAGCACGATGGCCAGCAGGATCGACATGCGGGAAATCGCTGCATTGCCGACCTTGGACAGCAGCAGGACCACCAGCAGTGTTCCGGCGGCCAGGCCGATGTTGGCCAGCGACCCGTAGTCATCGGCCTTCGCGTCCCCGCCCATGGCCCAGTTGGCCGCGACCGGGGTCAGCGAGATGCCGATCATCGTAATGACCACGCCGGTGACCACCGGCGGGAAGTACCTGACAATGCGGGCGAAGAACGGCGCTATGAGGAAGCCGATCAGCGCTGCGACGAGCACGGCCCCGAAGACCGCCTGGATTCCGCCTCCCCCGTTGACGATGGCCACCATGGTAGCCACGGATGCGAAGGACGTGCCCTGGACCAGCGGCAGCTGCGCCCCGAAGAACGGGATGCCCACGGTTTGCAGGATGGTGGCCAGCCCGCCGACAAACAGGCAGCAGGCGACCAGCAGGCCCACCTCGTCCGGGGCCAAGCCGGCAGCGTTTCCGATGATCAGCGGCGGGGCGATAATGCCGCCGTACATCGTCAGGACATGCTGCAGGCCATAGGCAAAGGACTTCCCCAGAGGGAGCTTCGCGTCCTCGGGACGATTGCCTTTGATAGATTCATCTTGTGTAGCGCTCAAGGCTGACCTCCTACGTCAGTCGCTGCCAAAGGTGTGCCGGCGTGCCAGCGCCGGCCCACCTTCAACGCCGTTCAGTTAGATAAATGCCGGAATATTGGCCCAGATGGGGTGATTCGCCTCGGTGCCTTCGCGGGTGATCGTCGCTTCGATCAGGCCGTATGGGCGATCCGCGGCGAAGAAGACCTCATTGGGGTTGTCTTGGCCGAAGACTTCCAGGTCAACCAGGAAGTGGTGCTTGTTCGGCAGGGACATCTTGATTTCGGCGATTTCCGGATGCGCTTCGAGCACTGCCTGCCCCATCTGGAACATGGTCTGCTGCAACGCGTACGAGTGGGTGTCGGCGAAGCGGGTCAGCAGCAGGTGGCGCACCGAGGTGTAGACCGCGTCGAAGTCGATGCCCTGGGCGATGGCCTGGCCGGTGTAGCGCCAGCGCGCAGTCACGTCGGTGGCCAGGATGCGGTCGGTGGTTTCCTTCAGGGTCGTGTACTTGTCCACCGGGAAACCGTGGAACTCGCTGCCCGTGGACTTCAGGACGGTGAGGTCCTCCAGGCCGGCAACGATGGACTTCTTGCCTTCGGCGTCGATTTCCAGCACGGCGGTGCGCACTTCGGACTTGTTCTGCGAGAAGGCGTGGTCATGGTCGTTGATGCGGTCCCAGAAGAACTGCTGGGCTGCCCAGCGGCCGCCGGTGATCCACTCGAATTCGCCAGTGAAGTGGTTTCCCAGCTGCACCAGGAACTCCTCGATGGCGCCCACGCCGTTGCGGGCCAGGCCATAGACGGTGTTCTTCTGGGTGTCAGTGGCGACGACGCGGCCGTTGTCGCCGTCCTGGTGCGCGGCGGTGAAGTCGCCGTGCAGCTGGCTGGTGACGTTCAGGTCCTGGATCTGGTGGCGCACGGTGTCGCGGGTGATCTTGACCAGGCGGACTTCGGCCTTGCCGTACTGGTTGGAGCCCAGCACGATCTTGGTATCTGCTGGGGCGGTGATTTCGGTAGTCATTGTTCTAACTCCCTCGGTACGTGGAATATGCAAACGGGCTGATAAGAAGAGGTACGTGGTAGTGCTCGTCGACGTCGTTGACGAAGAAATCGATGCTTACCGCGGGGAAGAAGCTTTCCGTTCCCTGCTTCCCGAAGTAGCCGCCGGTTTCAAAGGAAATCCGGTAGCGGCCGGCTTCAACCTGTATCGGTCCGAGGTTCTTGATGCGGCCATCGGCATCCGTGGAACCCGAGCCGATTTCTTGCCAGCCGGATGCCGTCTTGGCTTCCAGCGTGGCCTTGACACCGGAGGCAGGCCTCCCGGTCCCGGTGTCGAGTATGTGGGTGGTGATGTGGCTGCGTTCGCCATTTCCATCTGCCATGTTCATCTCCTGGCTGTCGGAGGGATTGGTATCGATAAATGCGCAGGGGTTCGCCCCGGGCATGGGCTTAGTTGTCCACCGAGTTCTCCAGCCGCAGCAGCGCAATCTGGCGCAGCTGCTCGGCTACTTCAAGCAGTTCAGCCTGTTCTGCGTTGGCCAGCCGGCGTTCGCATTCGGCAAGGATTTCTTCGGTGCTGCGGCCGGCGGCGCGGATGAGGAATACCCTGTTGAAGCGCTGCTCATAGGCCCGGTTGGCTGCTGCCAGGCGGCCGGCGACATCGTCATCAAGGTCCAGGCCTGCCTGTTCGCCGCGGGAGAGGTCCGCTTCCTTGCTGCTTCCCTGCGCCTGTTCGCCGATGCGCGGATGGTGGGCCAGGGCGGCGGCAATTTCCTCGCGGCTGAAGGGAGCGACGTCCTGCAGCGCAAAGCTGGAAAGCGCATCGAAGCTGCTGAAAGGACGGGCGGAAACAAGGGCATCGATCCAGCGGTCGACATCGACGCAGGGGCGCAGGAAATCAGCGGCCTCGGCTGCGGGCAATTGGTTGAATACGTCTAAACGCATCGGGTGATCAGCTCTTTTCAAACGGTCGTTCTTTCCACGGACCTTGGCTGAACACCCTTACCACCGAAGGAGACTTCGGCTTCGACTCGATGCTGGTTTCGTGGAACCTTGTGTCACCACTGTAATCCACCTCACAGCGTCGCAGTCAAGCGAAAGCTGGAAAAACTTTAACAAGTGTGACTTTTTGCCGGTTTCCATATCGTGGATAGATAATTTTGCGCCCAGCTATTGCAAACGCTCCGACCTAGCCCACATAATGGTTTCACAACACAGAAGATAATTTCCATATTGTGGAAATGCGAAATCGTGAAGGAGGGTCGCAATGACCGCTATCAACCCAAGCAAGATCAACTGCACACCGGAGGGCCAGCGCCTCATTGCCACCACCGACGCCTTGCGCACCGGACTGTTCCAGCCCATCGAGAACCTGGATCCGGATATTGCCCGCCAGCCGCGGATCACCCGCGAGGCTCCCTCGCTGTGGAGCCGCCTGTTCGGCCAGCACCCGGGACGCTAAGCGTCCCCTGAAGACCACGCAGAGGCCAACCCCTGAGGCGTCGGGACCTGGCCTCTGCGTTTTTCTAGTTCCAGCTGCAGCGCCTCGCGCCAGCCCGGCTAGTCCTCGCCGAATCCCATGAAGTCGGCCGCAGCGGTGCTTGGCGCCGCCAGCATGCCGACCATGGAATCGACCAGGAAGTAGCCCAGCGATTCCCAGTTGCCCTGCTGCTTGCCTTCATTGACCGTGCGCTCGTACTGCGCGCACAGCCCCAGGAACATCGGACCGAGAATCAGCGCACGCGACCTGACCACGACCTCCGGAATGCCCTCGAATTCCTTGCGAGCACGTCCTGGGCCCGCCACGCTCAGCACCTCGTCGCGCAGGCTGTCGCCCACAATCGCCGGCAGTCCTGGATGCAGCCGTGCCTGGTAGAGGAATTGCGCCCGCCAGGAGGGCCGCGGCAGCGCGTCAAAGGAATAGATCCAGGGAAGGGTCCGCACGGTGACCACCTCGCGCAGACTCGCCTCCGGTCCGCCAGCAAGGGATGGCAGGCGATTGCGGCAGCTGCGCATGTCGTCCAGCGCCCGCTGGAGCATGGCCTGCAACAGGTCCTCGCGGCTCCCGAAATGGTATTTGATCGCCGAATGGTTGGCAGTACCGGCATGCTCGGTAATTTTCCGATTCGATACGGCGTCTATGCCGTGGCTCGCGAAGAGCTCTTCTGCCGCATCGAGCAAGACCTCCCGCGCCTTATCGCCGTGTCGGCTCACCATTCCCGCCTTTCCTCGCATCATCTCGTCCCGGCGTCCAGGAAGTGAACCTCGGCACAGTTGCTGACAATTTTACGCCATGTGGCGTAAATTAGTTGTCAGTATTCAACTAAAGACCTTGGCGGGTTGCCTCGCACCCCGCTGCAGACCGAGAATCCAAGGAGCATGCGCAGTTGAGCAACGACGCCGCAGTCACTGAAAACCCGCCGCCCTCCCGCAGGGCCAAGCACGAGAAGCAGCCTCTTTCCGAGCAGGAAGCGGCCGCCAAACGCGCCAAGGCCGAAAAGATCGGCAGGACTGTCGCAGTCTTCATCATGCCATTGATGATCGTGGGCATGATGATCTGGGGCTACCTGGGAGCCATGCACCACCAGTCAGCCGCGAACATGCCGGTGGCCATTTCGGCCACCAGCAGCGCAGCGGCCGGTGACTTTGCCCGGGCGCTGGAGGACAGCAATGCTGAGGCCGTGGACCTGCGCATCGTGGACTCGGCCCGCGAAGCCCGCGAGCTGGTCTACGACCGCGAAGTCACCGCTGCGGTGGACCTCGATGGCGATACGGCCACGCTGTACACCGCCAGCGGCGCCGGCATGTCAGCCACCTCTGCCATCACGGCCGTGCTCACGCCGGTCATCATGGAGCAGTCGCTGGAACTGGCTTCCCAGGATCTGGTGCCGCTTCCGGAGAACGACTCCATGGGCATGGGCGCCATGCTGCTGGCCACCGCGATGATCACTGCCGGCTACATGCCTTGGTCGATGGCCTTCTCGAACTCCCCGGAACTGCTCAAGCGCCGCCGCGCGCTGCCGCTGCTGGGCGGATGGTCGATCCTGCTCTCCGGGCTGGGCATCCTCGTCGGCGGCCCGATCCTGGGCGTCATTCCTGCCGCGAGCATCCTGCCCGCGTGGTCGACCCTGGCCTTGGGCGTCTTCGCCGTGGGCGCCGGGCAGCTGCTGCTGACCCGCATATTCGGCGCCATGGCCGTCATCCCCGGAATGTTCCTGTTCATGGTTCTGGGCCAGCCGGCCTCCAATATGGGCATGTCGGTCTACACCCTGCCGAAGATCTTCCCGTTCCTGCACCAGTTCCTGCCGATGCCCGCCCTGGGCGAAGCCATGCGCTCGGTGCTGTACTTCAACGGCGACGGAGCGGCCCGGCATATCCTGATTCTCGCCGGCGGTGCCGTCGCGGCGCTGCTGCTGGTCGCCCTGCTCGATGCCCTGCGCATCGCCAAGGGCAAGAGCGATATCCCCACCCAGATCAATGTCGCTTCCCTGCATGGCGGCCCGCGCCCCAAGAACAAGGCGTGGCGCTACATCACCTTGGCCGCGCTGCCCTTCGGCATGATCGCCATCATGCTCAGCTCGATGCTCGGCGCCATGCAGACCCCGGTGCCACGCGACATGCCGGTAGCCGTCGTGGGCTCCTCCGTGGAGCAGGCCCAGCAGACCGTGGATTCGCTGAACGAATCCATGGAGGGCATGTTCGAGTTAACCGCCATGGACAATGCCGCTGACGCCCGGTACCTGGTCGAGTCCCAGGAGCTGACAGGGGCCTTCGTGCTGCCTTCGGAGCAGAGCCCGGAAGCTGCCGTCTATACCGCCCAGGCTTCCGGCAACGCCGCATCGCAGCTGGTGGTCCAGGTGTTCACGCAGATCGGCCAAGCGCAGCAGATGGACGTGGACCACCAGGAGCTGGCCCCGCTTCCGGAGCACGACAATATGGGCACCGTGGCCATGTACCTGGGCATGGGCTGGGTGATGGCAGGCTTCATGGTCATCATGGTCGGCGCCACCGCGGCACCGCACATGGCCCCGCTGCAGAAACTGGTCCCGCTGGTGGCCGTGTACTCGGCCTTCATGTCCGCCGTGCTCTGCCTGATCGCCGGCCCGTTCACCGGGGCAGTGGAGGGCCACTTCGGGCAGCTGTTCAGCGTCGGCATGCTCGCTATTTTCGCGGTGGCCATGCTCACCACGGTATTCAACCGCCTGCTGGGCATGGTCTGCCTGGTCCCGACCATGCTGATCGTGATGTTCCTGGGCGTCCCCGCCTCCAATGGCGGGCTGTCCATCTACATGGAACCGCGCATCTTCACCATCCTGCACGACATCCTGCCGATGCCGGCTGCCGTCGAAGCCATCCGCGCGATCGTCTACTTCGACGGGGTCGGGCTCGGCTCCCACCTGGTGGTCCTGGCCATTTGGGCCTTGGCCTGCCTGGCCGTGACCATGGTCATCGACCAGCTCAAGCCGGTGCAGACCTCCAGCCACCCGGTTTCCGCCGAGGAGCTCGCCGCGCTGCAAGGCCGGGCGCTTGAAGCCAAGGCGAGCGAAGCCGCGGCATCCGCCGACGCCATCGACGCTGAAGCCGGGGACTTGGCAGACGCCGAAGCCGCGGCCGGCGAAAGCGGCACTGGAGACCGGGAGAAGGACGCGGTCAGCGTCTAATCAGTCCTTCTCCCCTGCAGATGCGGGCCGGTTCATGGATGTGAACTGGCCCGCATTTTGGTGTCCCCTAGCGATCGATCTTGGCTACGGTGAGCAGCACGCTGGAATCCTGCGTGGCGCTGATTTTCAGCCTCCCCTCGGGAAGCACAATGAGATCCTGGCTGCGCCCCTCCCACTGGTTGCCCATGGATGAAACGGTGACCCTGCCCTGGAGGACCAGCAGTGTCGCTTCGCCGGGATTCACATGTTCTTGCAGCTCGGTGCCGGCCGTGAGCCCAATGACGGTTTGGCGCAGGGTGTGCTCATGTCCGCCGAAAACCGTGCTGGCAGCTCGGCCATTGGTTGCATCCGCGGCTTCCCTCAGCTGGGTTCGGGCGATGGCGGCCAGCGAAAACTTCTTCATCAAATCCCTGCATCTCATCTCTCGGGCTGGATACTCCGGGCTGATTAGCCTGTGCTGCTACAAGACTGTCCCCGCACCGGGGCAAAGGTCAAGGAAAGCGCGGGGACTACTTCAGTACCAATTGAGCCAGCACCGGCAAGGCAATGACCGACAGGACGCAGGTGATCACGATGGCCACCGCGGTCGGCTCGCCATCCCCGGTGTCGTTCTGGGCCATGATGTAGGCGGTTGCGCTGACCGGCATGGCCGCCATGAGCACCGCGGCATTGAACCAGATGCGATCCAGATCCGGGGCGAAAACAAGCAGCATGGCCACCGTCAGCAATGGCATCGCCACGAGTTTGCCCAGCACCATGGCCGCGATGGAGGTTCTCGCCCAGCTGCCGCCAGCCCCAGAGCCATCCGGAGCAACCGGTGCATGCTTCCTGGCACGCGAACGGTCAATGGTCCGCTTCAGCGACATGCCGATGACGAAGAGCGCCCCCGGGGCGGCCGCGGCGGATATCAGGTCAACGGTGTCGTCCACCGGCCGTGGTACGGGCACACCGAGGATTGCTACCGTGCCGCCAAGGACCATGGCCCAGGTGACCGGGCTGCAAACCAGGGCATTGCGGATGGTCCGGGCGATGCGCGCGGCGCTTGCCGGATGCTGGCCTCCTTTGCCGTTGGGCAAGAGAATTTGGGCGAGGATGGGGAATCCGACCATGAAGATGATGTTGTGGACCAGTTGCCCCATGCCCGCGGCGAACCCGGCTTCTGTGCCCATGACGCCGAGGATAATCGGGATTCCCAAGTACGACACGTTGCCGAAGCTGGTGGTCAGCATGCCGGCGAGCGCCCGCGCCCGGTTTGCGCGCAGCAGATAGCGGAAAGCCAGCCAGCTGAGCAGGGCGAAAAGCAGCGCGGAGACGATACTGATCCACAGGAATGCGAGCGGCACGCCTTCGCTGATATCCGCCCGGGCTACCACCTTGTAGAGCAGCGCCGGCAAGGCGACATAGAAGACGAACACATTCAGTGCCGGTTCCACGCTGGCCGGGAATTTGGGTGCATGGCTGGCGCCGTAGCCGATGAGCATGACGAAGAACAGCGGCAGCACGCCATAGAGCACGTCGAGGAACACAAGCCTCCTTAGGGAATGTTCGGCCGGGGTCGCGGGGACCGAGCACTTCAAGGTTAGTTGCTTGCCAGGCTGATCCGGGAAATGCGCTCGGGGGCGCTTCGCAACATGCAGGCGAAAACTGGGGTTTGGCGGCGCAAATTCCTAGGATGAGACCACGCGCCTCGTCCGATCACTGTTGAGCTTTCCGCAAGGAGAATTAATGTCCCACGCATCTGGAGTCCCGCAGGCCCCGCGCACGATTGCCATCACCGGCGCAGGATCAGGCATTGGCCGCGCCACCGCACGCCTACTGCTGGCGCAGGGATGGAATGTGGTGCTCGCCGGGCGCACCGCGGCTAACCTGCATGAGACGGCGCAAGGCCACGGTTCCGCCTTGGTGGTTCCCACGGATGTTAGTGATCCGCAGGCTGTGGAACACCTGTTTGCCGAAGCGGCGCAACGTTTCGGCACGGTCAATGCGCTGTTCAATAATGCCGGGATTTTCGGTCCCTCGGCAGCCATCGATGAGCTGAGTCCGGCCCAGTGGGATGAGGTTTGCCGGATCAACCTCACCGGGGCCATCAACGCGGCCCGCACGGCCTTTGCCCATTTCAAGGCCAACGACGGCGGACGCATCATCAACAATGGATCGATTTCAGCGCAGGTTCCGCGCGTGAACTCCGTTGCCTATACCGTCACCAAGCACGGCATCGCCGGCTTGACCAAATGCCTTGAACTTGATGGACGGGAGCACCGGATCAGGGCCACGCAGCTCGATATCGGCAACACCGCCAGTGACCTGCTCGATGATTTCGGTGCCACCCAGGGTGCCCTGCAACCGGGCGGCCAACGGCTCGTCGAGCCGACATTCCCGCTGGCCCAAGCCGCTGAGGCCGTTGCGCACATCGCCGGGGTTCCGCTCGGTACCTCCATCAACCAATTCACCATCACTGCTGGCGGAATGCCCTACATCGGGCGAGGCTAGGGCGCAGGCAACCGGAGGAAGAAATTGGCGTGCAAGTCGATGCTCCGGTTGCGTGCGGCAATGCTCCGCGCCATCAGATCATCATGGGATTCTGGTTGCGCTACACGGCATGAACCTGCCAGAACTGCGCCAGTGGCCGCAGCGAAACGCCTTTCAGCCACGTGCTGCGCTTTGACTCCGCCGGCAAGAGCGCGAAACTGGCAGGCGTTCGCAGCTGCTGTGCTGGTTCTTCCCCTGCCGTACTAAAGGCCTAGAAGAATTCCGCCAGCAGCGCTTCGAGCTTCGCAAAAGCGGAATTCCATGCCTTGGTGCTGGATTCGAGAACCTCATAAGGCAATGGGGTTTGGGTCAGCGTCAGCATCGTCTGCCCGGCGAATTCCTTGAATTCGATACGGGTTTCGATCACGAGGTCCAAGGTCATTTCGTGCGGGCCGTCGGCACTGACCAGGCATTCGTACTCGTCGAAAGACGTCAGGACCGCCTTGAGCGGCACCTTGGCATCCGGGTTTTCAGCCTGCACCATATTCAGCTCATGCCGGCCGCCGACCTTGGCTTCGAATACGACGGAATCTTCCTCGACAAGCCAGCCATCGGGACCCCACCACTGGGCGATGATTTCCGGCTCGACGAAGGCAGCCCAAACGGCGTTCTTCGGTGCGGAAAATTGCCGGGCGACTACGAGTTCAGTCATCGGTTCCATAAGGTCAATATTATCGCGGCCCGCCATCAGGTTCACCTGCGGGCGCCGCTATCCCTGCGGACGGCGAGGCTCCATGCGGCTCGCGGTGTACACCGTTTGCTCATCCGGCGAGGTTCCGGCAGCTTCATGGGCGCGCATGACCTTCATTGCGCGGTCCCATTTGATGCGTTCGCGAGGGCTGGCGAGGACACGGCGCTCGGCCGGACCGAAGATGGACAATCCCAAGTACTTCAGACGCCAGAATATGCGGTAGCCGACGCTTAGTCCGGTGGTATCGGAAATGATCGGCAGGGGTGATTCATCCATGATCGTCGTCCTCTTCGGTCATTGGGTTTGCGAGTACTGGCACTTCAATCATACGTCATTAGTTGGTGCACCAACTAAATGGGGTTCTAGCTTTTCGGAGCGTTCGAACCTGCAGCAATAATGCGGTCCAGGATGCCGCGCAGCTCCAGCACATCCTTGTCGGTCAGGGCAAGCCGGGCCATCATTTCGCGCGGCACCTCCACCGCTTCAGCACGCAGCGCGGCACCCTTCTCGGTGGGCTGAATGATGACGGCCCGCTCATCGTCCGGGTTCTTCGTCTTTGCCACCAAACCGGCAGTTTCGAGGCGCTTGACCAACGGGGAAAGCGTTCCCGGATCCAGGTGCAGATGCCCGCTGAGGGCACGGGCGCTGATCGGCCCCAAGTCCCAAAGGGCCAGCATCACCAGGTACTGGGGATGCGTCAGCCCCAGCGGATCCAGCACGGGCTTGTATGCCGAGATCACCGAGCGCGAGGCTACGGCCAGGCCGAAGCACACCTGCTTTTCCAGCTTGAGAAGATCTTCGTCGCGAAGAATAGCACTGTCCACGTTGTCGCAAGCTCCTTGAAAGATGCCTAATACCACTGCATTGATCGTACCGCGGTCGAGAATACCGTGCCCGGGCCGAAAGCTGCCCCGGGTCGCAGCGCCAATTCCAGTTGCGTTCGAATCGGTGGCGCAAGTAGTCAAAGCGGGCCACAGTGAATAGCCTTGGCATATGAGCAATCTTGAGCACCGGCCTGAGGAGATCGGCTGCAGTGCAGTGCGTTCCCAGGCAGAGGTTGAAATCCTGGAACCACGCGAAGTGCCCTTGGGCGGTCCGCGGGCAATGACGGTCTTCCGGACACTGCCGCAAAAGCAGCGCAGCCTGATCGGCGCTTGGTGCTTCCTGGACCATTACGGTCCTGACGATGTCGCAGTCACCGGCGGGATGAACGTGCCTCGTCACCCGCACACCGGACTGCAGACTGTCTCTTGGCTCTTCACCGGAGAGATCAACCATATGGATTCGGCCGGGTTCAAGGCGACCGTGCGACCCGGCGAGGTCAATCTGATGACCGCCGGGCACGGAATCAGCCATTCGGAGATCCTCACCGAAGACACCACCATCCTTCACGGCGCCCAGTTATGGACCGCGCTGCCGGATCATGCACGGGATATGGAACATACTTTTGAGAACTACCGCCCGGAAGCGCTCACCGCTCCCGGCTGGTCGCTGTCGGTCTTCCTTGGCACCTACGGGGTGTCGGGCAAGTCGTCCACCTCCCCGGTGAAGACGCACACCGAGCTCGGTGGCGCCGAACTGCGCCTTGAACCGAACACCGAGATCGAAGTGGTTGTCCCCGGGCACCATGAGCACGGGATCCTCCTGGACTCCGGCAATCTTGAAGTCAACGGCCATGAACTCGCTCCACGCGATCTCGGGTTCGTGCGTGCGGGATGCACGACCCTGCGCCTGAAGTCCGGGGACCAGCCGGTTCTGGCGCTGCTCATCGGCGGAGAGCCGCTGAAGGAAGACATCCTGATGTGGTGGAACTTCGTAGGCCGCACCCATGAGGAAGTCCTCGCGTTCCGCGCGCAATGGCAGGCCGAGATCGGGGCCGAGCCCGGGGATGCCTCCGAGGATCGCTTCGGGCCTTTCCCGCCTAATACTCCGGCAGCCTTGCCGGCTCCAGCACTTCCCACCGTTCGCCTGCGCCCGCGCGTGAACCCCGCCTAACCAGTAAGGAACTCCCAATGAGCGACATCAGACCAGTATTCCTGCCCGAGCGCCAGCGCTTCGCCCTCGACGATGACGGCAAGATCATCGGAGCGGCGCACTACCGCGATTTTGATGGGGCCCAAGGCGTCGAGCGGATCTTCTTCCACACCACCGTGGATGAGGAATACGGCGGACAGGGCCTAGCCAGCGTCATGGTGAAATTCGCGCTGGAGAACACCATCGCCAGCGGTGCCAGGATCGTTCCGGTCTGCCCGTACGTGAAGGCCTACGTTGCCAAGCACACCGAGTATGCGCAGCATATCGTGGAACCGGACAAGGACCACCTGGGCATCCTGCCGCGCGGCTAAACCGGAGATCTCAGGGGTTCATCTTGAGGCCGCGTGCGGCCAGCTCGTCGCGGAGGATGCGGATGGCTTTCGGGCCGACGCCGTGCAGCGCGAGCAGCGCCGCGGTGCCGGCTTGCCCCGCCTGCTCGAGACTGGTGATGCCGGCCTGCTCGAAAGCCCTGGCGGCGGGGTTGCTCGTCTTGGGAAGCTCTGTGTCCATGATCCCAGCGTAGTCAGGCTGCTGGCTGCGCAACAGGTTTGGTGCGCGGCGAGATCGCGATCAGGACCAGAATCAGCAAGAGGCTGAAGCTGAAGACCGAGATGAACTCCATCCCGGTGGCGGCCATCGCGAAGATGACGCCACCGATGGCGGTGGTTCCGGCGTTGCCCAGGGAGTCGGCCACGGTCATTGCCGATGAGTTGAATCCCTGTTCATCCTTGGCAGACAGGGCCAGCATGTTCACGTTTTGCCGCGGGAAGATCATCCCCATGCCGAAGCCGCCCACGGCCCATCCGCAGACCAGCACGAGGACCGGCGGATGGAAGATCGCGGTGGCCAATGCGGTTGAAATCGCTACGCTGCCGGCGATCGCACCCACGGTGATGCAGGTGGAGGATTCCACCTTATCCCCCAGCTTTCCTTGCAGCCATGAACCCACCGACCAGCACAATGCCGAGGCCGTCAGGATCAGGCCCGCCCGGTCGGGACCCAGCTGGTAATCCTCGCGCAGCAGGTACGGCAGATAGACTTCCACGCCGAAGAAGGCCCCGGCCACGAAGATGCGGGTCATGATGGTGGACGGCAGCCCCTTGGCCAAGCTGAACGTGCCCTGGGGCAGCAGCGGGCGAATCGCCGCAAGGGCTACCGCCAATGCCAAGACCAGTCCCAGAAGGGACCAGCTGCCCTGCGCATTGCCGAGCAAGTTCATGCAGATGACAGCCAGTCCAGCCAGGCCGGCCAGCATCAGCCGCTTCTTGGAAATCGGCCCCAGGTCCGGATTGCGCTGGGAGCTCAGCGACTTCAACGCCGGCACGATCCCGCAGAACGCGAGAACCACCAGCACCGCCACGCCGGAGAACACCCAGCGCCAACCGAGGTGCACGGCCATCAAGCCGGCCAGCCAGGGGCCGATCATCGCCGGGACCACCCAGGCGGTAGCGAACAGGGCGAAGATCTTGGAATGCAGATGCGCAGGATACGCGCGGGCAATGAGCACGTAGATGGCGACGGTGATCGCGCCACCGCCAATTCCCTGCAAGATGCGCCCGGCAATCAGGACCTGCATGTTCTCGGCTGAACCGCAGATCAGCAGCCCAATGCAGAAAACGGCCACGGCGATGGACAGCGGGTGCTTGGGCCCCCACCGGTCGGTGACTTCTCCGGCGGCAACCATCCCCAGCATCCCGCTGGCGATTGGCGCGGCAAAGGCCAGGGCGAAGTAGCGTTCGCCCTCCAGCAGCTCGCTGACCAGTGGCATTACCGTGGTCACGGCCATGGATTCGAAAGCGACCAGGAAGACGAGCACGAACATGCCAAGGGTGGTGGCAAGATACTGCGGAGCATAGATCGTTGACTCGGCGCGCTCGGCTGATTGGCTGCTGCGGTTCAGGGGCATGCATCCATGATCTCAGGTTTCCCCTAGCCGCCGATCACGTGCAGGCTGAAGGCCGCCAGGAAGCCCGAGGTCACCAGCAACCCTGTGTAGTCGAGCTCCACCTTGTAGGCTTCCGGAATCATGGTGTCGGCGATCATCGTCAAGATGCCTCCGGCAGCGACCGCGGTGGCGAAGGCCAGCACTTCACCGGGCATGGATTCCAGCAGCAGCGCTCCGAGGAAGGCAGCGATGCCGCAGGAAATGGCTATCGATCCCCAGAGCAAAACGATCGAGGACCCCTTGCGCCCGGACGCTTTCATCTGTGCGGTACTCGCCAGCCCCTCGGGGACATTGGAGATGAATATGGCGATGAGCATCGCCGGATTAATGCTCGCGGTGGCGACCACGGAAAGTCCAAGGGCCACGGACTCGGGAATGCCGTCGATGAGTGCACCGACCGCGAGCGCGGTTCCCGATGACTCCTGCTCTCCTGCGCGCTGCGCCTGCCGCTTTGAGGTTCTCCAGGCCAGCAGCCGGTTCGCGCCGAAATACAAGGCAGCGCCCACGATCACGCCGCCCAGCGTCGCAACGAGGCCGCCGGTTTCATAGGCTTCGAGCACCAGCTCGAAGGCCAGTGCGCTGACCAGGACCCCGGCACCGAAGGCCATGATGGCGCTGACCCAGACCTTGGGGATCTTCAGCCACCAGGCCGCGCCAGATCCCAGCAGCAGGGCCGAGCCGGCCACAGTGCCCCACAGCAAAGCCTGCATCGAAGCGAACATGGCACCCACTATAGCCAGCAATTCGCTGGCTTAGTAGGTGCCATATGAGTTCTGACTGGGACTAACCCTCGGTGGACATGTTGTTGAAGCGCGAGTAGTGGCCCTGGAAGGCCACGGTGATGGTCTTGGTCGGACCGGCACGGTGCTTCGCGATAATCACGTCAGCTTCGCCCGGACGGTTTTCCTTGTCGTAGACGTCATCACGGTGCAGCAAAATCACCATGTCGGCGTCCTGCTCAATCGAGCCCGATTCGCGCAGGTCCGAAACCATTGGCTTCTTGTCGGTACGCTGCTCGGAACCACGGTTCAGCTGCGACAGCGCAATCAACGGAACGTCGAGTTCCTTGGCGAGCAGCTTGAGGTTACGCGAGAACTCGGAAACTTCCTGCTGGCGCGATTCCACACGCTTGCCCGAGCTCATCAGCTGCAGGTAGTCCAGGATGATCATGCGCAGCTCGTTGCGCTGCTTGAGGCGACGGCACTTGGCACGGATTTCCATCATGGACATGTTCGGCGAATCATCAATGAACAACGGGGCTTCGTTCAGCCGGCCCATGGTCGTGGCGATCTTGGTCCACTGCGCGTCTTCCACCGAGCCCTTGCGCAGATCCTGGAGCTGGATGGATGCTTCGGCCGAGAGCAGGCGCATCGCAATTTCATTGCGGCCCATTTCCAAGGAGAAGAACACGGTGGCCATATTGTGCTTGATGGCAGCAGAACGGGCGAAGTCCAGCGCGAAGGTTGACTTGCCCACCGCAGGACGGGCGGCGATGATGATCATCTGGCCGCCCTTCAGGCCCTGGGTCAGCTCGTCGAATTCATAGAATCCGGTGGGCACACCGGTAATGCCATCGCCCGCGTTGGCCGCGTTCTCGATTTCATCAACGGTGTCTTCGATGATGTCCGAAAGGCGCACGTAGTCTTCACTGCTGCGGTTCTCGGCCACCTTGTAGACCTCTGCCTGGGCTTCGTTGACGATCGCATCAACTTCACCATCTGGAGAGTAGCCCATCTGGACAATACGCGTTCCGGCGTCAACCAATCGGCGCAGCACGGCGCGTTCGCGCACGATTTCTGCGTAGTACCCGGCGTTGGCTGCAGTTGGAACCTGCTGGATGAGATTGTGAAGGTAGGCGGCGCCACCAATGCGCGAGATCTCGCCGCGCTTGGTCAGCAAGTCGGCTACGGTGACCGCATCGGCTGGTTCGCCACGACCGTAGAGGTCGACAATCGCCTCGTAAATTGATTCGTGGGAGGGACGGTAGAAGTCGGTGCCGCGAATGGATTCAACGACGTCAGCAATGGCGTCCTTGGAGAGCATCATGCCACCGAGGACCGACATCTCGGCCTCGATATCCTGTGGCGGCTTGCGCCCTGCGTCGGAATCTCGTCCTTCGTAAACCGGCTCAGCACTCATTGCAGACACTTCCATCCCCTATTGACCCGCTGGGAAAAATTATCCTTGCCTCATGGCAACGCTTCATCGTGTCAGTCGATACGGACATTTGGATGTCAGGCGCCTGTGGATATTTCTCTCCCGAACCCAACACTAGGGCTGTTATTAACAGGCGTAAACCTCATTATCCACAGAATATGTGGATAACACTCCTCTACCTGTGGAGTTCCCTGTTCACAGTCTGGGGAGAACTCTGTGGATTACCCCACTCTACGTATCATTAATATCTGTTGACTTGGTTGTTTGTATTCGCACACCTGTGGACAGAAACTTAATTCATTGAAGCTCACGCCAACCGGCCCAAGGTTATCAACACCCTTAATCGCCCAGTTCCCGGGGTTTTTCACCCTTTGCACACATTTGCCCATGTCTTGTCCACAGTTTTGTGGATAACCTTGTGGATACTGGTGAATTTACAAAACCCTAAGTCACCGTGGATTAAATTCGCCAGCAAGGCCGGATCTTTCAGTAGTCCACAATCGGCGAGGGTTTCTGCGTTCGGGGGCGGTGGATAACTTAATGTGTGCAACGACTCGGCGGGCGAACCTGGATCAGCGACTGGGCTGCCGGCGCACTCTCGCCACTTCGCGTCCGCGACGCGCGCCAGTGAAGACCCCATAAAGCGCCGGTTTCATTTGTGATGCGCAGCCTTTGCATGGCTCGGAAACCCCATCCGAGGGTTGCCGGCAATTCGCTGCCACTCTGCGTTTATCAAAAGATGGTCGATGCCTACCTGCAGGTTCACGGACTTAACTTTAAGATATGTTGGTAAACCTTTGCCGAACGATCCCCGCTATCAACAGCGCCAAAGTCCAGGCAGCCATCACGGTACCGCCTAGTACGGGGGACAGCGCAACGCCTTCCCGAGCGATTAACATTTGTGATCCCGCGACGTCAGGAAAATACGGCACGAGAATGGAAGTTTCAGGCCAACGCGAAAAAATTGGGGCACCAAAAAGGGAGAAACCAAAGATTACCGCCATGGACAGTATGTTTCCCTGGAACAGTGCAGAAACGCTCATGGCTATGATTGACACCATCGCAAAATAGAGGGCTGCTCCAAACACTGGATAAGACAAGCCATCTTGTATCGGCGATATATCAGGTGAGACCAGAGCCATTGAGAATGCGCTGATGATGGTAGCGAGCAAACCGGAACAGAAAGCTATCGCGCCCACGGTAACAGCTTTGTGCAGTACAAACACCGCGCGTCGCGAAATGATACAGAATGAAGCAGTAGCATGTGGCCCGGTGCAATCCGTGCAGTAGGCCTGTACGCCGAGCACCACGGCTGCTACTTGACCGATACTTACACCGGCGGTTTGGAAATCGTGGGTTTGCAGGTCGTTTCCTACCTCGTTGCTACCCATCATGAGAAGGGAAGCAGCCCAGGCTGATCCGCAAGAGATGACGGCGGTCAGGACGACGATGAACAGTGCAGCACCCATTGTCGATCTACAGGTAAGTATCTTGAAGAGCTCGGAGTACAAAAGGTTTCTTGAATCAGCTATCGACCAGTCGGTCCGCGGCCGATTCTTCTTGGCCGCTTGCCTGGTAGTAGGCTTTGGATAAGTCGGCTCGGCCCCGATGTTTAGCTTAGACGGATGCATTGTGCATGCCCGTGGTTAAAGAGAAATAGGCCTGCTCAAGAGAGGGCTCGGTCCAGCAGATTTCATACATTGGGATGGATGCCTCCGCAGCTAACCGCGCGACCTGTTTTATGTCCACCATCTGTATCAGAGTAGTCTCACTTTCCAGCTCCTTCCATCCAATGTTTAGGCCGTCCAACATTGTCCTCAACCTCTTTGATTCCTCGGAACGTAATATGAAACCTGGCTCGCCGGCGACTCTGTTCAAAGACTTGACGGAGCCCTGGAAAACAATTGCACCGTCTTTGATGACAGCGACCTTATCTACTATGGGCGAAAGTTCACTCATCAAATGGCTCGAAATGAGTACCGTCCGCCCCTCGCTCCTCCATTGATTCACGAGATCCCTAAACCATCTGATGCCCTCAGGATCCAGCCCATTAAGCGGCTCATCGAGGATCAAAATACGCGGGGACGCCACGAAAGCCACACCCAAGGACAGCCTTTGCCGCATTCCCAAGGAAAGATGTTTAATTTTAGTATTTCTGGCTGCCAGCAGGCCGACTTCTTCAAGCACAGCCAAGACCCTAGAGCGTCGAAGCCCAGATGCCAAGGCAGACGCATATAGATGCTCGAACGCGGTCCTGCCCGGGAAAGGTGCAGCGGCATCGATGAGGACACCTACACTTTTAAGGGGCGAAGTCATCCGTGGCACCGGCACACCGTTGAGTAGAGCAGAGCCGGCATCCGGCCGGCAAAGTCCTACCAACATGCGAAGAGTTGTTGTCTTTCCGGAACCGTTGGGTCCAATGAATCCTAGTACCTGACCCGAATCTACATTTAGGTCAACTTCCCGAACGACATTTTTCCCACCGAAACTTTTTGTCAAACCTGATGCGGTGATCATTTTGCCTGGAATTCTGCAGTAGACAGCGGCCCATTGAAAGGTCTCGGAACGTCATCCAGTACCCGCCCGGATTCCAAGACAATTTGCCGATCCAGCAAGTCGAGGATCGGACTTGGGTCATGGGCGGTCATCA
Organism: Arthrobacter sp. JUb119; assembly: GCF_024807995.1. NCBI lineage: Bacteria > Bacillati > Actinomycetota > Actinomycetes > Micrococcales > Micrococcaceae > Arthrobacter > Arthrobacter sp. JUb119. Next base: position 212,044 of record NZ_JANUFE010000005.1, read on the forward strand.
CGACAGTTCTTCCCCGTTCCTTAGCCAGACGCAGATCGCGGGCAACCAGCTTAACGGTTTCTGCATCCAAACCGTTAAAGGGTTCATCGAGTATGAAAAGAGGACCTTTTTTTAAAGTCGATAGCACGTAACCCATCTTTTTTCTGGTGCCCAAAGAAAGGTTTTTTACCAACGTTTCAAAATCGCTCTGCACACCGAATAAGAGAAGTCTATTTAGTGTTTCTGATACATCCTCACCCCAAATTGAACAAGCAAACCCTACGTTCTCCCTGATGCTTAGATAATCGTATAGGGCGGGGCTGTCTTGAATAAAGACGGCATGGCTTTTCAGAATATTTTGAGACATTTCCTGTTGATTCACAAGAATGCTTCCAGAGGTGGACCTCTCAAGTCCGGAGATAACTTTGAGTAAGGTGCTTTTCCCAGATCCATTATGCCCAAAAATACCGATAAAATCACCCGGTTCGAACGCTGCCGTCACGTCATCTATGGCAAGATTTTCACCGTAACGGACGCTGATGTTTTTTAGGCTAAACATACACTTTGACATCTTCCCTATTGTTTTTGAAAAATAGTGTTACTACAAAGACCACAGTCAAAGCCAGAGGAACCAAGCCAACGAGTCCCTGTAGTGCTGGTGACGGCATAAGTGCGACACACGAAATTACTACGGCAGCACCAGAAGAAATAAGTATTGGTTGTACTAGATCCGCCACGGGTGATCGTTCAATAACGCGCATGGAGTTGGCTTCGGTGAGGGGGGACAGAACCTGCGTCAAAACCGAACTGAGCCCTGCTAAAAGACTGATGGAAGTAGAGATTGCCAAAAGAATCCACATCTGACTTGTCTGGCCTGATGTGAGTAAGACAATTCCGACCACTCCCGGCATTGAAATAATGATTGTAACCATTGCAAAGGAGCAGATTTTCGTAGCCCGCAGATGGCGTGTTGTCAGTGGCATCAAACACAGCATCTGCCAATTGTTTCGTTCAGCCTCGATACTTGAAATCTGCACGGATCCATCGGCCGCGAGGACCATGAATGCCGTTATAAGAGTGCCACTCAGAATCAGTGGAGCATCCAGAACAGCCCTGCCATCAAGGGACAGATAAGCCCCGATGCCGGACCCCAAGAGTGCCAGGCCTCCGAGAAAGGTCAGATAGGCCTTTCTGAGCGCGAGCCGATCTTGGCGGAAACAAGCTAATACGTCCTTGGTAATGACGCTGGCAAGCACTCGGAATGCCATGGACCGACGCAGAGCAATGTTTTTGAACATTTTGGACATCGCAAGGGAAACGTGAGATGAGGCTCGTTGGTCATCATCTACTTTAAATCCAGCTTGAGACTCAGGGCCTTTGAGCAGCGACAGCGCCACACCGCCAAGAAGAAGGATCGAAAGGCCGGTTAGAACAATGCAGTATGTTGTTACAGCAACTGGCGAAGTCTGGAAAAGATCTTCCCACCAGTCTGGTCGGGATGACGCGATGATTTCAGCCAATACGGTGTAGCCTGATTCGACTATGTTTCTGGTCTCCGAGAATTGTCTGACGCTGGGTCCAAGCCAAGTACCAAGAAGCATTGCCAGAATGGGCGTCATTATTATGTGTCTGACCGAAATGGTTGACGCCTTGCCCCATCGAGTCAACAACAAAGTTGCTGCCATTCCAATACAATTTCCGCCTACTATGGTGCTCAATAGCACTGCAAAAACAATAGGGAGCATTTCAACCCCTGCGTTGGAAGATGCCAACCACGGGCCAAAGGCTAAGCAGGAGAATAAGCTCATCCCCAGCACTCTGGCCATCATGGGGATCAAGAGGCGGGACCATATCAAATGTCGGCGTAGAACTTCGAAGGAACTCAGCACTGCCGCATCAGTTGGTTCATTAACTGCTCTTGCTGATTCTGGATCTATACTCCCAGCAAGCGCGACAAGAAGAATCACCCACACGAACCACGATATGAGAAGAAACGTGGGCTGTGTGGTGCTGTTTAAAGGGGCAAATCTACCAACTTGAGTGGAAACAGTGAAAACGACTGCTCCGGCAAGAACGATACAGAGGATGATGAGCACAACGCCCGCGATCTGAACCCGGAATGGAAGTGAACGTCCATTCAACATATTAAGTTGCCGTCGCCGATCAGAGACCAGCACTGCGGCAATTATTGGGAATTTTCTGATGCGACGCATAGTCGGTTCTCGTTGTTTCCTACTCGGAACTTCGCTGGGCATTTCCCGAGCTAATGATTTTATCCGCTTTGGCTACCACGAGATAAACGACGGTTATCAGTGCAACCAGGAATAGTGCAGCCAGAATTTTCGACGAGATCGTTGTTGGAAAGAAAACTCCGATAGCGAAGAGGACGGCGCCAATAACTCCGTTAATTCCAATGAGCACTAGATGCCCAATTCCAAGGAACAGCGGCACCAGGGCCAATACTGTAACAATGACTGGAGCTGCGATCCAAGCAATGTTGGCAGGGTCCTGAATAGAGATAACGAAGTCGCGGTTATTATTTGCAACAACTGGACTCAATCGCGACATTTCTTGGATAGCTTCACGGTTTGTATAATATATTGCGGCTCGTCCCCATGCAGTTAGGAAAAGTGCTATCAGCGCTCCGTAAAAAATATTACGAGTTCTATTTTTTTTGATTACGTTATTCATATTTAAAACCCTAATGGTTTTTGTTCAGATGATTTATTATTTTTATAGTACGGAAAAAGCGATCGCAAACAAGGCGGTTGGAACCAGGGGTACGATGAACACTGATTTTCTCGATCCGCCTTCGCGCGCCAGTAGCAGAACTCCACCAAAATAGACCACCAGCACCGAGATATCAGCCTCAAAGAATGAATCCATTATCGTCGGCACGACGACTCCGAAGACTGAGGCTAGGTACCATCCGAGACTTCTGAAAGCTACATACAGACCAACCATTACCGAAATGGAGCGGCGGGTTGTGCGGGTTGTTTCAGCGCCGTCAAGACGCGCATTGAGTCGAGCTGTGAGGAAACCGGCAAATGCAGTTAGTAAAACAAGGATTACGGAGTTTAGCAGGGCGCTGGTGATAAGTGCGGTGACGGCCCCAAGTCGAATTTCAGCAGGCTGTGCTTCAGGTAGCTTCAGCGACACTTCATGTTCGTAGACCCCGACGAACCTGCCCATCAGCATGAAAACACTGACCCCGATCAGAAGCATAGTCAAAGGCCAAGCAAACCTGCTGTTGAGAAGTGAGGTTTTGCTGGAAAGGTCGTTCTGTGTCATAGGAGAGTAACCCAAGTTTCTATAGTTGCGGCTATAACGATCATGAGGAGGGAGATGCAAAGTAGGGAGACCGCATCAAGGATTACGCCCTGTGCGGCCTGAAACAGGTTTTCTCTAGGTTCTTTTCTGCCTCCGAGAGCAGTCCGTAGAAAATAAGCCAGAGGCGAGATCCCTGCTGAAATCGCGATAATAATGGCCGGAAATTCAACTATCCCGTGTGGTCCAACCCCTCGAATAACGCCGAGCAAGCCAGCGAGGTTGACTGCCTGTGCCAGAAAATGGCCAAAAAGCAAGCCCGACGCAAGGGCATACAACACCGTGATGATGCCGAAGGTCAAAATTCCTGCAAAGGCCAGCAGAGCAATGATTGCATTGTTCGATAATATGCTCCACCATAGGGCCCATGAAGGTGATGCCGGAACCAAACCTGAATGACTCTCTTGTTCAAGAGGTACCGTTGCAATACCGGCTGCTACGGCGCCCAGCCACAGCAACGCTCCAATGCATAATGCTAAGCGCTGCCTTGCAAAAAGACCCTTTAAATAATGTGTCATAGGTTCGAAGGCGGACCGACAGCTTGTCGGTCCGCCCATCGTTTCTACTTAACCAGAGCCTTCTTGCCAATAGCGCGGCGGAGCATAGCCAAGGCAGCACCACCGATAACAGTGGCACCACCGAAGAGCGAGACCGCGGTCGCAACATCCATGCCAGCGAGAATTGCTGTTGCCGCTGCCGTTGCATTGGCCGTGGTAAAGCCAAAGAAGGCAACTAGTGCCTCTGGCATTACAGCGGATGCTACCAGAAGGATGGTGAGTGACGCCGTGACTGCCGCAAGTACGATGATCCCTTTTCCTGCCGAGATCGCTTGGACCGTGCTCTTTTCTGAGGTAACGCTTGACATATTTTTCCTTTTGATTGAGGCCCTGTGGAAACACGAAGAATCGCATTTTCACATGCCCTGAGTTATTGCTCCTAACTTCCAAGTTCCATTCGCCAAATGAGATTTGGCGCTGAAAATTGATGCGCAGGAGCTTTGCACGACCGAAGTCAAGATCGACTACAAGATCCGTCTCTGATCAGTCGTAGTTACTATATCAAAGAAACTTACCCACTAGAATAAATATTTTTTTGGAGGTTCAACAACTGGAAGGTGGATTTGACGTTGGTCAGGGAACAAGCCCTCCGGCGGCGCTGCATAAGGCAACGGCTGCCCTTTTTTGGACTTGTTTTCGTCGGTGTCCGCTGCCGAGGAAAACGGCCCATCCGGGTCCAGCAAGACCGCCATATGGTGGTCCGCGTGGTCACGCCACCACACGCTCATGCCGGTGCTGGGGTCCATGCGCAGATGTTCCCAGGAACGCCACAGCGCTTCCAGACGGATCACTGCCTCGTCATATTCCCACCACCGGGCAGCCCAGACCCGCGACCGGCCGTTGATCGCCCGGCGATAGACATTGCGCAGGTACTCACGGACAAACTCATCAACGGAACCGTAGTAAAGGGTTTCCTCCGGTTCAGCCTCGCCCTCGTCGTCTTGGGCTTCTTCGGCTGCCTCGTTGGCCTCCACCTGTTCGGTCACGGCGGCCACGGCCGCCTGGACAGCTCGCTGCCTGAGGGATTCCAAGAGCTCCTCAGTTAGGGCTTCATCAACCGCGGCCGTGGCCACGTTATTGATTTGCTTACGAACCGAGGCCGGTCCAGCGTGCAGCGAGGATCCATGAGCTACCTGCGCGGTTCTGTTCGACAGCCCAGGCGGGTGGCGGATATGGCGAGTTCAAGGTTTCTCGCGACAGATACTTTGATGACGAGGTTATCGCCAAATGCCTGGGGCAGCTGGCCCAAGATGGCAGGCCATGAGATTGCCAGCCATCTTGCCACGTCTTCAGGGTGGCGAGAGAGAACGGGCATTGCCGGTGTCGAGGGCTGCGGGGAACGGCTCAACCCGCCTAACCGGAATTCAAAAAGCTCCGGCCAGATCGATGATTTGATCTGGCCGGAGCTTTGGAAGATGCGAAGCGCTTATACGAGCTCAGGAATCGGCAGCGAATGGAACCGCGAATCATGGAAGATCTGTGGCGAGTGCTCGGAGGTGCGGTGCCCGTGGACTTCCATCAGGACTACCCAGTGATCCCCCGCTTCGACCTCGTTGTAGATCGAAGTCTCCAGCCACAACGTGGAGTCGTTGACGAAGAGCGCGCCCTGATCCGAGGAATAGGTATCGATTCCGCGGAACCGGTCGCCATTTTTCGACGCAATCTGAGCGCAGACACCATCATTGCGTTCGCTCAGCACTGAGACGCCAATGCGGCCAGCTTCGCGCAGCTTTGGCCAAGTGTTCGAGGACTTCTGCACGGCGAACATCACCAGTGCAGGTTCAAGGGAAACTCCCACGGTAAACGATGAAGCGACAATTCCGGTCTTCACGCCATCCAGTTCTGCACAGAGGGCGGCTACCCCTGATGGATGCTGAGCGAAAACCTTGCGCAGGGTCAACGGGTCAAGTTCAAGATTCAATGACATGGCTCGATTCCTTTGGGTCTTGCCCACCGCGCAGTAGCCTGCAAGCATTGGCTTCTCGTTACTCGAAGCCGCTTGGGCTGAAGTTCCGCGCCGTGTGCGGTACTTGTTCCAGCACATTTTGTGTGGAACCGAATCCTCACCTGGAGCACCCCACTACCGTTGAGAGGGTTGCCGATCAGCAAGCCAGGGCTTATAGCTGATGCTCTTGATTCTGTTTAAAACGATATGGCTCATGACGAACAGCCGTCAAACATTTCACTTCGCAAATCGCAATATTCGACGCAATATTCGATCCAAGGCCCCGCCAGAAGTCCTTGGGCAGTCTTTTATTCGCCATACGCCGCGCTTCTTGAACCCCTCGGCCCCCATGATCGCAGCAGGCTTCCGCCGCTCTTGATTCGGCAGAACACTAACTCCTCCCCTGGGCTCGGGGCCCTGGCGCGAATTCCCTACCGCCCACCGTAATGAAACTTGGTTTCCCGGCATGACGCTGAGGTTCATGCCACTATTGGTCATGGAGTGCATTGAGTCACACTCCTGCTTATTGTTCTCCGTAACCATCGATGACGATTGAGGAATAGCCACACCATGGTAGAGATTCAGGCAAACCATTCAGAATTGACCCCACTGCGTTTCTTGGAACGCACAGCCGAGGCCTATCCGAAGAAGACCGCCGTCATCCATGGAACTCGCAGCTTCTCCTATGAAGAATTCGAAGCACGGGTGCACCGCTTTGCCCAGGCGCTGAAGGCTCGCATTGAGCCGGGCGACCGCGTGGCCGTGCTGGCACCGAATACTCCCGAAATGCTCATGGCGCATTACGCCGTACCGCTGGCAGGCGCAGTCCTCGTTGCCCTGAACACCCGACTCTCGGCCCACGAGCTGCAATACATCATTGATCATTCTGCTGCCAAGCTGATGCTTGCCGACACAGAGCTGTTGGAGAACACGAAGACCCTGCGCCGCGAGAACCCAACGCTGGAGGCGCTCATCGAGATCGCCGATGACCAGTACGCCGGAGAACGTCCGGACGTGCCCGTGGACGCCACCTTGGACGAGCTAATCGCACAAGCCTCGGATGAAAGACTTCCCTACGCCATCGCCGATGAGCGGGCTCCGATCACTCTCAATTACACGTCGGGCACCACCGGCAAGCCGAAGGGCGTGCTCTACTCGCACCGCGGCAGCTACCTGAACTCGTTGGGCGAAGCGCACCACCAGGGCTTCACCGCCAAGACCCGCTACTTGTGGACCCTGCCGATGTTCCACTGCAACGGCTGGTGCACTCCATGGGCCGTCACCGCAGCGGGAGGAACGCACCTGTGCCTGCGCGGCGTGCGCGAAGATTCCGTTTGGGATGCCATCGAGGATCTTGGAACCACCCACTTGTGCGGCGCTCCGACCGTCTGCTCCATCATCGCCGACTCCACCCGCGCCCACCAGCTCGATGCGCCACTGCGCATCACCACCGCAGGAGCTCCCCCGTCCCCGGCAATCATCTCCAAGCTGCAGAAGCTGGGCATCGAGGTAGTCCATGTATATGGCCTCACCGAGGTATACGGACCGTACACGGTGTGCGAGTACCAGGATGAGTGGGATGCCCTCGATGGCCCGGACCGGGCCGCGAAGCTCGCCCGCCAAGGCGTTGGCATGATTACCGCCGAGTCCGCACGCATTGTTGACGAGAACATGAACGATGTCCCGGCGGATGGACAGACCATGGGCGAAATCGTGCTGCGCGGCAATAACGTCATGATCGGCTACTACCGCGATGAAGCGGCCACTACCCAAGCTTTCCATGGCGGCTGGTTCCACACCGGCGATCTGGGTGTCATGCACCCGGATGGCTACATCCAGGTGCGCGACCGGGCCAAGGACATCATCATTTCCGGCGGCGAGAACATCTCCACCATCGAGGTGGAGCAAGCCCTCGCCTCGCACCCAGAGGTGCTGGACCTGGCCGTCATCGGCATCGCGGACGAGAAATGGGGCGAGCGTCCGGTGGCATATGTCATCCGCGCCAGCGGATCCTCCCTGGACGCGCAAACGCTGATTGAATTCGCCCGCGAAAAGCTTGCCGGTTTCAAGGTGCCGCGCACCATCGTCTTCCCGCAGGATCTGCCGCGCACCTCCACTGGTAAGGTGCAGAAGAATGTCCTGCGCGCCCAGGCGCTCGAAGCCAGCACACCGAACTAGCCTGAGGATCACCAATTGGAAAACACTGCACCGCGGATTCCCAACAAGACCAGCCGCTTCACCGAAAGCATCGGACTGGAATTCGACGAAATCACGGCCACGGAAGTACGCGGCCACGCGCAGCTGGACGAGAACCACCACACCCCTTGGGGCGTGGTGCATGGCGGCGTTTACACCTCGATCATCGAGAGCGCAGGATCAGTGGGCGCCAGCTACGCGGTGGCCGAACGCGGGCAATTCGCCGTGGGCGTGCACAACGCCACCGACTTCCTGCGCCCTTCCACCGGAGCACGGGTTCAGGTAATCGCCACCGCGCTATTCCAAGGGCGCACCCAGCAGCTCTGGGAGGTCATCATCACCGATGAATCCACCGGCAAGCAGCTATCCCGCGGCCAGTTGCGCACCCAGAATGTGGATTTGCCTGAGAATCCGGCCTAGCTGGTTTTCACACCGCGAGCACGGGCGTACGGTAGAGGGCATCTAACGCTCAAGCTCCAGGAGATTCGCCATGAGTGCGACCTATACCTTCGATGTGTTCAGCAGCCTCGATGGCTTCGGCAGCGCCGCCGGCGATTGGGGCGGCTACTGGGGAAAACAGGGGCCAGAGCTGTTAGCCCACCGCCTCGCGCTCTACACTCCGGCTTGCCGCATGGTTTTCGGGGCCAACACCTTCCGTCTGTTCAGCCGCTTCTGGGCAGAAATCGAGGCGAATCCCGAGGTTGAAGACGCGTGGGGTGTGGCCCTGCACGACAAGCCCGCCACCGTCATCTCCACCACACTGGAAGAGCCGCTGTCCTGGCCAAACCCCACGCTGGAGCGCGCTGATGCACTGGAAGTCGTCGCACAGCTCAAGGAAGCTTCAGATGTGCCGCTGCGCTCCCACGGCTGCTTGGCGATGAACCATTCCCTGCTAGCGGCAGGTCTTGTGGACTTCATCCAGGTGACCATCTTCCCGGTACTGACCGGGCATAGCGGTTCCGCCCCGGTACTTGGCGGGGTCGATGACTACGATCTGGAACTTGTCGAGTCCAAGCTGCTGGACGGACGGATCCAGGAACTGACTTATCGCCCGACGCGCCATCAACCAGCCCATGCATAGCAGCTCGATGAAGCGCATTCTGGGTACCTGCCTAGTGCTCGGCGCAGTGTTCCTCGCCGGATGCTCCGCGACAACGCCGCCTCCAATCACGGCTACCGAATCGCAAGCTGTTCCAGCACCACTGGCCACCGGACTCGAAGCCCCCTGGTCCATGGTCTACGCGCAGGGCAGGTTGCTGGTCAGCGAACGTGATTCCGGGCGGATCGTGGAGGTTTTGGAGTCCGGAGAACTGCGCGAATTAGCCCGGCTCGATGATCTGGTAGCGACGGGAGAAGGCGGATTGCTGGGCCTGGCCTTCCTCGCACCGGACCGGCTCTATGCGTATTCCACCGCGGAATTCGGCAACCGCATCCAGCGGTTCACGTTGCAAGGCAGCGCCGGGAATCTTTCACTGTCGGCCCCGCGCACCTTGATTGACGGGTTGCCCTCGGCCAGCATCCACAACGGCGGGCGGTTGGCCATCGGTCAGGACGGGATGCTCTATGCCACCGTGGGCGATGCGGGCAATCCCCAGCAAGCCCAGGACCTGCAGCAGCTGGGCGGAAAGATCCTGCGCATGGCACCTGACGGCAGCGTCCCGGACGACAACCCGTTCGAGAATTCCCTCGTCTACAGCTACGGGCACCGCAATGTGCAGGGCTTGGCGTGGGGTGCTGATGGCACCATGTTCGCCAGCGAGTTCGGGCAGAACACCTTCGACGAGCTGAACATCATCGAAGCCGGGGGAAACTACGGCTGGCCCGAAGCCGAGGGAAAAAGCGGCGGAAATCCGTCGTACACCGATCCGATTGCGCAGTGGTCCCCGTCCGAAGCCAGCCCCAGCGGCATCGCGATCCTCGATGGCACCCTCTACCTGGCGAATCTGCGCGGAGAAGTGCTGCGCGCGGTGGAACAGGACGAGCCGGCCACCGAGCATGAACTGCTCGATGGCCGGCTCGGCCGGCTACGCGACGTGCTAGTGGATCCTGACGGCGCACTGATGGTGCTGACCAACAATACCGACGGGCGCGGCCAGCCAGGGGCGGGCGATGACCGCATCCTGCGCATCGCGCCCCGTCTGGCCGGCGACTAGCTGGCCGGGCGCATGTCTCCGGTCTCCTGGAAGCGCTGGTGCCAGGACAGGGCCTCGCCCAGCAGATGCGGGGTGTGCTTGCCGTAGCTTTCCTTGCACGCACGGTCGAAGTAGTCCTGCAGCATCGGGCGGTACTCCGGGTGGGCGCAGTTATCGATGACCAGCTGCGCACGCTGCTTTGGCGAGTGGCCGCGCAGGTCGGCCAGGCCCTGTTCGGTAATCAGGATCATGGTGTCGTGCTCGGTGTGGTCCACATGCGAAGCAAAAGGAACGATGCCCGAGATCTTGCCGCCCTTGGCGGTCGATGGGGACATGAACACCGACAGGTAGCCGTTGCGGGCGAAGTCGCCCGAGCCGCCGATGCCGTTCATCACGTGCGATCCCAGCACGTTGGTGGAATTCACGTTGCCGTAGATGTCGGCTTCGATCATGCCGTTCAGCGCAATGCAGCCCAGCCGGCGGATGATCTCCGGATGGTTCGAGATTTCCTGGGCGCGCAGCAGGATGCGCTCGCGGTAGTGGTCGACGTTGCGGTTGAATTCCTCGATGCCCTCCGAAGACAGCGAGAAGCTGGTGGCAGAGGCGAACTCGATGGTCCCGTCCTTGATCAGCTCCAGCATTCCGTCCTGGATGACCTCGGTATAGGCGGTCAGGCCCTTGTAGCCGCCACGGGCTAGGCCAGCGAGCACTGCGTTGGCGATATTGCCCACGCCCGACTGCAGCGGGAGCAGCTTCTCGGACAGGCGTCCGGCACGGATCTCGGAATCCAGGAAGGTCAGCAGGTGATCGGCGATCTTCTCGCTGGTCTCGTCCACCGGGGCGAAGGGGCTCAGGCGGTCTGGCGCGTCGGTTTCCACGACGGCGACGATCTTGTTGACGTCGACGTCCATGTACTGCTGGCCGATGCGGTCACGCACGGTTCTCAGGTCGATTGGCTTGCGGTGCGGAGGCAGTGCGGTGCCGTAGTAGACATCGTGCATGCCTTCCATGGCCGCGGATTGCTGGGCGTTGACCTCGATGATGATCTTGTCGGCCATCTCCAGCCAGGTCTTGTTGTTGCCCACCGAGCTGGAAGGGATCAAATCGCCCTCGGCGGTGACGCCGACAACCTCGACGATGGCCAGATCGATCTTGCCGTAGAAGCCGAACCAGGCGTGCTGGGCAACGTGGGACAGGTGGATGTCCATGTATTCCATGTTGCCGTCATTGATGCGGCGGCGCAGCTCAGGGTCGGACATGTATGGCAGGCGCAGGTTCATGCCCTCGGCCTTGGCCAGCACGCCATCAAGCTCAGGGGCGGTGGAAGCGCCGGTAAGCACGTTGATCTTGAAGTCCTTGCCTGCAGCGTGCTGGCGCTCCATCTGCGCAGCCAGTGCCCCGGGCACGGCCTTCGGGTATCCTGCACCGGTAAAGCCGCTCATGGCTACGGTCATGCCCGGCTTGATGAACTCTGCAGCCTGCTCGGCGCTCATCAAGCGATCAGCAAAGGCCCGGTGGTGAATACGTTCGTGCAAAATAACCCCTTCAGAACTTCCTTGTGACACAGGTCTATAACCCGCATCTCACCGGAATACTTTAGCTGGTCGGCGCAGTGAGTCAGACCTCGCTGGGCGCGTCTGAGCGATGGGTGGCATATTTATCGACGAGGTGCGCGCTATTTGCGTTGACCGGTCGGAAAGGAATGGCGGCTTGGCAGTGATTGCCGGGGGCTTGAATCGCTAGCCAAGTTCGGCGTGCATGTCCTCGCGGATCGCCTTTACTTGCAGGCGGGCACCCATGGCTTCGGCGTAGCGGCGCAAAGTGGCCAGCTGGACGCGGTCCAGGTCGCCGGTCTCCATGCGGGCAATGCGGTCTACGCTCAGCTTCAGCACGGTGGCAAGTTCTACCTGGCTCAGCTCCGCTTCTTCGCGCAGCGCACGCAACGACAGGCGCCGGGAGTCGCTTTGGACACGGCGCTGATGCTCTGCCACAGCTTCGCGTTGCGCCTCGGTCAATACTTCAGGATCCGCATACGCAAAACCCATTTGTTCCACCGTTTCTCTCGATCGTGCTGGCTTTGGACGTACTCATCTTCGACGCTACGATCCTGCGAAGCCAACGCCAACGATTAAGACGCGCCTTGCGCGAGACGATCTGGTGAATTATGCGCAAACCCGCGGTGGCTCCACAGTACGAGCGACCCGAAGCGCCATAGGCGGTACGAATCCTGGAACAGGAAGGCATCGGCCAGCGGCCGGCGGGAAATGGCGCCATGGGGGCCAAGGATTTACCAAAATGCTCCCAAAAGTGGATTGCGCATCGGCAATCGCGAGCCTACCTTTAAATCGACTCCCGCTTAGGAGCCCTCTGCGATGAATGTTGGAGGTATTTGCAATGAAGAAATGGACTCGGTGGCAAGACTGGGTCGGCGTCGCGGCAGGTATTGCGGCCGCAGTTTCAACCACGTGGCTCGATGGAACCAGCACTTCGATGATGCTGATGGTGGCCTTCGGCCTGCTCATGGTGATCACCGGCGTCTGGAGCGTCATGATGCCACGCCTGGTTTCAATGGAATGGGCACTGACCATCGCCAGCGCCTTGCTATTCGCCTCGCCATGGATGGGATCGTATACGGATTCCGCTGGTATCGCCTGGATGTCGTGGATCTGCGGTGGCGTCGGCGTCGTTGCCGGCCTGCTCGCGCTTGCCCCTGCCATTCAGATGCGCCATGAAACTGGCGGATCCCGGATGGCGCACTGAGAAACTGTAATCCCGATCGGTGGCTGCGATGCCAATGCATCGTGGCCATCAGCCGTTAATCCCGGCGTCCAGCGGACGCACCTCAAGCAACGGCTGAACCCAAGGCGCTAGCAGACTGGACGGCGGGTTAACGCCAAGAGGTGGCGTGCTCTCCTTGCGGAGTGCACGCCACCTCTTGGACAGAAGCTGAGTCTAGAAGACTTACTTCTTGGCAGCAGCTACAACCTGCAGGCGCAGGTTTGCAAGAACGTCAGCGTGAACGCGAACGGTTGCGGTGTAGTTGCCAGTCGACTTGATCTGGTCGTTGACCTCGATGTTGCGCTTGTCGATCTTACCCAGACCGGCAGCCTCTACGGCAGCAGCAATTTCGGTGGTCTTAACGGTGCCGAACAGGCGACCGTTCGAGCCAGCCTTCATGGTGATCTTCACCGGCTGGGACTTCAGCTTAGCTGCAAGTGCCTGAGCATCCTCAAGGTTTGCAACGGCGCGAGCAGCACGTGCAGCCTTGATCGACTCCACCTGCTTCTCACCGCCCTGGGTCCAGACGATTGCGAAGCCGCGTGGCAGCAGGTAGTTACGGGCGTAGCCGTTCTTTACCTCGACAATATCGCCAGCAGCACCGAGACCGGATACTTCGTGAGTCAGAATGATCTTTGCCATTTTGCTATCCCTCTTCCTTAGCCGCGGCCAGCGCCGGAGTAAGGCAACAGGGCTACTTCACGTGCGTTCTTGATTGCCTGTGCGATCTTGCGCTGTTCCTGAACGGAAACGCCAGTTACACGACGAGCGCGGATCTTACCGCGGTCGGAGATGAACTTGCGCAGCAGTGCGGTGTCCTTGTAGTCGATGACAGTGATGTCAGCGGCCTTCAATGGGTTGGACTTTGGTTTGGGCTTACGGATTTCAGCCTTAGCCATCGTGGAGCTCCTTAGCTTTGGAGCCCGCAGAGTGATCTGCGGGATGGTGAATAAATATTGTTTAGAAAGGCGGTTCGTCTGCGCCCGGGTTGCCCCAGCCGCCACCGTTGTTTCCGCCGGTGCTCCATGGGTCTGCGGCTGGAGCATTCCATCCGCCACCCTGCTGAGGCTGCTGCTGACGCGGCGCCTGAGCTGGTGCACTTTGCTGCGGTGCGTTGGAGAAACCTCCACCACCGTTGCCGAAGCCACCGTTGCCACCGCCGGAGCGCTGGGTACGGGTGACCTTGGCGGACGCGAAACGGAGCGATGGGCCGATTTCATCGACTTCAAGCTCCATGACGGTGCGACGTTCGCCTTCCTTGGTGTCGTAAGAACGTGAACGCAACCGGCCCTGGGCGATGACACGCATGCCCTTGGTCAGCGTTTCAGCAACGTTCTCTGCAGCTTCGCGCCACACCGATGCGCGCAAGAACAGGGCTTCCCCGTCCTTCCACTCATTGGACTGGCGGTCAAAGGTGCGAGGAGTCGAAGCGATCGTAAAGTTCGCTACGGCTGAACCGGACGGCGTAAAACGCAGCTCCGGATCGGCAGTCAGGTTTCCGATAACGGTAATAACAGTCTCGCCTGCCATTGACTCTCCTTAAAAAGATTGAACGTTAATTCCTACGACGGAAGGTTGCGCGTAATTAAACGCGTGCCTCTTCCGGACGGGTGACCTTGTGGCGCAGGATCAGTTCGTTGATCTTGAGCTGGCGCTCAAGCTCAGCGGAAGCTGCTGGCTCTGCGGTGTAGTTCACCACTACGTAAGTGGCTTCTGCCTTCTTCTTGATCTCGTAGGACATCTTGCGACGACCCCAGACATCAACCTTTTCGATAGTGCCACCGTTGGAGCGGACAACCTCGAGGTACTTCTCGATGGTTGGCTCTACGGTGCGGTCATCGACCTCTGGATCAATGAGGACCATAAGTTCATAAGCACGCATGTGAACCCACCTCCTTTGGGCTAAACGGTCGCGGTATTTCCGCAACAGGAGGTTCTTGCGTTATCTGTGCACCAGACGCCCAACTTTCGGGCATGCAGTGGCACAGACCTTCCAATCCTACCCGAGAGACCCGAACTTGCATAAGCCTTGGTGTCCTAAATCATGCTGGGCTACTCGGAATCCAAGGCAACCTCGATCCTTTCGCCAAAGATCGGGGCCAAGGTGCGCATGTAGGTATCGCTGATGTGGTGCTTGTCCCGGTAGACCAAGACATTCCCCACCACTGCCGGGCAGGTTCCATCCATGCAGAAGTAATCGCTGAAGTCGAGCACTTCGACGCGCGGCTCCAGTTCGGCGGCCTGCTTGGTGGCATCGCCCACTTCATAGGCTCCCTTTTCCGGGAAGGCGCACTTATCCGGGTTCTGCACGTTTTCTTCCACGCAGTCGCGCGCATAGGAATCCTGCGGCGGCCGCGGGGTGTCCACAATGGCGTAGACCGGCAGGCCCGCGTCTTCAAGGGTGGACCACGTCGAAGCCAGCCCCTGTGCCGCGTCAGTGGTAAAGGTGGCTCCTCCCCAACTCGAGGTGATCACCGCGTTGATGTCATCGCGCGCAGCCAGAGCTTCCATGGTCTGGTCGATGGCTTCTTCGCAGTTGATGCTGCCATCCCGATCCGCCTTGCGCTGGGCCTCGGAGAACGGGCAGGAATTCTTCAGATAGGTCACCACTTTCCAGCCCTTGCTTTGGGCGTATCGGCTGACGGCCTCGAACCAGTGGGCTGCATGGGAATCACCCACCAGGGCCACGGTGTAGCTGGCGTCCTCGCTGCCGAATTCGCATTCCTTGATCTGCGTGGATTTCGGTTCCTGGACGCAATCTCCCAGTTCGGGCTGGTCCTCGGCGGCCGTCGCAGGAAGCGGGACGACCTGGCGATGGCCGGAAAGGTACGCAGGTGCGCCCTGGCCCACGGAGGCCGCGCCAAAACCAGCTGGCGGGTTTTGCATCATCGCGCCCAGCTCACGCTGCTCCTGGCCCACAAGATGCTGCTGCATGGCACCTGGCAATAGCGCGATGGACGCGGCCAGCCCGACCATCGCCGCCCCTGCAATCAAGGAGCGGGCAGGAGAACCGGCTATGGGGCGGAAGTGGCGCATGGGAGTTTCGACCCACTTCAAGCTGGCCCAAGCCAAGAGCAGGGACCCGGCCAGCAAGGCCAGCGACTGCAATGGGTCCGGGTTGCCCCCGGCCAGTTCGATGAAGAATACGATCAGCGGCCAGTGCCACAGATATAGCGAATACGAGGCGAGGCCGACCCATTGAACGGGAGCCCAGTTCACCAGCGGGTGCAGGGAACCAGGTCCTCGCGTACTGCCTGCGGCAATCACCACGGCGCAGCCAAGAACCGGGAGGGCCGCCGCAATCCCCGGGAAGACTGTTGTGGCGTTGTAGCTGAATGCCGCGAAGCAGATCGCCGCCAAAGCCACGAGTACGGCAAGATTTCTGAACTGCCAGCTGGTTGCCCACGGTGGAAGCTTCAAGGCGCCGTTGGCGTGCGCCTGGACTGCCAAGGCCAGCAGTCCGCCGACGGCCAGTTCCCAAATGCGGGTGGTGGTGATGAAGTATCCGGCGCTATTGCCTGAGTAACCGGCATAGGCCGAGTATCCCAGCGACAAAAGTGCGGTGGCTGAGAAAATGATCCAGAGCATGCGGCGCCGCGGGGCAAATCCATCGCCACTGCTAGCGTCCGCATTCGGTTTGGCCAACAGGCACACGGCCAAAACCAGCAACGGCCAGAAAAGGTAGAACTGCTCCTCCACGCCCAGGGACCAGAAGTGCTGCAACGGCCCGGGTGCTTGATCCGAAGCGAGGTAGTCGACGGAGTCGGCGGCGAGAACCCAGTTCTGCACCGAGAAGGCAGAGGCGATGGCCTGGGTGCCCAAGGCACCCCACTGGGTTTTGGGAAAGATCAGCAGGCTTGCCACGACAACTACCAGGATCACCAGCATGGCAGCCGGGAGGATTCTTCGCGCTCGGCCGGCAAAGAAGGCTGCGAGGCTGACCCGGCCGGTGCGTTCGGCTTCACGCAGCAGGTGCGAGGTAATCAGGAAGCCCGAGATGACGAAGAAGATGTCAACCCCGATATAACCGCCTGGAACTGCGGATGGCTCAAGATGATAGGCGACGACCAGCAGAACCGCCAAGGCGCGGAGCGCTTGGATCTCCGGGCGGAAATTCTTGACCTGCAGGGAATTCGAACTCATAGTCATTGATCAGACCAGCAGGGGGTAAACAGCAGGTTATCAATGGGCAACAGTCGGTCTAACGACCCGTGGGAACCTCATGGGCGGTGCCTGGGTTTGCGCTTCGCAGCATGGACCTAGCCCAGCAGTTTCCGATTTGCCGTGGACAGCGGGTATTTGGCGTCGAGTTTGGCATCCAGGCTCAGACGGAAAGCAGCCTCAAGCAGCAGCTGCCCGACGCCCCAGTACACCGGGATCAGCAACCAGATGTACCACCCAAAGTTGCCGGTGGTAGCCAAGATGACCGTGCCGAAAGTGACCAGGATGCCCAGCCCGCGGAACACGGCCAGGATCCCCTTGGTTGCCGAATCCCGACGATCTTGATCTGCTTGGGCCCGCGCTTCAAGCCCATCCACGGCCTCGGAGAACTTCGGAGTCTGGACGCTTTTGAACAGGTCTCCAACCGGCACCTCCAAGGCCTTGGCGACCAGTGAGATAGTCTCCAAGCTCGCATCATTTCCGGCTTCGAGCCGTTGGACCGTTCTGACAGTGATGCCGCTTTCGGCGGCTAGACGTTCTTGCGTCCAGCCCTTGGCACGGCGAAGCTCTGCAATCCGTGATTCATTCATGCCACTTACGCTAGCCAATGGCGCCCCGAAAGCACCACGACATCGACGTGACAGTTACCCGACTGCAACACGACAGCGGCCAAGAACCAAGGCTGGCCTGCGACGAAGAAGTATTCCTGGCGGCGACTACCTCAGCTCCGTTAAGAATTGCGCTGTTGCTTTTCACGGATCAAATCCAGTGCCAGCACCGAGCCGATCACTGCCTGGCGTTGCTGTGCGTTGAGGTTTTCCGCCAAGCGCAGGGCATAGGTTGACTTGCCGAGCAATGCGTTGCCCATCCCGGACCATTCTCGGGTCACGGTTCCCAGAACCCCGCCGGGACCGGTGATCTGGAAGTCGAAGTCCCAGATGCTGCCCAGTAATTCGAGCTCTTCGCCCAGCATCGAGATGGAGACCCTTGTTTTGAAGAAGGTGATCCTCTTGACCAGGCTGGCCAGCGGGGCAGCGTTGCCATCAAGGATTTCAAAACGATCGCGGCCCATGGTCATCGTGTCCTTGACGATGACAACCGGATTGCCTGGTCCATCGAAGACCGTGAGTTCGCGAGCCCCAACGAACATGCGGCCCAGCGCGCTTCCGCCGGTATCCACGTGGGCAATCTGCATCCCGGAAGAATCAAGAATCGCGAAGTCGTTCTTCGAGATGTTCTTCGTCTGCTGGAAGATCAACGTGTTCTGGTTGAGGATCGTCATGGTGCCGATTATGCCATCGATTAGGCACATCGGGCGAAGATCCCCCGGGGAGGCGAAAAGCCAGCCCGCAGGCCGGCTTTTCAGGTTGGACTTGCTAGGCTCCGAAGAACTCGCGAGAGACCTTGGACAGATACCAAGGGTCGTCAACGCCGCACATCTCGCGGGCCGAGTGCATGGACAGCAGCGCGACTCCCACATCCAGGGTGCGAATGCCCAGTCGGGTCGCGGTCAATGGTCCAATGGTGGATCCGCACGGTACGCGGTTATTGGACACGAACTCCTGGTAGGGAACTCCCGCCGACTCGCACCAGTTGGCGAATGCGGCAGCACCCACCGCATCGGTGGCATAACGCTGGTTCGCATTGATCTTCAGCAGCGGGCCGGCATTCAGCTGCGGACGGTTGGCTGGGTCGTGGCGCTCTGGGTAGTTCGGGTGAACCGCGTGGCCAGCATCGGCAGACAGGCATACAGAATTCGACAGGGCGCGAGCGGTGTCTTCAACTGAAGCATCCATGGATGCCTGGATGCGGTTGATCAGCTCTTCCAGGAATGGGCCGCAAGCGCCCGAGCGCGAGGAGGAACCCAGTTCTTCGTGGTCGAAGGCAGCAAGCATGGCAATGCGGTTGCCTGCTGGCTTGCGGGAATGGCCCGTCAGCGCAATCAGGCCTGCGTGCACCGAGGTGAGGTTATCCAGCCGGGCGCTGGCGAAGAAGTTCTTGCCCTCGCCAAAGACCTCGCCGCGCTGCGCGGGCGCGGTCAGGATGTCGTAGCCGGCTACCTGGGCCGGGTCGACACCTGCAGACTTCGCCAGGATCGCCAGGATGTCGGCATCCGCCAGATCGCCGGCGCCAAAGATTGGATTGGTGTGGGTCTGCTTGTCCAGGGTCAGGCCCTCATTGACCTGGCGGTCCAGATGGATCGCTAGTTGCGGGATGCGCAGGATTGGTTCGGTCTTCGCCAGGTGCTCGGAACCGTCCTTGAGTACCAATCGGCCGGCGAGCACCAGTTCGCGGTCCAGCCAGGAGTTCAGCAGCGGTCCGCCGTAGACTTCGACCCCTGCCTGCCACCAGCCGTTGGAACCGGTGGTTGGCTTCGGCTTGAGCTTGAAGCCCGGCGAGTCGGTGTGGGCGCCGAGGATATGGAATCCGCTGGTCGCAGTGGCAGCTTCTGGCTGCACCCAAGCGATGATCGCACCGTCGCGGACCACGTAGTAGGAACCCGGGACCAGGTTCCAAGCCTGCTTTTCGTCCAGACCGGTGAATCCAACAGCGTCCAAGCGCTGCGCGGCCGAGGCCGCGGCGTGGTAGCTCGATGGCGAGGTTGCGACGTATTCGGCCAGATCTGCAATGTGGGCCATTGCTGCGGCTTGTGCCATGGCTGGTTACTCACTTCTTTCTGTCAAGAGATGTTTGTCAGACGGTTCTTCAGGTTTTGGTTCCCGCCTGAAAAGTCGAGTTGCCTCCCAGCTTAGTAGCCTGAACCACATTTGCTGATGTCCTGCTGAGCCTGCCTCCGCCCTGGCAACCTGGCAGACACCCCTATCCGGGTCTTGACTTGGCACCTCGCTCTCGACGAAGCTGAAAGCAGTCCCGGAGACAAGGAAAGCGAGTTCATCATGGCTACGGCTGATCGAACACCAGAGCAAGAGAACATTCCAGCAGAATCACGCGAGGTCGAAGTGGAGACCACCGTACCGATGGATTCCAAGGTCCAACGGGCCAAACCTGCCGGTGCAGATAAGCTCCCAGCGACCAAGTTGGGTCGTATCTGGACCGCTACGATCTTCGGCTTGCTCGTGCTGATCCTGCTGATCATCTTCATTGCCCAGAACCAGGAGCAGGTGACCCTGAACTACTTCGCGTATCAGGGACAGGTCAACCTCGGGCTGGCATTGTTCTTTGCCGCTATTGGTGGCGCCCTAGTGGTCGCGATCGCCGGGGTGGCCCGCGTGATACAGCTGCGCTCTACGGCGAAGAAGCAGCGCAAGGCCAATAAGCGCTAGAAAGCTCCATGGCCGCCGGGCGGAACCCCATGGGGTTTCACCCGGCGGCCATTTTGCTGCCTCAGCGATGCCTAGTAGTCCAGGCCTTGGGATGGAATGACCAGCCCGGTCTCGTAGGCGTACACCACCGCTTGAACGCGGTCGCGCAGATGCAATTTGGTCAGGATGCGCCGCACGTGGGTTTTCACCGTTGCTTCGGAAAGGAAGAAACGGTGTGCAATCTCGGCGTTGGATAGTCCCTCGGAAAGCGCACGCAGCACTTCCTGCTCACGCGGGGTGAGATCATCGAGCAGCGGGTCATGCGGAGTTTCGGCCGGCTGGTTCCGGTTCCCGGCGCCAGCGTTGCGCACATAGGTTTCCAGCAGGCGGGCAGTCACCCGGGGTGCCACCACAGCGTCGCCGGAAGCTACCAGGCGCACCGCTTGGACCAGTTCTTCCGGGGCCACGTCCTTGAGCAGGAACGCACTGGCTCCTGCCTGCAGCCCTGAGAAGGCGTACTCGTCCAGGTCAAAGGTCGTCAGGATAATGATCTTGGTTTCCGGATGGTCCTTGGCGATGCGTTCGGTCGCTTCCAAGCCGTCCATCTTGGGCATGCGCACATCCATCAGGACCACATCGGGTTTCAGTGCGGCCGTCTGGGCAAGGGCATCGAGTCCATCGACAGCTTCGCCGGCGATGACGATGTCGTCTTCACCTTCGAGGATGAGGCGGAATCCCATGCGTAAGAGGGGCTGGTCATCGACCAGCAGTACCTTGATTTTGTCTTCCACGCTTATTCCTTCACTGCCTTCTGGTTTTCGTTCTGCAAGCTGCATTCGGGTAGCTTGAGGACCGCTTTCACAATCCATCCGCCACTGGCTACCGGTCCGGCATCAACCGTTCCGCCAAAGAGCGCGGCTCGTTCGCGCATGCCGCGCAGACCGCGTCCGCTGCCGATACTCGGAACTCTCGTTGCATCTCCGTTGTCCATGATTTCCATGCGCAGTTCTTCGCGGCGCCGTTCCAGGCGAACCTGCACATCACTTACGTTACGGGCATAGCGCAAGGAATTAGTCAGGGACTCTTGAATGATACGGAAGACGGTCAGCTGGAAGGTGGTGTCCTCCGGCAGAGGATCGCCCGTATGGGTAAATGAGACCGGCAGACCTGCGGTACGGAATCCTTCGAGCAATTGCTCCACGTTCCCGCCGGTAGGCTGCGGGGCCAGCTCTCCGGATTCTTCTTGGCGAAGCACGCCCAGCATGCGGCGCATATCCGCCAGGGCGGCGCGACCGGTTCCAGAGAGCTCATTGAGCACTTCGTCGGCACGGACCTGATCGCGCTTGGCCACCACTCGTGCCCCCTCTGACAGGGCAATCATCACCGAAAGCGAATGGGCGACAACGTCGTGCATTTCGCGGGCGATGCGGTTGCGCTCTTGCACCTGGGCCAGTCCGGAGACCTGCGAGGCCCAGTGGTTCAGTTCAGCTTCGTGGATGCGCGCGTTGCGCACATTCATGCCCACCGCGGCTGCGGCAATGTAGAAACCGATGACGAAGCTGCCCGAGACGGCGATGATGACGCGCGTGAAGATGGTTTCGTCGATTCCATCTTGCGGGTCGAATTCCATTCCGGCCATGTCGGGGAAGCCCATCAGCACCATCAGGACCGTCTGGAAGCTGCCGGCCAGGATGGCCAGCGGGATGGTGCGTTTGGCCGAATAGCTGGTGGCGACCGTGTACAGGGCGATAATCATGCCTACCCCGCCCAGTCCACCTTGCGGACCAGCAATCACCAGGGCCAGGCATTCGAAAATGAACACCAGGATGATCACCGTCATCGGTGCCCGGCGCCGGTACAACAAGGCAGCGCTGACGGCGAGGGTGACGACCAGCAGGCCGGTGGCGTTTGCTTCTGGCATCGCTGCCATGACCAGGACACCGGGCAGTGTGAGCAGCAGATAGATGACTACCGCACCGATGACCACCAAACGCGGGTGGGTACGCAAATAACGGCGTATCCGGCCCATGCGCTTGGCGGCCAGTTCATCGAAGGAAACCACAGTTTCCTGCAGCGTCGGTTGGCTCATGTTTCCAGTCTAGTTTTCTCGATCAATCCCTGCGCTACTTGATGTCCCGCTTGGTCAGCAGGATTGCACCCAACACCAGTGGAAGCACGATCCAACCCGCCACGCCCAGCAGTTGCTGCCAGGTCTCCAAGTCGGTGACAACACTTGCGGGCGTTGCCAACCCCATGCCCAGCTGGTCAGGGGTGAACTTCGCGATGTTCTGCGCCCAGTCGGTCAAGGCGGTCAGGATGGAAAGGATGATCGGCAGCACGAAGAACAGGGCAGCGAGGCTGGTGATGCCGCCGGCCGAGTTGCGCAGCAGCATCCCCAACGCCAAACCGATCAACGCCGCCATGGTCACCGCCAGCGTCCCGTACCAGAGCACCCGTTGGAAGGCGTCGCTGCTGAATTCCAGATTCATCTGGTAGTTCTCGGCAATCGGCTTGCTGATCGCGAAGGCCAAGAGCGAGCTGATGATCTGGACGACGGCAGTAAGCAGGATGATCAAGATGCCCTTGGCGGCCAGGACACGCAGTCGCCGCGGGCTGGCCAGGAACGTGCTTACCGCTGAACCGGTGGTGAATTCACCGCTGAAGAGCAGGACACCAAGCACGCCAAGGATCAGCTGGCTGAAGACCAGGCCCGAGCCGATGAGCTCAGCGGCGAATCCCGGGGCCGATAGGCCTTCCATGCCCGGCATCTGATCCGTGTCGCCCATGCTGGCACTGAGCGAACCAATGCCCCAAGTGGCCACGGCTGCAATGCCCACATAGAACACGATGGCCAAGAGAACCAGGATGCGGGTGGAGTTCAGGGAGAAGAAACGGATGGACTCACTGCGCAGCACGCCGAAGAGGGTGACCTTGCCATGTGGTGCGGTTGCTAGATGGTTAGACATGTCCTTACTTCCCGCCGCCAGTCTCGGCAACTGTGTTCGAGTGGTATTCGACGGCATCGCGGGTCAATTCCATGTAGGCGTCTTCCAAGGTGCGTTGCAGCGGACGCAATTCGCTGAGCACCACCCCGTATTCCAAGGCACGGCGGCCAATGGTTTCTGAATCGGGGCCGGTAACTTCCAGGCCATGCTCATCAATCCGGCGTAGCTGAATACCTTCACCATTCAACGCATTCATCAAGATCTCAATGTCGGCTGAACGCACAATGGTCTGGTCAAGACCGTTGTCGATGAATTCAGTGATCGGCGCATCGGCCATGATGCGGCCACGGCCAATCACGATCAGGTGATCCGCCGTCTGGGCCATTTCACTCATCAGGTGGGAGGAGATGAAAACGGTTTTGCCATCGGCCGCCTGCTGGCGGGCCAGGTTGCGGACCCAAGCCACGCCTTCGGGATCCAGGCCGTTGACCGGCTCATCGAGGATCAGCACCTGCGGATCTCCAAGCAGGGCCGTGGCAATGCCCAGCCGCTGCCCCATGCCCAGCGAAAAGCCGCCGACCTTCTTGCGCTGCACGCTAGACAAGCCAGTCAGATCGAGCACTTCGTGCACTCGGGACTTCGGGATCCCCGCGGTAGCCGCCATGGCACGCAAATGCGCCAGCGGAGTCAGGGATTTGTGCACCGACTTAGCTTCCAGCAGGGTGCCGACTTCGGTCAACGGGTGACGTGATTTTTTGAAATCGTGCCCGTTGACCAGCACTTCACCGCTGGTAGGTTTGGCCAATCCCACGATCATGCGCATGGTGGTGGACTTGCCGGCACCATTGGGGCCGAGGAACCCAGTCACCATGCCTTCTTGGACCGTGAACGACGCATTATCGACCACGGTTTTTCCACCGTATTTCTTCGTCAACTGCTCTGCCTGGATCATATTTCCAGCCTAAGGAATTCGAGCCCAGCTCTCACCGCCCCCAGTGCTGATTTATGGCTCAACCAAAAGGGTGATGGCAGGGAACCGAAAACTGGGCCCATGCACCAGATGGTGCATGGTCCCAGGGTGCCAAGGAAGTTAGAAGGTCGTCGTGAGCACGAACATCATCCCTGCGACGGCTAATGCGAAGGGCAGGGCCAGCAAAACCATCAGCTTCTTTTGATCCCGCACGATCGCAACGCATTCCCTGAGGAAGGCACTCGGACGGTAGTAGGCCGCCGTTTTCCCGCCGAAGGCACGGGCATCCAAGCCGAGCTTGCGTGACGCCATCGCTGCACGCAGCGCATGATAGTCGCTGGTGACCAACCACAGCTGGCCATCCGGACGCTGGGCACGGACCAAGGCGTCGGAGAACTCCAGGTTCTCAAGGGTGTCCCTGGCCCGGTCTTCAACCAGAATCTGTTCATCGGCAATGCCCTGCTCACGCAGGTAGCGGGCCATGCTTACGCCCTCTGGTTCTTCCTCATCATGGCCCTGTCCCCCGGTCGGAACCATGAAGGGGCGAGCAGATGCCTGCAGTTGATGCAGGTCTATGCCCTTGTCCAAGCGGCCACGCAGCAACGGGGTGACCTTGCCGTTGATTGTGCGGGCACCAAGGACCACCACGGCGGCGGCTTCGCCCTTGGATGGGTATCTGGCGTGCACCCATGCGTACAGCAACAGCATGGCGAACAAGCTCGCCGTGAAGACGGAGGCCATGAACAGGACGAAAGCCAGCGAATAGGTCCACCAGGATTCGATGCGAATCAGCAGCACCGCAATGACTGGCAGGACAAAGACGGATAGCCCGGCTGCCAATGACAGCAGATTCGCAGGTTTGGCTCCTTCGCGCCGGCACATCAGGATCCCGTTGTAGATCAGCGCGGCACCGAAGACAACGACCATCAGCGGGGTCAGCACCAGCACTATGGAGAAGAGGAACCCAAACCCGGGGATCACACTGGTCAACAGGTCGACGACCGCCGAAATGGTGAAGAACACCAGCGGCAAGAGAAGTGCAGCCAGACCCAAGCGGCGTGGGTCCTTGCGGTATTGCCGGATAAACAGCCACCAGAGTGCTGCCAGGAAGACCCAGCCAACGAGCTGCGCGAGCACTGATTCCATTGCCTCTCAGTTCACCGATTTCCAGTTTGCGATTCCGTATTCCCGTTTGAGCATCGATTGCGCTCCGAGGAATCCGCCCATGCCATGCACCGACGGCCCCGGAGGCGCAGCCGAGGATACCAAGTACAGTCCTTTGGACTGCAGGTACCACGGGTCGGCCGAGATCCGAGGCCGCTTGATGCTGCCCAGCAGGTCCATGGTTCCCCCGGAAAGATCGCCACCGACCAGTGCCGAGTTCTGCACTTCCAAGTCCTGGGCGGTGACAACATGGGATTCAATGATTGTCTCGCTGAAACCAGGGGCTGCCTGTTCAATCATTTCCTTCAGTTCCCGGCTCATGTCTACCGGAGAATCCAGTGGCACGTGGCAGTAGGCCCAGATGACGTGCTGGCCCTGCGGTGCCCGCGAATCATCAAATTGCGAGGGCTGGGCAACAATCATGAACGGCTTCGCCGCTCCCCCGCGCACTGCGGCGCGTTCGGCCTTCCCGACCTGCGCCGCGGTGCCGCCCAGGTGCACGGTGCCGGCCTTGCCCAGAGTCTCGTCGCGCCATGGAACCGGTGCCGAAAGGACGTAGTGCACCAGGCAGCTTCCCGGCGAGCGCCGGATGCTGCTCAACGCGTGCGAGAGCCGTTCAGGCAGGTGTCCTGTTGAAAGCTTGGCAGCGTTTTCGGCGGAGGTATCGAAGAGGATGCTCTGCGCAGAAAGCTCATCAACATGGTTGACGCGGGTGCCGGTAAGGATTTTTGCTCCATGAGCCATCGCTTCTTCGGCCAAGGCGTCGCTGATGGCTTGGGAACCTCCACGCGGGATGGCCCATCCCTTGCCGTGCGCTGTTGCTGCAAGGAACAGTCCTGCCCCGGCATTGGCCGGTCCGCGAGAGCCTCCCGCAACGTGGGCGGAACAGCCTGCGTAGAGCGCGGCGGCGCGTTCAAACTTTCCAGAAAAGAGTTCCTTGACGGCCATGCCCGCCACCGTGCTCACGGCAAAGGTCGCCAACGCTGCGGGGTTCGAGGGAACCCTCAGCAGAGGATTGAGCAGTGTCTGGCTGACCCCGTCAATCTGCTTGACCAGCGGGCCCAGGAGCCGGGTGTACATCTCGCCGTCCGCGCCTCCAAGTTCCTGCCCGGTGCGTTCCAGATCCTTGTACGCGTAGGCAGTCCGGCGATCCAGCACATGGGCGAAGGACAGCTCGGGGACGATGAACTCCACCTTGTCGTGGACGCCCAGTTCATGCATGGCTTGGGATTGCATGGCCATCGGATGCACTGCGCTGCCCAAATCGAATTTCGCTGCAGAACCATTCAGCGGCTGCGTTCTGGCGGCCCCGCCGATGGTGTCGTTGGCTTCATATACCGTGACGCTTAATCCAGCACGGGCAGCAACTGCTGCGGCTGCTAGCCCATTGGGTCCCGCACCGACAACGGCAACATCGCTCATGATTTATTTCCCGCCACTTCATTCGTTTTCTTGGATTGAGGCAGCAGTCCGCGCAGGGTCCAGCGGTCCTCCAGTCCGGCGAATGGGCCGGCCAAAGGATCATCCTGGCCCACGGCACGAATCGGGTCGTGGCGTGGATCAAGAATTGAACGTGCCACCAAGAACATCAGGTATCCCAGCATCACCATATGCGCCAGCACCAGCACCGCATAACCGGTCTCAGGGAAGGCCTTCTGCGCTTCTTCCGCAGAGAGGGAATCAAGGTAGAACCAAACAGCGTAGAAGTGCGCGATTTCCACGAGCATCCAGACAACGAATTCGCGCCAGCGCGGCAAGGCGAGGGCGAACAGCGGAATCAGCCAGACGATGAACTGTGGTGAATACACCTTATTGACCATGACAAAGGAAGCAATGATCAAGAAGGCCATGGAGGCCAGGCGCGGGGTGCGTTTAGCAGTCAAGCCCAGCACTGCGACGCCCACGCAGCACAGGAAGAAGAGGACCAGGCCGTAACGGGAAATCTGTTCGGCTTCAAAGAGCGGGACCCCTCCCCTGTTATCGGCGATGACATTCCATGCGTGCCAGAAGCTGGAGAAGCCTGCCCCGCGTTCAGAAGAGAAGTTGAAGAAGTGCATGAACGAGTCGGGGAACGCCAGCGCATAGGGAAGGTTCACCAGTGCCCATGTCGCCGCGGCGGTTCCGCCAGTCACCCAGAAGGTCTTGAGCCTGCCGGTGCGAATGGCCAATATCAGCACCGCGCCGAGGATGAAGAACGGATAGATCTTCATCGCGGCACCTAAGCCGATCAGCACCCCGGCAAGGACGGTGTGCTTTCGTGCGAATGCCAGCATGCCCAGGGCCAGCAAGGCCACAGCCCACATGTCCCAGTTGATGCTGCCGGCCAGGATGATGCCCGGGGCAATAGCCACCATTGCGGCATCCCACGGGCGGCGCCCGGTCATCCGCAGGGTGGCGATCACGGTGACCATCCACAGGATCGCAACGAGCAGCAGGTTGATGTCGAAGTACAGCAGCGAACGGTTTTCGATCCCCGTGGGGATGATCGAGGCAACGGCCGAGGCCACCGTGCTCATCAGTACCGGGTACTCGAACTGGGCGGTCGCGCTGAATGGCGCCCAGGGGTTCTCGGCGAAGCCGCGGGCGGAGAACAGCGGAACCCAGTCGCTGTAGCACGCATAGGCGTACGGGTTGTTGCCAGTCCACCCGTTGACCCGGCAGGGGTTCTTGGCAAGGAGCATCAGCAAGGCGCCCACGGTGGTCATCAGGATAATGACTCGTTCCACGCTGAAGAATCCTGGATCGACTCGGCCTGGATCGCTGTGTCGTCCCAGGCGGCCACCGATCATTGCGGTGAACTGTCGAAGGAACCCGTCAGCGCGTGATGGCACGGTAATCCGCAGGGGGCCACGCGTGGGCTGTGACTGGTTTGGCTCGTGCATACCCTCCAGCCTAAATGTTCTGTGCCTAAGCTCCGCCTTGCACACTCATGTTTCATTAGTCGCTTTGATCTTTTATGCGGTTCTGAGGGCTCGAAATCCCTCTTCCGGATTCACCGAATCGTACGTAAAACGCTTGCTGACCTCGCATTCAGCAAACAAACAGGTGATTACACCGGCACTTCACCGTGCGTTAACCCAGATGCCCCCTCTTAGTTAACTTATGCCCATAGCGTCTTACTCGTGAGCAAAACCAACCAGCCAAATGCCATGGCGATCATCCCCGCCAGGGGAGGATCCAAGGGCATCCGGCTTAAGAACCTGCGTGAGATCGGCGGCAAATCGCTGCTGGGCCGCGCAATCGAATCAGCCAGATCCGCGGCGGCAGTCAGCGACGTCGTGGTCAGTACCGACCATGAGCAGATCAAGGCCGAAGCGCTTCGCTACGGGGCGCGAGTCATCGATCGACCGGCAGATATCGCCGGCGACACGGCCAGCAGCGAGTCAGTTCTGCTCCATGCGCTAGCGAATGCGGAATCTCAGCCAGAGATCACCGTGTTCATCCAGTGCACCAGCCCGTTCATCGATCCGGAGGATCTGGACGCAGCCATTGCGGCGGTTTCTTCGAAACGCGCCGACGTCAGCTTCGCAGCTGTTGCGGACCACGGTTTCCATTGGGGCCTGGATCCGCAGGGCGAAGCGGTCGCCGTAGGCCACGACAAGCTGCACCGTCCGCGTCGCCAGGATCGCGAACCGCGCTTCCGCGAAACCGGGGCCTTCTACGTGATGGATACCCGCGGATTCCGCGAGGCAGGGCACCGTTTCTTCGGAAAGGTCCGGGTTCACGAAGTTCCAGCAGAGCACGGCATCGACATCGATACCGAGGCAGACCTGCTGCTCGCTGGGCTGGCCGTTCCGGCCACCCGGGAACCGATCGAAGTCGACGCGGTCATCACGGATTTCGACGGGGTGCATACCCCGGACACCGCGTATGTCGATGAGCACGGAACCGAAACCGTGCGCGTCTCCCGCTCCGATGGAATGGGAGTGGCCCGGTTGCGGGCTGCCGGAGTGAAGTTCCTTATTCTCTCCAAGGAAATCAACCCTGTTGTCGCCGCCCGCGCCGCCAAGCTGAACGTCGAAGTGGCCCACGGAATCGACAACAAGGCCGAATACCTGGCCCGCTGGCTGGCTGACGAATCCATCAATCCGGCTCGTGTTGCCTACGTGGGCAACGACATCAACGATCTGGGCGCGATGGCGTTGGTCGGCTGGCCGATCACCGTGGCCGATGCCCAGGAAGATGTGCACCGGGCAGCACGGTACAAACTGACCCGCAAGGGCGGGCACGGAGCGGTACGGGAACTAGCCGAACTGGTTCTCGCCGCACGCACCGCCACCAAGAGTTCTCCAAGTTTCACCCACTGAAAGGCAATACCCATGACTTCCATGACTACTGACATCAAGCCTGTTGCTATCGGCGACGTCCAGGTTGGCGCAGGCCAGCAGGTCTACGTCATCGGCGAGATCGGCATCAACCACAACGGCGACATCGAGATCGCCAAGCAGCTGATCGATATCTCTGCTGAAGCCGGTGCCAACGCAGTGAAGTTCCAGAAGCGCACCCCGGACATTTCCACCCCGATGGACATGCGCGACAAGATCCGCTCCACCCCATGGGGCGACATGACCTACCTGGACTACCGCTACCGCGTCGAGTTCGACCAGGCGCAGTACAAGGAGCTCATCTCCTACGCAGCCTCCAAGGGCCTGCACGCCTTCGCCTCGCCATGGGATGTTCCATCGGTCGAATTCATGGAAGAGCAGGGTGCAGTCACCCACAAGGTCGCCTCCGCATCGGTCACCGACATCGAGCTGCTCAAGGCCCTGGCGCAGACCGGCAAGCCGATCATCCTGTCCACCGGCATGTCCACCATCGAGCAGATCGACAAGGCCGTCGAGACCCTGGGTACCTCGAACCTGGTCATGATGCACGCTACCTCCACCTACCCGCTGCCTCCTGAAGAGGCCAACCTGCGCATGATCGAGACCCTGCGCGACCGCTACCAGGTCCCAGTGGGCTACTCGGGCCACGAGCGCGGCCTGCAGATCTCGCTGGCTGCTGTTGCCCTGGGCGCAGTGACCGTCGAGCGCCACATCACCCTGGACCGCACCATGTGGGGTTCGGACCAGGCCTCGTCGCTGGAGCCAAAGGGCTTCGAGTCGCTGATCCGCGACATCCGCATCCTGGAGCAGGCCATGGGTGACGGCGTGAAGAAGGTCTTCCCAGGCGAGCTGGCACCGCTCTCGCGCCTGCGCCGCGTCGACGCCTAAGCACGCCTACGTATCCGGCGGTTGGACTCACCGACGGGTCCAACCGCCGTTTATTTTTGTCTGCATGAGGAAGGCCTTGAAGCACAGATGAGTTTGATCCCCGGGCGCATTTCCGTGGTTATCCCCGCCTATAACCAAGAAGCATATATTTGCGATGCCTTGTCATCGCTGGTCCGGCAGAAGCTGGGACGCTGGGAGCTGGAAGTGCTCGTGGTTGATGACGCTTCCGATGACCAGACTGCTGCCCTGGTTCGCAGCTACCAAGACCAATTGCCTGGCCTGAACCTGATCTCGCTGCCTGAGAATGCCGGAGTTTCTGCCGCCCGCAATGCCGGGTTGGAACAGGTCACCGGCGAATACTTCACCTTCCTCGACCCCGACGACTGGTACTCCCCCGAGCATTTGGAAGCCCTGGCGGAATCCTTGACCGAACTGCACGTGGACTTCGTGCGTTGCGATCATGTGCGTGTCACCGGCACCAATCGCGTCATCCACCGCGCCCCGCAGGCGTTGCGCGGCATGCCGCTGAACCCGGCCGATGACATTGAACCTATCGATTCGCCGTCCATGGTGGACTACGCCTTCGTGTGGGCGGGCATGTACCGCACCGACCTGATGCGCGCCCGCGAACTGATGTACTTCGACGCGCAGTTGCACAGCGCCGAAGACCGCCTCTGGCTATGGAAGCTGCATCTGAACACCGAGCGCTATTCCGTCGTTTCCTCCCCCGGGGTGTTCTACCGCCGCGGCCTGCCCGGCTCGCTGACCCAGGTCTTCGACCACCGTCAGCTCGGCTTCATTCCGGCCTACTCGCAGATCCTCACCGAGGTGCGCTTGCACCCGGACGCGGATCGCCACCTGCCCAAGGCGATGCGGCAGTTCTTCGCCATCGTGTGCCACCACGAGAAGCGCGCGAAGAACTACCCGCCGGAAGTCCGCTTGGAGATGAAGCAGAAACTGCGCCAGGTATTCACCACTATTGATGCGCCGATGGCCCGCCAGGTTGCCCTCGAGATGGACGTTGCCCGTCGCCGCCATATTCTCTCCTTCCTCCAGCCAGGTCAGATCGGGGCCGCCAAGTGATCGCACTGATTGAAGCCAGCAGCTATTTCCAGCTTGCTTCTCTGGCCGCGATGGCCGATGCAGGACTGCTCCCCGAGGCAGATGAACGAATTCTCGTCTTGGCTAACGGCTCGCAGGTTCCGGAACTGACTACTGCGTTGGATGAAGTCCCGGGCTTCGAGAAGCTTGCCGCCCGCTTTGACCGCGTGGTGGATTTCGCTGCGCTGACCTCCCCGCGTCGCCCGGCACAGTTCAACCCGCGTGAGGACGAGCTGCATATTTTCGAACGCCTCCTGCGCAGCGCTTGGGATCTGGGCAATGAACCCTTGACCTTGGTTCTGGAATCCATCCAGGTCAATCCGGCGCGTGCGCTGGCGCGTATTTTCTTTGATGCCCAGCTGTGGATCCACTCCGACGGCTTGATGTCCTATGGCCCAACCCGTAATCGATTGCCAATGCCGCTTCGCCAGCGCGTCATGGGCACCATCCATGTGGACTTGGTTCCAGGACTGCAGCCTCACCTGCTCGCAGAGCTCGAGCCGCGGCGCGAGGTCTTGGCCACCGGCGGCCTGGCTGCAATCTTCGGCGAACTGGCCCAGGGGGCAGAATTCGATCTGCCAACCGGCAGTGCGCTGATCCTCGGCCAGTACCTGGGTTCCTTGGGCCTGATGGATGCCGAGGAAGAATTCGAGCTGCATCTGGAAATGCTCAACGAGGTGGCCCGCCGGGAAATTTCCACCGTCCTGTTCAAGGCGCACCCATCGGCCAGCGCCACCTCAGCGGCACGCTTGTCTGCAGCCGCCAGGGACATGGGGCTGGATTTCCGGTTGGTCGGCACCGATCATCTGGCGGAAACCGTCATCGCGGCGGTACGTCCAGCCGTGGTGATCTCCTGCTTCTCCACAGGCTTGGCCACCGCCAAGTACATCCTGGATACCGAGGTCTACGCAGTGGGCACCGGCAGACTGCTCCAGGCGCTGGCTCCCTACGAGAATTCCAACCGCATCCCGTTGTCCATCATCCATGCCTTGTTCGTCCAGGACGTGCCGGTTCCGGCGCACGGTGGCGGCAGCGACCGCCTCACCGAACTGCTGGCTGCCGTGGCCTACTGCATGCAGGCCGCGCAACTGCCTCACCTGCGCGAGCAGGCCGAGTCCTTTTTGTCCGCGCACTACCCGGAGTTCTCGGCTCATTTCAAGCGCCGGCGCATCACCAGGCTGGAGCTGCCTCCACGCTGGGCGCACATCAGCTCGCGCCGCTCGCTGCCTTCCAAAGTCCGCGGGGCCTCGCGCCGTGTGCTGCGCAATGGTTCCAAGCAGCTGGACACGCTTTCCAAATCCCTGAGCCGACTGGCAAAATGACCCTCACCATGATGAAACTGACTCAACATGACACCCACGAGGTGCCACGCCCGCGTTTCGGCACCGCGCACGTTTGGGTGGAGTCGCCACTGCAGCTGCTTTCGGCGGTAGAAACGCATGCCGCAGGGCTGCTGGGCACGGACATCCGGATCATCCCCCGTCAGGGAATGCCCCTGGAAGCCACGACGCAGGCAATGCTGAATCATGCCCCTGCAGGGGTTCATTTTGAACCGGCCGCTCGTAAGCCTCCGCAGCCCAAAGGCGCTGCCGATCGGTATGTCACTGGCGACGCCTACTCGGGCAAGATCCAGCGCACGCTGCTGGCAGGCGTACGGGCCAAGGAAATCGTGATCATCGATGACGGCATGGCTACGCTGGCCCTGATCAAGCAGCTCATTTCCGAT
Organism: Arthrobacter sp. JUb119; assembly: GCF_024807995.1. NCBI lineage: Bacteria > Bacillati > Actinomycetota > Actinomycetes > Micrococcales > Micrococcaceae > Arthrobacter > Arthrobacter sp. JUb119. The sequence continues at coordinate 245,501 of NZ_JANUFE010000005.1, forward strand.
GAGCCCACCCCGTTGGTGCGCGCCCGGACCAGGAATTCCGCAGCACGCGTGGCCATGGGATTGGCGACCTGGCATCGTTTGCGCCAGCTGGCCCGTGAAGATCGCCTGTTGATTGTTTCAGCGTTGTATGTCGACCCGGCATCCCGTCAGAAGATGGCTGATCTGGGGATCAAATTCGCGCAGCACAAGTTTGAATGGCTCGCTACCCAGCCGGTAGCCGAGCAGTTCACCGAATCTACCTTGCTGATCGGTTCGGCGATGGTGGCTGATGAGCTGATTTTTGAGCAGCCGTATCTGCGCTGGATTGAGCAGATCGCTTCCGAAGGCCCGGTTGCGTACTTCCCGCATCGCCGTGAAACTCCCGAATTGCTGGAGAAGATCTCGGGGATTGATCAGGTGGTGCTCAAGGAGCACACCGTTCCCATTGAAATGCGTTTGCGTGTCCTGCGACCAGGCCAGGAGATCCGCGCCTTGCCTTCCACGGTGATTCCATCCCTGCGCCTGCTGCTGGGTCCTGATGCCCGCTGCCTCTATCCGCAAGCCGTGATTGACAGCTGGTGGACCCCTGGTACCCCATCCGAGTTGCGCGAGCACCTATCCAGTTCATTGAAGGTGTGAATCAGCCGATGAAGCCATCAATACTTGCCATCGCCGACTCGGATTCCTATCTGAAGCTGGCAACGAGCTTCCTGAACCGCCTAGGTCCCGCATGGGATCGCAAGGTGTATTTGGCGCGGACCCCGGTGATGCCGACCGCCGACCAGATCGCAGCCGCCTTTGAAGGCACGGATCTGGATCCGGATATCCTGCAGGTGATTTCCGTATCCCAATTAGAAGCCGACACCGTAGATGAAGACATTGTTTTCGCTTCGGCCACCGGGCCGGTAGTTGCCGAGATCTACTCTCGCATGCTTCGCACCGAGCCGACTGATGGCCGGTGCACCGCACTGATTTCCGCCCTGCCTGGCGTGGCATTCCCCGCCACGCAGAAGGGGTGGAACTATCGTCGAGCCGGCGATGCGTTCATTTGCCATTCGCATGCCGAAGCCCGTGATTTCTCATTCATGATCGAAGGCCAGGTAGGGCACCAGCCGACCATCATGGTCAGCAAGCTCCCGTTCTTGCACTCGGCAGGATTCCCGCCAGCGCAAAAGCAGGTGGTCGAACGCTTGGTGTTCGCGCCGCAAGCGAAGGTACCTGCCCAAGAGAGCGAACGCGAGTCGATCCTGCTGGCTCTCGAGCAGGCTAGCAAGATGAATCCCGAACTTGAGGTGATCGTCAAGCTCCGCGCCAAGGCCGGTGAGCCCCAAACGCATCTCGAGGCGTTCCCGTACGATTCGCTGTTCGAGAAGTTGCAGTCCGAACGGCGGATCGGGCCCGAGTCGCGGCTTCGCTTCGATACCGGATCAATGAGTGAAGCATTGGCCGATGGCAGCGCCTTGGTAACAGTGTCTTCGACTGCTGCCTTGGAATCCATTGATCGCGGGTTGCCAACGCTGGTCCTTTCCGACTTCGGCGTCAGCGCGCAGATGATCAATACGGTCTTTGTTGCCTCCGGCGTCATCGGCACCTTGGATGACGTCGCCGGCTTGAGCTTCGGTGAACCTACCAAAGCCTGGTTGCGGGAAAACTACTTCCACAGGGTGGACCACAGTTTCGTTCAGTCCCTCGAGATTCTCGCGCAGCGAGCTCGAGCTGGAAAGCTGCACACTGATCCGGAAATGCTGGCGCATATTCGCCGCCAGCCTTTGCGCCACCGCCTCAGAACCACGTTGCCTGCACCGCTAGTCAGGGTTTTGGTGAAGTTGCGGCACCAGTTCGGGCTAGCACGCAAAAATGGCGCCAACTCATGGTCATGACCAACTAGGTCTTAGCCCATGAAGTCACTTTAATGCCTGAATTGATCGTCACTGTCAGTAGTATCCAATCCTTAGGTGCTTTACCTGCTATTGGTGCAGCTTCGCTGAGACAGTGCAGTAATCACCTCGGTTTCGCTAGCCCAGAGAGGCCGCCCCGATAGTTATTCGGTGATACCGGGCACGATTGGGAATGTTTGCACTCCATTAAGACTTAAGATCATTATGGGTCAATTTGCGCAATGCGCTTTTGCGCGCCCTATTGCCCAAAGGTTTTATACATTTCAATAAGGAGTTCATGTGTCGGCGAACCCGATTCGCGTTGCCATCGTAGGCGTAGGCAACTGCGCCACTTCCCTTATCCAAGGTGTTGAGTACTACCGAAACGCCGATGCTGATTCCACGGTTCCAGGTCTCATGCATGTGCAGTTCGGCCAGTACCACGTGGGCGACGTTCAGTTCGTTGCCGCCTTCGATGTCGACGCCAAGAAAGTCGGGCTCGACCTCTCGGAAGCCATCTTGGCCAGCGAGAACAACACCATCAAGATTGCCGACGTTCCAACCACCGGAGTGACCGTTCAGCGCGGCCACACCTTGGATGGCCTGGGCAAGTACTACCGCGAGACCATCGAAGAGTCTGCAGCCGAGCCAGTTGACATCGTCCAGTCCCTGAAGGACAACGAAGTCGATGTCCTGGTTTGCTACCTGCCAGTTGGTTCCGAGCAGGCCGCCAAGTTCTACGCACAGTGCGCCATCGACGCAGGCGTTGCATTCGTCAATGCCCTGCCTGTATTCATCGCCGGCACCCCAGAGTGGGCGCAGAAGTTCACTGACGCCGGTGTGCCAATCGTTGGCGACGACATCAAGAGCCAGATCGGCGCAACCATCACCCACCGCGTGATGGCCAAGTTGTTCGAAGACCGCGGCGTTGTCCTGGACCGCACCTACCAGCTGAACGTTGGCGGCAACATGGACTTCAAGAACATGCTCGAGCGCGATCGCCTGGAATCCAAGAAGATCTCCAAGACCCAGGCAGTCACCTCGAACACCTCCGCCGCCCTGGGCGAAGACGACGTGCACATCGGCCCAAGCGACTACGTTGCATGGCTTGATGACCGCAAGTGGGCTTTCGTCCGCCTCGAGGGCCGCAACTTCGGCGATGCTCCGGTCAACCTGGAATACAAGCTGGAAGTTTGGGACTCGCCAAACTCGGCCGGCGTGATCATCGATGCCGTACGCGCAGCGAAGATCGCCCTGGACCGCGGCATCGGCGGTCCGATCCTGTCGGCTTCGAGCTACTTCATGAAGTCGCCACCAGAGCAGTACGACGATGAGACCGCGCGCAACAAGGTGGAAGCCTTCATTCGCGGCGACATCGAGCGCTAGCCCTCCGCGTTAGCGGAAAGGCAATGGCCAGGACCGTTCGGTCCTGGCCATTGCTGTATTCGACAGTGCTCTGGATGCGGAGAAGCCCGCCGGCTTGCAGGCCGGCGGGCCTCTTGGCGATGCCTTGCGAGTTCATCATGGGTACCTCGGATTCTTGTTAGCGGGCAACGGTAATGGCGCTGCCGGCCTTAGCGAATTCGAAGGTACATTTCTGGTGGCACGTGGTTCTTCAGCTCACGCTGACGCATGCGGCGGTTGAACTCGGTGCTATCAAGGTTGGTGAACTTGCGCTTGTCTTGACGCTTTTTCATTTGCTGTCCCTCCCTTCGGTCAAAGTAGAAGGGGAGGGAAGATCTTGGCGCGTAGTTGAAATGGCGCGAGCTTTCAGGCTTTCTGGTCCTGCGAAGATTAATTCCGAGGTGCGAACTGCCCGTTGAGCGGATGAGGAGAACAGTGGACTAGGCATGAAAAAAGTTCCTAAGGGTGAGAGTCGATTACTGACCTGCAACCTCAGGAACTTATGCGGGATTTACCGTGAGTTAGGAATCCGCTTGTCCGGAGGTTGGGGAAATGAGCTTGCACAGACGAGACATGGGAGAGCCGCCAATAAATCGCGCTCCGCGATGAGTCTCTGTGTACCAATTGGTATTAATCATTTCGCCACCTCCTAAAATCTGCTCTCGGCCGGCCATGGATGCCATGGGGCCTCTTTGAAAAGTTTTCTCGATCCGCAAGTCTCATTGAGACTTCCCAATCACAGTATTCAGCATACATGGATTATCCCCGATGCGCTACAAATTTGCGCAGAAACTTTAAGCACTTTCCCGGGGACGGCAAAAGCACCCGAATCCATGCGGATTTCAGGTGCTTTTCCCTTGGTGCTCAGGTCAGAGGTTACCCCTCGGTAGCCGATTCCTGGGCTTCAGGCTGTTCTTTCCACCAGGCGCGCAAGCGCTCAGTGGCGATTTCCGCGCCCAGCGGGCCTTCGTCCAAACGCAGTTCCAAGAGGAACTTGTATGCGCGGCCAACGACCTTGCTCGGCTTGATTCCCAACAGGTGCATGATCTGCTCGCCGTCAAGATCCGGGCGGATTGACTGGAGCTCTTCTTGCTCGGCGATCTGCGCGATGCGCGCCTCGAGGTCGTCGTAGGCAAAAGCTAGGCGGTCGGCCTTCTTGCGATTGCGGGTGGTGACATCCGAACGGGTCAGGCGGTGCAGGTGCTCGAGCAGGTCTCCAGCATCGGTGACGTAACGGCGCACCGCCGAGTCGGTCCAGCCGGCCTCGCCGTAGCCATAGAAGCGCATGTGCAACTCGACCAGTCGGGCTACGGACTTGGTGGTGTCCTTGTCGAAACGCAGGGCGCGCATACGCGCCTTGACGAGCTTCGAACCCACCATGTCATGGTGGCGGAAGGATACCGCGCCGCTTGGTTCAAATTTGCGGGTCGCCGGCTTACCGATATCGTGCATCAGCGCCGCGAAGCGCAACACGAAGTTCGGGCCGGGAACAGGTCCCTCTTCGTCGGTTTCCAACGCCATGGCTTGTTCCAGCACGGTCAGCGAATGCTGGTAGACATCCTTGTGCCGGTGGTGCTCGTCAATTTCCAGACGCAGTGCCGAGACTTCGGGCAGCACCTTATCGGCCAGGCCAGTTTCCACCAGAAGGTCGATTCCCGCGCGCGGGTCTGCACCGTTGATCAGCTTGACCAGTTCATCGCGAACCCGCTCGGAGGAAATGATGTCGATCCGATCGGTCATTCCGCTCATGGCTTCGCGCACCTCTGGACTGACTTCGATCTTCAGCTGCGAAGCAAAACGGGCAGCACGCATCATGCGCAGCGGATCGTCAGAGAAGGAGATATCAGGTGCACCAGGGGTGCGGATGGACCCGTCTTCCAGCGAGCTTACGCCGTCGAAAGGATCCACCAGCTCGAGCTGCGGCAAGCGCAGAGCCATCGAGTTCATGGTGAAGTCCCGACGGAAGAGATCGTCGTGCAGGTTATCACCGAAGGCAACGATCGGCTTGCGCGACTCCTTGTCATAGGCATCAGCGCGGTAGGTCGTGACCTCTAGCGTGTGTTCGCCCTTCTTGAAGGCAATAGTTCCAAACTCGCGTCCCACATCCCAAACGTTATCGGCCCAGCCGGAAATCACCTTGATGGTTTCTTCCGGGCGAGCGCTGGTGGTGAAATCGAGGTCCGGGGATACGCGTCCCAAGTACAGATCCCGAACCGGCCCACCTACCAGCGACAATTCATGGCCCGCCCGAACAAAACGGTCGGCCAAGTCGAAAATAACCGAGGGCAGGATTTGACGCAGTGCGTCAGGCGAGGGAAGTGCATGCATAGTTACTTAAGCGTGCCAGAAATCCCGGAAGAATGCTTGAAATTCCGACGGATTTGCCTGCGAGATAACTTACTTGTCCACGTCGATCAGGCGGCGAACGGTACTTTCTCGATAGAGTGGTTCCATGAACCGACCGATCCCGTCTGCCCCAAAGCGCACCCCATTGACTGCGTCAATGGCTCGCGCGCAGGCAACTGGCGGTCACACGAGCCTGCCGACCGTGGAAGAAGTCTCTTCCGGCGGCATCGTGATCGACTTCAACGACCCCACCTTCCCAGTGGCCATCATTGCCCGGTACAACCGTGGCGGACGGCTGGAATGGTGCCTGCCCAAGGGCCACCCGGAGGGCGTGGAAACCAATGAGGAAGCGGCTATCCGCGAAATCGAGGAAGAGACCGGCATTGCCGGACGCATCCTCGCCCCGCTGGGTTCGGTCGACTACTGGTTCACCGTGACGAATTACCGTGTGCACAAGACCGTGCACCATTTCCTGCTGGAAGCTACCGGCGGGCATCTGACGATCGAGAATGATCCCGATCATGAAGCCGTCGATGTTGCCTGGGTCCCCATCGGTTCCCTGGGCAAGCGCCTGTCCTTCCCTAATGAGCGCCGGATCGCTGATCTGGCACGCGAGGTCCTTACAAAGCATGTCTCAGGTTCCTAATCCATCTGCGGGCTCCGATCAGCTACACACCGGAGCCATGGACGTAGTCGCCGGACCTCCCCCGCAGCAGGCAGCTCAGCCTGTTGGCTCGCGCTCCAGGATCTATGCCCTGATGGCCTCCGGCACGATGGTCTCCCGCTTGCTGGGCTTCGTGCGCACGGCCTTGCTGGCGATGGCCATTGGTTCGGTCACCTCGGTGGCTGACATCTTTGAAAAAGCCAATATCATCCCGACTATCATCTACATGCTGCTGGCCGGCGGCATTTTCAACGTCGTGCTGATCCCGCAGCTGATCAAGGCCTCCAAGGCGAAGGACCGCGGCGCCGCGTACACGTCGAAATTGGTGACGCTGACCGTCGTGGGCATGGGTATCCTGACGCTGATCCTCACGCTCTGCGCTAGGCCATTGATCACAGTGCTCACCAATAACTGGACCGAGCCGATGATCGCGTTGGGAACGGCCTTTGCCTACTGGTCGCTGCCGCAGATCTTCTTCTATGGGCTCTACGCAGTGCTGGGCCAGGTGCTGAACGCGAATGGCCGCTTTGCCGCATTCATGTGGGCTCCTGCGGTCAACAACATCATCCAGCTGATCGTCATTGGCGCTTTCATCCTGACTTTCGGCGCCTACTCTTCGGGCGACCCGATGCAGGATTGGAGCGGGGTCAAGACCATGTGGCTGGCTGGCGGTGCCACCTTGGGTATCGTATTGCAGTCGGTGGCGCTGTTCTGGCCACTGAAGAAGACCGGGCTGAAACTGACACTGGACTTCCAATGGCGCGGCATGGGACTGCGCCACGTGGGCAAGCTGGCGATCTGGACCCTGGCGGCCATGGTGATCGGCAATCTCTCCTCGCTGGTGTACTCCAAGATCGTGTCCGGAGCTACCGCGGCTCGAGCGCAGCTGCCTCCCGAACAGGCCGCCTCGGTAGCCGGCGAGTACGCGTTGAACACCTCGCAGTTGATCACCGTGCTGCCGCACTCCCTGTTCGCGCTGACCGTCGCCACCGTGCTGTTCAACGACTTCGCCCGGGCTTTCACCGAGAACCGCCGCAAGGATGTTGGCAAGCTGCTCAATCAGGGCATGCGCTCCACCGCAATCCCTATCGTGTTCTGCACGCTGGTCTTCATCGTGCTGGCCGGACCGCTAGGCAGGCTCTTTGCCGGCAACTCCGAGAATGCTGCGCAGGCCGCGGGCGCTCTCGGGCAGCTGCTGGTGCTCACCGCGCTTGGGCTGCCGTTCAAGTCCTTGCAGTTCTTCATGCTGCGTGTCTTCTACGCAGAGGAAGATACCCGCACCCCGATGCTGATCCAGTCGGCCACCGCCGGGCTCGGATTGATCTTGGCGTTCGCCGCTGCCGCCGTGGTCGATCCGCTGCATATCGCCGCCGCCATTGCCTTCATCTACGGCTTGACCAACGTGCTGACCTGCGTCGGCACCCACTATCTGATCAAGCGCCGCTACGGCAACTACGGTGTTTCCTCTGTCATCGACACCTACATTCGAGTCGGTTGGATGGCTACGCTCTCCTCCATCATTGGATGCATCGCGCTCTGGCTGCTGGGTGGATTCAACTTCGGATTCGCCTACGACTCCGTATTCAGCGCCCTGGTTTCGGTGGCTATTGTCGCGCTGGTGATGGGCATCGTCTTCATTGGCTTGCTGTACAAAACCAAGGTCCCGGAGCTCCAGTCGTTCCTGGGTCCGATCCTTCGCAGAATCCCGGGACTCAATCGCTGATGGTCCGCTGAAACTTGCTAGTGATTCTGGGCAAATAGGCACCAAATAGCTTGATCTGACCGGTAACATGGCAGGTGGTGGTCCGTGGACCGCCACCGAACCAAAATCAACCCCTTGGAGATGCACGTGTCGCAGCCAATCGATGTCGGCTCTGTCCTCAGCGGTCGCTACCAAGTAACCGAGAGTGTCCTTTCATCAGCTGAAGGAGACTTGGTACTCGGTGGCGTAGACCAGGTACTGAACCGCTCGGTCAGCATCATGGTGGCTTCCGTGGAGAATTCATCGCAGCTGGCAACGAGCGCACGCGAAATCGCCATGGGCGAGCGCGCTTCGAACGTTCAGGTGCTGGATCTGGGCATCACCGATGCCAACCAGACCTACCTCGTCGCCAACACCGCGCGTTCCTCGGACCTGCTGGACCTGGTATTGGAAACCGACGACGCTCCATATGTTGAGCCGTTCTTCACCGACACCTTGGGCACCGAGATCTTCGGCGAGTCCCGCCAGGCCGTCCCTGAGACCTACGAAGACGACAACGAGTACTACGACCAGCTGCAGTACGAAGACGAACCAGAGCAGCAGGGCAAGATCGGTTCCGCCTTGGCTGGTGGCTTCGCAGGACTGAAGAACCGGTTCGGCAAGAAGAACCAGGAACAGCCTGAAGAAGAACAGTTCGACCAGACTGCGCCTAATGAGCAGGTTCCCGCCACCATGGCTACCCCGGTTGCGCCAGCTGAAAAGCCAGCGGCCGAAGATAAGCCGAAGGTCTCCCGCCTGGAAGACGAAGACGAGCCTAATGTCACCGCAACTGCGGCACTGGCTGCCGCTGCGCAGTCCAAGGGCAAGACGCCGGCCAAGCCTACCCAGAAGCCTGCCGAGGAAGATGAGAAGCCGGCAAAGAAGAAGGCTGCAGCAGCTGGAGCCGTAGCCGGCGCAGGCGCCGCTGCGGGTGCCGCCGCTGCCGCTGCCCCGAAAGCCTCGACCTTCCCCGCAGCTGCCAAGAATGCTTCTGCCCAGGACCCCCAGGTCGGCGAAGAGGAAGAGGAAGAAGGCGGTTCCAAGGGAACTCGCCTGCTGGTTGGCGCCGTCTTGCTCATCGTGCTGATTGTTGCAGTCGTGTTCGCTTTCAACTTCCTTGGTGGGGACAAGAACACCACCGCCGATGGCGAGCAGCCAACTGCCGTGGAGTCCCCGGAAAAGCCATCCGAGACCGAGAAGGAAAAGGACTCAACCGAGGACGCCTTGCCTGCTCCGAAGATCGACGACGTATCCCGCCTGGTTCCCGGCAATCAGCAGCTGAACTCCGAAACCGATGGCAAGCTGGGCCAGATGATCGACGGCAACGCCTCGAGCACCTACTCAACGTACTCGTACACCACCGCTGATTTTGGCGGCTTCGCTTCCAACATGGTCTTCATCCTGGAACTGGACGAGCAGTCCAAGATCTCCGAGGTCAATCTCGAGGGCCTGAACGGCACCGGCGGCAACTACGAAATCCTCGTCGGCGAATCCGAAGACCTGGGCGATGCCAAGTCGGTAGCCAAGGGTTCATTCTCCGGTCCTTCGGTTTCGGTAACTGCCAAGGACGACGACAAGGACTACATGGAAGGAACCCACGTGTTCCTGGACATCACCGACCTGCCTCGCAAGGCATCCGGCGGCAATGATTCACGTCCATTCGGTCTCCAGATCGGTGAATTCTCCGCCAAGTAATAGAAGCGGAATTTTTTACGAAAGCAATGCGTTGAGGTGGATAGTGAGGTTAGACCTTGCTATCCACCTCGCATTATTAGAACGAAAGGGTTCTACCCCCGTGACTTCAGCACAGAACGACGAAATCCGCGACGTCATCATTGTCGGCTCCGGTCCGGCCGGTTACACCGCCGCGGTTTACACCGCCCGTGCGAATCTGAACCCACTAGTCATCGCCGGCTCAGTCACTGCCGGCGGCGAACTGATGAACACCACCGACGTGGAGAACTTCCCAGGCTTCCCCGAGGGCATCATGGGCCCAGACCTGATGGACAACATGCAGAAGCAAGCCGAACGCTTCGGCGCCGAGATCCTCTTCGACGACGTCACCGAAATGAACCTCGAAGGCGAAATCAAGACACTGTCCCTGGCTGACGGCACCATCTACCGTGCTCGTGCTGTCATCGTCTCCACCGGCTCCGCCTACCGCGAGCTGGGCCTGCAGGACGAAAAGCGCCTCTCTGGCCATGGCGTCTCCTGGTGCGCCACTTGCGACGGGTTCTTCTTCCGCGACCAGAGAATCGCCGTGATCGGCGGTGGCGACTCCGCCATGGAAGAAGCCCTGTTCCTGACCAAGTTCGCCTCCAAGGTCATCGTCGTGCACCGCCGCAACGAGCTGCGCGCTTCGAAGATCATGGCCGACCGCGCCCTGGCCCACGAGAAGATCGAATTCATCTGGGACTCCGAAGTCATCGGCATCAACGGTGCCGATAAGGTCGACGGCTTGGTCGTGAAGAACCGCACCAGCGGCGAAGAATCCACCGTGGATGTCACCGGTATCTTCGTGGCCATCGGCAACGACCCACGCGTGGATCTGGTCAAGGACCAGCTGCAGCTGACTTCCGAAGGCACCATCGCCGTTGAAGGCCGCACATCCAAGACCTCGCTGCCAGGTGTCTTCGCCGCCGGCGACGTCATCGATTCCACCTACCGCCAGGCCATTACCGCGGCCGGCTCGGGCTGCGCCGCGGCCCAGGACGTGGAGCACTACCTGGCCAACGTTTCCGAAACCCTCGCTACCGCCTAATAGTTTTCTCAGAAAGGGGTTGTCTCTCATGAGCAACGCAAAAGCAGTAACTGAAGCAACCTTCCAGGCCGATGTCCTGGATGCCGACAAGCCAGTGATCGTCGATTTCTGGGCTGAATGGTGCGGCCCTTGCCGCCAGCTCGGTCCAATCCTGGATCAGATCGCAGAAGAGCACGCTGCGAAGGTCGACGTCGTGAAGGTCAACGTCGATGAGAACCAGGCAATTGCCGCGAAGTACGGCATCACCAGCATCCCAGCCGTATACGTCTTCAAGGGCGGCGAGCATGTCGCTACTTCCATCGGTGCCAAGCCGAAGGCTGTCATCGAAAAGGACTTCGCAGAATACCTGTAAGCCAAGAACATGATTGAAGTGGGGATCAACCGCAAGGTTGGTCCCCACTTCTTATTTAACCGTGGCGCCGCGAGAAGTTCACTTGCTTTCGTTTTCTGGCCGTTTCCGAGCCTTACCCCAGCTCAGGTTGAGCCGGTTCTTCATCTGAAGGCCCTTTTGACATGCTGTTGCGAATATCCAAGGTAAAATATTTGTTTTTATTATTCTGGCTCTGTTCTATGACGCTTTGCACAGTTCTTTGGCACCCGTCAGCCAAGATGCGCATTTCATGCTCAGCAATGGACCCGGCAAGTTCGGGTTCGCATTTGATCGTTTCTCTGGCCACCTAGACAGGTTCCCGAATTCTGAATCTTGATGTCCTATGCAAAATTCAGCGATCCGCGATCGCCGTATTTCTAGCCCTTCAACTTCGGCCCACAATTCCAGACTGCACTGTGAAGGGCCGCGGAAACGCATCCGGATACGCCGCACATGCTAGCTGATTGGATGTGCTTTCTGAGAGGCAGCCAAAACCAATTCCTCATGGGACTATCCGCTTCCGGTCGAAATTGCGTCAAATTCTGTCCATGGATAATCCAGGCCATGCCGACTGCCGCATCCCCGTGTCGCCGCGACACTCAGTTTTCATGGGCGTCTTTAGCTGGAACAGCATCTCTTGGTCTTGATTATTGGGGAGGGTTCAACGCGCAGTGAGAACTGCCAGGGCTAACGGAGTTCCAGGGAATTAGCGGAGCACTCCCCTTCCGCGTATCCACTGGTTGCTCACTGAGCCTACTGTTTCGCCGTCAATCGTCAGAATCCATGATGCTATCTCCTCCAAAGTCCGAACGGTTCAGCAACGAGTTCCTGAGGACGTTCTCTGGCTAAACTGGCACGCAGTAAGCAGAACAGAATCTTTCGGCTTGTGAGTTGTTGTCGTAAGTCAGTTGCTGCGGCCCAAACCATGTTTCGTGCCGATACGTCATCACCCACTGCGCAACTGTCACATGGGCCGCTGGGTAATGATGAGGTGCGACCTGTCGAAGATTGAATGAATCTGAGGTCGATTGCCGTGGAGCGAACGAGCCACATCATCGCTGAATAGCTGTTCATACCCATCGGGGCGAAGCTTGCCGGTAGAACCTGCATCAGGGACAAAGGCCTTAGACTCATGCTCGTTGCCCTACTGTCGACTCGCGAAGAGAAGGCCTGAATCTCCAATCTGCTAGTGATCGGAGGGGTTTCTCTCTGATCAGGTCATTGCAATTCTGCACTAGGTCCTAGTGCAATCAACTAACTCTGAACAGCGCGCTACCTATCTTTCGGGAAGTCGGTTTCCCCGAGGGCCAGTACTAACCCCACATATAAGTTCTTTCATTCACACGCTTCCCTCCTTCAGGTTCTCTTGCCTTTCAATTAATGGAGGTCTTCGCCCAGTTCTCCAACCCTGAGAAATTTAGGTTGATCACTACTACGGGCTTCGGCACCTGGGGCTTCGCACTCCACGGCATCATGCCTACCTATTGCGCGGCTGGTGCATGGACAGCTTGGTCCGAATTCCCGCGCTATTTACCTTGGGGCTTTTTTCTAGTGAATAGTTCCTTCGAACCGGGACAAAAGCAGGAGCGGGTTGAGCCGGGTTTGCGGAGACTCTAGTGAACCTATTTCACCGCTAATCCTCCTACTCTCTTGGATTGAAGGTTGTGATCCTTCTGGATTTCCCTTCGCTCACCTTGCTCATGAGCGGGATCTGGAGCGCTGCCGGGCCGCTCATGCCCGACAGGGCTCCCGGAGACCCATACATCCGCCTAGGACGCGCTTCTGCAGCCTCATAAGTCACTCCTAAGGCTTTCTGGCCATCTGTTGCTCGACCCCTCCCTAGGGCCTTGGCGTCATTTCCTCCTGTCAGCTGCTGGCGTTGAAGTGGTTGGACGATCGTATCCAGGCTTCACCTTCCGCGCGTATGGGACCAAGGGTCAAGTTATCCCTCGGCATCTCGCGACGCTCTTACTTTCCTGCACGCCGTGCGTGCTCGCCGGGTTTTTGGCGCTGGAACGAACTTCCTCATGTCCGCGCCGCAAGCCGCAGGCTGATCACTGTCCTCTCACGTAGGCACCGGCCAGACAGGTCCTCTCCGGCGCTCGTACAGGCCTACGCATGTATTCAGCAAGCTTCTTATGCCTCATCTCAGCAAAGGCTGTCAGCCTGCGGGTAGTGGGTATAGCATCATTAGCTATTCATCTCGGGGGCGGGGTGCCCAGGTCGTGCGTGGCCGCTCCATTCTGTGCAACGTCAACCCTGCATGTGCTTTCAGGTCGTTCTGGTTGTTTCACGTGAAACACCAAGCGCATCGTTGAATTCAGGACAATCAAAGGGCGGTCAGGTTAATGTTTCACGTGAAACACGTTTCGCTTCGCAGACGTCAGCAGGTTCGAAGGGTGGTCTGGATCATGTTTCACGTGAAACGTTGCTTCAAGGCAGCTGCTCTCAGTGTTCATGTTGCGGTTCCGCCCCCCACCAGTCGCAGTCGCCGATTCAAGAAATTCGAGAGACGGTGACACGATTTCATGACAGCTCGAACTCGGATTTCTAGAGATCTGGATGTCGGTTCGGCAAGGGTGCGCACCAATGTTAATCCCACACCTGCGTCAGGAATCTTAATGGAGTCGTTGCTTCTCATCAGCGTGCCCTGGCTCAGGGTGCGCGTAATGGCTTCGGGAAGGGCTAGTACCACTCCCCCATCGCACGGCATGGCGCATTCGACATAAGAAGTTCCGGTCATGCCCGCAACACCAACTGAAAATCGCCTTCTTATCGTCAAACGGAATCGGACCTGTACCGTCCAATTCTCCCTACGCCAGCTCGGCATTGGTCAGCAAACCCGACGGTTCTTCGCCCGATATGGATGGTTAGGCGAAGACAGCCTCTCCTCAGGGTGAACCAAGCAATCAGTATTCGCCGAGGCATCAACCTCGTCACCATTGGCCTCACCCCAGCGGACAATCGGCGGATTGGACCTGGTTAGCACCGACTTCTGTTAATAACGATCAGCTGCATCAACGGCCGCAGTACCGAATGGAATGTAATCCACCTTGACGATGATCAACAGTTTGTATTGCATAAGACGCAGCAACTCATGAGTCGATTTCCCTCCGTGATGCGCCGCCACCAACCTTTACGCGCAGCCAGAGCTGTTCATCGAAGAGCATTGGATACCACTGCCGGCAGGCTTTGACACCCAGCGCAATACGCGAGTTAGTATTCACCGCCCATGGCGGTCCTCTACAGGTCACGAGCATAGCTGTCGGGATGATCGCCGTCCTGGCCCGGCAGGTTCACGAGTCCATCCCTCATCATGTGCTGGATCAACATGCTACTTGCACGTCCGACAGATTGATGGCATTTTCATGGCTCTCGCCAACTGCTCAATCGTTTCTTCCGAAGTACGCATTACTGGTCATCATGAAAGTCGTGGATGTCCAGGCAAGGGATTCTATTGCCGGCCGATATCTGGCGTGACGCGACCACGCAGCCGTGGTCGTGGCCAAATAACGGTTGTGCGTCGAATCTTGCTCAACGCACAACGCAGTAATCTGCACATGTGCCGGATCGGTAATCATCTGGTGCTTGTGAATATTCGGTGGTTTGAGAGCCACCCAATATTGCGCTTCTGGGCCAGTCGTTATTGTGGTTCAGATCCACCCAATAGTCTCCCTTAGAACCACCTGCCGGATCATCAGTCCGGCAGGCAGTCCTGAACGGGGATTCCATCGAATCAACGCCCCGTGGCTAATGCTCCGGCCGAGAGTACACCTCACACATGTTGCGCCCACCGGTCTCAACCCAAATCGTATCGTGCACGACATGATCCATGATCGCGTCGGCCAACGCACCAGCGTCCAGCCGGGCACGCCAATCCGATTGCTTGTACTGCGTACAGAAAATGGTGGATGCAGCGTCATACCGCCGCCCTATGAGCTCGAAGATGATTCTCAGCAACCCGCCGGCTGGAGGATCCAAAAGCCACTCATCCATCAGCAAGACGCAACCACCGGCGCGCGCGGACAGAATACTGGGTGGCTCAGAACCGCAATATTGGCGGCTCTCGAAAAGTCCAA
The DNA here is from genome assembly GCF_024807995.1 of Arthrobacter sp. JUb119. Classification (NCBI taxonomy): domain Bacteria; kingdom Bacillati; phylum Actinomycetota; class Actinomycetes; order Micrococcales; family Micrococcaceae; genus Arthrobacter; species Arthrobacter sp. JUb119. The sequence continues at coordinate 260,722 of NZ_JANUFE010000005.1, forward strand.
TATTCAGCTTGTCCAGCACCGCGGAGGATCAGCCACCACCGGCTGGCCGCAGACCCTCTATCCATGGTCACCGTGGAATCAACAATCCGGCCAATGTCTGAAGGATGCACCAATTAATTATTGCGGCCCAGACTCATGCTATAGGTCCTTCTCCATCGTGCCCGATGGCTGAGCCCGGTACTGATGGCATCGAAGGCGAGATGATCATTGTGCCTAGAGCCTACGGCGACCGGTCGATGCTCCGGACCTGGATCGGGCTGAACGGTGTACATTGGCTTTCGGTAGACACCCGTCGAGCTGTTTGCTGAGATTCTGAAGGAAAGAGGATTCAAGCAACTGGTTGCATTCGGTTTGCTCTTTGAACTCAGAATCTCTCGGTGGAGCCAGAATGCTCCTGCTAGCCAGCGGCTCGGCAAGCACTGAATTGACTTCCGTGTCTTTCCTTTTGCTTCCGAATCGCGGATTCACGGTCCCAGATTCTGCTCTTGAGGACCGCGTCATCATCGTCGTTCTAGCTCCACATCCCAACGCTCAGATCCGGGCATTGCCAGCTAGGAATCATCAGCGCTTTGAACACCCTCAAATGCGACAGCCTCATCATCAGCTCCGGCAGCATCAGAGCCTGGTCGGATCCGACAGATGTCCGTGGCTTGGGGAACCACAGATCCACTTGCGCGGCTTGCCCTGATTCGTGGAACATCCGGTCCGCAGGGCCCACGTTCGTGTATTCCGGACATATCAGTGCGACCCGGTTCTTCAACGTGGAGATGGAATTCGTTCATTCGATTCGTTCGTCGATGGCCGTCGCCGGCATGCGCGGATACTCGCAGACCAGCCTGCGGGTTTCTGGTTCGAAAGCGTCAGCGATGGAACCACGCTTCGTCTGCAGGTCATTTGCAGACTCGGTGACTGCCAATGCTGAACATACGGTGTTACGTGCGATGCCAAGTCGCCGCGAGATCGCCGTTATTGGCACGCCTTCTGCTCAATGCAGTCGACGGATCTCTGCGTACTGTTCCACATTGATCCTTCCCTCAGAATGTCTGTTGAATGGATCAGGTGGGGTGAATATTCAAAAGTCGTTCAATGGTTAGCATTCAGTTAGCGTTGGCACCCCTCCGAACTTGCCCCCGGTTGGTCCTGCCATAAGTCCATAGCGGCCTTCCTTGGCCCTTCTCGGCCTTCGTGCGAGCCTTCCTCTCCCCTACCCGACTCCCGGCTCTCGTGGCGTCGCTATACGCCCACCTTGCTGCTCAGAGAGTCATCACGGTATGCCTGACTATCTGATCTTGCTGTTCCAGAACATGCTGTATGCAGTCCTTACTCAACGCCGTTGCATATCTGCCCTAAGCAAGAACGATGAAACGTACCCTTGGAATCGCCCGATACGGCTTCTCGGTCCAAGGTTTTCGGAGTTGTGCTCAGTTGCGGACAGCATCCTGGCTCCCTTGCACATCAGTCCTCGAACAATCTAAGAAGCATGGCTGACACATGCCACTGTGCATTAGATGGAGTAGAGCCAGGCAGGGATAGACCGCGAAAACCATCAGTGTCTCTACTGATCGCACCTTGTGTTCTCCTTCGCACTGGAAGGTAGCCGGAATACTGTGCACCAAATGCGGCACCTATCGCCCCGGATGTCCTACCAAGCAGAATACTGGCTGCCCAAATCCGTATCCGCTGGGGTAGTTCCCGCAGCCAGGCGGGTCGAATCATGCGTTCTATCCTCTTCCCGTTCTCCGTAGAATTCATTAAGTGGAGGCATTTCGGTGACCTAAACTGAATGGCTCGCTGATCCTCAGGAGCAGGCATCGGAGAATGGTTACGAAGCGAGGTGAAGGGCTCGGCTCAGCGATGCGGTGCCAATCCCGAACCTGGTACGGTGTGTCCTGCTTTCTCTACATTTCTGGACAGCGTCGTGGCTACTTCGTGCTCATGCCATCGGCATGTACGTTCCCTCTTTGATAAGCCAACGGCGGATGCCAACAATCAGTTTTATGCTTGCTGTGGTTCATGATCCATTTGATGCGAAAGCTATGCGGGCACACATAAGTATCCGTTTATGGACAGCAGCGGTTTCCTACCCACCAACGATTCGTCTCCATGTGCCGCCCTCATACTTGGTTGGCAGTAACCTCGCATGGAGTATTTGTTTCACGTGAAACACAGGCTCTAGATACAAGAAAGGCGCATGTTTCACGTGAAACATGCGCCAGTTCATGAAATTACGAGTTCATAGTCGGATCAATAACCTGCATGATGCGGTTCAGATCATCCACCGAAGCGAACTCGATGCTGACTTTGCCCTTGCGGCTGCCAAGCTGAATCTTGACGTTAGTGTCCAAGCGGTCCGCGAGCGAAGTTGCCAGGAAGTCCAGGCGTTCATTGCGCTGGGTCTCTCGCGCCTTCTTTGCTGGCTTTCGTGGCTTGTCGTCACTCAGTGCCACTGCTTCTTCGGTCGCGCGCACGGACAAGCCCTCATTGATGATTCGCTGAGCCAGCTGCTCGATGACTTCGTTGTTCGACAGTCCTAGCAACGCGCGCGCATGACCGGCAGAAAGAACGCCAGCCGCAACACGACGCTGAACGAGTGGAGGTAGTTTCATCAAGCGAATCGTATTGGAAATCTGCGAACGGGATCGTCCGATTCGTTCTGAAAGCACTTCCTGGGTGCAATTGAACTCTTCTAGAAGCTGCTGATAAGCAGCGGCCTCTTCCAGTGGATTCAGTTGTGAGCGATGCAGGTTCTCGAGCAAGGCGTCGCGCAACAGATCGGTGTCATGCGTGTCGCGAATAATGGCCGGGATAGTCGCTAGGCCAGCCGCCTGTGTCGCGCGCCAACGGCGTTCACCCATGACCAGCTCATACGGAGCGTCATCTTTCTCGCGGGAAGGGCGGACCACGATAGGTTGAAGCAATCCAATTTCGCGGATCGAATGGATGAGTTCATCCATGTGCTCCTGATCGAAGTTGGTACGCGGCTGCTTGCGATTTGGGTGAATCAGCTGGACGTCGAGTTCAGCGAACTGTGCGCCAGGAACTTCGACAAGATCGGGAGAGTCTGATTTTACAGGTTGCGGCTCGGTCTTCTTAGGTGCTGGTTTCTCAGCTGATGCGTCTTCCTGAGGTGCAGAGGTATTCTTTCCCCCAAGAGTTGTATTCAAGCCAGGCATAGTTGCGCGAGCGCGCTTTGCCGGCTTTGCGGGAGTGGTTGGCGCCTTAGGTGCCGAGGACTTGCGTCCCGGTTCGAAGAACATATCGACAGGACGTGTAGCGCGCGACTTCGACGCTTCCGCGGCCGGATCTACAGGAGCTGTTTCACGTGAAACATTCTGGTTTTCCTCAGGAGCCGCCGTCGCCGGTGAGCTGGAAATAAGGGCACCCAGTCCCCTGCCCAATCCCCGCTTCTTATCTGCCATGTTCTTCGCACGCCCTTTCATCCGAAATTTCAGCCCGAGACTAGTCTACTTTTTTTTGGCTTTGAACCGGGGATGCGCACAGTGCGTCAGCCGTGGCTCTCACCGTACGAATCTCGCATCCGCATCAGATAGATCTGGAAAAACAAACGAAAATCTAAGGGGATGATCTTTTCCAGCGTGAAACGTATTTATAAGGTCTTACGCGCCTCGTTCAGCCATCTCTACGGCTGCTTCGGAGTACGACAATGCACCAGTCGAATTTGGATCATAAGTAATGACGGTCTGCTGGTAGCTCGGCGCTTCAGAGATTCGTACCGAACGAGGGATGACGGCCTTGAGCACCTGCTCTGGGAAGTGCTCACGGACTTCGTTGGCGACCTGCGCGGCCAAATTCGTGCGACCGTCGTACATGGTCAGCAGTATCGTCGAAACCGTCAGCTTGGAGTTCAAATGCTTCTGGATCATTTCAATGTTCTTCAGTAGCTGGCTCAGGCCCTCGAGCGCATAGTACTCGCACTGGATTGGGATGAGAACTTCACGAGCGGCAACGAAGGCGTTAACGGTCAGCAGGCCTAGGCTTGGCGGGCAGTCGATGAAGACGTAGTCCAAGCGAGGCAGCCCCTTGCGCTGGCGGGTACGCGCGTAGTCATCCAGGGCGCGCTGCAGGCGCTGTTCGCGGGCTACTAATGAAACCAACTCGATTTCAGCGCCTGCCAGGTGAATGGTTGCAGGAGCGACCTGCAGGGTTGGCAACTCTGGGCATGTAGCTACTACGTCAGCCAATGGAAGATCATTGATTAACACGTCATAAATGCTGTCTACTTCAGCGTGGTGTTCAATGCCCAGCGCGGTAGAAGCGTTGCCCTGCGGGTCGATATCAATGACCAGGACGTTTAGCCCGCCCTTGGCTAGGGCGGCGGCAAGGTTGACCGTGGTCGTCGTCTTGCCTACGCCACCCTTCTGGTTGGAAATGGTGAAATAGCGGGTCTTCTCAGGCATTGGCACCTTGCGGGCCTCCAAAGCTTCGCGACGACGATGTTCACTAGCTATCTGAGTAGCCAAAGGCGAGGACGAGTCGTTGAAATCAAACGCGCTATCCGATGAATCCTTAGTCTTAGACAAAGGTAAAACTCCTCCTCGTGAATTGATGCACCTAATGCTCATGGCGTGCACCGATAATGTTTCACGTGAAACATTCAAAACAAGTCATTCAGATTGCGAAATGGCTTCATCCTCGAAAACTATGAGGATGAAAGCCATTTCGCTTCTATAACTATTTAACAGACTATCGCGTCAACCTTAGCCAACCTTGATGCGAACCACCGTGGTTGGCTCTGCAAGGATGCTTTCGCCCACAGTGAGCACTTCGGTTTCCCTGCCGCCAAGCTTGCGGATCGCCTTGGTAGCCTTAGCGATCTCTTCGACAGCGGAGCGGCCCTTGATGGCGATGAGCTCGCCCTGTCCGTGTAGCAATGGAATAGTCAGTCCAGCCAAGTTGGTCAGAGCAGATACGGCACGGGCCGTGACATAGCGTGCGTTGACGACGTCGACCATCTGCTCTGCACGGCCACGCATCACGGTGACGTTGTCCAGACCCAGATCATCGATAACCTCGGAGAGCCAGATGCAGCGGCGCTCCAGAGGCTCAATAAGCGTCAATTTGAGGTCCGCGCGGGCAATTGCCAAGCAGAGCCCTGGAAGGCCAGCACCGGAGCCTACGTCGGCTACCTCGGCGTCCTTCTCCATGACCTCTTCGATCACGGCGCAGTTGAGCACGTGACGGGACCACAGACGGGGTACTTCCCGTGGGCCAAGAAGCCCGCGCTCAATGCCCGAGGTCGCCAGATGCTCCACATAGCGCTTGGCAAGATCCAGGCGGTCACCGAAGATCTTCTCGGCAGCCAGGGTCTCTTCTGCAGTAAGGCTGAGGTCCTCAGTCATGGTCGTTGGTCCTTAGGTCGATCAGCACGCTCTCGCGTGATGGTTCTTAGCTGTCCAGTACCGAAATAACGATATGGCGTCGGGTCGATTCACCCTCGGATTCCGAGTGCAGTCCTGCATCGGCGATCACGTCGTGCACGAGCTTGCGCTCGTAGGCGCTCATTGGATCCAAGTGGGTCTTCTCGCCGGTTTCGCGTACCGACGCAATAGCATCTTCAGCGATCTTGCGGAGCAGTTCTGCGCGCTCTGCGCGGTAGCCGGCAATATCCAGGATCAAGCGCGAACGTTCACCGGTAGCAGTGAGCACTGCCAGCCGGGTGAGTTCCTGGAGGGCATCGAGGACTTCTCCATCCTTGCCTACGAGGCTCTCCAACGAGGCGTCTGCGTCCTCGGCAAGGATCGAGATGTAGGTGCGGCCACCGCGGATCTCGATGTCGATATCGCCGTCCAGATCTGCAATGTCCAGAAGCTCTTCGAGGTAGTCGGCGGCGACGTCGCCCTCGTCCAGAACTTCCTGGTCGTCTTCGATCTGGTTTTCCAGTTCTGGTGCGTCGATGTTCTCAGTTGCAGTCATGGCTACTTCTTCTTTCGACGGTTCTTGCGCTGCGGCTGTTCACGCTGGCCCTTGGCCTGCTGCTCTGCCGCGGCGGCGGCAGCGGCATCAGCGTCTTCCTTCTTCACGCCTACTGGAGGCAGGCCCTTGGCGGCGCGGCGAGCGTTAAGTTCGCGCTCTGCTTCCGAACCAGGGGTCGGGTTGTTGCGGATAACCCAGAACTGCTGGCCCAGGGTCCACAGGTTCGAAGCGGTCCAGTAAATCAGCACACCGATTGGGAAGTTGATACCACCGATACCGAAGACCAGGGGCAGGATGTACAGCATCATCTTCTGCTGCTGCATGAACGGGCCCTCGAGGGCCTCCTTGCTCATGTTCTTGGTCATCAGCTGTCGCTGGGTGAAGAACTGCGATGCGGTCATTGCAAGGATCATGACCACCGCAACGATGATCACTGCCCAGTTGATGGCACCGGAATTGATGGTGCCCAAGAAGGTCTCGGACAGCGGAGCGCCCAGGATCGAGGAATTGTCGAAGCTGCGGATGTGCTCAGCGGACAGAGCGCCGATCGAACGTCCATCATCGCTGGCGCGGGAGGCTTCGTTCAGAACGCGGAACAGCGCGAAGAAGAACGGCATCTGCACGAGCAGGGGCAAGCAGGAAGACAGCGGGTTGGTCTTATGCTTCTTGAACAGCGCCTGCTGCTCCTGAACCATAGCCTGGCGCGACATCTGGTCGGTCTTGCCCTTGTACTTGGCCTGCAGCTTGCGCAGATCAGGCTGCAGTGCCTGCATCGCGCGCTGGGACTTGATCTGCTTGACGAACACTGGGATCAGCAAAGTACGGATCAGCAGCACGAGGAAGATGATCGACAAGGTCCAGGTAACACCCGAATCCCCGTTCATTCCAATCGCGGTGAACAGTTCGTGGAATGCCCACAGAACCCACGAGACTACGTACGTAAACGGAGTCAGTATCGTGTCTAGGAAGTTGTTCATCAGTGGTCGAGCTCCTTGCGGCCGCTTTCCGCGGCGTCTTCATCGTCGGGAATCACAGGATGATTCAGAACTATGATCCTCGGCAGTTTGCCTTCTGGCCAAATCCTCGGTCCCTCAGGAACGTGGTCGACGCCTCCGTGGGACCACGGATTGCATCGGAGAATCCGCCAAGTGGTCAATCCGGCGCCTTTGACAACGCCGTGCTGAGTCACTGCTTCGAGCCCATAGGCAGAACAGCTAGGAAAGTATCGGCATACATCGCCATATAGTGGCGAGATGAGTTTTCGGTAAGTCTTGAGCAGCCCGATAACGATGTTGCGTGGGATATCGATGATGAACCACAGCAAACCGGTACGCGGAGCTAAGTCCTTACGCATCAGCGCGCCTCAATCTTGCGCAAAACAGCGGAGAAGGCTGAATTGACCTGGGAGTTGAGTTCTTCCCAAGAGAGTTCGGCGGCGCCAGGAAGTGCACGGAAGACGAAATCGACGTCGCCGTCCACGCGCCGCAGCTCGTGGGCGATTTCCCGCATTCGTCGTTTGGTGAGATTCCTTTTAACGGCAATACCTACAGCCTTGGAAACAATGAATCCAAACCTGTCACCAAGGAACTCTTCGGTTTCTCGGTGCCGTGCATATAGCACGACGTTCCGGCGTCCGCTTCGGACGCCGGAACGTACAGTGGCTGTAAGGTCTTGCGCTAGGCGCAGTCGCTGATTCTTAGGCAACATCGGCTTCGGGTTGCTCTTTAGCTGAGCTCGTTGAAGTCATGCTGCCAAGAGCTGTTTCGCAAATTTATGCGGACAGCTCGGTGCGACCCTTGCCGCGACGTGCCGAAAGGATGGCACGACCTGCACGGGTACGCATACGAAGGCGGAAGCCATGCTTCTTCGAACGACGACGGTTGTTAGGCTGAAAAGTCCGCTTGCTCACGGTGACACTCCAAAACGTTTTAGATGATGCGTACTACCCGTTACTAGCTAGCTGGATAACAACAGGATGACGCTCGTGCTTTTTATAAAATGCGCTTTTTTCGCGGGCTCTTCCAAAAATGAGCAAGTCGCAAAAAGATGCGCATAGGACTGAATAACAATAGAAAACTATGCGCGCAAGGTCAAATTGGCGCACGAGTTCTGCCCATGCTCCCTACTTCGAGAGTCGGCCTGTGAATAATCTACCCCAGACTTGTGGATTAAGGCTGTGCATAACGAAAGAAAATTCACAGTTTTCCGCAAAACAGCTAGTCATCTCGCAGCGAAAAACGCTTGATTTCAAGGGAAAACCCGTTTTCCACAGTAATAACACCCGGTTTTTCCACGGAGCTGTGCATAACTGTGTGGATGATGGATAGAATCAATGCAGACGTGGTCCAGAAAACGACGTTTCAGAAGCCTGGAAACAGGATTCTTGTGACCAAGATTGCATTTAAACGGAAGCGGGGCGCCCTTAGTGAGCAGCGACGAAACCAATAGCATTGGTAGCTCTTGGCGCCAAGTCATCCGGAAGATCGAGGATGATGATCGCGTCAAGGCGCGTTACCGTGCCTTCGTATCGCTGGCTAAACCTCAGGGACTAATCGGTACGACGCTCTTAGTTGCGGTACCCAATGACCTCACCCGCGATATTCTGCAGACTCAGCTGCGCGAGCCGCTGGATGAAGCACTGCGAGAAGTCTTCCAGGACGAGATCCGTTGCGCCGTCAGCGTTGATCTCTCGCTCTCGGATGAGCTCGAAGAAGATGAGCCTGAAGCCAAAGCCGCCGCGCCGTCAGCTCCAGCAGTCGTTGAGACTCCTGGTCCGCGCCCCCAGCCAGCACCGCAGCCAACTCCCCCATCGAATTCGCAGGAGTTCGGCCGGCTGAACCCGAAGTACATTTTCGACACCTTCGTGATCGGCTCATCGAACCGCTTTGCCCACGCCGCAGCCGTTGCTGTTGCCGAAGCGCCGGCCAAGGCCTACAACCCGCTGTTCATCTATGGTGATTCAGGTCTGGGCAAGACTCACTTGCTGCATGCCATTGGCCACTACGCACGCCATCTCTACAAGGGCATCCGCGTGCGCTACGTGAACTCCGAAGAGTTCACCAATGATTTCATCAACTCGATCCGCGACGACGAGGGCGCAAGTTTCAAGCAGACTTACCGCAATGTCGACATTCTGCTCATTGACGACATTCAGTTCTTGGCCAACAAGGACGCTACCCAGGAAGAGTTCTTCCATACCTTCAATGCGCTGCACAACCACAACAAGCAGGTTGTCATCACCTCTGATCTGCCTCCCAAGCAGCTGCAGGGATTCGAAGACCGCATGCGTTCGCGCTTCGAGTGGGGCCTGCTGACCGATATTCAGCCACCAGAGCTGGAGACGCGTATTGCGATTTTGCGTAAGAAGGCCGACGCTGAAAATCTTTCAGCTCCAAGTGATGTCATGGAGTACATTGCTTCGCGTATTTCCACGAATATCCGGGAACTCGAAGGTGCTTTGATCCGTGTCACCGCTTTCGCGTCGCTGAATAACCAGCCCGTGGACCTTGCATTGGCCGAAACCGTGCTCAAGGACTTGATCAGCGAAGACGGGGCCCAGGAAATCACGCCGTCGACCATCATCAAGCAGACCGCAGAGTACTTCGGACTGAGTATTGATGAGCTGAACAGCAAGTCGCGAACTCGTACTTTGGTCACCGCGCGCCAGATCGCCATGTACTTGCTGCGTGAGCTTACCGACATGTCGCTGCCGAAGATTGGTGCAGAACTTGGCGGCCGCGACCACACCACCGTGATTCACGCGGATCGTAAGATCCGTGAGCTCATGGCCGAGCGCCGAGCGATCTTTAATCAGGTCACCGAGCTAACCAACCGGATTAAGCAGAGCCAGCGGGAGCACTAGCGGCGAGAAATCACAGGTGTGGATAAGACTGTGGATGATTTGGTGACGACCTGCGGATAAGTGCGCAAACCATGTGGACGTTAAAAATCATGGAACTGAGTATCAACAGGATGATGGAACTGAGTCTCATGTTCAACCACAGATTGTTCACATGCACAATCGTGGGCGGGTCTGGGGTTACAGGCCTTATCCACAGTATCCACAAGGGTTATTAACACTTCTCCTTTAAACCCTTAATCATCCAAATAACGAGTCCACTCCACACCCTCGAGCCAAATCCTGTGCAGAACAATTTTTTGTTGCATCGTCCACACTTCGTTCATTGAGCAGACGTTGCGCTATCAGGGCGTGGCAAGATTAGATGGATAAAACGTGCAATTACCTGCTCTATGCTTAAGAACTTGGCGAGGGAACAACCTTCTTGGCCTGACTTAAGACTTATGGGTTCCGAAAGGCGGATTTTTCGTGAAGTTCAGCGTTGAAAAGGATGTATTGGCAGACGCCGTATCCTGGACTGCCCGGTCCCTGGCACAGCGACCACCATCACCTGTTTTGGCTGGCATTCTCATCACCACCCATGAAGGCCTGGTTCGGCTCGAGGGATTCGACTATGAGATTTCCTCGCATATTGAGATTCCCGCGGACATTTCTGAGCAGGGTTCGATCTTGGTTTCCGGCAAGCTCTTGGCTGAGATCACCCGATCGCTGCCTAACTCGACGGTCACCTTGGAGACCGAAGGCTCGAAGATCTCGCTGACCTGTGGCCGTTCACGATTCCACCTGGCCACCATGCCAGTTGATGAATACCCAACCCTGCCTGAACTTCCAGCTATCGCCGGCACTATCGATGGCCAAGCATTCTCCGAAGCTGTATCGCAGGTTATCGTTGCGGCGTCCAAGGACGACACCTTGCCAGTTCTCACCGGCATCAAGGTTGAAATTGAAAATGACCTGATCACATTCTTGGCCACGGACCGCTACCGTCTGGCTCTGCGTGAACTCAATTGGACTCCGAACCAGGCAGAAATCTCGACCTCCTTCCTGATCAAAGCCAAGACCCTCAACGAAGTTGCCAAGACTCTCTCGAGCTCTGGCGAGCTGAAGCTTGCAATGAGCGAGAACGGAGAAATGGTTGGCTTCGAAAGCTCCAACCGCCGGACCACTTCGCTGCTGATCAATGGCGAATACCCGAAGATCCGCTCGCTGTTCCCAAGCGACACCCCAATCCATGCCACCGTTCGCACCAGCGAGCTGATGGAAGCTGTTCGTCGTGTATCGGTGGTTGCCGAACGCAATACCCCAGTTCGCATGGCTTTTACCGATGGCCAGCTGACCTTGGATGCTGGCACCGGCGAAGACGCGCAGGCTGAAGAAGCTATTGTTGCGTCTCTTCGCGGCGAAGACATCGTCGTTGCCTTCAACCCGACCTTCTTGTCCGAAGGCCTGAACTCCTTCAATACCGATTTCGTGCGCTTCTCCTTCACCAGTGCGCCCAAGCCGGCCATGCTGACCGGCCAGAAGAAGCTGGATGAGGATGACCAGGACCAGTATCGCTACCTCGTGATGCCGGTTCGGTTGCCCAACTCGAACTAAGCCAATTTCGTGGTGGATGGCTAAAGCCATCCACCACCTTCTTTCTGTCAGGACCTCGGTGTATATCTCGCAGCTTTCACTCACGGGCTTCCGCTCGTATGCGCAGGCCGACGTGCACCTGGCCCCTGGGATCAACGTTCTGATCGGCCCCAACGGCGTCGGCAAAACCAATATCGTTGAGTCCGTTGGCTATTTGGCCAATCTCTCTTCGCATCGCGTGAGCAATGACGCCCCTTTGCTGCATTTCGGTTCTGAGCGCGCGCTGATCCGCGGCACCGTGCATCGCGGCCCGCAAACCACAGTGATCGAGGTCGAAATCACCAGTGGCAAGATCAATCGTGCCCGCATCAACCGGGCCAACCCGGTTCGCGCTCGGGAGATCCTGGGCATGGTGCGCACCGTGCTCTTCGCCCCGGAGGACATGGCGCTGATCAAGGGCGACCCGTCCAACCGCCGCAAGTTCTTGGACGAGCTCCTGGTAGCCCTGCGCCCGGTAGAAGCCGGCACCAAGAACGACTACGACCGCATCGTGAAGCAACGCAATGCCCTGCTCAAATCCATCCGCGGCAAGTCCAAGCTGAGCACCTCGCAGGAAAACACCCTCAAGGCCTGGGATCTGCAGTTGGCCTTGACGGGCGCTCGATTGATCCGCGGACGCCTTGACGTCCTGGCCTTGATTCGCCCGTACATGCAGGCCGCCTACGCGGATTTGGCCGATGGCGCGAAGGAAGCGCGCGCCGTCTACCGGTCCTCGCTCGAGGGCGAACTCGATGAAAACAGCCCTCCGGCAGAGGACCTTGAATCCTTGGACCAAGAAGAAATCCAGGAACTGCTGCTGAACGCCATTGAAGTTAATCGCAGTCGGGAAGTCGACCGCGGAATTTCGCTCTTTGGACCGCACCGGGACGATCTGACCCTGATCCTGGGACCGACCCCTGCCAAGGGCTATGCCTCGCACGGGGAAACCTGGTCCTTTGCCCTGGCCCTGCGCCTTGCCGCCTACCGTGTTTTCGGCGATGACGATCCGCGCCCAGGTTCCGGACCCATCCTGATCCTTGATGATGTCTTTGCCGAACTGGACACCACCCGTCGTGATCGTTTGGCGCATATCGTTGCCGGAGCCGAGCAGGTTCTGGTGACCGCCGCCGTTGTCGAAGATGTTCCAGAAGCACTGAAGGGACATTTCTTCCAGGTCTCCCCTGGCCAGGTTGTCGATGCATGAGCCATCAGAACGGGATGAACACCGCTTCGATCCAGAGATCGATGCGGCCAAAGCACTGCTCAACCGCATGCGGAAGCTCGCCGAAGAACGTGGCGAGAAGCGCATAGATGCGGCGCGCATGGACAAAGTGCGCAAGCGAAAAGCCGCCCGCCGCGGATTCGCCGCTGAAAAGCCGGAATCCGCCGAGGGGGCGATCCGCGATCCGCGCGCCATCGGCGAAGTAGTCTCCCGCTTGTCCAAGTCCCGCGGCTGGAACACCCAGGTCGCGGTCGGATCGGTACTCGGCCGCTGGCCCGACATCATTGGCGTGGAGAACGCGAAGCACTGCAAGCCGGAATCCTTTGAAGACACGGTGGTGGTGATGCGCTGCGATACAACAGCGAGAGCTGCGCAAATGCGCCTGCTCAGCCACGATATTCTGAAGAAATTCGATGCCGAGTTGGGTCCCGGGATCGTCACCGTGATCAAGGTGCTCGGGCCTAATGCTCCCTCCTGGCGCCATGGCATGCGTTCGGTGGCCGGCCGGGGTCCACGCGACACATACGGGTAGAAATTGCTGGCACGGCATATGGCGCACTCACGGACCCGGAGGGTGGATCCCCCCACACTTGATCGCCCCAACTGCCTCAGAACGTCAATTAGCAGCTTTTGGTGGGCGATTTAGGCCTCAAAGCCACCGTTTATTTTGGTCTACGCGGTAGAATTAGAGGTAGTGAAATGACTCCGCTGCGGGCTTGCCCGGGGCGGTGTCCCTCCAGACCATGATTGCCTGACGCGCTGAATCCATCGCAGCGGGCAATCGCGCGCCAAATCCGAGGAGTTCGTAGCACCCGTGTCTACCGAAAATGCTTCACCGCAGGAACCGGCTGAAAGCCAAGCCCCCGCGGAATCGATGACTTCCAAAGTCGAACACACTTACGGCGCCCAGGATATTACCGTCCTCGAAGGACTCGAAGCGGTACGCAAACGCCCGGGCATGTACATCGGTTCCACCGGCCCTCGAGGCCTGCACCACTTGGTCTACGAAGTCGTCGACAACTCCGTCGATGAGGCGCTGGCTGGCTACTGCGACACCATCAACGTCACGCTGCAGGCCGATGGCGGCGTGCGCTGTGAAGATAACGGCCGCGGCATCCCAGTAGACATCCACCCAACCGAGGGCAAGCCAACCGTAGAGGTTGTCATGACCATCCTGCACGCAGGCGGCAAGTTCGGCGGCGGCGGCTACGCGGTCTCCGGCGGCCTGCACGGTGTGGGCATCTCCGTGGTGAACGCCCTGTCCGAGAAGGTCGACACCATCGTGCGCCGCCAGGGCCATGCGTGGCGCATCGGCTTCGGCAACGGCGGCCACACCGTCCAGGAGCTGACCAAGGGCGAAGAAACCGAGCTGACCGGCACCAGCCAGACCTTCTACCCGGATCCGGAAATCTTCGAGACCACCGAATTCGATTTCGAGACGCTTCGCGCCCGTTTCCAGCAGATGGCCTTCCTGAACAAGGGCCTGCGCATCACCCTCACCGATGAGCGAGTGCAGGACAACGAAGAGCCCGAGGCCGAGGTCGAGGAGGAAATCGAGAACCAGGTAGTCAAGCCGCGCACGGTGGACTACCTGTACAAGGACGGCCTGCTGGACTACGTCAAGCACCTGAACGCCGCCAAGAAGATCGAACTGGTCCACGACGAGGTCATCGCCTTCGAATCCGAAGATGCTACCCGCGGCATCAGCCTGGAAATCGCGATGCAGTGGACCAGCGCCTACGCCGAATCCGTGCACACCTACGCGAACACCATCAACACCCATGAAGGCGGCACCCACGAAGAGGGCTTCCGCGCGGCCCTGACCGGCCTGCTCAACCGCTACGCACGCGATAACAAGATCCTGCGCGAAAAGGACGACAACCTCACCGGCGAGGACGCCCGCGAAGGGTTGACCGCCGTGATTTCGGTCAAGCTCTCCGAGCCCCAGTTCGAGGGCCAGACCAAGACCAAGCTGGGCAACTCGATGGCCCGAGGCTTCGTCCAGGGCGTGGTCAACGAGGAACTGGGCGACTGGTTCGAGCGCAACCCGAACGTGGCCCGCGACATCATCCGCAAGGCCCAACTGGCTTCGCAGGCCCGCATGGCCGCCCGCAAGGCCCGCGACAACGCCCGCCGCAAGTCGCCGATGGAATCCTTCGGCATGCCGGGCAAGCTCTCGGACTGCTCCTCGAAGAACCCTGCCGAGTGCGAAGTGTTCATCGTGGAGGGCGACTCCGCAGGCGGCTCCGCCAAGCGCGGACGCGACCCGCACACCCAGGCCATCCTGCCGCTGCGCGGCAAGATCCTGAACGTGGAACGTGCCCGCCTGGACCGCGCGCTGGGCAATGCCGAAGTGCAGGCGATGATCACCGCCTTCGGCACCGGCATCGGCGAAGAGTTCGACATGGCCAAGCTGCGCTACCACAAGATCGTGCTGATGGCCGATGCCGACGTGGACGGCCAGCACATCACCACGCTGCTGCTGACCTTGATCTTCCGCTTCATGCGCCCGCTGATCGAGCACGGCTACGTCTACCTGGCAGCCCCGCCGCTGTACCGCATCAAGTGGTCCAATGCGCCGCATGACTACGTGTTCACCGACAAGGAACGCGACCAGGAGCTGCTTGCCGGCCAGGCCGCCAACAAGCGCCTGCCCAAGGACAACGGCATCCAGCGCTACAAGGGCCTGGGCGAGATGGACTACTCGGAACTGTGGGACACCACCATGGATCCGGAGCACCGTACGCTGCGCCAGGTCACCATGGATGACGCGGCCGCCGCGGACGAGGTGTTCTCCGTGCTGATGGGCGAGGACGTCGAGTCCCGCCGTAACTTCATCCAGCAGAACGCCAAGGACGTGCGCTTCCTGGATATCTAGCCGGCCGCCGCCACCACAGATATCCACCGAAGACTTTTTTGACTTGTAAGGGAAGAAATTGAGCGACGAGCAAACCCCTGAGAACGCACCAATGGACGGCGAGATCATCGAGCCGGTCCCAGAAGGCGGTCGCATCGACCAGATCGACCTGCAGACCGAAATGCAGCGTTCGTACCTCGACTACGCCATGGCCGTTATTGTCGGCCGCGCGCTGCCGGATGTGCGCGATGGCCTGAAGCCGGTGCACCGCCGCGTGCTGTACGCAATGTACGACGGCGGCTACCGCCCTGAGCGCTCGTACAACAAGTGCGCCCGCGTGGTCGGCGAAGTCATGGGCCAGTACCACCCGCACGGCGACACCGCGATCTACGATGCGCTGGTCCGCCTGATCCAGGACTGGGTCATGCGCTACCCGCTGGCCCTGGGCCAGGGCAACTTCGGCTCCCCGGGCAACGACGGCGCCGCCGCCCAGCGTTACACCGAAACCAAGATGGCCCCGCTGGCCATGGAAATGGTCCGCGACATCAACGAGAACACCGTTGATTTCCAGGACAACTACGACGGCAAGAACCAGGAACCAACGGTTCTTCCGGCGCGTTTCCCCAACCTTTTGGTCAACGGCTCCTCCGGCATCGCCGTGGGCATGGCCACCAACATCCCGCCGCACAACCTGCGCGAAGTCGCCGAGGGCGTGCAGTGGTACTTGAAGAACCCGGAAGTTTCGCGCGAGGAGCTGCTCGCCGAGCTGATGCTGCGCGTGAAGGGCCCGGACTTCCCATCCGGCGCCATGATCCTGGGCACCAAGGGCATCGCCGATGCCTACCGCACCGGCCGCGGCTCGATCACCATGCGCGCAGTGGTCAACGTGGAGGAAATCCAGGGACGCACCTGCCTGGTGGTCACCGAACTGCCGTACATGGCCAACCCGGATAACCTCGCGGTGAAGATCGCCGAACTGGTCCGCGACGGCAAGATCGCCGGCATCGCCGACATGCGCGACGAGACCTCGGGCCGCACCGGCCAGCGCCTGGTCATCGTGCTCAAGCGCGATGCCGTGGCCAAGGTAGTGCTGAACAACCTGTACAAGCACACCGAGCTGCAGTCCAACTTCTCGGCCAACATGCTCGCGATCGTCGACGGGGTGCCGCGCACCCTGCCGCTGGATGGATTCATCCGCCACTGGGTCACCCACCAGATCGAAGTGATCGTCCGCCGTACTGAATACCGCCTGAAGAAGGCCGAGGAAGAAGCCCACATCCTGCGCGGCCTGCTCAAGGCCCTGGATGCCCTGGACGAGGTCATCGCCCTGATTCGCCGCTCGGCTACCACCGAGGCGGCGCGCGACGGGCTGATGGAGCTGCTGGACATCGACGAGGCGCAGTCCCGCGCCATCCTCGACATGCAGCTGCGCCGCCTGGCCGCCCTCGAGCGCCAGAAGATCCAGGATCGCCATGCCGAGCTCGAGCGCATGATCGCCGAATTCCAGGCGATCATCGCCGATCCGGCACGCCAGCGCCAGATCGTCTCCGAAGAACTGCAGGAAATCGTCGACAAGCACGGGGACGAGCGCCGTACCAAGGTGCTGATGGGCTACGACGGCGACATGAGCGTCGAAGACCTGATTCCCGAAGAGGAAATGGTCGTCACCATCACCCGCGGCGGCTACGTCAAGCGCACCCGCATCGACAACTACCGTTCGCAGGCACGTGGCGGCAAGGGCATCAAGGGCGCGAACCTGCGCGGGGACGACGTGGTGGAGCACTTCTTCGTCACCTCGACCCACAACTGGCTGCTGTTCTTCACCAACCACGGCCGGGTTTACCGCACCAAGTGCTACGAGCTGGCCGAGGCCGGCCGCGATGCCAAGGGCCAGCACGTAGCCAACGTGATGGCCTTCCAGCCGGACGAGCACATTGCCCAGGTGCTGGACCTGCGCACCTACCAGGATGCGGCCTACCTGATGCTGGCTACCCGCAACGGCTTGGTCAAGAAGACTCGCCTGGAGGATTACGACACCAACCGCACCGCCGGCGTGATCGCGATCAACCTGCGCGAGGACGATGAACTGGTCTCCGCGCAGCTGGTCAGCGAATCCGATGACGTGATGCTCGTCTCACGCAAGGGCCAGTCGGTCCGCTTCACCGCCACCGATACCGCGCTGCGCCCCATGGGCCGTGCAACCTCGGGCGTGACCGGTATGAAGTTCCGCGAAGACGATGAACTGCTGGCAGCCGATGTGGTCCGCGAAGGCTCCTATGTCTTCACCGTGACCAACGAGGGCTACGCCAAGCGCACCACCGTCGAGGAATACCGTGTGCAATCCCGCGGTGGTTTGGGCATTAAGGTGGCCAAGCTCAACGAGGAACGCGGTGAGCTGGTTGGCGCGCTGATCGTCGACGAGACCGATGAGGTCTTGGTGGTGATGGGCTCGGGCAAGGTGGTCCGCTCGGCCGTTTCGCAGGTTCCTTCCAAGGGCCGCGACACGATGGGCGTCATCTTCGCCAAGCCGGACAAGAAGGACCGGATCCTTGCGGTTGCCAAGAACTCTGAGACTGAGCTCGAAGAGAACTTGGAGGAAGATGCCGTAACGTTGGACGCAGAAAACACGATCGATGAGTCATCGGCTGTGCCAGAAAACGAATCCGGCGCGGAAAATGATGACAACACTAACGGAGGTAACGCATGAGCACGCCCTCGACGCCACGCCCCAGCGGCGGTGCCCCGAAGAGCGCAGCGCCGCGACCTACCCAGGTAAAGCGTCCAGCTCCGACCGGTACTGGCGCCCGTCCGGCTAGCGCCGGCGCACGACCAGCAGCAGGCCAGGCACGTCCAGCGGGCCAGCGCCCGACAGGAGCGCCGCAGCGCCCAACCAGCCAGCAGCGTCCGGCCAATGGCCAGGATCGCCTGGTTCGTCCAGCGCCCAAGGCGAAGGTCCGCAAGGCCCGCCTGCTGGTTTCCAAGGTGGAGCCCTTCTCGGTTCTGAAGCTGGCCTTCCTGCTCTCGGTAGCTTTCGGTGTGATCACCGTGGTTGCCGCCGTGGGCATCTGGGCTGTCTTGGATCTGACCGGAACCTTTGATGCGTTCAACCAGCTGATGCGCGAGGCCATTGGCGCCGACGGCAACTTCGACCTGCGCGACACCATGTCGCTGGGCCAGGTGGCTTCCTACGCGACGATCATCGCAGTGGTGAACGTAGTGGTAATTTCCGTGGTCTCCATGCTTGGCGCGGTGCTGTACAACATTGCTGCTTCACTGGTCGGCGGAGCCGGAGTGACCCTCACCGACGACTAGGAACACCCCAAGTCGAGCCCGGGATTCATGCTGTGATGCATGACACCCGGGCTCGATTTGTATCTTTGGGAGAACACCGGTAAAGTTTTATTTCGTTCCGAAGGGAACAAAAACAAAAGCAAGGGCGTATAGCTCAGGCGGTTAGAGCGCTTCGCTGATAACGAAGAGGTCCCAAGTTCAAGTCTTGGTACGCCCACGGAAACCTTGCTGGAGAGAAAGAGGGAGTAATGAAAAAGTTCCTGGTTCTCGCATCGATCGCGGCTGCTGCAGTAGTCTTGGTCAAGAAAGCGAAGGCTTCGTCGGAAACGAAGGAAACCTGGCATCAGGTAGCCGATAAAGTTTCCTAAAGCTTTTGGGGCCTTAGCTCAGTTGGTAGAGCGTCTGCTTTGCAAGCAGAATGTCAGGAGTTCGATTCTCCTAGGCTCCACAAAAGAAAGTGGCGGAAAGTGAAAACTTTCCGCTAATTCTTTTTGATTGATCCGGTTGGATTGGTCTTGGAGTGGAAACTTCAAAATTGAATACGGGGCCTTAGCTCAGTTGGTAGAGCGTCTGCTTTGCAAGCAGAATGTCAGGAGTTCGATTCTCCTAGGCTCCACATTTGCCAAAAGGCGGAAAGTGAAAACTTTCCGCCTTTTGCGTATCCAGAAGAAAATTCTATTTCGCTAGTGCGGGATCCGGGCCATCCGGACATGCTCATAGTGTCCAATAAGCTGCTCGCCAATGCTGTGCCAGGACCGATCCTGGACACTGCTAAGCGCAGCGCTGGCAAAAGCCAGCCGTTTCGCATCGTCATAGGCCAAGTCGCTGACCCGACTGCGCAGCTCACTAAGGTTTCCTGGCTGATAGAGCCAGCCCGTGCGCGAGGAATCCACCAGATCCAGCGGTCCCCCACGGCCTACGGCCACGACAGGCACACCACAGGCCATGGCTTCCTGAATGGTCTGGCAAAAGGTCTCTGAGGCGCCAGGATGCACAAAGATGTCCATCGAAGCCATGACCTCGGCCAAGCGTTCCCCGGAAAGGAAACCGGTGAAGTGGGCGTTGGGCAAAAGGCTGCGCAGTTCGTCCTCGAGTGGGCCGGAACCGACGATCACCAGCCGAGTATTCTCAAGACTCGCCAGGGCCTGCAGGTCCGCGACCTGCTTCTCTGCTGCCAGCCGGCCGACGTAGCCAATGACTACCTCGTCATTCGGGGCAACCGCCTGCCTGAACTGCTCGCTTCGCCGTCTTGGCGTGAACTGCGCTGTATCTACTCCCCTGCCTGAAATGGCAAGCCGCGGAACGCCCAGAGATTCGAGCTGGTGGTAGGAAAACGTGCTTGGAACCAGAGTGAGGTCCGCACCCGTGTGGATCGCTCTGACGTGCTCCCAGAGCCTCTGCGTCAGCCACGGCATTTTGTAGCGTGCCGCGTAGCTGGGAACCTCGGTCTGATACAGCGCCACGGTGGGCAATTCGAGTTCCTGTGCAGCGCGCAGAGCCTGCCATCCAAGGATGAACGGGCTAGCCAGATGAACTACGTCGACGCGCTCTCGAGCCAGCATCTTGCGCAGGCGCGCCACACTGGTGGTAGCGACCCGAACCTCGGGATAGCTTGCCAAAGGCATCGACGGAACTGTGAGGATCTTGAAGCCCTGATAGAGCTTTGGCACGCCATGGCCCGACAGCTCCCCTGCCAGCGAGCCTGCAGGGGTAATGACCACGGCCTCCTGGCCAGTCTGCCTGAGGTGATCCAGCGTCTTGAGGATTGAGTTGGTGACCCCATTGAAATGGGGAAGGAACGATTCAGCGACGATTGCTACCTTCACATCTTCAGCATGCTTTTCGTCAATTACACGCAAGTGAATATGACAAGGGTAGTGGATTAACTTCAGCTGTCTCGTTGTGGCCGCAACTCTTTAGTGGCAAAATACCTAGGTGCCCTATGAACAGTCCAGCCCTTCCGCCGTGGCGGTAAATGCCAATAAGAACGAAAAAGACTCCCGCATCGCGGTGTTGCTATTCCCTGTGCTGATTTTGCTGGGCGGACTGTGCGGAATGCTCGTTCCCCAAGCGTTCGTGGGGTTTTCCGGATGGATAAATCCCCTGCTGATGGTGATCATGTTCTGCATGGGGCTGACGCTGACCTTGCCAGACTTCGCCTTGGTGTTCAAGAACCCGTTGCCGGTGCTCGGCGGTGTCGCAGCGCAGTTCATCGTGATGCCATCCATGGGCTGGCTGGTCGCCACGCTGCTGCAGCTTGAACCTGCCTTGGCCGCCGGCCTGATCCTGGTTGGCTGCGCACCAGGTGGCACGGCATCGAATGTGGTTTCCTACCTGGCTCGAGGCAATGTCGCCTTGTCCGTTGCCATGACGTCCGTGTCGACCTTGCTCGCACCGCTGCTGACCCCGGCGCTGGCCTTGTGGCTGGCTGGCCAGTACATGCCGGTCGATGCTGGATCCATGGCCGTCAGCGTCATCAAGATCGTACTGATCCCTGTGGTCCTAGGCATCGTCCTGCGCATGCTGTTCAACCGGTTCGTGGCGAAGATCGGTGGTGTGCTGCCATGGCTGTCGGTGCTAGCCATCACCTTCGTGGTGACGGTCATCGTCGCGGGCAGTGCACAGACGATTTTGACTGCTGGCCTGCTGGTCCTGGTTGCGGTCATTTTGCATAATGCCCTGGGCCTGGCTTTGGGGTATGCCATGGGTGTCCTGTTGCGCGTTCCCGAAGCTTCCCGGCGCACAATTGCCATCGAAGTCGGCATGCAGAATTCAGGCCTCGCCGGTGGGCTAGCGAAGCAATACTTCTCGCCTGAAGCCGCTCTGCCAGGTGCCGTATTCTCTGTTTGGCATAACTTGTCCGGCGCATTGATCGCAGCTTATTGGCGGAGAAAAGACGCTAAATAGCTCGAGAGTGCGGGCACGGATAAAAGTATTCCATCATAAGAATATCTTGATCTGTCCAAGTATTCGCCGGATCCGGCACGTTCCGAGTTCGAATGAAGCCCATGCGCTGGGAAACTGTAATCTTGATTGGTGACCATCTTGCTTGCCTTGGTCGGAATTCTCGGGATTTCGGCATCCGGCCCCATTATTGCCGCCTTCCCTGGTGTCCCGGTTCTCTCCATGGCCTTTTGGCGCAATGGAGCTGCGGCGGCCGCGCTCAGCGCACCGGCACTGCGAAAGAACTCCAAAGCTTATCTGCAGATGACCGGGCGAGAATGGTTCTTCACCGGGGTAGCAGGTGTAGCTCTCGCACTGCATTTCGTGTGCTTCATGTATTCGATGCGACTAACCAGCGTGGCTGCTGGAACGGCACTGGTGTGCATCCAAGGTGTCTGGATCGCGATTTACCAGGTTCTTCGCGGAACCAAATATCGAACGCAGGTTTTCCTTGGCATGGGCATTGCGCTGCTTGGTGCAATCATCATCACGGGATTCGACATGGGGCTGGGACGTGATGCCATCATTGGCGACCTCTTGGCACTAGCCGGTGGCGTCTTGGCCGCTGTGTACACGCTGGCCGGATCCGTGGCTCGCAGGACCTTGGGAACTACAACGTATGCCTCGAGCTGCTATGCCATTACCGCCGCAGTGCTGCTAATCCTGTGTTTCCTGACTGGAACGCCGATTTGGGGTTTCGACGCCCGAGGATGGATGGCGATCATTCTGCTGACGCTTTGCGCGCAGATCTTTGGCCATACCGCCATGAATCATTTGCTCAGCGTGCTCGGTCCGCTCACGGTCTCGACGCTGATTCTGCTCGAGATTCCTGGCGCGGCAATCCTGGCGGCAATGTTCTTGGGGCAGGTAGTTCCTATCGCTACCTATGCCGGGTTGGCCGTGATACTTGTTGGGCTTGCCCTCGTGATTCGAGGGCAAGCCCAACCAAAAGCAGCCTAGACGGCTTTATTTGTCATCTTCGAGGATTTCGCGGATTTCTTCCACGCTGGCTTCACGCGATTCAACAGGCTCGTGCGGTTGTGCAGGAAGTGGTTCGTTTTCCCATGGATCCTCAATTGGTTTCGAGGCCTTCCACACAGCTACCAGCACTGCGACAAGTCCCGCAATCAAGCCAACGGCTAGTACTTTTCCTGCTTTGCTCTTCTTGCTCATGCATTGCTCCCGATCCGAAAAAATTCACGCTAACCGACAGTTCAAGACTAGGCAGTTCTATGCCCAGTGGCCAGCAGTATCGGACAAGCAACCTAAGAATGGTCCAAATTTTCTCTCAACGCGTACGTCAGTATTTAGCGGGTCGAGCATAGATCATGGAAGAATGAAGGCATGACCGCAAACGCAACTCATAAAGCCACGATTCACACTACTTTGGGCGATATCGTTGTCGATCTCTTTGGCAACCACGCACCAAAGACCGTAAAGAACTTCGTTGGCCTCTCGACCGGTGAGCAGGAGTGGGTACACCCAGAATCCGGTGACAAGAAGACCAACACCCCGCTGTACAGCGGAACCATCTTCCACCGCATCATTTCTGATTTCATGATTCAGGGTGGCGACCCACTGGGCCAGGGCTTCGGCGGCCCAGGCTACCAGTTCGATGATGAGATCCACCCAGAACTGAACTTCAACGAGCCTTACAAGCTGGCCATGGCCAACGCGGGCATCCGCATGGGCCGTGGAACCAACGGTTCGCAGTTCTTCATCACCACCGTTCCTACCACCTGGCTGCAGGGCAAGCACACCATCTTCGGTGAAGTCCTTGACGCTGACTCGCGCAAGATCGTTGACGCGCTGAACGCCGTTGCTACCGATGGCCGTGACAAGCCACTGGAAGACGTCGTTATCAACTCGGTCGACATCGAGACCCTGTAACAACACGGGCGCACCAACCCGAGGCTCCGACGATTCCCTAGCGGCATTGTCGGGGCCTCGAGTATTTAATCCTTCTCCCCCAACTCAAGGCAGGTACTGATGTCCTTTGGACAGGTTTTCCCAGAGGGCCAAGCAACTCCGACGTGCTATCGACACCCGCAGACGGTGTCCTATGTTTCATGCCACCGGTGCGGACGTCCGGTCTGCCCGCAGTGCCAGGTCTCTGCGCCTGTAGGTGTGCAATGCGTAGACTGCGTCGCGCAAGCCAATAAGAACCTGCCGCGGCAGAAGACCCAATTCGGTGGCCGGGCTCGATCCGGTGCTCCTGTTATCACCTACACTTTCATCGGCCTGAACGTGCTGGTGTATCTGCTGCAGTGGATCATCCCTGGATTCACCAATCAGCTTGTACTTGCGCCGGCTCTGGCCGCCTATGAGCCATGGCGCCTGATCACCAGCGCCTTTGCCCACTCGACGAGCTCCTTCTTGCACCTTGCCATGAACATGTACGGCGTCTACATCTTCGGCACCATGCTCGAACCAAGGATGGGACGGCTGCGCTTCACCTGGCTATACCTGCTCAGCGCTTTTGGCGGTTCACTGGGCGTTCTCCTGCTGAGCAACCCGATCAGCGCCACGCTCGGCGCTTCGGGCGCACTGGCAGGCTTGTTCCTCGCAACTTTTGTAGTGTTCCGTTCCAACAAGCAGGCACTTCGCTCCATGGGAATTATCCTGGCGCTGAATGTCGTTCTCGGCTTCGTTATTCCCAGTATTTCGTGGCAGGGGCATCTGGGCGGAGCGATATTGGGTATCCTCGCAGCCTGCTGCATTGTGCTGATCCCGCGAAGTAATCCACAGCGTGCGCGTAACCAGATACTTTTACTCACGGCCTTGTCGATTGCGTTGCTGGCAGCCCTTTACCTCTCCACGGAAGCAGTGAAGTGGCCCTTGGGATAGTTCGAAAAGAAGCAATGCAGTTATCCACACTGCTTATCCACACTGTTAATAACTTACAAGCGTGTAACTCTCGAGGCCTAGTGGTTATTAACAGCCCCAAGACCCCGTGATATCAGGGATATTCGCCTTGGAGTACCCAATACTCACAACCTTGTCCCCAGTTGTGGATAAATTTTTAACAACCCCTGTAGATAGTGCATATACGAATCCACCGACTGTTAATAACTTCGGGTTCGAAAGTTTAAACGAATCATGAGAATCACGGTTCAATAAGCGGAATCACGCCTTATCCACAGCCGGAATCCACAATGTTAATAACTTACAAGCATGTCATTTCAGTTTCCAATATCCCCGTTGACCTGTACTTTATCCGAAAAATCGTGAACTCTACCCAAGTTCTCCCCAGCTGTGGATAACTTTGTGAACAACTGTTTATAAAAGTTGTTCACAGTCACTGTGGATAAGCGTGTTTGCCTGTGGATTACTTGGTGAGAACTGGCAGGATCAGCATGCTGGCAAAGATGAGCATGACGATTCCGATAAGTACATCAAGTACCTGCCACGCCTTGGGGTTGGCAAAGAGCGGGGCAAGGAAACGTGCGGCGTAGGCAAGTGCGAAGAACCAAGTGAAGCTGGCAATGATCGCACCAGTGGCGAAATAGGGTGCGCCTGCGGCTTGGGAAGTAGCAATTGAACCAAGAAGCAGTACCGTGTCGATATAGACATGTGGATTCAGCCAGGTGAGGGCCAACGTCGTTCCGATGATCGAGACGGCTGTTGTTGCACCGGGGAGCCCTGAGACTTTCAGCGCCTCGGGCTTCAGTGCTCGGCGGAAAGCGAAAATCGCGTAGCTTGCCAGGAAGATGAAACCGCCTATTCGCGCAATCACCAATATCCAGGGCGCTCGGTCGACAAGCGCTCCCATGCCGCTGGCTCCGGCGGCAATCAGGATCGCATCTGATAATGAGCACACCAAAGCGGTGATGAAAACATGCTCTTTCCTGATTCCCTGGCGCAGCACAAACGCATTTTGCGCACCGATGGCGACGATGAGGGACAGGCCAGTGGTAAAGCCGAAGAACAAGGATCCAGAGAGCATGTAGAAACTGTAAGAGATTAGCTGATCTGCGTCGAACTTAAGTTTCTGATTCTAGATTAGAGTTCCTAATGTGAACATGGATGTGGAACACCTCGAAACCCTGCTTGCGGTAGTTGATGCGGGAAGCTTCGATGATGCCTCGATTGATCTGGGAGTGACCGCTTCGGCCGTCAGCCAGCGCATCAAGGCCTTGGAGAACCGCCTGGGCGCAGTCCTGCTCGTCCGCAGTCGCCCGGTTAGGCCTACCGAGCATGGACTGAAAGTTCTGCGCTATGCGCGACAGATGACGCTGCTCAGTGCAGAGTTCTCCAAAGAGATAGCCTCCGAAAATCCGATCCCGATCGCCATTGGAGTCAACGCGGATTCGCTCTCCACTTGGTTCGGTCCGGTATTCTACGAGCTCGCGAAGTTCGAAGACCTCTCCTGTGAAATAGTGCGTACCGATGAAAACAGGGGACTGGAGCTACTTCGAACCGGTCGCGTCAGCGCCGTGGTCACCAATGCGGAGGAGAATATCCAGGGTTGCATCAGTGACAAACTGGGTGCACTGCGCTATCGCGCAGCCGCGCAAGCTTCGGTGGTCCAACGCCATGTACCTACTGGGGCCGTGGAAGAGCTCATTCGCACTCCGATGGTGGTCTTCGATCGTGAGGATCCCTTGCAGCATGAGATGCTCCAGCGGGTTGCCGGGGCTAAAGCGCGACCGGAAGGCCAAGTCCACCATGTTCCAGATTCCATGCAGTTCGTTGCGGCCATAGAAGCGGGGATGGGGTGGGGGATGATTCCAGAAACGCAGCTGCAGAAAGCCAGCGGGCTGCATGTACTCAACGAGCAATGGTTTATCGATGTGCCACTGTATTTTCAGCGCTGGGCTGTGGACTCGCAGATCCTCGCGAGGATAGGTGGCATTTTGGTCACAGCCGCGAGACAGCAAGGCCTGCATTTGCTAGCCTGAGGTGGTCACCAGCAATCATTGCTTGGACCCGGACGAGGGAGCCGTACCCGGAGCGCGACAAGACGGCCAGAAAGTATCTGGCATGCATTGGGTAATTTTGATCGTTTCCGGACTATTCGAAGCGGTATGGGCCATCGCTCTTGGCATGAGCGAGGGGTTCTCCAAACTCGTTCCGACCATCGTCTTCTTCGCGGCGCTGGTTGTGTCCATGGGTGGACTGGCCTACGCCATGAAGGAAATTCCCGTCGGCACTGCATATGCCATCTGGGTAGGCATCGGAGCCTCGCTTGCCGTCATTTACTCGATGGCCACCGGACAGGAAGCCTTCAGCGTACTGAAGATGGTCTTCATTCTCGGATTGGTTGGTTGCATCATCGGCTTGAAAGCCGTCAGCCACTAATATCAAAAGCCGCCATTAAACAACTTCGCCGGCCCCCTCAGCAGGGGGCCGGCGATACGGCTATTTCCAGCCCGTTGTCATGAAAAAGCCGACCATCGCAATACCGAAGCCGACAACGATGTTCCAACCGCCGATATTCGGAATCGGGTACAGGGTCTGCGAAACGTAATAAACGATGATCCACAGCAAGCCCAGAAGCATCAGTCCGAACATGACTGGCTTGTACCAGCCCGGCATCGGCTTATCGATGGCATGGGCGCTCTGGCGCGTCTCCTGCGGCTGTGAATTCTTCTTGCGTCGTGGCTTTGACTCCGGCACTCGAATGCTCCCTCGGCTTCATCTGCTTAATGTAGTAAATGTGGGTGACCTTCAGGTCTTCCCGGTAGGCTTGGGTGCAAGAATGCTGAGAACTGCTTAGTGCATTCCTACGTAGCTTCCATACTAGCCGTTACCCGCTGGAACTCTGGGTTTTGGCCAGTATCGACCCATCTTAGTTGACCTATTTCGCGCATTTCTTTCCCTTAAGGAGCCAGACCGCCGTGAACCGATCAGCCACTGCGCAGGGACGTCGCATGCAGCACCGACGACCGTCGGCAGGAAACCGTATTGCCGGATTCTTTGGCGAACTGCTGATCACCCTTGGCATCTTGCTGATGCTCTACGTGGTGTGGGAACTGTGGTGGACGAATATCGACTCGGCCCAGGCCCAGAAGGAAGTCACCGCAAACCTCGTGCAAGAACTTGGCGAGGTCGTGGTGCCGGAAGGCAACGAGGAGGAAGAGGAGAAGGACTACGGTCCGGCTCCGGTCACGGAATTGGCTCCCGGAGAAACTTTCGGGATCATGTATTTCCCGCGCTTTGGCGCTAGCGGATCGCACCACCCGGTGACCTACGGAGTGGAAGACCACGTGATCGATAACCTCGGCATTGGCTATTACCCGACCACGCAGCAACCGGGGGAGCTGGGCAACTTCGCCGTAGCGGCCCACCGCCAGACCCATGGCCAGGTCTTCTGGGATATTGACAAGCTGCAAGACGGCGACAAGATCTATCTGCAGACTGCACAGGGGTATTACACCTACACCTGGTACGCCACCGAGATTGTGGCTCCATCCAATGGCGATGTCCTGTTGCCTACCCCGCACCAGTGGGGAGTGGAACCAACGAAGTCCATCTTGACCATGACCACCTGCCATCCGAAGTACTCGACCCAGCAACGCATGATCGCGTATTCGGAACTCACCGATTGGCGTCCTCTGGATGCAGGTCCGCCGAAGGAAATCCGTGACATGGTCATCGACGCAACGAGCTAGGAGAAGAGATGTACGCCTGGATATTTAGAAATCTGCCCGGCCCTTTGTGGCTTCGTATTTTTGAAGCATTGATTCTCATTGCCGCGATCGTGCTATTACTGATGATGTACGTTTTCCCATGGCTGAACCAGTACATCAGCCCATTCACCGATTCAACGATTGGCCAGAGCACCCCGTGAGCAGCACCAGGATCCTCGTGATCGATAATTACGACAGCTTTGTGTACACCCTCGTGGGTTACCTGCAGGAGCTGGGCGCGGAAACCACCGTATACCGCAACGACGATTTGAGCGTTGGGGAAGCAACCAAGTTGGCTGCGGAATACGACGGTGTGCTGATCTCCCCGGGCCCGGGCGAGCCTGCAGGAGCGGGTGTCAGCATCGATCTGATCAAGTGGTGCGGGCAGCAGCGCAAGCCAATGCTCGGTGTCTGCCTTGGGCATCAGGCGCTCGCTGAAGCCTATGGCGGCACGGTCACGCACGCCGAAGAACTAATGCACGGCAAGACCTCGCTGGTGAGCCACGAAAACCACCCGGTCTTCAACCAGGTAGCCAACCCCTTCACCGCAACGCGCTACCACTCCCTGGCAGCCGTACGCGAGAGCATCCCTGCTGAGCTTGAAATCATCGCTGCTACCGCCGGGGGAGTCATCATGGGGCTGGCGCACCGGGAAGCACCACTATGGGGCCTGCAGTACCACCCAGAGTCGGTGCTGACCGAGCAGGGATACCAGATGCTGGGCAATTGGCTGGAATTCGTAGGACTTCAGGGGGCAGCCAAGAAGGCCACGACCCTGAGCCCGCTCTTCAGCGGAGAGTAGCCTAGCAGCCTATCGGTCGCGCCCGTTTTCCCGTGGCGGGTTAGTCCGATCTGGCGGGCCGTTCCCATTGGAAGGAGCCGGAGCGTCACTGGTAGGCGAAGCACTGTCGGACGGATCATCGGATTCTTCTGAATCTGGAGATTCGGTCCCGCTGGGCGATGGTTCTTCACTTGGTTCTGGTGCCGGCGGAGCCTTGGCCACAGAAATCTTCACCAGGCTTCCCTGAGCCACGTCCTCGGAGGCCTCGGGGGACTGCTTGAACAGGGTTCCCTCAGGGTAGTCGTCGGTTGCCACCTCATCGAACTGAACTTCCAACCCGATGTCGTCCGCAGAGAGCTTCTCTTCAGCTTCCTCACGGCTCATCTCGGTAACGACCGGAACGGTCACCATGCCGGTAGAAAGGATCAGGTCGACTTCGCTGCCGGCCTTCACCTTGGAGCCCAGCTCCGGGCTGGTGCCAATAACCCAGTCGGTTGGAATGGTTGCAGAGTTCTCCCGGCTGACTTCACCCACTTCGAGGCCAGCTTCACGCAGGGCATCGCGGGCAGCCGTCTCGGACTGGTTCGCCAGATCCTTGGGAATCGTGCGCTGTTCCGAACCATCGGAAATGAATAGCGCAACCGTGGATTCCTTGGAAACCATGGACCCTTCTGCCGGGTCGGTTCGGGTCGCCTTGCCCTGCTCTACTTCATCACTGAATTCCCGCTCTACACGCACCTGGAAGGTGGAATCGCGCAGCAATTCACGTGCGTCGTCTTCGGACATCTCCAGGACCTTGGGCACAGCAACTGGGGCACGCTTTTCAGCCTCGGCCTGGATCGAGCGGATCACCAGGAAACTGGCGATACCCACAGCAATCAGGGCAATGATGGTCAGCAGGATGATCAGGCCGCGGTTGGACTTGTGCCGTGCAGGAGCTTCGGGAGCCTCATCTTCGACGAAGACCGGGTGCTGGCTGGTGCCTGGCGCTGACTGCGCGATGAACCCGGTTTCAGTCTCGCCGTGCATGCCGTATATCGGCAAGGTGTAGGTTGATGGTGCCGGTTCGTCATCATGGAATTCAATGCCGTTCAGTGCATCTTCCAACGCAGCCGCGAAAGCGCCTGCGCTCTGGAAACGGTCATCGCGTTCCTTGGACAGAACCTTGGAAACGATCGGGTCGAAGATCGGGTCAACGTCGTGCTTGACCTCGCTGGGCGCTGACGGAATCTCGCCAACGTGCTGGTACGCGACCGAAACCGGCGAATCACCGGTGAACGGGGGGCGCTGGGTCATCAGCTCGTAGAACAGGCAGCCAACAGAGTAGATATCCGAACGGAAATCGACCTGTTCGCCGCGTGCCTGCTCAGGAGAGAAGTACTGGGCGGTTCCCACCACAGCGGCGGTCTGCGTCATTGTCGCCGAAGTGTCCAAGGCACGGGCTATGCCGAAGTCCATCAGCTTCACGTGGCCGGCATCGGTCACCATCACGTTGGCCGGCTTGATGTCGCGGTGGACGACATTGTTATTGTGCGAATGATCCAGGGCATTGCATACGCCGCGGGTGACGTGCACAGCGAAGGAAGCGTCGACATCGCCCGAAGCGATCACCTGCTTCAGAGTCCGGCCGGTCACGTATTCCATGACCATGAAGGGCAAGCGCTCACGGCTATGATCGGTAGCAGGCAGCTCGCCGGTGTCGTAGACGGCAACGATATTCGGATGGCTCAGGCCCGCGACGGCCTTGGCTTCACGGCGGAATCGATTGACCACCATGGGGTTGCTTGCGGTATCCGGGCGCAGCACCTTGACCGCGACCTTGCGCGAAAGCACATGGTCGGTGGCAAGATAGACATCCGCCATGCCGCCGCGGCCTACCAGCGATTCGATCTCGTAGCGATCGTTGATCAACCGTGGCAAGCCGGGGGGCAAGGCTTCGACTTCACTCATGGCGCTTCGCTTTGGTCCGGCTCTGCAGCTTCTGGGGATTCAGATGCCGACGGGGTAGCGGACTCGGATGCTTCGGGTTCTTCTGGGCCCATGGAAATATCCAGGGTCACCGTGGTGCCCGGCTCTACTTCGCTGCCGGCTGGAACGTCCTGCGCAAGCACCGTGCCAGCGACCGAAGAGTCATGGCGTTCCTCGCCCTTGGCCACGGCCAGCCCAGCGTCCTGGATGCGCTTCTGCGCAGCTTCGTAGCCCATGCCGGTTACCGAAGGAACGCCAACGGTTTCGGGAGCCATGGCGTAGGTAATCGAAATGGTTTCGCCCTTTTCGACGCTGCCGGTCGGGTTCAGCGAAATGACTTCGCGTGGGTCGTACTCATTGGTTTCCTGCGGGGTCGCGTCAACGACCAGGCCCTTGCCCTCAAGCTCTGCCGTCACGGTGTCGATATCCTGGCCCACCAGCGAGGCCGGAACCTCTACGTAGGTCACGGTTTCACTCGGGGTCGGGGAAGAGGACTCGGAGGTCTCCGATGCTTCGGTGGTTTCCTCCGAAGGATCGGTGGATTCCTCGGTCGGAGAAGGGGATTGGGAAACATCGGTGCTCTGCGTGACCGAAGCCGTCGGCTGGTTGTCCTTGTCGCTGCTCATGGCAGGGATCAGCCACGCCAGCAAGGCAATCACGGCGGCCAGCGCGATGATCACGATCAGCGGGATCAGCCAAGGGCTGCGTTTGGCCCCGGCCTCGCCAGCCGGATCCTGGGTATCCACGTCCTCGTCATCGAATCCGCCGGCTGCGGCACTGGACCCGGAGAAACCGCTGGTAGCGCCGGCAGGTTCCACCACGGTTGGCATCGCATTGGTCATTGTCGGCGCGGAATCAGCACGCGGCACCACCTGGGTGGCGTCGTTACCCATGTTGACCACTTGGGTTGCGTCGGTGGCGATACCGGTGGCCAGCATGCCGGGAACGGCCAAGGTCGCGGTATTGGTATCACCGGAGCGCAGCGCATCGGCGGCCTTCGCCAGCGCCGTTGCGTCCTTCGGGCGATCCGACGGGTTCTTGGCCAGCATCGACATGATCAGCTGGCGTACCGGTGCCGGGATGGTGTCCGGCAGCGCCGGGGGAGCATCGTTGACCTGTGCCAGGGCGATGGCGATCTGCGATTCGCCGGTGAACGGGCGGCGTCCTGCCAGGCACTCGTAGCCGATCACGCCCAAGGCGTAGATGTCAGAGCTGCCGGTGGCGATCTGCCCGGTGGCCTGTTCCGGGGCCAAGTACTGGGCGGTTCCCATTACCTGCCCGGTGGCGGTCAGCGGAACCTGGTCAGCAAGCCGGGCAATGCCGAAGTCGGTGATCTTCACGACGCCCGAAGGCATCACCAGGATGTTACCCGGCTTCACATCGCGGTGCACCAGGCCGTGCTCGTGGGCTGCTGCCAGCGCGCGGGCGGTCTGCGCGATCAGCGAGAGCGTACGGTCCACGTCGAGCTTGCGCTCGCGCTCGATAATGGTGGACAGCGGCGGGCCGGGAACCAGTTCCATCACCAGATAGGCGGAGCCCTGTTCCTCGCCGTAGTCGAAGACGCCAGCGATGCCAGGGTGGTTCAGCAGCGCGGTGTGGCGTGCTTCCACGCGGAAACGCGTCAGGAAGCTCTCATTATCGGTGTATTCCTCTTTGAGGATCTTGATCGCTACCAGACGTCCTAGGACCTGGTCTCGTGCCTTCCAAACTTCGCCCATGCCACCGATCGCAATGCGGTCGGTCAGCTTGTAACGACCGCCCAAGGTGGTGCCGGTTACTGGCCTCACTTGTTGAACACCGCCTCTAACATCGTCTTCATAAGTGCACCTGCCGTGTTGTGGCCGGTGTTGTAATCTACGTCTTGAATATTGACCGTGATGGCAACCTGCGGATCATCGGCCGGTGCGAAACCGGTCATCCAGGAGTTCACCATGCGGACTCCGTTCTCTGACGGTCGCTGCGAGGTGCCGGTCTTGGCTCGGAAATCCACGCCGGGAACGCGGGCATTCATGGCCGTACCGCTCACAACCGGGCCTTCCATCAGCTCGGTGAGCTGTTCGGCAACTTCCGGGGTGGTGGCCGTGGAGAACTTCTCCGGCTTCGGGTCCTCGATAACTCGAAGATCCGGCGCGATGACCTTGCCGATCAAATTCGGCTTCATGATCACGCCGTCATTGGCGATGGCCATGGCGGCCATGTTCATCTGCAGCGGAGTAGCCTTGTTTTCCCATTCGCCGATTGCCATCTGCGCCATCTGCGCTTCATTGGCCTCAGCAGAAGGGAACTCGCTTGGAACAACATTCTGCGGGATGCTCAGCTGCTGCCCGTAGCCGAAGCGCTCGGCAACCTCGGTGAAGGCATCCTTGCCGACGGTCTGGCTGATTTCCATGAACGGGGTGTTGCAGCTCTGGGCAAAGATGAACTCGAGCCTTGCCCGGGTATCCCGCGCGCAGATGCCCTCATTGAAGTTGTTCATCTTAGCGGTCGAATGCGGATAATTCACCGACACCGGATTGTCGATGGGGGTTTCCATATCGAACTTGCCTGATTCCAGGGCCGCAACGGTGCTGAGGATCTTGAACGAGGAACCTGGGGTCACCGGGTTGCTGATGGCCGGGTTCCGGTAGGGGCTCAAGCCGTCGGTGTTGCTGATGTCCTTCAGGTTCTGGGCCGCCTGGGAGGTCGAGTGCACCGCCAGCAGGTTGGTGTTGTAGCTTGGCTTGGAAGCCATCGCCAGGATGTCACCGGTCTTCGGATTGGTCACGATGATCGTGGCCTTCAAGTCGTCAGGAATCGCTTCGAAGGCAGTCTTCTGCAACTGCCCGTCAATGGTCAGCTCAACCGAGGCGCCTTCGGAACGGGTACCGGTGAACATGGCCGACAAGCGGTCAAAGAGCAGATCCGAGCTCGTGCCGGTCAGCCAGTCGTTCAGCTGCGATTCGAGCTGGGTGGTGCCATTCGCGAGCGAATAGTAGCCAGTCAGGTGGGCGTAGGTTTTCGCGTCGTGGTAAACACGCTGGAATTCGAACTGGCCATCATCGGTCGGAACGGATTCGGCAATCGGCTTGCCGTCGACCAGGATCGCGCCGCGGGGCAGGTCGAACTCGCGGTAGAGTTCGCGCTTGTTCAGCGCATTCTCCGAGAGCGGCTTGGCGTCGAAGAACTGGATGTAGCTCAGTCCACCCAGGCAGATGACGAACAGGACGGTTAGCGCAACCCAAACGCGCTTGATTGCATGATTCACTTTTTCGTCACCGCCTTGGTGCTGGAGGTAAGGGCCGTGCTGGCACTTGCAAATTCATCGGTTGGTCCTACGCCGCCAGTCTTCGGGCGGCGCGAGTTGTGGGAGATCAGGAGCAGCAACGCGATGATGATCCAGTTCGCCAGCAGCGATGAGCCGCCGGCGGCCATAAATGGCGTTGCCAGGCCGGTCAGCGGGATCAGCCGGGTGACGCCTCCGATGATCACGATGCATTGCAGGCCCAGGGTGAAGGACAGGCCTGCAGCCAGTAGCTTGCCGAAGGTATCGGCCGAGCCCAAGGCGGCCCGCAAGCCACGGGAGACCAGCAGCATGTAGAGCAGGATGATCGCGGCCACGCCGATCAGGCCAATTTCTTCGCCGAAGGAGGCAATGATCATGTCGGAGTTGGCCAGCGGAACACGGTAGGGGGAACCCGCGCCCAGGCCGGTGCCGAACAAGCCGCCGTCAGCCATGCCGAATAAGCCTTCTACGATCTGCATGCTGCCACCCTTGGCCTGGTAGATCGCAGGGTCAAAGGCGTTGAGCCAGACGTCCAGGCGGCGGGTCACGTGGCCCATGGTCAGGCCCGCGACGATGCCGCCGGCGACAACCATCAAGGCACCGATGAGCACCCAGGAAATACGCGCGGTTGCCACGTAGATCATCACGATGAACAGGCCGAAGAAGAGGATCGCGGAACCGAGGTCTCGCTGCACCACGAGCACGCCGATGGAGAGCAGCCAAGCGATAACCATCGGAGCCATATCCCGCAGGCGGGGCAGCTGCAGCGGTCCGAACTTGCGGCCAGCCATCAGGATCAAGTCGCGGTTCGACGAGAGATAACCGGCGAAGAAGATCGACAAGGTGATCTTCGCGAGTTCGCCTGGCTGCAGCGAGAACATGCCCATGCGGATCCAAATGCGGGCACCGTTGATCGTGACACCCAGTTTGGGAATCAACGGAAGCAGGAGCAATACGACCGATAGCAGCAGGGCGATATAGGTAAACCGACGCAGCAGGCGGTGGTCCTTGATTGCCCAGAGAACGACCGAAGCAATGACGATGGCAATGGCAGTCCAGAGCAGCTGGCGCGCCGACTGGGACGTTCCTTTAGCCAGGTCAATGCGGTGAATCATGGCTAAGCCAAGGGAGTTCAACGCAATCGTAATCGGAAGTATTACTGGATCGGCATATTTGGCGAAGATGCGCAGCAGCACATGAACCGTCAGGGATAGTGCCGCCAGGATGCCCATCTGCACGTAGAAGTCGGTGTTGTCGACATCCTCGGTGGAGCTGCCCACCAGATAGAACGCGGCACCGCCCACGCAGAGGGCCAGCAGCACCAGCAGCAGCTCGAGATTGCGCCGAGGCACCGGTGCGGTTTGCACTTCGGTCATTGCATTATCTCCTGGCAGTAGGCGGGCAGTTCGAGCTGGTTGGCGGAATCCGAGGATCCGGGAACGGTGACCGGGCAGTTCTGCTTCGCGGTGACCAGGAGTTCCTGGATGATCATCTGGGCATGCTGCTGGTTCTCTGCCGAGATGGTCGATTCAACGCGGTGGCGTGAATACTCCGGCAGGGCTTCGAGCGGCACCTTGCTGACTGTGTCGACCTCGGAGAGCGAAATCGGTCCGAGCTCCTGGGGAACGCCCTTGTAGATTGCGACCTTTCCATCGACAGTGCCAACAAAGTACTGGGTCTGGGTCCACATGTAGCCCCAGACGCCCAGGGCAATGACGAAGAAAGCCGTCAAGGTCAGCAGGATCGGCATCATCCAACGGCGCTGCTGCACCGGAGCATCCAGTGGATCCAGCACCTCGCCGGCCGCCGGGGAACGGTGGGTCAGCAAGGCAGCTGCACGGCGTTCGCCGGTGTGCTGGGTCACCACCGGGATCTGGCCGGTTTGCGTCGCAAGCTGGGCGGCGCCCACCAGCAGGTGGGGACGCTGGGAAATCTCATGGCGGAGCAGCGAAGCGCTGGCTTCGACATCGCCTTCGGCGGCAATGGTGAGCTGGCCGGTATCCGGTGCGGGTTCTGGTTCGGCGGGCGCTTCGCCTTCGACGACAGCGTTTTCGACAACCTCGAACATCACCACGGTGACGTTATCCGGCGCACCATTCTTCAAGGTGATGGCAACCAGGTCGTTGACCGCTTCATCCATATCGGCGGTAGTGCGGATGATCTGCTCGATTACCGGAACCGGCACCGCGTCGGTGAGTCCGTCAGAGCACAGCATCCAGCGTTCGCCGGGTTCTGCCTCGAATTGGTCGACATCGAGTTCCGGGGAGGCATCCGAGTCGCCCAGCACGCGCAAGAGCACGTTCTTATGCGGGTGGACCTCGGCCTCGGCCGGCTTGATGCGGCCTTCGTCGACCAGCCGCTGCACGAAGGTATGGTCCTTGCTGATCTGCTCGAAGACCCCGTGCTTCAAGCGGTAGGCGCGGGAGTCGCCGATGTGCGCCATGTGCAGGGTACTTCCCGAGAGCAGCAGGGAAGTGACGGTGGTACCCATCCCCGAAAGCTTCGGGTTGGCGCCGACGAGTTCATTCAGCACCAAATTGGCGGCCTGGATCTCATCCGGCAGGGCATTTTGCGGATCTGCGGTGCCATCGTGGTCCAGATGCACCAAATCAAGCACGGTGGAGGCTGACGCCACGTCACCGCCGACGTGTCCGCCCATGCCATCGGCAAGCACCGCGAGGTACGCGCCGGCGTAGGCGGAGTCGTCATTCTTCTTGCGAACCCGCCCCACGTCGGATTTCGCAGCAAATTTTAGTTTGAGGGCCATAGGCTAGGGCTTCAATTCCAGGACAGTCTTTCCGATGCGGATTCGCTGGCCGGGCTCCACTGCCTGGGCGCGTGAGAGCTGGTTGTCACCCACGAAGGTACCGTTGGTTGAGCCGAGATCTTCAATGAACCAGCGCGATCCCTGCGGGAACAGGCGGGCATGGCGTCCCGAAGCGTAGTCATCATCGAGAACGACGGTGGCATCCTGAGCTCGCCCGAACATGATCGGTTGGCCGCGGAGGGGAATGCTGCTGCCGGCCAGTGGGCCCTCAACAACTTCCAATGACGTGGCGGCCTTGCGCGCAGGCACTTCTGGTTCCGCCAGCTCTGGATTCTTCTTCAGTTCCCGAGCGCTGGGCTTGCCGGTGCGGGCCCGCGATCCGATGGCCAAGTCGCGGCGCATCGATCCGACAACGCTTAATACGAGCAGCCAGATGAGGACCAAAAAGCCCAATCGGAACAAGCTTAGAACCAGGTCGTTCACGCGCGGCCTCCGTTGTTCGAGGTAATCAGCCGAAAGACGATTTTTGTCTGTCCGATAGTAATGATCGAACCGTCAAATATACGGGTTTCTTCCGAAATCTTCTTGCCGTCCACGTAGGTTCCATTGGTTGAACCCAGATCGGTGACGACGAAACTGGTTTTGCCACGGGTTTCGACACGCACATGCTGGCGGGAAACGCCGGAATCATCCACGGGAATATCGGTGCTGGCCGAACGGCCCAGCACGATGGAGTGGTGATGCAGGGCGTAGCGCTGTCCAGCGACCTCAAGAATTGCCTGCTTCTGCATGGGCTTCTTGGGGATCTCTGCAATCGGACGGACCGATGGACGTGGCTGTGCGGTTGTCGGCGGGGTGGCGGATGGCGCTGCGGGCGCTGCTGCTCGCTCTTTTACCGGAGCCGAGGCTGCTGGGCGCGAGCTGGACTCCTTGACCGAGCTGGCAATCTCCATTTCTCCGGGCTTGAAATCGTCCTTGGAAACAAAATGGATCGTGATGTCGCCGTGGACCGAGTAGTCCTGGGCTGCCGCATGCTCAGCGGTGACCTTTGCCATTTCGTTGACGACGCCCCGCCCCCAACCCTGCGCGGTGTTGTAGTCCTTGGTGCTCAGCGAGACAACGAAGTCATTGGCTGCAAGGCTGCGGCCCTCGCTGATTGGCATGATTCCGCGGTCCATGTCATTGCGTAGCGCGGTAGTCAGTTCGACTGGCTTGAGATCTGCGGTGCTGGTGCCACGAAAGAAGCTAGTGACGACCTTCTCTAAGCCGCGTTCGACATTGTCGAGAAAGCCCATTATTCGTGCTCCTTCCTTAGGGTCCATGGCTGGTTATTGCGAGCCTGCATTCACGCCGTCCAAGCTGTGAACACAGAACTTCATATTCGATCTTACTGTTTTCAGCTGTGCAAATGCCGAAAAATCCTTGAGCGGCTCAAGTGCGTCAATATCAACGATAAATGCCCCAAAAAGGTTTCCCATGTGTCCCTAACCACAAATCAGGGTTTCGATTAGGTGAACGGAAAATGAGTGTGTAAGCTATTTCTTGTTGCAAAGAACGATGGCAACGAAAACAGAATATGCGCGAGTGGCGGAATTGGTAGACGCGCTGGCTTCAGGTGCCAGTGATCGCAAGGTCGTGGGGGTTCAAGTCCCCCCTCGCGCACAAATGGAAAATAACCCTTGATCTTCGGATCGAGGGTTATTTTTTTGTTTAAAAGAGCAACTGAATCGTTATCTTGCAGGGTGTGTCAGTTTGCCGGTGGCGCGCTGACATTGACGCCCCGGCGCTTGAGCAGGGCGGCCAGTACGCCATCGCCTGCAACGAGTTTTCCGGTGTGCGAGCCATCGTAGATGGTGCCGCAGCCGCACGAGGGGCTGCGATCCTGCAGGATCGCCTCGGTGATTCTCTGGTGCTGGACTAGATCCGAAACCTTCTGGGCACCAGCTATGAACTGCCCGCTGATGTCCTCGCCGTTGATGTCGATCACGCAGGCCCGGCCTTCCAGCACGTCGTGGCCATCGCCACCGACAATCTCCGCTGGCGGACGCGGAGTAGGGAGCTCGCCCAATTCCTCAGCGCAGGCCGCAACGGCTTCTCCTCGTGCCACGGCCTCGACGATGGCAGGGTTTGCCTTCGCCTTGCCGTTGTAGCGGCAAGGGATGCCGGCCAGGCAGGAACTAACGAGCAGCGGAGGTTGGGTCATAACAGCAGTCTAGCCACGTGGAAGCGCAATGCCGCCGTGCCATAGACTGCCCTTGGACAACGGAGAAGGGGAATTCCCATGGCGGTATCCAATGAGATATTCGAACTGAATGGGACTGCAGATCTGGTCAACGATCGGAAGATAATCAGGCTCGACCAGGAATCCAGCGACAAGTTGCCAAGCCGCGGACAGGTTGCGGTGGAACTTCTCCAGGCGCATGAAGGCCACGTGGTCGTAATAGATCCCGACGGGCGCCGAGGCCACTGGTTGGCCCTCGATGGACAGGGCGCGCCCCAGCTGTTGGCCGAGGCGGGGGATCAAGTGGAATTGACCGCCCGGGTCGCTAGAACCTGGCCGGAAACAGGGATTCCGCAAGACCTGGCCAGTGCCCTGGGCGAGGCTGGGGATCTGGATGAGATGTGGGCAGGGCTCACTGCCATGGCCCGCTGGGAATGGGTACGCTGGATCGGTGCGACCAAGAACCCTTCCACGCGCGAACGCCGAGTGGAGGCCAGTATTTCCAAGCTGCGTGATGGCAAGCGCCGGCCGTGCTGCTTCGATTTGTCCTCATGCACCGATCCCGAAGTTTCGAAGAGCGGAAAGCTAATCCAGTAGCACCCAGCTGCGCGCGGCGGATTCGATGCCGGTGCCCGGTGGGGTTGCCGGGCCGGTAATGAGGCCCAGCACTCCGCTGGACATGACGATCAGGCCCAAAGCAATCAGCAGGGCGATGGCGGCAGTGACCTTGGCAGGCCATTTATGCATGTTCACCGGCTAGTCTCCTTAGTTGCCCAGCGTCGATCCGCGGACAATCAACGAACTGGGCAGCATTGTCTGCAGTGGGTCAGGGGTTTTTCCATCGAGCAGCGCGCGCAGCTTCAATGCGGCCTGGCGCCCGCCTTCCTGGGCGTTGAGCTGCACGGAAGTGATGGAAGGGCTGGACGTCGCCGAGTAGGGAAGGTCGTCGAATCCGGCCACCGCAAGCTGCTGCGGAATGCGGATACCAAGCAGGCGCGAAGCATGCAGCACGCCGAAAGCGTGGTTATCGGTTGCGCAGCCCAGTGCGGTCACGCCCGATTCATGCCACTTGGGCCAATGCTGGCCAAAGGCCGCTGAAGCCTCAGTGACGTCGATCATCGAGCTGGCAACAGAAGATGGCAGCACTTCGATGCCGTACTCCCTTGCCGCCGCCAGGAAGGCCTCGCGGCGCACTGCCAGGGTCTCGGTGCCGGTGCTGGCATCCATGTAGGCGGCCCTGGTGTGTCCCTGCGCAGCGAAATGGGCTACGACTTCCCGCGCTCCCTGGGCGACATCCATATTCACGGCAGGAATCGATGGATCGATGCCCGGGGCATCCAGGGCCACCAGCGGGAGGTTGCTCGAAATTTCCTCGAGGAAATCCTGGCTTGGGGCATGGACCAGCAGCCCGGCCGGACGGAGGCCCATGATCTTCCTCGTTTCGCTGGCGCTGGGGGAGACGCCGGCATCCGTGACCGAGAGCAGGAGCTGGTAGTCGCTAGCCAATACCGAGCGCACGCCAGCGATCACCTTGGCAAAGAAGGGGTTGGAGATATCCGGGGCCACCAGGACCACCAGCGAACTGACGCCCTTGGCCAGCGAGCTGCCGATGCTGTCGACGAAGTAGCCCAATTCGCGAATTGATTCACGCACGCGCTGCTCATTCGCGGCCGAGACCCGGCCCGCCGACTTCCCGTTGGCAACAAGAGAGACCGTTGCGGTGGAAACGCCGGCGTGTTCGGCTACCATCGCTGCGGTCACGCGGCGTGGAGCGCGCGAGTTGCCGGACTTCTCACCATTCTTCATGGCTCCATCGTAGTCGGAGTTGTGACACGCGACAGCTTTGCGTTAAGCGCTTGACGATAGCATGGGGACGCGAAAGAATTATCAAAGGATGCCTATCCGCCCCCACGACTTAGCTACCGGCCACCAGCTGGCAGAGCGAAGGAAGAAGCCATGACCCAGGACAGCAATGCCCCGCGCAAGATCATTTTGGACTGCGACCCGGGTCATGATGACGCCGTGGCAATGATTCTTGCCCATGGCAATCCCAAGATCGACCTGCTGGCCGTGACCACCGTGGCCGGCAACCAGACCCTGGATAAGGTCACTGCCAACGCGCTGGCCGTGGGTACCATCGCCGGCATTACCGGCATTCCCTTCGCGGCCGGCTGCGCCCGTCCGCTGGTGCGCGAAGTGGAAACCGCGGGAGACGTCCACGGGGATTCCGGGATGGACGGGCCGGCCCAGCCGGAGCCGGGCATCGAACTCGATGGGCGCCACGCCGTGGACGTCATCATCGACCTGGTGATGAGCCATGAACCCGGTGAAATCACCTTGGTGCCCACCGGCGCATTGACCAATATCGCCTTGGCGGCCCGGAAGGAACCGCGCATCGTTGAACGCGTGCGCGAAGTGGTGCTGATGGGCGGCGGCTACCACACCGGCAACTGGTCGGCGGTGGCAGAATTCAATATCAAGATCGATCCTGAAGCTGCGCACATCGTCTTCAACGAGGCCTGGCCGGTGGTGATGGTCGGATTGGACCTAACCCACCAGGCGTTGGCCACCTCCGAGGTGGTTGAACGCATCGAGAAGATCGGCACCGGCCCATCGACCTTCGTGCGCGAGCTGATGGACTTCTTCGCCCGGGCCTACCGAGACCACCAGGGCTTCGATGCACCGCCGGTGCATGACCCATGCGCCGTGGCCTACGTGATCGACCCGGATATCGTGCGCACTGTCAAGGCCCCGGTCAGTGTTG
Source organism: Arthrobacter sp. JUb119 (assembly GCF_024807995.1). Taxonomy (NCBI): domain Bacteria; kingdom Bacillati; phylum Actinomycetota; class Actinomycetes; order Micrococcales; family Micrococcaceae; genus Arthrobacter; species Arthrobacter sp. JUb119. The sequence continues at coordinate 302,837 of NZ_JANUFE010000005.1, forward strand.
AGCTGCGTGGCGAGCTGACCTTGGGGATGACCGTCACGGACTTCCGCGCGCCGGCTTCCGCCGACTGCAATACTTCCGTGGCGGTGGACCTGGATCACGAAGGCTTCTGGAATCTGGTGGTCGATGCGCTGGAACGTATCGGCGAGGTCACGCTCGGAAAATAGAACAACTTTGGCGCAATGTGGGGCAGGTCAATGCCAATGGCGTCCAGACCTGCATAAACTGGAGGCACACGCAGAGCAGGAGGCACCATGGCGGACAAAACCCCGCACCAGAACGTGACTTTCCCTTCTTCAGGCGCGCAAGCGCATGGCTATCTCGCCTTGCCGGAGTCCGGCAAGGGCCCTGGGGTCATCGTGATCCAGGAATGGTGGGGTCTGACCGACCATATCCGCGACGTTGCCGACCGGCTGGCCGCGCAGGGCTTCGTGGCTCTGGCTCCGGACCTCTATGGAGGCTGGATCACCCACGACGGTGAAGAAGCCGGGCAGATGATGTCCCAGCTCCCGGAAGCCGCCGGGGCCCAGCTATTGAGCGGTGCCGTGGACTACCTGCTGGCCAATGAGCACGTCACCAGCGAGAAGCTGGGCGTCATCGGCTTCTGCATGGGTGGTGGTTTCGTGCTGCAGATGGCTGCCCAGCAAGGCGGGAAAATTGCCGCGGCCGTGCCTTTCTATGGCGTCGGCCAGGGTGTGCCCAACGATTTTTCCGGAGTCCGCGCGGCCATCCAGGGCCACTACGCGAACCTGGACCAGATGTACTCGCCGGCTCAGGCGAAGGCTCAGGAAGAGCAGATTCGCCAGGAATCAGGCGCGGAAGTCCAGTACTTCTACTACGACGCCGATCACGCATTCCACAACGACGAGAACCCTGCCGGCAACTACGATCCCGAACAGGCTGCCATCGCATGGCAGCGCGCCGTGGACTTTTTGCAGGCTAAAGTGGCCTGAAGGCCATAAAGTGTTACCCATCACTTAATGCATCACTCATATAAGGAGAACAATATGTCTGAAACCATCATCGTAGGCGTAGACGGTTCCGAAACCGCACAGCGCGCAGCCCGCCGCGCTGCAGAACTCGCCGTCAAGCTCGACGCTGACCTGGTGGTCATCACCGCTCACGCTTCGGATAACACCGAGGTCGTTTCCATCGGTTCCGATACCTGGATCCTGGATGACGCAGAGCAGGCCCGCAAGCTCGCCCAGCGCGTAGCCAACGACGTGAAGAACGCTGTGCCAGGCGTCAAGATCACCGCTGCTGCCGGCCACGGCAAGCCAGGTGACGTGCTGATCTCCGACGCCGAGGACCGCAAGGCTTCGATGATCGTTGTCGGCAACGTGGGCATGAAGGGCCTGGGCCGCGTGCTCGGTTCGGTAGCTTCCTCGGTGGCCCACTCGGCACCATGCGACGTTCTGGTCGTCAAGACCGACAAGTAGGCCTCCCCGGCTTGCGCGGACGCAGGCGGGCACCGGTTCACCGGTGCCCGCCTGCGCCATTTAACCCGGCAGAGCGTAGGCTTAACCCGTGCAGAAACTTCGAATCGCCTACGCAACCGGCGTCACCCCCGGCAAATGGATGGACCGCTTCCAGGAACGCTATCCTGCCATCGAGCTGAAAGCCTGGCGCCTGGATGAGGGGGAAATCCTGGATCTGTTGGCCAATGGCGAGGCTGACGCAGTATTCGTGCGCTATCGCGGCGACTCGCCCAAGGACGCAACGCGCCACGTCATCCCGCTTTACGAGGAACTCGAAGTGGTCTGCGCGGGCAAAGACCACGACGTGGAGTACTTCGAAGAATCCGTTCCGCTGGAGACCGTAGAGTCCTTCCCGCAACTCGACTTGGCCGACTACCCGGAATCCGTGGGCGGCATTCCGGTAGCGATGGAAGTTGTCGCTTCCGGCGCCCAGGTGCTGCGCACCACGCAGTCCATTGCCCGGCTCTTCGCCCGCAAGGACGTGGTGGTGCGCTTCATTGAAGACGGTTCGCCAACCCAGGTGGGCATCGCCTGGCCTACCGCCACCGAAGACACCGCCTTGCTCGAAGAATTCATCGGCATTGTGCGCGGACGTACCGCCAGCTCATCGCGCCAGACTTCGGTGCGCAAGCAGGAGCAGAAGGCCAAGCGCGTCAATGAGCAGAAGAAGGCCAAGGCGAAAGCCCAAGCCAAGGCAAAACAGCAGGCCAAGAGCTCATCCAAGAAGCCGCAGGGTGCCAAGGCAAAGCCACGCAAGCACCGCTGACAATCCAATACGTGACGGGCGTTACGTGAGAGAGTTAGGGGTATGAAGCAATTCGATACCCTCAGCCTGAGCACCCAGGGCTCGGCCCTCATCCTGACCGTCAACCAGCCGAAGTCGCTGAACGCGTTGGCAAAAGAGGTCGTCAACGACCTTGAAGCCTTCCTGGACTGGTTCGAGGCCACCGGCTATGAATACCGCGGCGTGATCCTCACCGGTGCCGGCGAGAAGTCCTTTGTCGCCGGCGCCAATATCGTGCAGCTGCGCGAAATGGACCCGGCGGCGGCGCTGGCCTACGGGCGCCAGATGCACGCGGTCACCGAACGCCTGGAGAAGCTGCAGGTTCCAGTGATCGCCGCAGTCAACGGCTTCGCCCTGGGCGGCGGCTGCGAACTCGCCCTGGCTTGCGATTTCATCTACGCTTCCGAGACGGCCAGCTTTGGGCAGCCGGAGGTCAACCTCGGGCTGGTGCCCGGCTTTGGCGGCATGGTGCGCCTGCCGCGACGTGTCGGCAACGCGATGGCCCGTGAATTGGTTTTCACCGGCCGCCGCATCAAGTCCGAGGAAGCATTGCGCATTGGCCTGGCCAACCGCGTTGTCCCGGCCGGGGAACTGATTGACCAGGCCGTGGCCACCATCGAGGAGATCGCGAAGGTGGCACCGACGGCCGTTGGCAATGCCAAGGCCGCGATGGTGGACATGGACGCGCTGAACACCCATGACGCCCTGCTGGTTGAAGCACAGTCCTTCCAGCAGGCCTTCGGAACCGCCGACTCGGTGGAAGGCCGTGCCGCCTTCGTCGAAAAGCGCGCCGCGGTCTTCCCGGGCAACTAGCCGGGGCGCCGACCATGCACTACGGGGCGCACCCGGACCAGCAGGTCCAGTTCTACGAGCCGGAACGCACCACCGCTCGCGGAGCGGTGATGATCATCCACGGCGGATACTGGCGTGAAAAGTACACCGCTAGCCTCGGCGTGCCCCTGGCAGAGGATCTCGCCGCCCGCGGGATCCCTGCCTACAACCTCGAATACCGGCGTGGGCCGGGCAGCGCGGCGAAAATGCTGGCCGATGCCCGGCTCGCGCTGGGCCTGGTCAAGGAAGAAGGGCCGATCACGCTGATCGGCCATTCAGCCGGAGCGCAATTGGCCTGCGTGCTGGCCGCCCATGATGCACGGGTCTCCCAGGTGATCAGCCAGGCCGGGGTCCTGGACCTTGAAACGGCGCAGCGCCTGAAGCTCAGCGGCAGCGCAGTGGACGAGATGCTCGCAGGCGCGCCATTGGGCGCCTGCAATCCGGTGGAATTATGGCCAATGCATGCCCGTGTCGTAATCTTTCATGGACGGGACGATGGCGATGTTCCGGTAAGAATTGCCCGTATCGCAGCCCAGAAAGCGGCTGCGCTCGGACAGGAGCACAGCTTCTCGCTGTTCGCGGGCGACCACTACACCTGGATCGATCCGCACAGCAGCCAATGGGCTGCCTGCGTGCGTGCCCTGTCACCACTGCACTACTGAAGGAGCAGCATGAACCCGACCGTGATCGGCGAGGCCCTCGTTGACGTCCTGGCCTCCGGCATCGCCCCAGCCCAGGAGTTCGTTGGCGGCAGCCCGTTGAACGTCGCGGTTGCGCTCTCCCGCCTGGGGTACCCGGGAACCTTGATTTCCCGCTGGGGCGCCGATGACAAGGGCCGCAAGATCGAGGATTACCTCAAGGACAACAACGTGGCATACCTGGGCGGAGCCGATGACCAGGCCACCGTCATTGCCCATGGCATCCTCGACCCGGCCGGCGGCGCGGCCTTCGCGTTCAACGCCTACTGGCAGATGCCGACCATCGGGCCGGAGCTGGCCCAGGATGCCGAGCTGGTGCACACCGGCTCCATCGCCACCCTGTTCAGCCCCGGAGAACTGCTGCCGCTGCTTTCGGCCGCGCGCACCCATGCCACCATCAGCTACGACCCGAACCTGCGCCCGTCGCTGGTCACCAACCATTCGCAGACCGTGGCCGAGGTCGAGCGATTCGTCGGCCAGGCCGACGTGGTGCGGGTCTCCGGCATCGACCTGAAGTGGCTGTACCCGATGCGCTCGGTCCAGGACTCGGCCCGTGCCTGGCTGGACATGGGTCCGGCGATCGTGGTGTCCACCGCAGGCTCGCGCGGGTCCTGGGGCGTCGTTCGCGCCGGCGACGCCGAATTCACTGCGCCGTCGGTGGAAGTCACCGATACCGTGGGTGCCGGCGATACCTTCACCGCCGCGCTGCTGTGCTGGCTGGCCGAACATGGACTGATTGGCGCGGCCAACCGCGAAAAGCTGAACCAGCTGCAGATTGCGGAGCTTTCGCGAGCCCTGGAATTCGCGGCCCTGGCCGCCGCGGTGACCGTGCAGCGTGCCGGGGCGAACCCGCCACGCCGCCAGGAGCTGTAGATGATCAAGCTGATCGCCTCGGACCTCGACGGCACCATTGTCGCCAAGGACGGCACCATCTCCGAACGCACCCAACGTGCTTTCATCCAAGCCCGCGACGCTGGCATCCAGATCGTCTTTGTCACCGGACGCCCCTTCCGCTGGCTGAGCCCGATCATTGAAGCCTTCGGCGGGATGGGCACGGTCATCTGCTCCAATGGCGCGGTGCTCTACGACCTGGAACAAGACGAAGTGATCTGGTCGCGCACGCTCAGCGCGGCTACCGCGCGGCGGGCGAGCGAAATCATCCTGGAGCTGGAACCGCGCGCGTCCTTCGCTGCCGAGACCACCAAGGGGCTGCACCTGGGTGAAGGCTTTGCCGACCGCCACCACAACTTCGGGGTGCAGGCAGTCCTGGATCTGGCTAGCGAGTCAATTGATTCCGAGGGCATCGTGAAATTCCTTGCCCGCTCCCAGCACCTGCCGATAGACAAGTTCTATTCCTCGGTTGAGCCGCAGCTGGCAGAACTGGTATCGGTGACCCACTCCGCCTTCGACGTTTCCCTATTGGAAATGGCGCATGTGGATATCCACAAGGCCACCACGCTGCATGAATACTGCCAGCGCCTGGGAATTGCCGCAGCTGAAGTGATGGCCTTCGGCGACATGCCCAACGACATCGAAATGCTCGAATACGCCGGCCACGGCTACGCGATGTCCTCCGGACACCCCATGGCGCTGGCCTCCGCCCGCTTCCGTGCACCCTCGCTGGCCGATGACGGCGTAGCCCAGGTCATTGAAGGCCTGCTGAAATGACCTACGCCTTTTCGCACCGCGGCGTACGCACGGGCAACGAGGAAAACACGCTGGCAGCCTTCCAGCGCGCCGCAGACCTGGGCATCACCCATCTGGAATCGGATGTGCACGCCTCAGCCAACGGCACGGTCTACCTGTTCCATGACCAGAGCCTGGACCGGGTGACCGACGCGAGCGGGAATTTCAACGACTTCACCGACGAGCAGCTGGCAATGGTGCGGGCCGGAGGGGAACCGCTGTGCACGCTTGATGCACTGCTCGATGCGTTCCCGCACGCCACACTGAACCTGGACGTCAAGGACGAGCACGTGATCGGCCCGCTGGCCGAGCTCATCGAGCGCAGGAAAGCCCATCGGCAAATTGCCCTCGCGTCCTTCTCCACGGCACGCAGCGCCGCGGTCGGCCACCTGCTTTCCGCTCCGATACGGCGCTCGCCGGGTCAACGGGAAATTGTCGCCATCTGGCTGTGCGCCCACCTGCTGGGCTGGGTTCCCAAGCGGCTGCTGGCAGGCTTCTGGGCGGTCCAGGTGCCGCTGAACCAGGGCATGCTGCCGGTAGCGACCCGTCGATTCATCAAGGCGGTCCACCGAGCCGGCGCCCAGGTGCATGTCTGGGTCATCAACGACGAGCCGACCATGCGGCTGCTGATGGAGCGCAAGGCCGACGCCATCATGAGCGATGACGCGGCCTTGCTGGCCAGGGTTCTGGGCTCTTGAACTGCGGCCCTAGGAGATATCCAGGGTTCCCAAAACGGTCTCGGCGTGCTCCTGCAGTTGCTCGTCGCTGGCATCCAGGAGCAGGCGCAACCAGGTCTCGTGCTGCGACAGCGGCGCAACCAGGCAGGCTGGATTAATCAGGTCGTACAGCTCATCTGCTGAGCCGTAGGCAGAGAACTGGTCCAGGTACGCGAAAAGCACCTTCATCACGCGCTCATCACCGGTATCGCAATCCCACGCTTCGCACATGGCGGCCAGCGGCGTGTTCAGGGATGAGAAGGGGTGAGCCCAGTGCGCGGAGGACAGATTCAGGATGCGGCCGTGGTCTCCGGCCTCGGCAGGAACCACCACCTGCGACAGATCGAAGTTGCCGTGCTCGATGCTCAACGGCACCGCACCGGCATGAAGGGCAGCGGTGGCCCTCCTCAACTCATCGAGATGCGAAACCATCTTGTCCGCCATGGATCCATCCAGGTACAGCGGGTGTGCCGGGTCCAGGGACACATGCATCATCAGCGCCTGCTCGTACTGCTCGGGCAGGAACTGCGGGTCCACCACGGTGACCCCGGAATCAAAGAATTCTTCCTCGTGGCCCATCAGCGCGACCTGGAAGGAACCGAGCGAGGCCATGGCCAGCTCCCAGTTCTCCACCGAATCGCCCAGATCCGCCAGGGTGTGCCCGAAATCCGGGCTGAGCATGTAGCCGGCGATCCGGTCGATAGCCAGTGGCATCACCACGCGATCGGGCAGCAGCTGGCCGGCAGCGACCGTGGTCGCTGGTTCCGAAGCCAGCCCCGGAGCGTTGGCGCTGAAGATCAGATCTGCGGCACCGGTCTGAACCGCCGCCTGGATCTGGTGCAAATCTGCGGGCCAAAAATCCGGTCCTGCGGTGCGTTGAATGCCATATGCCTCGCACGCAGCATCGATCCACTCGGCGGTTGCCTCACGCCAGTCTTCGCTATTCCATACATCTATCCACTGAGCCACATTCTTATCGTAGTATGTCGAAGCAAGCGCGTTCAGTTGCTACGGTAAGGACTACGGCCAGTAATTCGCTCCTCTTTCGAAGGATTTCGATTGTGAACGCTTTTCGTCCTGAGTACCGACATCGTGATTACAAGGCCGTCCTCTTTGATCTGGATGGCGTGATCACTCCTACCGCGTTGCTGCATCGCAAGGCGTGGGAAGAACTTTTCACCACCTTTTTCGACAAGCACCCGGGCGTGGCCCCATACACTTCCGAGGACTATTTCAACCTGCTTGACGGCCGTCCGCGTTATGACGCGGTGGCGGCCACCCTCGAATCCCGCGGCATCAGCTTGCCCCGCGGGGATGAAAGCGATCTGCCGGGGGAGGGCAGCATCTGCGCGCTGGGCAATATGAAGAACGAAAAGTTCACCCAAGTGCTGCAGCGCGACGGGATCGACCCCTATGCCGGCTCCGTGGCCTACCTGCAACAGGTGCTGGATGCCGGGCTGGACGTCGCGGTGGTGTCCTCCTCGCGCAATGCCCGCGTGGTACTGGCTGCCGCAGGACTGGCCGAGCACTTCCCATTGGTGATGAGCGGCCAGGAAGCTGCTGCGCGCCGGCTGGCGGGCAAACCAGCCCCGGACACGTTCCTGGCTGCCGCCGCCGATCTGGGTTGGCGTCCGGAAGAATGCGCCGTCATCGAGGATGCCACCAGCGGGGTGAGGGCAGCGCGTGCCGGGGGCTTCGGCGTCATCGGCGTGGCCCGCGAAGGCAATGAGGCCGCCTTGCTGGATGCAGGGGCCCATTTTGTGGTTCATGACCTTTCCGAACTGGTCTCCGAGCAAGCAGCCAAGGCCTGGGAAGAGGACTCCTGGTCGCTGTGGCGCGGGAACCAGCGAGACAGCGATGGCGCCGAAGACACCGTTTTCTCTCTGGGCAACGGTTTTCTGGGTGCACGGGCTGCGCAACTGGGTCTGGGGGACCAAGGAGGTGGCACATTCATCAACGGGCTGCATGAGACCTGGGAAATCCGCCATGCCGAGAGCGCCTTCGGGCTGGCCGAAACCGGACAGACCATGATCAGCGCCCCGGATTTCCGGACCATGCGCGTGTTCATCAATGACGAAGCCCTGGAAGTCGGCCGCACGGAGATGCTGCGTGATGAGCTGCGCCTGGATTTCCTTGACGGGACGCTGACCGCGCACACCCTGTGGCGAACTGCCGAGGGGCACCGGGTAGCCGTCACTGCCCGCTCAATGATTTCCTTCACGGATCGCCACGTGGCGCTGCAGGACGTGCACGTGCGCCTGCTCGATGCTCCGGCGCAGGTGCTGATCCAGTCTTCGGTCATCGGGTACCGCTCCAGCCGGAAGGTGGCTTCCCCGGAGGAAACCGATGCCGGGGTTCCTGCCGATCCGCGCAAGAGCGAGGAAGCCAGGGCCAACCCGCTGCATCCGGCGGGCACCCACCGCGATGGCGCCCGGCTGGGCATCTCGTACCAGGTCTTCGGATCCGGGATGTCGGTAGCAGCAATGGTGGAGCACGAGGTGGCCACCACTGGCGGAGCGCAGGCGGAGCTGTCCGTGGTCCGCAAGGTGGACGATGACCGCGCCGATGAAGTGATCAGCACCAGGCTGGAAGCCGGGCAAGGCGTGCGCGTCTCCAAGTACGCGGTCTACCACTCCTCGCGGCGCCATCCTGCCCAGGAGATGCTCTTGCGTTCTGAGCGGGCCTTGGAGCACCTGGTGCCGTTGGGGATTGACGAGCACTTCCGCACCCAGCGCCGTTTCATGGCCGACTACTGGGACCGCAGCGATGTGGTGGTGGAGAGCGATGAGCCCGAGCTGCAGCGCAAGATCCGCTGGAACCTGTTCCAGCTCGCCCAAGCTGCCGGACGTGCCGACGGCCTGGGCATCAGCGCCAAGGGCGTGAGCGGCAACGGCTATTCCGGGCACTATTTCTGGGATACCGAAATCTATGTGATGCCGTTCTTGACCTATACGAACCAGCAGTGGGCGCGCAACACGCTCCGCGCCCGGGTCTCGATGATTCCTGCAGCGACCCGGCGGGCGCTGATCATGAACGAGGAAGGCCTGCTCTTCCCGTGGCGCACGATTAACGGCGAGGAAGCCAGCGCCTATTATCCGGCTGGCACTGCGCAGTACCATATCAATGCCGACGTGGTGTATTCGCTCAACCGGTACCTCGGGGTCATGGAGGATGACGAGTTCCTGCTGGCCGGCGGCGCCGAAATCCTCGTGGGAACTGCGCGCATGTGGGCCTCGCTGGGGTTCTGGCGTGGCGAGCAGGGCAATGAGCGTTTCCATATCCATGGGGTCACCGGGCCCGATGAGTACACCGCGGTAGTCAACGACAACCTCTACACCAATGTCATGGCGCGCTTCAATTTGCGCCGCAGCGCCCAGCTGCTGGCCGAAATGGCCCAAGAGCATCCGCGCGAGTTCGCGCAACTGGCCAGCAGGCACTCATTGGAAAACGAGGAGATCGCCCTGTGGCTCAAGGCCGCTGATTGCATGCACATCCCGTATTCCGAAACGGTCGGAATCCACCCCCAGGACGAGCATTTCTTGAACCGCGAAGTCTGGGACCTGGCCAATACCGGTGCGGATAAGCGGCCGTTGCTGCTGCACTACCATCCGCTGGTGATCTACCGCTTCCAGGTCATCAAGCAAGCCGACGCGGTGCTGGCTTTGTGGCTGCGTTCCAGCGATTTCACCGCCGAGCAGAAACTTGCGGATTTCAACTACTATGACCCGCTGACTACGGGCGACTCGACACTGTCGGCGACAGTGCAGTCGATTCTCGCCGCCGAGGTGGGCTACCGCGATCTTGCCTGGGAGTATTTCGAGCACGCGCTGAACGTGGATCTGGAAAACCTGCATGGCAATACCGCTGACGGCGTGCATGTGGCATCGACCGGTGGCGTCTGGTCGGCGCTGATCTACGGCTTCGCGGGGCTGCGCGACGATGACGACCAGCTGCGCTTTGATCCGCGGCTCCCGGAGAAATGGCGGGCCCTGCGCTTCAACCTCGGGTGGCGGGGCATGAGGATTTCCGTGGGCTTGCGGGCTGAAGCCATTGATTTCACCCTGCACGGAGCCTTCTCCCGTCCGATCTGGGTGCGCGGCCAGCAGGTCGATCTGCAGCCGGGGCAGACAGTCAGCGTGGCGCTCGCCGGCCAGGGCCCGACGCTGGAAGGGCGGCCAAGCTTGGAGCATGTGCTCTCGCTGCAAAGCGACGTAGGAGTGGATGTGCCCAACAAGGCCTGGTAAGCATCCGGGCACGCAAAAGGAGGCAGGAACCATCTTGGTTCCTGCCTCCTTTGCGCAATCCGCAATGCCCTGCGGGTGGTGCCTAGAGGGTCATCTCCTCGAGTTGGCGCCCCTTGGTTTCCTTGACCAGGAAGATCACGAAGATCAGGGAAAGCAGCGCGAAGAATGCGTAGATGCCGTAGGCCAATGCCAAGCCTGCCTCGGCGAGGGCCGGGAAGGTGGTGGAAACGGCGAAGTTGGCGATCCACTGGGCCGAGGCTGCCACTCCGAGTGCCATGGCGCGGATCGAGTTCGGGAAGATCTCGCCGAGCAATACCCATACGGCCGGACCCCAGGTGGCGCCGAAGCCGACCACGAACAGGTTGGCCGAGACCAGGGCGACGATGCCCCAGCTGCCCGGCAGCGACACGGCGCCGTCGATGGTGACCGACTGCGCGAACGCTACCGCCATCATGCCCAGCGACACGGTCATGATGGCTGAGCCGATGGTGAGCAGCAGCTTGCGTCCCAGCACGTCGATCAGAAGCACCGCCACGATCGTTGCCAGCACGTTGGTCGCCGAGGTGATCAGCGAAATCGTGAAGGAATCCGATTCGGCAAAGCCGACGGACTTCCACAGCGTCGTGGAGTAGTAGAAGATCACGTTGATGCCGACGAACTGCTGGAAGACCGAGAGCAGGATGCCGACCCACACCAGCGGGTGGAAGCCGAAGCGGCCCAGCAGGTCCTTGAAGACCTGGCGGCGCTCGATGTGCACGGTGGAGCGGATCTCTTCGATCTTCTTTTCGGTATCCGTGCCGGCGTTCATGCCCATATCGCGGGTCAGCACGGTAGCTGCTTCAACGAAGCGGCCGCGCTCGACCAGGTAGCGGGGAGATTCGGGCAGGCGCAGCGAGAGCAGGCCGTAGAGCACTGCTGGAACCAGCAGCGACAGGTACATCCAGCGCCAGGCCGTCAGGCCGAACAAGCCGACGGCATCCGCCGAGCCCATGACGAAGACCAGCAGCGCGCTGACCAGGAAGGCCACGAAGATGCCCAGCACGATGGCCATCTGCTGCATGGTGCCCAGGCGTCCGCGATGCGCGGCCGGGGAGACCTCGGCAATGTAGGCAGGGGCGATCACCGAGGCGAAGCCCACGCCGATGCCGCCGACAATGCGCCAGATGATCAGGTCGGTTACGCCGAAGCACAGGCCGCAGCCGATGGCTGATGCTGCCAGGAGGATGGAGGCGAAGAGCATGGTGCGCACGCGTCCCACGCGTTCGGAGACCACACCGGCTATCCAGGCTCCCACTGCTGCGCCGAGCAGGGCGCAGGAAACGGTGAATCCGATGGTTACCGCGTTGAGCCCGAATTCGTGCTCGACAGCGTCCACGGTGCCGTTAACGATTGATGAGTCATATCCGAAAACGAACCCACCCAATGCCGCCCCGAGGGCGATGAAGATGAGTCGCGCGGAGAGTTTTCCGTCTGATGTAGTCGCAGTCACAATGAGCCATGCTATCGGATTCGAGAGCCGCAGAATCCCGATTTCCCGATTTTTTATGGGAGATCGATCACAAATTGGAAGGAGTCCTTACTTCAAGACCGGGGGAGGCCCAGTGCGCGTCGCCGCTTCATGACTGGCCAGCTTCCGAATTCTTGGCAAAAAAGCAGGCCGGCATTGCGAGTTCTCGCGATGCCGGCCTGCGGGGAATTTATTTGCTAGCTATCCGCAGGCTTCTGCGAGTCCGCCAAATCGTTGCCGCGCATCTTGGCGACGATACTCATCAGGTGGAAGACCACCAAGGTGGCGATCGAGCCCAGGGCGATGCCGCCCAGCTGGAGCTGGCCGAAGGCGATTTCCTTGGTCACTGCAATGGCGATGATCAGGCCGGTGCCGGCGGTCATCAAGTTGATCGGGTTGCCGAAATCGACCTTCGCCTCGATCCACAGGCGCGCGCCGACGATGCCGATCATGCCGTAGAGCACGATGCCCAAGCCGCCAATCACGCCTTCTGGAATGGTGCCGATCAATGCGCCGAACTTCGGCAGGAAGGCCAGGGCCACGGCCACAATCGCAGCGATCCAATAGGCCGCGGTCGAGTACACGCGCGAAGCGGCCATCACGCCGATGTTCTCGGCATAGGTGGTCGTGGCCGAACCGCCGCCGAAACCGGCGAGCACGCTGGCAGCGCCATCGGCCATCAGCGCACGGCCGTTGAACTTCGACAGGTCGCGATTGGTCATCACGCCCACGGTGCGCACATGGCCGATGTTCTCGGCGATCAGCACGAACACCGCAGGCAGGAACATCAGCGCAGTGTCGAAGTGGAAGGTCGGGGTGTGGAATTCTGGCAGTCCGATCCACTCCGCGGCAGCAACCGCCTTGAAGCTCACCTGCCCCTGGGCCAGTGCAACAAGGTAGCCGCAAAGAAGTCCCATGAGGATCGACAGCCGGCCCAGCAGGCCCTTGAACGCAACGGTCGCGACCACGGTAAAGATCACCGTGAGGAAAGTGGTCAGCGGGAACTCGGTCATGGGAACCAGCGTTGCGCTGGCCAAATTCAGGCCGATGAGCGCCACGATGGTGCCCATGACCACCGGCGGCATCAGGGCGTGGATCCAGCCGGTGCCGGTCTTCTGCACGATCAGCCCGACAACGAACAGCAAGGCCCCGGTCATCACGATACCGCCCAGCGCGCCGGACATGCTGTGCGACTGGGTGGTCGAGAGCACCGGAGCAATCATCGCAAAGGACGAGCCGAGGTAGCTGGGCACCTTGTTCCTGGTCATCAGCAAGAAGATGACGGTGGCCAGGCCGGTGAAGAGCAAGGTCGTGGTGACCGGGAAGCCGGTGATGGTTGGCACCAGGATGCTGGCGCCGAACATCGCCAGGATGTGCTGGGCTCCGATGGAAACGGTCTGCGGCCAATGCAGCCGCTCATCCGGGGCAACTACCTCACCTGGGGTGATGGTCCTGCCGTTGCCGTGAATGCTCCAACTCATGATTCCTCTTCCCGGGCCCTGCGGGTTTTAGGCCGTAGAGAAGTCTACTCGGTTCTCGTGCGCCTGCGCGAAGAAAGAGCGCTCATGTTCCGCCGAGCGGATGAAAGCGGCCTCCATGCGGGCCCGCAGCTGCGGATCTGCCTGCTCGAACGCCTGGCGGACCATTTCGATGGCCTGCTCGGTGGCGGAATCGAATTCCTCGGATGCATAGGTTTCCAGCCATTGCCGATAAGGATGCTCGGCATGGTTGGCTGCCGACAACCGCTTGCCGATGTCCTGGTACAGCCAGTAGCAAGGCAGGATCGCGGCAATCAGCTCCCCGTAGCTCTCCTGGCTGGCGGCCAGGTGGTTGGTGTAGTTCAGCGTGGTGGCGCTGGGCGTATCAGCGAACTCGTCCAGGTAGCTGCCGTGCAGCTGCAGCTCGCCATCGAGGATGCCGTTGGCGCCACGCGACCAGAAACGCTGGGCACCGAGATCCGGCGCCATCGAGCTGGCCAGCGAAAGCACCTTGGCATAGCGCAGCAGATACAGCGCATCCTGGGCGATGTAGTAGTGGAAGTCATCCCGGTCCAAGGTGCCCTCGGATAGCCGGGTGATGAAATCCAGCTGGTCGATTTCCTCGCGGATCGGCTGGATCTTCTGCCACCAGTCGCCCATGGGATCTGCCGTGCCGAAGAAGTCGATGAAGTGGTTGACCGGGCCGTGGCCGCTGCCCACCTGCAATTGGTCGGCCGCTGCGATGGCCTTGGAGAGGTAGGACTTGGACTGCTCCAACGCGGCGATCCAATCTCCAGTGGCAGCGAAGCGGGTAGCCAGAGTGCTGGAAAGGGTGCAGCCGGTGCCGTGGGTGTTCCTGGTGGCATGGCGCGGGCCGTGCAGCTCCAGTTGCACCCCGCCCGCCGACACCAGGGCATCGGGGCAATCTGCCCCGGCCAGGTGCCCGCCCTTGGCCAGCACCAGCGTGTCGTGCTTGGCAGCCAGCCGCTGGGCCTGGCGCAGGGCTTCGTCCCAGAAAGGGGCCACAGGCTCGCGCAGCAAGCTGGCCAGCTCCAGCAGGTTCGGGGTAATCACCGTGGCGCGATCCAGCAGCGAATCAAGGGCGGATTCGTCGTCGAGCAGGCGATCCCCGCTGGTCGCCACCATGACCGGGTCCAGCACGACGGGGGCGTCAACAGTTTCCAGCCAGCGGGTGACTGCGCGGATCACCTCGGCGTTGGCCAGCATCCCGATCTTGATCGCATCGATGCGGATATCTGTGCTCACGGCTTCGAGTTGCGCGAGGACGAAATCGCCACTGATCGCCTGAACTCCGGATACCCCATGGGTGTTTTGCACAGTCAAAGCGGTGATCACGCACATTCCGTAGCCGCCGTTGGCGGCAATGGCCTTCAGATCCGCTTGGATTCCGGCGCCGCCGGAAGGATCGGAGCCTGCGATGGATAGGATGTTCATTTCGAGGCCTCCCAGGCTGCGACCAGCTGCGCGCTGGCAAGTTGCGGATCTTCGGCGTTGCAGATGGCGCGGACCACGGCCAGGCCTGCGCCGCCGCCGGCGCGGATCGCGGCGGCATCGTCTTGGGTAATTGCGCCGATCGCTACGCAGGGCAGCTTGGCCAAGGCAGCGGCTCGCGCAAAGCCGTCCAGCCCCAGGGGAACAGGATGGTCTTTTTTCGTCGGAGTGGCGCGGATGGCTCCTACACCGAGGTAGTCGATCACCGAGGCGTCCTTGTTCGCCTGGGCCAATTGCTCATCGCTGGAAGCACTCAAGCCGATGATGCCCTCGCCAATGATCTGGCGAGCCAGCTGTACCGGCACATCTTTTTGCCCGATATGGATGCCGTTCACTGCTGCGCCAGCAGCCCGTGCCGCGAGGTAGACGTCAATGCGGTCATTGATCAGCAACTGGGCTTTGCCCTCGGTGAGCTTGGCAGCCGCGCAGGCCAGCTCGAAGAATTCCCGGGCGCTTTCATCCTTGGCGCGCAGCTGGATCCACCCGATCCCTCCGGCGACGGCGCCCTCGATAACTTCCAGGGTGCTGCGTGGGGTGCAGCTGGCAGTGTTGGCTACTAGATAAGCGCCGTAATTATGCATGGTTCAATTCCTCGTACTTCAAAGTTTTCAGTTCCCCGGGATCGGCAGCCGACAGCGCATCAAGGAAGGCAACTGCGAAGCTGCCCGGACCGGAGCTGCCAGCCAGGGCCTTTTCCGCGGCCAGGCCATAGAAACCGTGGGCTGCGATGGTGGCCTCGAACGGGTCATCGTGGACCGCAACCATTCCGGCGCAGACCGCGCCCAAGGCGCAGCCGCCACCTGTCATCTGGGTCAAGCCAATTCCGTTGGTTTGCACCAAGACGGTACGCGTGGCGTCGATGATGGCGTCAGCCTGGCCGGAAATGGCCACTACGCAGTCGTTTTCCGTGGCCAGTTCGCGTCCCGCCGCCAAGGCGGCAGAAACCTCATCCAAGGCATCGACACCGCGCGAAGCAGATTGCCGGCCGGCCAGGGCCAGGATTTCCGAGGCGTTGCCGCGAATCAGGGTCGGGCGTTGCCGGACAATGCGCCGGGCAAACTCCGTGCGCACCGGAAGCGCTCCCACTGCCACTGGATCCAGGACCCAGGGGGTGCCTGCAGCGCTCGCCGACTGCACAGCTTCTTCCATGGCGGTCAGCTGTTCAGTGCTTGGAGTTCCCAAATTCACCAATACGGCTGAAGCTGCCTGTGCGAATGGGCCGGCCTCTCCGGGCAGATCCGTCATGGCCGGGGAAGCCCCGGATGCCAGCAGGACATTGGCGGTGAAATTGGATACGACGGTATTGGTCAGGCAAAAAACCAAAGGTGATTGTTGCCGGTATTTTTGGGCAACTGCATGCAAAGCCATGCGACATCCCTCCGCTAGCGTGAACTAGATCAGGTTCTACGGGTCTTATCTCAGTCGGTTGATCCGACACCCCGTGTCACTGCCATAGAGCGTACGCACAACCGGTTCCGAGGACAAGTTACTTACGCTCGCGCCGCGCCACCAAGGCCTTGAGCGTGGCCGCATCCACCTTCTGCGCGGCCGCCAACGCCCAGAGGTGATCCACGGCGGCCAGGAGATCTTCACTGGTATCCACCGGCTGCGGCCGCTCGTTGACCACTGTGCCGGCACGGCGCCGGGAGGTGATCAGCTCTTCGGCTTCCAGCTCCTTGTAGGCGCGCGCCACTGTACCGGCAGCGACGCCGAGGTCCGTGGCCAGCGCACGCACAGTAGGCAGCTTGCTCCCCGAGGGCAGATCTCCCAAGGAGATCAGTGAAGCAATCTGCGAGCGGATCTGCTCATAGGGCGGGGTAGCTGCTTGGAGGTCAACACTGATCTGCGTGCTCATGAAGTAGCTGCCGGCTGATGTTCCCGCACGAAGGCGCTACCGGGGCGCTCTAGGAAAATGACTGCTGGGACAACGAAGATGAGCAATGCAAAGAGTCCCAGCCCGGCCGGGAATCCGTAGCCAATGAGCAGCATGGCTACCACTGCACTGGTGTTAACACGCATTGAACGCAGTTCCAGGACCTTGCGGTACCAGATTTCTTCGGCCGACGAGACAGCCCAGGGAATAATTGCCCGGCGGGAGAACCAGACGAATCCAAGATGGGTTGCCAGCAACAGCAGGATCAAGCCTGCAACCATTGTCTTGCCTGGAGGCACGAAGCCCCACAAATAGTCCAGCGGCGGATCGAGCAGAAAATAGGTGCTGGTGGCAAACAGCAAGCCAGCGGCGATGTAGGACCACAAGGGCAGGGGCGCGTGGTACTTGGGTGCTGCAGACGCCTGCCGGGCCACCGTGCTGACGTAGCTGAGATAAAGCGCATTGAGAACGGCATAGCTCAAAGCCGCACCGGCAAAGATCATTAAGATCCACGTAGTTCGCTCATTGGTAGGCATCTGGAGCTCGTCATCCAGTGGCAAGAATGACCAGCCGATTGCAACGCTGAGCAAGGTGAGTGCTGCAGTGACGTATTGCAAGGTGAATAGTTGATCACGCAAACGCGAGAAGGCGGTCCGTTCCCTGGTGGTGGATTGAGCTGAGAATGTAGAGCGCGGTCCCCAGAAGAGCAACGTGAGGGCTACCGCAAGGGCGCCATAGCTAACGAACTCGTACTGTCCATCCGGCGAATTAGCCTGCGAGTAATTGACCACCGACACGGTGAAGGCCAGCAAGACGATGCCGATATTGCGCATCAAGCGGTTGAGCCAGACCGTGCGCAACGCTTGGTTGTCTTCGACCGAGATGCCGGCCAAGGCAGGTTTTTTCAGGATAACTACGGTAATCACAGCCGCGGCCACGATGATCCCTGCCAGGGCCACGATGAATACCGGGAGCATCTGTGTGCCCGGCAACCGCCCATCATACGGACCCTCCGACGTGTATGAATAGATGCCGTCAAAATCAAAGGTCGTGAATTCCGAGGCCGGAACGCCAACGAGCCCTTCGACTTTGGACGCCGGCCACAGGGAGCCGACCGCGATCAGCAGCAAAAGCCCAACGAAAGCCCCTAGGGCCTTGGGAAACGGAGTTGTCAGGCTGCGGGCCTCTAATGAAGCGGTGCGCACTGGCTGGAGTTCCTTGGGCCAAGTGAACAAGCCGATGAGGTAAACCAGAAGAACCCAGATCCCCGGAGTGAGTGCTTCAGCGAGAGCCGAACCTGAATTGGGCTCGGTCATTGAAACGCGCCAGGTCTCAGACAAATCCCATGAGGTTGAAGCAAAGAATGCGATCAATGCGCACCAGAACGAGTGGGATCGGGCCCGGTCGATAGCTGGTGTTCCACGCCTGTGCGCCACCGAACGCAACCAAACGCAGATGATTGCGGCAACGAAAGCGATGGATATGGCGCTCGCCGAGAACTGGTTCATGGAAATCAATGTATCAACTATTTGATACATATTGAATCCTCTGGCGAATTAAACGATGAAAAATAGTCCCAGTGACGTACGCTCAAATCATGGGTCTGTTTACTTCCACTCCGTTGCCCGAACCGGTCGGTGATTCCGCACCTCCGGTGGACGAGCATCCATCGCGCATAGCAACAGTTCTGAGTCATTTGCGGCGTTCTGCGGACACGCGGATCACGCATCCGCGACGCTTCCGCCTTCAGCAGCTCAAGGCACTGGAGAAGATGCTGGAAGAGCATCTGGAAGACTTCGTCCAGGCCTTGGCCGAGGACTTGGGCAAGAGTGCCACCGAAGCCAAATTCTCCGAAATCGACGTGGTGCGCGCGGAAATAGATTTCGCCCAGCGCCACCTCGTTGAGTGGATGGATTCCACCAGTGTCAAGGTTCCGCTGGCCTTGCAGCCAGCCATGGCCAAGGTCGAGCCGCGCCCGCTGGGGGTCGTGCTGATTATCGGAGCCTGGAACTATCCGGTTCAGCTGGTGCTCGCACCGCTGGTCGCGGCCATTGCTGCCGGCAACGCTGCGGTCATCAAGCCATCCGAGCTGGCTCCTGCGACCTCAGGCGCCTTGGCCAAGTTCCTCCCGGTCTACCTCGACGAACGGGTTTACGCGGTAGTTGAAGGCGGCGTGGATACCTCCACCGAGTTGCTTGCCGCCCGCTGGGACCACATTTTCTACACCGGCGGCGAACGCGTGGCCAAGATCGTGGCTGCCGCGGCCGCGAAGCATCTGACGCCTACCACCTTGGAATTGGGCGGAAAATCGCCGGCCGTGGTGGAGAACGATTCGTTGGCTTCCGCGAAGCGCTTGGCTTACGCCAAGTTCATGAATGCCGGCCAGACCTGCGTGGCGCCGGATTACGTATTGAGCGTGGGCGACTCGTCTGAGCTCATCAGGCGCCTGGGCCAGGCCATCACCAGCTTCTACGGCAAGGAACCGCTGACCCATCCGGACTTTGGCCGCATCGTCAGCCGCAAGCACTTTGAGCGGCTGCTGTCGATGTTCGAGCAAGGCGAGGTGGTTTTCGGCGGCGAGTACGACGAGGATACCTTGCGCATAGCGCCGAGCATCATGCGCAATGTGGACCTCGAGGGAAGTTTGATGACCGAAGAGATTTTCGGTCCGATCCTGCCGGTGATCGAAGTGGAAACCTTCGAGGAAGCCCTCGAATTCATTGCCCGGCGGCCGTCGCCGCTGGCCGCTTACCTGATGAGCGAAAGCCCGCGCCTGCAGTCGATTTTCTCTGATCGGGTGCGAGCCGGCTCCATTGTGCATAATGCTCCGTTGGCCCAGATGATCGTTCCAACCCTGCCTTTCGGCGGTGTGGGACCGAGCGGAATGGGGGCCTACCACGGCAAGCACGGGTTCGAACGGCTTTCGCAGATGCGCTCGGAATTCAACAAAACAACCGTCGTTGATACCTTGAGCGCAATATATCCTCCATATTCATGGGCCAAGCGAAAGATTATTGATCGCTTACTGTAGCGCGGTTCATAGCTTTATGGCTTGTCAGGGTGCTTGGATTGATAGGTTGGAAATTTTCAAGCATCAGGAGATGTAACGCATGACTGAGCCCGCACCGTCCCAGGACGGTCTGAAGCGTGGCCTCAAAGCTCGCCATATGCAGATGATTGCCATTGGCGGCTCGATTGGTACCGGACTATTCGTCGCGTCCGGCGGCACCATTGCCCAAGCTGGCCCCGGTGGCTCGCTGGTGGCCTACGCGCTGATCGGCATGATGGTGCTGCTCTTGATGCAGTCGTTGGGAGAAATGAGCGCCCGGCTTCCGGTCGCCGGCTCCTTCCAGACTTACGCAACGGTCTTCGTGAACCGCCACTTCGGCTTCGCGATCGGCTGGAACTACTGGTTCAACTGGGCCATTACCGTGGCTGCCGAACTGGTGGCAGCTGGCATCATCATGTCCTACTGGTTCCCTGATGCCCCGGGATGGATCTGGGCGGCCATCTTCCTGGTGCTGCTCACCGGATTGAATGCGCTGTCCGCCAAGGCCTTTGGCGAGGGCGAATACTGGTTGGCCGCGATCAAGGTCATCACCGTGGTGGTCTTCTTGATCTGCGGTGTCGCGATGATCTTCGGCATCCTGGGCGACTCCACCCCTGGCTTCAGCAATTGGACCGATGGCGAAGCGCCATTTGTTGGCGGCTGGCTGTCCATCGTCTCGGTCTTCATGATCGCCGGTTTCTCCTTCCAGGGAACCGAACTGATCGGCGTGGCCGCCGGTGAAGCCGAGAACCCCCAGCGCGACATCCCACGCGCCATCAAGGCGATCTTCTGGCGCATCATGCTCTTCTACATCGGCGCGATCTTCGTCATTGGCATGCTGATCCCGTATATGGATCCATCCCTGCTCTCTTCCGAGGCATCGGATATCACCACCTCGCCATTCACCCTGGTCTTCGAACGTGCGGGCGTAGCCTTCGCCGCGGCACTGATGAATGCGGTGATCCTGTCGGCTATCCTCTCCGCAGGCAACTCCGGCCTATATGCCTCTGCGCGCATGCTTTATTCGATGGCGTTGGACGGCAAGGCTCCAAAGATCTTCGCCCGCTTGAACAAGCGCGGCGTTCCCATGCCGGCAATGCTGCTAACCGCCTCGGTAGGCCTTTTCGGCTTCCTGACCGCGATTGTCGGCCAGGGTTCGGCATATACCTGGTTGCTGAACGTTTCGGGTCTCTCCGGCTTCATTGCCTGGGTGGGTATCGCAGTGTGCCACTACAAATTCCGCAAGGCATATATTGCCAGCGGGCAGGATCTCGCGAACCTGCCGTACAAGGCGCCACTGTTCCCGTTGGGACCGATCCTGGCTTTCGTGATCCTGATCGTGGTGATCGTCGGCCAGAACTACCAGGCGATCGTGGATGGAAACTTGCTGCAGATGGCTTCGAGCTACATTGGCCTGCCGATCTTCCTGCTGCTCTGGCTGGGCCACTGGCTGGCTACCCGCAAGCAGCCAGCCGTGGCCATCGATCCATGGACCGCAAAGCTGCACTAGCCAGCTAGCGCAGCATCAACAATCACCCGAGCTTCAGCCAGCACCTGCTGCAGATGCTCGGGTGATTTTGTTGATTCTGCATAGATCTTGTAGATGTCTTCTGTGCCCGATGGGCGCGCGGCAAACCATGCGTGCTCGCTGGAAACCTTCAAGCCGCCAATGGGGAAGCCGGCCGCTTGCGTGGCCTTGGCGGTAATCGGATCCGATGCCAGTTCGGTAGCGGTGACCATCGATGGGTCCAGCTTGCCCAGTACGGCCTTCTGCTCGCGGTTTGCGGGCGCGTCAAAGCGGTCGTAGAAGCTGGGGCCGTGGCGCTCTACCAGTTCGGCATGCAGCTGGCTGGGGCTCTTGCCGGTTACTGCGCGGATCTCGCTGGCCAGCAGGGCCAGCATCAGGCCGTCCTTGTCGGTGCTGAACGCCTTGCCGGAGAAGTCCAAGAAGCTCGCCCCGGCCGATTCCTCGCCGCAAAAAGCGACCCTGCCGGAAGCCAGCGGTTCAACGAAGTACTTGAAGCCCACCGGTACCTCGCGCAGGGTCCGGCTGTGGGAAGCCACCACCTTGTCGATGAGCACCGAGGAGACCAGGGTCTTGCCGATCTGGGCATCACCTGGCCACTGCGGACGGTGGGTGAGCAGGTAGTCGATGGCCACGGCCAGGAAGTGGTTCGGATTCATCAGGCCGGCATCCGGGGTGACAATGCCGTGGCGGTCAGCATCGGCATCGTTGCCGGTCGCGATGTCGTACTTCTCGCGATTGGCCACGAGGGAGGCCATTGCATGGGCGGAGGAGCAATCCATGCGGATCTTCCCGTCCTTGTCCAAGGTCATGAAGCCGAAGCGCGGATCCACGGACTCGTTGACCACTTCGAGGTTCAGGCCGTATCGGCGGCCGATTTCGCCCCAGTAGTGCACCGAAGCCCCGCCCAGCGGATCTGCGCCAATGGAAATGCCGGACTCGGCGATGGCCTTGAAGTCGATGACTTCAGCCAAATTGGCGATGTACAGTTCGCGGAAGTCGAAGGGCCGGGCATTCGGCTCGCCGCGCTTGACCGCTCCGCTGGCCAGCAATTCGTTGGCCCGTGCAGCGATGGGTCCGGTGATTCCGGATTCTGCCGGTCCGCCATGCGGCGGGTTGTACTTGATGCCGCCGTCGGTTGGCGGGTTGTGCGATGGGGTGATGATCAGGCCATCGGCCTGTTCGCCGCCGCTAGCGTTATGTACCAGGATTGCGTGGCTGACCGCTGGAGTGGGAGTCAGTCCGTCATCGGCGAGCACGGTGACGCCGTTGCCTGCCAAAACTTCAAGGGCGGTGCGGTATGCGGGCGCGGAGAGTGCGTGGCTGTCCTTGCCCACGTACATCGGGCCGGTGATCCCCGCACCGTTGCGGTAGTCGACCACGGCCTGGGTGATCGCAGCGATATGCGTTTCATTGAAAGTGGTGTTCAGGGAGCTTCCGCGATGTCCCGAGGTGCCGAAAACGACGGCCTGGTCGGGGTTGCCGCTGGAAGGAACCAGGGTGCTGTAGGCATCGAGTACCTCCTGCAAATTGATCAGGTCTGATTTTTGGGCTGGCTGGCCAGCTCGGAGGTGTGCCACAGATTGCCTTTCAGATTGATGCGCTTATCGCAGTTTCGTAGAAGAATGGTAGGCAAATGAGCTACTACCAGTATCCGCAGAACCCCTACCAACGACCGCCTGAATCCGCCGGCCTCTCGGTGGCTTCCCTGGTGCTTGGCATCTTGTCGTTGCTAGGCTTCACTGTCATTATCCTTGTTCCGCTGGCCGGAGTCATTACCGGGCACCTGGCCTACCGGCGTGAACCCAGCTCCCGGGGCCTGAGCCTGGCCGGGCTAATTACCTCATGGATTGGATTGGCACTAGCCATAGTCATTTATGCGGTAGCCATCTGGTTCTTCTGGGCATTGTCAACCGGGTTCGGCTACGACTCGTATTACGACAACGTGACCTTCTCACAAGGGCTTCTTCGATAATCCCCGGGCATGAAAAAAGCGGTTGGTTCAAATGAACCAACCGCTTTTCGCATGCTCGAACGCCTAGAGGATCGGGCCCATCAGCTTCTTCAAGGCCGGGGTAGCTGCCATCATGGCAATACCCAGGACAACAGCGGTGCCGCCCATGGCGATGAAGTACGGGATCTCGTTGCCCTCGGTGTAGTAGCCGGCCAGCACACCCGACAGGGTGGTGCCCAGCGAAACCGACAGGAAGAACAAGGCGATCATCTGGGTGCCGAAGGCGGCCGGAGCCAGCTTGGTGGCAATTGCCTGGCCCACTGGCGAGAGCAGCAGCTCGGCAAAGGTGCACAGCAGCAGGATGCCGACCAGCGCCAGCAGCGGGGTCTTCACGAAGGATTCCAGCGGGATGAACAGCAAGAAGGCCGCACCCACAACCACCAGTGCCAGGCCGAACTTCATTGAAGTGCGTGGCTGGCGCTTGCCCAGTTTGGTCCACAATGCGGCGAAGATACCGGCGAAGATGATGATGAAGACCGGGTTGATCGAGGTAACCCAGCTCGGTGGCATTTCCCAGCTGCCCAGGTGGCGGTCCAGGCGCTGATCCGAGTAAGCGGCAATGAAGGTGAACTGCTGCTGGAACAGGGCCCAGAAGGCAGCCGAACCGATGTAGAACGGAATGAATGCCCAGACTTGCTTGCGCTCGGTGGCGTCAACCTTCTTGCTGCGCAGGATCAACGCGAAGTAGATGATCGAAGCGGCGATCACCACGTAGGCGATGGTGCTTGCCAAATTCTCCGGAGTCACGATCTTGGATGCGAAAGCGGCAATGATCAGAACGATCACGGCAGCGAAGATGACCACATAGCGGTTGCGCTCAGAGGCAGGCAGCGGGTTGCTTGGGATGCGGCCGGAGTCCGGCAGCTTCTTGCGTCCAAGGGCATAGATCCCCAGGCCGATAGCCATGCCGACCGCGGCAGCGGCGAAGCCGATGTGGAAGCCGTACTGGACCTGCAGCCAACCGGTGAGCAGTGGGCCGAGCAGCCCGCCGATGTTCACGCCCATGTAGAACAGGGAGAAGCCGGCATCGATGCGCGGATCTTCCTTGGAGTACAGGGAGCCCACCAGGGCTACAGCGTTGGCCTTCAGGCCGCCGGAACCGACGGCAACGAAGATCAGGCCGATAACCAGTCCGGCATAGCCGGGCAGGAGCGCCAGGCCAATATGGCCGATCATGATCGCGATAGCCGAGAAGAACAGGACGCGTTCCGAGCCGAACAGGCGGTCGGAGAGCCACGCGCCCAGGATGGTGGACAGGTAGACAGCGCCGCCGTAGGCGCCGACCAGCGACAGAGCCAGACCCTGGTCCATGCCCAGGCCGCCGTCGGTGACCGAGTAGTACATGTAGTAAGCCAGCAAGCCCTGCATGCCGTAGAAGGAGAATCGTTCCCACATTTCCACGCTGAAGAGGCTTGCGAGCGCACCGGGGTGACCGAAGAAGGTCTTTCCGGAAGCTTTGGTGCTCGTTGTTGCAGTAGACATACGTAATATTTTTCGCCCTTGCCCACCCGAGTACCTACTTATATGGGAAAGGTCACACCTGCATCTGGGCTGCCAGCGCGAGCAGCAGTCCTTCGTCCGAGCGCGGGGAAATCAGCTGAATACTCATTGGTAACCCCTCGTTGGAGTGGCCTACCGGAACGGTGATGGCCGCTACTGAGGCGACGTTCACCATGGAAGTGTAGGGGGTGTACTGGCACTGCAACATATAATCCACATCGGCTGTGGATTGTGTATAGTGCCCGATCTTCGGCGGGATCGAGGCCATGGCAGGGGTGGCCACGACATCGTAGGCGGACCATTGGCGCACGAAGTCGGCCGCAATCTGCTTCAACCTCGAACCTGCCTGCAGGCTCTGTTCCAGCGAGCGGTCGGCGGCACGTCGGCGGAAATCCCTTGCCAAATCGCCGAGCAGCGAATCATCCGCGACCGGAACGTCCTTCAGCCCATTGGTCCACACCGCCGCGAAGGTTTCCGGATAGTCCGTGGCGTAGTGCAGGTTGGCCGGCTGGACGCGATGCCGTTCTCCAAGGCGTTCAAGGCCCTGGGCAAATGAAGCCCGGGCTTCTTGCGCCAGGGTAATTTCATAGACCGGTTCAAACGGGGAATGGATGCTGTACCCAATCTTCAGCCCGTCCAGGCGCTGGGGGTAGCTTCCCTGCAGCAACGGCAGATAGTGGTCCTTGCCGCGCATGGCGTCAAGCAGCAAAGCCGCATCCAAGGCATCATGGGCCAACGGTCCGCTAACCGCTAGCTTCGGTGCGCCCATGGGATCGGTGTAGCCATCAAGGATGTCGCTGGGAACGCGGCCCAAAGAAGGCTTCAGGCCTACCAGCCCGCAGGCGGCCGCGGGGATGCGAACCGAACCGCCGCCATCAGAGCCCGGACCCAACGGAATCATGCCGGCGGCAATCGCCGCGGCCTGCCCGCCAGAGGAACCGCCCGACGAGCGCGTGGGATCAAAGGGATTGCGTGATGGGGGCGCCACGAGGTTCTCTGAATAGCTGCTCAGCCCGAATTCCGGAACCTGCGTCTTGCCCAGGACCACCACGCCCTCGGCGCGCAGCCTGGCCACCAAGGAGTGATCACGTTCAGCGACCATCGCAGGCATCGCCGCAGTGCCATAGGTGGTAGGCATCCCGGCCACGTCATTGAGGTCCTTGAACGCGGTGGGGAGCCCATGCAGGCGGCCAATGTCGCCACGGGCATGCGCCTGGTCCGCCGCTGCCGCGGCCTCCATCGCATTTTCTGCCACGTGGACGAAAGCACCTAGGTCCGCCTGCTCTTCGATGCGCTTGAGGTAGTGCTCGGTGACCTCGCGGCTTGAACGCTCGCCGCGGGCCAGCTCGTCTCGCAATTTCAGGGCGCTTGAGGGAAACATGTCGGCTTTCGACGCAGGAAATGACTAGTCTTATAAGCAAACACCCTATGTGAGAGGAATGCTAGCCGTGAGCGATTTTGAGACTGTTTCGGTCAATGATGTCCCGAAGGATGCCTTCATCCTTGACGTGCGCGAAGACTTCGAATGGGAAGCCGGCCGTGCTGCCGGAGCAACCCATATTCCCCTTGGCTCCTTGCCAGAGAAGATTTCCGAGCTTGACCCGGATGTAGACACCTACGTCATCTGCCGTACCGGTGGCCGTTCGGCCCAGGCCGCATCGTGGCTCACCGTGATGGGCTACACCGCCTTCAACGTCGCCGGCGGTTCCGATGCGTGGATCGAAGCGGGCTTGCCAATGGAAGCGGATAACGGCCAGGAGCCAACCGTACGATGAACTATGCCTATCTGGGACCTGCTGGCACTTTCACCGAGTCGGCCCTGCTGCAGGTTCCCGGGGCTGCCGAGGCGCAGCGGATCGCGGCCTCCAACGTCAACGTGGCGCTGACCATGGTGCGCGAGGGGACCGCGGACGCGGCGATGGTCCCGATCGAGAACTCGGTAGAAGGCGGCGTTTCGGCCACCTTGGACGCCATTGCGCAGGGCGAAGCCCTGCAGATTGTTTCCGAAATCCTGGTTCCGATCACTTTCGTGCTGGCGGTACGCCCCGGCATCGACTCGCTGGAGCAGATAAGGCAGATCTCCACCCACGGGCATGCCTGGGCGCAGTGCCGCTTATGGGCCGAAGCGAATATTCCCGGGGCCGCATTCACCCCGGCTTCTTCCACGGCAGCCGGCGCCCTGGCTCTCGAAGAGGACGAACCGCCGCATGATGCGGCGATCTGCTCTCCGCTGGTAGCCCAGGAGCGCGGCCTGAAGGTGCTGGCCAGCGGGGTCGAGGACAATATCGGCGCGGTGACCCGCTTCATCCTCGTGACTCGTCCGGGAAGGATTCCGCAGCCTACCGGCGTGGACAAGTCAACGCTGATCCTGCCGCTGCCCGAGGACCGTCCCGGTGCGCTGATGGAAATTCTCGAGCAATTCACCGCCCGCGGCGTGAACCTCTCGCGCATCGAATCGCGTCCTACAGGCAAGAGCCTGGGCGAGTACTTCTTCTCCGTCGATATCGAAGGCCACGTGGCCGAGGAACGCGTTGCCGCCGCCTTGTCGGGGCTGCACCGGCTGTCCCCGCACCTGCGCTTCCTCGGTTCCTACCCAGCCGCCCAAGGCCTGGAGCCGGCCGTGGATACCCATAATTCAGATGCGGCATTCAGTGAAGCCCGTGCCTGGGTGCAGTCGCTGCGCGACCGGCTTTAAGCAGGCAGCGCGAAGGCCCGGCCTAGCTCCCCGCAAGGGGAAATCGGCCGGGCCTTCGGCATGCGCTACGGGGTGCGCAGGCGCAGGGCGCTCGGGTTCACGGACACCTGCAGTTCGTTGACCTGGCCGGTGGGGTCCCCGTCGATCTGGGTATTCATCGGCTCATCGCAACGCAGCGATACGCCAGAGGTCTGGTAGAAGCTCATCACCGGAATCTTGTTCTTGGCGCGGAATGCGGTCTTGAGCAGGATCCAGGTCCAGCCGGCGGCCGAGCGGGGAGAAAGGATCACTGCGTCGAGCACGCCGTCGTCGATCTTGGCGTCGGGCACGAAATCCAGGCCCTGCAGCTTTCCGCAGTTGGCGAAGAGCACCGAACGGACCTTGCGGGTCTGCCAGCTCTCGTCGCCCGAGAGCTTGAAGCTGACCTTCTTGCGCTGGCCCGGCAACTGGCGCAAGCCGGCTTCCGAGTAGGCCAGCCAGCCAACCTTGGATTTCAGCTCTTCGTTGGTGTCGTCAAACAGGTCGGCGTCGGTGCCCACGCCGGCGATGACCAGGAAAGCATGATCCGCCTCCTTGCCGTCCAGCAGCTGCAGCTTCATGTGCCCGACGTCGATCCGGCGAACCATCCCGCGCACTGCCACCAGCGCCGCGGTGTGCAGGTCATCGAGCGGAATATCCACATTGCGGGCCAGCAGGTTGCCAGTGCCCAGCGGCAGGATTCCCAGGGATGCGCCGGTGCCTTCGAGCACTTCCGCGACGGCGCGGATGGTTCCGTCGCCACCTGCGGCAATAATTGTGTCGCATTGCGCATCGAGTGCTTCACGGGCTGCATCCTGGCCGGCGTTGTCCTTGGTCGTTTCAAGGACCAGCGGTGCTTCCAGGCCCGCTTCAGCGCAGACGCGGACCACGGCTTCCCTTGCTTCGTCAGCACCTGACTTGGAAGGATTGATGACCAGGGCCACCTTGGTAGCCGCTGCCTGTTCAGCCGCTTCGGGCTGCTTGATCAGCGGTTTGCTGTAGTTCGAAAGCTTGCGCACCGAATACCAACTGGTCGCCGCGGCGGCAGCTGCAGCAGCCACGGCAGAGAAAACGATCACACGATTTGTCTGCATAATGCTCTCATCGTACTCATGATTGCTACCCTTAACATGTGATCGACCTGAAAATGCTCACCGAAAATCCGGATTTGTACCGTGCCTCGCAACGCGCGCGCGGTGCCGACGAGTCGTTAATTGACCAGCTGCTGGCAGCTGACACGGCACGTCGTGAAACCATCGCCACCTACGAGCGCCTGCGTGCCGAGCAGAATGCGTTCTCCAAGAAGGTCGGCAAGGCCAAGGGCGACGAGCGCGCCGCCCTGCTTGCCGAGGTCAAGGAGCTCGCTGCCGCGGTGAAGTCCGCCCAGGCCGAGTCCGACGCGGCCTCCGCCAAGTGCACCGCACTGCAGCGTTCCATCCCCAACCTGATCATCGACGGCATCCCGGCCGGCGGCGAGGATGACTTCACCGTCGTCAAGCACGTGGGCACCGCCCGCGACTTCAAGGCCGAGGGCTTCGAGCCGCTGGACCACCTGCAGATCGCCGAGAAGCTGGACGCCATCGACATGGAACGCGGCGCCAAGGTTTCCGGCTCGCGCTTCTACTTCCTCAAGGGCATCGGCGCCCGGCTGGAAATCGCGATGATGAACATGGCCTTGGATGTGGCCATGGCGCACGACTTCATCCCGATGATCACCCCGACCCTGGTCCGCCCCGAAACCATGCAGGGCACCGGCTTCGATGTCGAGCACGACGACGAGATCTACAAGCTCGAGCGCGACAACATGTACCTGGTCGGCACCTCGGAGGTGGCCCTGGCCGGCTACCACGCGGACGAGATCATGGATCTGGCCGACGGCCCGATCCGCTACGCCGGCTGGTCCTCCTGCTACCGCCGCGAGGCTGGTTCGGCCGGCAAGGACACCCGCGGCATCATCCGCGTGCACCAGTTCAACAAGCTGGAGATGTTCGTCTACGCCAGCGTCGAGGACGCCGAAGCAGAGCACCAGAAGCTGCTGGCCATGGAAGAGGACATGCTCGGGCGCATGGAACTTCCCTACCGCGTGATCGACACCGCCGCCGGGGATTTGGGCATGAGCGCCGCGCGCAAGTTCGACTGCGAAGCCTGGGTTCCTACCCAGGGCACCTTCCGCGAACTGACCTCGACCTCGAACTGCACCACCTTCCAGGCCCGCCGCCTGAATATCCGCGAACGCGAGATCATCGACGGCAAGGCCGGCAAGACCCGTTCGGTGGCGACGCTGAACGGCACCCTGGCGACCACCCGCTGGCTCGTGGCGATTCTGGAAAACCACCAGAACCCGGACGGTTCGGTCAACGTGCCCAAGGCGCTGCAGCCTTACCTTGGCGGACTCGAAGTACTCAAGTAGCCAATGACCGGCCATTTGCCGGCTGCCCCTCGCGGGCAGCCGGCAAATGCTTTTAACCGGTTGTTCACTTGGCGCTGTGCCTTGGGTCATCGCCAAAAACCCGCGGTGGTGGTTAACTTGAGCCATGACTGTTATGACTAAGCTCGGCAACGATGACCGGCTGACCAAGCAAAAATTGATGATTTGCCTTGACGTGGATGGCACCATCGTCAACCACCAGGGGGAAATGAGCCAGCGCGTGCGCGATGCCGCGCGGGCTGTAGTGGCCCAGGGCCATGAGGTAATCATCTCCACCGGCCGCTCCTTGGGTGCGGCCCTGCCCATCATGGCGGAACTGGGCATCGACCATGGCCATGTCGTGGTCAGCAACGGCGGCGTGCTCGCAAAGGTGTGCCAGGATGAAGTCGAGATCCTGCACCGCGAGATCTTCGATCCGTCGACAGCGCTCAAGGCGCTGCGCGACCAGCTTCCCAAAGCCAAGTACGCCTTGGAAAACGAGCGCGGCGAATTCCTTTCCAGCGAAACCTTCGGCGACATGAGCTTTGGCGCCGAGAGCAAGGTCGTTGATTTCGGCGAGCTGGTCAACAGCAAGGCCGTGCGCGTGGTGGTTTTCTCCACCGACAACACCGCCGAGGAATTCGGGCATGCCGTGCAGAGCCTGGGGCTCTCCGGGGTGACCTACTCGGTGGGCTGGACCGCTTGGCTGGATATTGCCGCCGAGGGTACCACCAAGGCCAGCGGCCTGGAGCGGCTGCGGGCGATCCTGAAGTTCGATTCGAAGGACTCGCTGGCAGTAGGCGATGGCCGCAATGACGTCGAAATGCTGCAGTGGGCCGGACATGGCGTGGCCATGGGCCAAGCGCCGGATGAGGTCAAGACAGCGGCCGACGCCGTGACTGAAGGCGTTGACCAGGATGGCCTGGCCATCGTCCTGGAAGGGCTGCTGGGCAGCTAGCACCAGGGTCTAGAGCTGGTCGGTGTGTTCCAGCAGCCGGGCGATCGCTGCCCGCGCGCCCAGCTCGTCGTTGTAGCCCGAACGCACGATCGCTGCAGATACTGCCTGGGGAGTGATTCCCAGGATCCCGGCGACCGCTTTTTGCTGCCCGCGCACACCGGGAGTCAGCAGGTCAACGACGGACCATTCGGCCTCGGTGCGGGTGCGGATCCACTGTCCGAGCATGCGCAGCAGGCCCTCAAGCTCGCCGTCCATCTCGTCATTGCCCGAGGAAACGCAGATCGGGACCCTTTCGCCGCGGTGGCTGGCCGCCTCCAGCGCGCCGAGCGCGCGCCGCGCCGCCCTGCCCTCGACCAGGTCGGCCTCTGCGGGCACCGGCTCGTACAGGCTGCCGATGCCCAGCCCGATATTGCAGAAGTTCAGCCGTGCCACGCGCAGCAGCGCGTCGACGGCGGCATCGGGGTCACTGGGCACTCCGAG
Source organism: Arthrobacter sp. JUb119 (assembly GCF_024807995.1). Taxonomy (NCBI): domain Bacteria; kingdom Bacillati; phylum Actinomycetota; class Actinomycetes; order Micrococcales; family Micrococcaceae; genus Arthrobacter; species Arthrobacter sp. JUb119. The sequence goes on from NZ_JANUFE010000005.1 coordinate 334,287, forward strand.
CAGCAGCTGCCCGCTGAGCGCGGTGAACGGCGCGTGGGTGTCGACTTGTTCCAGCTGGTGCCAGAGCTGCTCGCTGGCGGCGGCAACATCGGTGACCGAGCGGGGCCGGGGGCTGAGCGCAACGACAAACATGATTCAAGTATTGCGTGTGCAACCGGGTTTGTCGCGCACTGTGCGGCACTTGGCGGCTAACGGTGCTGCTCCAGCCTGATGCTGGTCCGCCGGCTGGCGGGATCAGGAGGAACTAGGACAGGGTGCTGCTGGGCGCGCCCTGCTGGGCGGGCAGCGCAACGGTCGTGTACTTGAAGAAGAACTGCGTAGCGGGGCCAATCAGCAGCGCATAAGCCACCGTGCCCACGCCCACCGGACCGCCGAGCAACCAGCCGATCCCCAGCACGCACACCTCGATAATGGTGCGCAGCAGGCGGATCGATTTGCCGGTGCGCAAATGCAGCCCGGTCATCAGGCCGTCGCGCGGGCCGGGGCCGAAATGGCAGCCGATGTACAGGGCGCCGCCAAGGCCATTGACGGCGATGGCGCCAACCAGGGTCAGGATCTGCCAGCCCAACCCGTGGACATCAGGGATGAGCCAGAGAAAGAAGTCCAGGCCAAGCCCGATGAGCAGCACATTGGCGACGGTGCCCAATCCTGGCCACTGCTTGAGCGGAATCCACGCCAGCAGCACCACGACGCCGACGATGATCACTATCGTTCCCAGCGACAGCGGAATGTAGTTGGCCAGGCCCAGGTGAAGCACATCCCACGGATCCACGCCGAGCTGGGCGCGGATCAGCAGTGCCATGGCCAGCGCAAAAAGCATGAGGCCGATGAACAGATTTGCAAGACGCAGGGGGAGCTTTCCGGCACGCAGCTGATCGAGCGGAGTGAGATTATGCAGGGTCATGATGCTTCAAGGCTAGCCCTGCGCTGAACCCCGGCAGTAATCCCGCAAGTATCAGATGGTCACATTCCTAGTCCCAGTCCAGCCATGGTGCAGCGAGCCCCGAGACAACCAGGGCGAAAGCTCCGATGAAAAGAAAGCCGATGGCAAGCGAAAAAAGAACCATCCAGCGGGTGGGACTGCTATTCAATATCGGATCCAGGCTTTCGTTTCATCATGATCCCGGTCAAGCGGGCCACCGAGTAGACGGCGCCAAACAGGGGAATAGGCATGGCTAGGGCCAGCGGTATGGCGGTGCGCACACAGCGTTCGCGGAGGAACTGCACCAGCACAAAGAGCGTGCCCAGCGCCCACAGCACCAGAATGCCAACTTCCAGGCCGTCCAGTGCCATTACCGCTTCCATGAAAGCAGTCTATCCACCGGGGGCGAGGCTTCCCAGTATCGCAATGCCCAGGGCCGGCGATAGCTGGCTCAGGTCCCCGGGCCGAGGTTGGCTGGCCGATGCGTCGGTTTCAGCACCAACCGTGGCTTGAACCCCTGGCGGGCGCAGTGCGGGAACATGGATGAACAATGCCGGGACCGGTTGGGAATACGCCAAATACGCAATGTGGTTGCACACGAAACGCCCGGCATCCTCGGAGACCCTTGCCTCATGGCCTGCGGCGAGCAGGGCGCGGACGGCCGCTGCTGGATCAAGTGTGGCATCCAAGCGTCCCGGCGCATTCGCCTTGATGGCCGCTGACCGTGGCTGGGCGCCATCATTGTCGGGGATGCGGGCATCATCTTCGTTAAAAGCCCATCGCTCCGGCGTGATTGCATTCCGGCCGCCGGCTTCGCCGACGCAAATCAGCGCATCGGGCTGGTGCTTCGCCAAGAGCGATTCGAGTGCTTTGCCGGAGGCCGCGAAGGACACCGGAAGCATGGCGGTGAGGACCTGATGCTCGCCCAGCTGCCTGGGAAGGCTGGAAACGGCTTCCTGGCTGGCATTGAATTCGTCGTTGCCGAACGGCTCGAAACCGGTGACCAAAATATGCATGGACCCATTATGGACCCAAACTGTCGGTGTCCGCTGATAGGACTGAGGCAATGGTCCGCTCGACAGTTCTTGGTTAGGTGCTCATGGTAATCGCGGTTTTTGTACTCGTCATCCTGAATATTCTGGCAACGGCATGTATTGCCTTGCTGCTGGTGCGCAGGACATCCGGCTCTGATGGCACCCAGATCCAGGACTCGGTACGTGCTGCTAATGCGGAGCTCCGGCAGGAACTGGGGACCCAGCGCACCGAACTGCGCCAGGGGATGGGCGAAGTGCGTACCGAGATCGACGCCAAGCTGACCGCGATGGCAGAAGCCAATGCGAACCGCCATCTGCAGGTCCAGGGGCTGCTCCAGCAGGAAATGGAGAAACTGCGCTCGGGCAATGAAGCCAAACTCGAGAAGATGCGCGAGACGGTGGACGAGAAGCTCCAGGGGACCTTGGAGAAGCGGCTGGGCGAATCCTTTGAACTGGTCAGCAAGCGGCTGGAAATGGTGCAGAAGGGGCTGGGGGAAATGCAGAGCCTGGCCCAGGATGTCGGCGGGCTGAAACGCGTGCTCACCAACGTGAAGAGCCGTGGTGCATGGGGCGAAGTGCAGCTTTCGCGCCAGCTGGAAGACATCCTCACCGCAGAGCAGTACGAGCAGAACGTGGCGGTCGTGCCCGGCAGCCGCGAGGTCGTGGAGTTCGCGGTGATCCTGCCCGGGCGGGATGCCGGAACGATCTATCTGCCAATCGACTCCAAGCTGCCGCAAGAGGACTACGAGCGCCTGCTCGATGCCCAGGAGCACGGAGACAAGGCCGTCATCGCCGCTGCGGGCAAGGCGCTGGACCGGGCGATCCTTGAGCAGGCCAAGCTGATCTCCAGCAAGTACATCGCCCCGCCTTACAGCACCGACTTCGCCATCATGTACCTGCCCACCGAGGGGCTGTTCGCCGAGGTTGTGCGCAGCCCGGGGCTGGCCAGCAAGCTGCAGGCCGAGCACCGGGTGCTGGTCACGGGGCCGACCACCCTGATGAGCCTGCTGAACTCCTTGCAAATGGGTTTCCGGACACTGGCCATTGAGAAGCGCAGCAGCGAGGTATGGCAGGTGCTCTCGGCGGCCAAGGAAGAGTTCCGCAAGTACGGAGATGTCTGGGACAAGCTGGGTAAGCAGCTGGCCACAGCGCAGAACACGGTGCGCGATGCCGGTACCCGGACCCGTGCGGTGGAGCGGAAACTCAAGGACGTGCAGACCCTGGAAGTTTCCGCGCAGGAAGATGTGCTCAGCGGAATGCTGCCTGAAGCCTAGCGCCGGGCAGGTCCGGGTCTCCGGCAGTGAACCGGCAGCAAAAGCAATGGCGGCGACCCCCGATTCGGGGGTCGCCGCCATGTTCGGCTTGAGCCTAGTGGCTAGGCCTTGAAACGCTCGATGGAGCGAGCCAGCTCGGCTTCGGCAGCCTCGCGGCCTTCCCAACCCTCGGCCTTGACCCACTTGCCTGGTTCCAGGTCCTTGTAGCGGGTGAAGAAGTGCTCGATCTCCTTGATCAGCCATTCGTCGATGTCTTCAAGTTCCTTGATGTGGTCAAAGCGCTTGTCGGCAGGAACGCACAGCAGCTTGGCATCGCCACCGCCATCGTCGGTCATGTTGAATACGCCAATTGGGCGTGCTTCGACAACAACACCTGGGATCAGGTCAACACCCGGGATGAAGACCATGGCGTCCAATGGATCGCCATCTTCGCCCAGAGTATCGTCGAAGTAGCCGTAGTGGGTTGGGTACTGCATCGAGGTGAACAGCACGCGATCCAGGCGCAGGCGGTGGGTCTCGTGGTCGATCTCGTACTTGACGCGCGATCCGGTGGGGATCTCGATGGTCACGTCGTGGCTCATGAAAAGCACACTCCTAAACTAGTCTTAGGGATATCCGCTAATAAGGGTATCGCCCCATTGCGCCTGATGGATAAAACTGCGAGAGGAATGTAACCATATGAACACTGCCGCCCGACGCGCTATTACGCTGGGGGTGGCGATTGTTGCCATGGTTGCAGTGATTGCCGCGATGCTGCTGGCCCCGCGATTCTTCACCGGAGAGCCCGAGGCTTTCTACACCCCGGCCAGCGCGCAGCTGGCCGATAAATCCCCAGTCGCCGTGCGGGACCTGGACCCCAACGCCGCGCAACCGGACCCCGGGATCCTCGCCGCGAAGCTGGATGGCATCCTGGCGGACAAGCCCGACCGGACGTCCTTCAACGCCCAGGTGGTCGACGTGGCCACGGGCACAGTCCTGTATGACAGGAACTCCGAAATAAATGGCACCCCGGCCTCCAGCCTGAAGGTAGTCACCGCCATCGCGGCCCTCGATGCCCTCGGCGGCGACACCCAGCTGTCCACCAGCGTGCTGCTCGATGGCGGCACATTGATCCTGCGCGGCGGGGGAGATGTGCTGCTGGGCGACGGGGAATCGGACCCGGCGCACCCCAAGGGCTATGCAGGACTGGCAACCCTGGCCAAGCAGACCGCCGAAGAACTTGAAAAGCGCGGCATCAGCGAGGTCAAGCTGTGGCTGGACGACTCGCTGTTCGGCGATGCGCACAGCAACCCCGCCTGGGACAAGTCGCTGTTCACCTCCAATAACATTGGCCAGGTCTACCCGATTGCGCACTACGCCGGGCGTGCCGGGGAAAGCACCAGCACCGCCTACCAGTCCGACCCGGCCGCGCAGGTCCGCAAGGTCTTCGCCCAAGCCCTGGGCGAGCAGGTCAAGGTGGATGAGGGTGGCCGCGGCCCCTATGCGGGGGGCGAGCAGATCACCGAGGTGAAGTCGGCACCGCTGCGCGATGTCATCAAGCACATGCTGCTGGTTTCGGATAACTACATTGCCGAATCCATGGGCCGCCTGGTGGCGCTGGACCGCCAGATGCCCGGGGAGCAGGCAGGGGCCGCCGTCGCTGCTGTGGCCCAGGCCCATGGGGCTGCTGGCCACACGCTCGTGGACACCAGCGGCCTGGCTGCCAGGAACCGGATTTCGCCCGCGGCGCTGACCGCGGTACTGCGCTCGGCCGCCACCAGCAAGAAGCCGGAATTGCGCGAGGTCGTCTACTCGCTGCCGGTCGCCGGCTACAACGGCACCTTGATGAACCGCCTGGGCGGTGCCGGAACACTTGGCCTGGTCCGCGCCAAGACCGGCTCGCTGACCGGCGTGGCCACGCTGACGGGCATGGCCATGACCGAAGACGGGCGCCTGCTCGCCTTCTCGATCTATGCCGATCAGCCCAACGGAACACTCGCACCCCACAAGCCAACCATTGACTCTGCTGTCACCGCCATCCGTGGCTGTGGCTGCCGGAGCTGAACGCCGCAGGAGCAGCAAATGAACCAGTTCGTCGATTGGAAGCTGGCGGCCAAGGCCGCGAAAACCCTGATGCCCGCCGGGCCGGGGATCCAGGCCCAGGATGCCGCGCGGATCATCGAGGAACTGCGCATCGCCGCCGGCGAAGGCCTGGTGGAGGCCGAGAAGGTTTCCAAGCTGGCTGCTTCCGCGCCCTCGCAGACCCTGGTGGTGGACCGGTCCGGCTGGGCCAAGGCCGTCAGCCAGAATTTCGCGGCCCTGCTCCCGGCAGCGCGCCAGGACGTCCCCGGGGTGGTCCCCTTGATTGCCGGCGCAGAACTTGGCGCGGTGCTCTCGGTGCTGGGCACCCGGGTGCTGGGCCAGTTCGACCCGTTCGTCGGCCCGCGCCTGCTGCTCAACGCCCCGACCATCACCCAGATCCGCGGCGAGCTGAATGTGAACGCCCGCGACTTCTACCTGTGGATCGCCACCCACGAGCAGACCCACCGCCTGCAATTCGAGCACGCTGCCTGGATTCCCGGGGTCATGAAGCAGACCCTGGCCGAGGCTTTCGAGCCGCTGGCCGGCACCACCCACTCCATGGGCGAACTGGGTGAACGCCTGAAGTCCATGAAGTCCGAGGTCAGCGAACTGACCAGCATCATGTCGGTGCTCGAAGGCCACGCCATGGTCGTGATGAACGATGTCACCTCGATCCGCAGCATCAAGACCATCCGCCGCCGCTTCGAAGCCCGTGGCGAGAACCGTTCGGCCCTGGCGATCTTGCTGGGCAAGCTGCTGGGATTGGATGCCAAGGCGCTGCAGTACAAACGCGGGGCAAAATTCGTGCGGCATATCGTCGACGCGATCGGCTACGAGGGCTTCAACGAAATCTTCACCGCCCGCGAGATGTTCCCGAGCGCCGGGGAACTCGATGACCCGGAACGCTGGCTGGCCCGCACCCGATGAGCCGCGCCCTTCACCTTGCCCGCGCCGCCATCAGTGCCAGCAGCGCGCCCGGGCTGAACCTGATCGGGGTTTCCGGCGGTGCCGACTCGCTAGCCCTGGCCATTGCCGCGGCGACGCTGCCCGCTTCCTTCGGCGCCGTGGTTATCGATCACGGCCTGCAGCCCGGCAGCGCCCAGGCGGCCGAACGAGCCGCCGGGCAATGCCGCGAGCTGGGATTGGACCCGGTGGCGGTGCTCCAGGTCGAGACCTCGGATGACGAGGCTTCGGCCCGCACGGCCAGGTACCAGGCCTTTGAAGCAGCCCTGCAGCAGTTCAACGCGCAGGCATTGATGCTCGCCCACACCCGCGACGACCAGGCCGAGCAGGTGCTGCTGGGGCTGCTGCGCGGATCGGGAACCCGCTCGCTGGCCGGCATCCCTGCCCGGCGCGGAGCCTACCGGCGCCCCCTGCTGGAACTGTCCCGGGCGCAAACCGAGGAAATCTGCCGGCAGGCGGGGCTTGGCTACTGGGAAGATCCGAGCAACGCGGACACCGGGTACAAGCGCAACCTCATCCGCCATAGGATCCTGCCCCTCTTGCGCGAGGACCTTGGCGAGCATGTTCCCGAAGCACTGGCGCGCACCGCCAGCCTGGCCGCCGCCGACGCCCAAGCCCTCGACGAATGGGCCCAAGCGGCCAAGGACGAGCACGGGTTGGCGATCCCGGACCTGGCCAAGCTGCCGGTGGCCATCAGCTCGCGAGTATTACGCCTGGCCGCCATGGAAGCCGGGGCCAGGAATGTGGGCCATGAGCGAACGGCGGCGCTGTGCGCGCTGGCCGGGCTCGGCGTCCCCAAGTCCAAATCAGCTGGTCCTGTGCAGCTGGATGGCAGGATCAGCGCCTTCCGGCGGCAATCGGTGATCGTTTTCACCACAACCGGCTAAACAACCTTCCGCTAAATGTGGCACTCTAGGTAAGTACCACACCTCTAGAATCAGGAGAATTCTCGTGGATTCCAATGCAGTCAAAGCCGATCTTGCGCACGTTCTGTACACCAAGGAAGAAATCCAGGCCCGCGTGGAAGAACTTGCCGCGCAGATCGACAAGGATTACGAAGGCCGCGACATCCTCGTGGTAGGTGTGCTCAAGGGCGCCGTGATGATCATGGCTGACCTGGTTCGCGCACTGAACTCCCACCTGACCATGGACTGGATGGCAGTGTCCTCCTACGGTTCGGGTACCCAGTCCTCCGGTGTGGTGCGCATCCTCAAGGACCTGGATTCCGACCTCATGGGCAAGCACGTGCTGATCGTCGAGGACATCATCGATTCCGGCCTGACCTTGTCCTGGCTGAAGTCCAACCTGGAATCCCGCGGCCCGGCCTCGGTGGAAATCTGCACCCTGCTGCGCAAGCCGGAAGCAGCCAAGGTGGAAATCGACGTCAAGTACGTCGGCATGGACATCCCGAACGAATTCGTGGTGGGCTACGGCCTGGACTTCGCGGAAAAGTACCGCAACCTTGATTGCGTGGGCACCTTGGCCCCGCATATTTACCAGTAGGGAACTTTTCTCGCCAATGGGGCGTTGAGAAATATCGAAGGTGGCGTGACCCGGACGCCAGAGCAGTGCGTGAGGGGGATGCGCCAGGCGCGGGGCCTGTCGGATCAATGAAAACGAAGAAGCTTTTTAACAGCTGGATCATTTGGGTCCTGGTCGGCGTAGTCGCCGTGGTGTTGTTCCTGCCGATGGTCTTCGGCAATAACTCGGCCAAGGTGGACACTTCCGTAGGCCTGCACCAGCTCACCAGCGGCAATGTCACCGAAGCGAAGATGTTCGACGGCGACCAGCGCGTGGATCTGAAGCTGCGCGACTCGCTGAAGGTCGATGGCGTGGACAAGGGCACCTCGGTGAGCTTCTACTACTCCACCGCCCGTGCCGAACTGGTGGTCGATGAGATCAACAAGGCCAACCTGGGCAAGTTCACCGACCAGCCGGTGGAAAGCAACTGGCTGCTGTCGATGCTCGGGATCATCATCCCGTTCCTGCTGATCGCCGGCATCTTCTGGTTCATCCTCGCCCGCTCCCAAGGCGGCGGCTCCAAGGTCATGCAGTTCGGCAAGTCCAAGGCGAAGCTGATCACCAAGGACATGCCGCAGGTGACCTTCAAGGATGTCGCCGGCGCCGACGAGGCCGTGGAGGAACTCCACGAAATCAAGGAATTCCTTCAGGAACCAGCCAAATTCCAGGCCCTGGGCGCGAAGATCCCCAAGGGCGTGCTGCTCTACGGCCCTCCGGGCACCGGCAAGACCCTGCTGGCCAAGGCCGTAGCCGGCGAGGCGGCGGTACCGTTCTACTCGATCTCCGGTTCGGACTTCGTGGAGATGTTCGTCGGCGTGGGCGCCTCGCGCGTTCGCGACTTGTTCGAGCAGGCAAAGACCAACTCCCCGGCGATCATCTTCGTTGACGAAATCGACGCCGTCGGCCGCCATCGCGGCGCCGGCATCGGCGGCGGCAACGATGAGCGCGAGCAGACCCTGAACCAGCTGCTGGTGGAGATGGACGGCTTCGACGCCACCACCAACGTCATCCTGATTGCCGCGACCAACCGCCCCGACGTGCTGGACCCGGCGCTGCTGCGCCCGGGCCGCTTCGACCGCCAGATCCCGGTGGAGGCACCGGATCTGAAGGGCCGCGAGCAGATCCTGGCCGTGCACGTGAAGGGCAAGCCGATGGATGCCACCGTGGACCTGAACGCCGTCGCGAAGAAGACCCCGGGGTACACCGGTGCCGACTTGGCCAACGTGCTCAACGAGGCCGCGCTGCTCACCGCCCGCTCCAACGCTAACCTGATCGACGACCGCGCCCTGGACGAGGCCATCGACCGCGTCATGGCCGGCCCGCAGAAGCGCACCCGCCTGATGGACGAGCACGAGCGCAAGGTCACCGCCTACCACGAGGGCGGCCACGCGCTGGTGGCAGCGGCCATGAACCAGACCGCACCGGTCACCAAGATCACCATCCTGCCGCGCGGCCGCGCGCTGGGCTACACCATGGTGGTTCCCGAATCCGACAAGTACTCGGTCACCCGCAACGAGCTGCTGGACCAGATGGCCTACGCCATGGGCGGGCGCGTCGCCGAGGAGATCGTCTTCCACGATCCGTCCACCGGCGCCAGCAACGACATCGAGAAGGCCACCGCCACCGCGCGCAAGATGGTCACCGAATACGGCATGAGCGAGAAGGTGGGCGCCGTGCGCCTGGCCGGCTCGGCTGCCGAGCAGGGCATGGGCACCGCCTCCCGCGACTTCTCCGACGAAATGGCCCACCTGGTGGACCAGGAAGTGCGCGAGCTGATCGAGCAGGCGCACAACGACGCCTACCAGGCGCTGATGGCCAACCGCCATGTGCTCGACCGCCTGGCCCTGGCGCTGCTGGAGCGCGAGACGCTGAACCAGAAGGAGATCGCCGAGATCTTCTCCGACCTAGTGAAGCGCGACAAGCGCGAAGTCTGGCTGAGCAACGAGGCCCGTCCGGTGCACCAAGAGGGCCCGATATTAAGCCCCAAGGAGCGCGCAGCTTCCTCGACCGACTAGGATCGAAGCGTGAGTGAACTACAAGAGATTGATCAGCCGCGGATCGCGGCAGCCGTGCGCGAGATCCTGGAAGCCATTGGCGAGGATCCCGACCGCGACGGCCTGGTAGACACCCCGAAGCGGGTGGCCAAGGCCTATGCGGAGTTCTTCGCCGGCTTGCACCAGAAAGCGGCAGACCACTTGTCCACCACCTTCGACATCGAGCACGATGAGATGGTGCTGGTCAAGGACATCCCGTTCTACTCGACCTGCGAGCACCACCTGGTGCCCTTCTACGGTTCGGCGCATATCGGCTACATCCCGGGCAAGGGCGGCAAGGTCACCGGCCTGTCCAAGCTGGCCCGGCTGGTCGAGGTGTACGCCCGCCGCCCGCAGGTCCAGGAGCGCCTGACCACCCAGATCGTTGATGCCCTCGTGGAGCACCTGAACCCCTCCGGTGCGATCGTCGTCGTTGAATGCGAGCACATGTGCATGTCCATGCGCGGGGTGCAGAAGCCCGGCGCGAAGACCGTGACCAGTGCGGTGCGCGGGCAGCTGCGGGAAACCGCCACCCGTGCCGAAGCCATGAGCCTGATCCTCGGAAAGTAGGAACCCCCATGTCGCTTGGAGCGATCCCGGGCACCGGCCCGAACACCAGCCCATTGCCGGTGATCCGCAAGTCCAGCAAGAAGACCATGGCCGACCTGCCAACCGGCCGCACCCTGGTCATGGGCATCCTGAACGTCACCGAGGACTCCTTCTCGGATGGCGGGAAGTACCTGTCCGCCGATGCCGCGATCGACCAGGGCCTGAAGCTGCTGTACTCGGGTGCCGACATCATCGACGTGGGCGGCGAATCCACCCGCCCGGGCGCCACGAACGTGGATCCTGCCCTGGAGCGCGAGCGCATCATCCCGGTCATCGAAGCCCTGGTGAAGGCCGGCGCGGTGATCTCCGTGGACACCATGCATGTCTCCACCGCCCGCGCGGCCATCGCCGCCGGCGCGCACCTCATCAACGACGTTTCCGGCCTGACCTATGAGCCGGGCATGCCGGAGCTGATCGCGGAAACCGGCGTCCCCTACGTATTGATGCACCGCCGCGGCACCGCGCAGGACATGGTCTCCGAGGCCAACTACCAGGACGTGGTCACCGAGGTCATCGGCGAATTGCGCATGCTGCGCGATGAATTCGTCGCCAAGGGCGTGGCCCCGGAGCAGATCATCATCGATCCGGGACTGGGCTTCGCCAAGGATGCGCAGCACAATTGGGCGCTGCTGGCCAACGTCCCTGCCATCGAGGAGCTGGGCCACCGGGTGCTGATCGGCACCAGCCGCAAGCGCTTCCTGGGCGAACTGCTGGCCGAGGGTTCCAAGAGCCGCGCGCCGATGGAACGCGATTCCGCGACCGCAGCGACCACCGTGCTGGGCGCCCGCGACAAGGTCTGGGCAGTGCGCGTGCACGATGTCACCGGCAACCGCGACGCCATTGAAGTCGTGCAGGCCTATGGATCGCATTAGCATCTACGGAATTTCGGCCACCGGCTACCATGGCGTTTTCGACCATGAGAAGCGCGACGGCCAGGAATTCATCATTGACGTGGTGCTGCACGTGGATATCTCACGTGCGGCAGCCAGCGACAATGTTCTTGACACGGTGCACTACGGCGAAGTCAGCGAGCTGGTAGTCCAGCAGATCCAGGCCGGCCCGTGGGACCTGATCGAGAAGCTGGGCAGCGAAATCGCCGAGGCGATCCTCGCCGCCTACCCGGGCGTGTTCACCATCGACGTGGTGGTGCACAAGCCGCAGGCTCCAATCCCGGTACCGTTCACCGATGTCACCATCTCGCTGACGCGGCACCAGAAGCAGCACACCGCGATCATCGCGTTGGGCGCCAACCTGGGTGATCCGCAGGCTACCCTGGCCGCCGCGGTGCAGGACCTCGGCGCAGAAGTCGAGCTGCTCAAGGTTTCCCCGCTGGCCATCACCAAGCCGGTAGGCGGTCCGCCGGAACAGCCCGATTACACCAACCAGGTCGTCCAGGTGCGTACCCGGCTGGCCCCGCATGAGCTGCTGGATCTGTGCCAGTGGATAGAAGCCAAGCACCACCGCACCCGCGAGGTGCGCTGGGAAGCGCGCACGCTGGATCTGGACCTGATCGCCTACGACCAGCTGAACCTGGATGATGAGCGGCTGACCCTGCCTCATCCGCGCGCCGCGATCCGCGGCTTCGTGCTGGCCCCGTGGAGCTGGATGGATCCGGACGCGGTGCTGAACGGGCAACTGGTTTCCCGTTTGGCCGCCGAAGCTGCCGATACGAAGGACATCATCCGGCTATGGCCAAGCTGAAGCTGCGCTGGCTGCTCTGGTGTGCCGGGCTCGGGGCCGTGGCCGGCTGGATCGCGTTGCGCCTGCTCACCGCGGCAGGCAGGTACGCGCCGGTGCTGGACTACTCCGCCCTGTACTCGCTGGGCGCAGTCTGCGCGGTGATCCTGTTCCTGGGGATCCGCGTGAAGCGCTCCACCTTGGGCAAATCGGACTTCGAGCCGATCGCCGCAGCTCGTACCCTGGTTCTGGCCCAGGCCTCGGCGTATGCCGGTGCGGTGATTGCCGGTTGGCATGTTCCGGCCATCATCACCCTCTGGGCGGCCACGGGGATCACCCCCACCCTGACCCGCGGCCTGGTGCTGACTGGTGCTGGTGTCCTCATGGTGATTATTGGGTATATTGTTCAGCAACTGTGCAAACTACCTCCAGAGGATACCGATGGCAACAGCGACTCCGTGGTCACCGAATAACTTCACCCCAGCCCACCGGGACTACGCCAAGGTCAAGTTCACCACCTGGGCGATCACCTGGGGCCTGTTCCTGCTGGCGGCCCTGGTCCCTGCCGTGCTGGCAGTCACCGGCGTCGGCATCCCGCTGTGGCTGGTGCTTTCCCCGGTCCTGCTGGTGCTGGCGATCGCGTTGCCGGCATTGCGCATCATCCGCCGCCAGGTCGCCGCACTGGGCTATCTCGAACGCGAAGAAGACTTCATCGTCCGGTCCGGGGTGATGTGGCGCAAGCAGGTGGTCATTCCCTACGGCCGCATGCAATACGTCGAGGTCAACAGCGGGCCGCTGGAGCGCCGCTATGGGCTATGCCAGCTAACGCTGAACACCGCCGGCAGCGCTGCCACCGCGCACGTCTACGGGTTGCCCGAGCGCGAAGGGCAGGCCCTGCGCGAACGGCTTGTGGCCGCCGGCGAAGAGAAAATGCTATGAGCCAGGCCGAAGAACTGGCCACCGGAGACAGTGCCGAGCCATGGCAGCGGGTGCATCCAGCCAGCCCGTTCGTCCACGGCTGGCTGGCCATCATCGGCCTGGGCTACATCTACTGGCAGAACACCGACGACCTGTCCTGGGCGGAGCGCTTCTCCGGCACCAGGTTGATGTGGACCGTCGCGGGCGCCGGCATCGCACTGGCCGTGGTGCTCATCTTCTACTTCCTTTCCTGGTACTTCACCCGCTATAAGCTCACCAGCACCCACGTGTACGTGAATTCCGGGATGCTATTCCGCAGCCAGAAGCAGGCGCGCATCGACAAGGTGCAAGGCATAGACATTGCCCAGCCACTGGTAGCCCGGCTGCTGGGTCTCGCCGAACTGCGCTTTGACGTGGCCGATTCCTCCGAGTCGGTGCTGCGCCTTTCCTTCCTGCGCAAGGCCGATGCCCACGCGCTGCGCGTGGTCATCCTGGAGCGGGCCCGCGGCGAAGAACCTGCCGCTGCCCAAGAAAGCGGCTCCCACGACGCGGCGGATCGCGCGGCAGCCCAGCCGCAGGCCGCCGCGGACGCATTGCCGCTGATGGCCAACGTGCCCATTGGGCGCCTGATTGGCTCCATGTTCCTGCAATTGCCGGTGATGTTCGGGGTGCTCGCATGCCTGGCGATGCTGGTGCTTTGGCTTGCCGGGGTCGACGGAATCATCGCGGCCCTGGTCCCCGCGGCCTTGGCCTTCGGCAGCTTCTACTACAAGCAGCTGAACCAGGGCTGGAACTTCACCGCCAGCGCCTCGGACACCGGCATGCGCATCAGCTACGGGCTGGCTGACACCCGCCAGCACTCCATTCCTGCCGGCCGCGTCCAGGCCATTTCGGTGACGGCACCCTTCTTCTGGCGGATGCTGGGCTGGTACAAGGTGGAAGTCAACGTGCTGGGCACCAAGAGCGATGACGCGGATAACCTGCAAGTGCTCCCGGTGGGCGACTTCGAGTCGGTCGCCCGGATCATGGGGATCCTGCTGCCGGATCTTGGCGTCGCCAACCAGCGCGAGGTGCTGGCCACCGCGGTGAGCACCGGATGCGAACACGGTTTCACCGGCTCCCCGGAACGCGCCAAGCCGCTATCGCCCGGGGCATGGAAGCACCAGGCGTTCCTGGCCACCGGCACCACGGTGATTTCCCGGTATGGCTGGCTGGCCCGGCAGGCCAGCTTCGTGCCGCATAACCGGGTGCAGGGCATGAGCTGGGGCCAGGGACCATGGGAGCAAGGACGTAAACTGGCCGGTGTCCGCTTGCACTGTGCCGGCGGAAACATCATCGGATACCTGCATCAAATTGATGCGGACACCGCAGCAGAATTTATTCGGGCGCAAACCCGGCGCCTGGTTGAAAGGTAGAAGTGGACGCACCACGCTTGGGAATCGGCATCATCTCCGCCGGCAAGGTAGGCACCGTGCTTGGTGCGGCGCTGGCAGCCAGCGGACACCGGATCACCGGAATCCACGCCGTCTCGGAGGATTCGCGCGATCGCGCCGACGCCTTGCTGCCCGGCGTGGAACTGCTGGACCCAGCAGAAATCCTGCGCCGCAGCGAACTGGTGCTCTTTGCGGTACCCGACGACGTGCTCGGCGAACTGGTGTCCGGACTGGCAACGGGCGGCCATATCGCCGCCGGGCAGTTGATCGCGCACACCGCCGGGCGGTACGGCACCTCGATCCTGCAACCGGCCTTGGATGCTGGCGCCTTTGGACTGGCAGTCCACCCGGCCATGACCTTCACCGGCATGAGCATGGACCTCCAGCGCCTGACCGACTGCGTCTTCGCGGTCACCGCGGACGAGGCCATCCTCCCGGTAGCCCAGGCGCTGGTGGTGGAAATGCGCGGGGAGCCGGTGGTGATCGCCGAGCAGGATCGTGCCAGCTACCACGCGGCCCTGGCCCATGCGGCAAACCACCTGAACACCATCACGGCGCAATCGGCGGACATCCTGCGCCGGATCGGCGTGGAAGAACCATCCAATACCCTGCGCGCCCTGATGTACGCGAGCCTGGATAACGCCCTGCGTTCCGGCGCGGGCGCACTGACCGGCCCGGTAGCACGAGGCGATAGCGGAACGGTCACCGCGCACCTGCAGGCGCTGGCCGACGCCCCGGCGGAAACCAACAATTCCTATCGGAGCCTCTCGCGCGCTACCGCGCTGCGCGCCGCAGAACGCGGACTGATCTCCCAAGGCACGCTGGAAGAGCTTCTGCGAGTTCTAGAATAGAAGCGTGAAAACCCCGAAGATTGTAAAGACCCGTGCCGAGCTGAAGGCTGCTATTGCCGCAGCTAACCCGGGATCGCTGGGCTTCGTGCCCACTATGGGAGCCCTGCACCGCGGACATGCTTCGCTGTTCAAGGCCGCCCGCGAAGAAAACGAACTGGTAGTCATCTCCGTATTCGTCAATGAGCTGCAGTTCAACGATGCCAGCGACTACGCCAACTATCCGCGCCAGCTCGACGCTGATGTGCAGCTGGCCGCGGCCGCCGGCGTCGATCTTGTCTTTGCCCCGGACGCTTCCGAGATCTACCATGCCGGCCTTCCGCTGGTGAAGTTGAGCTCCGGCGCGCTGGGCGAAATGTATGAAGGCGCCTCGCGTCCAGGCCACTTCGATGGCATGCTGGCCGTAGTCGCCAAGCTGCTGCACTTGGCCGACCCGCGTCGGGGCGAATACCGCGCCTACTTCGGCCAGAAGGATGCCCAGCAGCTGATGCTGATCCGCCGCATGGTTGCCGACCTGGACTATCCGGTAGAACTGCGTGCGGTGCCGATCGTGCGCAGCCCGAAAGGCCTGGCGCTTTCCAGCCGCAATGCATTGCTCAACGAGGAAGAGAAGGAAGCAGCCTTGGTGCTGCACCGTTCGATCCAGCTGGTTGCCGACCGTGCGGCACGCAATGAACCGCTGTACATCGAGGATGCCATCGGCATGTACCAGATGGCCCCGCTGGTGGAGCTGGACTACTTCGCCGTCGTTGACCCGGATACCCTGCAGGAACTGGCATTCAACTGCCAGGACACCCCCTTCACCGGCGAGGGCTTGATCCTTGTCGCGGCGAAGGTGGGCAACGTCCGTCTGATCGACAACCAGCCGATCTAGGCAAAGCGTCGAGCAGCCTGCCCGAGGACCTGGCGGAAGCCGCACAGCTCCTGCATGATTTCGGCGGCGGGCTGCTCGGCGCCAACGAACTGCACTGCCTCACCGGCATAGACCGGGGCTATGTCCGTCAGCGCTTCGGAGCGGGCCTGATCCATCTGCTCGCGCAGCGCATCGTTCGGCTCCCAGCTGGAAAGATCCGCGTGCTTGTCGCTGAACTCATTGCGCAGCGCCCGTCCGCCGAACTCGGGCGCCCATGGCAATTGCTGGGCGAGATCGAAGGCGCGGGTATAGATAGTGTCATCCAGGCCCGCATTGCGTGCTGCGCTCTTCATGTTCCCGTGCCCGCTGGACTCTGCTGCCGAGAGGAAACGGGTCCCGATCCAGGCAGCTTCCGCGCCAGCTGACAGCACCGCGGCGATACCTCGCGCAGTGCCGATGCCTCCGGCCGCCACCACGGGCTTCTGGTGCTGGGCGGTTGCCAGCTGCAGCAGCGGCAGAGTTCCGGCTTCATTGCGGCCATGTCCGCCACCTTCTGCGCCACGGGCAATGATGATGTCGATGTCATCAGCCATCGCGCGTTCCAGATCTGCCGCATTGCCTACCTGCATGGCGGTCAGAACTCCAGCCTCATGGGCTACCGCCGCGGCCCGGGTGACATCGCCGAAGCTCAAGGTCACCAACGAGGGCCCGAACTCCAAGAAGGCCTCTAGCGGGGAGAGATCCGTTTCCAGCGCCCAGGCCATGAAGCCGACGCCCCATGGAGTACTCAGGGATTCAACGAATTGCGTTTGCTGTTCAATCCAGTCAGCTGTGGGAGTTGCAGGCGAACCGATCATCCCTACACCTCCCGCGTGGGAAACAGCTGCAGCCAAGGCGCCGCCAGCCGCGCCAGCCATAGATGCATTGAAGATGGGTTCACGGTATCCAAGGAGTCTTTGCAGGTCGCTCATGAGCCCAGACTAGAACAGCGAAATGAATGTGACCTAGAACGCGGCCCCTCGATTTGTAAGTGCCCAAGAACCTGTGTATAGTTTTTATCTGTTGCCGGAACGGAAACAACACGGAATCTACCGATTGTTCACCCGGCAGCCAATCACTTTTCACTGAAGGTTTTCCGCCGATTTTGATCGGATCAGGAACTCTGGTAAGTTGGAAAAGTTGCTCCGGAGCGAAGCAGTCATCGAAGGTTTGATGGTTGTGGTGTCGAGAGTGTTTGTTGTTTGAGAACTCAATAGTGTGCCAAGTTTGTTGATACCGAATATTTTTATTTGGTGAATACATAACATT
>NZ_JANUFE010000006.1:0-213777 GCF_024807995.1 Arthrobacter sp. JUb119
GATGACAACCGCGGTGGCGGCTTCAAGCGTGATGACAACCGCGGTGGCGGTTTCCGCAATGACGATCGTGGCGGCTTCAAGCGTGATGACAACCGCGGTGGCGGCTTCAAGCGTGACGACAACCGCGGTGGCGGTTTCCGCAATGACGATCGTGGCGGCTTCAAGCGTGATGACAACCGCGGTGGCGGCTTCAAGCGTGACGACAACCGCGGTGGCGGTTTCCGCAATGACGATCGTGGCGGCTTCAAGCGTGATGACAACCGTGGCGGTGGCTTCAAGCGTGATGACAACCGCGGTGGCGGTTTCCGCAATGATGACCGTGGCGGCTTCAAGCGTGATGACAACCGTGGTGGCGGTTTCCGCAATGAAGACCGTGGTGGTTTCCGCGGCGAGCGTCGCGATGACAACCGTGGCGGTGGCTTCAAGCGTGATGACAACCGTGGTGGCGGTTTCCGCAATGACGATCGTGGCGGCTTCAAGCGTGACGATAACCGTGGCGGTGGCTTCAAGCGTGATGACAACCGTGATGGTGGCTTCAAGCGTGCCGACGACCGTCGCTCGAAGGGTGAGTACCCAGCACGTGAAGACCGCTTTGCTGATAAGCGCGGTGACGCACCGCGCGCACATAATCCTGGCGATCTTCGCATCTCGAACCGTGCCGATCGTGAACAGTCCCCAGATATCGATGAGGATGTTACCGGTAAGGAGTTGGACCGCGTAGCACGCGCCCAGCTGCGTTACCTCGAAGAGCGCTCGGCAAGCTGGGTCGCAAAGCACCTGGTGATGGCTGGCCGCCTGCTGGAAGACGACCCAGAGCTGGCATACGAGCACACCCTGGCAGCATCGCGCCGCGGCGGCCGTGTCGCGGTGGTTCGCGAGGCCGTTGGCATCGCTGCCTACCACGCTGGCAAGTACGCCGATGCACTGCGCGAACTGCGTACCCACCGTCGTATTTCCGGTTCGGACTACAACCTGCCATTGATCGCTGACTCGCTGCGTGGCCTGGGCCGCCCAGAGAAGGCAATCGAGCTCGCCCAGTCCGAGGAATGCGCCAATCTGGAAAGCGCCGTCAAGGTTGAAATGCAGATGGTTGCTGCCGGTTCGTATGGTGACTTGGGCAAGCTGGATAAGGCACTGGCTGAGCTGGAGTCGCTGGAACAGCTGAACTTCAACCGTGCCTTCTCCTTCAGCCCACGTTTGTTCACTGCCTACGCTGATCTGCTGTCGGCTGCCGGCCGTGCAGAAGACGCGAAGCGCTGGAACGCTCAGGTCGAGGTTGCAGAAAGCGCCCTGGGCATCGAGCGTGAAACCGAATCCTTCATCATGGACCTGGCTCCGGAGATGGATGAGGAAGAGGAAACCCCACGCGCCAAGGATCTGATCGAGCCTTCGGAAGCTGAAGAAGCAGATGCCGACGCCGAGGCCGAAGAAGCAGAAGAGGCAGAAGCCGAGCAGACCGGCATCGACGAGGAAGATGACCTGAACGAAGTCATCGAATCCGACACGGAAGCTGGCGAAGCTGACGTGGAAGAAGAATCGGCGAAGTAAGCTTTGGCGTAGTAGCCAAACACCTCAAGTAGTAGGAACCACCACCGAATGCTGATTTCCGGATTTGATTCCGTCCTCTCCGACTTGGACGGCGTCGTCTATGCTGGCCCGAACGCCATTGACGACGCCGTGGAGTCGCTGAACACCCTCGCGGAAGTGAATGTCACCTTGGCGTTCATTACCAACAATGCTGGGCGTTCGCCGATGTCCGTCGCGGCCCACCTGCGCCAGCTGGGCGTGAAAACCAGCGCTGAGCAGGTTTTCGGTTCTGCCGACGCCGGTGCGGAGATGCTGGCCCGCGAATTGAATCCGGGATCCAAGGTTTTGGTGGTGGGTTCCCCCTACCTGCGCGAATGCATTGCCGTGCGCGGGTTGGAAGTCGTCGAATCCCATAAGGAAGAACCCGTAGCGGTGATCCAGGGGTTCGACCCGGACATCTCGTGGAAGAACCTGGCCGAGGCCAGCTACGCGATCAATCACGGTGCCCAATGGGTTGCCACCAACACCGACCTGACGATTCCGCGCGCCGAGGGCCTGGCCCCGGGCAACGGATCGCTGGTCAATGCGGTGAAACTGGCCACGAGCGTGGAACCACGCGTGGCGGGCAAACCCGAATCCTACCTGTTCGCTCGGGCCGCGGACCGACTGGATTCCCAGCGCCCGCTGGTCGTCGGCGACCGCCTGGATACCGACATCCTTGGCGGCTTCCGTGCCGGGTTCTCCACCGCGCTGGTGCTGACCGGTGTGGACACTCCGCGCACAGCACTGGGCGCACCGGTCGAGCAGCGCCCCAACTACCTCATCAATTCGATGGCTGATCTGTACCGGCCGTACCCGACCATCAAGGTACTGGGCTACGGTGTGCAGGTCGGCGACGCGGTTGCCAAGGTCGATAACGGCGCGATCGAAGTCTCGGGCAGCGACCAGGACCTGAATGCCTGGCGCGCCGCCTGCCATGCCTGGTGGCTGGCCCATCCGCGCCAGTCGGGGCACGAAGAACCGGAAATCCGGTTTACCGAACGCGGGCTCGATGCCCTGCGCAAGATCCGGGGCTAAGCATGCAGCCGCAGAATCCTCTTCCGAGCCCTGGCCCTCGCGGGCCGGATGATGCAGCAGTGGAGCAGGCGCTGTCTTCCCTGGCCGACCATGACATTACCGAGCATGCCGGAATCTATGAGCAACTGCTCGCCGGCCTGCAGCAAGAACTGAATCGTACGGAGCACGGCGCGTGAATCGCCTGGATCAAGAACTTGTCACCCGTGGGCTGGCGCGCTCGCGCACCGAAGCAGCCAAGCTGATCGATGCCCAGCGGGTGCTGCTGAACGGGCAGGCCGCCACCAAGGCCGCCAAGAAGGTTTCCGCCACCGATGAGCTGGCGCTGGTGCCCAGCGAAGGCGAAGAATACGTCTCCCGTGCCGGGCATAAGCTCGCCGGAGCCCTAGATGCTTTTACGACTATTGACCCCGCTGGCCTGCACTGCCTGGACGCCGGTGCCTCGACCGGCGGCTTCACCGACGTGCTGTTGCGCCGCGGTGCGAAATCTGTGGTCGCAGCCGATGTAGGCCATGGCCAGCTGGTCGACGAGCTGCGCGAAGACCCCCGCGTCACGGTCCACGAAGGACTGAACGTCCGCTATCTGGCCCCCGAAGATATTGGGGGACCAGTCGACCTCGTAGTAGCCGACTTGTCCTTTATTTCGCTGCGCCTGGTGATCGACGCCTTGGCCGGGGCCGCCAAGGACGGCGGCTTCCTGCTGCTGATGGTCAAGCCGCAGTTCGAGGTCGGGCGCGAACACCTGAACCGCACCGGCGTGGTCACCGATCCCGCCCTGCGCCGCAGCTCCGTTGAAGCGGTGGTCGCCAGCGCGCAAGCCGCGGGACTGCACCTGCGCGGGCTGGCACGCAGCCCGCTGCCGGGACAGGACGGCAATGTCGAATTCTTCCTTTGGCTTGCCGCAGGAGAGGATCCACAGCCTGCCGATGTTCCACGCATCGGGCAGGATGTTGACTATTCTTAGTAGTGACGTGTTTTAGCCGTGGTCGATAACCACGGTCATTTTGCACCTCGCGATGCTGAGAGGGGCCGACCGCCTTGCGCCGAATCCTGATTTTCACCCATACCGGACGCCAAGAAGCGATCACCGCGGCCATAGAAACCTGCGCCCTGCTCAACGCCGCCGGAGCTATCCCGGTGATGCGCGGCAAGGACCAGCTGGCGATGACCGAAGCGATCGGCGCGGCTGTGCCTTCGGTGCAGGTGCTCGGCGAGGATTGCCAGATCGAGGACGTCGACATGGGCGTGGTGCTCGGTGGCGATGGCTCCGTGTTGCGTGCCGCGGAATTGGTGCGGGAATCCCCGATGCCGCTGGTGGGGGTAAACCTCGGGCATGTGGGTTTCCTCGCCGAAGCTGAACGCAGCGAACTGGCCTCCACCGTGGAAGCACTGGTCAATGAGACCTACACCGTGGAAGAACGCATGACCATGGAGGTCAAGGTGTGGCTGGACAACGTCTGCCTCGCCGAGACCTGGGCCTTGAACGAGGCCGCGGTGGAAAAGGCCAACCGCGAACGCATGGTCGAGGTCGTGATCGAGGTCGACGGCAGGCCGATCTCCACCTTCGGTTGCGATGGTGTCGTGATGGCCACGCCTACCGGTTCCACCGCGTACTCCTTCTCCGCCGGCGGCCCGGTGGTCTGGCCGGACGTGGCGGCGCTGATCATGGTGCCGATCTCCGCACACGCACTGTTCGCCAAGCCCCTGGTCATTTCCCCGGATTCGATCATGGCCGTCGAAATGCTGACCCGCACCGATGCCGGGGCCGTGCTCTGGTGCGATGGACGGCGCACCATCGAGCTGCCGCCGGGAGCCCGTGTGGAAGTAACGCGCAGTGACCGCCCGGTGTACATGGCGCGATTGAACACGACGCCGTTTTCCGAGCGCCTGGTCAACAAGTTCGAGCTGCCCATTACCGGTTGGCGCGGACCAGCGAAGGAAGAGGCGCGCCGTCCGGCCACTACGGCACTGCCGGTGATCGGACCAGGCCTGCAAAGCGTCGATCCGCATTACCGCGATGAACCGGGCATTCCCATGGTGGGACGCCCCGAGGACCAGGACTGAATAGCGGCCTCGAAGAAAAACTTTCCACATGCTCGAACATAGTTACGAAAAATAGGGTTAGAACACATATACTAAAAGCGCACGGTACGACTTGAACTCGACATTCGGGAGCAGGCATTGATTCAGGAAATCCAGATATCCAACCTTGGGGTGATCACCGAGGCCACGCTTCCGCTTGGTCCGGGACTCACGGTAGTCACCGGTGAAACCGGCGCTGGCAAGACCATGGTGATCACCGCCTTGTCCCTGCTGCTCGGGCGCCGGGCCGATGCCGGTGCGGTGCGCAACGGCGCCAAGCACGCTCTGGCTGAAGCCGTGGTGCACTTGCCGCCGGATCACCACGTGCTCGATGCCGCAGGCCAGGCAGGCGCATTCATCGAACCAGCGGGGGAGAACAGTGAACTGCTGCTTTCCCGCTCGCTCTCGGCCCAAGGCCGTTCACGCGCCACCATCGGCGGACGCAGCGCCCCTGTCGGCCTGCTGGCCGAGCTGGGGCACGATCTGGTGGCCGTCCATGGCCAATCGGACCAGATTCGCCTGAAAGAGCCGGTGGCGCAACGCGATGCCCTGGACCGCTTTGCAGGTAGCTCGCTGTCGCGCACGCTAAGCAACTACCAGCGAGCCTACCGCCAGTGGCGATCGGCTTCCAAGGAGCTGGCGGGGCTCAAAACCGAATCGCGCAACCGTGTTCGCGAAGCAGAAAACTTGCGCCTGGCGCTGGACGAGATCGATTCCCTGGATCCGCAGCCGGGCGAGGACGAAGCCTTGCGCGAGCAATCCATGAAGCTGGGCAATGTCGAGTCCCTGCGCACCGCCGGCCGGCAGGCGCAAGCCGTCATCGACTCGGAGGATTTCGAGAACCCGGGCGTTACCACCCTGGCGGAGACCGCCCGCGGCGTGCTGGCCCAGGCCAGTGACGATGACACTGCGCTGGCCGCCTTCGCGGAGCGGGCAGCGGAACTCGGCATTCTCGCCTCGGAACTCTCCAGTGATCTTGCCGCCTACGTTGCCGACCTCGATGAAGAAGGCCCGGAGCGCTTGGCGCAGATTGAAGCCCGCCGTGCCGATTTGAGCAAGCTCATGCGCAAGTATGCACCGAGCATTGATCAGGTGCTCGCCTGGGCTGCCGAATCCCGTACCCGTCTGGAAGAACTCGGTGGGGATGACTCGCGCATCGAGGAGCTGGAAACAGAAGTCGTTGAATTGGAGCACAAGGTGGCCTCGCTGGCCTCGGGCCTCTCCGACGCGCGCCGCAAGGCTGCCAAGAAACTCTCCGCGCAGGTTTCAGCCGAGCTCAAGGCCCTGGCGATGCCGGATGCCAAGCTCGTCATCGAGGTGAAGGAACTGGAAGAACCAGGTGCCTTCGGCCAGGACGCGATTTCCATGCTGCTGGCCCCGCATGCCGGAGCCTCGCCGCGACCGCTGGGCAAGGGTGCCAGCGGCGGCGAGCTCTCCCGCGTCATGCTGGCCATTGAAGTCGTCCTAGCGGCGGTCGACCCGGTGCCGACCTTCGTCTTTGACGAGGTGGACCAGGGCGTGGGTGGCAAAGCGGCGGTGGCCATTGGCGAGCGCCTGGCGATGCTGGCAAAGCATGTGCAGGTCATCGTCGTGACCCACCTGCCCCAGGTGGCCGCCTATGCGGATCGGCACATTCGTGTGATCAAGAATTCAGATGCCAAGTCGAAGGCGGGAGCTGGCTACACTGCCAGCGATGTCATCAGCTTGGATCAGGAAGCCCGCGTCAAGGAACTTGCGCGCATGCTCGCCGGCCAAGAGGAATCCGGCACGGCGCAGGCGCATGCTGAGGAGTTGCTTGAAGAAGCGCAGAACCTAGTGTCATCGCTCACCTCCAAGAAAATGGCGAAAGCCTAAAAGTCTTGGTGAGCCCCTGAATTACGGCAATGCTAGGGCATTGGCCGGAGGTGCACTAGAGTCTTATGAGGATGCGAAATATTGGAATGGTGATAGGATGAAATCCCGTGGTGCAGCGTAATTCAACTCGTGATTCTCGGTCGTCTGAAACGACAAAGCATATCTTCGTCACCGGCGGTGTGGCCTCTTCCCTGGGTAAGGGATTGACGGCATCCAGCCTTGGACATCTACTTCGAGCTCGTGGTCTCTCAGTGACCATGCAGAAGCTCGACCCGTACCTGAACGTCGATCCAGGTACTATGAACCCCTTCCAGCACGGTGAAGTCTTCGTTACTGACGATGGCGCAGAAACCGATCTGGATATCGGACACTATGAGCGTTTCCTGGATGAGAACCTTCCGGGTACCGCCAACGTGACCACCGGACAGGTCTACTCGACCGTTCTTGAACGCGAACGTCGCGGTGAATACCTCGGCGATACCGTTCAGGTCATCCCTCACATCACCGATGAGATCAAGCGTCGTATGCGCTTGGCAGCAACCGAACCAGGGGCCGGCAAGTCGGCACCTGACGTGATCATCACGGAAATCGGTGGCACCGTCGGCGATATCGAATCCCAGCCATTCCTCGAAGCAGCACGCCAGGTCCGCCAGGACATCGGCCGCAAGAACGCATTCTTCGTACACGTTTCCCTGGTTCCATTCATCGGCCCAAGCCATGAACTGAAGACCAAGCCTACCCAGCACTCCGTTGCCGCTTTGCGTTCGATCGGTATCCAGCCAGATTCGCTGGTAATCCGCTCGGACCGTCCAATCCCGGCAGAAATGCGCGCCAAGCTCGGCCGTACCTGCGATGTGGACACCGAAGCAGTGATCAACTGCGCCGATGCTCCAAGCATCTACGACATCCCAAAGGTCATCCACTCCCAGGGCCTGGACGCTTACATCGTCCAGACCTTGGAGATGAAGTTCCGCGACGTCGACTGGGCTTCATGGGATCGCTTGCTCGAAGTCGTGCACAACCCCGCAACCGAGCTGACCGTAGCTTTGGTGGGCAAGTACATCGATCTGCCCGACGCCTACCTGTCGGTCACCGAAGCTCTGCGTGCCGGCGGGTTCGCAAACAACGCCAAGGTCAACATCCGCTGGGTACCAGCAGATGACTGCGCTACCGAAGCAGGGGCCGCCAAGGCGCTTGAGGGTGCAGAGGCAATCTGCGTCCCCGGTGGCTTCGGCATCCGCGGTCTGGAAGGCAAGCTAGGCGCGCTGCGCTTCGCTCGCGAAAACAAGCTGCCAACCCTGGGCCTGTGCCTGGGACTGCAGTCGATGGTCATCGAATACGCCCGCAACATGGCTGGCCTCACCGATGCATCGTCCACCGAATTCGATCCTGAAACCTCGACCCCGGTCATCGCGACCATGGAAGAGCAGCTGGACATCGTTGAAGGCAAGGGCGACCTGGGCGGCACCATGCGTTTGGGCCTGTACGACGCAAAGCTGCTTGAGGGATCGGTTCTGGCTGAGACCTACGGCAAGACCGAGGTTGCGGAGCGCCATCGCCACCGCTACGAGGTCAACAACTCGTACCGCGCGCAGCTCGAAGAGGCTGGCCTGGTCTTCGCTGGCACCTCGCCAGATGGCAACCTGGTCGAGTTCGTTGAACTGCCAAGGGAAGTACACCCGTACTACGTTTCAACGCAGGCTCACCCTGAGCTCTCCAGCCGCCCGACTCGCCCGCACCCGCTGTTTGCAGGTCTGGTCGAGGCAGCTCTGGAGCTGCGCAAATAAGTAATACAGCTTGCCGGAGGTAAAACTCTGAAGGCACTGCGCGCCGGTCGTTACTGACCGGCGCGTAGCTGTTTAAGCTGGAGAATACCGACCAGCTTTTTCTACCGAAGGACGATCCTCGTGCCGCTGCATCCTATAGCCGATGAATTCTCACCACGTGAATTGCTGAACCGTGAAACCGTGTACGAGGGACGGATCTGGGACGTCATCCATGACACGGTGAAGCTCTCCGAATCCGGGGCGACCATTGAACGCGATTACATCAACCACCCCGGTGCTGTATGCGTTCTGGTCATGGATGCGGAAGAACGCATCTTGATGGTCAACCAGTACCGCCACCCGGTAGGCATGCGGCTGTGGGAAATCCCTGCCGGGCTGCTCGATGTGGCTGGAGAACCACCTTTGGAAGCTGCCAAGCGCGAATTATGGGAAGAAGCGGATCGTACCGCCGAGCACTGGTCGATCCTCACCGATGTCTTCTTGAGCCCGGGCTCCTCGGCCGAGGCAGTGCGAGTCTACCTCGCGCGCGATGCGAAACTGGTTGCCGCCGATCAGCGCCATGAGCGTACCGAGGAGGAAGCTGAAATGATCAGCACCTGGGTGCCGCTGGAGGAAGCCGTCGCAGCCGTGCTGGCAGGCAAGATCCATAATCCCACCGCGACAATCGCGATCCTTGCCGCTCATGCAGCCCGTACCAGCAAGTACTTGGACCTGCGCGATGCGAACGAGCCATTCGATGTGCACCCATACCTGCGCGAAGGATGAGCGACCACTTCGAGACCCCGCTCAAGCGCTACCTGCAGCATCTGGCGATCGAGCGTGGGCTGGCCGAGAATACCCTGGCTTCCTACCGGAGGGATCTGCTTCGCTACGTTGAAGCGCTGCAGGCAGCCGGTGTCGCGCAACCGCAGCAGATTACCGAGCTGGCCATCAGCGGCTACCTTCAGGAACTATCCCGCGGAGACGAGGAGCATAAGCCGTTGAGCGCCCGCTCCGTCGCTCGCCATTCGGTAGCCATCCGCCAACTGCACAAGTACTGGGAGCTCGAAGGGATTTGCGCGCCTAACCCGGCCCGCGAGATCCAGCCCCCCGCCATCGGGCAATCCCTGCCCAAAGCGATCTCCATCGATCAGGTCACCAGGATCCTCGAATCGGTGAGCATCGAAACCCCTGCCGGGCTGAGGGATCGCGCGATCCTGGAGTTCTTGTACTCCACCGGTGCGCGCATTTCCGAAGTCGTGGACCTGGACGTCGATGACCTGCACTTTGCCGAAGACGCCGTGGTGCGCTTGTTCGGCAAGGGATCCAAGGAACGCGTCGTTCCGGTCGGCGGTTATGCCCAGCGTGCGGTCAGCGATTATCTGGTGCGTGCCCGTCCCGGGCTAGCCACCAAGGGCAAGGGAACTCCAGCGTTGTTCCTGAACCAGCGCGGGGGACGGCTTTCCCGCCAATCGGTGTGGCTGTTGCTTTCGAAGGCAGCCGAGCGCGCCGGGATTACCACCGAGGTTTCTCCGCATACGCTGCGCCATTCCTTCGCCACTCATTTGCTGGAGGGCGGCGCGGATGTGCGGGTGGTCCAGGAGCTGCTGGGACATGCATCGGTCACCACCACGCAGATCTACACCAAGGTCACCGTGGATTCGCTGCGTGAGGCCTACCAGCTGGCCCACCCGAGGGTGAACTAGTGGTCGCCGGCCACCAAGTGCGTTCTGCCAAGCAGGTAGCCCTCGTGGCGCTGCTGCAGGAGCGCGAAGGACGGCTGCACGTGTTGCTCGGACGCAAGCGTCGCGGATTCGGCAAGGGCAATATCGTGTTGCCCGGCGGCAAGATCGAGCAGACAGAGATCGCGCGGCAAGCGGCCATCCGGGAATTCTCCGAGGAAACCGGACTGCTCCTCGCTCCGGAGGATCTGGAGCCTGCGGCGCAGGTCAATTTCCGGTTCCCCGCCCAGCCGGCAGCCGACATGGAATGCGCCACCTTCATTGCCCGGAAGGCATCGGGCCAGCTGCACATCACCGAGGAGCTCGAGCCGCTGTGGGCCGATCCGGCGGCCTTGCCCTTGGAGCAGATGTGGCAGGATTCCCCGTTGTGGCTGCCGCAACTCGTAGCCGGCGGGAAATTTACCGTCGAGATCGTGCTGGCGCAGGACAACACCTCGGTGCAGAGCATCAGCTTCGAGAACTGGGACTAGCCAGCGAGCTGCATCTAGTCCTGTTCGGTTTCGAAGATCAAGAGGTCGCCGGGCTGGCATTCCAATTCCCGGCAGAGGGCTTCAAGTGTGCTGAAACGTACGGCCTTGGCGCGCCCGTTCTTGAGCACCGCGAGGTTGGCCGGGGTAATGCCGATGCGTTCGGCCAACTCGCCGACGGCCATTTTGCGGCGGGCCAGCATCACGTCTATATCTACGCGGATTCCCATTAGATCACGCCGCCCAGTTCGGTACGGAGCGCATCGGCTTGGGCTTCGGTCATCGCCGCTTGTGCGAGCAACTGCCGCAGTACGAGCACGATGATGCTGATGCCGATCATCAGCACCCCGGCTCCACCAACAAGAAGCACGACTCCGGGTGCAATTTCCGTGCTGGCGGCGAAGATCGCTCCGAGGGCAAAAGTGGATAGGGCGCCGATCGTGAAGGCAATGATGATCGGCGTTACATAGCCCAGGGAAGCGGGATCGAAAACGGTGCCGCGTTTAACTCTCGTGGCTAGTTTCCACACGCTGTAGACGCAGGTTTCAATGATGAGCCCGGCGAGAAGCAAGTAGCCGAGGAAAGAGGCTTGAAAGAACTTGTCGGTGCCGTTGCTCGGCGACTCGTGGATCAAGATCATCGGGATCATGAACAGCTGCACAAAAAGCGTGCCAGCCAGGATCACGGCCAGAACTACCTTCAAACCGATAATGCTGAATTTTCCCATGGCAATAGACCTTATCGTTCTTCGGAATGCATCTATCGTTAAACGATAGGCCCATTGGCCTGGGACTGCAACCTTGGGCAACGATGGCAAGCCGATGCCGTCTCGCAGCAGGCACGGCAATGGCCACGGGCTGGCACGGCTATGCCATACCCGCGGCCAATGCCGTGAGTCGAAGCGTCTACAGCGAGCGCTGCTCCACGCCGTTATAAGCCGAAAGCGGGCGGATCAGCGCATTGGCTGCACGCTGCTCGAAGATGTGGCTGGTCCAGCCGGTGATGCGTGCCGCGATGAAGATCGGGGTGAACATCTCGGTGTCGAAGCCCATCAGATGATAGGTAGGGCCGGCCGGGTAGTCGAGGTTCGGCTTGATGGACTTGGCCTCGTCCATGGCTGCCTCCAGGCCGTCGTACAAGCCCAGCATCTCATGGCGGCCGTAGTGCTCGATCATGCGATCCAGCGCGGCCTTCATGGTTGGCACGCGGGAGTCGCCGTGCTTGTAGACGCGGTGGCCGAAGCCCATGACCTTCTTCTTGGCGGCCAGTGCCTCTTCCATCCACGCCTTGGCGCGCTTGGCGGCATCCTCGCGGGATTCTTCCTTGTCGATGCCGATCTCGTTGAAGGTATGCATGACAGCTTCGTTGGCGCCGCCGTGCAGGGGGCCCTTCAGTGCGCCGATCGCCCCGGTGACGGCCGAGTGCAGGTCGGAGAGGGTCGAGGTGATCACGCGGGCGGTGAAGGTCGAAGCGTTGAAGGAGTGCTCGGCATAGAGCACCATCGATACGCGGAACGCGTCGACAACCTCGGGGGCTGCTTCTTCGCCGAAGGCCATCCACAGGAAGTTCGAGGAGTAATCCAGATCTCCGCGCGGTGCTACCGCGTCCTGGCCGCGGCGGCGGCGCTGCTCGTAGGCAACCACTGCGGGGAAGGCCGCGAACAGCTCCTTGGCCTTGAGCAGCTCTGCCTCGGGGGAGGAGTTCTCGGCCTCGGGGTGGTTGGCGCCGATTACCGAGACGGCGGTACGGCCCACATCCATGGGATGGCAGTCAGCTGGAAGCAGGTCGATGGCGGCCTTCACCCGCGGGTCCAGCGCGCGGTTGGCCCGCTCGAAAGCACTGAACTCGGTCAGTTCGCTTTGCGTTGGCAGCTCGCCGGTCCAGAGCAGCAAGGCGACCTCTTCGAAGGACTTGTTCGCGGCCAGGTCCTGGACCGGGTAGCCGCGGTAGAGCAGCGAGTTGGTGTCTGGATTGACCTTGGAGACGGCGGTGTAGTCAACGACGACGCCTGCTAGGCCCTTCTTGATTTCCTCGGTGGCAGTCATTCTTGCTCCTCTTCATTGCCGGAGAATAATAATGCTTTGGGTCGCGCCGGCCGGCGGGTGCCGGCCGGCGCAGGGGGTAGTAGGTGCTTGCGAGCCTAGAGGTTCGCGCTGTTGGAATCAATGTCCAGGGTTGGGACCTGGAAGTTGAAGATTCCGGTGTCGAAGCGGTTGTATGCCTCGTAGTCCACGAGCTCGTACAAACGTGACCTGGTCAACATGCTATCCACTTCACGGGCCTGGGTGCCATCCTCGCTGATGGCATCCAGTACGCGTTCAGCCGCGCCCATGGCGCTGCGCAGCAAGGTGACCGGATAGATGATCAGCGCGACGCCTGCATCGGCCAGTTCCTGGCGGTTGAACAGCTCGGACTTGCCGAACTCGGTCATGTTCGCCAGTACCGGCACGTCGACCGCGTTGCATACTGCCTCGAATTCGGCGACGTTCTTCATCGCCTCCGGGAAGATCGCGTCGGCACCAGCATCGACCATCGCCTTGGCACGGTCGATCGCCGCATCCAGGCCATCGACCGCACGGATATCGGTGCGGGCCATGATCAGGAAGTTCTCATCGATGCGTGCATCAGCGGCAGCGGCGATGCGCTTGAGCATGG
The DNA here is from genome assembly GCF_024807995.1 of Arthrobacter sp. JUb119. NCBI lineage: Bacteria > Bacillati > Actinomycetota > Actinomycetes > Micrococcales > Micrococcaceae > Arthrobacter > Arthrobacter sp. JUb119. The sequence goes on from NZ_JANUFE010000006.1 coordinate 13,168, forward strand.
TGTCGGTATCCACCACATTCTTGCCATCCAGGTGCCCGCAGCGCTTCGGGTTGAACTGGTCCTCGATGTGGCAGCCGGCAAGGCCGGCGTATTCGAGTTCCTGGATGGTGCGCGCCACGTTCATCGGCTCGCCGAATCCGGTGTCGGCATCCACGATCGCCGGCAGGTCCGACATGCGCGCGATCTGCCCGGCGCGGGTTGCTACCTCGGTCAGCGAAGTCAGGCCGATATCCGGCAGGCCCAGGTCGTTGGCCAGCACGGCACCGGAGATGTAGATTCCGTCGAACTGCTTCTCGCTGATCAGCTTGGCCGAGAGCGGGTTGAAGGCTCCGGGGAACTGGCGGGCAGCGCCCGGGGTGAGCATCTCGCGCAGCGCAAGGCGCTTTTCTGCGGGGGTCCTGGTCGAGTACAGCATGCTAGAACAGGCCCTTCGGTGCGGCCGCGGCGTCGATGACGCCCGCTGCGGCGGCGATGTTCAGCTGGTCCAATTCGCCGGTGGCCAGGTTTTCCAGGTTTTCCGCGGCCGCGATGAAGCGGTCGATCTCGGCGTCGTCCACCAGGCCGGCGGCCAGGGTGCGGAACTTGTTGATGTACTGCTCGCGGGCGAAGGGACGGGCGCCCAGCGGGTGCGCGTCCGCAACGGCGATTTCGTCGGTGATCACGGTGCCATCGTTCAAGGTGATTTCCACCGAGCCGCCGAAAGCCTTCTCGGCAATATCCAGCGAGTGGTAGCGGCGGGTCCATTCGGCATCTTCTTCGGTGGCCACCTTGTTCCACAGCTCCACGGTGTCGGCGCGGCCGGCACGCTCTGGCGAGTAGGAATCCACGTGGTGCCATGCGCCATCCTGCAGGGCGACGGTGAAGATGTACGGGATCGAGTGATCCAGGGTCTCGCGCGATGCGGTTGGATCGTACTTCTGCGGGTCGTTGGCTCCGGAACCGATGACGTAGTGCGTGTGGTGGCTGGTCTTGATCAGCACCGACTTGACGTTCTGCGGGTCGGTGGCCTCCGGGTGCTCGCCATGCAGCTTGCGGGCCAGGTCGATCCAGGCCTGCGCCTGGTACTCGGCCGAATGCTCCTTGGTGTAGGTGTCCAGGATGGCGCGCTTGACTTCGCCGGCCTCTGGCAGCGGCACCTCGTAGGCGGCATCCTTGCCGTCGAGCATCCAGGCGATCACGCCGTCTTCGCCTTCGTAGATTGGCACGGGGGAAGTCTGGCCGCGCATCGCGCGGTCGGCAGCCTCGACGGCCATCTTGCCGGCGAAGGCCGGGGCATGGGCCTTCCAGGTGGAGATTTCGCCCTTGCGCGACTGGCGGGTGGCGGTGGTGGTGTGCAGGCCCTGGCCAACGGCCTGGAAGATGGTCTCGACATCCAGCCCCAGCAGGGTGCCGATGCCGGCAGCGGCCGATGGGCCCAGGTGCGCTACGTGGTCGATCTTGTGCTTGTGCAGGCAGATGGCCTTGACCAAGTCCACCTGGATCTCGTAGCCCGTGGCGATGCCGCGGATCAGGTCCTTGCCCGAAGCTCCGGTGTGCTGGGCAACCGCCAGGATCGGCGGGATGTTATCGCCCGGGTGGGAGTACTCGGCAGCCAGGAAGGTGTCGTGGTAATCCAATTCGCGCACGGCCACCCCGTTGGCCCACGCTGCCCATTCCGGGGAAACCTTCTCGGAAATGCCGAAGACGCTGGCGCCCGCACCGCCGGTGGATGGCGCGTGGGACAGTGCCTGGGCACGGGCGGCAACGATCGGCCCGCGGTTCAGCGAAGCGATCGCGACCGAAGCATTGTCGATGATGCGGTTAATGATCATGCCGGCCACTTCTGCGGTGACCTCTACCGGATCGGCAGCAACCGTGGCGATCTTATGTGCCAGCTGGTCTTCGCGAGCCAGGTTTTCCTCTGAGCGGTATACGCGTACGGGGTGGTTGATCATGGTAACTGCCTTTCTGATCCGGCCGCATGGGCCATGATGTGGGTGAAGGATTCGTGCAGGTGAACTGTGGTGGCCGCGGCCGCGACCTCTGGGTTTCCGCTGGCGATTGCCCTGGCGATGGCCGCGTGCTCGGAAGCGGAAGCCTTGAGCCTTTCGGGATTGTCCTTGGCCATGCGCCGCACCCGTTGCAGGTTCACCCGCAAGGTGCGCAGGGCGTTGGACAGGTAATTATTGCCAGCTGCTTCGTCGATGGACTCGTCCAGCAGCTGCACCAGCTGGTAGTAGGACTCCCGGGATCCGGGAAGCTCCACCTCCGTGAGAGCTGCTTCGAAGCGGCTGGCCAGCTGCGTGAAGGCCGATCGCTGCGCGGACTTGGCAGCTTCGCGTGCGCTGGCGCATTCCAATGCCAAGCGCAGTACGAACAGGTCTTCCACGTGGTCCTCGCTGACCTCGGAGACGACAGCGCCGCGTCCGCGATGCTGAACCGCCAAGCCGTCGGCGACCAGCCGGCCCAAGGCCTCGCGCACCGGAGTGCGGGAAACGCCCAGGCGCTCTGACTGTTCCACTTCGGCCAGGACGGTCCCTGGAGCCAGGCGCCATTCGACAATGTCGGCGCGGAGGCTCTCGTAAACCTTGTCGCTTGCTCTCATGGCTCCAGTGTATACATGAAACCCGAAAATGTGTGAGTTGCGCCAAATTCTTTTGGTATTTTTTCGAAATCTGTATACAAAGTGGTTGCGGTGATGTGATCGTACTCATACAGTTAACGCCAAGAGGACGACCTCAACCACCACACAGGTGCCGGATGATGATGCCCCGGTGCCAGGAGGAGAGAACCATGGTGCAGGAATACCGCCAGGCCTATGACCAAGCCACCAATGACCCCGCCGCATTCTGGCTGCAAGCTGCCCGGGATATCCATTGGGACAAGGCGCCGCGGATTGCGCTGGATGATTCGCGCAAGCCGCTGTATGGCTGGTTCCCGGATGGCATGCTGAACCTTTCGGCCAATGCGCTGGACCGCCACGTCGAAGCCGGACGCGGAGAGAGCGCCGCCTTGGTCTACGATTCGGCAATGCTGGGCACCGCCACCACCTACTCCTACTCCGAACTGCTGCGCGAAGTGGAAATCTTCGCCGGCGTGCTGGACGGACGCGGCGTGAAGGCCGGTGACCGCGTGCTGGTCTACCTGCCGATGATCCCGCAGGCGGCCATCGCGATGCTTGCTTGCGCACGCCTGGGTGCAATCCACTCGGTGGTCTTCGGCGGCTTCGCGCCCAAGGAACTGGCGGCCCGCATCACCGACTGCGCCCCGGTCGCGATCATTACCGCCTCCGGCGGCATCGAGCCAAGCCGCCGCATCGAATACCTGCCGGCAGTGGCCGAAGCGCTGGGCCTGGCCGAGCCTGCGGTCAGGGACGTGATCGTTGCCCACCGCGATGGCTTCGAGCACGGCCTGGACGAATACCAGGCAAAGCCGGTCAACGGCCAGCAGATCAATTGGCTGGACTGGGAAGAGCAGGCGAAGACCGCCTCGCCGGCCGGGCCGGTCTCCGTGCCATCCACCCACCCGCTCTACGTGCTCTACACCTCGGGAACCACCGGTGCCCCCAAGGGCGTGGTGCGCGACACCGGCGGCTACGCCACGGCCCTGCAGTACTCCATGAACGCGGTTTACGACGTGCATCCGGGAGATACCATGTTCACCGCCTCCGACGTGGGCTGGGTGGTCGGACACTCCTACATCGTCTATGCGCCGCTGATCGCCGGGGCCACCACGGTGCTCTACGAGGGCAAGCCCATCGGGACTCCGGATGCCGGCGCGTTCGGCCGGATCATCGAGGACCACAAGGTCACCACGATGTTCACCGCGCCGACTGCGCTGCGCGCGGTGCGCAAGGCCGACCCGGAAGGCGCGATGATCGCCAGCCACGATCTGTCATCGCTGCGTGCGCTGTTCGTCGCCGGCGAGCGGCTGGATCCGGATACCTACCACTTCGCCTCGAAGCTGCTGGGCATCCCCGTGGTGGATAACTGGTGGCAGACCGAAACCGGCTGGCCGATCGCGTCCAACCCGCTGGGCCTGGAAGAGCTGCCTGCCAAGGCCGGTTCGCCGACCACCCCGGTACCGGGGTTCGACGTGCAGATCCGCGATGCGCTGGGCGAGCAGCTAGGCGCGAACCAGGAAGGCAACATCGTTGTCCGGCTGCCCTTGCCGCCCGGCGCCTTGACCACCCTGTGGGGCAACGACCAGCGCTTCATCGACACCTACCTCTCGCAGATCCAGGGGTGCTACCTCACCGGCGATTCCGGCTTCCTGGACGACGACGGCTACCTGTTCGTCATGGGGCGAACCGATGACGTGATCAACGTGTCCGGGCACCGCCTGTCCACCGGTGCCATGGAGCAGGTGCTGGCGAGCCATCCCGCCGTGGCCGAATGCGCGGTGATCGGCCTGGCCGACGCGCTCAAGGGCCAGCGGGCCAGCGGCTATGTGGTGCTCAAGTCCGGTGTGCAGATCCAGGAGGAAACGCTGAAGAAGGAAATCGTCGCGCTGGTGCGCCAGCATATCGGCGCGGTGGCCGACTTCCGCGAAGTCACCGTCGTGGCGGCGCTGCCCAAAACCCGTTCGGGCAAGATCCTGCGCAAGACCATGCGGCAGATTGCCGATGGCAAGGAATACTCGGTCCCGTCGACCATCGAGGACACCGCGGTGCTCGACGAGCTGGTGCCGCTACTGCGTCCCGAAGCCTAGGGGAAACCAGAGCCTAGCTGCGCGAGGCTGCCCGGTATTCGTATTCCGGGCGGCCTCGCGTGCCATGCCGGGGCTGCTTGACCACGGCCTTGACCTCGGCAAGATGCTCCAGATAGCGCCGGGCGGTGACCCGGGAGATACCCAGCTCTTCTCCGAGCTCGGTCGCTGACAGGCAGGTATCGGGCTTGCTGCGCAGATGGTCGGTGATCTGCGCCAGCGTTTCCGGAATCAGCCCCTTGGGCAGGGACGCGGAAGCGCTGGTGGTGCGGAGGGCCGAGAACGCATTATCCAGCGCGGCCTGGCTGGTATCCGGGCCGGTGGAGCTGATCTCGGAAATGAACCGCCGGTGGTTCTCCAATTTCTCGGTGAACGCCGCGAAGGTGAAGGGCTTGATCAGGTACTGGGTGATTCCGGTGGCTACCGCCGAACGCACCACAGCCAAATCCCGCACCGCGGTAATGGCGATGATGTCGGTGGTCAGCCCGCGGCCGCGCATGCGCTTGGCGACGTCGATGCCGTGCAGGTCGGGCAGGGTCATATCCAGCAGGACCAGGTCAAAGGGATCCTGGGCATCGCGGGCCGCGGCCAGGAGCCCGAGCGCCTGCTGGCCGTTGGCGGCAATGGCGCCGGTGGCGAATCCCGGAACGCGGTTGACGTACTTGGCGTGGGAGGCGGCAGTTTGCGGCTCGTCGTCGACCACGAGCACCTTGAAGCTGTGCGAGGCGGTGCCCGGCGGGGGCGTGGCTGCAGGGGATTCGTGCACGGTACCCTCCTGGGCTAGTCGCTGATTCTCAAGGGCAAGGTGACGGTGAAGATTGCGCCGGCATCGTTATCAACACCCATTGTGCCACCTAGCCGCAGCACCGCCTGCTGCACCAGTGCCAGCCCCAGGCCGCGCGGCTGGCCGCCGGCCTTGGTGCTGGCCCCGAAGCGCAGCAGCTGATCGAGGAACTCGGGTTCGATGCCCGGGCCGGAATCGGCCACCGCGATGATCAGCTCGTCATCGGCCGCGGCCACTTCCACCCACACCGTCGCGTCCTGGGTGCCCGCCGAAGCATCCAGCGCGTTATCCAGCAGGTTGCCGACGATGGTGACGATGTCGGTGGCGGCAAAGGCATTGCCCGGAATCATGCCCTGCGCGTTGATATCGAGCTTCACGCCGCGCTCATGGGCTTGGGCGGCCTTGGCCACCAGCAGGCTGGAAAGATAGACGTCGTCGATGGAATGCACGATCGCATCGGTGAGCTTCTGCGAATGCTGGCGGTCATCGACCGCGAAGGCCAGCGCCTTGTCGCTCTGGCCATTTTCGATCAGCGTGGCAATGGTGTGCAGGCGGTTGGCATGCTCATGGGTTTGCGCTCGCAGGGCGGTGGAGAAGGTCTTCAGCGATTGCACTTCGCCGGCCAGTTCCTGCACTTCGGTCAAATCGCGCAGCGTCATGACCTGGCCGGTCACCGGCTGGGAACCGAACCAGCGGGCCGGCAGCCCGCCGCGGCGGGGCAACCGCGCGTTGGTCAGGCGGGCCGGGCCCTGGGAAATGGACAGCACGGTGTGGGTGCCCAAATGGATTTCGTCCTTGCAGCTGCGTCCGGTCGCCATCAGGGTGCGCAGGGTTTCGGGGATCTGCACCTGGTCGAGGTCCAATCCGCCGGAAGGCACCTCCTCGGGGAAGCCGAGCAATCTGGAAGCTTCCTGGTTGTAGAGCACGATGCGGTGCCGCCGGTCCAGCAGGACCAGGCCCTCGCGAACCGAGTGCAGGGCCGAGAAGTAGAAGGCGTAGAGCCGGCGCAGCCCGTGCGGGCCGAAGCCGAGCGTGGCCTGGTTGACGTAGCGGGAGAAGGACCATGAGCTGAAACCCGCCAGCAGCAGGGCCAGCGCCGAAACGGTCATGATCTGCGGAAGTTCGCTGCGGTAGATCGACTCCAGGCTCTCCAGCGTGATGCCCGAAGAGACCATCCCCACCAGCTCGCCGTCGTGGTAGACCGGGGCGATGGTGCGCACCGAAAGGCCCAAGGTGCCCGCGGCCACCTCGTTGTGGGTCTGGCCGGCCAGCGCCTGGTTGATGCTGCCCGAATATCCCTTGCCCAGCTGCTCGGGGTCGGGGTGGGTGACGCGCAGGGCATCGGGGGTCATGATCGTAATGAAATCCACGCCTTGCCCGCGGTCCAGGATCTTGTCGGTGTAGGGCTGCAGCTGCTCGGTGGGGTGATCGCCGGCCAGGGCCTGGGACACGAAAGGATCGTTGGCCAGGGTGATGGAAATCGTGGCCACCGTGGCCTGCTTGTCATCCTGGATCACCTGCGCCTGGTGCTGGTAGGTGGCGACCGCCAGGCCCACGACGACGAAGATGACCACCAGCATCTGGGCGGCGAAGATGACTACCGCCAGGGACCAGCCGTCGCGGCTGAGCGGTGCGGGGGAGGCGGCCTCGCGGGTGGGGCGGGCCAGCGACAGGTCGGTGAAATGATCGGTCACTGCGCTCATCTCCTTGTGCTGCCTGGTCCTTGTACTGTTCACCGCGTGACCAATATGAACGCAATGGAGATGCGGATCACTTCGAACCGCACCATGGATACAGAACGATTCTACGTAATGCCGGCTGTGCAAGGGTGCACGGTTCGGTTCCATGCGCTCACAAGGGTAGGACTACCATGGCTGTCACAGACCAGATGCCGCCGGCAGGCAATTCGCCGCAGGCCGGAACGAAGAAGAAAGACAAGACCCACTGGCTGTACATCATGGTGATTGCCGCCGTGGTGCTCGGCGCAGCGGTCGGCCTGCTGGCCCCGGAGGTGGGCAAGGCCCTCAAGCCCCTGGGCACCGGATTCGTCGCACTGATCAAGATGCTGATCGGTCCAGTCATCTTCTGCACCATCGTCCTGGGCGTTGGTTCCATTGCCAAGGCGGCAACCGTCGGCAAGGTCGGCGGCCTGGCGCTGCTGTACTTCATCACCATGTCCACCTTTGCGCTGGCCATCGGCCTGGTCGTCGGCAACATCATCCACCCGGGTTCGGGTCTGAAGCTCGAGCCGTACGAGTCGGGATCCGGCGGCGGGGAGAACTCCACCGTGGCCTTCCTGCTGGAAATGATTCCGGGCGACATCCCCGTGCTGCCGACCCTGGTGCTGGCCCTGCTGGTCGGCTTCGCGCTGCAGTCCATGGGCAAGTCCGGCGAGCCTGTGCTCAACGCAGTCAAGCACATCCAGGCGGTGGTCTTCCGCCTGATGATGATGATCATGTGGGCTGCCCCGATCGGTGCCTTCGGTGCCATTGCCGCAGTGGTCGGCGCTACCGGCTGGGCCGCCATCGGCTCGATGGCGATCCTCATGGGTGCCTTCTACGTCACCTGCGCGCTCTTCATCGTCGTCGTCCTCGGTTCCCTGTTGCGCCTGGTCACCGGCCTGAACATCTTCCTGCTGCTGAAGTACCTGGCTCGCGAATACCTGCTGATCTTCTCCACCTCATCCTCCGAGTCGGCACTGCCGCGCCTGATCGCCAAGATGGAGCACGCAGGGGTGTCCAAGCCCGTCGTGGGCATCACCGTGCCTACCGGCTACTCCTTCAACCTCGATGGCACCGCCATCTACCTGACCATGGCGGCACTCTTCGTCTCAACGGCCATGGGCATGCCCATGAGCCTGAGCGAGCAGATCGGCCTGCTGGTCTTCATGATCATCGCTTCCAAGGGCGCAGCCGGCGTGACCGGCGCCGGCCTGGCCACCCTGGCAGCCGGCCTGCAGTCGCACCGCCCGGAACTGCTGGACGGCATGGGCGTGATCGTGGGCATCGACAAGTTCATGTCCGAGGCCCGCGCGCTGACCAACTTCACCGGCAACGCCGTGGCAACCTTGCTGATCGGCAAGTGGACCAGGGAGATCGACATGGACCAGGCCAAGGCCGTACTGGCGGGCAGCCTTCCATTCGACGAGAGCAGCGTCGAAGGCCACTAGGACCTTGCTGGAAATCCGTTATCCGACAGGTTCGGGTAACGGATTTTCTGCGTCTGGGCGCCTTTGGCAAGATAGGGCCAGCCGGGCGCAGCAGCCAGCAGGCGGAAAGGCATCATGGGTTCAGCGGTACGAGTGTGCTTTGTCGGCGATTCCTTCGTCGCAGGAGTCGGCGATGAAACCCATCGCGGATGGGCGGGGCGGCTGGTCGCCCGGGGAATCGAACGGGGCCATGGGCTCACCGGCTACAACCTCGGTGTTCGCGGCGATACCAGCGCCATGATCCGGCAGCGATTCGAAGCTGAATGCGCCGCACGCTTTCTGCCGGGGGACTACGCGCCAGGCGTGGTGCTCTGCTTCGGGGTCAACGACGTGATCCGCTGGGACGCGAAGCCGCGGGTGGCCGCCGGAGAACGGATCCAGAACCTCGAGGCCATCCTGGATGCGGCAAAGGAACGCAATTGGCCGGTTCTCATGATCGGTCCGCCGCCGATCGCCGATGATGCATTGAACGCGGAACTGCGCGAGCTGGATGCGCAAATGCGGGCACGGTGCGCGTCGAGGAATGTGCCTTATCTAAGCGTGTTCGGGGATCTCGCGGGACATGAGCTGTGGCGCCGCCAAGTGGCCGCCGATGATGGAGCGCACCCGCGCGCAGCAGGCTATGACCTGCTGGCGGGGATGGCCAGCCAGGCTTGGGACCCGTGGCTTGCGGAACTGGGCAGCTAGGCTGGAGCAATGAACGGGACACCGCACCGGCAGCAGTATCGTGCACTGGCAGACGCCGAAGAAGAACTGGTCGAACTCGCCCGGCGGACCATTGAGGCAGCAACCGACGCGCCCGATGGCGGCGACGGGGTGCACACCATGGGTGCCGCGGTGCTGGCTGCCGACGGCGCCATGCACGCCGGCGTGAATTTCTACCACTTCACCGGAGGCCCGTGTGCAGAGCTGGTGGCCTTCGGTGCGGCCCGTGCGGCCGGGGCAAGGGATCCGCAGGTGGTGGTGGCAGTGGGCAACCAGGGGCGCGGCATCAAAAACCCGTGCGGGCGCTGCCGCCAGGTGATGGCTGATAGCTATCCGTGGCTGCGGGTCATCGTCGATACCCCGCACGGGGCGCGCAGCATCGGCATTCGCGAGCTGCTGCCGTTGTCTTTCGACTGGTTGGCCGAGCAAGCCTGAGAGCCTGATGCCCGGCTCAGCGCGAGAGGCCGGGCAAGGGCGAAGCGAGCACCACCCGGTTGCCGTCGGGATCCTGCAGCTGCACGATCCGTGCTCCGCCGCCGGGCTGCGGGCCGTGATGCCCGATGCCCGCATCCAGCAGGCGCGCGGCCTGCGCGTCGAGGTCGGCCACTTCCAGGACCAGCGTGCTGTATCCGGCACGGTCGGGCTCCGCGAAGACCTGGACTCCGAATCCCGGGGCCAGATGCCATTCGAGCAGCCCGTCCATGGGCAGCTGGTCCGGCGCCCGGTTGAAGAGCCGCGCGTACCAGTGCTCGGCTCGGGCCAAATTCGATACCGTGCAATTGCTGAGCATTCCCGTGAACATCTGCCTCGCCCCTTATGCCGCCGGATGCCGGCGCGTGTGGAACCATTCGACCACCGGAATGCGCCAGGATCAAGAACTTATCCGAATAGCCAGCGGATGATCGGGCTGGGCACCAGGGCGCTGCCCAGCCGGGGACTCCACGGCAGGATCACCCTCCAGTGCCTGGCCGGTGGCTTGGGCCAGATCGCAGGGGTGGTCGAGCAGGTCGCGTACCGTCCAAGCGGTGCATGGCGCGGGAATCCTGGCTCATGATGATTCCGGTTTTCGGCCCAGAAGCACACAGGTCAGTGGCCGGCCGCGGTGAGCAGGCGCTGCAGGCGCGGGCCGAACTGGACCTCATGATCCAGAGCCATCAGCTCGTCGATCGACGCGTGCAGCTGTTGCGCAGCGAGAATCGACTGGATGTACTCCCAATAAGCATGCAGCTCCTCGGCCCGTGTCCACCCCGGTGCCGGTTCATCCGGGCCCACCACAACCAACGCGGTTTCGCGGATTCCGGCCGGCGTCACCTGCGCCCATTCTTCGCTGCTGGACCATCCGCGGTCGTCGAGCACCACGATGAATAGCCAGTCGTCCAGTTGGGCCTGGAGGAGCACACGGACCCTTGCCTGCTTGCTGCCTGGCTCGGCTTCCGCCCAGCTGGCGAGCTTTTCAATGGTGCGCATCGCGCCCTTCCCGTAAATGCCAGATTGCGTTCAGCTCGCATACAACATTAGAGCTAAGGTTCAAGGTAAAGGCTCGCCGTGGAAGAACCCAAAAAACCAAGATCTTTTGCTTCGACCGATAACCTTGAAAAGAGCTTACAGCTCGAAGAATCAGGTTTATCGAACGGGAAGTGTGGTTTACCCATCGTGAGCGAGGAACAGGGAAACAAGCACCGCGGAGCGGGGATGCTCAAGGAGCCTCGCCCAGTGGGTCCTACTGGCAAGCCATTGACAGATTTCCCCGTGCCAGCACCGTTGCCATCGCACGGCCCGGCACGCGTGATCGCCATGGTGAACCAGAAGGGCGGCGTTGGCAAGACCACCTCCACCATCAATCTCGCCGCCGCGCTCGCCGAGTACGGCCGCAAGGTGCTGCTGGTGGACTTCGACCCGCAGGGCGCGCTGTCTGCCGGCTTCGGAACCAACCCGCATGAAATGGACATCACCGTCTACAACGTGCTGATGGACCGCAAGGTGAAGATCACCGACGCCATCGTGAAGACCGACGTCGAGAACATCGATCTGCTGCCAGCCAACATCGATTTGTCCGCAGCCGAGGTGCAGCTGGTCAACGAGGTCGCCCGCGAGCAGGTGCTGGAACGTGCGCTGCGCAATGTCATCGACGACTACGATGTGGTGCTCATCGACTGCCAGCCATCGCTGGGCCTGCTGACCATCAACGCGCTCACCGCCGCCCATGGCGTGATCATCCCGCTGACCGCAGAGTTCTTTGCGCTGCGTGCGGTGGCATTGCTGATGGAAACCATCGACAAGGTCAAGGACCGGCTGAACCAGGTGCTGGAGTTGGACGGCGTGGTGGCCACCATGTACGACGCCCGCACCCTGCACAGCCGCGAGGTCATCACCCGGCTGGATGAGGCCTTCGGCGACAAGCTCTTCGAGACCGTCATCAAGCGCACCATCAAGTTCGCCGACGCGAACGTGGCCGCCGAACCGATTACTTCCTACGCCGCCAACCACCCGGGCGCTGAGGCCTACCGCAACCTCGCCCGCGAACTGATTTGGCGTGGTGGTGCCCCGTAATGAGCGCCACGCTCAGCGAAGAAGCCGCCACCGATTCCACCACGCCAGCAGGAGCTGAGCAGGAATCGGCTGGCGGTTTTCGCCTTGCCCTGCAGAATTTCAACGGGCCCTTCGATGTGCTGCTGCACCTGATTACCAAACGCGAGCTGGATATTACCGAGGTCGCGTTGGCAGAGGTCACCGACGAATTCATCGCCTACCTGCGCGAGCTGCAAGCCACCAGTGCCGCCGAGGGGAGCGACGGGATGAAGGTGCTCGATGAAACCACCGAATTCCTCGTGGTCGCCTCCACGCTGCTGGATTTGAAGGCGGCCCGCTTGCTGCCGCGCGGCGAAATGGCCGATGAGGAGGACTTCGAGCTGCTCGAAGCCCGCGACCTGCTTTTCGCGCGGCTGCTGCAGTACAAGGCCTTCAAGCAGGCCGCCGAGTTCTTGGGCGAACGCTACGGAATCGAGGGAGCGCGCCATCCCCGCGAAGTCTCGCTGGAACCGCAGTTCGCTGCCCTGCTGCCGGAACTGGTGTTCAGCATCGGGCCCGACGCCTTGGCCGCGATGGCGGCCAAGGCGCTGGCGCCGAAGCCGGAACCGGAAACAGAGGTCGGCATCGGGCACCTGCACGGGGCGAACGTCACCATTGCCGAGGAAGCCGATGCGATCACCGCCCTGCTCGAAGCCCGCGGCACGCTGGCATTCACCGAGCTGGTGGCAGACGCGGATGCGCAGCTGGTGGTGGTCGTGCGTTTTCTGGCATTGTTGGAGATGTTCAGGCAGAAAGCCATTAGCTTTGCGCAGGAAGATCCGCTCGGCCCGCTGCTGATCTCGCTGGTCCAGGAGTCCAGTTTCGATGCGCAGGCCGTGCAAGACGACTACGAGGGGAGTGGTGGTGAGGTGGATCATGAGTGAGATTGCACCCATTGACCAGCTGCCAGGAGGCCTGGAATCGGGCCTTGAAGCGGTGCTGATGGTCGCCGATATCCCCGTATCTTCGGCGCGTTTGGCCGAAATCTTCGAAGTCCCCACCGCCAGGGTTGCCGCCGCTTTGGAGACCCTTGCTACCGAGTATGATAGTAAGGATCGCCCGCGCGGATTTGAACTGCGTCGCGTCGCCTCCGGGTGGCGCTTCTATTCGCGGGCCGATTACGCCGATTTCGTCTCCAGTTATGTGCTCGACGGGCAGACAGCACGCCTGTCACAGGCCGCCCTAGAAACCCTGGCTGTCATCGCTTACCGACAGCCGGTCTCGCGTGGACGTATTTCGGCGATTCGAGGTGTCAACGTCGATTCAGTGGTGCGCACGCTGCTCACCCGCGGATTGATCACGGAGTATCCGGAAGTTGGGGATGGCGGAGCGACGCTGTACCAAACCACCGAATACTTCCTGGAACGACTGGGACTGGGCTCGCTTGATGAGTTGCCTGCGCTGTCCCCGTATCTTCCCGGGGTGGCCGACCTCGAATCGCTCGATTCGGCAACCTACGACGACTAGGTAGCTGCCAGCCGGCAGCTACAACGGACCAACCACGCGTGAAGCCCCAAGACTGGCGGGCTCGCGCAGCGAACACGTAACAGCAAGGGACACAGGCAAGCATGAGCAGGGGACCATCCTCAGGCCGCAACGATCGCGGCAACAATTCAAACTTCGGCGGCAAGCCAGCAGGCGGCCGCGGCACTACCGGCGGCAAGGCCTACGGCAAGCCAGGCGGTGCAGGCCGCACCGGTGGCAAGTCCTTCGGCGAGAAGCCATTCGGCGAGAAGCCGTATGGCAAGTCCGCCTCGGGCAAGCCAGGGGAAAAGTCGAATTCGGCCAAGCGCAACACCGCAGCACCGCGCAAGAACTCCGAGCGTGCTTTCGGCAAGGAACGCTTCGGCAACTCCGTGCCGACCAACTATGCGCGCCCGACCCAGCGCGCCCGCGCCCAGGCTCGTGCCGAAAGCCAGGCAGCTCGCGAGATCAACGGCGAGCAGCAGGACGGCATCCGCCTGCAGAAGGCCATGGCCAACGCCGGGGTGGCCTCGCGCCGCGTCTGCGAGGAGATGATCCTCGAAGGCCGCGTCGAGGTCAACGGCAACCTGGTCGTCGAGCTGGGTTCGCGCGTGGATCCAGCCAAGGACCGCATCCACGTCGATGGCATGCGCATCCAGATGAACCAGGCAAACCGCTACTTCGTCTTCAACAAGCCGAAGCACGTGATGTGCACCATGGATGACCCGGAGGGCCGCCGCACCATCGCCGACTACTTCAAGAACGAGCACCACTCGCTGCGCTTGTTCCACGTTGGCCGACTGGACTACAAGACCGAAGGCGTCTTGATCCTGACCAACGACGGCGAGCTGGCCAACCGCCTGCAGCACCCGAAGTACGAAGTCCCCAAGACCTACCTGGTGCAGATCCCCGGCCCGCTGCCGCGTGCGGTAAGCAACCAGCTGCGCGAGGGAATCAAGCTCGAAGATGGCTGGATCAAGGTCGATGACCTGAAGATCATCGCCACCACCCCGAAGCACGTGATGGTCGAGGTGACCCTGCACTCGGGCCGCAACCGCATCGTGCGCCGCATGTTCGACGCCGTAGGCCACCCGGTCCAGCGCCTGGTGCGCGTTGCCGTGGGTCCGGTGCTGCTGGGCGACCAGAAGCAGGGCACCATCCGCTCCCTGGGCAACCAGGAAGTCGGGCACCTCATGGCCATGGTGGGGATGTAGCCCATGGCGTCTTCTCACCTTGCAGGCCCGGTGCTGGTCATCGGCACCGGCTTGCTGGGCACCTCGGTGGGATTGGGCCTGCGCGCCAAGGGCGTGCACGTCTACCTGTCGGATATTTCGCCGACCGCTGCCGGAGTAGCCCAGGACATTGGCGCCGGGGTGCTGCTGGAGCACCAGCAGATCGCCCCGGAACTGGTCGTGATCGGTGCTCCACCGGATGTCACCTCCGCCCTGGTGGGCGACGCGCTGCTGGCCTATCCGAACGCGGCCGTGGTGGACATCGCCAGTGTCAAGGGCTCGATCCTGGCCGGCGTGCTGGCGGACGAGCGGCTGGGCGAGGCCGAGACTTCCCGCTATGTGGGGACGCACCCGATGGCGGGCCGGGAGAAGTCCGGACCGGCCGCGGCCCGTGGCGAATTGTTCACCTCCATGCCGTGGGTCATCTGCGCCCATGAAGGCGCGCAGGCTTCGCGGGTCAAAGCCGCCGAATCCCTGGCCATCGACCTGGGTGCGACCATGTACCGGATGAGCGTGGCCGAGCACGATGAGTCCGTCGCGCTGATCAGCCACTTCCCGCAAGCGGCCAGCTCGATGATCGCCTCGCGCCTGCTGAACGCCGAAAGCCACCAGCTGGCCTTGGCGGGCAACGGGCTGCGCGACACCACGCGCATCGCGGCCAGCGACGAGAAGCTCTGGATCCAGATCTTCTCGCACAATGCCGCCGCACTGGTGCCGATCCTGACCGGGATGAAGGAAGATCTGGACCGGCTGATCAGCACGCTGCAGAACCCGCAGGGCCCCGGCGCGCTGCTGGACCTCTCGCAGCTGATGACCGAAGGCAACGCCGGCAAGGCCCGGATTCCGGGCAAGCACGGCGCACCGCCGCAGGCGTTCGCGTTGGTCACCGTCGTGATCGATGACCGGCCGGGGCAGATCGCCCAGTTGCTGACCGAAATCGGCGACGCGCAGATCAACATCGAGGATTTGCGCATGGAGCACTCCGCGGGCCATCAGGTCGGCATGGTGGATGTTTCGGTCGTGCCCGGCCGGCGCGATGAATTGATAGATGTATTGACCAAGAACGGATGGAAGGTAGCCCAGTGAGCACCTTGAACAACGACAAGCTGGTTATTGCCATCGACGGCCCTAGCGGCTCCGGCAAGTCCTCGGTCTCCAAGGCCGTCGCCCGCAAGCTGGGCGCAGCCTACCTGGACACCGGCGCCATGTACCGTGCGATCACCTACTCGGTGCTCGCCGATGGCACCGATCTGTCCAACGCCGAGGCCATTGCCCAGGCCGTGCGCGATGCCAAGCTGTCCATCTCGGTCGATCCTGATGCTGAACTGGTTGAAATCGGCGGTGTAGACGTGACCGCGGCAATCCGCGAACCACGCATCTCCGAGCAGGTTTCCACCGTTGCCACCAATCTGGACGCGCGTGCCGAACTGGTCCGCCGCCAGCAGGAAATCATTGCGGCCAACACCCGCATCGTGGCCGAAGGCCGCGACATCACCACCGTGGTCGCCCCGGATGCCGATGCGCGCATCCTGCTGACCGCATCGGAAGAAGCCCGCCTGCGCCGCCGCGGCCTGCAGCTGGGCGGATCGCAGAACGAGTCGCAGCTGGCTACCCAGGTGCTGGCGCGCGATGCGAAGGACTCCACCGTGGTGAACTTCACCCAGGCTGCCGACGGAGTAATGACCGTAGACTCCTCGGACCTGGATTTCGAGCAGACCATCGACGCAGTGCTTGACGCAGTCGGCACTGCAACGAAAAACTAGCCTAAAGCTGGTGCCCATCCTCGGCGAGAGCCGATGAAGATTACGATCGCTGTGAAGGGAAAATCATGAGCGAGAACAACTCCACCCACGACGAGGAATACATCCCCGTTGGAGACGACGATATCGCCGAGCGCCTGGCCGAACTGAGCGAGGAAGAGGCCGCGGTTCGCGCCCAGGCCCTGCTCAGCGGACTGGAAGACTACGAACTGGACGAAGAGGACTCCGCCCTGCTTGCAGGCCTGGATAGCTTCGATGACGACGATGAAGACGTTGTCATTCCGCCGGTCCTGGCTGTTATCGGACGACCTAACGTCGGCAAGTCCACCTTGGTCAACCGCATCCTGGGCCGCCGCGAAGCGGTAGTCGAGGATACCCCGGGCGTCACCCGCGACCGCGTGTCCTATTCCGCCGAGTGGGTGGGACGCCCATTTACCATCGTCGATACCGGTGGCTGGGAGCACGATGCCAAGGGCATCCACGCCTCGGTTGCCGACCAGGCCGAAATTGCCGCCGACGTCGCTGACGCCATCCTCTTCGTGGTCGACTCCCACGTGGGCGCGACCGCAACCGACGAGGCTGTGGTGAAGATGCTGCGCAAGAAGGGCAAGCCGGTCTTCCTAGTGGCCAACAAGGTCGACGACTTCAACCAGGAAGCCGAAGCCGCCGCGCTGTGGGGACTGGGATTCGGCCAGCCATGGCCAGTCTCGGCCCTGCACGGCCGCGGCACCGCCGACCTGCTGGACGCTGTCATGGAGAAAATGCCGGCCCATTCGGCTTTCGGCGGCATGATCCCATCGGGCGGTCCGCGCCGCATTGCGCTGATCGGCCGTCCGAATGTGGGCAAGTCCTCGCTGCTGAACAAGGTGGCCGGCTCCGAGCGCGTAGTTGTCGACGATCTGGCCGGCACCACCCGCGATCCCGTGGACGAACTTGTCGAGCTGGGCGGCGAAGTCTGGCGCTTCGTGGATACCGCCGGTATCCGCCGCCGCCAGCACATGGCCGTCGGCTCGGACTACTACGCGTCGTTGCGTACCCAGACGGCGCTGGAGAAGGCCGAAGTCGCCGTCATCCTGCTGGCTGCCAATGAAACCATCTCCGAGCAGGACGTGCGCATCATCCAGCTGGCCATCGAAGCCGGCCGCGCGATGGTCATCGTCTACAACAAGTGGGATGAGGTGGATGAGGATCGCCGCTACTACCTGGACCAGGAGATCGAGCGCGACCTTGCCCATATCGAGTGGGCACCGCGCGTGAATATCTCGGCGAAGACCGGCTGGCACAAGGACAAGCTCGTTCCCGCACTGAATACCGCGCTGGAATCCTGGGACAAGCGCATTCCAACGGGCAAGCTGAACGCCTTCCTGGGCGAACTTGTCGCAGCCCACCCGCACCCGGTGCGCGGCGGCAAGCAGCCACGCATCCTGTTCGGCACCCAAGCTTCGGCCCGTCCGCCGCGCTTCGTGCTGTTCACCACCGGCTTCCTGGATCCAGGCTACCGCCGCTTCATCACCCGGCGGCTGCGCGAAACCTTCGGTTTCGAAGGAAGCCCCATCGAGGTTTCGATGCGAATCCGCGAGCGCCGCGGACGCAATCGCTAAATTTCGAATTTAGCCCTTCACTTGGTGTAGGCTAATAAAGGAGCTTTTCGCAGACGGCACCCTTGGTTCTCACGACTTGGGGATAACGGCTGCGAGGGCATCGGGCTATGGCGCAGCTTGGTAGCGCGCCTCACTGGGGGTGAGGAGGTCGCAAGTTCAAATCTTGTTAGCCCGACGATCCAATCGGAAAACCCCGTCGAGAGTTTCTCTCGGCGGGGTTTTGCCGTGCCTCCCCAGAATTCCACACCCACGGCGAAGATCCGGAAGATGGTCCAATGCAACGCAGATTCCAGCAGGTCGATGTCTTCGGCGCCACCCCGTACAAGGGCAACCCGCTAGGCGTGGTGCTCGACGGGCAGGGCCTGGATACCGAGTCGATGCAGGACTACTCGCTCTGGTCCAATCTCTCCGAGGTCACCTACGTACTGCCGGCCAGCGATGAGCGGGCCGACTACCGTTTCCGCATCTTTGCGCGCGAACGCGAATTCCCATTTGCCGGCCACCCTGCCTTGGGCACAGCGCGTGCCTGGCTGCAGGCCGGAGGAGTGCCGCAGGATCCGAAGCAGCTGGTCGTCGAGTGCGAAGCTGGTTTGGTACCGATCAGGATCGAAGGTGAAACGCTTTCCTTTGCTTCGCCGCCGGCTGTTCGAACCGGTGCAATTGCGCCGCACGAACTGACGGAAATGATCCAGATCCTGGGCATTGAGCCCGAGCAGATTGTGGATTCGCAGTGGACGGACAACGGGCCGGGGTGGGCCGCGGTGCTGCTGGAAAACTCGCAGCAGGTTTTGGACATCGCACCGCGGATCCCCAATAGGCCGGGACGCTGGAAAATCGGGGTCTTCGGCGCACTGCCGCAGTCGTCGGCACCGGAAAAATTCGAAGTCCGAGCTCTGGCCATCGAAAACGGGGGCTTGCGCGAGGATCCGGTCACCGGAAGCCTGAATGGAGCGGCCACGCAATGGCTGATGGCCACCGGGCACGCCACCGCGCCACTGGTCAACCGGCAGGGTGCGAAAGTCGGACGCGATGGGCATGTGCATCTGGACTTGGCCGACGGCCAGCTTTGGGTTGGCGGGGCCGCGAACGTCCTGATTGAGGGCATCATCGAGCTGTAGTGCGCAAAACCTTGCCTGTTGTGATGGCTTGGGCTTAGCCTTGAATGGTGGGAACGTTAATTCATGGAGTCCATTTCCTCTAGGCGGTAACCAGTGTCGAGCTTCGCTCCGCTGACGCCATATTCATTGCACCTTTGTGGTGCCCGCCAACCACCAGCACCGCACCGGCCCTGATTACTCGGCGAACCGGTGCTAGGCAGGAAACTCCCATGACCCAGTCCCAAAATATCCACCAGTCTTCCCAGCATGAGCGCGAAACCGAACCGGACTACGTATGCTCATTGCAAGGCATCGCAGTCAGTTTCGGCGAACGGGATGTGCTGACCGGCATCGACCTTGCAATTTCCGGTACCGACCGCATCGCAGTACTTGGCGATAACGGTTCGGGAAAATCCACGCTGATGCGCGTGATTGCAGGGAATCTCGAACCCGACCACGGGCAGCGGAAGATGAACGCGCCCGGTGCCGTTGCCTACGCTGCGCAGAACCCGAGCTTCGCTGCGAACATGAGCGTGCAACAGGTGATCGATTCCTATCATCGGCGCTTCCGTGAACTGGAAGGCTTGATGCGCGTCGTCTCGGCCAAGCTCGAAGATGCTCCAGAACCTGTCGCCGAACGTTTGATGAAGCAGCTGCAGCAGGTTACCGACCTGTATGAGGCGGCCGACGGCTATTCGCTGGCTCCGCGCCTGGATAGCGCCTTGGAGCAGCTGGGCCTAGGAGATCTGGATCGCCAGCGCCTTGTGTCCCAACTTTCCGGTGGGCAGCGATCCCGGCTGTCGCTGGCCTGTGTCCTGTGTTCGGGTGCGCAATTGCTCCTGCTCGATGAACCAACGAACGACCTGGACGAGGCGGCCATGAACTGGCTGGAGCGCACCCTGGATAAGCATCGCGGTGCGCTGGTGCTGATCAGCCATGACCGGATGTTCCTCAAGCGTTTTGCCCGATCCATCGTTGAGGTTGCCGACGGGTCGGTCGCGCATTACGGCAATGGCTATGACGGTTATCTGCATGCCAAGGAGCAGGAGCGCATCGCGATCCGCGTCGCCTACGAAAATTGGGTGCAGGAGCTTGAGCGTTCACAGAACTTGGTTGATAAGTATGCTTCACGCGTCAGCGCCATTCCGCGCAAGCAGGAGAAATCCAGTTTTGGACATGGAAATTTCCGGGCCCGCGATTCCAGCCATGGGTCGACCTCCAAGATCCGCCAGGCAAAATCCCGAATCGAAGACCTCGAAACCCACCGGGCACCCGAGCCGGCTGCTGAGCTGTCGTTCTTGATGCCCGGCAGCACCCAGGACCAGGCTGGTGGCGAAACCTTGCTGCAGGTGATGAACGCCTGGCGCGGCTCGGATCCGAAACTGTCCACGCCACGCTTCGACATCAAGCTCGGCGAGCGCTGGCTAGTCACCGGCCCCAATGGTGCTGGCAAATCCACATTGCTCAAAATGCTCGCCGGAGAACTGGAATGCGCCGAGGGGAAGATCGAGCGCGCTGCCAACTTGCACTGCGGTTGGCTCCGCCAGGAAGTCGGAATTTTTCCTGGCAGCACCCTGGTTGAAGCCTTCGCCGCGGCCACCGGCCAGTATGTCCAGGACGCCGGTGCGTCCCTGGCCCAGCTGGGCCTGTTTTCGCCGCAGGATTTCCTGCGGCACCCCATGGCGCTTTCGGTAGGCCAGCGCCGCCGCCTGGAACTGGCTATTGCGGTCAGCACCAAAGCGCAGATGCTGTTCCTGGACGAGCCGACGAACCATCTCTCACCGGCCTTGGTGGAGCAGCTGGAGTCAGCGCTGGCGGAATATCCGGGCGCCGTGGTCACGGTCAGCCACGACCGGCGCTGGCAGCAGAAAATGCGCGAGCATTCGGTGGTGCATCGGCTCGGGGTGGAAGCAGGACGCGTCGAGCTGATCAGGTAGCGCTGGAGTTCTGGCTTCTCAAGTTCAGTCCGCCATCAAACAGGTGCTGCGGGTCAGTTCTCTCGGACAGGGCACGCAGCCGGGTTCCGGTCTGCCCAGGCCAGGCGAGCTCGGCAGCCGAACGGCGAACGTCCGAAGAGTAGGCGCCGTACGCGCCGGTGCCCAGAACCTGCAGGGCAGCGAACGACTGGTCCTGCTCGGCGATGCCCAACGGGTGGATCCAGGTAGCTGCCAGCACTTCTTGATGCCGCGACCCCCAGGCGGTGGCGTGGGCCGGAACCCGGGCTACGGCACCGCCCAAGGCCCGCAATTCGCCGACCAGGCTGGCCCGATGGGCCAATGACTGCGCCATGGCATCGCCCAACTGCTCATCCGCCTGATCGACCAGGACATCACGCATTTTGATGCGCTGCTGACCGGCATGCGGCGAATTCGGGGCTGGCACGATCAGCGGATAAGGCACTAGCTCGGTGCGCGAATCGTGAAGTTGGGCCAGGCCCAGGGCCTCGCGCAAGACCGGTGCTGCCTGGTCCTGGCCATCATTCGCGAGGGAGCGGATCGGGAACCATCGGCGATCCTGCGATTTGCCGCGGATTGCGCTGCCACGGCCAGCATCATCCGCCCCTATCTGTCGGCCACCAAATGGAAGCCGTGGCTGGTCGGAGATATCTCGTCCTCGCGCGACTTGGAGATTGGCGGGAAGTTCAACGCGGTGCACGGAGCCTATGGGCGTTCGCAACTTAATGAAGAGCAGATGCTGGAGTATGCCGGACCCGAGTGGGAGCATCGGTAGCAGCTGGCATCAGTGATGGGCCCCGGCGCGAGGTTATTGCGCCGGGGCTTCTGCCCATCTGCGGCTTAGGGTGGCCGGCGCAGCGTGCGTGAACTTGTGCCTGAGCTCACAGATTGTATATGATTAGTGTGCGATAAAAGATCATGCAGTTCTAATATCGAACATCATATTTATTGACTGAGGTCATCACAGGGAATTGGGGGATGAAACGGTGCAGTTTCACCACAACGGATACATTTCAGCCGATCCACGGGTGCAGCCAGCGGCTGGCGTGGGCATAAACCGTCCCATGGAGATGCCCGATGTCATGGATGTGCTGATCGTCGGTGCCGGTCCCGCAGGCATCATCACCGCCGCCCAGCTTTCCCAGTTCCCTGATGTGCACACCCGCATCATCGACCGACGGCCCGGCCGCCTGGAAATCGGCCAGGCCGACGGGATCCAGTCACGCACGGTGGAGACGTTCCAGGCTTTCGGTTTTGCCGAGCGCATCACCGCCGAGGCCTACATCATCAAGGAAACCACCTTCTGGAACCCTGATCCGCAGAACCCGGATCAGATCATCCGCACCGACCGCACCGCCGATGATCCAACCGGCGTCAGCGAATTCCCGCACCTCGTGGTCAACCAGGCGCGCGTTATCGACTATTTCGCTGATTTCGCGGCGAACTCCCCAGCTCGCACCGTCCCGGACTACGGGTGGGACTTCAAGGAACTGGTCGTTGAAGACGGCGAAGAGTACCCGGTGAAGGTCACCCTGATCGGCTGCGGCGAGAGCAATGACGGCATTGAGCGTGTAGTGCGTGCCAAGTACGTGGTCGGTTCCGATGGGGCCAGAAGCAATGTCCGCCGCTCGATCGGCGCGAAGCTCTCCGGTGACAAGGCCAATCACGCTTGGGGCGTCATGGACACCCTGGGCCTGACCAACTTCCCGGATGTGCGCACCAAGTGCGCCATCCATTCCAAGGCTGGTTCGATCCTGCTGATTCCGCGCGAAGGCGGGCAGCTCTTCCGCCTCTACGTCGACCTGGGTGAAGTTCCGGAAGGGGATAACGGCAAGGTCCGCGAGACTCCGCTGGAAGAAATCATCGAGCGCGCCAAGGCGATTTTGAATCCCTATACCCTCGAGGTCAAGGACGTCGCGTGGCACAGCGTCTACGAAGTAGGCCACCGGCTGGCTGACCGCTTCGATGATGTGCCGGTTGAAGAGATCGGTACCCGTGAGCCGCGCGTGTTCATTACCGGCGACGCCTGCCACACCCACTCGGCCAAGGCCGGCCAAGGCATGAACGTCTCCATGCAGGACGGGTTCAACCTGGCCTGGAAGATCGGCTATGTGCTCTCGGGCCAAGCTCCGGAAAGCCTGCTGCGCACCTACTCGGACGAGCGCAAGGTGATCGCCAAGGACCTGATCGACTTCGACAAGAAGTGGTCCTCCATCATGGCTGCTACTGCGAAGGAGCTTGAAGGCCAAGAAGGCGTTGCCGAGTTCTATGTACGCACGGCCGAATTCCCTGCCGGCTTCATGACCGAGTACGCGGCATCTGCGCTGGTCGCCGGCAAGGAGCACCAGGAGCTGGCCGCCGGATTCCCCGTGGGCAAGCGCTTCCGCTCTTCGGAAGTCATGCGCTTGGCCGATGCCAACCCAACGCACCTGGGCCACCACCATCGTGCCGACGGCCGCTACCGCATCTACGTCTTTGCTGATCAGCAGCCGGTGGGAGAGTCCCAGAAAATTGCCGCCTTGTCGAGTTGGCTGCTGGAGAATGAGCGCTCGCCACTGGTTCGCTTCACGCCGAAGGGTGCCGACGCCGACGCGCTGTTCGATGTCAAGGTGGTCTACCAGCAGGACTACACCACGATGAACGTGAATGACGCGCCGAAGGTGTTCCGTCCGGACACCGGCGTGTTCGGCCTGATGGATTACGAGAAGGTCTACACCGCATTGGACGGCTCGGACATCTTCGAGGAGCGCCAGATCTCCCGCGATGGCGCGATCGTGATCGTCCGTCCGGATATGTATGTTGCCAGCATCCTGCCATTGGATGCGGCCAACGAGCTGGCCCGTTTCTTCGAGCCGATCCTGCTGGAGCAGAACTAGTAGCGCCCTCGCTCCACATATCACCGATGGCACCGCGAGTATCTCGCGGTGCCATCGGTTTCCCTGCGCAGGGCGTCGCGTGGAAGTGCGGAATATTTTTCGGCGCAACGTGGTTGAACCACCAAGGGACAGGACTTCGATGAAAGGTGCCACGGTGAGCCAGGAATTCAGCTTTGACCTTCAGCAGGTGGTCGATTCGGATATGGTGTGTGCCGACGGCGTGTGCTTCGTGCCGCCTACGGACCAGAGAGCTGATCGAGCAGATAGTCACGCAACACCACAGCATGATTAGCCTGCTCATTTTTTGCTCCGTAGACCAAAGTGACCACGGGATGCTGGTCCAGTACTTCCAGAAAGCCATCGACAGCGGGGTTCTGATCTAGCTCGGCGCGATAGTGCTGCGCAAATTCGCCAAAGCGGTCGGCATCGTGATCCCAGCCTTTGCGAAGCCCGGTGCTCGGTGCCAAGGCCTTGGCCCAGTGATCCAGCTGAAGGGCAGCCTTGCTCTTCCCGCGCGGCCAGAGCCTGTCAACCAGGATCCTGTAGCCGTCCTCGACGCTGGGCGCGGTATACGCGCGTTTGAGAAGTATCTTCGTCATGATTCACCTGAAAGTTCCTGAATTCTCATTGCATCGCCTCCATCTGTGGGAAAGGATCGAAGTGCAGGGGCTGCCAAGGCATCATCGTCTCTCTTGGCATCTTGCCACACTGGCAATCCCTTGCAGCGGAAAATATGTACTTTTCTGTTATCAGTTGGGCAGTGAGTAGGCTAATCTGTAAATAGTTTGGTATTACTGACTGTGCCAACACAGAACTCAAGGTCGTCACGCACGAACTGTTAACAGAATTTTCTGGAGGACCCCATAATGTCGGAACATCGGCCGGTTGACCCGCACAACGAGTCTGCCTCTGAGACGACCAATATCGCTCTTCCTGCGGTGCACAAGGGTGCTGAACCTTCGGTCATCTACACCCTGAGTGAGGATGAGAAAAACGCAGTTAACGCCCTGCCAGCTGGTTCTGCGCTGCTGATTGCCCATTCCGGACCAAACAAGGGCGCACGCTTCTTGCTGGACACCGACGAGAGCATCGCAGGCCGCCATCCAAACGCGGATATCTTCCTGGACGATGTGACCGTTTCGCGTCGGCATGCCAAGTTCTCCCGAACGGACGCGAGGTTCACGCTCAGCGACATCGGATCGCTGAATGGTACCTACATCAACGGCGACCGTATCGACGAGATCCCGTTGAGCACTGGTGTTCAGGTTCAGATCGGCAAATTCCGCCTGAATTTCTACCAAAGCGTTCCGAACCTTTAAACTAGTAGAGTTCGAGGTTTTGTCCGCCGGCGTCTGGCACGCCGACATATCCATACATCCGAGGTGTAGACCCTTTGCCGATCTTTGACGCAGCCCGCAGCCCACGTCTCGAGGCTCAACGCCACGAGACCTTCCGGCAGGCCGCGCTGAATATCGGCGAGGTGCTCTCGGAACTCAAGGATGAGTTCCCACGTGTCACTGCGTCCAAGATCCGCTTCCTGGAAGACAAGGGACTGATCATCCCGCAACGTACCTCCGCTGGATATCGAAAGTACTCCGCGTCGGATGTGAGCCGCTTGCGTTTCATCCTTTCGGTTCAGCGCGACCAGTACCTGCCGTTGAAGGTCATCAAGGACCATCTCGACTCGGTGGATCGCGGTGAAGCGCCAGCAGCATTGCCTGGGGGAGCCCCGGTGGCGCCACAGGCGGTCAACGATGACATGGCTGAGGCCGTGGAGCGCAAAACCCGTTCGGTGTCCTTGGCTGAACTGCAGGGGCTGACCGGTGCCAGCGAGGAGCTCGTTGGCGAATTGATAAAGTTCGGCTTGATCGAACCGGTTGCTGGCCTGTTCGACGCCAACAGCATCAAGGTCACCAAATCGGCCGTTCAGCTGGCGGGCCATGGCGTTGAACCTCGCCACCTGCGGCAGTTCCGTACCGCAGCTGATCGCGAGTTCTCGCTGATTGAATCGATTGTCGGCAACGAACTGAAGAAGCCTGAAGTCTCCGCTCGTGCCCGCGCTGCGGAAGAGGCCCAGGAAATCTCGCGCCAGTGCCTGGAAATTCACGAGGCCCTGGTGCAACGTGCTATTTCCCAACTGGATCGCTAGGCTGAATTCGAACAGGCAACAACAACTCTAAGGGGCTAGCATGCTGGAACTGGAGTTTGCCGGAATCCGTATTCAAT
This sequence comes from Arthrobacter sp. JUb119, assembly GCF_024807995.1. Taxonomy (NCBI): domain Bacteria; kingdom Bacillati; phylum Actinomycetota; class Actinomycetes; order Micrococcales; family Micrococcaceae; genus Arthrobacter; species Arthrobacter sp. JUb119. The sequence continues at coordinate 39,330 of NZ_JANUFE010000006.1, forward strand.
TGCCGGCGAATCAGCCGCTGTTGCTGCTCAAATACCCTGAGCGTAATCTCTACCTTCCGCTGTGGATAGGTGCGCCCGAAGCCTCGGCCATCGCAATGTCTGAACAAGGGCTCACTCCGCCTCGGCCGATGACCCATGATCTGCTGCTCAGCGTCATTGAAAGCATGGACGTGAAGCTTGAGCGGATCGAAATAGTCTCGGTAAACAATGCCGTGTTCGTCGCGGAGCTTGTCCTTTCCAACGGCAAACGCGTAGATTCCCGTTCCTCGGATGCCGTCGCCCTTGCCGTGCGCGCCCAGTGCCCGATCATGTGCGCCGAGCACGTCCTGGAAGAAGCTGGCGTGGCCATCGAGAATGAAACTGGCGGCGAAGAGGCACCCGAAGAGCAGTTGCGCGAATTCCGTGAATTCTTGGACAATATTGATCCAGAAGATTTTTCTTCGTAGATATCGCGCGTTTGGTTTCAGTGGAATATTGGCCTTGAATTGGGTAATTCCCCAAGCCTGCGCGACACGCCTTAAAGTTAAGCTTGAAGGTCTTTGACCATTAGTCGTTATCGCCGTACCGTCTTTGCATAGGGACATTTAAAAAGAGCTGTTTTTTGATGGTCATCACTCGCATCTGCGCGGTTCTCATTCGGTCCCTGGATAATCGTTTAGGAACGTGCTGACACGCAAGGAGCAATTGGATGGAGTCTCGCCAGACTGGGCCTCACTATGGGGTCGACGGTGGCAACAAGCAATCCAGCACCCAGGGACTGCTCTTCACCGATGACCTGCCTGAGCTGGATGAACATGCCGGCTACCGCGGTCCAATTGTGTGCAAGGCAGCCGGCATTACCTACCGCCAACTCGACTACTGGGCACGTACTGGCCTGGTAGAGCCGGCAGTGCGCGGAGCCAAGGGATCCGGCAGCCACCGCCTTTATTCATTCCGGGATATCCTCGTGCTCAAGGTTGTCAAGCGGCTGCTGGACACCGGAGTATCCCTGCAGCAGATCCGTTCGGCCGTTTTGCACCTGCGTGAACGCGGCGTTGAGGACCTTGCCCAGATCACGTTGATGAGCGATGGAGCTTCGGTCTACGAATGCACCAGCGCCGACGAGGTCATTGACCTTGTCCAGAAGGGCCAGGGCGTATTCGGCATCGCCGTAGGCCGTGTTTGGCGCGAGGTGGAAGGTTCCCTTGCCCAGCTGCCTTCAGAGAGCTCTGTGCAGCAGACCCTGCCAGAAGATGAATTGGCTGCCCGTCGGGCTGCCAAGGCGGCGCGCAACGTCGGCTAGGGCCGGCAGATAATTCAAGAGCTTAAGCAATTGACCGGATCTTCCTTGAAGGAAGATCCGGTCAATTGCTTAAGCTGCTATCCGTATCCGGGCCTAGGTGTTGTTCGGGCCTGCTGCGGACATGACTTCCTTGAGCAACGCGTCGAACTGCGCCAGCATCGGAGCAGTAGCCTTGGAAGGCCACTGGTGCACCGAGTACGCGGCACCTTGGATCTGCTGCCATTCCGGGTGTTCGGGAATCTCGGGCTTGACCATGGAGTCGCCGAACATCTGGCGCATTTCGCCCAAACGGAAGGTATGCTCCGCGGAGTCCTTGCGGACGCGGTTGGCGACAACACGTACCGGTCCCAGGGAAGGAGCGAATTCACGGCGGAAGAGTTCCAATGCGCGCTGGGTGCGCTCGGTGCCGGCCACGGAGAACAAGCTGGGTTCTGCCACTAGCACGAGCTGATCCGACGCGCTCCATGCCATGCGGGTCAAGCCGTTCAGCGATGGCGGGCAGTCGATGAGAACCAATTGGTAACCGCTGGTGCGGCTCAGAAGCTGGGAGAGGCGGCGTAGGTCGCGGGTCCGCAGATCTGGTCGATCGTAGATGCCGGTGAATGCGTCGCCAACGGCAACATCGAGCACTGGAATGCGGGTACGGGATTTCTTCTCTGCTGCCTTGGACTGCCAAGCGCTGGCGACAACCTGATCTTGCAGACGGGCGCGACGAGCGTTCTTGAGCATTTGCCCAATTGGCTGCTTCCCATTAGCCCGGACTCCAAGGCCAGTGCTGGCATCCGCATGGGGATCCAGGTCAATGACGAGAGTCGGAATGCCGGCGGCAAGTGCTGCTGAAGCCAATCCGAGTGTCACGGAGGTTTTTCCTACGCCACCCTTGAGGCTGCTGATGCTCACTACGTGCACGGACCAGACCACGCCTTTCACTGTTCGTTAGTTTAAACGTCCCACCGAATTTTTAGTCTCTCATCATCATAGTGTGCCGAGCCGTGTTTCTCCGACTTTGCAACGTCAGTTTTTGCCATTAGGCACCAGTTAGTGATTAAAACTTCAAAGATCCAATTATTTCATGTGGTCTGACCACAAGGCGAAATGTTTGGACGTTCTGGAGAATCCCCGTGTAGTGTGTTTCACAGAAGTGGCAAATGCTAGCTGCTTTTCGAGACCCGACACGCTGGGATGGCGGGCCTGCACCTGAGGGGAACAGTCCTGATTGTGCCGTTGAACCAGCGTGTACAGATTCGATGTAGGGACACTATGTTTGAAAAGATCTTGGTCGCCAACCGCGGTGAGATTGCGATTCGCGCTTTCCGCGCCGGCTACGAGCTGGGCGCAAAGACCGTTGCTGTCTACCCACATGAGGATCGCAATTCGATCCACCGTCAGAAGGCCGCAGAGGCCTACCAGATCGGCGAAGAGGGCCATCCGGTCCGCGCCTACCTGGATATCGACGAGATTATCCGCGTTGCCAAAGAAGCCGGCGCGGATGCAATCTACCCGGGCTACGGCTTCCTCTCGGAAAATCCTGACCTCGCACGAGCTGCCGAAGCAGCAGGCATCAAGTTCATCGGTCCAAAGGCGGACGTGCTTGAACTGGCCGGCAATAAGGTAGCGGCGCTGAAGGCTGCTCGCGAGGCAGGCATTCCGGTACTGGAATCCTCCGAGCCAAGCGATGATGTTGATTACCTGATTGCCGAGGCCGATCGCATCGGCTTCCCGATCTTCGTCAAGGCTGTAGCCGGCGGCGGCGGTCGCGGCATGCGCCGTGTCGACAAGCGCGAAGACCTGCCGGAGCTGATGGGCGCGGCAATGCGCGAAGCCGGCACCGCCTTCGGGGACCCCACCGTTTTCCTGGAACAAGCAGTGCTGCGTCCGCGCCACATCGAGGTGCAGATCCTCGCCGACGAGCAGGGCAACATTGTCCACCTGCATGAGCGCGACTGCTCGCTGCAGCGCCGCCACCAGAAGGTTGTCGAAATCGCTCCAGCACCGAATCTGGATGAATCGATTCGCCAGGCGCTGTTCCGGGACGCCGTGAAGTTCGCGCAGACTCTGGGCTACCAGAACGCAGGCACCGTCGAATTCCTCGTTGATACCGTGGGCGACCGCGCCGGGCAGCACGTATTCATTGAAATGAACCCGCGCATCCAGGTTGAGCACACGGTGACCGAAGAGGTTACCGACATCGACCTGGTGCAGGCGCAGATGCGCATCGCTGCTGGCGAGTCGCTGAAGGATCTGGAGATCAGCCAGGACACCATCCAGGTGCGTGGCTGGGCCTTGCAGTCCCGCATCACCACCGAAGATCCAGCCAATGGCTTCCGTCCGGATGTTGGAACCATTACCGTCTACCGCTCCGCCGGCGGCTCGGGTGTCCGTCTGGATGGCGGCACGATCTACACCGGCGCCGAGGTGTCCCCGCACTTCGACTCGATGCTGGTCAAGCTCACTTGCCGTGGCCGTGACTACCAGACGGCTGTGGCTCGCGCCCGCCGTGCGCTGGCCGAGTTCCGCGTGCGCGGTGTGGCCACCAACATCCCGTTCATCCAGAATGTGCTCAGTGATCCGCAGTTCCTGGCCGGTGATGTCGCTACCGACTTCATCGACTCCCGCCCGGATCTGCTCACCGGCAATGAATCCCAGGACCGCGGTACCAAGGCGCTGAACTTCCTGGCCCATGTCACGGTGAACCAGCCAAATGGCAGCCGTGTCGAGGGAATCGACCCGCGCAAGAAGCTTCCTGCTTTCCCGGGTGACAAGACCGACGAGCCAGAGCGTTCGCCATTCGATGGCCCCTCCAAGTCCGCCGTGCCGGCCGATGGCTGGCGCCAGAAGCTGCTGGATCTCGGTCCGGAAGGATTCGCCAAGGCCCTGCGCGAGTCGAAAGCGGTGGGCATCACCGATACCACCTTCCGCGATGCGCACCAGTCGCTGCTGGCCACCCGCGTCCGCACCCGCGACCTGCTCGCGGCAGCACCGGCCTACGCGCACAACGTCCCGCAGCTGTTCTCCATGGAAGTCTGGGGCGGTGCCACCTACGATGTGTCCCTGCGATTCCTGGGCGAAGATCCCTGGAAGCGCCTGGAGCTGCTGCGTGCGGAGCTGCCGAACATCCCGTTGCAGATGCTGCTGCGCGGCCGCAATACCGTGGGCTACACTCCATACCCAACCGAGGTCACCGACGCTTTCGTGAAGGAAGCCGCGTCCGCAGGCATCGACATCTTCCGCATCTTCGATGCGCTGAACGATGTTTCACAGATGGCTCCGGCCATCAAGGCGGTACGCGACACCGGCACCGCAGTCGCCGAAGTGGCCCTGTGCTACACCGGCAACCTGCTGGATGCCAACGAGAAGCTGTACACCCTGGACTACTACCTGGAGCTGGCACAGCAGATCGTCGACGCTGGCGCGCATATCCTCGCAATCAAGGACATGGCCGGCCTGCTGCGCCCAGCGGCAGCAACCAAGCTGGTCACGGCCCTGCGCGAACGCTTCGATCTTCCGGTGCACCTGCACACCCACGACACCTCCGGCGGGCAGCTGGCGACGTTGATGGCTGCCATCGACGCCGGTGTGGACGCCGTCGACGTGGCCAGCGCGGCCATGGCGGGCACCACCTCGCAGCCATCGGCCTCTGCACTGGTCGCAGCGCTGGAGTTCACCGAGCGTGATCCCGGCCTGTCACTGGATGCCGTGGCGTCGCTGGAACCGTACTGGGAAGCAGTGCGCGCCATGTACAAGCCATTCGAATCCGGACTGCCAGCGCCAACCGGCCGTGTCTACCAGCACGAGATTCCGGGCGGCCAGCTTTCGAACCTGCGCCAGCAGGCCATTGCATTGGGCCTGGGCGAGCGTTTCGAAGCGATCGAGTCGATGTACGCCTCGGTCAATGACATGCTCGGCAATGTGGTCAAGGTGACTCCATCGTCCAAGGTCGTCGGCGACCTGGCCTTGCAGCTGGTGGGTTCCGGAGTCCCAGCCGCGGACTTCGAAGCGAACCCGCAGAACTACGACATCCCGGATTCGGTCATCCAGTTCCTCTCGGGCGAGCTGGGCAACCCTCCAGGCGGTTGGCCGGAACCGTTCCGCACCAAGGCGTTGCAGGGACGCAATGTCAAGGCCCATGTCGAGGACCTCTCGGCAGAGGACCTGACAGCGCTGCAGGCGGATTCGCAGACGATTCGCGGTACCCTGAACCGGTTGCTCTTCGCTGGCCCAACCCGTGACTTCGAGAAGTCGGTGGAGAACTACGGCGATTTGTCCGTCCTGCACACCCGCGACTACCTCTACGGCCTGGTTCCCGGCTTTGAGCATGTCATTTCGCTGGGTACCGGTGTTCGATTGCTGGTCAGGCTGGTATCGGTATCGGAAGCCGATGAGAAGGGCCTGCGCACCGTCGTGGTCAACCTCAACGGCCAGTCCCGCCAGCTCAAGGTCCGCGACGAATCGGTAGAATCCACCGTGAAGTCCGCGCCGAAGGCCGATCCGAACAACAACGGCCACGTCGCTGCACCCTTCGCGGGAGCGGTGACTGTGAACGTCAAGGTCGGCGACCTGATCGAGGCCGGCCAGTCTGTGGCCACCATCGAAGCAATGAAGATGGAAGCTGGCATCACTGCCAACGCGGGTGGCGTGGTCAGCCAGGTAACCCTGAATGGCACCAGCCAGGTACAGGGTGGCGATCTGCTGCTGGTGATCGAACCCAAGTAGCATCCGCAGTACCCAGAGCACGGGGGCTCGTGACCAAGGTTGCGGGCCCCTGCGCTCTGCCAACTAATCGTGCGAACCACAAAGCAGAAGGAGCTGTGATGCGCCCAAGCAAGATGACGCCCGGGGCTGTGCCCGCCCGGCTGAGGCAGCAGGTTGCCGAGCTGGGATCCAAGGGCCAGCCGATCACGGTACTGGTCTTCACCCTCGACACGCATCTTCCGTTTTGCGAAATCGCAGAGCACCTGGCCGAACAATTCGGCGAATTGGATTGCAAGGCCCAGGTGGCCACGGCCGGACCGCAGCGCGTGCAATCGGTGATGGACGGGAAATTCACAACCACCAACGTGTTGGTGGTTGTGGGCGATACCAGTGCCGACTCGGAAGACCGGCTCATGGAATTGGTCGAATGGCTGCTGGCCAATGGCCGCAAGGACCTGGCTGGGAACCTGATCTACGCGGTGCTTGGCCACGAGCACCAGAATCACGCCACCCAGGCATTCAGCCGCGTGGTATTGCCGCGCAGCTACTATGCCCGAACACAGCAAAGCGGCCTCAAGTTGCCTTGGGCCGCCTCAGCTCGCGAATCGTGGGAGCTGGCTAATGCAGTGCTGGACTATGCTGTCGGCTTGGGCGCCGAGTAGATGCCTTCGATCACGGCCTCGTAGTCCTTGAGCACTACTGCACGCTTGATCTTCATCGAGGGAGTCAAATGACCGGTTTCCTCGGTGAAGTCAGCAGGCACAACGCGGAAGGACTTGATCGCCTCGGCCTTGGATACCGAGGTGTTGGCCTTGTCGATGACCGCCTGCACGGTTTCGAGCACCTTTGGATGGGTCGATAGCTCGTCCAGCGACAGGTTCTGGTCCATCTGGTGACGGGCCAGCCAACCTGGCAGGGCTTCTGGATCCAAGGTCACCAGGGCCGCAATGAACGAGCGGCCCTCGCCGATGACCACGCACTGGGAAACCAGCGCGTCGGCGCGGATCTGGTCCTCAAGCAGCGCAGGAACCACGTTCTTGCCGCTGGCGGTGACGATGATTTCCTTCTTGCGCCCGGTGATTCTCAGGAATCCGTCGGCGTCGAGTTCGCCGATATCCCCGGTGCGGAACCAGCCATCGGTGAAGGTCTCATCCTGTAGCTCTGGACGGTTGCGGTAGCCGCGCATCACGCAAATGCCCTTGGTGAGGATCTCTCCGTCCGCGGCGATGCGCACGGCGTTGCCCGGCAGCGGCTTGCCTACGGTGCCGATCTTGATCCGGTCCAGGGTGTTCACCGTGATCGGTGCGGTGGTTTCAGTCAGGCCGTAGCCTTCCAGAATGGTCACCCCGATGCCGTTGAAGAAGTGGCCCAGGCGCTCGCCCAGCGGACCTCCGCCGGAGACCGCATGGCGGATGTTGCCACCCATCGCGGTGCGCAGTTTCTGGTAGAGCAGGGCGTCGAAGAGCTTGTGCTTCAGGTTCAGCACCAGCGGAACCTTGCCCTCCTGCTTGGCGCGGGAGTATGCCACTGCAACGTCAACGCCGGCGTGGAAGATCTTGCCCTTGCCGCTATCTTCAGCCTTGAGCATGGCCGAGTTGTAGACCTTCTCGAAGACGCGCGGCACAGCGAGGATGAAGTTCGGCTTGAAGGACTGGAGGTCCTCGAGCAGGTGCTTGACATCGGGGGTGTGCCCGGTGCGGCAACCAGCGGCAATGTTGACTACCGAGATGAAGCGGGCGAAAACGTGAGCCAGCGGCAGGAACATGATGGTCGATGCGCCCGGGTAAACGGCGCCGGGCAAGGTAGCCACAGCGTTCTCCGCCAGCTCCACGAAGTTGCCGTGGGTCAGCTCGCAGCCCTTGGGACGGCCGGTGGTGCCCGAGGTGTAGATGATCGTGGCGATGTCATCCAATGCTGCGCCCGAACGGCGGGCTTCGAGCAACTGGTCATCGACGTTCCGGCCATCTTCGGAGAGCTGTTCCAGCCCGCCATCGAACTGCCAGACGTGATCCAGTCCGTCGAGCTGTTCCTGATGGGCGGCGCGGCGCACCACGGCTTCCTGGGCGGCGGCCTCAACGACGACGGCCTTGGCACCGGAATCGGAAACGATCCAGGCAACCTGGCTAGGGGAGGAAGTTTCATAGACGGGGACAGTGACACAGCCGGCGAACCAGATGGCGAAGTCAACCAGCGTCCACTCGTAGCGGGTCTTGGCCATCAACGCGATGCGGTCGCCAGCTTCGATGCCATTGGCGATGAACCCCTTCGCAATGGCCCGGGCGTCGGCAGCGAACTGCGATGCCGTGACATCATTCCACGTTCCGTCGGTTCCCGGCTTTGAGAACAATGCCGGGTTGGCCGCTGAATTCGCGTGGCGTAATAGCAGATCTGTAATATTCGACTGCTGTGGCGAATGAATGCGAATTGGCGAGCTGTATTCGCGCATCTGGTCTTCAACTCCTGAAACTCTGTGGGACCCCATTAGCAATAGCGGGTAACCCGCATCACATCTTTATTACTATAGAGTAACCTACCGTGTGGTGTACTCAAAGCCGTTTTCTATACTTGAGCCCCATCATCTCCCGGATCGCGTTCAGTGGGAAGACGTTTGAGCAAGTAGGCGATTCCGAGCAGGGCGGCGAGTGCCAGTCCGAAATAGATGAACACCGGAGCTGATCGGAAAAACACCACGCACAGCAGCAACCCAAGCGGACCGCCAGCGGCGCCAACCCAGGCGAGGTTCAGCATCGGATCACCCGAACCCAGCGCGGCGGGTTCTTCTGGAACGAACTCTTCCGGGGTCTGCTCAGCAACATAGTCGCGCGGTCCGCGAACCGCGGCAGGCCCGGTGTTGAAGAGCTTCTCCAGTCTCGCCGCGCGCTCGTCGGCGCTGGGTTCGCGGGGTGCCGAGGCATCAAGCTGACGGAAATTCTCGACTAGCTCATCCCACTGCGGATCATTCTGGTTTGAAGGATGGGCATCTTCCGGATTCATGCGCGCTCCTCCTTGCGCTTCTGTTCCGTGGCGGCCAGCTGCGCGAAGAAGCGAGCGGATTCGTGGAAAATCTGCTCCGCATCGTAGTCCAGTGTGGCTACGTGCTTGGAGTGCAAGAGCATGTGGTGCTCGGCCAGGGTGCCTGAGTTCAGGCCCTCGACCAGCTCGCGCACCGACTGCTCTGAGACTACGTTGTCGACGGTGGAACGGAAGAGCTGCACCGGGGCGTTCACCAGTTCCAAGCGCCGGCGGGTCTGGGCAAAGAGCGAACGGAGTTCGGCTACGGCTGCTACCGGGGTGCGCGGGTAGGCCCCTTCATCGACACCGCGCTTGGCGATGTCATTGCTGATAGGGGCAACGCTGCGCACTACATGCTTGAGCCAAGGAGTATAGGGGGACAAGGGGGAGTCCACGACCAGGCCCGGATTGACCAGCGAAACACCGGCTACATTGCGGCGGGTCGCCAGATGCAGGGCCAGGGCGCCACCCATGGAAAGGCCAGCGGCGAATACCTGCTCGTGCGTGCGCGCGAGCCTGTCAAAAGCCGCTTCGGTAGCGTGGATCCACTGGCCATAACCTCGACCGACCATGTCCTGCCATTGCGTTCCGTGCCCGGGCAAAAGGGGAATGTCCGTGTCGAATCCGGCCTGCTCCAAGGAATCCGCCCATGGCTGCATGGAAACAGCGGAGCCGGTAAAACCGTGGATCATAAGTACTGCACATGGACGTTTGCGCTCGTCCAGCGGAGTATTGCCTGCATCAAGTTTCATCGTGAACCCTCCGGATTTCTGCCTTCACCTTCGAGCGTAGTGCACAATTGAAGGGTGCGGAGTGCGCTTCGACCAGTAAGGTCGCGGTTTCTCTTCCCGCGTAGCTGGTCAACTAGAAGAAGGAATTTTCCCGCTGTGCTGTACGACTTCCTCAAGCGTTTCGCTGTCCGGCCGCTAATACGAATTTTCTTCCGCGTCAAGATCCAGGGCATCGGCAATGTGCCTGAAACCGGTGCGGCGATCTTGGCTTCCAACCACCTGTCGGTGAGCGACTCGGTGTTCCTCCCAGCGGCGCTGGATCGTACCGTGATCTTCCTGGCCAAGGACGAGTACTTCAACGGCAAGGGCATCAAGGGCCGGATCACCGCGTGGTTCTTCCGCAATATCAACCAGCTGCCCATGGACCGTTCAGGCGGGCAGAAATCGGCTGCTTCGCTGGCCAGTGCCAAGAACGCACTGGCGCAGGGCCAGGTGCTGGGCATCTATCCGGAAGGCACCCGTTCACCGGATGGACGGTTGTACCGGGCCAAGCTCGGCGTCGCAAAGCTCGCCCTGGAAACCGGTGCCCCGGTGATACCAATTGCAATGATTGGCACCGACAAGGTCCAGCCCATCGGCCAAAGCCTGCCGCATCCGGGCCGGATCGGGATCAAGATCGGCAAGCCGCTGACCTTCGAGCACCTGAACGGCAGGTCCGCGAATCCTGAAACGCTTCGCGCTTGCGCCGACGAGATCCGCAAGGCAATCAATGTCCTGTCAGGTCAGAGCTACGTCGACATCTATGCTCCACGCAAACCAAAGAAGTAGCAGGCCGCTATGCGCAGTGTTACGGCGACTTGTTACATTCATCGCGGTCCTTTGAGCTGATGCCACGTAGAATGGGCAAGGTGAGCGAAGAAAACCGAACCCCATTGCCAGGCTCCTCCGTAGCCGGCCCCGCCACCGATCCGCAACTAGATTTGTGGCGTGAATTGCCAATTGCCCAGCAGCCGACTTGGCGTGAGCACAAGGACTATCAGTCCTCCATCAACGAATTGGGTTCGCGTCCGCCACTGGTATTTGCCGGCGAAGTCGACGTACTGCGCGAACGCTTGGCCGCAGCAGCCCAGGGCAAGGCCTTCTTGCTGCAGGGCGGCGACTGCGCCGAAACCTTTGCCGATGCAACCGCCGACAAGATCTCCTCGCGAGTTCGCACCATCTTGCAGATGGCTGTGGTGCTGACCTATGGCGCATCGATGCCGGTAATCAAGATGGGACGCATGGCTGGCCAGTTCGCCAAGCCGCGCTCCTCGAATGACGAAACCCGAGATGGTGTTACTTTGCCGGCATTCCGCGGCGACATCGTCAACGGCTTCGACTTCACACCCGATTCCCGTGCCCACGATCCGAAGCGCATGGTGCAGGCCTACAACACCTCATCGGCCACGCTGAACCTGATCCGCGCGTTCACCCAGGGCGGCTTCGCAGACCTGCGCAGCGTGCACTCGTGGAATAGCGGATTCATGGCCAACCCGGCGCACTCCGCCTACGAGCAGCTGGCCGGCGAGATCGACTCGGCCATCCGCTTCATGGATGCCTGCGGTGCAGACTTCGAGGCGCTCAAGCGCACCGAGTTCTTCGCCTCCCATGAAGCACTGCTGCTGGACTACGAGCGTGCGTTGACGCGTACCGATTCGCGGACCGGCCTGCCGTACGACACCTCCGGCCACTTCCTGTGGATCGGTGAACGAACCCGTCAGCTGGACCACGCACATGTGGACTTCCTCTCGCGCGTGCGCAACCCAATCGGCGTGAAGCTGGGCCCGAACTCGGATCCGGAAGATGTCCTCGCGCTGATCGAAAAGCTCGATCCGAACCGCGAACCAGGACGCCTGACCTTCATCACCCGCATGGGTGCGAAGAACATCCGCGAGAAGCTGCCAAACCTGATCGAAAAGGTCACGGCCTCCGGCGCCCAGGTGCTGTGGGTTACGGACCCAATGCACGGCAACACGGTCACCAGCCAGAACGGCTACAAGACCCGCAACTTCGAAGATGTCATGGACGAAGTCCGCGGCTTCTTCGAAGTGCACGACGCGCTGGGCACCTTCCCAGGCGGCCTGCATGTGGAGATGACCGGCGACGATGTGGCTGAGTGCCTCGGCGGAGCGGATCCGATCCGCGAGGAAGACTTCGACTCGCTGTACGAGTCGCTGTGCGACCCGCGCCTGAACCACCGCCAGTCCCTGGAGATGGCCTTCCTGGTCTCCTCGGCACTGCAGAGCCGCAGCCGAAACCGCTAGCAGCTAGAGAATAATCCGGTTCCCGACAGCGGGAACCGGATTATTTTTATGCCTGGGGAACGGCGCAGGCCTCAGAAGGCGTAGATGCTGATCTCGCTGCCGCGCACGGCTTGCTGGTGCAATGGAGACTGCATGCGAACGGTCTGGCTGAAACCGCCAAAGACATTGTGCGTCTTCACGGAAAAGCCGGCGGCTTCCAGTGCAGAGAGTGCTTCCTCGACGCCCATGCCGAGCACGGATGGGATCTGGACGTATTCTGGTCCTTCCGAGAGATTCACTGTCACGGTGCTGCCGTACGCAACGGTGCCCTGGGCCGGGTCCTGGACGGCGACTAGGCCTTTTTCGGTCGTCGTGGAATGGACGGATTCACCGGTTTCCAGCTTCAAGCCCATGGACTCAAGCTTTTCCTTGGCCGCATCCTTGCCAAGACCAATGACCGCAGGAACAGGAACCGGAGCATGTCCCTTGGAAACAGTGAGGGTGATGATGTTCTTCCGCGGCAATTTCTTGCCGGCGGCAGGGGAGGAACTGATAATCTCGCCCTTCGTCACCGATTCCGAGTAGGCCTCGGCTTCCTGGACATCTTCGAAACCGATTTCATCGAGCAACTTGGTGGCCTGATCCAGGGTTTTCCCGGTGAAATCCGGAACTGCAAAAAGCTGAGGGCCTTGCGAAACGATCAGATCGATTCCCTGGAACTTCATGATGTTCTCGCCGGTCCCCGGCTGCGAGTCGACCACCCTGCCGATGGCAATCTCATCGTTGTAGGTCGTGCCTACCCGAACTGGAACACCTTGGCCATCCATTTGCGCGACTGCCTGCGATTGAAGCATGCCGGTCAATGACGGGATGCGGATGACGGTTCCGGGGCCGCGGCCGAAGAACCATCCGGCACCTGCGACCAGAGCCACGATGAGGATCCACATCACGGTGATGACGAACTTCTGCGTACCCGAGCGAGGCTGACGCAACCGGTGGGTGGGTACCTGTGCTTCCTTGCGCCACTTTCTTGCAGCCTGCTTCTGCGCACGCTTTTGGCCACGTACCGACAGCGGTGCTTCGGAATCGGCGTCATTCTCGTGGGCCGGTTCCAGATCGCGGCCGCGGGTGTACACCGACGTTGCGGCTATGCCAGAATCAGCGGCAAGATCAGTGGGACGAGGCTGGGCCAGTGTGGCTTGCGCATCGCGAAGATCCAAGACTTCGGTGGCGTCAACCGCGGCAATGACGGTTGTCTGGTCAGGATCGGCGGGGGCATCATCGATAACGTAGCTGTCCTCGTGCTGAGCAGTATTCCGCTTCAGCCATAGCTGTTCACGCTCATCTTCGCGCTCGCGTTGCATCGCATCAAGACGCTGCTGCAGCGTAGTGGGCATCTGCGCCATAGTTTGCGGGGTGAGATCTTCAATCCCGCCGAGGTCCTCGGCGCCCAGGTCCAGTTGCGCATCGTTGAGCGTTGAGCGGATCTGGATGATCTCCTCCAGCAGCAGCGAAGCATCTTGCGGGCGCTTCTCTGGATCCTTCTCGGTGCACCATCGAACCAACTCATCGAGATCTTCGGCCAATCCCGGAACCAAGTCCGAGGGCATGGGCATGGGGGAGTCCAGATGATGCTTCATTAATGCAGCGGCATTGGTCTCGGTATACGGTGCTTGTCCAGTCAGCATCTGGTAGATCATGATGCCCAGTGCGTAGATGTCGCTGCGCGAATCGGCTGGTGCCCCTGAAACTAGTTCGGGGGAGACATGGGACAGCGTGGCGACGAGCGTGGCTGACTGGGTATGGGCGCTGGCAGCACGGGCCAAGCCGAAGTCGGTAACTTTCACTTCGCCGGTATCGGAGAGCAGCACATTTGCCGGTTTCATATCCCGGTGGATGATTCCCTCGCTGTGCGCGGCGCTGAGACCGTGGCAAATTTGTTCAAGGACGCTTAGCGCCTGACGCGGAGTAAAGCGGCCGCGTTCTTCAATGACCTGTTCGAGGTTCCGTCCTCGAACATACTCCATCACGAGGTACACCAGATTATCGCTCACGTTGTGATCGCGGATGGAGACCACATTCGGATGAGTGATATTCGCAGCGATGACAGCTTCGGATTCGAATCGCTCACGCACTGTATGCTCGCTGGAGAAGTTGTCGTTCAGGATCTTCACGACAACCGCTCGATGCAGGCGCTTGTCCATGCTGCGGTAGATGCGTGACATGCCACCCAGGGCAAGCAGATGGTCCAGTCGGTATCGACCATCCAGCGTCTTGCCCAGGTTGGGGTCGGTCAGGGCCGGGCTCATTTTGCGGTCGCACCTGCCTGAACGGTGCACGCGAAGCGGGCCAGAGTCACTAACGGATCCTTTCGAACATGAATACTACTTTTAATGTACCTAGCTGAGCTGACAATTTGTCGCTTAAACTCGAAATCCGCCAGTGGTGTTTACCTCTGGCGGATTTCGTATAGCGTCTCGGGTTGCGAGAATTACCTCGAGCGCAGCTTAATTAGGAAGCGCGGCGAGCTCGTGCTGCACGACGCTTCAAGGCACGACGCTCATCTTCGCTCATGCCACCCCAGACGCCTGCATCCTGGCCGGACTCAATAGCCCACTGCAGGCAGGTTTCGGTTACTTCACATCGACGGCAGACGCTCTTGGCCTCTTCGATCTGCAACAGGGCCGGACCGGTGTTTCCCACTGGGAAAAACAGTTCCGGGTCCTTTTCCAGACACGCCGCGCGGCTACGCCAATCCATGCTTATTGATGCTCCTTGAAATCTGAGAGGGTGTGAAACACCAACGACAATCAACACACAGGCAAAAAATAACTAGGAGTGAAATGAAATCCTGGTTGCCTAGCGGTTAACATCTGGCGTCTCGAAAGGTCGGAGAAGTCCATTCGGGCACTTCGTTTAACCGACCACATAAGGTTTTCATGTAACGCGGAAGTAAACAAGAGTCACGGTAGCGAAATGTTGCTGAATGCCTGAGTGCTTTCTCACATGGCATTTGGCACTAGGATCCGCTAGTTATCAGAGGTGTGGCGCGAGCAACAGCAAAAGTCAATTGTTGCGGTTTGAGTTCCTGCAGAAGGTCAACGAAAATTGTTGATGTGAGCAACGAAAATGCAATCTCGTCCCGCCCAACCAGTGTTTTCGTGGTTGCCGCGCTTGTCCTAATTGAGGCCCTGGCTGTTCTGGCGTACGCCATCAGCTACATGTTGAACCTCGACACCAACGGAACAGTCAATATGGGCGGGCAGTTATTCATGCTGGCCCTGTGCTTGCTTCTTGCCGTTTGGCAAGGCTCGGTAGCTGTCAACTTCTTCAAGGGAAAAGCGTTCACTCGTGCTCCGATTGTCGTTTGGCAACTATTCCAGCTCATCCTCTCTGTTTCATTCCTGAGCTCCAATATCCCGATGGTGACGGCCGCGGCGGTACTTTCCATCGTGGTCGCCGGAACCACTGTGGTGATGCTCTTCGCGCCGAAGACCACCGCATTCCTCGGAGACCGGCCAAACCGCTGAATTGCCAGCAGATAATTCGTACGGAATATGAATCATCCGCGGTTTGCCTCGTTTGGAGATGACCGCGCACCAATAGTCTTTGGCTCCTTGATGAGGCACCTGATGGATTGGCTGCCAATTCATCGGTTGAAGATCTTGCGGATGATGGGCTTCGACAGCGACTACCTGGCGATCATCGAACCCGTTGGCGCTCAATCCCAGGTCGAAGGCCATCCTGCTGGACGGCGGAACGAATAGCGCGACACCGATTCCCCTCGAATTCAGAGCGTTCAAGAGCGGTGGCAACCGAGAGTCATTGGTGGTTTCGAGGAAGAGGCAAAGCAAGTCCTGCCGAACACGGTACGAGCCGTCCTCGAGAGAACGTACGAACCGTTCAAAGTCCGGTAGGCCGCAAATATGCGGGGAGTTCCAACGCACAGCGAGTACGGCAGTCAGCTGCCGGCGCTGTTGCGTATCGGGGCACAGCACAACAACCATCGGACCTGCTGGTCGAGGGACCGCCTCACCATCGAAGGGCGAGTATCCCAGAAAGTTTGCCGGTTGAAGGGCAGAACCTGAAGGCATCTGCCAAGCCGAAGGCACTTCGGGCCAGGTGCTTCCCGGGATTTCAGCTAATTGAACTTCGGTGAGTTGGAAGACCTGCGGAGGATGCCCCGAACTCAGCTTGACCCCTCGACCCGGCAAAAGCGAACAGGCCGGGATCTTGGGCCACATCATCTTTAATGACTCGGTAGCGTTGAATGGGAAGAACCATTGCTCTGTACAAAGACCGGTGGACTTCAACGCGTTTTGGTCGCGGTCAACTGAACAAATCACCATAGGCGATTGCGGGCCGCCGAAACGCAATAGCGTACCGAGTGCTTCGTCCAGGCGTTGGAAATGTTGCGGGTGGATATTGGACTGCAACTGGGCCAGTGAATGAACGAGAATGATCAATGCTGGATCACTGGGCATGGATTCCAGGAAGTCGACAGCATCGAAAAAGCCATAGGGATCCTCACCCGTGACAACCTTGACGTTTTCAGTGGCATCCGGGATCGGCGACGGACCGAAGCAAAGTATTTTTCTGGGCGAACGGGCGAGGGAAGCGAACAGGGTTCGGGCACCGGCTTCTGGCAAGCCGCAGATCAATGTTGATCGTGAACGGGCAGGGTCAAGAATCAAAGGTTCAAGCCGGGCCAAATGCAGATTATCTGCAACGCCGCAGTAAATCGTTCCTCGTTCCTTCCCATCCCACGTATCTGGCGAGTGCGTTGGTTCTGCTGGCCGAGGCAACGCTGGAGCAAAACCAGATACCGGGAGCTCCGAAGTGGACCACTGTGAGGAAAGTTCTGCTGCATGGTTTTGCAAGCGATCTCCAGCGACTGACGCGATGCTCTTTTCGAATCGGCACAACGGACGAAGGCTGAGATCTTGACGATTCCGCTCGAATAGTTCGCCGTGCAGTGGCGGCTCGATGGCCAGCTGGAATTGCATGTTCCTAGTGGGCTTGGAAGCGCCCTTGATGATCGCCTGTCCGGGGTGGAGGAGTTTGGACGCCTCGGTGGAGCCCACCAGTTCCACGGACTCACCCGGGTCGTTTACCCTCAATGCGATTGTCGTGTTTAAGTTCGCCTTGGTTTGTCCCGTCAAAGCGCCAGCCGGACGCTGCGTGCTGAGAATCAGATGGATTCCTAGAGCTCGACCCACCGCAGCTAAACGATCAATTCTGGCGCTGGCTTGAGGAAGCGTTTCGACGAAAACACGGAATTCGTCAATGACTACCAGCAAGCGAGGCAGAATCGGGCCTGATTCGTCGAGATCTTGATATTCCGCAATGTCGCTGCAGCCTTGTGCTGCCAGAAGCTCCTCGCGCCGCCGCACCTCATGTTCTAGTTGTTCCAACGTGCGCTGAGCCGCTGCCTCATCGAGGTCGCTTGCGAAGAGCTGGACATGGGGCAAACCTGCATAGACGCCTAGTCCAGCTCCACCCTTGAAATCAATAAGTGCGAAGGCAAGCTGAGTCGGCGGGTAGTTCCGGGCAAAATCAGCAATCAGGCGCCTGAGCGCTTCTGACTTGCCTGACCCTGTAGTGCCGCAAATCAGTACATGCGGACCATCCTCATGAAGATCAAGGAACACGTCCTCTTGCTGTTCATCGAGGCCCAGATGTGCCCGTACGGCTAGTGACGGGGATGCAATGGATTCTGCGTTCTTGGTTATTGCCTGCTTTTGCAGCTGCACATACTGCTGCACCATCCTGTCGAACCGCGAAAGGCTCAGCGTGCTTAGGTTCTGCAGCACTAAGCGTTCGTCGGGCAAACGCGAGGACACGGGGCTTGGAACAATCCAATTCTCCACGGATTCGGCCAGCACCGGTGAAACGCCCAGCACCAGGGCGCCGGAAATAGGTTGAGGTTCCTGGGCAGTGACGTACAACGTCGCCAGGTTGGTTTCCTCTTTCCTGGTGAAGCTCGATTCTTCGGGAATCGACAGGTGGGCCACGGAAACGTTGCTCACCAAAAGCAGCGACGCCGGAAGACACCTGACACTGGGATCGAGCACGAGCCGTATCTGGCCGGAATGTATGGCCGGGAGATAGCGTGCAAGTACTGCGGCCAGAATAGCCCCAGCGCTTTGCCCTTGTGCAGAATTCAGCTGCCAGACGCTCGGGGTACTCGGGAAAAATACTGGACCGAACCAGGGCGCGTCCGACTTCGTCTTCCTGAGGCTACGAAATACTTTGCGGATCCCCGTGGGATCAGAACGAGAGGTGTCCTGCGGAGACCACAGTCCCTCGCCCCAAACCAGTGGTGGTATCCGGGCATGCGACAGTCCCAAAGAAGCGGAATCCAGTCCGGCTACGAACGATTCTCCGAGAGCCGGAGAATATTTACTTCTCGCGATAATGGCGGAAGCTCGTTGCACTTCCATTTCCCTTTTCCATTCGCGATGCTCCACGAACAGTTGACCGGCAGGCACCATACCCATAAGGGCCGAAACGCCACTCAAGATCAGAAAGAGCATCGAACCGGTAACCAAGGCAAGCAAGACGCCGGAGATGATCGGAACGAATGCTGCGAGGACCAGAGCAATTAAGCGGGACAGCTCGGGCTTGGAAGGTACTTGGATTTCCAATTGTTCGGGGGTTACCAATTGACCGGATTGGGCGGTTAATGGATCGCCGACAGCGAATTCAGTGTTGCCCAGAAAGAAGCGCGATCCGTGTTCCAATTCCACGGACTCGCAGCGGCTGCCATCTGGCATGGCAAGTTGCTGCTCAGAGCAGGCTACCAGGCGCAAGCTCCGGGTTGTCACGAATAACTTCGCGTGAACCCGGGACACCAGCGGATCTTCTAACCATAATGGGGCGGTTCTGCCGATGACATGTTCTCCCTTTGTGAGCGGAATCCAGGCACCAGCGTCGGGGCCGCGAACTACATATAACTTGAGGCACGAAGCTGTGGTGCTTGTGGCGCGAACAGGTTGGGGCAATTCATTGAGCAGAAGACGTTCAGACGCATGCAGGATCCCCAACTCTTCTATCCGCGTTATTCCCGAATACCATCGTTGTCCCGGGAAATGCTGCTGCAGCAGTGCGGCGAGCTGCTCGCCCGATATTCGTCCGGACATGACAAGTTCGAATTGCCGCGGATGCTGGAATTTTCGGGAAATCAGAAGTAATTCATAGCGGACCATGAGGTCTCCTGAATGTAATGGAATGTTGTCGTTCCCATCTAAACCAGCATTGAGGGCGGCGCTGGAAGATAAGAATCTTGGTGTGGAGAAAGTACCAAGAACTATCCACAACTTCGGGAACCTCTTGAAAGCGGTCTCTGCTGCAGATAGCATCCCTTGTCATACGAATAGGTATGCTGCACCGACGACGCGCTCGCCGATAGTCCCCGAGATCGGGATCCTCCAGTAGGGAAGCCAAAGGAGTCAGTCGTGGATGCGCTGTCCATTGTCGAAGACGAAGTACGCGAGCTGGTTCGCCGGCGTGGATTGGACCCGGCAAAGCAGCCAGCGATGATCCGATCACTTATTGAAGAGGTCATTCGCGACTACGACGAACGCGCATTGCTTGGCGCCGTGCCTTCACTTGGATCGCTAGAGGCCGCCCAACGTTCAGTATTCGATAATGTGGCCGGGTTCGGAGCGCTGCAACCCTTATTGGATGATCCTTCTGTTGAAGAGATCTGGGTAAATTCTCCACATCAAGTATTTTGCGCCAGAGGTGGCCAAAGCGAACTGACCCACATACGCATGGAATCGGCAGAAATCGCGGCTCTAGTAGAACGCATGCTCAAAACGTCGGGCAGGCGTCTGGACCTTTCCCAGCCATTCGTCGACTGCCAATTGCCTGATGGGTCTCGTCTTCACGTCGTGATTCCAGACATCACCCATGAGCATTGGGCCATCAACATTCGTAAGTTCATTGCTCGCGCGGGAAAACTTGAAGATCTAGTTGAGCTGGGAGCCTTGAGCGAACAAGCAGCGAGGTTCCTTTCTACGGCGATCAGTGCCGGTCTGAATGTCATCGTTACTGGCCCTACACAAGCCGGCAAAACGACAATGCTCAACTGTCTGGCATCAGCGATCGGCCCCAGGGAACGCATTATCACCATCGAGGAAATCTTTGAGCTGAATCTTTCACTAAGAGATGTCGTTGCCATGCAAACTCGCCTCGCCAATCTTGAAGGCACCGGTGAAATCACGATGCGCCGGCTGGTCAAGGAGGCCTTGCGCATGCGCCCGGAACGGATCATTATCGGCGAGGTCCGCGAAGCAGAGTCCTTGGATATGCTCATTGCCCTGAACTCGGGAATCGCGGGGCTATGTACCTTGCATGCGAATTCTGCCCGCGACGCTATCACAAAAATTTGCACTTTGCCGTTGCTTGCAGGACCAAATATCACCAGCGACTTCACCATCAAGACCGTGGCTGCATGCATTGACCTTGTGGTTCATTGCGTGCGGAGTCCACAGGGCCATCGCTATGTCAACGAGATTCTCAGCGTGCGCAACCGCGTGGAGGAAGGGCAAATTGAGTCCTCGACGCTATTCGAGCGGCAAGCCGATCGCCTGCTGCCGGCTCGGGGAGCCGATTGGTCCCATGAAAAGTTTGATGTCGCTGGAATCAATATTGCCGAATTGATGGCGGTGTAGCGGTGGTTGCTTTCTTTGCTCTCCTTGGCGGGCTAGGCATTGCCCTCATGGTTGACTGGTTGCTCTTCGCCCCGTGGGCAAAATCGCCCAAACGTAGCTCGGCCATCAAGAATGCTCTTTTGCATGCAGGAATGAGCAATCTGGCTCCGGCAAAATTCATCGTGATTTGCCTGGTCTGCGGGCTGACTTCCGCGTTGGTGACGTTGGGACTCACCGCTTCGTGGCTCTTCGCCTTGGTGTTTAGCATCTTCGGTTCATTCGCACCATGGGTCTACCTGCGCCATCAAGCCACCAAGCGCCGCACAGCATTGCAAGAACAATGGCCAGAGGTGGTTGATCACTTGCGAAGTGCCATCCGGGCGGGCCTATCTCTTCCCGAAGCATTGAGCCAATTGGCTGTCGTCGGCCCGCAGGTATTGCGTCCGCTATTTCGGGATTTCGCATTGGACTATCGAGCCACAGCGAACTTCTCCGTGGCGCTGGACCAGCTGGGCGAACGCTTGGCAGACCCGGTAGCCGACAAGATTCTCACGACATTGCGGATTACGCGTGAAGTCGGGGGCACCGACTTGGGGCATACGCTCACAACTTTGTCGGCATTCTTGCGCGATGACGTGAGAACACGAGGGGAACTCGCTGCCCGCCAATCATGGATTGTCTCGGCAGCGCGTTTGGCAGTCGCCGCGCCATGGATCTTGCTGTTGGTCTTGGGCACCCAGGAAGCTGCGAAGGATGCATATATGACGTTCGGGGGAGTGATAGTGCTATGCCTGGGCATGCTGGTTTCCCTCGTTTGCTATCGAATCATGCTCCGGCTGGGCACCTTGCCAGTAGAAGAACGAGTCCTGGCATGAACAGCTATACACCGTGGGCGGCGCTTTGCGGTTTGGGACTTGGCATAGGCCTTTGGCTGGTCTTTGTGAACCTGCCGGGCTGGCGAAGAATGGCCTTCGCTGATCGTATTGCGCCCCATGTTCGCGTTGGCGTTCGAAGCTCACGCATGCTGGAAGACTCATGGCACTCTGACTCCGGGCACTCGGCTTTAGGCCAACTCGCTGCCCCCATGTTGCTGCAAATCAAGAAGCTGGCTAGCCTACACAGTCCTTCGGCAAGTACTCTTCGGAAGCGTCTGAACGCTGCCGGATTGGACATGAGCGTAATTGACTACCGGTCTCAAGAAATTGTTTATGCTCTGGCAGGCCTAGTAGCAGGATCTGCGCTCATGGCCTTTGCCGCCGTTCAGTATCATGTCTCTTTGATCCTATCGGTGCTAGTCGTTATTGGTTTCGGGATTGTTGGCTATGCATTGCGTGGTTGGTGGCTTGGCGAACAGATCCATCGGCGGGCCAGGAAAATATTGACTCAGTTTCCAACCGTGGCCGAAGTGCTGGCGCTAACTGTCGGCGCAGGCGAATCAACCACCGGGGCCATCGAAAGAATTTCACGAATCTGCCACGGGGTGATCGGTGACGAATTCACCAAGACTTTGAACGACATTCACGCAGGCACACCGATGGTCCAAGCGATGCAGAATATGTCCGACCGGATGCAAGTTGGAGCCATGACGCGATTTGTCGATGCAATCGTTGTTGCAACAGAGCGAGGCACACCATTGGCTCAAGTGCTCAGAGACCAAGCACAAGATGTCCGCGATGCGTCCAAACGAGAACTTATGGAAGTTGCAGGAAAACGCGAGATTTCCATGCTGGTACCGGTCGTGTTCGGAATTCTTCCTCTCACGATCGTTTTCGCCGTATTCCCCGGTCTGGCGTTATTGGAGATGAGTTATTGATCGGAGCATAGAAAAGCTTGAATCTCCCACTTTGAAATCCTTTAGCAAGTTAGAAGGGCCGTCATGAATCACATACAAGAAATGATGCTCAAACTGGTATTGCAAATCACTGCAACCGGTGAACTACTCTTTCGTAAGGTTTCCCCGAAACTCAGGGATAGCAGAGGCGACGTGCCCGGATGGGTCATGATTACACTCATGAGTATGCCCCGATTGCTACTGGTTACTGCCCCCGTACGAGCG
Organism: Arthrobacter sp. JUb119; assembly: GCF_024807995.1. Classification (NCBI taxonomy): domain Bacteria; kingdom Bacillati; phylum Actinomycetota; class Actinomycetes; order Micrococcales; family Micrococcaceae; genus Arthrobacter; species Arthrobacter sp. JUb119. The sequence goes on from NZ_JANUFE010000006.1 coordinate 62,042, forward strand.
GTCCACCATGATGCTGAGACGCACGGCCTCTTCGGGCACTAGCTCGAATGCTTGGTCCCGAGTTGTTTCGTAGTCATCACCGATGACTGACACGGCGCCGGGTTCGCCGTCTTGCAGGTAATTCACTGTTACTTCCACAAGGCGAATTCTAGCCACCTACGCTGTACGGCTCGTAATCGTTCCGATCTCCAAGAGAGCAATGGATATGCTCATACTATGAGCAAGACCATTCCCATACCCATGCCGCCTCACAAACAATCAAACCTTCCCGAACCTCCTGAGGTACCTGCAATAACGACTGACTCCGTTCAGCCTGTCACTTCCGCCTACGATTGGTGGACCCTCGCGCTAGATTTCATCGCGAGTGTTGCGTGGCCCCTGTTGATATTCGCAGCATTGGGAGCCTTACTTTTCCCTGGCATTAGAAGAGTGTTGTCTACTGGATTGGCTGCCGTTGCGAAAACGTTCAAGTCATTCAAGTTCGGAAGTGTTGAAGCAGTATTGCACGACGAGCAAATTCAAGAAACTCTTCGGCAGAATGAGGCAACACTTGGCATCTCAGAAGAGTCAAACCGGCGCGTTTCCAAAATTGACCAAAGCCGCGACTATTCAAGTCGCTTGCATTTCTATCCAGTAAGTTTCCGAGAGACCAGTGATCCACGAATCATAGCGCTGGAGTCATACAACCAGCTCGAATCCTTTGTCGTTGAAGCATTAGACGAGTTGGACGGCCTTGAGCCATATGATGCTCGTTCTCCCGATAACAAGAAATATTACGGATCACATAGACCGCGACAAATGGTCCAGCTGCTCTCTGAACTCGCGGAACGTGAGTTACTTACTCTCCCCGAACAAGACTCGATCAACTCTCTCCGACGAATCAGGAATGATATTGCTCACAACACTGCTGCAGTCGAAATGAATCTGGACACTGCGCTTGCCTACCGAAAACAATGTGAAAAGATCATCCGCGCCATCGCTCGAAGAGTCGACTGGAAAAAAGACAACGGCACTGGCTCATAACGTATGCGTGATTGCAGTGCGCTGTGTTAATTTTCGTCAGGAAGTGCCATACTATTCGTACCGGGCTATGTGCCCGGGGTTCCGTGTGACACCGAATAGGTAAGGTGGCTGCCTGGACGAACGCGCCAGGAAGAGCAGTGCGGAAACGCGTATTCTCGTGTGGAGTTCGAATCCCCCCACGGAACCTAGAATCAAATATGGTGGAGTGTTTGCAGTGAGCGGCCAAACCTGCGGCACCGGTACGCGTACCGGATACGGCGCCAACCTCGATCAAGGCGGAACGGGAGTTCGAATCTCCCCACGTTACTATATTTGGTTCACCAGCCTCTACCTTCCTCCGTGTTGAGCCCCTCATACATCGGCATTACCTTTACTTCTGAATCTCCAAATTCTCCAAAATTCTCTCGGTAAAAAGTTTTCATCCCATTGATCATGACATCGACATTAGGAACGCGTGCCGGATAGTACGGCTGAGGGAGAATGGCAGGTCGAAGTTCTTCCGGCCAAGCACCATCGAAGAAGCCTCTGTATAAGGGAATTACCTCGTGCCTTACAACAGCCAGATAAAAGTTCAATTCCTCCCAAACACTCAAGATCGGCGTATAAGTTGTGTCGAGGGTTAACAGTGGATCGAATTCACCGATCGCCTCGGGTACTACACCTTTCGTGAACGGGTACATCAATGGATCTAATACGTCGTCGTGGCTCATGAATCGCATGTTGGCAATTGCGACGCCGCGAAATGGTTTACTTGATCTGTCAGCCAACGCGAAGAATGAAGGGAATGCAGCCAAACCCACGGCTATTCTCAGTTCGCGATGCTTGTACTCATTTGCCAAGAAATTCAGCCGCCCCAACGGATGCCTCATAGGTTCACGGATTTGATACGGCTGAGTTCCTTCGAGTAAAAGCGACACTAGCTCATGATCGCATCCGGTGATTGAGATTGCCTTTTTCGGAGTTTTCAAGAGAATCGGGTAGCTCGTTCCAGCCCCCTTATCGACAGGGGTGCCTCCCGTGGCAATGACCACCGCACGGGCAAGATAGTCCAACGAACTCCTCAGATTCTGAACGAAATCACCGACCAGCATTGTTAGTTGAGCCGGTGGCTTGAGCGTGGATACTGTTTTGAGCTGCCATAACGTCATCCCATCATCCGGTCTATTTGAATTCAGGGTCGGATTCGCAAAAGCTACCAGCGAGGTCGGTAAATTGTCCGCGAACTCCTGAACCATGTCGGCGATGTCGTCAAGAAGCTTTTCGCACCACTGGATCTTGTGCACAATATCGTCAGGCAATTGAGTCATGATTTAGAGAATACTTTCGAATACACCTATTTCTCTCGATAGTTACATTCTTGTGGATTAAACTTGCAATATGTCCTCCCGTGATGTTCCGTTTGAAAAGGTTCTTGATTCGATCGAACGTGCCACGGGATGCCGACTCAGCGTCGAGGACACGGCCTCCTTCTTAGCCGATGAGGAATACTCAACCTACTCCTGGGCAGACATCAGTCTTCGCGATTTGATCACGATCATATGGAGTACCGAACAGCCAGCTTAAACACGGAATGCTCCCCACCTCGAAAAGGTGGGGAGCATTCTTCTTTTCTACTTCGGTGGATCTACGTTGGCTCGTGCCAGAGCGGCGGATATCAGACCCACCAAGCTGCCTACGATACCAACAACAACCACCAGCAACGACACGAAGTCATTGATCTGGTCTAGGTTTATGATGCCCATCGTGATCAGGGTGGTGAGCACTAGCGCGGCCAGAACGATCACGGCCGTGTAGAGCTTCTTGCGGGTGGCCGGGTCGCTGAGCCCCGTGCCTTGTGCTTCGTACTTTCCCATGAGGGGTGCCTCCTTAGTTGTTGTCGTTGAGCCATCGCTGGATGGCCTTGCCGGTTTCCTTCAACGGCTTGCCGTCCAGACGCCACTTGCGGGTGTCGTAGTAGACCTTGCCGCGGTGGCCCAGGTCATCGGCCAGCATGCGCTGGAACTCGACCCAGAACCAGTAACCGTCGTCGCCGTCCTTCTTGAGCGGGGTGCCCTTCTTGACACCACGGGCGGCGAACGGGGTCTTGAGGTAGTAGCCGTTGCGCTGCATCAGCGTCATGGTGTCAGTGATGGTCAGGCTCTCGAACTTGCCATCCCACTGCTTGTTGAGACCGTTTACGACGTTCTCCAGTAGGATCTGCAGGGCGCCGACCTCCCAGGACAGGAAGTTGCCGTTGATCTTCAGATCGGCGTAGTTGTCCGGGAAGTTCGTGGAACCGTTCGGAACGTTGGTTGGCGACTGGTCCTTGACCTTCGGACGTGACATGACAGGGACAGGCTTGCCGGTCAGCTTGCCGCCCAGCTCCCGCTCCCACAGCTCAATGGTGTCGTCCTTGTCGCGGCGCGCAGCGGACCAGGAGAACTCCACGTGCAGGTGGTCGGTGTGCGGGTTCACGCCGATGTAGTTATACCAGTCCTTGTTCTTGTACCCGCCGGAGAAGATCTTGCGGTTGAAGATGATGCACTGGATACCGAGCTCCTTGGAGTTCAGGCGCAGTTGCTCGGCGAACTCTTCGAAGATTTCGATCTTGTCGTACCACTTCAAACCGAAGTCCATTGCACGGCCCTCGCCATGCAGCGAAGTGGTGCTGTTGGATCCGCGCACTGGCCGGCAGTTGTAGATGCCGGAGTTACGGCCGCCCAACTCCTTGTACTTCGCCAGGAACCACGCCATCGCACCGAGTGCGCCCTGGGCTGGCCCCTTGGTGCAGGACGTCGCGCCGGTATAGCCGTTGTAGACCGCCATGCTTACTTGTCTCCTAGCGGCTTGATGCCCTTCGCCGGCGCCACATAATCCGGGTGGCCCGGGTCGGTGACTTCCTCCGGGTTCGGGTCCTCGTAGTTGTCCTGGTCGATGGCTTCCATCGGGTTACGGTCAGACATGATGCATTCCTTTCGGACATAGAAAAAGCCCAGACACGAATATGGTCTGGGCGGGAACTTCTTATCTTTCGTGAAGGAAGGACCAGTGAGTTAGCATCAGAAAATGAATGAAAATATCGCTTCGAACGAAGCTCATCTCCTGGAAATCGGCCGCATCTCGACAAATTTCAACACTCTGGAATCGCTTCTTGCCTTCCTTATTTGGGGCCTAATCGGGGTCGACCAACGGATTGGAACCCAGATCACGGCTACTCTTTCGTTCAATAGCCTTTTGGACTTATTCAGCAGGTTGACTCTCATTTACGCTGAAGACACCAATCAGCCGGATCTAGCGCAAGATCTGAAAACTCTAAAGTCGAAAATTACCCAATCTGCCACAGCTCGCAACGAGGTACTGCACTCAATGTGGATCGATACCGGGAGTAACGGAGCTGTTGATTTAATGAGAATAAAGTTCGGCAAAAAGAACTCGAACTTCCAGTCTTCGTCAACGGAACAATTGCGCATAATTGCCGCGGAAATAGGGCGTTCCACGGGCGCTCTCATGGGCCTAGCCGGGCGAATTCCCAAAATTGGCGTAGATGGACTCGAATATCCGGATATCCGAGCTACACCAAATAGCTAACATTGGAACTACTCAGCCGGTGGCTTCGCAGAATACTTGTTATGCAGGTCCCGAAGCATCGGCGTCCAGGCCTCAGTTTGCCTGGCGTGATCGGAGAAATCCTTGCGAAGCGCTTGGGTCTCACGTCGGACCGCCCTATCCTCCGCATGTAACAGGCCTATATCTTTACGGGTTTCATAGTGATCCTCGCGCAGTCCCCGCACATCTCTGCCTAGCTCCTTGAGTGCGGACATGGTTGCTTCATGCCTCTCGTCGCCTTCTTCGCGCAGGTTCGTATCGTGCGAGTTCTTAACTTGTTCGCGAGCTTCTTTCGCGTCTTTGCCGATCACTTTGAGCTTCGAACTCAGCGGGAACCAAGCAGCGATAAGAGCTGCGAGGATAATGCCGAGGGTAGTTATGGCTTGCACAATCACGGCTTCAGTGAGCCAGCCGGGCATCGCGCCCTCCTCAATGGTTACTTGGGATGTATCAGGTCCCTGAGCGGATGGCATAAAAAATGCGCCCTCCGCACAGGCGCTTCGATCTTGTTATTCGGCGACTGGTTGTTCCGTTTGCAGGTCTTCGGCCTGTCCGCCACCAGCAACGTACTTGGCGGTTAGTTCCCTGATCTGCTCCGGAATCTCCGCTAACGCCTTACGGCGTTCCTGCTCAGCTAGTACCTGGTTCAGGTGATCGGCGAGCTCTTCGTCGTTCAGTGCTGAAAAGTCCACTGGGTTACTCCTTACTGGTACGGGATTGTTCCCACTGCGGTTCCCGGCAGTGTTGATGGCCAGGGGTCAGCGGTGGTGAATGAACAGCCGAACTCCATCAGAGTTCCTGCTGGCATTGCTAGGATTCGCAACAGTGACGTGAACGGTGAAATGGGACGCACGATATTGCTCTCACGGGAGGTCGCGACCCCTGCGCGTTGTGATCCTTCATCTGGTCGGAAGCCAAGTGGAAGGTCCAAGATAGTCATATTCCCTGCCGTGGAGCTTGTCACCGCCTGCGCTGACACGTTCACGGTTCGCCCCGTCCTGCTGATGCGCAGGTTCGTCACCGTGATCCCGGCTGGCACCAGCGAAGATACGTCTCGCACGCCGGTATCCCCGTAGATCAGCTGCTCACGCCCGTTGATGTAGTCCCAGACGAGGACCGTGCGTCCGGCTGTTTCCCGGACTACGTACCGCTGCTCCTTGAAGACCACGGTGCTCACCATGAACTGGGTGACGCGTGCGTAACCCAGTGAAGTCAGGTGAATGTCCGTGGACGATGCAGCGTACTTCAGGCTCAGCGTGGACCCATCAGGGTTCGTGATCGCCATAGCCATGTCGATGAAGTACGAAGCACCACCAGGCAAGCTGGTTTCCAGCCAGTCGTTGTACTGCTTGCGTACCGCTTCTTCAGGTGCCGAACCATTGAAACGCGGGAAGATCGAACACAGGACAACGTTCGGCCCAGTGAATGCGCGAAGTTTCAACCACGAGTTGTAGAACCGTGTCTTCATATCCGCGAACGTTGCGGACGCACCAAATATATCGTTGGACCCCAAAGCGAAGTACGTGACGTCCGGGCGAGCCAATGCCTTCCACTGGTGGAACTTCCACGCAAGGTCATTGGCGAAGTTCGCCAACGTGTCTCCTGAGGCGGCCCAGAACATCGGCAATGCACCCTCGGCGCGGCATAGCTTCGCCAGCCAGGAATCATGCACCGGCAACGTTGCTGAGACACCCACACTGAGCGAGTCGCCTACAACGGCCTTCACTGGCGTTGCTTCGGGCACTTCAGCTTCGACCCACACCATCAGCGGCATCGTCTTCGACATGGTCGATGCAACGGACACGGAGTGCACCGCCACCGAGCCGTTGGTCAGAACGAACCCACCGCCCTGCGCCTCAACAACACTCTGGCCGGCGGCACCAGTGAACGCGTACGACAACAGGTAGGCCTTCGACTTGTCCAAGTGGAAGTCGAAGAACGGGGTGACTAGTTCTGAGCCTGTGGGCGGTGTGGAACCACTGAAGAACAAGTTCTTTTGGGTACCGTCGATCCAGTTGCCCGTGTATTGGCCGTTCGCATCAACCTCCGCCTCACCAATCGAAAGACCAGTGATATTCAGCGAGCCGGTTTGGGCTGAGCTGTCACGCAGGTTGTAGTTGCGCAGATGCGCACGCCAGCGTGGGATATCAACACCGAAGTTCACCGGGAGACGGCCGCCGAAGTCAGTTCGCGTCTGCGCTGCTGAACCACCGGTCAAAGTCAGGGATGTGCCGACACGCTTCGTCTTGACCCGGCGCACCCAGCCCGTAGCCTGAGCGGCATCAGTGGAGACCGTGCGATCCCAGATACTTGCATCGTCACCGTATTCCATCCACGTGACGATGCTCGTCGTAGACCCCACAGGGCTAACCAGCACATTGCCCGGATCAGCGCCAAGCGGGCGGCCAGTTATGGCATCGACCTGTGTCTGCGTTGGAACACGGTTGATCCCGGCGTTAGCCAGCCCAGTCCACGTCGAAACATCACCTGCCGGGACACTGGTCTTGAACTGCAACGCGTTTTCTGCGCCGAGCCCAGGATCGCCCTTGTCTCCCTTTGGGCCTTTGACGTTAGTAATCGTCACCCATGCCATGGGGTTACCTCCATTGTCTTACGTCGCCGGTCCCAGCGGGGTCCGTGTTGTCTGCTGGGTTCATGTGCAGCCACAGGTAGCGGCGTGTAGGTGGCGCGGTCAGCCCTACCCACCAAATCAGCGGATTCGCTCCGCCGGCACCGAGCTCGATCAGGTCGGAGAGAACACCACCAGAGGATGGCACTCGGATCTGGAACTCCAGATAAGAGATCAAGTTTCCGACGTTGTCGAGCCACTCGATGCGCACCATGTACCAGGCATCCGCGAGCATGCTCACAGTTGGTTCGAGGTTGGTGGAGAACGTCCCATCGGCACTGGGTGTGACAGTCTGCGTGCTATCCGGCCTGAGCCCACCGCCCGAAGCGGTGACGTTCCCGGCGTTGAGGGTGAACTTCACGACCCCGTTGCGGTTGCCCATGGCAGCCCCGCCAATATCCTTCAAGTTCCCAGTGACTACGGCCATGCCGCCTCCTTAACTAGAAAACCCACCGGTTAAGCGGTGGGTTGAGAGAGCTGGTTGATTGCCTCGGCACGAGAGCGCTTGATGCGTTCTCCGGCGAGCTGTGTGCTGAGGTCGGCCAGCATGAGATTCGCGATCTGCAGTTCGTTACGCAGATTGTCGATCACTGCTTGCTGGTCCTCTGTTACGGGGTTTTGACCGCCCTGGTCTGCCATTCTTCGGCTCCTTAGAATATTGTGTGGAATATGCGCCCAAAATTTATTGCCCTGCTCACTGTCGCCGGGCTTGCCTTGACCGGCTGCTCTTCAGCGGAAACACCGGCTACTTCGCCCGAACCAATTTCCGTCCATCCGACAGCAACAGAACAGCCGACAGCAGCACCGGCGAGCGCCGGAACCGAAGAAGCTTTCATTGAGTCTGTAGAAGCACAGATTGCAGGCAAGGAAGAAGCGCTCGAAGCTGAACTGCCGGCCGAGAAGATGACTGAGGAATATTGGGTTGAGCGCGGCGAGGTTTACTGCGAGCAGCAGGCTGAGGGGGAACTGGATCGACCAACATTCAAGAACGCAACTGAGGGGCAATTGGAGATTGTCCTTATGGGAGCGTCCATTTCTACTCTTTGCCCCGCGCAGTAACTATTGCACTCGGTAGAAGATGCCGTTTGAATCAACGTGGACGTTGGCTGCGGCTACCGTTGTATTCGGTAGTGCCGCAATTCTGAGTCGGTTATTTGCTACCTCGCTTGCAGTGCCCACAAAGAGCTGGGGAACCCGGGCAACGCCTGTAGCTTCGAATTGTCCCCGCGCCCAGATTTTCGTGGCCGTCAAGTCGATCCCTCCGGTTCGGGCCGTCACGGTGGACCCGCCTCCTGTTAGTTGGGCTTGTCCGCCGAGGCTCTCCACTATGGCGTCGTTTCCTGCTGTTCCTGTGAATCTCATGCCAAACAGGCCTGCGGTAATTCCACCGGCGCCAAAGCCTATGCTTCCCCCATCGCTGGATGGGTCAATCACTACCTGCCCGGCGGTGATCTTACCGGTGTTGAGTACGTTGATGTCGTTGCTGACGTTCAACGTACCGTCGGCGAGGATCTCCAAAGTCCCAAAGTTCGCCGACCCATCAGGACGCAACTCGAATAGACCGGCCTGCATGGTGCCGTCCGACGCGATACCCAGGGCACCGAACTTCGCGGAACCGTCCGGGTAGATGATCGACTCGCCAGCCTTGAACTGTCCACCGGCAATGATCTCGAAGTTGCCGGCCACATCAGTCGGCCCAGTCAGGTGATTCACCCCGGAGAAGTTATTCGTACCGCTGAGGTTAGTCACACCGGAACCGTTCAAGGTTCCTGTTACATCCAGCACTCCACCGACGTTCACGGTGCCCGTGAAGTTGCCTGTACCGATCAGGTTGAGGATGCCCTCGATGTCCACACGGGACCCAGACAACCAGCGGGTAGACCCACGCTCCACCGCAGCCGAAGACAACGGTGTCTGTGTGCCGTAGGTTTTTACCTGGCGATTCCGCTTGGTGACGTTTTGGCTTCGCAGGTTCGTGCGTTTCACCATTCGTGCACCGCCTTACTGCATCTCGATGTGCACGAAGTCCGATTCCAAGTCACCTGAGAACTCGATGATCGTCGATTCACGCCACCCAGTGGTGATTGCCGGATCTCCGGACACGTACCAGCGCAGTGTTGTGCCTGGTTGCAAGTCCCAGAAGGTCTTGATTGCTGGTGAAGACATGTCGATATCGCAGGAGTACTGCGTGACCAGGCTGCCCCGGGTAGACAGCTCGCCCTGGGCGAACTCGGATAACTGCGTGCCGTCCTTGATGTTCTTCGACTGCTCTGCCCGTTCCAACGCGAAAGCACCGGAGCTGCCGGCAGAACGAACTTTCATATCCACGCCGGAGCCCTCGCCAATCGCGATGACCTGGGTGGCTCGTTCCTGTCCGGAACGCTTGCGCTTCAACCGCTGGCCAGGGGACTGATCTGCCGAGAAATTGACCTCGATCATGTTCCCATCCGGGTTCATGAACCCCGTTCGGAGGATGAACTCCACACCGTCACGTGCAGCGTTCCATCGTGGACGGAAGTCAACGTCCGGACCGTTCTCCAGATTCATGATCTCTTCGATCGCGTCCAGCGCGGAGTCTGCGTTGTACCCGTTGTAAGTTCGTGACCGGCCACCGGCGTAGTCAGCTTCATAGACCATCGGCACATCGCGGCCAGCCCCGGTGGTAGCCAGCTGCACCACCCGCTTGATGATCGTGTCGTACACCAACCCGGAGTAGGTTTGCTTCCACGACGGCATGGACGAGGTCCGGTCTTGCGCAATCAACCGCAGTTCCATGAGCATCCACATCAGATCTTCGTGATCGATCTTCAAGGTCTGGGTGTCGTGGTCGTAGTCGTCATCGGTGATCAGTCCGCAGTACATGATCACACCGTCGTAATCGACGATCAGCGCCCGGGACTCGGGTTCCAGCTTCCCGACCGTGGCGGCAATGTCCGGGTCTGAGAGCACGAAGTCCGATGAATACCCGGATCCTTCGCCCAGTTTCCTGCCCCACGGTGTGGTCTTGGGCTTTACCTCGACCACGTCTTTCCATGTACTCGTGGACACGGTGAATACCCTGTAGGTCACTACGCCCCCTAAATGAAAGTGTCGCTGTATTTAGCCGTGAACAGGCCCGCCGTGATGGTCATGTTCTGAGGCAGCCCAGGATTGATCGGCGAGAAGTTCGCGCTGGCCAATCCCGCCCCAGCAACGGCACCATTCACCCGGAAAATTCCAGTCCTGAAATCAATCGTGTGAGGCGAACCCGAGGAGAGGGCTTGCGTCACCACGACAGACCGACCATTCAATGACAGCGTGTAACCGCTGGCCGACGTGCCCGTCACCGTGACCACCGGCCACGCAGGAACCGTGCCCCGGTGGTACAGAGACGCCGGAGAGCTCGAAGAACCCGCCACCGTGTACGACTCTCCGTACTTGAACGGGTCGATCGCCTCCAACGGGATCTGGAAGTTCAGATACGAGTCGGTCTCGAAACTCGTCTTCACCGAATCGCGAGGATCGACTATTGCCCACTGCGTTGGCCCATGGCCCTGCACCAGGAACTTCGTGTTGCCACGGTGTCCCAACGCGGTGAGGATCCCCGCCGCCTGGTGCAAGTAGTCGTGGTTCTTCGAGATGATCCGGCCTTCGTAGGTGATCAGGCGATTTCCGTACTCGATCGGAGTGCGGAAGCTGCCGTCGCCGTTCGTCCGGTCGGCACGCTGCCGGCGGGGTGGCGGGCTGTCCCACCACCCCTCGATCGATCCCAGGCGCTTCCACACCCCATCGCGAGTGATCCCAGTCAACGGATAACCGTCGAGTGTGACTAGGTCGTTAGCCAATGCGCATCCCCACCTTCGCCAGCTTGTGGCTGATCGCGTCAGTTACTTCACGAGCAACCCGAGTGGCATCTGTCGCCCCTGTGATCTGGACGCTGATCGAAGGCAGGCTCGATCCGGACGAGATGACCGGAGCCGCGGTGGACTGCATGACCGATGTCGTAGGGATACCCACAGGAGTGCCTCCAATCTCGCCGCCCGTAGCGTGGCCAGGGATGGACCCAGCATTCAGCGCAGCACGGAACTGGTAGACGCTGTCGTGCCCACCCATGAGCTGAACTTCCTTGGCGGTGAGCATATGCTCGCCGTTGGAAGCCATGATCGGCACATCATCCGAAGTCCCGGATCCAGGGCCGAAGATCGCACCGCCGGTAGCCTTCGTCTGGCCACCACCGCCACCACGACCGGTGGAAACATGCGTCTCCGAGTAGATGGATTTCTCATGCGTGGTGATCCAGACGTTAGCCGTCTTCCCATCCACAGCATCAACCGCGGCCTTGGTTTCCTCAGCGGTCTTCTTCGCCGCCTCGGACATCCAAGACTCGACCTTGACATCATCGGGGATGCCCATGATCTCGCGCGCCATCGCGTCGGCCTTGTCGCCAGTGATATCGAACTGGCCGGCAGCTACGATCAACGACTCATAAGTCGAAGACATTGCCGCCTGCAGTTCTTCCTCGGTGGCGCCGCCGGCGGCGAGCGCCCGGACGTATCCTTCGCCACTTTCGGCTAGGGCATCGAGGGCGGCTTGGTTGGCGCGTCCTTTCTCGGTGTGCGCGTCCAGTGACTTGCCGTTGGTCTCGATGGAGGCGCCGATTTCGTCGATCGCTGCCTGGTACTCTCGGAAGGCTGCGCGTTCGTCGCGGGTGATGACGCCTGCTTGGAAGAGGATGTCGAGGAATTCTTCCATGTCCTCAACTACGCCTTCGGCTGAGACTCCGACTTCTTCTAGTGCGCCGGTGAGTTCCGCGCTGCCGTCTGCGGCTCCCTGGGTCTCGGCTGAGGCCCGGTTGAGTGCATCCGAGTATGCAGGGAAGAGATAGGCTGCTTGCTCTGCGGAGACGCCGGCATCTTTCAAGCGGTCCTGGACTTGGCCGAATACTTCGGCCGCGTCTTCGGCGTTGCCCGATGAGACGAGACTGGCCAGCTCTGCGTCAATTCCTCCGAAGGTTTCTTCGGCGATCTGCTTGCCGCCACGGATGCCGGTCAGCGAGTTGACGACGTCCTGGCCCCAGCGGTTGAATTTCTGGCCGGGGTCGTCGGCGAACAGGTAGTCGATGGCCGAGTTGATGCCGTCGATTTCGCCGGTGATGCCTTCGCCGTTGCGGTTCTTGAATACGCTGTCCAGTGCTACGCGTGCACCGGGCGCTTCGTTGACGATGCGCTGGATGCTGTCTGCGACGTGTCCGGTGCCTTCAATCAGGTCGCCGGTGTAGGAGAGCTCCGCGAGCTTCGCGATGCCGACACCTGCGGCCATTATGGTTCCGGCCGCGCCTGCAGCCCGCGCTGCGCCGCGCATCCCTCTGGATACGCCATCGAGCGCCCGGCCTGCACGTGTGCCGTCCGGAGCCAGATCCCGCAGTGCTGCACGGGTGTCGCGTATCCGAGGGATGAACGTGATCAGGGCTCCACCGGCGAGCGCTGCGCCGCCGGCGATTCCGGTGAGGATGCCGCCTGCTGCGAGTACTGGTTGGGGGAGGTTGCCGATGATGTCGATGAAGCCTTCGGCTGTTTGGACGAGGCCTCGGAGTGCGTCGTTGGCTGCGGAGCCGGATTGGAGGAAGACGGTGTCGAGGGATCCGCCGAGTTTTTCGAGGTCGCCTGCGAGGTTGTTTTGCATGGCGGCTGCGGTTTCTGCGGCGTAGCCTGCGTCGTTGACTGCGTCTTCCCAGTTCTGGATGCCTTCGGCGCCTTGTTCGTAGAGGATGTTGGCTGCGCGGACTGCGTCGGATCCGAAGATCGTTTTCAGGGTGGCGTTGCGTTGTTCGTCGGACATGTCCTTGAGGGCGTTTTGGAGGATGCCTGCGTATTCGGACATGCCTACGAAGGTGCCTTGGGCGTCGTAGGCGCTGATGCCGAGTTCGTCCATGAGGTCTGCGGCCTGCTTGGAGTTCGGTGTCAGGGACTGCAGCATGGTTTTGAAGCTGGTGCCCGAGTCGGAGCCGGTGAGGCCGGCTGAGGCGAAGGCGGTGAGCGCTCCGGTGGTTTCCTCGATGGTGAGGCCCACGGAGTTGGCTACGAGTCCGGATTGGTTCAGAGCCATGCCGAGGTCTTCGACGCCGCCCTGGGCCTTGCCGGCGCCTGCTGCGAGCAGGTCGGCGATGTGGGGTACTTCTTCGCCTGCGAGGTTGAACTGGGTCATCGCTGAGGCGGCGATTTCGGCGGCTTTGGCCACTTCGATGTTGTCGGTTGCTGCCAGGGATAGTGCACCGGTCAGCCCGCCGTTGATGATGGCTTGGGTATCCACGCCTGCCTTGGCGAGTTCCTTGATGCCGCCGGCTGCTTCGGATGCGCTGAAGGCGGTGTCTGCGCCTGCGCCCACGGCTGCTTCGCGGAGCAGGTTCATGTTGCCGGCGGTCTCGTGCGTGGCTGCCTGGACTTCGGACATGGACTTGTCGAAGTCGGCGTAAGTGGTGAGCATCTTGCCGAAGGCGAGAGTGAGCGCGCCACCGGCGATCGTGACGGCAGGCGCGAGGGTCTGGTAGGCCTCGGCCTGCTTGTCCACGGCCGCTTTGGTGGCGGCAGCTGCATCCTGCGCTTCGACGTTGGCCAGGTACACGGCATCGGAGAACGCATCGACGCCGTGCGCCGCGGCCTGGGATGAAGAAACGATCTTCCCATTGGCGTTAACCAGCTGGCCGTTGGCGTTGTAGAGCAGGCCTGCGGCCTTGGCTGCCTTCTGGTCAGCGTCGGCAACGAGCTTGATCTTCTTCGCCGCTTCTTCGGAGAAGCGCGAGTTCTCCTGGATCGCCTTGTTGGCGTTCTGGGTGGACTGGGTCAGTTCTTCGGTGGACTTCTTCGCGTCCTTGAACCCGTTGATGAAGTTCGACACCACGGCTTCAAGCCTGGCGACTACTCGGCGTTCGGCCATGTGCCCTCCTTCGGGTTATCCCGGCAGGTCGCGGATTGGCTTTTCCGCTGGCCTGTCGTAGCTGGTGTAGACCCGTTCGCCGGGGTCGGGCTTGTACTGCTCTTTGCCGATTCCCTGGGTGGAACGCTCACGGGCCGCGCAGGACTGGCAGACCTTCTTGTGTGCCGTGTACCAGCCGTCGTTGTCCGGGTGGTGGGCCAGCTCGGTGGGCTGGCCACAGGAGCACAGGCCGTCCTCGTAGATGGTGAGGACCAAGGACAGGAGGTAGTCCTTGTCCGTCCAGTCGCCGCGCTGGCTGGTGAACCAGTGCATGGGCGGCTTCTGGACGGCGCGGGCTGTGCGCAGGACGTTGACTACTGGCCGGAGTCTTGGCTGGTACCAGAGGCATCGGGCAAAAAATCTGCGTCCGGGGCTGGCGCTTCGGACTGCACCTGCTGGCGCTTGGTAAGGAGCTTGGAGAGCTGGGCCGCTCCGAGCTTCGCTTCCAGGGTGGCGATCAGCGGGATCGTCATTTTGATGTCGCGCTTCTCCAATGTCGGGGACTCGAACGCGACGATGGACTCAGCCAGCAGCGCACGGTTCAGCGCGACGCGCTGGGCCATCTGGTCCTCCCGGGATGCATCATCGGCGAGCGGGTGCTGATCGACCAGTTCCTTGATCTTGGACTGGGGGAGTGCGCGCAGGTAGAAGGTGACCTCGGATCGGGCGAAGGCCTTCATCAGCTCTTCGCGTTCCTTCTTTAGTTTCCTCATCAGCGGGGATCCGCCGCTGACTTCTTCGTAGTGGATGGCCTCGGTCTCGACGCGGATCTGGCGGGCCAGGTGATTGATCTTCGCGACCAGGTCGCCGCGCTTGAACACGGTCTCCGAATCCTCGGGCAGGCGTGCATCATCCATCCACGCTTCGAAATCGAATTCAGCAGGGTTCAGTTCAGTCATGGTGGGCTCCATTTCAGGTTTGCGGGCTCTTATGGGTATGGGAAAGCCCGGTGACGCCGGAGCCCATCCGCGTCACCGGGCTAGATTGAGGAACTGGTCGGGCTAAGCGCCGGCCGGTACCAGTACTTCGCTGACCATGTTTTGTGGCAGGAACTCCACACGGCGCTTGATGTTGCCATCGTTGCCCGGGCGGGTTGGCGAATCGGTCTTCACTTCGCCACCGAGGAAGATTTCATCTCCCGCAGCCCACGGCTCTGTGGAGTCCTTATCGGTCTCGCGCAGATAGATCCACACGGTGGTGTCCTTGACCTTCACTGCCTGGTAAGCAGCGTCCAGACCTTCAATGTCTGCACCGGTGCCGGTGGTCAGCCATTCGCGGATGAAGGTCAGCG
The DNA here is from genome assembly GCF_024807995.1 of Arthrobacter sp. JUb119. Taxonomy (NCBI): domain Bacteria; kingdom Bacillati; phylum Actinomycetota; class Actinomycetes; order Micrococcales; family Micrococcaceae; genus Arthrobacter; species Arthrobacter sp. JUb119. The sequence continues at coordinate 77,521 of NZ_JANUFE010000006.1, forward strand.
CGGTCTCGTAGTTCGAAGCGCCCAATGCCTGGGAGTTGCCCTTCTGGCACGAGGTCTTCTCGTTGAAACGATCCGATGCGGTAGGCGACCACGTCACGTCAGAATCCAAGATCATGCAAGATGGATCGATCATGGCATTCAGCTCGGTTGCGGTCGGGATCGGGCTTGCAGGCTTAGTGAGCGAAAGAGCCCACTTCTTCTTGCCGTCAGAAGAAAACTTCACTTGGCATCCCCCTCAGCATTGCTTGCCGGCTTGACTTTCTCCTTGGCGCCGGTGTCGCGGATGGATGGCACTTCGACGAAGCCGAGTGCCGGATTGGTCAGGTAGTGCTCCGGAACTAGCCGGATGCCCCCGCCCCCTTTGGGTCGGGCTTCCACAAAGCCAGGCTTAGCCATGGTGTTGTGTCCTTTCGGTCAGACCCGAGAACCCATGAACGGGTATTCGTCCACGAGATACACGGGGTTAGTGGTTTCCACGGAGACCCGGTTATCCGGTTCAGCCGTGAGTACTTCGACTTGGCGAAGACGAGAGAACCGCCAGCCGGCTACCACCGGACGCTGACGGTTCAAGGACGTGCGTGAAGTGCGGGCCAACGCGTTCAGCCCCTCCAGCGACAAGGCCACGACCGTGCAACGCAACGTGAACGCCGTCTGGTCCGGAATGTCGTCGCTGGAACGGTCGCCGCGTTCACCCGAGGTTTCCTCGCCCCACCCTCCGTTCAGCACCACGTACGGGAAGTCGGAGAGCTTCGGAGGACTGGACAACTTCGCTTCGTGGATATGCACCCGCGTGCCAGCAGGGAACATCGCCTCGATGCCGCGGAACACTTCAAGACTCATATCAGCCCCTCCAAGACATCCAGCAGGTACTTCTCGAAGTTCGGAGCTTCATCGGCGAGCGCTTCGGCTGGGTCGCGGACTGTGCCGCCACCGCCGTTGGCGCCGCCGAAGTAGGCGATGCCGGCGAGTCCGGCAGCTGCGTGCCGGGATTTGTTGGGCCCGATCTCTGCGGCGATATTGGTTTGCCCGAATGCGCCGGAGCTGACTTCTTCGAAGTCGACAGAACGTGCTGCGACTTTGAAGTAGCTAGACGTTCGAAGGTCCTGCTGCATCGCGGTCTTGACGTTGAGAGCGCCTTTCTTGACGACCCCTCGTACCTTAGGGACTAGTCCGTCTGGAACAAGTCCAAGTTCTTGGGAAAGCATGCGCAGTTCCGAGTCATCGAGGCTCACGAGGACACCGCCCTCCATCGTTCCGCTGTGCGGTGGGTACCGTCAGCAAGTTCGACCAGTTCGGCCTTAGTGCCCGGACGTGGCAGATCAAATCGGGAAGAAGTGATTTCTACCAGGTCGCCCTTTTCAGCTCCGGAGAGAATGGGCAACTTGGCCAGCATGTTGGTGATCTGGAAGTTAGCGCCTGCCAGCAGGAGATCGGTTGGCTGTGCGGTCTCCACTTTCAGAGCGCATCGGCCGGTGTAGATGGTGTCGTAAGTGGCCACCTCGTGCCCCAGCGCGGGGTCGTAGGTTGTTCCGTTTGGACGCTTCACGATGCACTCGGAGGTCATCGCGAAGAGCGCGTCTCGCCGTCCCTCGGCGATCATCTGGGAGTCGAACAGATCCATTGCCTACCCCCAGAGCGAGACGCTGTAGGCGCCGGCCGGGAGTATCGCTGGCTTTGGTGTCACCAGAGCCAGTTCGTGTTCGTTGACATACAGCTCGCCGGTCGATACCGAATTATCGAACGTCTGTGAACGGGACCAATCGTCATAGGACTTTGCGAGCTGGCGTACCGAGTCCGGGTTCTTCAGCACTCGAATGATCATCGAGATCATGGCCGATGCCACCGACTCCAAGGAGACCGTGCCGTCAGCCAAGTGCTGCTCCAGATCCGGGCGTGGCACGAGCAACCTGATCCATGCCTGGTTGGATAGGCCTGGAACAATGACAGATTCCGCTTCGGAAAGAGGCCGCCATACTCCGGCGATGTCCTCAGGAGTTACGCTAACGGGCATGACGGCCCCTTTCTTCTGCGGAGTTTGCTAGTCCTCGATCAGGTCGGCGGTGGTCTCGCCGGTGTCGATGTTGCGGGTGACCTTGAACAAGCCCTTCGGCCCACGCTGCTCGTACACTTCGACGCGTTCCTTTGGCTTGGCCTTGGCCGGGGCGCGACGATTAGCCGCGGGCTTCGACGCCGCCTTAGCATCGGGAGCCTTGACTCCCGGCTTCGGCTCGGACTTGGCTTTGGCCGCTTCGTCCTCGTCCTTGGCCTTCTGGGCTTCGATAGCCTCTACGCGGGCCTTTTCCTCAGCTGCGTACAGTTCGGCTTCGGTCGGTTCCTTCTTTGGCTGAGTTGCCATGTTTGTCGCTCCTTAAGCGTTCTTGATGCCGCGCAGGCGTGCAGCGGCCTTGCCGCCGAACAGTGCCAGCCCGGTGTAGAACTCGATGCGGGTACGGTAGGAAGGCTTTTCCTGCAGCTCGCCCAGGTCATCGACCTGCACGCCGCCGTTGGTCAGGCCGGTTACGCCTCGGTCGCCTTCGTCCTGGCCGAACTTCACGGCGTAGATGGAGGAGGTGTCGAGGGAAGCGCCCATGGTCTCGGACTGCGGCAGGATCAGGTTTCCTGCTGCATCGTCGGATGGATCCAGGATCGCGATGCCGTTGTACTGCAGTACGCGCTTGCCGGTCAGGTCCTCACGGACAATCTCGGTGCCACCGATGCGGCGGCCGGCCGAACGGATCTTTCCGGAGATCTGCGCGTTGGCGTAGATGGCGCCGTTGGAGCCGTTCAAACCCGGTACCTGGGCAATCAGCGCGTCGAGCATGTCGAAGAAGTCGTGCGCTGCGTCGCCGTTGGTACCAAGCACCGGAGCGCCATCAACGTCAGCGTCCAGCACCTGCGCTCCGATGAGACGCTTTTTCAGGCCGTCGAAGCCCAGAGGCTCGGTCGCCACGTCGCCGTTGAAGAACGAGTTCTGGAACTTGTACGACGCGGCCTTGACCTTCATCGCGGTCTGCACCGCGCGCTGGTCGTTCAGGTCGCTGCGGGTCTTCTGGATGAAGCGGTCTACGTCAGCGTCGCCGCCGAGGATGACCAGCGACTCGGTCGACTGGTTCACGGTACCGGTGGACTCCGAGTACGCGCCGTTCACGGCACGGAACTCAACGCCTGGCAGGGTGCCTTCAGCGTTGTACGCGTAGGCGTTGCCTTCAATGTTCATGAAGGGAATGCGGTCCAGGATGGAGGATTCCTGGACGAAGGTCTCGATGACGCCTCGCTGCAGGTGGGTGGTCGACAGCTTAGCTGCCTCGGGCAGAGTGAGAGCCATGGTGGCTTCTCCTTTCAGAGTTGCGTGTCACCGCGGCCCATCGGCCGAGGTGTCTTACTTTTTGGGTGACTGCGAGTAGCCCAGGCGCATGCGGGCCATGCCGGGAGCTACTTCTTCCGTTCCGGAACCGATGTGGCCAGCGCCCGGGACAACACCGTTGCCCGAGGCCTTTCCCCACTTCGCGATCCATGCGTCGGCGTCCGCTTCAAGTTCTTCCTTGGAACTGCCGCGCAAGCGCTCGGCCGCTTCCAGATCCAAGCCCTTGGCAGCGGCAACTTGGTACTGCAGAACCGCCAGTTGGGTCTTAGCCAGCTCCGATTCGGTGGTGCTCTTGCCGTTGCGAAGATCTTCAAGCTCCTGCTCGCGCTTTTGCTCGTCGGTCTTCCCAGCGTCCTCGAAACCCTTGATCTTCGATTCGCGCTCGGCCAGCTGGGCCTTGAGCTGCTTCACGGTTTCCCGTTCGGCCGCCAAGGCCTTGATGCCTGGTGCTCCCAGCTGCTCGTCATTTCCGGTGCCATCACCGCCGGTGCCAGCGTCGCCGCCACCACCGCCCGTTCCAGCGTCGCCACCGCCGGTCTTGTCTCCGCCGGCGGCTCCACCCGCATCGCCATCGGCACCGCCGGCGTTCGCGGACATGACCGCGTCACCGAACTTGGCGCGGTTGAACGCAAGCAGTTGCTCAAGCCCACCTGGTGCAAATGGGTCAATGAACCCGTGCATCAATGCAGGTGCAGTCGTAGATTCAGGCATTTCTTTTCCCCTATCGCAGGGTTAGTCCTCCCGGCATCGCACCGAGAAGAAGGGTTACCGTGTGAAAATCTCGCCAGCGGAACCGATCCACCGGCGATAGTTCGTCTCAGCCTGCGCACGTATCTGCGGGGTGAGAGGTCCTTTACCAAACGGGTTACGGCCTTCCTGCACCGCATCCCATGCCAAGGTGGCTCGCTGCACACGCTTCTGGGCCTCGCTCATCGTGGAGACAGGCCTAGATGGGTTCGCAATGACACCGTTGGGGTTCTGACCGCCGGGCTGGATATATCCGAACCGGCGAAGCTGTTCAAGCGTCTGTTCTCGCGGAAGGTTCTGCGCGTAGATCGCTTCCGGCGTCAGGCGCTTCTGCACTGTTCGTTGGTACTTGCTCTGAGCCGCCGGCTCGAAGCCCTCTGAATCGGCCCTGAGCCGCTCGGAGGAACCGAAATCACCGCGCTTGGTCGTGCCTTCATCCGTATTCAACGAAAGAAGAGACTGGCCGCGTCTCGTACCGTCCTGAGAAATTCCCGCGTAGGACATGCCTCTGCGGGAGTTGACCACCTGGAACAAATCCGAACCGTCACGAATCGCCTGCGCGCCCGCCGTCGTGAAGTGCTTATCCTGTTCCGCCGGCGACAGCGAATTGAAGTATTCGTACGGATCAACTCGCAAATCATCGGCATGGGACTCCTGCGCGGGAATCCCGCGACAGTCACAGCGAGGATGCCGGAGGAACCCGGCATTCCACCGATAGAACCGCCCAGCAAGCACCGCGCAACGGCTGCACGACGGCGGGTTGAGCATCCTGATATAACCGACACCTGCACGAGACGCGCGGTCCACAGAAGCAGCCCCACGGCCTGTATCGGACAAGACCGTCCGAGTGATCCTGTCCAGATCCTTACCGCCCATAGCCAAAGCCTGCTGAGGCACCATGCCCGCGCCAATCAAGCTCTTCGTCTTCGTCACCGGCGAATACAGCAACGACTCCAAAGGCCGCCCATCAGGCGCAGACAAAGCGAACGCCCGTGGATTCACGAACCCTTGAGGAAACACGTACGCGCCCTGCTCGGCGAGCGCCATGGCCCCGAAGGCGGCTCCTTCGGTAGCTGCGGCGGTCATGAGTGCTTGGACGCTTCTGGTGAGTTCCGGCGCTGTTTCTGTCCATGATCGGTCGAGGTCCACGAGGGAGATGTTCCGCCAGGCGTTGCGGGTTACGCGCAGTGCTTTGAGTGCGAGTAGCCGCATTTGGCGGTCGTGCTCGGTAGCTGCAGCAGAATAGGTGATCATGGTTGGATCAGTTTCTGTTCCAGGTCATTGATCATCAGGTCCTGTATCTGGCGTTCTGCGTCGGAGTTCGACACCCACTGTTTGACAGCTGGTGGCGTCGCGCCTGGAAGCATCAGCCATGCGTCCTTGCGTGCCATGCCGCCGGCAATGAGCTTGCCGATGGCATCAACAATTTGCGCGAAAGAACGCGGCTCGGTGTCCGCCCAGATGATTTCGCTGCCTGCGTCCTCGTGGGATTCGCCGCGGGCCCGGTTTGCCAGGCGCATGACTTGTTCCAGTGACTCGCCTGCGGATCGCTTGAGGTCCTTCACCAGTGCCTGCAGCGTGGATTCCGCTCCTGCGAGTGCATCGCCGGAGAGGTTGGCCATGCGGGAGAGCATGTACTGGGGAGGGATCTGGCCGATTGCGAAGAAGTCGGTGAGGAATTCGGAGAGTACCTTGATGTAGTTGTCCAGGTTGGACTCCGGCAGGTCGAATACCTTGGTGTCTGAGCCAGGGAATACCAATGCTCGGTCTACACCGAGGCGACCGGGGCTGTTGAGCATCGGCAGCGGGAGGCCGTTGCCGTCTAGCACTGGTTTTCCGTCTGTGCCCATGCGGATGATCGGGTTGCCCGAGTTGTCTCGAACGACCGGGTCGTAGCCGGTGAAGACTCGTTGGCGGTAGGCCGAGAACTGCATGGCCAGCAGGGTATTGAACCGTATGGTGTTTAATGCGTCCTGCTGCGGGATCAGCGTTTGTATGGCTGCTCTCGGTTTGCCGTCTGCATTCAGGTTGTAGTCGAATCCGACGAAAGGAAGTGCGTCCAGTCCGTGCCGGCCATAGTCGGATAGCGTCCAGGCGGATGATCCGCCCGCGGCTTCGTACTTGAACCATTCGTTTTCGTCGTAGACGAAAGCGATCCGATTCGACGCCGAGTATTTTACGGAGGATGGAAGTATCAGCGAGGAACCGCGGCGCTCCTGCACGCTGAAAATTTTGACCGCCCAGGTATGCGTGAATGGATCTTCCGCATCGGCACCAAGCCAGACTCGCCGGCCGCTTTCGGGACGGATCTTCGGGGTCTTCTTGTTCGTCGGGTTCGCAGAAACCGACATGACGCCGCGGCCGTGGGTGTACATCTCCTGGAACGGGATTGCCTGGCGGGAATCCAGCCGGTTCGGCTGCCAAATTTCATTCCAGACAGTTTCGTCAGCAGTGTCTTGGCGTCCGGTCTTGATGCCATCGACTTGCAGTCGCTGCGTGGGTGCTTTGACCGCAATTTCCATCCAGTTGGCGATGGACATGTCCTGCAGCTGCCGGTACTCGGCATTCACGCCTTCCGGGGCGTAGGGCAGGTCCTGGTCGCCGGCAATGTAGCGTTCCCGGTAGTCCCAGTCCTGCTCCTGCTGCTTGAGCTCCCATTCGCCAACGTCCAGGCGCTCACGTGCAATTACCTCTGCATCAGGCACAGAGCACCTCCTTGGTCTAGTTGAATCCGTAGGCTTGCCGGGAGATGCCGTCTTGCGGCTTCCACCCGGTGGACCAGCCCGCGGCGCGAGCGTCACAGGCAGCTTCGTGCGCGAGCACGGAGGTCACGGCCGCATCGATCTTCTGATGGGCCGAGGGCTTGAGGATGATGTAGCGCTGGTTGGTTCGGGCGAACATTCGCGCGTTGGAAATGTGCAGCGCGGTGATGGGGCACCCGTCGTGCAGCAGTGCGCCGGATTCCAGATCAACGATGAATCGCTCCAATGCGGAGTGCATTGGTGCTTGCCGGTAGGTTTCCCACTGGATGACCCGTTCATCACCGTATTTGGAGGACCAGGCTTCTATCTCGGTCTTCCACAAGGGCGGATCGCAGTACATGCGTTCCACTTTGTGGGCCGCGAATAGTTCTTCCACCGCTGCGTGCACTTCCTCGCGTGGAATACGGCCACCGAACTCTGCCGGATCCCAGATGGTTGGCCGGCGGTCCGGCCCGTAGGTGGGAGTGAACTGCCAGCCACCCAGAGTTTCGGCACGAATCGCGGTGAAGTCGTGCTTCTCCGAACCGTCGAATGCAAGGCAGATATTCACGCAACAGACTCCGTTCGGCTCCACAGCCCTTCAGGCATCCACGCGCCCTTGCCCTGGGACAGGATGTTCCCGTAGAAGCGTTCTGCTTCCTCCGGGTCTTTCTCCATCATTTCCATGGCTTCAGCTTCAATGCCGTCCAGATCCACCCAAGGTGAACCGCGATAAACGAACTCGAGGATCTTCCGGCGGTCACGAGCATTCTTGAATTTCAGATGCTCCGGCGGCCGGCGGAAGAAACGGAACAAGTCCTTCGCGGATGACTCATAGGTTTCCTGTGCAGTCGAAGCCTGCGACGGGTCGTAGGCGTTCGTGGTCTCAATGCCTCGGCCACCGATGCCGGCCAAGCCACGGCGAGCTGTCTTAGCTACGTTCTTCAGCTTGTTCGTATCGGTGAATGTTCCGGTCTCGTCGAAGAGGCCGAACGTGATCGGGTTACCCAGGCGGGAGAGAGCCGAAGAAGTGACCGCTTGGATCAGCCCGTCTTCGCCGATTCTGGCGAAGCTCTCGGTTGTTCGTATGAACTCGGACAGTGGCCCATCCTTGACCATGCCCTGCAACGGACCGTAGGTGTTGTCGACTTGTTCCTGCGATGTGGCGAACAGCTGGATCAGGGGAGTAGGCCAGGGGATTCCCTTGGCCTCTCCCTCCTCGTACTCGTACACGAAACCGCAGCTGCAGTCGTATGTTGAGCACTCGAATGCTTCACCGTCATGAGCCCAGCCACCGAATAGTGCCGGACCGCGAGCCTCGTTCAACGTCATCGAAGCAGCCCAAGGACCTTTGCCTGTTTTCTGCGGTGCAATGACCTGGGAACGACGGTTTTCGAAAGCCGGGGCCAAGATCGGACGTTCCGGACGCCAAATCGCTTTTTGCTTCACCCGATAGTGGTTGACCGTGCACCACAACTGCCAGTCACGGTGCACAAACGGCAATCCACGGTCGAAACCGGTAGGAATCGGGCAATGAGCCTCGATCCAATCCGCGGCAAGGAACCCTATCGTTGGGAAATCGACAACAAACTCGCTACTTTCCTGATCCATTGCGCACTACATGCATGCGATCACGGGCAGACTCACGGCGAGCGCGGTTATTCGTCTGCTTCTTTTCTTCGCGTTTCTCGCCGAGTTCGTCGGTGGAGATTCGCCAACGGTTACGGAGCAACGCTGTTTGGGATAGGCCGAGGCGATCAGACCATTGTCGTGCTTCTCCTGCTGCCTTGAGGTTGCCTCGTTCGCCTGCAACCAGGACTCGGACGTACATTCCTACGTCGTGACGCCAACCCAACCCGTCCCAGGCGACCGCTTGGGGCGTCTTCCAGATTTCCCTCCACACAGCTAGTTCGCGTGCGTCCAGCGCCTTAGCTAGGGCCTCGTCACGCTCTTCTGCGGGTTTGAACTTTTCCTGGTCACGCCATTTCTCCAAGGGGAATGCTGGTGCGTTCCCCTTGCGACCTTCGGCAGGAAGGGTGGTCCATCCTGAGGAGTCGGCCTTGCGCATCCGGCGAAGTGCGTTCGGATCTGGCGCCGGGCCAGAGTTCACGCGTGCTCCTCCACTTCCCATGAGATACCTGCTTCCATACCGCGTCGCGCGGTGTGTTGAGAGGGGCATCGCGCCCACTCTTTTCAATGCATTTCGTGGATTCAGATTTACTGGTTTTGATGCTGAATCCAGAACCAGATTTGAACCTGGCAGACCAATAAAACTTGAACCTGACTAGGGTTTTCAGAATTCCTTGAACCTGACAAACTATTTAGAGACCTCCCCGGCGGTACTGGGCACCCCGGGCGGGAAGGGGGTATGCCCCACCCCTTACGAAGGTCGTTCGAACACCGCATGCGAGGCGAATCCAGCTGCCCTGGTGTTGCATCTGATGTGCTCAGGACCTGTCCAGGCTTTGCGGTCATCGGTGTGGCCGAGCTGGAACGGTTCGTCGTGGTCGAACTGAATGCGGCACTTGGCGCAGGCGAAGTTGTGGACTCCAGCCTTGATGATCCGTTGGCGTTCCTTCTGATGTGCCGCATCGTATCCGCGCTGGTAGCTACTGCCGCGCTTCTTCTCGTAGGCCCGGGCATGCTCGGGGCATCGCTTCTCGGTGCTGAGTGCGGGGCAGCCATGCTGGGTGCAGACTCGCATGCGTGTCATGATCACCTCACTGCGTCCGGGTACGACGAAGCCCCGAACCACTGCTGTGATTCGGGGCTATCGCTTGAGCCAGTAAGGCCATTCAATCAGTAAATTTACGCCACTAAGTCAAGTCCGTCAAACCCGACCCAGACGGGGAGGTCGAGCGCCTCGGCGCTGTGGCCGAGACGCCTTCAGCATCTTCGACCAGGTGTCCCATTGCACCGCGTGATGGGCATCAGCTGCACACCGGACAGTCTTCATACCATCGGACCTCTCAGCAATGAACAGCTGACCTTTGCACCCGGGGCGCTTGCAGTACTGATCCGGGAGCTTGGCAGTAGTCTCGACACCGTACGTCTTGGCTGCGATCTGATCAGCCGCCTCGGCAACCCACCAATACGCCTGGCGGGTGAAGCTCTTATCGGTGGCTCCCGCGGTCTTCACCATCTGCCACCGGGCCAGCCACTCGGCCAAGCTCGGCGTGGTCTGATCAGCCGGCAACGAGAGACCAGGATGATCATCGATCAGCCTGAGCGCCACTGACCAGATGTTGTCGCGCACGATCATCAACGCATCCGAAACCGAAACGTTAAACGGCAACGGTGCTTCAGTGCGCTGGGCGTGACGCTCACTGTCACCACCTCGCGACGGATGCAACGCGTCCTGGGCTTCATCCCAACGATCAGCCACCAGATGAAGATCAGCACGCATCCGGTCATCACAAGTAGGGCAGAGATTCAGATCAGCCGACGCAGCAGGTGCAACCTTGTCCTGCTCCGCCACCAGATGAACCACGCACACCCCAGCACCTTCACGAGCGATCGACTGGCAACCCCAGCAACCGCAATCCGCAGCATCCTTATGCTCTGACAACTGTCGCACCTCCTCGCAACACCTGAAGAATCCGGCCAGACACCCAATCCGATGGGCGCCACACCTCAGCAACCTGGCCACCCAAACGAAGATCATTCAGCCACGACTCCTGCGCTGGACTCACTCGGCCGGCCTGGGCCTTCAACTCGGCAAACATCAACTTCTTCGTCCGGCCATGGACCAGCACCAGATCAGGGAAGCCTGGATTTGAACGCCGTGAATCATGGGTGTGGTACTGCTGCGTGTAGCCCAAGGACTTCGCAAGGTTCTGCACATGAGACTGGAACTCTGATTCACTCCACAAGAGGACAGGGTTCTTGAACGGCTGTTGGTTGTACTTCATTAGGAATTCCTTTCTGCCAAGTCCTGGCACTTCCGACAAGGCAACTGCAACCCATGGACCTCACACGACGTATTCGGCTCGTCCACCTTCTGCCCCTTCACCCCGTAGTACCTCGACCCAAACCTGCCACCAGCAAGAACCCCAGGAGCTTCCCCCGCATCATGAGAGATAGCTGCAGGTCCTGGATTAGGCAGAGCTGCAGAGGACTGGTTTCCGGAGGCAGAGTTCTTCTTTCCTCGTCTACGTCTGGATCTAGATCTTGTGGGCTTAGGAGAATCTGGGGGTGGCTCAGGCTGACCCATGGCCGACCCTGAGCCTGACCCCTCCATACCCTGCCCTGCCCTGCCAGCCCGTGCCCGCGTATGCGCGCGCCCGTAGATAGCTTCTTGCTCTTCGACCATCGATGGTGCGCTTGCCTGACCATCGATGGTCGAGAATTTGGTCATTGCTGCCGGAATATCAGGGTCCTCCTCAACAGCCCAGGCTGGCATGTCGGCCTCTCCACCTTCGAATGCATCTGCTTCTACAGCTGGTTCCGGAGCGACGTTCTGCGAACCCGAAGGCGCGATCGTCAAGCTCGACGGAGCTGGCGCTGGAGCTGATGTTTTGGAGAGGCTGAGGCCGAAGCGAGCGGCTGGACTCTGCGGCGCCTGCTCAACAGCTGGTGATTCCGCTTCGGTCTCCGGAGCGACGTTCTGCGGACCCGAAGGTGCGATCGTCAAGCTCGACGGATTCGAAGCGGTTTCACGGGCTGGAGCTGGGCGCAGGGTCTTACCGGCCTGCTCTGGGGTGCGTCTGCCCTTTTCCCGATTGCATTGGGCACAGGAAAGGACGATATTCCTAACCCCGACGGCCAACGTCGGGTCAACATGATCCATTTCAGGGCGCTTATCGCCCTTGCTGGTCTTCTTGAAGACCATATCGCCGCAATAGCGGCATCTTCCCCTGGAACACTTCGAGTCTTCGGCATCGCGAGCCCACACCGCAGCCTTGATCTGCGGATCGTTGAGCTCTTTGCGCTTGGCTCTGGCCAGGCGCACTTCAACGCCCTTGTCATACCCGAACTGGAACCAGTCGTGGAAAAGATAATGCCCTTCCTTGACCTTCGGGCACTGCTCACAGGAATGCCCGGCCGCGTGCCACAGCCCCACCTCAACCAACCGCGCGGCCAAGAGATCAACTGCATCACTATTGAGCAGAATCTTCATCAGCTGCACGTGGGAGACGAGGCCATCGGTCAACGCGGCCTGCGTGACGCTTCCCGCCATAGTCCAGAGCCCTAACGCTGCCATGCCCACCAGATCGTCCTGCAACGCCGCTTCGGCGAGCGCTGAGGCTTTCGGGTTGACGTGGAGCTGGTCATCAACTTGGAAGAATGGCAATTCTTTTCCCTCCTTTCACAATGGATCGTTTTCTTCTTTTGGGGTTGTGCGTTTGGTGGTCCTCTTTGGTTCGCAATGGGGTAGCTTTTTCGATCTGTCATTTATTAATCCGTTAGGATTTTGCCTATCTGTGAGTTTTGGAATGGGAGTTGGATTTTCGTATGAACAAGCGTGAGCAGGTCTTTGTAAGTTCTACTTATGAGGACTTGAAGGAAGCTAGAGACACTGTAATTTTTGGGCTTTTGGAGGCGGACTGTTTTCCCGCTGGAATGGAGTTGTTTCCGGCCTCGAATGCGTCGCAGTGGGAACTGATCAAGTCGATCATTGATGACTCCGATTACTATTTGCTGATCATCGCAGGTCGATACGGGTCGGTTGATGAAACAGGCATCAGTTACACGGAAAAGGAGTTTGACTATGCTGTCGCAACAAATAAGCCGATCGTCGTCTTTGCTCACAAGAGCCCTGAGAGCCTTCCCGGTACAGCGACCGACCAGAATGATGATCTCCGTGCGAAGCTTGCAAGTTTCCGCGAGAAGGCTTGCACGGGTCGCACTGTGAAGTTCTGGACGCAGAAAGAAGAACTTCCAGGCATGGCTGCCATGGCTTTGAACAATCTCCGTAAGTTCAACCCAGCGGTTGGCTGGGTTCGCGGTGATAAGGCCATGACCCCGGAGATGGAAAGCGAGATTGCAGATCTGAAAACCCGTCTGGTCGAGTCGGAATCCAAGCTTCATGACTCTCTCGATCAGGACAGCCGGCCGATGTTCGAGGATCTGGCTATTGGAGAGGCAAAAGCTACTTTTGAGTTCCAAGCTCAGGAACCTGACTTTTACGAATACGTAAAAGGAGAAATCACCATGACGTGGAACGAAATCCTCGCGACTGTCGGCCCTGCATTCTTCACCGCCGGCGTTGATGAAGATATCGCAGCTCGGCTGCAAGACAAAGCAGCCGAATCTAACGGAGGACGTGGATACTCTGATTTCACCGTGTCGTTCAGAGTTGCCGAAAGCGTACGAATTCAGTTCGTAGCTGCGGGGATCCTGACAAACGCTGTTGACAGCGGCGGACGCATCATTGCTGATCATTGGATGCTGACCCCGCGAGGCCGCAATTTGTTCTTCGGGCTTCGTGCTCATCGAGGGCCCGAAACGGCGCGGCTCTAGTAGCAACTGGTCTTTCATGAACATCGCCTCCCCATCTTGATCAATGGCTTATAGCTACGAATGCGGATAACTATTGGCCTGCCGTTTAACTGGCCGGTTTTATAACGTGAGTTCGTTTTCCAACTAAGCTTTTGGGCGTTCTTCACGTACCACCTAACCGTTGGTCGCTTCATATATGCCCTTGTCGTTTTCATTGGCCTGCACGTCCCCCTTTCTGTTTCGGGAGCTTCCGGGCTTGAGCTCTGGCTACGGCGAGCGCTTCTTTGGGGTGTTTGGTGTCTGCGAGGGCGTTGCCGCGTTGGAGAGTTATCCAGCGTCGGGTGTTCGGGTTTCGGCAGACGTAGATCTTTTCCGAGTCGTCGGTGAGCGCTCTTATGAGCATCATTGGTGGGCCTCGATTCTTATTACTTGTTCGGGGTCGCTGCGGTGCTTGATTTGGACGCCGTTCCAGGTGAGTTCCACGACGGTGGCGTGGAGTTGGTGGGTGAGGTAGGTGATACGCCCGTAGAGTCGCGATTCTCCCGGAATGTTGATGCAGGCGTGGAGCCCCAAGTGGTCGAGGTTATTGAGGCGGCCGGTTTGGATCTCGTCCATATCCCGGAGCGGGTCGAGACGTGGGACTGGCCCATCGCTCCTGGGGCGTCTCGGGGTTGCTGGTTCAGTCACTTTTTCTCCTGGTACTGGTTAGCGCGGTCACGGAGCCACGGGCGGATCTGTAGTGCGGATGCATGTGGCGGGAAGTCCCAGTGGACTGGCGTTTGATCGGCCGCTTCACGTAGCGCTTCTGCTTTCGCTTCGGCGCGGACGGTTTCAAGGCAGCGGTCGAAGAGTCCGGTGTTGTACGCTTCCATTCCCGCGTCCCGGTGATGCGAGAATGCTGACCGCACCGCCTCCGTGCTCGGCGTATATTCCCCGCCGTGGTAGGTAGCCGCGTGCTTCTCATTGGTGCCCGTGGGAATCATCTCCTATGTTTTTGATTAGTAATTCCTGTGCTTCGACCTGTATTGTTTTCCCTTGTGCATCTCAGTCCTGATGCTGAACGAAGTCACTCGATCCCAACAGGAGGAAGTTATGGGTTTCATTGGTTGGATTGTTTTAGGCCTTATTGCTGGTGCGATCGCTAAGGCGATCAAGCCTGGTGAGCAGGGTGGCGGCTGGCTCGCTACCCTGGTGCTTGGTGTTGTTGGCGCTATTGTTGGCGGGTGGATTGGATCCGCGATCTTCGGAGTCGGAGTAAACGAATTCTGGGATCTGTCTACATGGTTGCTGGCCATCGGCGGCTCGCTGATCGTCCTCGTTATCTGGGGTCTGATCACACGCAAGAAGGCGTAGTTTGCGCGACAGAACGGGGTCTTACCTTTCGGGGTGAGGCCCCGTTCGCTATGCCTAGGCATCGTTCACCGCTGGGCGGTACAGGACGGTCAACTCTTGCCGTAGCTCATTGACGTTCAGGAAGTAGAAGACATCCGTAGAAGTAATCTGCCCTTGCGTGTCCGGCATACACCAACCGGAGCCCCCGTTATCTACTGATCCGCGTTGCCAAACAAGGGTCACTGGCACGTTTCGCGTTCCCGGCGCGATCCCCATGCAAGCAACAATGCTTTGGGTCGGCAGCGCGTCGAGTTCTTCCACGCTGCTCACTACCGGCTGGGCGACGGTGGCCATCTCGATTTGGTGCATTGCCATGGCCTTGTCATTAGGGACATAGACGCAATTTTCGCTATCTATGATTGTCGGAATGCTCTCGCCACAATCGCAGCTATTGAAGTCATGCGCCCACTGATGTCGAGCAAGCGCGTCCTGGTTTAGCGGGGTCTGGTTAGGCATTGGGTTCCTCCTTGGATTTCGTCTCTTGGCTCGGGCGCTTTCCAGCCCTGCTCGATCATGACCGGAACGATCAACTTCAGCGCTTCTGCGATGTCCACCTTGTGCTGATACCGGTTGAAAGCTCCAGCGCCAGCCCAACTGGGCATCGGCAGCTCGCCATTCTGGATCCTGGTCTGCTCGTAGGAGATGATGGCCACCTGCTCGACCAGGTCCTCAGTGATGTAGGACTTCGGGGCGGTCATGACTGAACCTCTGGCTTCTTCATCTGGCCGGTGATGGTGATCTTGTCCGATGGCATGAGGACGTGATGCTGGCCGTCCAACATGACTCCGACGTACTTCATCTTCTTGCCGCCTTCGACGTCGTAGGATCCGTGGGTGATGGACTCCAACGTGCCCTTCGTCGGCGCAAACTCGACGGTCTTGCCGGTGTCGGTGCCGTTCAGGCGCCGGGCCTCGATGACAGTGCTCATGCCTGCAGCTCCTTCAGCTTTTTGACTTCGTCCGGTTGGAACCCGAACCAGTCGTGAGATTCCTTGGTTTCCATATCCATGACCAGGACGTAGGGCATCGTTGCCGTGACGCCCTTCTTCTGTGCGATCAGCTTCAACTCGTCGATGGACTGCTTATCTGACTCGTTGACAACGATCTCTTGGTAAGGGATGCCGGCGGTGTTCAGTGCACGCTTGGTGTTGGTGCACTGGTTGCACGTTCCTGGCTTCGTGTACAAGGTGACTAGCTTGCTCATGCTGCTGGCCCTTTCACGCTCATGAGCGCGTCCGCGGCTCTTCTCATTTGGCTGATCAATCGCGTCACGGCTACGGCTCCTTCCGGTGTGAGCTTCAGCGTGTGCATTACCTCGCCACGGAACCGTGGAGCATCGTGCGCGAGGACTGCGTGGAAGTAGTTCTTCTTGTCCGCCATCGAGCTGTACCGGTAGATCGACTTCTTGCGCTGCTCCTTCTCCGACCAGCGCGAGGACTCCTGCTTGTAGATCCACTTGCGCTCCAGCAGGATCGCGCGCAGCTCGTTCTCGCCGATCTTCAGATCAGAGGCCAGCGTGCGGATCGTAATCAGATCCTCGTCGGCCACGAACGTATCGACGTAGTCCACCTTCGGAGCATCCTGTGCAACCTTGGACTCCAGCGCCTTGACCCGCGCACTGGTGATCTGCAGCGCCTGGGCGACAATGTCATCCTCGGTCATCGGCGAGCGCTGGTACCCGCCGGTTTTGCGGATCGAGGGGAGGACTTTGTGTGTGAGCCAGCGTTTGAAGGCTTTGGCTTCTGGCTTGCGGGAGCGGAGGACGAGAGAGTACATTCCGGCCTCGGTCACGCAGGTCATTTGCTGGGTGCCGCCGAGGGTGTCGGTACTAACGACACCCTTTTCGTCGTCGTCCAGTGTGGCTACTGCATCTCGTGCGTTGCGGATGTCGAGTACTGCGCAAAGGTCGTTGGCGATGAAGTGCGGTTCTCCGGCAATCAGCACCGTGCGGACTTCTTCGGCCTGGTAGATCCATGTCTGGATTTCGGCCATGGTTTCCTCCTATACAAGGTCTTTGGTTTGTTAATTTCCTGACAAGGTTTTAGCTGACTACTGCGAAGGGTGTGGGCAGTTCGGTGGCCCAGTGCTCCTTCAAGTTCTCGTAGTTGTCCTTGTCCTTGTTTTCGAGTTCGACGCGGTCGGCGTGGAGCATGCCGATGAAGTAGCGGCCGCACAGGACGAGCAGCGAGCCAGCGTTGTTCGTGAGTGCGCACACCGTGAGCGGGTCGCCGTAGGTGGTTTGCGCTGCGCGGAACACTGAGAGGCGTTTCAAGTCGAACCTGGTCGCTGGGAGCATTGCGCGGTTGCGCTGAGCTCCGCGGCCGATTGCTGCCCAGACGCGGGGCAGGTGCTTGTTGGATTGCACTGGGGTGGTGACGGTGAGCTGGTCGCCTCCGAAGAGCTGGCCGAGACGGCGAACCTTGATGGTGGCCACGGTGAGGTCTTCTTCTGGTTTTGGCCGTTGCTCTTGGGTGAAGGTGACGGTCACTTCCAGCTGGACGTTCCAGTCCTCTTTGCCTGGTGCGAACATGTCGATGATGGTGCCGGCGATTTCCGGGGTCATGGTGAACTGGCCGAGTTCGCCGAGGAAGGATTCTTCGTCGATGGGTACTCGGGCAATCGCTGCGGTCATGCCGTTGGTGGCGGTGACGAGCAGTTCACGGTTCGGGCGAATCGTGCAGTCGATGCTCCGGCCGACCAGATCGTCCTTGTCGTTGGAGACATGCGTCTTGGTGGATGCCAAGGCGGACCGGAAAGCGGGGAGGTCTACTGTGAATTGCAGCATTCGTGGTTCCTACTTCCTGAGCCTTCTTCGTTCGTCGGCTGTCTTTCCGCCGCGGATGCCGTACCGGGTATCAGATTGGACTGCGTCAATGAGGCAGTCGAACCGGACCTTGCATCCTCCGCAGAGGTTCTTGCCTTCGATGGCCGCTACGCGGGATTCGCTGGCCGGGTGCCAGGGATCGCCCTTCTTCTTGAAATCCCAGTTCTTGCAGAGCGCTTCGGCTCGCCAGTCCCGGTCGTCGGCGGCCATGTCCGGGGCTTGGCGGGTAATGCTCGCCATGCTTCTGGTTGCCACGGCTACTCGTTCTCCCCGTCGCAGTCGATGCACAGGCCCTGCCACTGGGAGTCGGCCACGACTTCCTGATTGCAGCCGCCGCAGGTGGCGGTGACTTCGTCAGGGAGGGGGACCAGATCCAGACCGCGATTGCGGCCAGGCAGATTCATGGCCGAGTACTCCATGGCCAGCTTCTCGTCGATGTCGAGTTCATAGCCGAGATGCTCAGTAAGGAACTTGTAGTAGGCGTGACCGTTCTTCCAGCGAGCGCCGTAGTTGCCGTTTTCAAACCCTGAGCGTTCGAAGCCAGACAGCTTGCCCAGCGATTCTTCGGTGCCGATGTAACCAGCGAAGGCCAGCATCATGCCCAGATAAGCCATGGACTGGCGCGCCAGGTGCTTGTGCACTTCAGTGTTCCAGCGGTCCAGGAGTTCGGAAGAGCTGGTGATTCCGTCCAGCTCGGGGGCTTTGATGCCCACGACCTCGCCCATAATGGTGCGTCCTTCATCCGAGTAGAGGATCTGCTCCGTGATCTTCTTGGCGATGGTTTCCTTCGCCAGCTGCTCCGACGGCTTCACGGTCTCGAAAGCATTCTTGATGAACGCGATTCGGGAGCGCTGCACGATCTTGAGCATGCTCTTGAGCTTGTTCTGGGTTTCCTTGTCGTGCTTCTCCTGCTCGGTCAGCTCGGGCTTGACCTTCTTCTCCTTGACGTACCAGGTAGGTTCAGGATCGCGATAACTGAAGTAGTAGCTGTGCCCGGCCGCCTTGTGCTCCTCGTCGGTCATATCGTCTTCAACCTTCGACCACGACGCGTCGTACTGAATGTTGAAATCCCCTGCCTTCGCTTCCAACGCCTCCAGCTCAGCTTCCCGTTGCGTCTTTTTGATCGACACCTCGGTCTCAGCAATGACGCGCTCAACGGTCTCCACGCTGGCACCGTTAGGCATATCCTCGATGCGCTCCACAGCGCGTTCGTACAGGTTGTGGATATCGGACTTCTCTTCCAGCTCCTGCAAGCGCTGTACCGCGTCCAAGCTCAGTCGGCCGGCGGAGTAGGCCTTGGATACGCCATCGTTCTTCAGGGCGACCTTGGCGCGAGCCTGGACTTCCTTGCGGGACATCTTGAATTTCTTGCCCACGGTCGTGATATCCAAGCCCAGATCCAGCAGGCCCTGGATGCCCTTGGATACCTCAGCTTCGGACAGTGGGCGGTGGTTGCGGCCGGTGGTCAGCATCGTCTCGATGTCAGCGCGCGGGCCACGATCGGCCTTCGGCACTGGAAGAACCACGCAAGGAACCTCAGTCAGACCGGCCTGCGCGGCAGCTGCACGACGGCGGTTACCGTCCTGCACCACGAAGTCTCCCTCGCGGTCCGGATGCGGGTACACCAGCAGCGGGTTGAGCAGCCCCAACTCCTTGATCTCGCCGGACAGCTGGGTCAGATCGCCCAAGTCCTCACGGATGTTATCGGGGTGCTGATGCACTGCGGAAAGGGCAAGAACTTCAAGTCTGCCGATGAATTTAGCCAAGAAAATACACCTCTAGTGCGTAAGAAAGATTTGGAAAGAAAGAGTTATGCGGCGCGGAAAGCGCGAAGGTCAGATGCCACCCAGTCGCCAACAGCCAGGACAACCCAGCCGAACGCGGCAATAGCGCACAAGCCACTGAAACCGGAAGGCAACTGCACGGTCAGCATGCAGAGCAGCAACAGCAGCCCGATGGTCGGCATATGGACCCAGAACATGCGGCGAACCGCGAAACGAAGAACGTCTGCAGGACTCATGGCGATCATCCTTCGAACAAGGACTGGGCCGGCACCGGGGGAGGAGCGAGAACTGCGGAGAAGTCCGCGATCTCCATCCCGTTCACGTGCAAGTGGCCCACGCCGTTGTCGCCGTCCGCGATGGTTCCGACCTCCACATAGACGCTGTATCCGCGGTACTTGTTCTTCGCCCACGCGCTCACCGTCGTCTTCGCTGCTTTCGCCCGATCGCTCTTTGGCGAGTCCAGCCAGGACGTGTGCAGCGTGGCAGACGGCCGGCCGGAGCCCTTCGGATTGATCACCACGCGGCCCTCCACCCGACTCACAGCACTATGCCTTTCCGGGTCAAGACCTCGTCGAGTTTCTTGGTTACCTGTTCGGCGGCTGATTTCGGCGTGGCCACCACCGAGCCGCCGACAGATACGCGAATGGCCTGCTCGCTGGGCTGGACCATCATATTTTCAGGCGAGCGCATGGACGGATGGTCTGAGTGCTGCATCATCTCCGCCACCTGCTGGCCACGGAACTTATCGACCTGGTCCCGCAGCTCGTCGAGGGCATCGTCCAAGCGGTCGATGTTCACTAGCGTGTGGTCGATGGCCCCGTTGATGTTGCCGGTGGAGTCGAAGCCTGGCCACTGCTTCAAAGCAAGCAGCAAGTGAACGGTGGCTTCCTTCGCACGGTCGTACGCCTCTTGGCGGGTAACCAGATTCTGTGCTTCGGCCAGACGTGCGGGGGAAACTGACTGGTGATTCTTCCGGAACCAAAACTTAGACATCGGTCTCTCCTCTTGTTGCTTTGCACTTGCCGCACTGGCACGGTCCGTCTTCGTTGGGGGAGAAGCCAAGGGCGAACTCGCCCAGGCCTTCCACCGAAGCCAACTTGCGGCCCATCTCGTTCGCTACGCGGTTCGCCACCTTCGCGGACTCCACCCGAGTGCGGTTCAACGCCGCTTCGGTATCGCGCAACTCAGCGGTCTTCTGGTTGGCCTTCGCGCCGGTCAGGAAGAAATACGTTCCCGAGCCGAGCGTTCCAATCGCGGTCAGGCCGACGCCTGCACCGATGATGGTGAGAATCAGATCGTTCACGCCGCCACCACCTGGACGATGGACTCGGCGCGCCAGCTGGCCAGCACGGCTCCTGCCTCACGGATGCACTGCTCCCGCGATGGCCGGGCCTCGGTCTGTGTGCTATCAACAGTGTTCGATACACTGGACATTGAAATCACTCCTTACTTACCGTTTGAATGTTTGGTTTCATCGCCCTCAGCAGTTGCACCTGCTGAGGGCATTTCCTTTTCCTGGCCGGTCCAGACACGGTATGCCCGGTCGTAGACTTCCCAAGCTTCACGGGCCGCCTTGGACTTCTGGCCGGCCAGTTCCTTGGCTTTCTCGTAGACGTCAAGGACCGCAGTGTCGGCGGAACCGGTCTTCAACACCTGCTCAGCGATATCCACCGCGGCAGAGCCGACAAGCTCGTTAGCTTCAATGGCATCGTTCCGGGCAGCACGGTAGCTCTCGCTGGCCCGGTCGCAGTTGTCGCTGTACCGACTCAAGACTGACCTGCCTGGTGCGCCCCGAAGGTGAGCCGCACGCAATTGGCGAGTGGCCTTGACTCCGGGTGATCAGTCTCGTGGTCGGCCGGAACCGGGTGTAGCTGCTCGCAGACGAACAGATCACGCTCGAACTCGAAGGACGTCGCGTACGCCTCGGAGCTGGACAACAGCGAATCCAAATTCGCGTGAACCTGGGCTCGCAAGTCGCCACGCTCCAATGCTTTGCGTACCTCGGTGATGCTGTTCGAGGTGTTGCCGACCGGGCGATGTTCGACAGCGGCCGTGCTGGCAACCCGGCTCGCGTCTGCCTGGGCTGGTGCGCAACCGGCGAGCGCCAGGACGGAAACCGCTAGGACTGAAAGATTCTTTTTCATGCCGCACGTACCTTTCCTGACTTATTTTCCAGTTGGCCACTCTTTTCTTCCACTTTGGTCAAAAAAAGATCGTCTACGGCCACGCCAAGGAATTTCGCAATTCGCAACGCTGGCTCTGGCTGCAAAGTGTCAACCTCACCATTGCAGAGTCGGTTCATGTAGCTGTGGGACTTCCACCCCGCGATGCTGGCGAGTTCGCGACGAGACACCTCCTGAATCTCCATGATGGTCAGGAGCTTCTTCCTGTCCTTGAGTTTCATCCAGATATCTCCTAACTGGATCGGGAACTTTACGACCTTCACTGTACTAGCCTTTCTTCCAAGTGTCCAGATAATCATTACATTAACCACCCCTTAGTGTCCACTCTTTTTTTACGGATTTACCTAGAACCGCGTGGATTCAGGCATTCTTTGCAATTTGTAGCTAGAGTTCTTAGTGTCCACGACATGCTTACAAGAAGTGTCCGCACTGTTTGCGCGTGTCCATGCGATCCGGAAAGACTATGGCTGTGAACGAATTACACCCACTCGGCCGCCTCATCCAGGCAGCGCAAGACCGTGAAGGTTGGTCAACCCGCGACATGGAGAGGGTGGCTGAGCGAAACGGCTACTCGATGAAGCACTCGAATTTTTCTCGGCTGAAGATTGAACCTGTGGTTGCAATCAAAGCCAGTCAGATTCAAGTCCTAGCTTCAGTGCTTGGTGTCACAGAGCAGGCGGTTGCTTATGCGGCCGTTGCCAGTATGGGGGTCCAGATGGACGCCCAGGATGCATCTTTGGAAAATTCGCTTCGCTATTCAACGGATCTAAGCGTCCGGGACCAGCGATTAGTTTTGTCTCTGGTAGCCGCGATGCATGACGCGGAAAGTGGCACTGATGGACAACGAAGCCAATCTCAAGCAAGCGAAACTTCAGCACTGCGAGCGGTGGCGCCCACGGGTGACGCTCGCCCTGGACAGAAGACCGAGCCGGAGTATGGCATTACGGAACTCCATGGCGTCGAAGCTGAGAAGTACCCGGCGCCACCTATTGAATCCTTAGCAGCGCACCCGAAATCTGAAACTGAATATGAGAAATTCGAACGCCTCAACGGTCAGCGCGGAGAAGAGTCCCAGGATTCTTCGGATGAATAAACTCAATGTATCGCTGAGACTAACGCGAGATAGGACCGATTAACGTGGCGGGCGAACTTCCGAATTCTACGCAGGCAGCATTTCACCAATTCACATTGGCGCTCAAGAGCATCCGTGATGATTTTTCTCGGTGGGGTAATCAATCATCGGGAACTGCGGCCATGGCCCGTGTTCGCCACGATATCAGTCGCATTGTGGTTGAGGGCATTGAAATTACTCTCTCGAGCGCACGTGCGGCGCTTGATATTGTAGGCGTACTTGAGGCTACTGATTTTTCCCACCTTGAAAACACCTTTGCAGGTGCCTACAGTCCAATCCGTTTGGACAGCGCTCTAACTTTCGATCACTTCCATGACCTGGTTGAGTGGGTAGAAAACGATTTCGTTGCGGCGCTCGATTCTGCTCGTCGCACTTTTTCGGTTATGGGAACCAATCCGAACGAGCGAGAGCTTACCGAACTTCTTACGGAAATCAGGCTGTTGCGACTCCGCGTGATCAAGGAGCTGGATGCTGAAGAACTTGAACTCCTAAACGGCTCTAGCCGCGAAAACCTCTCCGAAGTTCAGGCAATGCGAAAATCCCTGAAATCCGAGCTAGCGAAATCTTCTCATTTAGTCGAGTCAGTTCAACGGTTAGAGCAGGAAAACGCACGAAAGACCAAGACCCTTGAGGATCTACTTTCTGTAATCGATGACAAGGCGAGCGCTGCCGTGAAGGCAGCCGAGTCTTTTGAGGCCGCTCGAACTCAGCTAAATGAACTCAATGAGGAGAAATCTTCGAGTGAACTTATTGAGCATTTTGGGGCGTTCTCAACGGATCACGACAACGCCTCTAAGAAGTTATTCAAGTTCGGCATCGGAACCGTTATAGCCTTGGCAATATTTGCTGTGTTCTACACCTTCGAATTTTCAACCATGGCATTTACTCGGGGATTTAGCTGGCCGGATCTAACTTGGAAGCTATCCGTGCTAGTTGGTGGCTCCAGCGTGGGCACCTATCTGCTTCGCCTCGCGTCCTACCATCGTCGGTTATCCGTATGGAGCAACGCAGTGCAGGTCCAGTTGCGCACATTCGCACCATTCACCGAACAAGTAGCGGGCGATGCATCCAAAGATCAATTGAGACTTGAATTTGCCCGAAGAGTATTCGGAGCGGAACCAGATGGGACTAAGGAAAAATCCGATGAAGGTTCGGGTGTTACCATGTCAGATTTGACATCTCTGATTGACGCTCTAGCCAAAGCCCAATCGCAGGCTGCCAAAACAACAACCCCCTAGCAGTCCTCTACGACAGTTCTTCGTGCCAAGTGGTAACTTTTGGTCTCACTACTTGTTAGAACATATGTTCTAATCATGCAGAACGTATGGGGCATGCTGCGCTCACTCGCGCACGTCATGATTATTTGGAATCGTCCGTACCCGGACATAGTCGCGGCCACAGACGGCCGGCGCATTTGGATCGACCCAAAACTCACGGCAGTGGAGCGGAAGTGCTTCCTGGCGCACGAAGCAATCCATATCCAGCACGGCCACAACGGCTGCCAGCCTCCAGCCATCGAACGGCAAGTATGCCTAGAGGCAGCGCGCTTTCTTGTCAGCTTCGAGAGCCTGCAGGAAGTTGCAGGCTGGTCACGCTGCCCGGTCGAAATGGCCGAGGAAATCGGCGTCACCGAACAAGTCATCCTGGATCGGCTGGCCACGCTGGACGGCGACCAGATCCAGACGCTCTGGCCGCCAGGCGAACATATCGCCTAACCACTTATCCCCATCCCGAAATTAGTCGCGCCCAAAAATTCGTGTCAACGCACAAAGTAGAAGCATCTCCGAAGCACAGGAGTGATACCGATGAATCCAAAGAAGACTCAGCCACGACCCCGAGCTATCCTCTACCTGCGCCAATCCGTGGCCAAGGAGGAATCCATCAGCCTTGAGCTGCAAGAGGACGCAGGCCGCCGCTACGCCACGCAGGCAGGCTACGACGTAGTCGCAGTCGAGTCCGATCACGGTATCAGCGGCCGAACATGGAAACGCCCGGCAGTGCTGCGCGTCATGAAGATGATCGAAGACCAGGAAGCCGACGTCATCATCCTCTGGAAATGGTCACGCCTCTCACGCGCACGCCTCGACTGGGCTGTGGCCATCGACAAGGTTGAAGCCGCCGGCGGCCGCATCGAATCCGCGACTGAGCAAGTCGACGTCAGCACGTCCACCGGACGCTTCGCCCGCGGCATGCTCGCAGAATTCGCAGCCTTCGAATCCGAACGCATCGGCGACACCTGGAAGGAAGCGCACCGGCGCCGCATCGAGCAGGGCCTGCCGGCCACTGGCAAGAAACGCTTCGGCTACCAGTACGACAAGAAGACCGGTTTCACCCCGGACCCCATCGAAGGCCCGATCCTTCAGGAGTGTTACCGCAAATACGTCGCCGGGGCCTCCTTCTACGACATTACCGACTACCTCAACGCAGGACCCACCAAGCCCGGGGAAGGCTACACAGGGCCGAAGCCCGGCATCTGGTCAGCAAACACCGTACGCCGCGTCATGGACAACCCCTTCGCCTCAGGCCGCTTCATCTCCAAAGGAGAAGTCCGCCAAGGGATCCACGAACCGTTGATCAGCGAAGAGACATGGGAACAATTCCAGGTGCGCCGCAAGAGCCGTAGGGTCACCCGCTCCCGCACCAAAGGCAAATACCCATACACCGGCCTGATCTTCTGCGAGCTCTGCGGCCATGGAATGTACGCCGGCCTCTTTGGCTCAGACCACACCCTCAAATACCGTTGCAGCGGGGCCGCCCAATGGAAACTCCACCCCGGCGGCTACGTCATGAACAGCACCATCGAAGCCACTCTACTTCCCTGGTTGTCCGACCTAGCCGAGGAAATCAATGAGGCCACCCAGGACCACAAAGCACCTAAGCCCCACGACCCCACACCCGGACTCCGGCGAGCGCTGATCAAGGTGGAGTCCAGGTTGGAGGCACTGACCGAGAAGCTGGTGGATGGGACAGTGCCGCAGGAGGTGTACGAGCGGATGCGTGATCAGTGGGTTGGCGAGAAGAAGTCTCTGGAGGATCAGCTGATGGCGGTTCGCGTCGAGTCCCGGGTTGAGCCCGTGAAGTTGCCTCCTGATCTGATGGAGCAGTGGGGTGAGATGCCGGCGGAGGTGAAGCGTGAGCTGTTGGCGAGGGTGGTGGCGAAGATTGTGGTGAAGCCTGGTCGGCCTCGTGGTCAGGTGCAGATCGTCCCTCGCTGGGGGAGTACTTCCTAGTCAGACTCTAGGAGCAATCAGATACTAGTCATACTCATG
This sequence comes from Arthrobacter sp. JUb119, assembly GCF_024807995.1. Lineage (NCBI taxonomy): Bacteria > Bacillati > Actinomycetota > Actinomycetes > Micrococcales > Micrococcaceae > Arthrobacter > Arthrobacter sp. JUb119. The sequence goes on from NZ_JANUFE010000006.1 coordinate 103,397, forward strand.
TCCGCGTTGCTGGTTGCCGCCTTGCTGGCCATTGCAGGGCCTAGGCTGCAGGACCTGTTCAACCAAGCGATCGATCGAGTTTCCGGATTGGGATGACCGCGCATGTGGTCGAATGCGGGGTCTCCTGGAAATTCGGAATCTGCGGAACTTGTAGATTGCGAGAACGGGTCTGCTGTAGCCGAATTTGTCATGGTCACAACGTTGCTTGTGGTCATCGCAATGACGCTCATCCAACTCGCGTTGGTACTGCATGTGCGCAACACCCTGATTGACGCAGCATCGAACGGCGCCCATTACGGTGCTTTGGCCAATCGGTCAGTATCCGACGCTCGAAGCAGAACTCGGATGTTGATCACCGAAAGCTTGCATGGCGGATTTGCCCGTGACATTGCTGTGAGCACAACCCGCGTTGGTGATAGCCAGTTGGTAACCGTATCGGTTAACACGAGGGTGCCCTTAATCGGGTTCTTGCCCAACGGGTGGGATTTGCAGGTTCAGGGAGAAGCTGTGCGTTATGGGTAGAGCCAAGTATCTCGCTGCCGCGATGCACAAGAGAATCCGGGCCGAAGATCGCGGCAGCGCGATAGTGGAGTTTATTTTTGCTTCAACTGTCTTGCTGATTCCCATGGTGTACCTGATTCTGGCCGTCGGACAGCTGCAAGGCGGTAGCTATGCCGTGGTTGGAGCTGCTGATCATGCAGCGAAGGTTTTCGCCGCCGCCGATAACCCCGCCCAGGCAAGGTCAGATGCGCACGCAGTCGTACGAAGAACCATGAACAACTTTGGATATGCCGACGCTCGCACATCGATTAGTTGCGACAAGGAATGCTTGAGTCCGGGCAGTGTCGTCACTGTGACGGTAGCGTTGGATGTTCCCCTTCCTTTCGTTTCCGACTGGGCAGAGGTATCTGCTTTCACCGTGGATTCTTCAGCCTCGCAAAGGACTGATCGCTTTGGCTAGGACAAAACGCGCTGCCCTGAATCCACGGGACGAGGATGGACAATCCTTAGTGCTGGCAATCGGCTTGTGCGCCATCACTTTGCTGACAATTTCAGTGGTGCTAGCAGTCAGCGCAGTCAACCTCAAAGCGCGTCAGCTGTTGTCAATTGCCGACGGGGCGGTCGTGGCTGCCGTGGATGAATTCGAATTTGTTGCGGACAATGGCGACCCGAGGATTCAGTTGGACCAGCAGCGCGTGCAACAAGCCGTGCAACAGTACCTTTCGGATGTGGGTGCGGCCGGCCGCGTCGACAATTTACGCATTGGCCGGGTGCAGATCACGCCTGATGGGCAAGGCGCGAATCTCGTGCTGCAGGGCTCGGTGCAACCGCCGATAGTGGGGTGGATCGTTCCAGACGGAGTACCAATATCTGTAGATTCATCAGCAAGAACTGTACTGAGCAGGTGAACACCTCCGCGCAGAGCAGCATGGATGTTCCAGGGAAGCGGGAAATGCACAAGTACGGGGAAGCAAGAGAAAGAACGTGTCAGCGAGCAACGCTGCTGTATGCCCCAGGAGCGGAATCCAAGAAGGATGGATCCAGCGCAACCGGATCCATCATTTTTGCGGTAGTTCGGGCTTCTTTGGAAGCTTGCGGACCCCACCTCCAAATCCCAGTTCAGAAATACTGTTCGAGAACTGACTGGCCGGATTCCCGATCGACCCGTGGATGCAAGCCTTGCAAGTTGGCTAGGGGTTCCACAGCGCGATTTTCAGTGAAAACCTTGATTGGAACTTCTTTTCGGCGATAGCACCGGACTCATTGATCAATGGCTAAATGACGTAGTCTTAGAGGACCATGGCAAAAACTGACTTCTCCGCTGAAATCCGCTCACTGCGTTCTACATTCTCCGCAATTGAAGACGTGAGCGATGTCGAGCAGATCAAAGCTGACATCGCAGTCCTCTCGGAGGAAGCTGGCGTTCCGAACCTCTGGGATGATCCGGCCGCCGCGCAGATCGTTACCAGCAAGCTATCGCATCGCCAGTCTGAGCTGGAACGGCTGACCCGGCTGAAGACCCGCATCGACGATTTGGAAGTCTTGGTTGAGCTTGCTGAACTTGAAGACGACGATGATACGTTGCACGAAGCGGATAGAGAGCTCGTCAGCGTCCAGAAGTCCCTTGCCGAACTCGAAATTGTTACCCTTCTCAACGGTGAATTCGATGCTCGCGGAGCGGTTGTCACGATTCGCTCCGGTGCCGGCGGCGTTGATGCCGCCGATTTCGCAGAGATGCTTTTGCGCATGTACCTGCGCTGGGCTGAACGCCGTGGTTACAAGGCCACCGTTATGGATACCTCGTATGCCGAGGAGGCCGGCCTTAAATCGGCAACCTTCGAAATCGACGCACCGTATGCCTTCGGCACACTCTCGGTAGAAGCCGGCACGCACCGTCTGGTTCGTATTTCACCATTCGATAATCAGGGACGTCGCCAGACGTCGTTTGCCGCAGTGGAGGTCGTGCCGCTGATTGAGCAGACTGACACCATCGAAATCCCTGAATCTGAAATCCGCGTGGACGTCTTCCGTTCCTCTGGCCCTGGCGGACAGAGCGTTAACACCACCGACTCTGCAGTACGCATGACGCATATTCCTACCGGAGTTGTCGTCTCGATGCAGAACGAAAAGTCGCAGATCCAGAACCGTGCTGCCGCACTTCGAGTTCTGCAATCGCGGTTGCTGCTTCTGAAGAAGGAACAAGAAGACGCCCAGAAGAAGGAATTCGCCGGAGATGTGAAGGCATCTTGGGGCGATCAGATGCGATCCTATGTGCTTAATCCGTACCAAATGGTCAAGGACCTGCGTACCGAACATGAAGTCGGCAATACCCAGGCAGTACTTGATGGTGAAATTGACGATTTCATTGATGCAGGCATCCGCTGGCGTGCAGGACAGCGTCGCCCTAGTAAGTAAGCGAAATCGCGAATTCCAGCTGGTCTAAACGCTTTTGCCACAGAGGGTGTAAGTATCATCACCGTTACGAACTCCGTTTCGCTAATTCCAGCTAGTCATGCCTAAGCTGGGCATTCTGCGTTAGCTGTATGTACGGCATGAATCTCGCAACACACCTTATATTTCGGCTGGTTAGCTACCTGGCACCGATAGTGTTTGGAAGACTGGCGCACCAAAAGACGTTTGATCTCGAGATTGGTATTCGTGGGTCGCGCCCCGACGAAGACTAGCGATTGAAGACATGATTAAATTCGAAAACGTCTCGATGGTTTACGAGCCAAAGCAGCAGAATGCAGCTTTGGACGATATAAACATCGAGATAGACCGTGGCGAGTTCGCCTTCTTGGTTGGCGAATCCGGTTCGGGTAAGTCGACCTTCCTCAGCTTGGTGCTGCGCGAAAAGCGCTCCACCGACGGATCCGTCTACGTGGCGGGACAGAACCTCAACCGCATTCCGAGCCGCCGTGTGCCTAAGCTGCGCCGTGACATCGGTTTCGTTTTCCAGGACTTCCGCCTGCTGCGCGAGCGCACGGTCTTCGACAACGTCGCGTTCGCCATGGAGGTCATTGGAGCTTCACGGGCCCAGATCCGCGAGCGTGTGCCAGATGCACTTAAAATGGTCGGCCTTGAAGATAAGGCGCGTCGCAAGCCAACTGAACTTTCCGGTGGCGAGCAGCAACGCGTCGGCATTGCCCGCGCCATTGTGAACAGGCCCTCGATCCTGCTTGCCGATGAGCCTACGGGTAACCTCGACCGCAAGAACAGCATCGAAGTCATGAACGTGCTCAACCGCATTAACCAGAACGGTACGACTGTCCTGATGGCTACGCACGCACATGAACTGGTGAGCGAATACCGCCACCGCGTTATTGAACTGAGTCGCGGGCAGGTCATCCGCGATGAAATTGATGGACAGTACGCCCCGATGACCACCGTGGTGAACCAGGACGGTTCGCGCGAACTGCTCGTCGGCGATTCCGCCGTGGAGTACGACGAAGAGTCACAGGTTGCTGAGGACAAGAAAGACGAGGACCAGTGAGACTAGGATTTATTCTCCGCGAAGCGGCGAAGGGCCTGCGGCAGAATGTCGTCATGGTCGTCTCTGTGGTGCTGGTGACTTTCGTATCGTTGACCTTCGTCGGTGCCTCGGTATTACTGCAGCTCCAGATCAACCAGATGAAGGGCTACTGGTACGACCGCATGGAAGTTGCGGTGTACCTCTGTGATGACACGAGCACTTCGCCCAACTGCGCTGGTAGCGCGGTTTCCGAAGAGCAGCGCCAGAGCATTGAAGAGATGCTCAAATCAGAGCAGCTTGCGCCGTATATCAAGGAATTCGCCTACGAGTCGAAGGACCAGGCATACGAAAACTTCCTCGACCAATACGAGAACTCGGCATTGGTTGACCAGGTCACTGCTGAGCAGCTGCCCGAATCATTCCGCGTCGCACTGGTAGATCCGGAGAAGTATCCGGTGATCAACGAAGCGTTCTCCACGGTACAAGGCGTTGACTCGGTCATTGACCAACGGGAACTGCTTGAAAAGGTCTTCCAGTTGGTGCGCGTGGCATCCGCCGCCGCTGCTGTCGTTGCAATCGTGATGATTGTTTGCGCGGTGCTGCTGACCGGTACGACTATCCAGCTCTCAGCCATGCACCGGCGACTCGAAACAACGATCATGCGACTGGTTGGTGCATCGAAAGCAACGATTCAGCTGCCGTTCATTATCGAAGGAGTCATCGCGTCGCTGATTGGTGGATTGCTGGCTTCTGGCACCTTGTGGTTGCTGCTGAAGTTCCTCGTCGAGGATAAGTTGGCCAATGAAAACGTCGGTGTAGCGTTCATCTCCACCAGCGAAATATGGCTAGTTGCTCCGATACTCTTGATTATTGGTATCGTTTTGGCCACAATTTCATCAGTGGTAACGTTGAAGCGTTACCTGAAGGTTTAGCTGAAACGTTATCTAGGCTTGAACTGAAGTACGCAATTTCTAAAAGGAGCTTTATGCTGTCGAACGCAGTGCGACGTAAATTCTTACGCGCCTCCATCGGTGGAGCAATGGCTCTCGCGCTCACGCTGCCCGCAGGGTTGGTAGCCGCCGATGAGCTGGACGACAAGAAAGCTCAAGTCGAAAAGAACATCGATACCCTCGAGAACGACATGGAATTCTTGGATGCCGACATTCAAGAAACCGACAGGAAATTGCGTGACCAGCAAGCACAGGTTCCTGTAGCCCAGCAGGCATTGGCTGACGCGCAAAGCCGCGTAGCCAATGCACAGGCCACCCTTTCCGATCTCAACAACCGCTTAATCAGCGCGCAAGCGACTCGTGATGAAGTGGCTAAGCAGATCGAGGAAAACGCGGCTAAGCTTTCCGACGCTCAAGATGCGATGGCGCAGATCGCTTCTGAGGCTTATAAGCGCGGCGGCGTTTCTGGCGGGCTGGACATGATCCTCAACATGGATTCGGCGACCAAGATGGCCGATGGCCTGGACATGGCCAACCGCGCCATGGAATCCCAGAATGCCGCATACAATGACCTGGCCCAGGAACAAGCCAGCAATGAAAGCAACAAGCTTCGCCTGGTTGCTGTTGAAAAGGAAATTTCCTCCCTGAAAGCCCAGGCTGAGGAAGCCTTGGCGCAGGAGCAGGCGGCGCGAGATGCTGCGCAGAACGCCAAGAACGAACTGGATGCGCTGGTTGCCAGCACCGAAGAACTCAGTGCTGAACTTGAAGCGCAGAAGCCGCGTATCCAGGCGAAACTGCAATCGCAGCAGAAGGAATACGCCGCGGTCAACCAGCAGATCAAGGAACGCCAGGAGCGCTTGATCAGGGAAGCTGCCGAACGCAAGCGCAAGGCAGAAGAAAAAGCGCGCCGCGAAGCAGAAGCCGAGCGAAAGCGCATCGCCGAGGAAAAGGCGGCCTACGAAGCTGAGCAGGAGCGCAAGGCAGCAGAAGCTCGCGCAGAGAAAAAGGCCTACAAGAAGAAGGCCTATGTAGCACCCAAATCCGAGCCAAAGGCACCGACATATGCCGAGCCAAGCAGCTGGGGTTTGGTTAAGCCCACTTCCAGTAACCGATTGACCTCGACCTTCGGGTGGCGCCCGACTCCAGCTGGAACAATCGACTATGGCGGCCGTGGCGGCTATGTCCACGCAGGCATTGACTGGGGATTCGGCGGCCAGTGCGGCTCGCCAATCACGGCTGCTGCCTCCGGTGAAGTGTGGATGGCCGGTTGGGGCGGATCCTCGGGTAACAAGGTCACCGTTTCTCACGGCGTCATCAAGGGCAAGGCCCTGGCCACCAACTATCACCACATGTCCCGCATCGCGGTAAGCGTCGGCCAGCATGTGAAGCAGGGCCAGGTTATAGGCTACGTTGGCACCACCGGCAATTCGACCGGCTGCCATCTGCACTTCGAAACGATCATCAATGGTTCACATGTGAACCCCTTGGGACTTCTCTAGCGCTAGACTTGTAATCTGTGCGCGGGAATCCGCCCGCGACATGCAAGGAGTAACGTGGCTAAGAAGAATCAAGAAGATCGAGTAATCGCGAGCAACCGCAAGGCGCGCCACGATTTCGAAATACTCGACACCTTCGAAGCTGGCATGGTGCTCACGGGTACTGAGGTGAAGTCGCTTCGCGAAGGCAAGGCCTCGCTGGTTGACGGTTTCGGCCAGTTCTACCGTGGCGAGCTGTACATCGAGAACGTCTACATCCCCGAGTACCTCAATGGATCGTGGACCAATCACGCGGCCCGTCGTCGCCGCAAGCTCTTGCTGCACCGCCAGGAACTGCTCAAGATCGAACGCAAAATCAGTGAAGCCGGCCTGACCGTCGTCCCGCTGAGCTTGTACTTCAAATCCGGTCGGGCGAAGCTGGAGATCGGCGTTGCCCGCGGTAAGCGCGAATACGACAAGCGCCAGACCCTGAGGGAAAAGCAGGATAATCGCGAGGCGTTGCGTGCCATGCGCGAACGCAACCGCGGAAACGCATAAGGCTAGCTTGTGGCGCATTTCGCATTGGGGGAAACCCGGGCAGTGCGCTATGATTGGTAGACACGCCCTAGGGTGTGGTTGTACCCGGGAGACCGGGACTGACAACAAAATACGGGGATGATCGGTTTCGACGGTGTGAGTCGCGACAGATGAAGCGGGCCGAGGACGCAAAGTTATCTCGTAAACGCCCTTTGCAAACCAATAAGTGCCGAATCAAAGCGCACTGACTTCGCTCTCGCTGCCTAAGCAGCCAGACGGTCCGTTAGCCAGGGGACGCTATCGCCCCTGTTCCTAACGTCATTTAGATAGCCAATGTATCCAGCGGATGTTGCCGCTTCTGGATACACATTTAGGCAACTGTGCCCGGATCAACCACATGTTTGCGTGATGGTTGGGGCAGAGAAAATCCGCAGCAAACTGCGCCCGGAGAAGACCTGGCAACACCACATCGGACGGGAGTTCAATTCTCCCCATCTCCACAATATCCAGCTCCGGAGCCAGGCCCATAGGTCTGGCTCCGGAGCTTTTTGTTTGTTTCGGAGTCCGCAGTCACATCGCGAGCCTGTTCGCGGGATGGAGAATTTACACATAGACTTGAAATGAAAGTCCAAGGCTTTCGAAACGACAGCGTGTGCAGAAACGGAGTGAGATTGAAGTCGATGGGTAAAAACAGTTCCCAGCGGGTATCGCCTTTCCTTTCAGCAAGCTATGCGGCAGTTGCCTTCCTCTTGGAAGTAGGATTGCTTTTCGCCGCGGCACTAGCCGCTATCGCTTTCATCCCATGGCCGACAATTCCAGCAATCCTTGTAGTAGTTGTCCCGCTGCTGATCCTCTGGTCGATTTTCTTCTCGCCGAAAGCCGTCATCAAGTTGAGGCTGCGAACCCGTCTGCTCCTGGTCCATATCATTTACCTCATCGGAGCCTACGTGCTGTGGCTGAGCGTCGACCATTCCTTCTACGATCAATCGCAGATTTGGGCCATCGGAATGCTTGCGTTGACCGGCATCAGCGCCATTCTGGTCATCGCCACCGGCGGATACGTGGTCCCGCACGATCGAACCAAGCAGCCACCGAAGCAAGTTCCGAGCCGGGCACGAGCGGGTGCTCCCAAGGGACGCCGGGCAGCACGCTAGAACTGATGGAATGCCAAGCCGAAAGGCTTGGCATTTTTCGTTTGCGGCTAGAAGAGCCCAGCGACGTGGTAGCCGAGCAATGCCGCGAGCACCGCTCCAGCGAGGGTCCCCAATGCATTGGCCAGGCTGGCTGCGAGGCGGCCGGCCTGGAGCAGCCGGACAGTTTCGAAACTGGCCGCCGAAAACGTCGTGTAGCCGCCGAGCAATCCTGAACCTATGGCCGCAAGCCATTGCGCCGACAACAACTGCTGGGCCATCAGCCCGGTCAGCGCACCCAGCGCGAAGGAGCCGGAGAGATTGACCAGGATCGTGCCCCAGGGCAGCGGGGCCGGAAGCCACCGCTTGATCAGGGCATCGACCACGAAACGCAGGCAGGCGCCAAGGCCGCCGCAGAGCGCAACGATAAGAAATAAGCCGGGGGAGAGCACTAGTGAAGCCCTCCCGATTTCCGGGCCATGCGCCTAGCACCGGCGGCGATTCCGCACCAGGTTGCCAATGCACCGAAGAACACCGTGAACAGTGCGTAACCCAGGGCATGGAGCGCTGCGCCGGATGCGAACATCTGCATGCTGCCGGTGGCCAGCGCGCTGTAGGTCGTGAAGCCGCCCAGGAAACCGGTGCCCAGCAGCAGCCGCAGCCGGTGACGCTTGCCCTCGTCGAGGCCGGGATGCGAAAGCGCCTCGAGCAGCAGGCCGAGCAGGAACGCCCCCAGCATGTTGGCTAGGAAAATCGCGATCGGGAAACCGCCGGGATCTGGCAGCAGCAGGCCCAGGCCTTGCCGGCAGGCAGTACCGGCAGCGCCGCCAAGGAATACCAGCAGCAGGAAACGCGGGTTGAGGAAGGAACCCTGCGCGGGGCGCTGGGCCATGGGTGTTGGCGGACGGGTCATGAATTGCGAATCTGTTCTGCGCGGCGTGGCGGGACGAGGAGCACCGGATGGCGCTGTCGATGGGTCAGATGCACCGCTACCGAACCGTTGAGCAGTTCCCCAATAGTGTTGGCCATGGAACGCTCCCGAACCCCGAGCACAATCAGCGCCGCATCATGCTGCAGGGCAAGATGCGACAGCTGCTGACCGGGGCCACCGGCCGCGGCATGCGCCTGCCATTCCAGTCCCGATCCGCCGAGCTGGGCTTCGAGCTGCTGCAGAAGCCGTGCCGGGAAGCGCTCAATTGCTTCGTCCCCGGATTCGGGATCCAGCGGTGCGCTGCGGATGGTGCCATCGGGAAGCTCTTCGAGCGGATAGCGGGTGGGATCCACGTGGACGCAAAGCAACCGCGCTCCGAGCGCGCCTGCGAGGTCTGCGGCTGCGTCCAGAACGTGGGGATCGAGGCGATCCGGGATGCCCAGGATGATCGGTCGTGTCTCCAATGGCCCTCCCTTTGGCAGTGGGGCGCACCGTGCAGCGCGTCGCTGCTTTTAATTCTTGCACAGCCGGCAATCAGCTAGGCTTTGCGCACCCAGATCAGCGAAGCCTCAATGAAATCCAGCTGATGCGGCAGCTCGATGACCGCCCCGGGAACCAGCCCCTGGGCGGCGGCACGACGCAGGAACTGGGGATCTTCATCGCTGATCCGGTCGATGACGGCCCGGGCACCGGAGAAGCGGTCAAGCCGGATGGCCCCGGAGACCGGCAGTTCCCCTTCCGCGCTGGGAATCGCGTCGCCATGCGGATCGTGGCGCGGGTGGCCCAGCCGGGCTTCCAGGGCGTTGATGAAGCGGTCGGTGACGGTGTGCTCCAGGGCCTCGGCCTCGTCATGCACCTCATCCCAGCCGTAGCCCAGCTCATCACGCAGGAATGTTTCCAGCAGGCGGTGGCGGCGCACCATGCGCAAGGCCTCGCGCCGGCCGGTGCCGCTGAGCGTAATGGCCCCGCGCGGCACGTGATGGACCAGGTGCTTGGCTGCGAGCTTCTGCACCATGGCGGTGGCCGAGGCAGGGGACAAGCCCAGCTGGTCGGCCAGCGCGCCGGTGCCCACTTCGGTGTCTTCCCATTCGGTGAGCAGGTACACCGCCTTGAGGTAGTCCTCTTCGCTGGTGGTCAGCCCGGCCGGCCCGCGTCGTGCAGTTGCCATCGTCCTCGCGCTGCCTAGCTGCGGTTCAGGTAGGGAAGGATCGCCTCGTGCAGCTTGCCGTTGGTGGCCAGGGCGTTGCCGCCATGGCAGCCCTCTTCTCCGGCCACCGAGGTGAAGCGGCCCCCGGCTTCGCGTACCACCGGCACCAGGGCGGCCATGTCGTAGAGCTCCAGTTCGGGTTCGAAGGCCGCATCGACCGCGCCTTCGGCCAGCAGCGCGTAGGACAGGAAATCCCCGTAGCCGCGGGTGCGCCACGCGGTATCCAGCAGTTCCAGGAAGCCCTCGAGCTTGCCGGCCTCCTTCCAGCCGTTCAGCGAGGCGTAGGCCAGCGAGGAGTCAGACAGCTCGCTCACCGAGGAGACCTTGATCTGGCGGGTGGCGGTGGTACCGGCGGTGGCACCCGGTTCGGTGACGTACGCGCCCAGGCCGCTCGCGGCATGCCAGCGGCGGGTCATGGCCGGGGCGGAGATGACTCCCAGCACCGGTTCGCCGTCGATCTCCAGCGCGATCAGCGTGGCCCAGACGGGTACGCGGCGCACGAAGTTCTTGGTGCCGTCGATCGGGTCGATGACCCAGCGCCGGGAGCCGGTTCCGTGCACGCCGAATTCTTCGCCGAGCACCGAATCATCGGGGCGGTGGGCGGCCAGCTCGGCCAGGATCAGCTGCTCGGCGCCGCGGTCGGCGTCGGAGACCGGGGTCATGTCCGGCTTGGATTCGACCACCAGGTCGTTGGCGCCGTAGCGGGCCAGGGTGAAGGCGTCGACCTTCCCGGCCAGAGCCAGGGCGAAGTCGAGATCTTGCTGCAGGGTGTATTCAGCCATGGTGTTGCGGGCGCCTAGAGCGCGCCGAGCTCCTTTTCGTGCGTGGTTTCCTCGGTGGTGACCAGCCGGCGGTAGGAGGCCAACCGGTCAGCGGCCTGGGTGCCTTCGGCATTTTCGGCCCAGGCTTCCAGCGCGCAGCCCGCCTCGCCGGCGGCATGGGTGCAACCGCGCGGGCAGCCGGTGGCGATTTCTGCCAGGTCCTCGAAGGCGGCCAGGATATTGTCCCGGTCTACCAGTCCCAGCCCGAAAGAACGGATGCCGGGGGTGTCGATCAGCCAGGATCCAGGGGTGTCGCCCAGGCGCAGTGCCAGGGCGTTGGACGAGGTATGGCGTCCGCGGCCGGTGACCGCGTTGACGTGCCCGGTGGCGCGGGTCGAACCGGTCAGGGCGTTGACCAGGGTGGACTTGCCTACTCCGGAGTGGCCCAGCACTACCGAGACGCAGCCGGAGAGGATCTCTTCGAGTTCGGCCAGCGCGCCGGCATCCAGCCGGGCGCTGGAACCGTCGGCGCCGCGCGCGTCCACGCCGGAGGCGTCGGCAGTGGTGGTGCGGGAGATGACCACGGGGAACTCCAGTCCCTCGTAGTGCTTGAGGAAGTCGGCCGGATCCTTCACATCCGCCTTGGTCACGCACAGCACCGGCTGGATGCCGGCGTCGAAGGCGGCGACCAGCGCGCGGTCCACGAAGCCGGTGCGCGGCTCGGGATTGGCGGCGGCCACGACGATGACCAGCTTGTCGACATTGGCGACGACCACGCGCTCGGTGGCGTCGGTGTCGTCGGCGCTGCGGCGCAGCAGCGTGGTGCGCTCTTCGATGCGGATCAGCCGGGCCAGGGTATCGGGCTTTCCGGAGGTGTCGCCCACCAGTCCCACCAGGTCCCCGGGCACGATCGCCTGGCGGCGCAGCTCGCGGGCCCGGGCGGCGATGACGATGCGCTCCGTGGCGGTGTCCTCATCCAGGATTGCGGTGTAGCGGCCCCGGTCCACGGTGATGATGCGGCCGATGACCGCCTGTTCGTAGGCCGGGCGGTCCTTGGTGCGCGGACGGCTGCCCTTCTTGTTGGGGCGGACGCGGACCGAGGATTCGTCGTAGTCGGAGTAGCGCATTAGCCCTGGCCCTTTGCGGTAGCCGCCATGCGGGACCATAGCTGCGGGAAATCCGGCATGGTCTTGGCGGTGGTGGCGATGTTTTCCACGCGCACCCCGTCGATGGCCAGGCCCAGCAGGGCACCGGCGGTCGCCATGCGATGGTCCTCGTAGGAATCGATATCCGCTGCCTGCAGGGCTCCGGGAACGATTTCCAGCGCGTCCGCGGTGGCGGTGATTCTGGCGCCCACCTTGGACAATTCGGTTTCCAGCGCGGCCAGCCGATCGGTTTCATGGCCGCGCAGGTGCCCGATGCCGGTCAGCTTGCTCGGCGAATCGGCCAGCACGCACAGTGCTGCCAGGGTAGGGGCCAGCTCGGAGGCATCGGCGTAGTCGATGCCGCGGATGACTCCGGTTCCGCGCACGGTGAGCACGCCGTCGCCGCCGTGGCTGACTTCCGCTCCCATCGCGGCCAGTATTTCTCCCCACTTGCCGCCGACCTGGGTGGTCCTGGCAGGCCAGAAGGGCACGCTCACGGTGCCATGGCTCGCCAGCGCGGCCGCCAGGAACGGTCCGGCGTTGGACAGGTCCGGTTCCACGGTGACGGTGAAGCCCGCCAGCTGGCCCGGGGCGATGCTCCAGCCGCGCGCGCCGGCATCGACGCTTACCTCTACGCCCAAATCGCGCAGGGTCTGGACGGTCATCGCGATGTGGTCCGGGGAAGCGATAGGCCCCGGCGCCGCGCGCAGCTTCAGCCCGCCGGGCAGGGCCTGGCCAACCAGCAGCAGCGCGGAGATGAACTGGGAGCTGCCCGACGCGTCGATGACCACTTCGGCATCCTGCTTCAGCTCGCTGGCATCAATGGTGAAGGGCAGCATGCCGGTGCTCCCGGCGTAGTCGATGCGGGCGCCCAAGGCTGCCAGCGCGTCCAGTACCGGGGCCATGGGCCGCACGCGGGCCGCGGCGTCGCCGTCGAAGGCCACCTTGGCGCCGGCGACGGCAGCCAATGGGGGAACGAAGCGCATCACCGTGCCCGCCAAGCCGCAGTCGATCGCCAGCGGTCCGGCGGCCAGCTGGCCCGGGGTGATGTCCACGGTGGTGGAGCCGTCGGCCTGCTCGGTGCGCTTGATCCCGACCCCGAATCCGGCCAGGGCGCTGAGCATCAGCTCGGTGTCGCGGCTGATCAGCGTGTTGTGGATCGTGGATGGCGAGGAGGCCAGGGCCGCAAGGATCAGATACCGGTTGGTCAGCGACTTCGAAGCTGGCACCGGGACGGTTGCATCCAGTCCGGCGGCGGCATAGGGCGCTGCCCACCAGTTCTTTTCTGCGTCGTGCAGCTGATCGAGGGGGCTCCCGGGGGCGCTTGCAGTGCTGATTGGTAGATCCTTAGGCTCGAGGCTTCAATTCGGGGCCGCTGGCAGTACCGCAAGTACTGTGCGCCCACTGCCTAATTCTAGCCGAGATCGGTGCGGGAATAAGGCTTTAGCTCCGCTGGTTATACCTACTGTGACGATACGACAGGACACTTCAAACGCCGGCGGCACCGCTTGCGCCGTCGCCGAGCAACCGCGGCCGGCCCGGGCCCGCGCTGGCACGCGCATAAAGCCGTTCGAACGCGTAGACTCGGCAGTGATGAACAACAAGAGTGTGGACGAGAATTTGCCCGATGTGGCCTCCGAGTCCGAGCAGCAGCGCCGCGAACGCTTCGAGCGTGACGCGATGCAGTACGTGGACCAGCTCTATTCGGCTGCCCTGCGCATGGCGCGCAACCCGTCGGATGCCGAGGATTTGGTGCAGGAGGCCTACACCAAGGCCTATTCCGCCTTCCACCAGTACAAGCCGGGCACCAACCTGAAGGCCTGGCTGTACCGCATCCTGACCAACACGTACATCAATTTGTACCGCAAGCGCCAACGCGAGCCGCTGCGCACTTCCACCGATACGGTCGAGGATTGGCAGATGGCCCAGGCCATGGAGCATTCGCCGACCGGCTTGCGCTCGGCCGAGGCCGAGGCGCTGGACCACCTTCCGGATTCGGATGTGAAAGCCGCGCTGCAGTCGATCGGCGAGGATTTCCGCATGGCCGTCTACTTCGTGGATGTCGAGGGCTTCAGCTACAAGGAAGCCAGCGAGATCCTGGGCGTGCCGATCGGCACCGTGATGTCCCGGTTGCATCGCGGACGCAAGAACTTGAGGGAACTGCTGGCCGATTACGCAGCAGATCGTGGGATCGCCACCGGCACCCAGAGCAAGAGTGCCGCCAAGGCTGACCGAGGAGCGAAATAAGATGGATTGCAATTCAATGGGTGATTGCGCCGATGACCGCATCGTCCGCATCTACGAGTACCTCGACGGAGCGCTGACGCTCGATGACCTCAAGGAGGTCAAGTCCCATCTGGATGGCTGCCCGGAATGCACCGAGCAGTACGATCTGGAGTGCATCATCCGCTCGGTGGTGCGCCGCAGCTGCCAGGAGCATGCCCCGCAGACCTTGAAGGCCAGCATCATCGCGCGGATCTCGCAGATCCGCGTGGAATCAGGCCACTAGCACGGCAAAGAGAAACCCCGTATCTTCCGAGTTGATCTCGAAGGGTACGGGGTTCTTTTTTGTTCGCTTCGCTTAGCTGTTTGGGCGCTTGCCGTGGTTGGCACCGCCACGCTTGCGATCGCGACGCTTACGAGCGCGCTTCGACATGGTGACTCCTTAGAGGGAACAATATTGCTTCCCGAAAATTCGGGCCGGCTCATAGTCTTTCACACTTCCGGCCCATTTTCCTAACGGACCGGCGGTCCCTAGCCCTCGCCTGGCTCAGGCAACTCCAGCCAGGAATACCAGCCGCGGTGCAGCACCAGCCAGGCCATCAGCCCGTAGCCTGCCTGGCCGGGCACCCCGCCGGAAGCGTTCAGATCGGCACGCCACTGGGCATGGGAACGCAGGGGCGTGAAGGTATCGACGTAGTGGTGGTTGCGGCGCAGCGCCACATCCGAGTAGACGCGGTTCAGTTCTGCCACGCGCTGGTTGCGCGCATCATCCAGGCCCGGGGCCGGGCCGACCAGCAAGGCCTTGATGTTCATCTGCGAGGCCGAATCCAGGATGTTGGCCAGGTTCAGCCGGCTGCGCGCGGTGGTGACATCCAGATCGACGTCGCGGTCCGAGAGCGCGATGACCAGGCGGTTTTCGTATTGGTCGCTGAATCGGCGGGAAGCTTCCCCCAGCCAGCGTTCGGCCAGCGCTTCGGATCCCTCGGCCGGGGAAGCCAAGACGAAGGACTGCAGGCGCAGGGCCGGATCCTGGGTGCGGGCCACGACGCGGCCGAACCAGCCCAGGCCCCGCGGGTCGCCATGTCCGGCCAGTAGCTCATCTCCGATTGCGGTAATTCGGATTGTGCGTAACTCCAACTGGGCGACCTTTCGTTGGCTCAAAAATGATGAATCGCTCCCCACCTTAGCAGTCGGAACGCTGGCATCGGGGGAGGCGGTCATTGGTTAAACCCCACAATTCCCTGCGAAAAACCAGCGCCGGGGTTAAAGCGCTGTTGCCGGCGAACCTCCGAGGTGGAACCCCCGGATAGTTCGCCGGCAACAGTTGGCCAGCAGCGTTCAGGCGATGCGGTCTAGCGGGCGAAGGCCTGCTGGATCAGCACTGCGTTTTCTGCGTCGTGGCGCTTTGCATTGCCAGCGGAGGTCGCAGCCGATGCCGGGCGGGAGATCAAGGTGATCTTCTGCTCCAGTGCCGGTGCAACGTACAAGCCGAAGAACGGCCATGGACCCTGGTTCGCAGGCTCGTCCTGGACCCAAGCCACCTCGGCGTTCGGGTACTTGGCCAGTTCGGCAGCGATCTGCTCGGCCGGAGCCGGGTAGAGCTGCTCGACGCGTACCAGCGCGGTCTTGGTGTCGTTCGCCTTGGTGCGAGCGGCCAGCAGATCGTAGTAGACGCGGCCCGAGCACAGCAGCACCTTGTCCACGGCGTTCGCATCGGTGATCGACGCATCGCCGATGACCTCGCGGAAGCCTCCGGTGGTGAAGTCCTCTACCGAGCTGGCCGCGGCCTTCAGGCGAAGCAGCTGCTTCGGGGTGAAGACGATCAGCGGCTTGCGCGGACGGGCGTAGGCCTGGCGGCGCAGCAGGTGGAAGTGGTTTGCACCGGTGGAAGGCTGGGCAACGACCATGTTGTTCTCGGCGCACAGCTGCAAGAAGCGCTCGATGCGGGCCGAGGAGTGATCCGGGCCCTGGCCTTCGTAGCCGTGCGGCAGCAGCATGACCAGCGAGGAGGACTGCGACCACTTCTGCTCTGCGGAGGAGATGAACTCGTCGATCACGGTCTGCGCGCCATTGACGAAGTCGCCGAACTGCGCTTCCCACATGACCAGTGCATCCGGGCGTTCTACCGAGTAGCCGTACTCGAAGCCGAGCGCGGCGTATTCGGAGAGCAGGGAGTCGTAGATCCACAGCGGTGCCTGGTCTTCGGCCAGGTGGTGCAGCGGGTACCACTCGGTGTCGTTCTCGCGGTCGTGGAAGACTGCGTGGCGCTGCACGAAGGTGCCGCGGCGCGAGTCCTGGCCTGCCAGGCGGACCGGCACGCCTTCCATGGTCAAGGTGCCCAGGGCTGCCAGTTCTGCGAAGCCCCAGTCGATGCCGCCTTCGCGGGACATCTTCTCGCGGCGCTCGAGCAGCGACTTCAGCTTGGTGTGCATGGTGAAGCCGGCCGGGATATCCAGGTGGGCGGCACCAATCTTCGCCAGCGTCTGGGCGGTGATGGCCGAGCCGCGTGCGCCGTCGACGGTGTTCTCGTCGGCAGCCTGGGCGAATGGCTTCTCCAGGTCGTTGATGGTCGAGCCCGGGGTGATGATCGGGATCGGCGAAGTCTGGGCCGCATGCGTCTCGGCGAAGATGCGCTCCAGATTCTCCTTGTACTCGGCCAGCACGTTCTCGGCTTCTTCCTGCGTGATGTCGCCGCGGCCCACCAGGGCCTCGGTGTACAGCTTGCGGGTCGAGCGCTTGGCTTCGATCAGGTTGTACATGATCGGCTGGGTCATCGAAGGGTCATCGCCCTCGTTGTGGCCGCGGCGGCGGTAGCACACCAGGTCGATGACGACGTCCTTGCCGAACTTCTGGCGGTACTCGAAGGCCAGCTGGCCCACGTGCACCACTGCCTCCGGGTCATCCCCGTTGACGTGGAAGATCGGAGCCTGCACGGTGCGTGCAACGTCGGTTGCGTACACCGAGGAGCGCGAGGAGCTCGGCGCGGTGGTGAAGCCGATCTGGTTGTTCACGATCACGTGGACGGTGCCGCCGGTCTTGTAGCCGGGCAGCTGGCTCATGGCCAGTACCTCGGAGACCACGCCCTGGCCGGCGAATGCCGCATCGCCGTGGACCAGGATCGGCAGCACGGTGTTCTTCTGGTTCAGGCGGTCCAGCTTGGCGCGGGTGATGCCCTCGAGCACTGGATCGACTGCTTCCAGGTGCGATGGGTTGGCAGCCAGGTAGATCTTGGTCTGGTTGCCCGCATCCGAGGTGTACGAACCCTCGGTGCCCAGGTGGTACTTCACATCGCCCGAACCCTGGACCGAGCCCGGGGTTGCGGTGCCTTCGAATTCGCGGAAGACCTGTGCGTAGGTCTTGCCGGCGATGTTGGTCAGCACGTTCAGGCGGCCGCGGTGGGCCATGCCGATCGCGACCTCGTCCAGCTGCTCGTCGGCTGCGTCGGAGATGATCGCATCCAGCAGTGGAATCAGCGATTCGCCGCCTTCCAGCGAGAAGCGCTTCTGGCCAACGAACTTGGTCTGCAGGAAGGTCTCGAAAGCCTCGGCGGAGTTCAGCTTCGACAGGATGCGCAGCTGCTCTTCGCGGCTTGGCTTGGCGTAGCCGGACTCCAGCTTGGCCTGGAACCATTCGCGCTCTTCGGGGTTCTGCAGGTGCATGTACTCGGTGCCGATGGTGCGGCAGTAGGCATCGCGCAGCACGCCGAGGATGTCGCGCAGCAGGCCGCGGTCCTTGCCGCCCAGGCCGCCGGCCAGCCATTCGCGGTCCAAATCCCACAGGGTCAGGCCGTAGGAATTGATGTCCAGGTCCGGGTGCTTGCGCTGGACGTACTCCAGCGGGTTGGTATCGGCCATCAGGTGGCCGCGCACGCGGTAGGAGTTGATCAGGTGCTGGATGCGGGCAACCTTGTTGACCTGCAGGTCGATGTCGACCTGGTTGTCAACGGCCCAGCGAACCGGCTCGTAAGGGATGCGCAGCTGCTCGAAGATCTCGTCGTAGAAACCCTGCTCGCCCAGCAGCAGCGACTCGACCAGCTTCAGGAATTCGCCCGAACCTGCACCCTGGATGACGCGGTGGTCGTAGGTGGAGGTCAGGGTGATGTGCTTGCCGATACCCAGGGCGGCCACGGTCTTCTCCGAGGAGCCGCGGTACTCTGCCGGGTATTCCAGTGCGCCAACGCCGATGATCGCGGCCTGGCCCTTGGACAGGCGTGGAACCGAGTGAACGGTGCCGATGCCGCCTGGGTTGGTCAGCGAAACGGTGGTGCCTGCGTAGTCGTCAGCGGTCAGCTTGTTGCCGCGGGCGCGCTTGATCAGGTCTTCGTAGGTGGCCCAGAACTCGTTGAAGCTCAGGGTCTCGGCAGCCTTGATGTTCGGCACGGCCAGCATGCGGGTGCCATCCGGCTTCGGCATGTCGATCGCGATGCCGAAGTTCACGTGGGCTGGCTGGATCGCAGTTGGCTTCTTGTCGATCACGTCGTAGGTGACGTTCATCGACGGGATCTGCTTCAGCGCACGGATCACGGCGAAGCCGATCAGGTGGGTGAAGGAGATCTTGCCGCCGCGAGCGCGCTTGAGGTGGTTGTTGATGACAATGCGGTTGTCGATCATCACCTTCGCCGGTACGGCACGCACGGTGGTGGCCGTAGGCACGGTGAGGGAGGCATCCATGTTGGTTGCGATGGCCTTCATTGGTCCACGCAGCGGGGTGCGCTTTTCCTCACCGAAAAGTTCGGTGGACGGCGTAGCCTTCGGAGCCTGTGCCGGGATCGGCGCAGTCTTCGGTGCTGGCTCGGCCTTCTTGGCTTCAGCGGCCGGAGCTGGTGCTGCCTTGGCAGCCGGTGCTGGTTCGGAGGCACGGGCCTGGGCTGCGGCGCGTGGCGCGCCCTGCCCGTTGGCTGCAGATGCTGCGGCAGGTGCTGCCGCTGCTGGCGCCGGCTGCGCTGCCGGTGCTGCTGGTGCCTTCTTTTCGGCGGCGAGAGATTCGAAAATATCCCACCATTTCTTATCTACCGAGTTCTTGTCGACGAGATACTGTTCGAACAGCTCGTCTACTAGCCACTCGTTTCCACCAAACTCTTCAGTAAGTCGGTGGTGTGCTTGCTCTGGCACGTGCAACGCCTCTTCCCTGATTTCTACGTTGTTCTAGCTTGAGCCGGTGGTCTTTCGAGGACGTGATACGACCACTGCGGCCCACAAGATTTCTAGACCTGCGCACCAGTCTAGTGACTTTTCCGCCCACTTGGCCACGGCACGTATGTAATGTCACGAAAGTGTTGCGCCTAACATGCCGTTCAGCGTATCCAAAGCACCGCTGGGCGAGCATGTGTCGAAGTGGTGCGCAATGGCCCTTCGTTCGATAGACTAATTCGCACTATGGAATCCCACTCTCCAAGCCGGTGTGCCGCCCAAGGGCGCAGTGCCGGCCACAACAGTCCATGTTCAGGAAGTTCCGCCTCCCTTTTGGAGCCTTCTAGTTGCCGCCCTGTCGGCACTGGAACTGAACTTCGCACGCCAGTGAATAGGCGGCGGTAAACGCCTATGGAATGGCTCTCAATACTTTTCGGCCTGCTGCTGATTCTCGGCACCGGCTTCTTCGTGGCCGTGGAATTCTCCCTGGTCGCCCTGGATAAAAGCACCGTGCAGCGTGCCGTAAATGACGGCGAGCGTGGCGCTAAGCCGCTGCTGCAGTGCCTCACCTCCCTCTCTACCCAGCTGTCCAGCTGCCAGCTGGGCATTACGCTGACCACGCTGCTGACCGGCTACGTGCTTGAACCCGCAATGAGCGCGCTGCTCGAGCCGTTGATGGAACAATTCGGCATTCCGGCCGCAAGCTCGCTGGCCATTGCCGTGGTGATCTCGATGGTCGTTGCCACCTTGCTTTCGATGCTGATCGGCGAACTGGTCCCGAAGAACATGGCAATTGCCCAGGCGATGAAGGTTGGCAAGCTGCTGGCCCGCCCGCAGCTGGTTTTCACCGCCATCTTCAAGCCGGCCATCATCGTGCTCAACGGCTTCTCGAATGCGGTACTGCGCAAGTTCTTCGGACTCGAAGCCAAGGAAGAAATCTCCGCGGCCCGCTCCTCGCAGGAACTGGCATCGCTGGTCCGCCGTTCGGCTCAGCTGGGCACCTTGGATGTGCAGACCGCTCGCTTCGTGGAATCCACCATTGAATTCTCCGAGCGCACCGCCGCCGACGTGATGACCCCGCGAACCTCGATGTCCACCATTGATTCCGAGGCGGCACTTTCCGAGCTGATCGAGGTCAGCGCGGACACCGGATTCTCGCGTTTCCCGGTCACCACCGGCTCCACCGATGAAATCCAAGGCATCTGCCACGTCAAGGCAATTGTCTCGGTGCCCCGCGAACGCCGCGCAGCGCTGCAGGTCGGCGAGTTCGCCCGCGACGCGCTGTACGTTCCGGAAACCATTCACCTGGATGTGCTGCTTGAGCAGTTGCGCGCCGCCGAGTTCCAGGTCGCGATCGTGATGGACGAATACGGTGGAACCGCTGGACTGGTGACCCTTGAAGACCTGGTCGAAGAAATCGTCGGCGAAGTTTCCGATGAGCACGACGAGGACGAGGAGGAAGCAGTCACCCAGCCCGACGGCAACTGGCTGTTCCCGGGCATGTACCGCCCGGACCAGATCAACGAGAACTTCGATACGGACGTCATCCCGGAAGAGTCGACCTACGAAACCATCGGCGGCTTCATGCTCGCCGAACTGGGCCGCTTGGCTGAACTCAATGACCGCGTCGCCACCGATCACGGCACCTTCACGGTGACCGAGCTCGATGGCCGCCGCATCTCGCAGGTTCGTTTCGAACCAGCAGTGCAGGAGGATGGCAATGAATGACTTCATGGGCCTGGTCTGGCTGATTGTCTTGCTGGCTGGCAATGCCTTCTTCGTTGCCGGCGAATTCGCGGTGATGAGTGCGCGTCGTTCGCAGATTGAACCCTTGGCCGACGAGGGCAATAAGCGGGCAAAGATCGCGCTGTACGCCATGGAGCATGTTTCGATCATGCTCGCGGTGTGCCAGTTGGGCATTACCGTTTGCTCGCTGCTGATCCTGAATATTTCGGAGCCGGCGATCCACCACCTGCTGGCCGAACCGCTGACCATGATCGGCATGGCCGAATCAGCTGCGGACACCGTAGCGTTCCTGATTGCCTTGATCCTGGTGACCTTCCTGCACGTGACCTTCGGCGAAATGGTGCCGAAGAACATTTCGGTTTCCGTTGCGGACAAGGCCGTGCTGCTGCTGGCCATGCCACTGGTCGGCCTGTCCAAGGTGCTCAAGCCGATTACGGCGTCGCTCAATGGCGTCGCGAACCTGGTGCTGCACGCCTTCGGTATCGAACCGAAGGATGAGGTGGCCAGCTCGTATACCGCCGCTGAAGTCCGATCGATCATCGATGCTTCATCCGAGGAAGGCGCGCTGGATGAGGACGATGCCGCACGCTTGACCAAAGCGCTGGAATTCTCCTCGGTTACCGCGCGCAGCTGCATGGTTCCGCTGGATGACCTGTTCACCTTGGAATACGGGCAGACGACCGCGCGCGCTTTCGAGAAGAAGGTCGGCAAGACCGGATTCTCGCGCATGGTGATCACCAAGAACGAGGTTCCGGTGGGCTACTGGCATGTGAAGGACGTGATGCTCATCGATGATGCCCACTCCACGCAGCCACTGCTTGATTTGCCATTGCACCCGCTGGGCCGGTTGGAGCAGGACACCGAAATCGAGGCCGCCCTGGAAGCGATGCGGCAGGAAGGCAACCACCTTTCGGCGGTTGTCGACGAGTCGGGGGCAACGCTCGGCGTGCTCTTCCTGGAGGACGTGATCGAGGTGCTGGTCGGTGAAATCACCGATACCACGCGAAAACGCGTCAACCCGCCTCGCAGCGAAAAACGGGCAAATTAGCTCAAGCTCACCCCTGAGTGCATATTGCGAATGACTCGCAACTGATACGATTGACTGCGGCACCCATTGCGGGTGCCGCAGTTTTTCGTTGCCGGCCCATCCTCAGCCAGCGCAATCCAGAAAGCAGTCAATGACAGAGACCCCCATCGTCAGGTTTGAAGACGCGCGCCTTGCCTATGGCTCCCGCGTGCTCTGGGATGAACTCAACCTATCCATAGCGGCGGGGGAGTTCCTTGCAGTTCTAGGGCCCAACGGCTCGGGCAAGACCAGCTTCATCAACACGATGCTCGGCACCACCGCGCTCAATCGAGGCAGGGTCTCGATCGCCGGGGAGGCCGTGCGCCGGGGGTCGGCTGCCGTGGGGTTGATCCCGCAGCAGCGCCCCTTCGGGGACAACGTTCCCCTGCGCGCTCGCGACCTGGTCGCACTGGGACTGGATGGAACCCGGCCCGGGATTCGCGTGGCCCGCAGGGCCGTGCGCAACAAGGTCGACGAACTGCTGGAACTGGTCGGCGCTACCGCCTACGCCAACCGTGCGGTGTCCGACCTTTCCGGAGGCGAGCAGCAGCGCCTGCGCGCAGCGCAGGCTTTGGCCAGCGATCCCCGGGTCCTGCTATGCGACGAGCCGCTGCTCTCCCTGGACCTCAATCACCAGCAGGCGATCAGCGAAGTGATTCACCGCCAGGCCGCAGAGCGCGGCAGCGCGGTAGTCTTCGTGACGCACGAGATAAACCCGATCCTGCCCTATGTCGACCGCGTCTTGTACCTGGCCGAAGGTCGCTTCCATCTGGGCAGCGTGGATGAAGTCATGCAGTCTGCGGTGCTCACCGAACTTTACGGTGCTCCGGTCGAGGTGCTGCGGGTCAATGGCCGCATCGTGGTGGTCTCGGGCGATGGCAACCGGGCATTGCCGGCCGATGGGCACGACCACGTTGAAGAAATCGATCTAGAGACCGGAAAGTAGGAGCAGGACATGGACTTTTCGGATCTCATCGAGAAGGCGTTCAACTTCCAGGATTACGGACTGCTGCTTCCGCTGGTGACCAATTCCCTGATTGCCGGTGCAGTCCTGGGCGTGGTTGGCGGTCTGATCGGCATCTTCATCATGATGCGGGACATGGCTTTCGCCGTGCACGGCATCGCTGAGCTGTCCTTTGCGGGGGCGGCCTTCGCCTTGCTCATCGGCGCCGACGTGGTGACTGGCTCGGTGTTCGGGTCCATGATCGCGGCGCTGATCCTTGGCATTCTCGGAACCCGGGCGCGGGATCGAAATTCCATCACCGGCGTGCTGATGCCTTTCGGCCTTGGCCTGGGCATCTTGTTCCTGTCGCTGTATGAAGGGCGAAGCGCCAATAAGTTTGGCCTGCTGACCGGCCAGATCGTGGCCGTGGATGACGTGCAATTGACAGGAATGCTGGTCCTTTCGGCGGTGGTAGTGATCGCGCTGCTGGTTATTTGGCGTCCGCTGACCTTCGCTTCGGTGGACCCGGTGGTTGCCAATGCCCGGGGCGTGCGCACTGCTGGCCTGTCCATCGTCTTCATGATGATCCTGGCGCTGGCTGTAGCGGTGACGATTCAAGTGGTCGGTGCCTTGCTGGTGCTGGCGCTGCTGATCACGCCCGCCGCAGCCGCCATGCGCGTGAGCTCCAATCCGGTCATCACCGTCGTGCTCTCCATCGTGTTCGCGGAACTGGCTGTCGTGGGCGGCATCCTTCTTGCCCTGGCTGGTTCCTTGCCGATCAGTCCATATGTGACCACGATTTCGTTCGTGATCTATGTGGTCTGCCGCGGAATCGAAGCGGTGCGTTCCCCTCGCCGCCACCAAGTCTAGGAGCTGCATTCGGCCAGCGCGCCCCCGCTGGTTCCGGGCCCGGTTGACTAGCAAGCAGCCGAACCTCCAAGCTGGAGCATGAGCAAAATTCCAGCCAGTGAGATCTGGCCATTGGTGCATGCCGAACGCCTGGCCCTGATCGACGATCTGGGAACTTTGGATCCGGATCAGTGGGAAGTTCCCTCCCTGTGCGATGGGTGGAGCGTCCATGACGTGGCTGCTCATTTGGCAGATAACGCGCGTGCGACTTTCTTCCGCCTGCTTGCCGGGATGGCCAAGGCCGGATTCAGCTTGGACCGCCAGAACGACAATGGCGTGGCCGCCGAGAAGGCCGCGACTCCCGATGGGACATTGCGCAGGCTCGTCGAGGTCGCGGCTTTGCGGGCCACTCCACCGGTTCCGCTTGCCAGCAGGTTGGTGGAGGAAATCGCCCATGGGGAAGACATCCGTCGTGCCGTGGGCCTGAAACGGGCCTATCCTGCAGAATCCCTGGAGCCAGCAATCAAATACCAGGCAGCGACCCCGCAGGGTGTCGGGGGTGCCAAGGAATTAGCGAGCAGGGTCCAGCTGTGCAGCGAAGACGAAGACTTCCGGCTGGGCATCGGCCCGCAGATCGCAGGACCGCGCCTTGAACTGCTGATGCTGGTTTCAGGCCGAGGCAAGCACGCTGTGGGCCTGACGGGTCCGGGGCTGGCCCTCGTGCGGTAAATTGCAGAATAGGGAGGGGCCGCGCGGCAGAACGCGCGCCGCTGCCTAGGTTTCAGTAGTTCCTGGTCCGTCGGGCCCGGTGAGCCGTTCCTTGAAATCAGCGAACCATTTCGAGTCGCGCATTAGTTGCGGGAATGGCTTGTGCATGAATCCAGTTGCCGGTGGCGCAGTGGATCGATAGGACATCGCCGAGCCCGGACAGATCATCATCGAGTGCCGATCGCGGAAAGCGGTGTACTCGTACCAGCCGTCGGCCTGCTTTGCCTTGTTGCAGGTCGCGCAACGGCCCGAGGCATTGGCCACGGTCGTCTTGCCGCCACGTGCATACTGGAGCACGTGGTCTGTTTCTTCGACCAGCCCGTCGCAGAAGGGCGTTCGGCAATGCCGATCGCGAATCCCGATGAACCTCTTGAGCTTATCCGGGAAGATCCGGGCTTTGGAATCCATCGCGATTAGTTCCTGGTCCCCGGGAGCGGTGTAGAGACGAGTTATCTCCGTCATCACTTCGATCCGCTCAATATTCTCGGGGGCGAGTTCGGCTTCCATTTCCGCGAAGGTCAGCTCGTTGGGAATCTGGTGGCCGCCAATGAGTTCCCGCGCAGTCTGCGCGGGGATGAAGCCGTAGCCTTCCAAGTAGGCCGGTTCGCGATCACCCATGAACAGCGCTCTATCGGTCATGACCAGTCCGAGCTGGACGTTGATCTTCTGCTCATTGTTTTCATCGAAGAACATGTAGCGGGCCAGCAGATCGGCCTGGATCTGGGTGCGGGTGCGGGCATCGCCCTTGCGCTTGATCCTGCATGACTGGTTTCGCAGCGTCATCTGCAATCCGGTTCCGCCAACGATAGGCAGACGGGCCTGGAGGAAGACGCACCCTGCTTCCCGATCGGTGCGGAAGCGAACGTAGCGTTGCTGGTTGGCTTCCTTCAGCTTCTTGTCTTCCCGGTCCGATGCGTACTTGATCGTGAAGCTGGTGACCGTTTCCTTGATGCGCTTGGGGCCCATGGATTCGAACATGTCTGGATTCTGCCCGTAGATCGCATCGAACTCGGTGCGGCGCAATGGCCGGACTTCCTGCAGCGGGGTGAGCATTGCGTTGATCTGCGCTTCGGTGAATTCACCACGGGAGAATGCGGCAGCGATATTCGGGGTGTCCTCGAAGAGGATGCGGCAATTGGCCAGGTAGTTCCTGGAACCGCGTTGAGTCTGCTTGCGGGCGATGGCAACGCGGCTGGCCGCTCCGCGGACCTGGTCATCGATGTTGGTGCCGCGCTCTTCATTCTCGCGCAGGACTTCCTTCTCCAACTGGTGAGCCAGGCCGGCTTGCTGATAGCGCAAGGATGAGACCAGTCCTTCGACGGACTCGATAACCCGGGCGCACGCGGCCTTGCCGCCGTGGTCATGGAACCATGACAGGTCGTTCTGCAGCTGGATCAGGTGGGATTCGAAATCCGGCTGATCTGCTGGGCGGGCTAGGCTGTTTCCTTGCGCCTTTGCTTCGAACATAGTACTAGTATACGCCCATTGCTCGAATATGTCTTCGAATGATTCAGCTGTGGATTACCGAATTCTTGGGGCGCCGAACAGTCCGCTGGACCCAGGTCCAGGCAGCGGAAAGGGCTACGAGGCAGCGGGGGCGCCAGCCTTGGCTTTGGCACGGCAGTCGGCGCAGAGGCCGTAGATTTCCACGGTGTGCTCGGGATCGGAGAAGTCGTGCTCCGCGGCAACCCGAGCGGCCCAGCGCTCGACGGAAGGGGCAAGTACCTCGACGGTTTTGGAGCAAACGCGGCAGACCAGATGATGGTGGTGGACCTCGGTGACGCACTGGCGGAAGCGGGCTTCGCCATCTCCGCTGCGCAGCACATCGACCAGGCCATCGTCGGCCATGGACTGCAGCAGGCGGTACACGGTGGCCAGCGAAACCTTTTTCTCCGAATCCTGCAGCCAACGATGCAGCTGCTGGGCGGTGGCGAAATCATCGACCTCGCCCAGTGCCTCGGTGACGGCCAGGCGCTGCTTGGTGACCCGGGTTTCTGGCTGGGACATCGACGTGCACCATTCCTTGAGTTTGTTGCGGACCGGCGATGAGCCAGCGAACTGGGCCAATCACCTGCGGTTTCCCTCAATTTTAGCCAACTTTGCGTTGCAATGCGTGTCTGGCTCTGGCATGGGCGGGGCGCTGAGCCTACGCTAAGGATATGCGCATCAAACTTAGGGGCCATTCCTGCTTGGAAGCGAGCACGATCGACGGCAAGGTCTTGCTGGATCCGGGCGGATTTTCGCAGCTTGACGACGCGTTCGACGGCATCAATGCCGTGCTGGTCACCCATGAGCATGCTGACCATGCCGACCAGCCGGCCATTGCCGCCGCGCTGGAGGCGAATTCCATCCTGGAGCTCTACGCGCCGGCCGCGCTGGCGCAGGCGATGCGCGACCAGCTGCCGCCAGCGGCCCAATCCCAGGTGGTGACGGTGCGAGCCGGGGCCGACTTCATTGTCGGCGGCATTCGCGTACGGACTTTCGGAGGCACCCACGCCACCATCCACCATTCCATTGCAGTGGTTGCCAACGTGGGCTACCTCCTGGGGGACCGCGCGGTAGGCCAGCTGGAGGTCTTCCACCCGGGCGACAGCTAACAGGTGCCGGTGGGGGCGCAGCCGGATGTGCTGCTGCTGCCGGTGATGGCCCCGTGGGGCAAGATGGCCGAGGCTGCCGACTTCGCGGTGGCCGTGGATGCGAAGTGCTGGATGCCGATCCACGACGGGCTGCTCAACGCCGACGGACTGGGGCTTTTCGATCGCCAGCTCGGCGCGATCGCCCAGCGGGCAGGATGCAGCTATGTGCGCTTGGAACCTGGAATCGAACATCATCTCGACGAGTTGCTGGGAGGCACCAACGAATGAACCCCTTGATAAGCGCCGCGCAGCTTCGCGAAATCCTGGACGCCGGGGGCCAGCCGGTGCTGCTCGATGTGCGGTGGGTCCTGGGCCGCGACGACGGGGCGCAGAGCTACGCTGCCGGGCATATCCCCGGCGCGGTGTTCGCTGACCTGGAAAAAGAGCTTTCCGGTGCGCCGGGCGAGCATACCGGCCGCCACCCGCTGCCTTTGCCGGCGGACTTCGAGCAGGCCGCGCGCGGCTGGGGCATCAACGCCCAGAGCCACGTGGTGGCGTACGACAACTCCGGAGCCCTCGCCGCGGCCCGGGCCTGGTGGCTGCTGCGCCATGCCGGATTCGACCGCGTGCAGGTGCTCGACGGCGGGCTCGGGGCCTGGACGGACGCCGGCGGAGAGCTGGCGCTGGGCTACGAGCAGGCCGCCAAGGGCAGCGTTTCGCTGTCGTGGGGCCGGATGCCGGTGGTGGAGTACGAGGAGCTGGACACCTTGCCCGGCACCCTGATCGACTCGCGGGCCACCGCGCGCTACCTGGGCATCGAGGAGCCCATCGACCCGGTGGCCGGGCATATTCCCGGTGCGCTGAACCGTCCCACCACCGACAACCTCGACGCGCAGATGCGTTTCCGGGCGCCGGAGGTGCTGCATTCCAGCTTCGTGACGCTGGGTGCCCACAGGCCGGGATCGGCCGCCTACTGCGGTTCGGGGATCACCGCGGCGCACCAGGTATTGGCCGCGGCAAGTGCCGGGATCCCGCTGGGGCTCTTCCCCGGCAGCTGGTCCGAATACTGCTCCTACCCGGATGCGCCGGTCGCTACGAGCGACGAGAAGCACCGCCACTAGAATTCAGCCATCGAGCAAGAAAGGCAGCAATGAGTACGCTGTTCACCAAGATCATCAACGGGCAGATCCCGGGCCGCTTCGTGTGGGAGGACGAAACCTGCGTGGCGTTCTTGTCCATCGGGCCGCTCTCCGACGGGCACGCACTGGTGGTTCCGCGCGAGGAAATCGACGAGTTCACCGATGCCTCCGACGAGCTGGTTGCGCACCTGACCCTGGTCGCGGCCAAGATCGGGCGCACCCAGAAGCGCGTGTTCTCCGCGCAGCGCGCGGGCCTGATGATCGCCGGATTCGAGGTGCCGCACCTGCATGTGCATGTCTGGCCGACCAACTCGCTGGCGGACTTCGACCTGTCCAATGCGGCCGATAACCCGGATCCGGTGGCCATGGACAAGAACGCGCAAGCGCTTCGCGCGGGCCTGCGCGAAGATGGCCACGGGGAATTCGTGCCCGAGGCCTAGCCGGTGCAATTCATCCGCTACCAGGGCACCGAGCCCAATCACCGCGGCGTGCACCTGGGGATTTTCGCGCTGGTCAATTCCCTGGGCCACGGCGGGAAGCTGAGCGCCGCCGAACACGCCATCTGGCGTGCGGGCAACGACTGGTACGACGCTGCCTATCCGAACCCGAGCCGCACCCATCGGGCAATCTACGATCATGCGATCAACCCCGGGGCCGTGGCGTGGTTCAAGGGCAGCGCGCAGCACCTGCTGGAGCGCGTCGAGCCGTATTTGCGGTTGCTCGACGCGCACCGGATCGGCTGGGAGAAGCTGGAAAGCAGTGCTCCGGGCACCATCATCTACGAAGATGACGTGCAGGTGATCGCCACGCCCGCAGTGCCCTAGCCCTTCACCCGGCGCATGGTCATGTGGGAGGTGACGCGGCGGACCGCCGGCAGCGCGGTCAGCTTGGGAATCAGGTCCCGGTCGTAGGCCTCGGCATCGGCCACCTGGATGCGCAGGAAGTAGTCGGGCTGGCCGTAGAGGCGGCGTATTTCGGTGACGCCGGCAACGGTGTCCACCGCCTTCTCGAATTCGTCGAGGCTGTGCTCGTTGTTCATTTCGACGTCAATGGCCACGGTAACCTCGAAGCCCCTGCCATAGGCCTTGGGATTGACGATCGCCTTGTAGCCATGGATGATTCCCTCGGCCTCCAGGCGCTGGACGCGGCGCAGGCAGGGAGCGGGGGTCAGGCCCACCCTGCGCGAGAGCTCGAGGTTGCTGATGCGGCCGTCATTTTCCAGTTCGGCAATAATTGCGCGGTCAAGATCATCCATGCATCTATTATTGCCGATCCAACCCGTCCGTTGGCTAGAATTGGCAACCATATTTGGCTTGGAATTTCCTAATATTGCTTCATGAGCGAAAAACTGGCAATTAAAGGTTCCCGGCCTTTGTCCGACGAGGGACGATGGCAGCAGATCAGGCTGGGCGCGAAAAATGTGCTTCCCGCCAGTCTGGCGGTCATGCCATTGGGCCTGGCCCTGGGCGTGCTGCTGGTGCGCTCGGGATTGCCCTGGTGGTCAGCTCCCTTGCTTGCCGGGCTGGTGTTCGCCGGTTCCCTGGAATTCCTCTTGATCGGGCTGCTTGCCGCCGTGGCGCCGCTGTCCCATATCGCCCTGACCACGCTGGTAGTCAATTTCCGCCACGTATTCTATGCGATCTCTTTCCCGCTGCACCGGGTCAAGGGCCAGGGGGCGAAGTTCTACAGCATGTTTGCGCTGACCGATGAGGCCTATGCGCTGACCCTGCAGGCCGAGCGGAAGGACTATTCCTCGACGCGGATCCTGGCCATCCAGAGCCTGTTCCATGCAAGCTGGACCACCAGCGTGCTGGGCGGATCGCTGCTGGGCGCAATGATCCCCGAATCCATCAGGGGCCTGGAATTCGCGGTGACCGCATTGTTTGCCGTGCTGGCGATCGAAGCGTTCAAGGCCTACCGCAGTGTGCCGCTGTCCATGCTGGCGCTGATCAGCGCCGTGGCGGCCAGCTGGATCGCACCGCAGAGCATGATGGTGGTAGCCATGGCGATTTTCCTGGCCGGACTTGCGGCGGCCTACCTGCTGCGACGGCGCACCGGCACCGCTCAGCAGGCCGGCGGGCAGCAGGCGGGAGAAGCAGCCGATGCCCGATAGCCTCTACCTCTTCTCGGCCATCGCGTTGAGCACCGCAGTGACCTTCGGGCTGCGCGCCTTGCCCTTCGCCTTCATCGCCAAGTTGCGCAGCAACGCGTTCATCAACTACCTGGCGCTGCGCATGCCCTTGGGAATCATGGTGGTGCTGGTTGCTTCCACGGTGCCTGCCGGCATTGCGGATCCGGCCGTGGCGTGGCCGGTGGCCACCGCCCTGGCTTCCACCGTGGTGCTGCACCTGCTCAAGTCCAATGCGGTGCTCAGCGTGCTGGGCGGCACCGCCGTCTACGTTGGGATCCTCAGCTGGCCGCTATAGCTGCGCCAGCGAATCCTTGATCGCCTTGCGGATGCGCTTTTCGCTGACCGAATAGGCGGTGCCCAGCTCTTGGGCGAACAGCGAAATGCGCATTTCCTCCAGCATCCACTTCACCTGGGCCAAGTCCGCCGGCACCCGGGCTCCGGGCGGAACCCGATCCAGGGCGGTATCGTATTCGTCTTCCAGCTTCTGGATCACGACCAGGGCCGGGGAATCACGGGTGACCGCACCTGCGCGCAGCTTCTCCAAGCGCTTCTCGATGCCCTGCACATAG
Organism: Arthrobacter sp. JUb119; assembly: GCF_024807995.1. Lineage (NCBI taxonomy): Bacteria > Bacillati > Actinomycetota > Actinomycetes > Micrococcales > Micrococcaceae > Arthrobacter > Arthrobacter sp. JUb119. The sequence continues at coordinate 134,645 of NZ_JANUFE010000006.1, forward strand.
CGCGGCAGGCGCATCAGGTTCGCTGCCCCGGTGGCCGCGATGAAGCCCGGATAGATCAGCTGCTCGAGCTGGGAGCGGATATCGGTGACTGCCGCGAACATCGCCAGGGAGTTGGTGCTCTTCAGATCCTTGTTGATCCGGGTCGAGGAGCCGAAGACCTTCGCCACGATCGCGGTAATCGTGAAGACCGTGTCGATCTGCTCGGCGCGCACCGTCTCGAACAGCGCCTCGAATTCGGCGCGGTTCATCGGCAGCTTCTCGGGCACCAGCTGGTCTACCGCGGCCATGGTGCAATCGGCAATCAGCTTCTCGATGGACCCGTGCGGGTTCTGCGTGAACACCAGCTTCTCAGCGTTCTTCAGGTGCGAAATCACGAACTTCCCGGCAGGCGGCAAGCGCAGCATCAGCAACCGGATGACACCGGTGCGGTGCGCCGCATCGCGCTCGGCCTGGGTGCGGAAAACACTCAGGTCGACCTTTTCGCCGGTGTCCATCAGCCCCGGATAGGCGGTGATCTGCTGGCCCATCACCGTGGTGGTGACCTTGGCAGGCAGCGTATCGCCCAGGGTTTCGCCTGATGATTCCAGCTGCGGCCAATGATCCAGCGACTTCTGGTCCCAGGCGCCGGTGGCCGCCGCTGCGGTGGCCGCGGCGCCCTTCTTCTTGGACTGCGCCTTCGACGCGGCCGCAGGCCTGCCAGGCACCCCCGGCTTGCCGGTGGCGACACCGGGGGAGTTGACCCCGCTGGCCAGCGCGGCGCGGTTGGCCGCGGCGAACTTGTACTGCAAGGCGGCCAGGTCATCGCCGCTGCCCAGCGCCTTCCCCGAAGCATCGGTGACGGTGAAGCCGAAGCGCAGGTGCGCGGGCAGCGTGGAGAAATCGAATACCGAAGGCTCGATGACCATGCCGCGCAGCCGGCGCAGCACCAGCGCCAGGGATTCGGCCAGGTCATCGGTGGCAGGATCGAAGTCCGCCTCCAGCATGGCCAGCGCCTTGGCCGCCACATCCGGGGCAGGCACGAAGTTCTTGCGGATGGCCTTGGGCATCGAACGGATCAGCGCGGTGAGCAGCTCGTGGCGCAACCCCGGAATCAGCCAGGCGAAGCGCGCGGGATCCAGCTGGTTCAAGAACACCACCGGGACGGTGAGCGACACGCCATCGCCTTCTCCCGGGGCGGCCGCCGGGTTGTACTCGTAGGACAGCGGCAAGTGGATGCTGCCCAGCTGCCAGGTGGTGGGGAACGCGGCCTCGTCAACCGCATCGGACTCGGCCAGCAGCGCCTCGGGGTCGAAGTCCAGCAGCGAGGGATCGGTGGCGCGGGCCTTCTTCCACCAGCGGTCGAAGTGGCGCTCCGAGTAGACCTCGGCGCCCACCCGGGCATCGTAGAAGGCGAACAGGTCCTCATCGGAAATGCGCAGGTCATGGCGGCGCATGCGGGTTTCGAGCTCTTCGACTTCTTCGAGCAGCGCCCGGTTCTTGGCGAAGAACTTATGGTGGGTGCGCCAATCGCCCTCCACCAGCGCGTGGCGGATGAACAGCTCGCGAGCCAGGTCCTTATCCACCCGCCAGTAGTGGAACTGGCGGCGCGGGATGATCGGCAGGCCGAAAAGCGTGACCTTCTCGTAGCCCATGACCGAACCGGTGCGCTTGGACCAGTGCGGCTCGGAGTGGGTGCGCTTGAGCAGGTGCGGAGCCAGCTCTTCCACCCATTCGGGGGAGATGGCCGCGTTGGTGCGGGCCCACAGCCGCGAGGTTTCCACCAGCTCGGCGGACATCACCCAGGTCGGGGACTTCTTGAACAGGCCCGAGCCGGGGAAGATCGCAAAACGGGTGCCGCGCGCGCCCAGGTAGTCGCGCTTGCGCTCATCGTAGAGCCCGATGTGCCCCAGCAGGCCCGACAGCAGCGACTTGTGCACCTGGTCCTCATTGGCCGCCGGGTCGATCGGGGCGGCCGCCATGGTGATGCCCAGCGGCTTGGCCAGCTGGCGCAGCTGGGTGAACAGGTCCTGCCACTCGCGCACGCGCAGGTAGTTGATGAACTCGTTCTTGCACAGCCGGCGGAAAGCGGAGGAGGACAGGTCCTTCTGCTGCTCCTGCAGGTAGGCCCACAAATTCAGCAATGCAATGAAGTCGGACTTGTCATCGGCGAAGCGCTTATGCAGCTCCACCGCACGATCACGCTGCCCGGTTTCCTCGCTGGGACGCTCGCGCGGATCCTGGATGCTCAGCCCGGCAGCCAGCACCATCACTTCCTTGGCGACCCCGCGCTGTGCGGACTCGACGATCATCCGGCCCAAGCGCACATCCAGCGGCAGCACCGCCAGCGCCCTGCCGGTTTCGGTCAGCTTCGCGGCCTTGTCCTGCTCCAGTGCACCGAGCTCGCGCAGCAGGTTCACGCCATCGGTGATGGCCTTGGCTTCGGGCGGCTGGACGAACGGGAAGCTGGCCACCTCGGCGGCCGAAGCGACCACGCCCATGGAGATCATCTGCAGGATCACGCTGGCCAGGTTGGTGCGCAGGATTTCCGGGTCGGTGAATTCGGGACGCGCCTCGTAGTCGGGCTCCGAGTACAAGCGGATGGCGATGCCCTCCGACACGCGGCCGCAACGTCCCGAACGCTGGTTGGCGCTGGCCTGGGAGACGCGCTCGATGGGCAGGCGCTGCACCTTGGTGCGGTGCGAGTAGCGCGAAATGCGGGCGGTGCCGGTATCGATCACGTACTTGATGCCCGGCACCGTCAGCGAGGTCTCGGCGACGTTGGTGGCCAGGATGATGCGCGGGGCGCCACCGGGGTGGAAGACCCGGTGCTGCTCGGCCAGCGACAGCCGGGCGAACAGCGGGAGCACCTCATAGCGCGGCAGGCGCTTATTGGCGGTGACCATGGCGCGCAAGGCTTCGGCCGCGTCGCGGATTTCGCGCTCGCCGGAGAAGAAGATCAGGATGTCCCCGGGCGCTTCGCCGCTCAGTTCCTTGACCGCGTCGGTGACCGCATCCAGTGGGTCGCGTTCTTCCTCCAGCGTGTTCTCCGCGGCCTCGTCCGCGTCGACATCGAGCTCGGCCTGCAGCGGGCGGTAGCGCAATTCGACGGGGAAGGTGCGCCCGGAAACCTCCAGGATCGGGGCAGGCTCGACGCCGCCGCCGGGCAGCGGCTTGCCGAAGTGCTCGGCGAAGCGCTGCGGGTCGATGGTGGCGGAGGTGATGATGATCTTCAGCTCGGGGCGCTTGGGCATGATCTGCTTGAGGTAGCCCAGCAGGAAATCGATGTTCAGGCTGCGCTCGTGGGCCTCGTCGATGATGATCGCCGAGTATTTCTTGAGCAGCTTGTCGCGCTTGATCTCGGCTAGCAGGATGCCGTCGGTCATCACCTTCAGCTTGGTCTTGCGCGAAACCTCGCCGGTGAAGCGCACGTGGAAGCCGACTTCCTCGCCGATTTCGGTGCCCATTTCCTCGGCGATGCGCTCGGCCACGGTGCGCGCGGCCAGGCGGCGCGGCTGGGTGTGCCCGATCATGCCCTTCTCGGCCAGGCCGAGCTCGATGAGCATCTTGGGAAGCTGGGTGGTCTTGCCCGAACCGGTTTCGCCGGCGATTACCACGACCTGGTTTTCGCGGACCGCGGCGAGGATGTCCTCGCGGCGGGCTGAAACGGGAAGGGCTTCGGGATACGTAATGCTGAGCGCCATGATGTTCCCATTCTATTCGCGCCACGCATTTTCGTGGTGGCCGCCGGGCCGAAGCCCGATTCGGGGCAGGAAATGTGCTCCCGGACGCATTGCTCCATGAGTCAAATTTTCAGATTGTCCAAGCAATTGTCGACAAGTTCGGGCCGGTAAATACAAAACTTCCAGATTCTGCTTCCCGGCGGAGCATTTGTGTCCACAAGAATCCGTATCAAGAGGCAAACGTCTAGGAATCGACCTTGATTGTAGGCAAGGTGAGGTCGTTCACATGTAAGATCGGGGGTAATCATCGATGTGATGCCTGGACGGTTCCCGCATGCTGCGCACCAGTTGCGCTTCATAACCAGGCTTCCGCGCTATCGGTGGGAATCACTCGCAAGGGAACTTTGAAAGGAACTTCAATGAAGAGCTTCACCGCCATGAAATTCGCTGCCATCGCAGCAGCTGGCGCACTGGCCCTGACCGCCTGCGGCGGCAGTGGCGAGCAGGGCACCGCGGAGGGCGGTGACGAGGCCGTCAAGATCGGCATCTCCCAGTTCGTCTCGCACCCTTCGCTGGACGCAGTGGTCACCGGCTTCAAGGCAGGCATGGAAGAAGCCGGCTACACCGGCGAGAAGATCAGCTACGACGAGAACAACGCCGAAACCGATCAGGCTACCAACACCTCGATTGCCGGCAAGCTCGCCGCTGATTCGGATATCGACCTGGTGCTGGCAATTGCTACCCCATCGGCCCAGGCTGCGGCGCAGGCGATTACCAAGGTTCCGGTGCTCTTCTCCGCTGTGACCGACCCGGTTGATGCCAAGCTGGTCGCCTCCAATGAAGCTCCGGGCGCGAATGTCACCGGCACGTCGGACATGAACCCGGTCGACGAGCAGCTGCAGTTGCTCAAGGACCTGGTGCCCGATGCCAAGAAGGTCGGCATTGTCTACTCCTCGGGTGAAGCCAACTCCGCAGTCCAGGTGAAGATGGCCAAGGAAGCAGCCAAGGGCCTGGGTCTGACCATTGAAGAAGCCGCAGTCTCGGCGTCCAGCGAAGTCCAGCAGGCCGCCAGCTCGCTGGATGTCGACGCGTACTACGTTCCGACTGACAACGCTGTCGTTTCCGCCCTGGAAGGCCTGCTGCAGGTTGCCGAGAAGAACGGCGTGCCGGTCATTTCGGCTGACGGCGAGTCCGTCAAGCGCGGCGCTACCGCAACCTACGGCATCAACTACGAGAAGCTGGGCGCGCAGACCGCTGCCATGGCCGTGAAGCTGCTCAAGGGCGAGGCCGAGCCGGCAACCCTGCCGGTGGAGACCATCTCCGAGGTCGATCTCTACCTGAATGAAGATGCCGCCAAGAAGGCAGGCATCGAATTCACCGACGAGATGAAGTCCGAAGCCGTAGAGGTCTACTAAGCCCCGGCAACAACTTACCGACGCAAGGCGAGGCGCATAACCTGGTGCCTCGCCTTTCGTCGTGATTACCTGCAAAACTTACAACTCAAGGATCCACACATGATCACAGCGGTTGAACTCGGCCTGATTTACGCCATCATGGCGCTCGGGGTGTACCTGACCTTCCGTATCCTGGACTTTCCCGACCTGACTGTCGACGGCAGCTTCACCACCGGTGCCGCCGTCGCCTCGGTGGGCATCGTGAACGGGATGAATCCCTGGCTGGCCACCGTGCTGGCCTTCTTCGCCGGCATGGTTGCCGGTGTCATTACCGGCCTGCTGCATACCAAGGGCAAGATCGACGGCCTGCTCGCCGGCATCCTGACCATGATCGCGCTGTACTCGATCAACCTGCGCATCATGGGCAAGGCCAACACCCCCTTGCTGGGGGAGGAGACCCTGATCAGCCCGATGCGCGTCTCGGGCCTGCTCGGCTCCTGGGCGTCGGTGGCCATCCTCTTTGCCGTCTGCCTGGTCTTCGTGGCAGCGATCGTCTGGTTCCTGCACACCGAGCTGGGCATGGCCATGCGGGCCACCGGCGACAACCAGGAAATGATCCGTTCCTTCGGCGTGAGCACCGACAACCAGAAGATCCTGGGCCTGGCGCTGTCCAACGGCCTGGTGGCGCTGTCCGGAGCGGTCATCGCCCAGTACCAGGGCTTCGCCGATATCGGCATGGGCATCGGCCTGATCCTGATCGGCCTGGCCTCGGTCATCGTCGGCCAGGCGATCTTCACCCAGCGCTACATCTGGCTGGCCGCCATCGCGGTGGTCTTCGGCGCAGTGATCTACCGCCTGGTGATCCAGATGGCCCTGTCGGCAGGCCTGGAGGTCAACGACATGAAGCTGATCTCCGCGGTCCTCGTCGTCGTCGCCCTGCTGCTGCCGAAGTGGAAGGGCTTCCAGAAGATCATCAAGAACTTCAAGCGCACCCCAGCAGAAGTTGAAACCAAGGAAGAGGTTCGCACCAATGCTTGAAATCAAGAATCTGTCGCGCACGTTCTTCCCGGGAACTGTCAACGAGCGCAAGGCGCTGCGCAACATCAACCTGAACCTGTCCGACGGTGAATTCGTCACCGTCATCGGCTCCAACGGCGCCGGCAAGTCCACCGTGCTGAATATGGTTGCAGGCAAGCTGCAGCCCGATGCCGGTTCGGTGTCCATCGCGGGGAAGAACGTCACCAGGATGGCCGACTACACCCGCGCCAAGTACATCGGCCGGGTATTCCAGGACCCGATGGCCGGCACTGCGCCGACCATGTCCATCGAGGAGAACATGGCGCTGGCCTACGCCCGCGGCCGTTTCCGCGGCCTGGGCCTGGGCGTAGGCTCCAAGCGGCGCGAGCTGTTCGTCGAGGAACTCAAGAGCCTGGAACTCGGTTTGGAAGGCCGCTTGAAGACCAAGGTGGGCCTGCTCTCGGGCGGCCAGCGCCAGGCGCTGAGCTTGCTGATGGCCACCTTCTCCAAGCCCAAGATCCTGCTGCTCGATGAGCACACCGCGGCCCTGGATCCGCAGCGTGCCGCGCTGGTCTCGCGCCTGACCAAGGAAATTGTCGAACGCCACCAGCTGACCACGTTGATGGTGACGCACAATATGGAACAGGCGTTGCAGCTGGGCACCCGGCTGATCATGATGCACGACGGGCAGATCATCCTGGACCTGGACCAGGAAGAGAAGTCCAAGATGACCGTCAAGGGCCTGCTGGAGGAATTCAGCAAGATCAAGGGCGCACAGCTCGATGACAAGACCATGCTGCAGTAGCAGCTGGCCAGTATCCGTGCAGGCTCCGCACCCGATGGGTGCGGGGCCTGTCGGGTTTAAGTCAGCGGTTTGCGCAGGCGGTGCTCGACGCGTCCCGAGCTCCGGTCGATGACTTGCTGTCCTGTCCATTGGTACCCGCAACGGCGATAGAGCGCCTCGGCACATGCATTGCTGGCGATAAGCAGACTGGACATGGCTGGGGCAGTGACCAGCAGGATGGATCAGTTCTACACCTGTCGGCCTGCCTGCGCTGTCAAGATCCTAGTTCACGAGGTACGGCATGCTAGAAGACTCGATTTCTGCCGTTTCAACTGCTAGCTCATGAGAGAGCGCGACATGCGCGGCCGCAGCTCTGGCATCGTAGGTGGCATTAATGGGTTTACTCATGCAGCTGATCTTCGATACTCAATATGAATTTGAGAAATATTCATGCAGTTAAAGATGCATTGCTATAAACCTGCCTAGGATTAACACCTTCTGCGAAACGAATGGTGGACTATTGAGAACCCGTAGCGCGTACATAGCTGCAGCGACAGGAGTCGTCGGTCTGGCTCTCATCACTGGATTGCTGTCGGGTTGCTCTTTGACTGGGAAATACTCCGATGAAACCTGCGATGGCCACAAACCCGTCAGCTCGTTAGAGCAGGCGGGCACGGAATTGGTAGTTGCTGCGTATGCTGGCGATCGCACTGGAGTTTGCCGGGTTACTTCGCCATTTCCAGGAGGAAACTTGGATGACGAGATGGTCAGCCAGACTCGGCAGATTCTAGAGAACCACGGCATTACACCTGAAAATGTGTCGGTCGTGGTTGGAGAGCAGTTTGGAAGCGCAGTATCCGTTCACCTGACTGACGGTAACCAGTATGCTCGGCACTCACTGTGGGTCGGTGGCCATAGTATCCGTGAGGAAGGATTCACTATAGGGCTACCGGAGGAACTGTATCCTGCTGCGCCCGAGCATCCGGCATCCCAGTCATCCACGGTTGATCCCTAAGCTTTGCAATTCTAGTGATTCAGGATTCTTGGCATCCGGGTATCTCGTAAGCGCGATACAAAGCGAAATTTCCCCGGCTATTGTTCTAAGTGGAGCTTTGGTTCCCTCTCGGCAATGCCGGTTAGGCTTTCGCCGAATCATTAGCGCGGACAGTCAGCTGCCGCGCGATGTCTTTAGGCTTTTCGCCTAGTGTCCAAATGAAACATCGGAAACGCCTGTTTATTCTTCATTCGTGGCATAAACAGTGACCCAGACTCCCACCGGCACTTTGAATTCGAGCTGTACCTCATTGGTGTTGATTTGATGTGCCGGGGTAGAAAGGCTCGTATATATTTCTGAATTCGAATCGCAACCACTCGCACCGGTTTTTGATCCACCTAGCAGGATAATCTCCCAAGGGGACGTTGCATCACATGAAATTATGAAGCCAACTGAATCAAATCCTCCGGGAAGATCCCCGAGGCGCAGAGTGGTCGAGCCCACGGAATGAGTTTCATTGAGAATCTTGAAGGAGTCTTCGCTCTGGGCGAGGAATTCGGCATGCTTCTTTAGGGGATCTGGCGATTCCGAGGTGCTGCCCGACGTATCTGACGAAGGAATCTCTCCAAGCGCTGTCTCAGGGGAAGTCGAAGGGCTGCATGAAGACAGTGCCAAAGCAATCACAGAAGCAAGTGAAATGATTCCAAAGAGGCGTTTCGTCATGTGTCAAGATTATCTTTTAGCGGGATAAAATCAAGAGTTCATGAGAGTACTTCGATTTCCCGCGTTTTCGCTCGGGTAGTTTGCCGAGGAACTCTTGAATGGTAGCGATGCGAATTCAGTGTCGAGTGGATGGAGTATCGCTCTTTCCATCAAGCGGTGGGCAGTTAGCGGCCGCGGGCAATTTGATGCGGGTATCGCCATCTCGGATTGGTGACGAGCCCGGTCCATGCCGGCAGTAGTTCCCGAATAGGCCGGTCGGGTCGACTCCGAGATCCCCTATGTGCAGTTCTGGATTTGAAGCAAGGTCGCCGAGCGGTCCCAGAGTTGCTTCGCTAGTACCTCATCATGGATCAGCGGGTTGACCTTCGATGCGATCTTTCCCGACTCGTAGTAGGCGCCCGGTTCGAATTGCACGCCAGGCTTCGCCTCCGCAAGCCAGACGAGCTGGTCGGCACCCTTGGTCGAGTCGACCGTGAAGAAGCGCCTAAGCGGACCGTGGTAAAGGAACTTCAATAACCCCTTGGAGTCCGAGGCGAAACTGGTGCCAACGATCCCGGGGTGGAACGCCACGGCGTTAATCCCGGAACCGCCAAAGCGCCGCTGTAATTCCGAGGTGAACAGAATGTTCGCCAACTTTGCATTGCCGTAGGCGGCCCTCGGTGAGTAGCTGTTTTCGCCCTGTAGGTCCGCAATGTCGAATTTGGCCATGAGACGCGCAGCCATGCTGGCGGTCTGAATGACCGTGGCACCCGAATCGATTAGTCGTTGCAACAACAGATTCGTGAGCAGGAAGGGCGCTAGATGATTGACTTGGAAAGTCTTTTCGAATCCATCCACGGTCAGTTCGCGCTCTGCCTTGATCCCGCCGGCATTATTAGCCAGCACATCAATTCGGGGATACTTCTGGAGCAACTGCGTGGCCAGGCCGCGTACCTGTGCGAGCTGGCTGAAGTCTGCCACGAAATAGCTGGCGCCTAGCTCATGGGCGATGGCCTGGGTTTTGGTTTGCGACCGACCGACAACGACAATCTGGTGCCCCTGTCGTGACAGTTCTCGGGCCGATGCGGCCCCGATCCCGTCGCTGGCTCCGGTAATGAGAATGGTTTTTTTCATGGTGCCCTTAAGCGCTTGTTGGTTTATCCGAGTTTAGGGCCTAGCCGAAGCTAAAGGTTGTGGCGACGGGGAAGCTGCCAGAAAATGCTGACAGGAGATTGTTCGCGGCCTCGCGCGAGCTGCGGCGTGAGAAGAAGAGCGAAAAAAAGCAGGCCCTGGTAACCAGGACCTGCAATTTAGGTGGTGCCCCTGAAAGGAATCGAACCTTCGGCCTTCTGCTCCGGAGGCAGACGCTCTATCCACTGAGCTACAGAGGCGTGTTGCTGGGCAACAGGAAAAATACTATCAGGTCGTCACTTGATCTGCGCAATTCCAGCACCTTGGCACGCATGTGTTGCAAAAGTCACCGGGTCGGGCCAGTCTCACAGTCGATGCAAGTCATGAATGCTGAAGAAGCACGGCAATTGCCGGTATTCTTGAACGGTGACTCCTGAAGAACTCTCCGCAGCAATATCCGCATGCCTCACCGAAGCCGTAGCCGCCGGCGAAATCTCCGTCGAGGTGCCAGAGACCGTACGCGTGGACCGCCCGAAAAGCCGTGAACACGGCGACTGGGCAACCAACATCGCGCTGCAGCTGGGCAAGAAGGCCGGCATGGCCCCGCGCGACTTCGCCCAGATCCTGGCCACCCGACTTGCTTCGGTCCCAGGAGTCGGCGCCGTGGACATCGCAGGTCCCGGCTTCCTGAACATCACCCTCGAAGCCGGCGCTGCCGGCGAGCTGGCCCGCACCATCGTCGAGGCGGGTTCCGCCTACGGCAGCAACGAGGCCCTGGCCGGCCACGTGGTCAACATGGAATTCGTTTCCGCGAACCCCACCGGCCCGCTGCACATCGGCCACACCCGCTGGGCCGCGCTGGGAGATGCCATCTCCCGCGTGCTGCGCGCTTCGGGCGCTTCGGTGACCAGCGAGTACTACATCAACGATGCCGGCAACCAGATGAACGTCTTCGCCCGTTCGGTGTACAACCGCATCCACGGCCTGCCAGTGCCAGAGGGCGGCTACCCGGGCGAATACATCAAGGAACTGGGCGACGCCGTCCTGGCCCAAGCCCCGCAGCTGCGCGAGCTGGACGAAGCAGAAGCAATTCCTGCCCTGCGCGACGCCGCCTACAAGGCGCAGCTCGAAGACATCAAGTCCACCCTGGCCGACTTCGGCGTCAGCTTCGACGTGTTCTTCTCCGAAACCACCTTGCATGAGGGCGGTGCGGTGGCTGACGCCGTGGCCCGCCTGCGCGAACAGGGCCACATCTTCGATCTGGAGGGCGCGGTTTGGCTGCGCACTACCGACTTCGGCGATGACAAGGACCGCGTGCTGATCCGCGCCAACGGCGAGCCGACCTACTTCGCCGCCGATGCCGCCTACTACCTGTCCAAGAAGGACCGCGGCTTCGAAGAGAAGATCTACCTGCTGGGCGCCGACCATCACGGCTACGTCAACCGCCTGAAGGCGATCGCCGCCTGCGCGGGAGATGACAAGGACAAGAACATCGAGGTGCTGATCGGCCAGCTGATCTCCGTCAACGGAGCCAAGCTGTCCAAGCGCGCGGGCAACATCATCGAGCTGCGCGATTTGATCAACTGGATCGGCGCCGACGCGCTGCGCTACTCGCTGGCCCGTTTCCCGGCTGATTCGCCGATCGCGCTGGACCCCGAGCAGCTGAAGAAGAACACCAATGACAACCCGGTGTTCTACGTCCAGTACGCCCATGCCCGTTCGTGCGCCGCGGCCCGCAATGCCGCCGCCAAGGGCGTGACCCGTGACGGCTTCGATGCCGCGCTGCTGACCGACCCGACCGAAAACGAGCTGCTGGCCGTGCTCGGCCAGTTCCCGTCGGTGGTTGCCGGTGCCGCGGAATTCCGCGAACCGCACCGCATTGCCCGTTACCTGGAGCAGGTCGCCGGCGCCTACCACTCGTGGTACGCCGCAACCCGCATCACCCCGGTGGGCGAAGGCGAAGCGGTCGCGCCGGTGCACGGCACCCGGCTGTGGCTGAACGACGCCGCCACCACCGTTTTGGCAAATGGATTGGAACTGCTGGGCGTTTCCGCCCCAGAGAGGATGTAAGACCTTATGGCCGTATCGCCGCTAGCCCCGCAATGGCTGCAATTCCCGGAAAACATCAACGCACTTCGACAGATCGAGTGGGCTTCGGGGGTTTCCCGCGAGGCTGGCGGCGAACTGTCCATCCAGGGCCTTCCCGTCTCCCAGCTGGCCGCCGAGTTCGGCACCCCGCTGTTCGTGCTCGACGAGAACGACTTCCGCGCCCGCGCCCGGGGTTTCAAGACCGCCTTCGACGACGCGTTCAGGCAGCTGTGCGGGGGAGTCGACGTCTACTACGCCGGCAAGGCGTTCTTGTGCACCGAGGTGGCCCGCTGGGTGACCGACGAGGGCCTGCGCCTGGATACCTGCTCCGGGGGCGAACTGGCCGTGGCCAACGCCGCCAAGGTGCCCGCTGCCAACCTCTCGCTGCACGGGAACAACAAGTCGGCAGCCGAGATCACCCGCGCCATCGAAATGGGCGTCGGGCGCCTGGTCATCGACTCGCTGGACGAGCTGGACCGGGTGATTTCGATCGCCGACGCCATGGGCCAGAGCGCGCAGGTCATGCTGCGCATTACCCCCGGCGTGCACGCCTCCACCCATGAGGCCATCGCCACCGCGCACGAGGACCAGAAGTTCGGGTTGTCCATCCTGGACGATGCCTCCGGCACTTCTCCTGCGCTGCGTGCGGTCGCCCAGGCGATCGAGGCGCAGAACATCAACCTGCTGGGCCTGCACGCCCACATCGGTTCGCAGATCTTCGAGGCCGAAGGCTTCGCAATGGTCGCCCGCACCATGCTCGGCCTGCTGGCCAAGATCCGCTCGATCCATGGTGTTTCCCTGCCCGAGCTGGATCTGGGCGGCGGCTACGGCATTGCCTACACCTCCGAGGACCACCCCTCCACCCCGGCCAAGCTGGCCGGCCAGATGGCCGAAGTGGTCTCGGCGACCTGCACCGAACTCGAGCTGGAATGCCCGCGCATTTCCATCGAGCCGGGCCGCGCCATCGCCGGCCCGAGCACCTTCACCCTCTACGAGGCCGGCGTGCGCAAGGACGTCCAGGTGGAAGACGGCTCAGGGGCGCTGCACCCGCGCCGCTACATTTCAGTGGACGGCGGGATGAGCGACAACCCGCGCCCGGTGCTCTACGACGCGCAATATACCGCCGTGCTGGCTAGCCGTATGACGCAAAACGACGCAATTATTTCTCGTGTAGTTGGGAAACATTGCGAGTCAGGTGACATAGTCGTGAAGGACGTTTACCTGCCCGATGACGTGGCGGCCGGCGATTTGATCGCCGTTCCGGCCACCGGCGCCTACTGCTGGGCGCTGTCGAGCAACTACAACTACCTCACCCGCCCCGCGGTGGTAGCGGTACGCGATGGCCAAGCCCGTCTGATCGTGCGCAGGGAAACGGAAACAGACTTGTTGGCCCGTGACATGGGAGTTTAATTGAGCGGCGAAAAGAACCTGAAGGTAGCCCTGCTGGGTTGCGGCACGGTCGGAGCCCAAGTGGCCCGGATCCTGCTGGAAGATGCAAACGAACTGGCTGCCCGCTCGGGCGCCGGCCTGCAGCTGATCGGCATTGCCGTGCGCAACCCGGATGCCAAGCGCGATGCAGTGCTGCCCCAGGAGCTTTTCACCACCGACGCCCACGGGCTGATCGCCCAGGCCGATGTGGTCATCGAACTGCTCGGCGGCATGGAGCCGGCCGGCGAATACATCGCCGCCGCCCTTGCCAAGGGTGCCAGCGTCATCACCGGCAACAAGGCGCTGATTGCGCTCAAGGGCGCCGAACTGAACGCGATCGCTGCCGACAACGGCGCCCAGCTGCGCTACGAGGCCGCGGTGGCCGGGGCCATCCCGATCCTGCGCCCGATTGCTGACTCGCTGGCCGGGGACCACATCACCAAGGTGATGGGCATCGTCAACGGCACCACCAACTTCATCCTCGACGCCATGGACACCACCGGTGCCGCGTTCGACGACGTGCTGGCCGAAGCCCAGGCGCTGGGCTACGCGGAAGCCGATCCAACCGCCGACGTGGGCGGGCACGATGCCGCCGCGAAGGCCGCGATCCTGGCCTCGCTGGCCTTCCACACCACCGTGTCCTCGGACCAGGTCTGGACCCAGGGCATCACCGAAGTCAGCGCCGCCGATGTCGCGGCCGCGGCCGCCGCCGGCTACGTGATCAAGCTGCTGGCCATCGCCGAGCAGGCCGAAGCTGGGATTTCGGTGCGCGTCTACCCGGCCCTGGTGCGCCGCAGCCACCCGCTGGCTACCGTGCATGGCGCGTTCAACGCCGTGTTCGTCGAAGCGCAGAACGCCGGCGACCTGATGTTCTACGGGGCTGGAGCCGGTGGCAACCCGACCGCGTCGGCGGTCATGGGCGACGTCGTTGCCGTGGCCCGCCAGATCGCTGCCGGAGCCCCGCTGCCCAACGGCTCGGTTAACCAGGCGCCACGGATGCTGGACTTCGAGGCCATCGACACCCGCTACTGGATTGGCCTGTCGGTCAAGGACCAGTCCGGCGTGCTGGCCGCCATCGCCACCGTCTTCGGCGAGCACGGGGTTTCCATCGAGTCGATGAGCCAGCAGGTGGACGCCGAAGCCGGCGCGCAGCTGCGCATCCTGACCCACCAGGGCACCGAAGCGGCCCTGGCCAGCACCGTCGAGGCGCTGACCGCGCTGGACGCGGTGCACTCTGTTCTATCCGTTATGCGAGTTGAAGGAAACTAACGTGGCTCACCAGTGGCGCGGAGTGATCCGCGAATATGCCGATCGCCTGCCAGTAGACGAAAACACCAAGGTCATCACCCTGGGCGAGGGCGGCACCCCGCTGGTCTACGCCCCGGCACTGTCGGCGCAGACCGGCAACGAGGTGTACCTGAAGGTCGAGGGCATGAACCCGACCGGTTCCTTCAAGGACCGCGGCATGACCATGGCGATGACGGCCGCGGTGGCTGCCGGCGCCAAGGCCGTGGTGTGCGCCTCCACCGGCAACACCTCCGCTTCGGCCGCCGCCTACGCTACCCAGGCAGGGCTGAAGTGCGCGGTGCTGGTGCCGGATGGCAAGATCTCCATGGGCAAGATGTCCCAGGCGATCGCCCACGGTGCGGACATCATCCAGATCGACGGCAACTTCGATAACTGCCTGGAAGTTGCGCGCAAGCTCAGCGAGAACTACCCGGTGTTCCTGGTGAATTCGGTGAACCCGGCCCGCATCCAGGGCCAGAAGACCGGCGCCTTCGAGGTCGTCGACTTCCTGGGCGACGCCCCGGATTACCACCTGCTGCCGGTAGGCAACGCGGGCAACATCACCGCGTACTGGAAGGGCTACAAGGAGTATTCCTCCAAGTGGACCAACGAAGCCGGCAAGGAACTGCAGCCGGTGTCCACCAAGAACCCGGTCATGTGGGGCTTCCAGGCCGCCGGGGCCGCCCCGATCGTGGCCGGCCACCCGATCACCGAACCGGATACCATCGCCACCGCCATCCGCATCGGCAATCCGGCATCCTGGGAACAGGCCGAAGCCGCCCGCGACGAGTCCGGCGGGCAGATCGACTCGGTCACCGACGAGCAGATCCTCGAAGCCCACCGCTGGCTTTCCAGCCGCGAAGGCGTCTTCGTGGAGCCAGCTTCGGCAGCCGGTGTGGCCGGCCTGCTCAAGCACCACGCCGCCGGCACTGCGCCGACCGGCAAGAAGATCGTGATCACCGTGACCGGCCACGGCCTGAAGGACCCGGACTGGGCCCTGAAGCAGGCCGACGGCTCGGAAGTTGCGCCGAAGAAGGTGGCCTTCGACGTGGTCGAGGTCGCCGGCGCGCTGGGCCTGGCCTAGCAGCTTTCGCCGGCCAGCCGCCGGCAGCACGACGGCCCGCCGCGTCATTGGCTCTCCCGGACCGGGGGAGCCAATCGCGGCGGGCCGTTGCGCACCTGATACCTATCGCACCGAATTCTTGAAGGAACCATGACGCAGCAGATCGCCCTGGGCCAGAAGTTGATCGTTTCCCCGCCGGCCACCTCAGCCAACCTCGGTCCTGGCTTCGATTCGCTGGGCCTGGCCCTGGAATACCGCGACCGCCTCGAAGTGCGCACCGCGCGGTCCAGCAGTGTCGAGATTTTCGGCGATGGGGCGCAGGAGCTGCCACGCGATGAGTCGCATCTGATCATCAAGGAAATGCACCGCTACTGGAAAGACGCCGGTTTTGAACCGGTTGGCGTCCAGCTGGTCGCGCACAACAACATCCCGCACGCGCGCGGCATGGGATCCTCGGCCGCGGCGATTGTCGCGGCCTACGCCGCCGCCGATGCGCTGCTTCCAGCCCCAGCTCGTGGCGGGACCGAGCGGATCTTCCAGGCGGCTGCAGCGTGGGAAGGGCACCCGGACAATGTGGCTCCGGCGGTCTTTGGCGGGCTGAGCATCTCTGCCACCGATGCCGCCGGCAGCTTCAGCTCGGTGCAGGTGCCCCTGCACCCGGACCTGCGCGCAGTGCTGGCGATCCCGTCCAACGGCTTGTCCACCGAGGTCGCGCGCGGCGCGCTGCCTGCACAGGTCGACCACGCGGTAGCCGCGGCGAACAGCGCGAGCGCCGCGCTGCTGATCCATGCGCTGAGCAACGATCCGCGCCAGCTGCTGGGCGGCACCAAGGACTACCTGCACCAGGACTATCGCGCCGCGGCCATGCCCGAAAGCGCGGCGCTGATTGCCAAGCTGCGCGGCGCAGGACTGGCCGCAGTGGTTTCCGGTGCCGGACCGACCGTGTTGACCCTGGTGGCCTGCGATGAACAGGTCGCTGCCGTGCAAGCGGCCATCGATGAATTCTCTGCAGGATCTCCAGTGTCATGGCGTGCTGAAGTTCCCAAGCTGGCCGCCAACGGTGTTACAGTAGAAGTGCTGTAACACCATGGCAGGCCGGATAGCTGGGCAGTAGCCCGGTCCGAATCCTTTGTGGCCAGTGTTGATGCGGATAAATTCGGTTCTCGAACCCCATTTCATCCGTCCAGCCGTCCCGGATCTTCCTGCAGTTCGCAGCAACTTTGATATCCCGCATTCAGGTACGTCTTCGTGCCTAGGAGATGTCAGTCTCTCTAATCCACTGCAGTTTTGCCTCGAATTCTGGGCCATCTTGCGGGGAGAAAGTGAAGTAGCCACGAAATCTTCGGCTGCTGAACATCATTTACGGCATAGTGGGCCTGCCTTGAAGCGGCCCATCCTACGAGTCAGAAGGAACTTTCGTGACCGAAACCACGAGCCTCAACGAAGGCGTGGACACCAAGACTTCCGAAAACAAGAGCGCCGGACTGGCCTCTTTGAAAATGACCCAGCTCCAGCAGTTGGCTTCGCAGCTGGGTATCACCGGCGGTTCGCGGATGCGCAAGGCTGATCTGGTCAAGGCCATCGGCGACCACCAGCGCGGTGGTTCCGTTGCCGCCAAGGACGCCAAGGCCGCACAGGAAGCGAAGTCTGCCAAGACCGAAGCTCCCGCAGCGAAGGCTGAAGCTCCAGCTGAGCAGGCCAAGGAAACCAAGACCCGTGCACGTCGTGCGCCAAAGGCCGCGGCCCAGGCGCAGGCTGAGACCGAGAGCGCACCAGAGGCCGGCGCGGCTGCTGAAGCTCCGGCTGAAAAGCCAGCTCGCGCACGCCGCACCTCGCGCCGTGTGACCGACTCGGGCAAGGTTGCGGCTCCTGCCGAAGCCAACGAAGCCGCTACTGAGGCTCCAGCCGAGAACCAGGCAGCAGCCGAGGAGTCCAAGGCTCCACGCCAGCGCCGCAACTCGCGGAACAACAAGCCGGTTGACCAGCCAGCAGAGCAGGCGGCCGAGCAGGCCGAGGCACCGGCGGAGAACGCCGAGAGCAACGGCGAAGCACGCGAAGAGCGCCGCGAGCGCGGCAACCGCCGTGAGCGTGGCAACCGCCGCGATCGCAACACCGAGCGCACCGAGCGCACCGAAGTTGCCGAGTCGGAGAACGCTGAAGAGCGCACCGACCGCCGCGAAGAGCGCCGCGAGCGCAACAACCGCCGCAACGAGCGCAACAACGACCGCAACGAGCGCAACAACGACCGCAATGAGCGCAACAACGATCGTGCTGAGCGCAACAACGATCGCAATGATCGCAACGAGCGCAACAACGACTCGAACGACTCGGAGAACATCGAGGACCGTTCCGAGCGTGGCGACCGCAATGACCGCCGCGAGCGCCGCGAGCGCAACAACGACCGCAACGATCGCAATGACCGCAGCAACCGCCGCGAGCGCAACAATGATCGCAACGATCGCAACAACGACCGCAACGATCGCAACAACCGCAACCGCCGCAATCGCCGTGATGACGACGAGCCGCAGCTGAGCGAGGACGACGTCGTATTGCCGATCGCCGGCATCCTGGACGTGCTGGAGAACTACGCCTTCGTGCGCACCTCCGGCTACCTGCCCGGCCCGAACGACGTCTACGTCACCCTGGGCCAGGTCAAGAAGTACAACCTGCGCAAGGGCGACGCCATCGTTGGCGCGATCCGCCAGCCACGCGAGGGCGAGACCCCGAACCCCCGCCAGAAGTTCAACGCCCTGGTGCAGCTGACTTCGGTCAACGGCAAGAAGCCAGAGGACAACCGCGAACGCGTCGAGTTCAACAAGCTCGTCCCGCTGTACCCGACCGAGCGCCTGCGCCTGGAAACCGATCCGAAGCTGGTCGGCCCGCGCGTCATCGACCTGGTCGCGCCAATCGGCAAGGGCCAGCGCGGCCTGATCGTTTCGCCTCCGAAGGCCGGCAAGACCTTGATCCTGCAGGCCATTGCCAACGCGATCACCATCAACAACCCGGAAGTGCACCTGATGATGGTGCTCGTTGATGAGCGTCCCGAAGAAGTCACCGACATGCAGCGCACCGTGAAGGGCGAGGTCATCGCCTCGACCTTCGACCGCCCGGCCGATGACCACACCACCGTGGCCGAGCTGGCCATCGAGCGCGCCAAGCGCCTGGTGGAAATGGGCATGGATGTCGTGGTCCTGCTGGACTCGATGACCCGCCTGGGCCGTGCCTACAACCTGGCCGCTCCGGCCTCGGGCCGCATCCTCTCCGGCGGCGTCGACTCGGCAGCGCTGTACCCGCCGAAGCGCTTCTTCGGTGCAGCCCGCAACATCGAGAATGGCGGATCGCTGACCATCCTGGCTACCGCCCTGGTGGAGACCGGTTCCAAGATGGACGAGGTCATCTTCGAGGAATTCAAGGGCACCGGCAACATGGAGCTGCGCCTTTCGCGCCAGCTGGCCGAGAAGCGCATCTTCCCGGCAGTGGATGTCAACGCTTCCTCGACCCGCCGCGAAGAGCAGCTGATGAGTGCCGAAGAGGTGCGCATCATGTGGCGCCTGCGCCGCATGCTCTCGGGCATCGATCCGCAGCAGGCACTGGAAGTGCTCACCGGGAAGATCCGCGAAACCGGATCGAACGCGGAATTCTTGATGCTGGTCAACAAGACCACTCCAAACAAGGATTAGCACCACCCACCGCCATGGCGTCCAGCCAGCTTGCCGCACCGGCAGCTGGCTGGACGCCATCGGCGCGTAGTGACACCTCGCACGCCGGCCCCGGCCGGCGCAGCGTTTAGAATTGAATTCCAGCAGTGCCCCAGCCGCAATAGCCGGCGGCACTGCGCGGAAAACGCCAACAAGGAAGCACACCCACCATGTTCGAGTCCGTCAAGTCGCTACTAGAAGAGCATGCCGCAATCCAGGCGCAGCTCTCGGATCCAGCGGTGTACGCCGACCAGGCGCTGGCCCGCAAGCTCGGCCGCCGCTCGGCACAGCTGAACGGCATCGTCGAGGCCTACAACAAGTGGCACGCCGCCACCGAGGACCTGGAAGCAGCCAAGGAAATGGCTGACGAGGATCCGGACTTCGCAGAAGAGGTGGAAACCCTCACCGCCGCCCTGCCAGAGCTCGAGGAGAAGCTGCGCCGCCTGCTGATCCCGCGCGACGAGAACGACGGCCGCGACGTGATCCTCGAAGTCAAGGGCGGCGAGGGCGGCGACGAAGCAGCGCTGTTCGCAGCCGACCTGCTGCGCATGTACACCCGTTTCGCCGAGCACAAGGGCTGGAAGGTGGAGATGATCTCCTTCAACGAGTCCGACCTCGGCGGCTACAAGGACGCCCAGGTTGCCATCAAAGGCAAATCGAATGACCCGGCCGAAGGCGTCTACGCCCAGCTGAAGTTCGAAGGCGGCGTGCACCGCGTGCAGCGCGTGCCGGTCACCGAATCCCAGGGCCGCATCCACACCTCGGCTGCCGGCGTGCTGGTCCTGCCCGAGGTGGACGAGCCCGAAGAAGTCGACATCCACCAGAACGACCTGAAGATCGATGTCTACCGTTCCTCGGGCCCCGGCGGCCAGTCGGTGAACACCACCGACTCCGCGGTGCGCATTACCCACCTGCCCACCGGCATCGTGGTGGCCATGCAGAACGAGAAGTCGCAGATCCAGAACCGCGAAGCCGCGATGCGCGTGCTGCGTTCGCGCCTGCTGGCCCACCAGCAGGAGATCATCGACAAGGAGAACTCGGCCCAGCGTGCAAGCCAGATCCGCACCATGGACCGCTCCGAGCGCATCCGCACCTACAACTACCCGGAAAACCGCATTGCCGACCACCGCACCGGCTACAAGGCCTACAACCTTGACGCCGTGATGGACGGGGACCTGCAGCCGGTGGTTGAATCCTGCATCCAGATGGACGAGGAAGAGCGCTTGGCAGCGCTGGGCGAGTAACGACGCCTTGGAAGAACTCACTGCCGTACGCCGCCAGGCGATTGCGGCGCTGGCCGACGCCGGGGTGCCAAGCCCCGGCGTCGACGTCGACCTGCTGCTGTGCCACGTGCTGGGCATCGACCGCTCGGAACTGAAGCTGCGCGAACTGCGTGGCGAGGGCCTCGACCCTGGATCCCGGGAGCAATTCACCGCCCTGGTGGCCGCCCGGCGCACCCGCATCCCGCTGCAGCACCTGACCGGCGTGGCGTACTTCCGCTACCTGGAGCTGAAGGTGGGACCGGGAGTATTCACCCCGCGCCCGGAAACCGAAACCGTGGTGCAGGTCGGCCTTGATTTCCTGGCCGCCCAAGGCATCGGCACCCCGCGGTGCATTGATTTGTGCTCGGGCTCCGGCGCCATTGCAGCGTCCGTGGCCAGCGAAGTGCCAGCAGCCAGCGTCTGGGCCGTGGAGCTCTCGGAGGATGCCATCGGCTACACCCGGGCCAACTGCGAGCCGCACCGGGTCACCGTGCTGCACCAGGATGCCACGCAAGTTCCCGGGGAGCTGGAAGGCACCATGGACCTGGTGATCTCCAATCCGCCGTATATTCCGCCCAACGCGGTGCCGCGCGAAGTGGAAGTGCGCGAGCACGACCCGGAAATGGCGTTGTACGGGCTCGGGGAGGACGGACTGGACATTCCGCGAGCCATTACCGCCCAAGCCATGAAGCTCTTGCGTCCCGGCGGCTACTACGTGATGGAACACGCCGAAGTGCAGCGCGAAACCGCGGCAGCCATGCTGCGCGCGGCCGGTTTCACGCAGGTGGCTGGCCATGAAGATTTGACCGGGCGCGCCCGCGCCACATCCGGCTACGCGCCGCAATAACCAAACCACACCCAGTGCATGAAAGAATGATCCCGTGAGCACAACATTTTCGGTAAGCAACGAGCAGGAACACGCTGAAGGCATCGCCGCAGCCAAGGCCGCGCTGGCGGACAAGCGCTGCATCGTCTTGCCTACAGATACCGTCTACGGGATCGGCGCCGATGCATTCAGCGCCCAGGGCGTGGCGATGCTGCTGGCCGCCAAAGGCCGCAACCGCACCATGCCCCCGCCGGTGCTGATCGCCCAGAGTTCCACCATGGACGGATTGGCCAGGGACATCCCCGAGGCCGCGCGCAAGCTGGCCGAAGCGTTCTGGCCAGGCGGACTGACCCTGATCCTGCAGGCCCAGCCTTCGCTGACCTGGGATCTGGGGGAGACCCGCGGCACCGTGGCGCTGCGCGTGCCCAACGACGACACCGCCCTGGAACTCCTGGGCCAGACCGGCCCGCTGGCCGTGTCCTCGGCCAACCGCACCGGCAACGCGGCGGCGCTGGATGTCGAGCAGGCTTTCGCGCAGCTCGGGGAGTCGGTGGATGTCTACCTCGACGGCGGCCCGCGCGGCGAGGCCGGGGAAGAGGTCCTGCCATCGACCATCATCGATTGCACCGGCCAGAACCTGCAGGTGGTTCGCTCGGGCGCGATTTCCATTGAGGAATTGCGCGTGGTCGTCCCTGGCATTCTCGATTTGGGACAGGACGCACCGGAAACCGGCGCATGAGAACATACGTACTGCTCATAGCATTCAGCTTTACGGTTTCGTTCCTGCTCACCCCGATCATCCGCACCCTTGGCCACCGTTTCACCGGCAACCAGCTGGTGCGCGAACGCGACCAGCACGAAAAACCGATCGTGAAGTTCGGCGGCCTGGCGATTATCGCCGCTTTCGCCGCAGGGCTATGGCTGGCCAGCAACTTCCACTTCTTCCGCGGGGTCTTCGGCAATGACGACGCCATCCGCGGAATCGCCTACGCCCTGGGCGTCATCGTGCTCATGGGCCTGGCCGATGACATGTTCGACCTGAAGTGGTGGCTGAAGCTCGCCGGCCAGATCCTGATCGGCTGGCTGGTCGCCACCAACGGAATCGTCATCCAGTCCCTGCCCGTGGGTTCGTGGCAGATCGATGAGCAATGGATACAGATTTCGGTGACCATTTTCCTGATCGTGCTGACCATGAACGCGATCAACTTCTCCGATGGATTGGATGGCCTGGCCGCGGGCCTGGCCGCCATTGGCGCGGCGACCTTCTTCGTGTACTCCTATGTGCTGGCTACGCACGTGAGCGCCGATGACTACGCGAACATCGGGGCCTTGCTCTGCGCCTTGCTGCTCGGTGCCTGCCTGGGCTTCTTGCCGCACAATTTCAACCCGGCGAATATCTTCATGGGGGAGACCGGCGTTCTCGCCATCGGCATGATCCTCTCGGTGGCCGCGGTGGCGGTGACCGGTGATGTGCAGGGCCTGGAGGCCCGGCGCTTCCGCAACATCCCGGCCTACATGCCGATGCTGCTGCCGATGGTGATCGTCTTCCTACCAGTACTGGACCTTGTACTCTCGGTCTTCCGCCGGCTGGCCAACAAACGCTCACCCTTTTCCCCGGATGCCAAGCACATCCACCACCGGATGCTGGCCCAAGGCCACTCGGTGCGCCAATCGGTAGTTCTGCTCTACCTGTGGGCCGCCGTGATTGCAGTCTCAGTCGTTTCCATCGCCTTCATCCCGTTCATTCTGGTGGTCCCGATGGCCTTGCTGTTGTTCCTAGTGGCAGCGGTTGCAACGTGGCGTCCCCTGGTGATCAAGCGGGTCGAGGCCTTACGCAAGCGCATGGGCAAAGCTTAGCCCGATCAAATAGCAGGGTAACGCACAAGCAATCTGTTTCTATCTCGTGTAGAATTCAATCTGGATCTTCTTTCATCTGCTCTTTAGGGAATAGGTGGAAGTTTCAAGTTTCATCAGCATCGATGGGTGCACGATGGTTCCTCGGTGTTGACGAAGAAAGGTTGCGGACGTGAATTCTGGTTCTGCCCGCGTCAGTGCTTCGTCAGCCCCGAAATCCATCTGGTTGCCGATTCTTGGCTTGTCACTGGTGTATTCGCTGATCGCTACCGCCATATTTTTCCTGATTTCATGGTTGGTTGCCGATCTTCGCTACGCGCTTTCTGGCGCGCTGGCTGCCGGGATTGTGATTGGCTTTTTCGCGATTGGCATTCTCATTGCCGAAGCTGCAGGGCGAATTCGCCACTCGTGGGCCATGCCCGCGTTCTTGGGTGTCTTTGTCATCAAGGTTTTTGGCATCGCCTTCGTGTTGTTGAACCTGGGGTTGCCCGATTGGGTTAATCGCCAGGGATTCGTTCTTGCAGCAGCTATCTCCCTTGTTGCCTGGCAGGTTGGCGAGGTGCGTGCTTTCATGAAGGCGCGCCTGGCTATCTACAACGAGGAATAGAGTATTCCGCGCGACTTTGTGTCGGTGGGGTGCTGTGAGTTTGATAAGCTTACTTCGGGTCATTTTTGGCCGTCCGCTCAACTGCGGGCGGAATACGCAATATGCATCCGCGGGGTAACCCGCAGATGGACCTTCATCAGGGTTGATGCTTCTGGCATGGGCCATGATGGGATCCCCGTTTGATCTTTTCTTCACACGGTGAGAGGCAGTTACCGCCAGTCACCGCCTTTTGCCCGTGACCGTTACTGCAGAGAGGACAGCGCGTTGTTCGCGTTTGCGCTCCCAATGGCCTCAGAAGAAGGCGGCTTCGTACCGCCATCCGTTTCCGATACCCACCTCCCGGATCTTTTCCCGTGGATGGCTGAGTACGGCACGGGTTTCGGCAAGCAGATGCTCATGATCGTTTTGTCGATCGTGCTTATCTCTTGGTTCTTCACCGTGGCCATCAAGAACCCGAAGCTGGTTCCAGGCAAGATGCAGTACATCGCTGAGTCCGGTTACGCGTTTGTACGTAACGGAATTGGCCGCGACATCATCGGCGAGAAGAACTTCCGTCCTTGGATTCCTCTGCTGTTCGCGACCTTCTTCTTCGTACTGCTGAACAACCTCTTCGGCGCGATTCCGTTCCTGCAGCTTCCATCGTTCTCACACGCTGGTTCTGCATACGCGATGGCTATCATCATCTACGGCACCTGGATTGCTGTAGGCCTGAAGAACCACGGTATCCGCTACTTCAAGTTGGCCGTCGTCCCGTCCGGTGTTCCGGGCTGGATCATGCCACTGATGATTCCGTTGGAAATCATTTCTAACTTCATCGTTCGCCCGCTGACGCACTCGCTGCGTTTGATGGCAACGATGCTGGCCGGTCACATGATCGTGATGCTGGCAGCTGCCGGCGCTCGTCACCTGATCGTTGTCCAGGACTCCCTGGCCATGAACGGCCTTGGCATCCTGGTCATCGTTGGCTCGGTCGCCATGTACTTCCTGGAACTGCTGATCATGGTCCTGCAGGCGTTTGTTTTCGCCCTGCTGACCGCGATCTACCTCCAGGGTGCAATCGAAGCCGACGCCCACTAGGCCAACACTTCTTTTCTTCCAACCCATAAAGATCTTCCTTGAGTCGCTCAAGGAATACCTCACAACCTACCGGCAAAAGCTCGGTATCTTGAAAGGAACATAATCACATGTTGCACGGCTCCCTGAATATGATCGGCTACGGCCTGGCTGCTATCGGTTCGGCTATCGGCGTTGGCTTGATCTTCGCTGCCTACATCAACGGTGTTGCACGTCAGCCTGAGGCTCAGCGCATCCTGCAGCCAATCGCCATGCTTGGCTTCGCACTTGCTGAAGCACTGGCCATCCTGGGCCTGGTCTTCGCTTTCGTCATCGGCGCCTAGTCTTTTCGCAACTGTAGTGGCCTCGCCACTATCGCGAGGCGTACACACAAGCGGAAACTAGTAGATAAGGAATAGTGAGAATGAACAGCACTGATTTCATCCTCGCTGCGAGCGAATCGGTCAACCCGCTGTTGCCGAACCCGTGGGAAATTCTCGTCACGGGTGTTGGTTTCGCGGTCCTTCTGTTCATCGTCATCAAGGTAATTGCTCCAAAGTTCGAGCAGTCCTATGAAGATCGCGTCACCGCGATCGAAGGTGGCCTTGAGAAGGCTGAAGCAGCGCAGAAGGAAGCAGAGGAGACCTTGGCACAGTACAAGGCCCAGCTTCTGGAAGCACGCACCGAAGCAAACCGCATCCGTGAGGAAGCTCGTAGCGAAGGTGCTCAGATCCTTGCGGATCTGAAGACCAAGGCAACCGATGAGGCAGCTCGTATCACCGAGCAGTCGCACCGCCAGATCGAAGCTGAGCGCGTATCCGCTCTGGCTTCGCTCCGCACCGACGTGGGCGCATTGGCTACCGAGCTTGCAAGCAAGGTTGTTGACGAAGCTCTGCAGGACGATGCCCGTGCCCAGCGCGTGGTTGACAAGTTCCTGACCGATTTGGAAGCTCAGCAGAACGCAGGTGCATCGAACTAATGGCAAGTGTATCGAGCGAGTCACTGGCAAAGGCTTTGGCGTTCCTGGAACCCAAGCTGGCACTGGCATCTATTGAGCTGCCTAAGGAACTGTTCGCGGTCCTGGAAGTACTGGATGCAAATGCCGGTCTCCGCCGCGCAATGACTGACCCAGCCCGTGGAAATGCCGACAAGGCAGGCCTTTTGGCTCAGCTGCTGCACGGAAAGGTCTCGGCTGACGCCGAGGACGTCGTCGCACAGCTGGCTTCTACCCGCTGGAGCTCGGAACGCGACATTAGCGATGCGCTCGAATCGCTGGCTGTCACTGCGGTCACCGCAGTGGCAGAGCAGCAGGACGGCGCTTCGGGGCTGAACAAGCTGGAGCAGGATCTGTTCTCCTTCATCGAGGCAGTGCGTGGCAATCACGAACTGCAGCGTGCGTTGGATGATGCACAGGCCCCAGTCGAGGCTAAGCGCACTCTCGCGCTGAAGCTCGTGCCTAACGCGTCGCAGACCTCGCAGGTTTTGATCTCCCAGGCAGTTTCGAACCCCCGCGGTTTGAAGCCAGCAGCCTTGGTTGGACGTTTCGTAGAGCTCGTGGCCAAGCGCCAGCAGCGCTGGATTGCCTCGGTAACCAGCTCTGTAGAACTTTCCGAAGCCCAGCTTTCGCGCCTGGAGACCAGCCTGAACAAGCTATACGGTCGTCAGCTCAAGCTCAACGCCACTACCGACCCATCGCTGGTCGGTGGACTGGTAGTCAAGGTTGGCGACGAAGTTGTCGACGCTTCCGTGGCATCACGCGTGGCCGAGTTGCGCCGCGCCTTGGCCAGCTAGGACTCATTGGGCTAGGGAGTGATCCTTCGCCTGGTGTTCCTGGCTGCCAGGACCACAACAGACTTCATTCACATTCGATTCGGTCCAATGGACCGGATCACAATTTAGGAGAGCAGGGACTGCAGATGGCCGATTTGACCATCAATGCCAACGACGTCCGCGATGCCCTAAACGAGTTCGCATCTTCCTACGAACCGGGTAAGGCAGAGCGCACCGAGGTGGGACGCGTCGTCGCCGCGAGCGACGGCATCGCCAGAGTGGAAGGCCTTCCTTCCGTCATGGCCAACGAGTTGCTGAAGTTCGAAGATGGCACCCTGGGCCTGGCCCAGAACCTCGATACCCGCGAAATCGGTGTCGTTGTGCTTGGTGACTTCACCGGCATCGAAGCTGGCCAGAAGGTAGAGCGCACCGGCGAGATCCTTTCGGTTCCAGTCGGCGACGGCTACCTGGGCCGCGTGGTCGACCCGTTGGGCGAGCCACTGGACAACTTGGGCCCAATCGCAGCCGAGGGCCGTCGCGCCCTGGAGCTGCAGGCACCAGGCGTGACCCAGCGCAAGAGCGTGCACGAGCCAATGCAGACCGGTCTGAAGGCTATCGACGCCATGATCCCGATCGGCCGTGGCCAGCGTCAGCTGATCATTGGCGACCGCCAGACCGGCAAGACCGCTATCGCGGTTGACACCATCCTGAACCAGCGTGCTAACTGGGAATCCGGCGATCAGACCAAGCAGGTCCGCTGCGTCTACGTGGCAATTGGCCAGAAGGCATCGACCATCGCTGCCGTTCGCCAGACCCTCGAAGAGCAGGGCGCACTGGAGTACACCACCATCGTGGCGTCCCCGGCATCCGACCCAGCCGGCTTCAAGTACTTGGCTCCATACGCAGGCTCGGCCATCGGCCAGCACTGGATGTACGGCGGCAAGCACGTTCTGATCGTCTTCGATGATCTGTCGAAGCAGGCTGAAGCCTACCGTGCCGTGTCCCTGCTACTGCGCCGTCCGCCAGGACGCGAAGCCTACCCAGGCGACGTCTTCTACCTGCACTCCCGCCTGCTTGAGCGTTGCGCCAAGCTGTCGGACGAGCTGGGTGCAGGTTCGATGACTGGCTTGCCAATCATCGAAACCAAGGCCAACGACGTGGGCGCGTTCATCCCGACCAACGTCATCTCGATCACCGACGGCCAGATCTTCTTGCAGTCGGATCTCTTCAACGCCAACCAGCGTCCAGCTGTCGACGTGGGTATTTCGGTATCCCGCGTTGGCGGTTCGGCACAGGTCAAGGCCATGAAGAAGGTCTCCGGTACCTTGAAGCTGGAATTGGCCCAGTACCGCGACATGCAGGCATTCGCAATGTTCGCCTCGGACCTGGATGCTGCTTCCAAGCAGCAGCTGACCCGTGGTGCGCGCCTGATGGAACTGCTCAAGCAGGGTCAGTACACCCCGTACCCGGTTGAGGACCAGGTCGTTTCGATCTGGGCCGGCACCAACGGCTACCTGGACGATGTCCCGGTTGAGGATGTACGCCGCTTCGAGGGCGAGTTCATCGACTACCTGCGCCACCGCACCGATGTACTGACCGTGATTGGCCAGACCGGCAAGCTGGAGAACGAGACTCTGGAAGCCATGAAGACCGCTGTTGCGGACTTCAAGGCCGGCTTCTTCGGCGAAGGCGACGACAAGCTTGTCGCTGCCGGGCACGAAGAGCACGACGCTCTCGATTCCGAGTCCGTTGACCAGGAAAAGATCGTCAAGCAGAAGCGCTGACAATTTCCTTGCCAAGGGGGAGCGGCGCCGGTAACGGCGCCGCCCTCCCGAGGTAGGGGATAAGGAAAGGACACACATGGGAGCCCAGATTCGGGTCTACCGCCAGAAGATCGGATCGACCAAGTCGATGCGCAAGATCTTCAAGGCGATGGAACTGATCGCTGCATCCCGCATTGGTAAGGCACGTACGCGTGTCTCGGCCTCGCTGCCGTATGCCAATGCGATTACCCGTGCAGTAACCGCCGTCGCGTCCCAGGCCGATGTCGAGCATCCACTGACCACCGAGCCGGCGCAGGTACGCCGCGCCGCGGTCTTGGTGATGACTTCGGACCGAGGACTTGCCGGGTCCTACTCCGCCAGCGTTCTGAAGCAGGCAGAGCACCTCGTGGAACTCCTGCGTGAAGAAGGCAAGGAAGTCAAGACCTACTTGGTCGGCCGCAAGGCCCAGGCTTACTTTGATTTCCGTTCACGCGAGTACGCACGAGTGTGGACCGGGGAAACTGATTCCCCGCGTTTCGAAACCGCACGCGAGCTGCGCGATGTCCTCCTGGAGGACTTCGACACCGATTTCGAGCAGGGTGGCGTGGACGAGATCCACGTCGTCTACACCCAGTTCAAGTCGATGGTCACGCAGGAACCGACGGTCATCCGTCTGTTGCCGTTGGAGGTTGTCGAGGATGAATCCGAGACTCCAACCGACGAGCTGTTGCCACTGTACGAGTTTGAGCCATCGCCGGAAGAAGTGCTTGACGCACTGCTTCCGCGCTACATCGATTCTCGACTGTTCAACTGCCAGTTGCAGTCCGCTGCTTCCGAGCTCGCTGCCCGCCAGCGCGCCATGAAGGCCGCAGGCGACAACGCTGGTGAACTGATCAAGAAGTACACCCGATTGCTCAACAATGCCCGTCAGGCTGAAATCACCCAGGAGCTTTCGGAAATTATCGCCGGCGCCGACGCGCTGAACAGCTAATTACCGATACTCCGACCAGACAAGAAGTGAGAAAGATGACTGCCCAACTCAACGAGCAGGTTACCGCAGGGGCCATCGGTCGCATCGCGCGCGTGACTGGCCCGGTCGTGGACGTCGAGTTCCCAGCCGACGCACTGCCTGCTATCTACAACGCACTGACCGCTGAGCTGACCCTCAACGGCGAAACCAAGAAGATCACCTTCGAGACCAGCCAGCACCTCGGTGAGGGCCTGGTCCGCGCAGTATCGCTGCAGGCCACCGACGGCCTGGTCCGCGGTGCTTCGGTGACCGATACCGGCGCTGCTATCTCCGTCCCAGTAGGCGACGGCGTCAAGGGCCACATCTTCAACGTTCTGGGCGACGCCCTGGACGTTGACAACTCGGAGATCCAGGTCACCGAGCGTTGGCCAATCCACCGCCAGCCTCCGAAGTTCTCGGAGCTCGAGGGCTCGACCGAAATGCTGGAAACCGGCATCAAGTCGATCGACCTCCTGACCCCGTACATCAAGGGCGGCAAGATCGGCCTATTCGGCGGCGCCGGCGTTGGCAAGACCGTGCTGATCCAGGAAATGATCACCCGTGTTGCACGTAACTTCGGTGGTACCTCGGTATTCGCCGGTGTTGGCGAGCGCACCCGTGAAGGCAACGACCTCTGGGTCGAAATGGACGAGGCAAACGTCCTGAAGGACACCGCACTGGTGTTCGGCCAGATGGATGAGCCACCTGGAACCCGTTTGCGCGTGGCACTGTCGGCTCTGACCATGGCGGAATACTTCCGCGATGTCCAGAACCAGGATGTGCTGCTGTTCATCGACAACATCTTCCGCTTCACCCAGGCCGGTTCCGAGGTGTCGACCCTGCTGGGCCGCATGCCTTCCGCCGTGGGCTACCAGCCGAACTTGGCCGATGAAATGGGTCTGCTGCAGGAACGCATCACCTCGACGAAGGGCCGCTCGATCACCTCGATGCAGGCTGTCTACGTCCCGGCCGATGACTACACCGACCCGGCTCCAGCAGCAACCTTCGCCCACTTGGATGCAACCACCGAGCTGTCGCGTGAAATCGCGTCGCGCGGCCTGTATCCGGCGATCGACCCGCTGACCTCGACCTCGCGAATCCTGGATCCGCAGTACATTGGCCAGGATCACTACGATGTAGCCATCCGCGTGAAGGCCATTCTGCAGAAGAACAAGGAACTGCAGGACATCATCGCGATCCTCGGTATCGACGAGCTGGGCGAAGAGGACAAGATCGTCGTTGCCCGTGCACGCCGTATCCAGCAGTTCCTCTCGCAGAACACCTACACCGCAAAGCAGTTCACCGGTGTCGAGGGCTCGACCGTATCGATCAAGGACACCATCGAAGGCTTCAAGGCCATTTGCGATGGCGAATTGGACCACATTGCAGAGCAGGCGTTCTTCAACATCGGCGGTCTTGACGACGTCGAGCGCCAGTGGGCCGAAATCCAGAAGGCCAGCTAATTATGGCTGAGCTTCAGGTCGAAATCGTCGCGGCTGACCACTTCGTGTGGTCGGGCGCTGCGAAGCTGGTCAAGGCTCGTTCGGTGGACGGCGAGATCGGTGTTCTGCCCGGTCACGTTCCGATGCTGTCCGTGCTTGCCGCTGGGGACCTGGAAATCGAACCGGTTTCCGAGTCCCGCTTCTCGGTCCAGATCGACGGAGGCTTCTTCTCTGTTGATTCGGATCGCGTAGTGATCGTTGCTGACAACGCTGTGCTTGGTACCGCAGCGTAGGCGATGAATTGTTTGAGATAACCGCACCAGTTCTGATCGCGTTGCTGATCCTGATCGGCATCGCCATGTTCTTCGGGGCCATGGCCGTGCGCCGCATCCAATTGCGGCGCACGCTGGGCACCTTCGATGCATCCATCCTGGCGCCTTCGGGCAAATGGATGATGGTCATCGGCCGCTACGGCGGAGCGCATGTGGACCTGTTGCGGTTTTTCTCTGTCTCCCCGGTCCCGAGCTTCGTGATCGAGCGCCGTGGCCTGGATATCACCGGGACACGCCAGCCCACCGATGAGGAAACCTCGCGGATCCCGCCAGGATTCATCATCGTGATGCTGGTGCGCAGCGGTGATGAGCTGCTGCTGGCCATGGACTACCGCGACTACACCGGCTTCTCGGCCTGGCTCGAAGCCGGGCCGATCGCCGGGAGCTGGCAGATCTAGAACTTGATAAAGCAAAACCGCCGTTGCAGATGCAGCGGCGGTTTTCGCGTTCCCTGGCCAGTCAATGCTGGCAGGCAGCGTTGGCAGGCTGGGGAGGCCGCTGCGGATCGCCTGCGTGCTCGGCGCACTGCTCAGCTGCGCGTGGCGGCTTGGGGGAGCACCTCCGGATCCCGGGCACCGCAGCCACCGATCCGGAAACGGCCGGCAGGAACTGCGCTGAGTGCGAAATGCCTGGGCGCGTGGCGCAGGACGTAGTTGACTGTTCCCATGAAACGAACCTTGATCCTTGGCGGCACCGCGTGGCTCGGCCGCGAGCTGGCGCGGCAGCTGATCCGCAGTGGCCACGAAGTCACCTGCCTGGCGCGCGGCAATTCCGGCGAGGTTGCCCAGGGCGCGCAGCTGGTGCGTGCCGACCGGAGCCAGCCCGGGGCCTATGATGCCGTGCAGGGCATCGGATTCGACTCGGTCATCGAGCTGTCCTATGAGCTGCAATGGGTGCACGAAGCGCTGGCGGCCCTGGCCGCGAATGCGCGGCACTGGACCCTGGTTTCTTCCATCTCGGTGTATGCCAGCGCGCAGCTGCCCGGTGCCGGCGAAGACGCGCAACTGCATGAACCGTCCGATCCCGGCGACTACGGGCATGCAAAGGTCCTTGCCGAACGGGCCAGCACGGCGATGGTTGCCGACCGGCTGCTCATTGCCCGTCCGGGGCTGATTGCCGGACCTGGCGATCCCAGCGACCGCTTTTCCTACTGGGTTTCGCGCTTGGCCTTGGCCGGTGCCGGCCAGGTCCTCATCCCGCCAACCGCGGGCCGCCATGTGCAGGTCATCGACGTGCGCGATGCCGCCGCGTGGATTATCGACGCCACCGCGCGTTCGCTGACCGGAACCTTCAACGTGGCCGGAACATCACATGGCTTCGCCCAGTTCCTCAGTACGGCCGCACGGATTGCGGGATTCAGCGGGGAACTGGTCACCGCCCAGGACGCATGGCTGCGCGAACGCCAGGTCAATTACTGGGCCGGGGCGCGTTCGCTGCCGCTGTGGCTTGCGCTGGAGGACCACGGCTTCGCCCAGCGCAGCAACCAGCGGTACGCCTTGGCCGGTGGCCCGGAGCGGGACCTGGAGGACTTGCTTGGCGACGTGCTGGCCGATGAACGGGCTCGCGGACTGGACCGGTCCCGGCGTGCTGGCCTCGGCCGGGCCGAGGAGCTTGAGCTGCTCGGCCAGCTCGGGCGGATCCGGCAGGGCTAGCGCAGTCCGGGATTTTCAGTGGGCTAGAGGTATTCCCCGTTGCGGATCGTCTGGACCAGCTGCAGATTGGCATCCAGGATCAGTGCATCGGCGGCGAAGCCGTAGTGCAGGGAACCGACTTCGTCGGCCAGGCCGATCAGCGAGGCGGGGATGGACGTAGCCGAGTTGACCGCCTGGACCAGTGAGACCCCGGCCTGCACGGCGCGCTGCACGATTTCCAGCAGCGTGCAGGTGCCGCCGGCCAGGGAATTGTCGCTGGCCAGCCGTGCCTGGCCCAGGGCCACATTCACATCCTGCGGGCCGAGGGTGTACTGCCCATCGGCCAAGCCGGTGGCCGCCATGGAATCGCTGACCAGCAAGATGTTCTCCGCACCGACCAAGCGGAAGACCAGGCGCACGGTATCGGGGGACAGGTGCACCCCGTCGGCGATCAGCTCCACGAACGCATTGCGGTTCACCGCCTCTTCCAGGCAGGCGGCCACCGGACCGGGTTCGCGGTGGTGCAGCGAAGGCATGCCGTTGAACAGGTGGGTGACCGTAGGGCGTTCGGTGAAGCCGTCCACCCCGGCGCTGCGCAGCTGTTCGCGGGCAAAGCGCAGGGAATCCGCGGTGATCTGGGCGCTGGCATCGGTGTGCCCCAGCGACGGGACCACGCCGTGGGAGACCAGCTGCTCAACGAGTTCCTCGCTGCCGGCCAATTCCGGAGCGTAGGTCATGGTGCGCAGCTGGCCGCGGCTGGCAGCCACCAGCTCGCTGACGAATTCCGGATCCGGATCCTGCAGGAAGCGCGGGTCCTGGGCGCCGCAGCGGTCTACGGAGAGGAACGGGCCTTCGGCATGGATGCCGGCAATCTGGCCGGCCTCCGCCAGCTCGGCGAGCAGCTCGGCGGCCTCGATCATGGACGAGGGCTCTGCGGTGACCAGCGACGCGAGCAGGGTAGTGGTGCCCGAGCGGTGCAGGTACTCCACCGCTTCGGTGACGCTCGAATGATCCGGTGCCGAGAAGTCCGCGCCGAGGGCGCCATGGCAATGCAGGTCGATCAGGCCCGGGATGATGATGGAGCCGGGGGCTACCTCGCGTACCGGGTAGTCGGCAGCATCGGCCAGGGCGTTGAAGTCATCGCGGTTGCCGGCAAAGCGGATGCGGTCGCCTTCCACGGCGAGCACGCCATCGGTGACCTTGAGGCCATCGGAAATCAGGGTGGCATGAAGGGCGTAGCGCGTCGTAGTCATGTTCCCAGCTTAGAAGAGAGAACGCGTCCAGTCACCGACTCGACGGATTATTTTCTCAGCGGACTTGGCATTTAGCGAACCGGGAACGCAGCAGCCCCAGCGCGCCGGGCGCCTGGCCACGGCAAGGAGCTAGCTGCCCTTGCCCGCAGGATCTTCGGAAGCCGGCGCGTTGCCGGTGGCCAGGGCCTGCAGCGCCTGCAGCGTACTGGTCTTCGTGCCGGAGGCCAGCTGCGCTTCGCGCGCGGAGTGCGCGGCGGCCCGGTTCTGCCTGATGCTGCCGACCCGGTTCTTCATTGACCGGTAGACCCGGCGGAACATGCGGTAGAGGAAGAAGCCGATGGCAATGGCAACGAGTCCGAGCACGGCGGCCAGTACCGGAACCAGCACAGCTGCGAAGACGAGAACCAGCGCGCCAAGATCTTCTGCCAGGCTGCGCACCCATTGGGTGATGGGTTCGGGCACGGCATTGGTCGCCGCGGTCATCGACGATTTGCCCAGGCTCACCGACAGCGCGGAGCCCGCACCGAGCAGTCCGGTGAGGACGGCAACCTCGACTCCCGAATTGGCGCCAAGGCCGATGCCAACCAGGGCGCCGAAAACAGGTCGCAGCCACACCGAGATGGTTTCCATGGACAGATTGAGGAAAGGGATCTTATCCAGGCCGGCCTCGCCGATGGCAAGTACGGCACAGATCGCCAGGACCCACGGATTGGTGATGCTTTCAGGAATCTGCCGTGCCGCAGAAGCGATCATGTCAGGTGCGGTATCGGGGATCACGAGTCCCGCGATGCCCAGGGCCAATACCGTGAAATACGGCCGCAGGCCCGCAGCGGAACCGCTGCCAATGGCCATGAGCGAAGCTGTCAGCGGATCCAATGGACCTCCCGAGCCTGGCGGCCCGGGCCGTGCGGCACCGAGCGCTTTTGGTAGAGGAGATCAGACTAGCAGTCGGGATGCAGTTTTCTGCAGGGCCAAGCTAAGGCTGCCAGGCAGCAGCATCCGGCCGGAGGCGGATGCGCCAGGGCCAGGCAGCCCGGGGAGGACCCGCAACCCTAGAAGAGGCGTCCTGCCGAGTCGTCGACTCCGCGCATTGCGTCGTAATCCAAGGTGAGGCAGCGGATGCCGCGGTCTTCGGCCAAGGTGCGGGCCTGCGGCTTGATCTGCTGGGCGGCGAAGATGCCGGTAACCGGCTTGAGCAGCGGATCGCGGTTCAGAAGCTCCAGATAGCGGGTCAGCTGTTCCACTCCGTCGATATCGCCACGGCGCTTGAGCTCTACGGCAACCGTGGCGCCCTTGGCATCACGGGCCAGGATATCCACCGGACCGATGGCGGTCATGTATTCACGGCGGACCAACTGGTGGCCAGCGCCGAGCAACTCGATCTGCTCGGCCAGCAGGCGCTGCAGGTCGGCTTCGACGCCATCCTTGATCAGCCCCGGATCGGTGCCCAGGATGTGGGCCGAGTCGTGCTCGAAGCTATGGAAGTGGATGGTCAGCTTGTCATCGGTCTTCGCACTGGACACGGTCCAGGTAGCGGTGGCACCCAACGCAGCGGCGTCCTCATCGGGATCTGCCTCACGCAGGATCAACGGCGGATTCATCCAATTCAGCGGCTTGTAGCTGCCGCCGTCCGAGTGGATGAGTACCGAGCCGTCGGCCTTGACCATGATCAAGCGGGTCGCCAACGGAAGGTGGGCTCGAAGACGGCCCTCGTAATCAACTGAACACTTCGCTACCACTAAACGCACCCCACACACTTTACTAGCTGGTTGCGACTTGTGCCGGGAGATACGGCATGATTAAAGACATGCCACGTTCCAACCGCCCGCGCCGCTCCAAGAATTCCCGACCCGCCCAAGGCCGGAAATCCGGCTCCGGCTACGGTTCCGGGGATGAAGAGCAGGGCTACGGTTCGGGCCAGGAAGAGTGGATGCAGCGTGCCCGCTTCGGCGTGGTGCTGCGCCAGGATGCCCCCGACGGCCAATGGCATGTGCGCAAGATTGCGCCGATGAACGCCAACAAGCCCTATTCCTGCCCGGGGTGCCACCGTTCCATCGGAGTTGGAGTTGCCCATGTTGTTGCCTGGCGCGCGGACCACTGGTCGGGCGATGACGCCGCGGCCAACGCGCGCCGCCACTGGCATCCGCACTGCTGGGAAACCCGTTCCTACCGCTACTAGGCCAGCTGCCTGGAGGGGCAGGTGCTAGCGGCGGTCCTGCCGGGCGATGAAGACTTCGCGCAGCAGGATCATGGCGCTGGCTGCCACCGGGATGGCCATGAGCGCACCGGTGACCCCGGCCAAGGTGCCGCCGGCAATCACCGAGATCACCGCGACCGCGCCGGGCACTGCCACCGCACGGCGCATGATGCGCGGCGAAACGAAATACGCCTCGACTTGCAGGTAGCCGAAGTAGCACACCGCGTAGATCAGGGCGGTCTGCCAGCCCAGTGACAATGTCACCAAGGTAACCAGCACGCCGGCGATCACCCCGCCGACCAATGGGATGAAGGCCAGCATCGCCACCAGCAAGGTGAGCAGCGCGGTGAATGGAACACCCAGAATGCTCATCAGCACCAGCGCCACCAGGCAGTTCAGTATGGCCACGGTGGCTTGGCCCATCACGTAATTGCCCACGGAGCGGGTAATGCGCACGGTCAATTCGGCCACGCGGTCGCGTTTGGAGCGCGGGGCCAGGCGCAGCGAGAAGCCCATCATCCCTGGCAGGGAAGCCAGGAAGTAGATGGCCAGCACCAGCACGATCAGCACGCCGAACATGGACTGGGCGACGGTCTGCGATACGCCCAGGACGCCGCCGAACACATTGGTCACCGCGCCCGAATCGCCAAAGAAACGGTCGACCTCGGTAGTGATGCGCTGGGAAATCGCGTATTGCCGGTCGATTTCCCGGACCCAATCGCTATTGAGGAAATCATCCACGATTTCAGGCGCCCGCGTGATGAAGGCGGTGATCTGGTTGACCAGGGTAGGGATGATCAAGGCCATGAAGCCGCCGAAGATCGCCAGCAAGCTGACCATGGTCGCGGCCACGGCCAGCGGACGGGTCATTCCCTTGCGCATCATGAAGCGCACAATCGGATCAAGGCCCAAGGCGATGAACAGCGCAATGGCAATCCAGGTCATCAGCGAACCGACGTTGGTCAGCAGGTAGTAGCCGCCCAGGGCGATGCCCACGCCAATGGTGCCCAAGAAGCCCATGGAAATAGGGTGCAGCGCCGGAATCGGTTCCGGCGAGCCATCCAGCGGATGCTCCGGTTCCTCGCCCAGGGCCGCACTGCGCTGCGGGGTGTTGAGCATCTTGCCCACGCGTTCGGCGATCTTCTTGGACCAGCCCTCGCGGGACGGATTAGCGCCCGTCGGCGCAGCGCCCGGATAACGGGCCTGCGCGCTGGCGGCCGCAGGTGATTCCGGTTGGGAATTGCCCTCATGAGGCTGGGAATGCGCTGTGGATTCCGGGCCGGAGGTTGCCGGCCCGGAAGAGCGATCCGAAGCGTCGGAACGCTGCTCGGGTACGTGCTTATCGCGATGCGGGTGCGGCTGATCAGGCTCCATGGGTCAGAGCATATCGCGCATCGGCCACTGTTAAGTGGTTCAAGACACCGTGCTGTTGCGTTGTTGAGCCAGTTCACAGGCGAGGATCGGAACCATGATCGGCCGCAACTCGTTAGACTTGTCAAAGAACAGCTGTGAGACGTAGGCGAATAGGTGAACTTGTGCGAAAAGTAATCTCCGTGATCGCGATGCTGCTGGGGGCCGCGGCCCTGGTAGTCGGCATCGGACAGAAGACCTTTTGGGCCCCGCCCGAAACGGTGACCGCGAGCATGCCGCAACTAGCTGATGAGGCACCGCTGACCTTGATTGAATCCTCGGTCAACGACCCCAAGCTGGACCCGGTGGAACTGGTGATCAAGTCGAAGGGTGAATTCACTGCTTCCTTGGGCCGCGACTATGACGTCGAGGCGTGGATCGGCGATGCATCGCATGTATCGGTCACCGGCATCGACACCGAAAACCACAAGATGATCGCCGAGCACGCCAAGGGCAAGGCCGATGCGCCTAATCCCGCCGGTGATGACATCTTCTTCGACTCGCAGACCGCGGATCAGACCATGACCTACCGCTGGACCGCTCCGGATTCCGGCGACTGGTCCTTGCTGCTGGCCGCAGGCGGAAAGGATGCCGCTCCGGTGGATATCTCGGTAACCTACGCGAACGACGACGCCATGCCATTTGCCCTGCCGCTGATCATTGCCGGCTCGCTGCTGCTGGTCTTCGGACTGGCCCTGCTGGTCATGCGCCCGGGCAAGCCGAAGAGCGGGGCGAACACCCAGCACTCGGTCGCCGCCGTGGCCGTGGTGGCCCTGGCGATCTCCGGTGTTTCTCTGCCCATGGCGCCAAGCGACGAGTCCAGCGCCAAGCCTTCGGAATCCGAGCAGAAGTCGCAGGACGCCAAGGCGTCCGATGATGCCAAGGGCTCCGAGTCCGCCTCTTCCTCGGTTGGAGAAGTATCCAGCTTCCCGGTCATCACCGAAGAGCAGCTCAAGCGCGTTCTGGCTGATGCCCAGAAGCAGGTAGCCAAGGCCGATGAGAAGAGCGACGCCAAGGCCCTGGAACCACGCACCGCCGGTGCGTTCAAGTACCTGCGCGATAAGCGCTACGACATGCTCAAGGAGAAGTTCGAGGTAGACAAGCCGCTGGCGCTCAATACCCAGGTCATCCGCTCGGCCGCTGTGCCGAATGCGAATGAAGCCAAGTTCCCCCGCGTAATCTCCGTGGTGACCGCGAAGAACAATGATGCCGACACCCTGCCGCAGGCGCTGACCCTGGTGCAGGCCAACGCCCGCGATAACTTCAAGGTGGTCTTCGCCGGCCAGATGCTGCCGAACTCCACCTTCCCGGGCATCGCCGTTGGCGACCCGTCGACCAAGCAGCTTGCTGCCAACGCCGAGGGCCTGCAGATGACCCCGGAGAAGGCCCTGGAAGCACTGGGCAAAGTGCTGACCGATGGCAATGCCAAGGACAAGGACAAGTTTGCCGAATCGGACTTCATCAAGGCGGTGCACGCAGCCCAGAAGGATGAGTCCAAGGAAGCCAACGAGGCGGACGTCAAGTACAACCGCACGGTCACCAAGGGCGACACCAAGGTGGTTTCCACCCCGGATGGCGGAGCGATTGTTACCGGCAAGCTGAACAACAAGGCGCTCTTCGTGCGCACCGAAGACGCTGACCCGCTCAAGAGCACCGACAAGCTGACCGAACAGCTGCTGGGATCCAGCTCCTCGAACGGCGACGTGGAAAGCACCTACGCCGAACCGGTGATGTTCTACCTGCCAGCCGACGGTTCCAAGGACAAGATCCAGCTGATCTCTGCAAGCCAGATCCTGCTCGATGTGAAGGAAGTTGACTAACCCCCATGACTGATCAGAACATTCCCTCAACCCGCGGTGCGGTAGATCTCTCCGCCCTGGCCAGCCAAGGCCCGGAAGCTACCGGCAGCATGCCGGCTGGTCCGGCAAGCTGGACCACCAATCTGGATGAGGCTGCGTTCCAGCAGTTCGTCGGCATGTCCCAGCAGGTACCTGCCATCGTTTCCCTCGGCTCGCCTCGCGTGCAGGTCTCGGCAGACCTGGATGCGACGCTGCGCAAGCTGGTGGATGCCAAGGGCGGCAAATTCATCCTCGGCCTGGTGGATGCGGAAACCTACCCGCAGATCGCCCAGGCCTTCCAGGCCCAGCAGATCCCGATGGTGGTGGCGCTGATCAAGGGCCAGCCGGTGCCGCTGTTCCAGGGTCCTGCCGAGGAACAGCAGATTGTCCAGGTTTTCGCACAGCTTGAACAGCTCGCAGTCCAGCAGGGCATGAGCGGTACCGCCCCGGCATTCTCCGGGCAGGCCGGCGAACCTGAACCAGAGCTGCCGCCGCTGCACCAGAAGGCCGTGGACGCCATCGATGCCGGGGACTACGCCGCCGCCGAGGCCGCCTACCTGGAAGCGTTGAACGAGAAGCCGAACGACAAGGACGCGCAGATCGGCGTGTACCAGGTTCGACTGCTCTCGCGTACGCACAACCTGGATCTGAACAAGTCCCGCGAGCAAGCCGCGCAGAACCCTGAAGACATCGCAGCCCAGCTGGATGTAGCAGATCTGGACGTGGTGGGCGGGCATGTCGAAGATGCCTTCGCCCGACTGGTTTCGCTGATCTCCCGCCTGGCTGATGAAGACCGCGAGCGGGTCCGCCGTCGCCTGATTGAGCTCTATGCGGTAATCGGCAACAGCGATCCACGCGTGGCTGCCTCGCGGCAGAAACTGGCACGCGTACTCTTCTAGGCTGACGTCCAGGGACTGGACCAAGCAGTTCAACCGCCGTGGCCCAGGGTTTTTCCCTGGGTCGCGGCGGTTGTCTTAGACCTGGGTTTAACTCCAAAGGATGATGCGTTCTGACTAGGGGCATTGCTAGCCTTAAGCTATGAATCAGATCGCACTGGACATTCGGGGTCTTGCCAAGCAATTCGGCGCCAAGATTGCCGTGAACAACGTCAGCCTGCAAGTTCCTGCGGGTTCCTTCTACGGTCTTGTCGGACCCAATGGTGCCGGCAAGACCACCATGCTTTCCATGGCCACTGGATTGCTGCGCCCGGATTCAGGCCAAGCGCTGGTCAACGGCGTGGATATCTGGGCTGATCCGCAAGCGGCCAAGGCCACGTTGGGAGTCCTGGCTGATGGCGTGCGCCAGTTTGACCGGCTGACCGGCCGCCAGCTGGTGACCTACTCGGGATTGCTGCGCGGCATGGAACGCGCAGAAGTTGCCCAGCGTACCGAAGACCTGCTGCGCGTGATGGATTTGCTCGATGACGGCGAC
Source organism: Arthrobacter sp. JUb119 (assembly GCF_024807995.1). Lineage (NCBI taxonomy): Bacteria > Bacillati > Actinomycetota > Actinomycetes > Micrococcales > Micrococcaceae > Arthrobacter > Arthrobacter sp. JUb119. Next base: position 175,568 of record NZ_JANUFE010000006.1, read on the forward strand.
AAGCTGGTGGTGGACTACTCGGCCGGCATGACCAAGAAGATTTCCTTGGCTACCGCGATGATCCACTCGCCAAAGCTGCTGGTTCTGGACGAGCCGTTCGAGGCGGTGGACCCGGTATCTGCGGCGAATATCCGCGACATCCTGAATAACTACGTTGAATTCGGCGGCACCGTCATCGTTTCCTCGCATGTGATGGACCTCGTCCAGCGCATGTGCACGCATGTCGCGGTCATTTCCGATGGCATGCTCAAGGCGCAGGGCACCGTGGATGAAGTCCGCGGCGGCATGAGCCTGGAAGATCGCTTCGTCGATCTGGTGGGCGGCCGCGCCAATAATGAGGGGCTGTCATGGTTGCGCACGTCCTAAGCCTGAAACTGCGCTTGCTCGCCAACGGCTTCAAGCGCTCCGTCGGCCAGCTCATCGGCGTCATTATCGGTGGCCTGTACGCACTGGGCATGATCACCATGCTGACCTTGGCCATGTGGTTTACCGCCGGCGATATTCCTTTCCAGAGCGAAATCTTCACCCTGATCGGCTCGGCCGTGGTGCTGGGCTGGGCCATCATCCCGCCGCTGCTGACCGGTGTTGACCTCACCCTGGAACCTTCACGCTTTGTCCACTTCGGGATTCCGGAAAAGACCTTGGGGCCAGCGCTGGTGCTGGCTGGCTTCATCTCGATTCCCGCGGTGCTGACCATTGCGGGCCTGCTCGGCGCCTCGCTGATGTGGCGCTTCGATGCGGGCGCGCTCATGCTGGCCCTGCTGGCAGCGGTGGCGACCGCGGTGATGGCGATTCTTCTTTGCCAGTATCTGGTGATCATGGCGACCGCACTGCGGGCCAAGCGCCGATTCCGTGAATTGACCTTCGTGCTGCTGTTCGTGGTGCTCATCGCCTTGGGGCCGATCGTGACCTCGGCATTGGCTGCCGCGCAGAGCATGAGCGACTGGATCCAGCCGATTGCCTCGGTCTTGGGCTACACCCCGTTGGGTGCCTTTGCCGCGATTCCCGGGGCTTTTGCCTCGGCGCACTACGGCCAGATGGCGATCCATCTGGCGCTGGGCTTGCTCTATCTTGGCGGACTCTACCTGCTGCTGGCTCGAGCTACCGCCAAAGCCACGGTGACCCCGCCGCCAGAGCAGCGCGCTGCCACGGCCAAGGGGCTGGGCTTCTTCAAGTTGATGCCGGCCACGCCAACGGGCGCAGTGGCTGCCCGCGCACTGACCTACTGGTTCAAGGATCCGCGCTATGCCATTGGCGTGCTCATTGTGCCGATGCTGCCGTTGCTCTTCTGGTTCACCGGCAACCAGACCGGCAGCTACGTGATGATGTTCCTGCTGGGCCCGTTGATCGGCATCTTGATGGGCTTCTCCATCTCGGCCGACATTTCCTATGACAACACCGCCTTTGCGCTGCACGCGCTGACCGGTATTTCCGGACGTGCTGATCGGGCAGGGCGAGTGCTGTCCTGTTTCCTGATTGCCATCGTTCCGGTCCTGGCGGCGGCCATTTTGCCGGGCCTCATCTCCGGTGCGCTGTGGCGCATCCCGGGAGACCTGGGCCTGTCACTGGCGGGGCTGCTCATCGCGTTGGGCGTCGCGTCGGTGTCCTCGGCCCGCTACACCTATTCGGTGCCGCTGCCGGGTGATAACCCGATGAAGACCCCTCCGGGCAATGGCATGCGCATTGCGCTGACCCAGCTGGGAATCATGCTTGCCATGGGCCTCCTGCTGATCCCGGTTCTCATTCCCTACATCATCGGCTGGGTGAAGCAGTCGCAGTCCTTCGGCTTCATCACCTTGGGCGCGGGCCTGGCCGTGGGTATCGGGCTGATGCTCGGCGGCATTGCCCTCGGTGGCAAATGGTACGAAAAGCGCACTCCTGAGCTGATGCAGTCGGTCATCCTCAATAAGTAGGCGCAGCAGCCGAATTGCTGCCTCCGGCCGTCTAGCGGGACGCTGTTTTCCGCTAGGCGGCCGTTTGCCTGCCTTGGGTGCAAGGAGGTTCACAGGATATTGATCGGGTCGCGCCCAATTGGCGCAATATCGACTTCCAACGGCACCGCAACGCATCGCAAGAACATTGAAAAATGGTTGTTGACTTGCAGCGAGGAAGAAATCGATGGGGCGGCCTAGTGCAGCGCGGCAAAGTCAATGTGGACAAGCTCCCATGCTTGCCACGCGGACAGCAGTGGCAATCCGTATTAGACTTGGAGGCATGGTGGAACAGTCTGAAGAAACCCGCGGTGGCACTGCCACGATTGAACGTACCGAGACAACCCAGAGTGTCGAGGCCGGAGATCATGAGCGTTTTGCTCACTACGTGCAGAAGGAAAAGATCATGGAGTCGGCAATGACCGGCGACCCAGTGATCGCTCTGTGCGGCAAGGTCTGGACGCCAGGCCGAGATCCGCAGAAGTTCCCGGTATGCCCCGAGTGCAAGGAAGTCTACGACTCCATGATGGGGTAGTGCTGCGAATGAACTAGCACTACTTCACACAATGCACGCGGCCGGGAAAAGGTAAATGACCGAGACACTCTTTGATTTTGGCGACAAGCTTCCACTAGAAGACAAGCTGCCGGTAGCGTATCCGGAACGTGCGGCTTGGGGAACTGGGCCGAAGCTGCGTGCCTGGCAGGCCGAGGCCTTGGCTCTGTACTTCGATACGGAGCCCAAGGACTTCATGGCGGTGGCGACCCCTGGCGCAGGTAAGACCACCTTCGCGCTGCGCCTGGCCAAAGTGCTGATCGACTCGGGCAAGATCAACCGCATGATCGTTGTCGCGCCCACCGACCACCTGAAAAAGCAGTGGGCGGATGCGGCGGCGCGTGTGGGCATCTCACTGGACCCGAACTACAAGAACTCCGACGGCCGGCACGGCTCGCACTACATGGGCGTGGTGGTGACCTATGCCCAGGTCTCGCTGAAGCCCGCGGTGCACCGCGCGAAAACTGAAGATGCCCGCACCCTGGTGATCATGGATGAGGTCCACCACGCCGGCGATGCCCTGTCCTGGGGCGATGGCATTCGTGAAGCATTCGAACCGGCTACCCGGCGGCTTGCCCTGACCGGTACCCCATTCCGTTCCGATGCGGCCCCGATTCCTTTCGTGCAGTATGTGGACGAGGGCGATGGCATTCGCCGTTCCAAGGCGGACTACACCTACGGCTACGGCAGCGCCCTGGCCGACCACGTGGTCCGTCCGGTGCTGTTCATGGCCTATTCGGGCAATATGCGCTGGCGTACCTCCGGCGGCGAGGAGATGGAAGCAAACCTCGGCGAAGGCTTCACCAAGGATGTCACCGCCCATGCCTGGCGTACCGCGCTGGATCCGCACGGCGACTGGATCCCGTCGGTGCTGCAGGCCGCTGACCGGCGGCTCTCGGAAGTCCGCCGCACCGTGAAGGACGCCGGCGGCCTGATCATCGCCACGGACCACGAGGACGCGCGCGGCTACGCGGCCCAGCTCGAAGCGATCTGTGGCGAGAAGGTCACCACCATTCTTTCCGATGACCCCAAGGCATCGCAGAAGATCGACGATTTCTCCGAATCCGACGCGCGCTGGATGGTTGCGGTGCGCATGGTGTCCGAAGGCGTGGACGTTCCGCGTCTCTGCGTGGGCGTTTATGCGACGTCCACCTCCACTCCGTTGTTCTTCGCCCAGGCGGTCGGCCGCTTCGTGCGTAGCCGCAAGCGCGGCGAGGTGGCTTCGGTCTTCCTGCCCTCGGTGCCGATCCTGATGGCCTTGGCCAACGAGATGGAAGTCGAACGCGACCACGCCTTGGACCGTGAAGGTTCCAAGGACGAAGACGGGCTGGACGATTCGCTGCTGGAAGCGGCGAACAAGGAAGACAAGGCCAGCGACGAGCTGACGCGCAACAAGTTCGAGGCGCTGAACTCGCAGGCCTCCTTTGACCGCGTGCTCTTCGACGGCGGCGAATTCGGTACCGGCGCCGACATCGGCAGTGAAGAAGAACTCGGCTTCCTGGGGATCCCGGGCCTGCTGGATACCGAACAGGTTTCCGAGCTGCTGCGCAAGCAGCAGAACAAGCAGATTTCCAAGGGCGGCACCAAGCCCGAGCCGGTCTCGGATCACCGCCGCATGATGGAGCTGCGCACCAAGCTGTCGAAGAACGTCTCGGCATGGGCCGCCCGCACCGGCACCCCGCACGGGCAGATCCACAACAAGCTGCGCAGCGTCTGCGGCGGGCCTGCCGTGCCGCAGGCTACTGCTGACCAGCTGCAGGCGCGCATTGACAAGCTGCAGGACTGGTTCGTCGGGCGAAAATAGGTTCCACGAGAGAACGGCTTTGCCCCTGACCGGAAAATTCGGTCAGGAGCAAAGCCGTTTCTGCTTTCCGGGGGATCATCAACCCAGCGAAATCACCGTTACCCCGGCTGCCCTCAGTTCCTCGCGTATCGCCGGCAGATTCTCCGGCGAGACTGCTGCGGTCAGCGGAGAAATGATGGTCGTGGTGAATCCTGCTTCAGCTGCATCGAAGGCGGTCGCCTTTACGCAATGATCCGCGGCGAGCCCTACGACATCTACAGAGTCAATGCCTCTGGCCTTGAGCCATGGACCTAGCAGTTCTCCGCTTTCATCAGCCTGGTCAGCCGATGGATCCAGCACTCTGGCTTCGAAACCCGAATAGGCTGCGGTGAAGCGCCCCTTGGCGAAGTGCGCATCCAGGGGCACCTCGGCGAGCTGCGGATGCAGGGCGGCGCCAGATGTTCCGGCGACACAGTGCACCGGCCAGGAATCAATGAAGTCGGGGGTTTCCGAGAAATGATTCCCGGGCTCGATATGCCAATCCTGGGTGGTGACGATTGCCGAGTAGGCATCGCGGCGTTCGGCAATATCCGCGGCAATGGCCGTTGCGACGGCGTTGCCGCCGGTCACGGCCAGGGCTCCGCCTTCGCAGAAGTCGGGTTGGACATCAATGATCAACAGGGCTCTGCTCATCGCTGCCTCCTGGCTGGGGGAAGTGTAGAGATTGGAAAACTGCGGACCGCAGGATCCTTGAATCTGGATCCTACGTCCCGCAGCTGGGATTTTCGTGTGTTCGACTAGTCCTGGATCATGACGGTCGGGATGACCGGTTCGCCACGCTGCATCTTGCGTGCCACGCCTGGCAGTTCCTGGACCGATGCGAAGTGGCGCTCGGTGGCGAGCTTGACGCCAGCTGCACCCACGTACGCCTGATCGATCTCGCCATGGCGCACCAACGGGACCACCAGATCCCGCTCGGGGCCGCCGGTGGTGTACTCGGAAGTGGAGACGATTTCAGCGACAGCGCGGTTGCGTTCATTGAGCTGGCGCACCGCGTACTTGCGCCCGCCCACGCTGGCCTTGTTCGCCGCGGCCTTGGCGACCGGAATCCATTGCCCCGAATCGTCTTGGCGGGCAACCAGCTTGTAAACCATCGACGCGGTCGGATGGCCGGAGCCGGTGACCAATGCCGTGCCGACGCCATAGGCGTCAACCGGGGCGCTGGCCAGGGCGGCGATCGCGTACTCGTCGAGGTCCGAGGTCACGGTGATCTTGGTGTTCCAGTTGCCCAGGTCATCAAGCAGCTCGCGAACCCAGCCTGCCTGCTGCACCAGGTCGCCCGAGTCCAGCCGGACTCCGCCTAGTTCCGGACCCGCAACTTCAACCGCGGTGCGTACGCCCTTCTCCACGTCGTAGGTATCCACCAGCAAGATGGTGTCCTTGCCCAGCGAGGCAACCTGCGCTTCGAAGGCGGCGCGCTCGGTGTCGTGAAGCAGGGTGAACGAGTGGGCCGAAGTGCCAACGGTCTTCAAGCCATAGCGGGCACCGGCTTCCAAATTGGACGTTGAAGTGAATCCGGCAATCATGGCGGCCCGCGCGGCAGCCACTGCTGATTCCTCATGGGTGCGGCGCGAGCCCATCTCGATACATGGGCGTTCGCCGGCCGAGGCGATCATTCGCGATGCCGCCGAAGCGATGGCCGAATCATGGTTCATGACCGAGAGCAGGAAAGTCTCGATAACGCAGGCTTCAGCGAAAGTCGACTCCACGGTCAGCAGCGGCGAATTCGGGAAGTACAACTCGCCCTCGGCGTAGCCGGAGATGCTGCCGGTGAAGCGGAAGTTCTCCAGGTACTTGATGGTTTCCGCGTTGACTACCTTGTTGTCGCTGAGGAAACGCAGCTGTTCGTCATCGAAGCGGAAGTTTGCCAACCCTTCGAGCACGCGACCAGTACCTGCGACCACGCCATAGCGCCGGCCCTCGGGCAAGCGGCGAGCGAATGCCTCGAAGACAGACGGGCGGTGAGCTGCACCGGATCCCAGCGCTGCTTGGAGCATGGTCAGCTCATAGTGGTCGGTGAAGAGACTGGTGCGCATGTGACGCTCCTGATGATCGGAAAAGGCCTTATACGGTGCTGCTTGGGAAAGCAGACCGGTTTTACTGTATAACGGCTCACGCTCAAGGTGATATTTGCCGTGTCCGGTGTTGCGTTCAGCTTCCAAGCGTAAAATGGAAGCCATGACCGCAATGCCCGATGTACTTTCCGAATTTGAAACCCTGGTATCCCAAGACAAGCCCTGGCGCTTGGTCGTGTGGAATGATCCAGTGAACTTGATGAGCTACGTATCCTACGTGTTCCGTTCCTACTTTGGTTTCAGCGCGGAAAAAGCCGAGAAGCTCATGCTGCAGGTGCACCATGACGGCTTCTGCACGGTGCGCAGCGGCAGCCGCGAAGCTATCGAATCCGATGTGCAGGCAATGCACGGATTCGGCCTGAACGCAACGATGACCCAGGGAGCCTGAACGTGGCGAAGGCCTTCAAGAACGGTTCCAAGGGCATTACCGGAACACTGCACTCCGCAGAACGAAAACTGATCCGCGAACTCTTCGGCGATGTCATTGGAATGCTCGAGGAGCGTGCGCAGCTGCACCAGCTGCCCGAAGATGTTGATCCGCTTTACGCCCTGACCGGCATGCGGCCCGAGTCCATGGACCTGCCGCCGGTTTCCGATCCAGCGCTGGCCAGGCTGCTGCCGGATGCCAGCGATGACGCAGTGGCCGCCGCGGAGCATCGCCGGCTGACCGAAGCCGACCTGATCGCGCAAAAGGTTGGCCGCCTGCGCGAGGCCCAGATGCTGCTGGACACCGAAAAGCTGGTCTTGGACAAGGACACCGCGACGCGTTTTGCCCAAGCGCTGAACGACGTGCGCCTGGTGCTCGCAGAGCGCCTGGAAATCCGCAGTGAAGAGGATTCGGCCCGGGTCGCAGAGGTGCTCGATGCATCCGAGGTGAACACCCCGGACGAATACATGTCCTTGGTGTACAACCTGATTTCATGGGTCCTCGATACCCTGATGGCTGCACTGATGGATGCGGAGTTCTAATCCATGAATTCCTACTTTGCTACCGGGCAGGTCTCGGCCCCGGAGGCCAATACCCCCATCGGCATTTTCGACTCGGGCGTTGGCGGGCTGACCGTGGCCCGCGCGATCATTGACCAGCTGCCGGGCGAATCGCTGATCTATGTGGGGGATACCGCCAACTCTCCCTATGGCCCGCTGCCCATTGCCCAGGTTCGGGCCAATGCGCTGGGGGTGATGGATGAGCTGGTAGATGGTGGCGTGAAGCTGCTGGTGATTGCCTGCAATTCGGCCTCTGCCGCAGTGCTGCGCGATGCTCGCGAGCGCTATACCGCGCGCTATGGCATCCCGGTCGTCGAGGTCATCCAGCCGGCGGTGCGCCGTGCGGTAGCCGGCACGAAGAATGGCAAGATCGGCATCATCGGCACCCAGGCGACTGTTGGTTCACGCGCCTACGAGGACGCCTTTGCGGCCGCGCCGAACCTGCAGGTCTCCACCGTGGCCTGCCCGCGCTTCGTGGAGTTCGTGGAGTCCGGCATTACCGCCGGTGCCGAGCTGCTGGAGATCGCGCAGGAATACCTGGCGCCGCTGCAGGCCGCCGATGTAGACACCCTGGTTCTGGGATGCACGCACTATCCGTTGCTGACCGGCGTGATCTCCTATGTCATGGGGGATTCGGTCAGCTTGGTTTCGAGTGCCGAGGAAACGGCAAAGGACGTTTTCCGGGCGTTGACCCGCCATGCCCTGGTGCGCAACGACGGCGCCGCGGCGCGTCATGAGTTCCTAGCCACAGGCAACGCTGATAGCTTTGGTGTACTGGCTCGCCGATTCCTCGGACCCGAGGTGCTGCAGGTGCGCCACGTGGACCATGTAGCCGCCCACTATCCGACCGGAGCTATTTCGCGGATTACCCCGCAGATGATTGCCGCGTCGAAAGCGAGTAACGAATGAAGCTGACCATCATTGGATGCACCGGGTCATTCCCAGGGCCGGGATCGCCCGCTTCCTGCTACCTGGTGTCGGCCTTTGATGGCACGCGCGACTGGAAGATCCTGCTGGATCTGGGCTCCGGCGCGTTGGGCGTGCTTCAGCGTTACACCGATTTAAAAGACATTGACGGGATCATGATTTCCCATCTGCATCCGGATCACTGCATGGACCTTTGCGGTTTGCATGTGGCGATTCGCTGGGATCCGACGGGCTGGGGCCGGGACCGGATGCTGGTGCACGGTCCGGAAGATACCGCCGAACGCATTGAAACGGCCTACTCCCTGCCCGATGGCGACACCATGGCCAAGGACTACGACTTCCAGGTCTGGAAATCCTTGCAGCCGGTGAACATCGGTCCCTTCACCATCACTCCCTACCCAGTGCGCCACCCGATCAAGGAAGCCTACGCGCTGCGCGTGGAAGCGCACGAGCCGGGGCCCGACGGCGAGCTGCTGACCAGCGTGCTGACCTATTCCGGGGACACCGACAGCTGCGATGGCCTGGTTGAGGCAGCCCGCGGCGCTGACATGTTCCTGTGCGAAGCGGCCTTCGAAGAGGGCCGCGATGACCATATCGACGGCGTGCACCTGACGGGCAAGCGTGCTGGCGAAATGGCGACCGCGGCCGGTGCCGAGCGCATGCTGCTGACGCACATTCCGGTATGGACCGACATTAACAAGGTAGTCGAAGAAGCCAAGGAAACCTACGACGGCGGGATCGCTGTTGCCGTTTCCGGGGTGACTTACGGCGTGTACTCCGGCAGCCTGAAGGAAGACAAGGACCCGGCCCTGTTCAAGGGGGAGCGCGGTACCGACTACCTGAAGACCCGTACAGGCACCATGCCGACCATCAAGTACGAGAAGACCCGCAAGTTCCCCTTGCTCAAACGCAAGAAGTAGGCACGCGGAACCGGAGAAAAGCACTGGCGGACAGGAAGAAATATCCTCTGCGCCGGTGCTTTTCGCGTTCCCGGAAGCAGCCTAGCCGGCGCCGTGCTTGGCGCCCCAGGGCTTGTCGTATTTGCTGGCCAGTCGGGTCAGGGCCAATGCGGCGACCAGCAGTCCCACGTCGCGCAGGGCGACATCGAGGAAGACGCCCATCGAGACCAGATTGACGATGATGCCCAGCAGCCACAGTGACAGCACATAGCTCGCGTAGCGCGGCTTGATGATCATCGATGCGGCGGCAACCAGTTCCACCACGCCAACGAAATGCATGGCGGTTTGCGCGGAGAACGGCATGATGTCAATGATCCACGGGGCCAGGTATTCCGGCCAGTAGGTCATGACGTTCGCGAACTTGTCCAGTCCCATCAGCAGGGGCAGGACGACAAATCCAATGCGCAGGATCCAGAATGCGCTCAACGACGGGTCGGTGTTGACTCGTGCAGCTGTTGTTGCCCGTATGTGCGAGACCGGATGCTTCTCGCTCCATGAGGCGCTCATGGCGATCACCCTCCAAAGGTTTGAACGTATACCCAGAATTCGCCTCTCGGGCCTATTTGTCAATATCCATTGTTGATAGAATTCTGGCATGTCGACAAAACTGAGCTTGCAACAAGATGCGGTCCTCAGATCGCTCAACGATCCGGTTCGGCGGCGACTTTTCGAATTCATTTCGCAAAGCCCGCAACCGGCAGGACGCGACGCGGCATCCAAGGCCGCAGGAATCAGCCGGACCCTGGCCGCCTACCATCTGGACCGGCTGGCAAGCGCAGGATTGCTGGCGGTGACTTTCGCGCGGCCGGAGGGCAAAAACGGTCCGGGGGCCGGGCGCACCGCGAAACTTTACGCGCTCGCCCAAGAGGAAGTCTCCGTGAGCTTGCCAGCGCGCAATTACCGCCTCTTGGGCAGCTTGCTGGCCAACGCGGCCAGTGCCGATGCCTCGGGGGTTGTGCTCCAGGCGCTGCGTCAGGCGGCACGAGGCGAGGGGCAGAATCTGGGGCAGGCCGGTGACGGGCTCGTGCCGCTGCTGGACGAGCTGGGCTATGCGCCTGAAGCAGACGAGCGAGGAGAGATCTCCATGGGGAACTGCCCCTTCCATCTGGTCGCGCAGCAGCAGACCGAACTGGTCTGCTCCATGAACTATGAACTGGTTTCAGGCGTCTTGGAGGGGTGCCAGTTGGATTGCAGCCGGGCCGAGCTGAGCCCGCGTCCCGGGCGATGCTGCGTTGTGGTGCATCCTCAGTAGCTGCCAAGGATGCGCCACGAGGTGCATTTCACCGTAACTCGCGGGTTCACCCGTACAGATCGCGCGGTGCGCGTGGTTAGGATGGAAGCATGACTTTACGCGCTGACGGCCGAGGAGCCGCGCAACTTCGAGACATTACCATCACCCGTGGCTGGTCCGCTCAGGCCGAAGGCTCGGCGCTGATCGAATTCGGCAACACCCGCGTGCTGTGCACCGCGTCCTTCACCGAGGGCGTGCCACGCTGGCTCAAGGGCGAAGGCACCGGCTGGGTCACCGCTGAATACGCGATGCTCCCACGTGCTACCAACACCCGCAACTCCCGCGAATCGGTCAGGGGTAAGCTCTCGGGCCGCACCCATGAGATTTCCCGCCTGATCGGCCGCTCGCTGCGTGCCGTCGTGGACACCAAGGCCCTGGGCGAAAACACCATCGTGCTGGACTGCGACGTCCTGCAGGCCGACGGCGGCACCCGCACTGCCGCCATCACCGGTGCCTACGTGGCACTAGCAGAAGCAATTTCCTGGGCCCGTTCGCAGGGCATCGTGAAGGCCAACGCCAAGGTGCTCACCGACTCGGTCGCCGCGATCTCGGTGGGCATCATCGATGGCACCCCGATGCTGGACCTGCCCTACGAGGAAGATGTTCGCGCCGAGACCGACATGAACGTCGTGGTCACCGGATCCGGCGACTTCGTCGAGGTCCAGGGCACCGCCGAAGGGGTTCCATTCAAGCGCAAGGAGCTGGATGCCCTGCTGGACCTGGCCCTTGGCGGTACCAACGAGCTGGCCGAGATCCAGCGTGAAACCCTGAGCAGCACCAAATGAGCAAGCCGGTACTGGTGCTTGCCTCGCGCAACCAGGGCAAGCTGCGCGAATTGCGCGAATTGCTGCGCGGGCAGGTGCCGGGCTTGGATGTTGACAGCCAGGTCATCGACGCCGCCACCGCTGGGGCTGCCGATCCGGTTGAAGACCAGGTCACCTTCCAGGGCAATGCGCTGAAAAAGGCCCGCGAGATCTCGGCATCCACCGGCCTGGTGGCGCTGGCCGATGATTCCGGTTTGAGCGTGGATGTGCTCGGGGGAGCGCCGGGAATCTTCTCGGCGCGCTGGTCCGGGGTGCACGGCAATGACGAAGCGAATATCGATCTGCTGCTCGGGCAGCTCGGCGATATTGCTGCCGAGCACCGCGCAGCGCAGTTCGTCTGCGCCGCGGCACTGGCTACCCCAGAGGGTGCCGAGCACGTGGAACTGGGCAAGGTCGAAGGCGTGCTGCGCACCGAGCGTGCCGGCGAGCATGGGTTCGGCTATGATCCGATCTTCGAACCGGCCGGTGCCGGCAAGTCCATGGCCCAGCACACTCCGGAGGAGAAGAACGCGATCTCGCACCGGGCTCGCGCCTTCGCCGCGTTGCTGCCCAGCATTATCGACGAGGTCACCAAGGCCTTGGCCAAGTAGCCTCCAAGTCCTGGATAGAACAAGAACGCCAGCAAATCCTGAAACGGATTTGCAGGCGTTCTTGCGCTAGTGCGGGAAGTTCTCGCCGGACCGTGCCAGGGCCAGGTAGGGCCGCTCGTCGAACTCGGTCACCAGGTATTGGGTTTCGCATGCGCGGCACTGCCACTGTGCGGGAGGCCCCACAGGCATCATGCAGCCAGCGGTGACGTACTCGTCGTCATCGGGCATGAAGCTTGGCATTCCCCAGATGATCTTCAGCGGATTGCGTTCCCCGCATTCCGGGCAGGCAGGCTTCGCGAACTTCCGGAGCTGTTCCAGGGTTGGCTGGTGGGCCATGTCGTGGCAGCCACGGCAAAGCAGCACCACCTCATCGGCATGGTCCTGGATCTCCCAACGCAGGCCGTTGTGATGGCTCTGCGGCAGGTGGACCTCGGGCCTGGCAGAAATATCCCGATCGCAGATTTCGCAAGCAAGCGGTTCATACGGTGAAGCCTTCTGGAGGATGGCCACTACGCCCAGCACCTCATTGGCCTTCGCAGGCTGCGAGGGAGTGCAAGGTCCGGCGGTGACGAATATCGGGCGGGGGCGTTCGAGAAGATCCCCGATGCTGCCCAGAAGCTTCTGGGCAAGGGAATCTGCCAAATACTGCGAGCGTCCTGGAAGTTCTGCGCCGATCATGGACTCGAGCTCAGCCACGGAGATCGGGTCGGTGAAGGTCGCCAAATTGGTGAAGGTGAGCCGCTCCGCCTCATCCGCTTCGGTGATTTCAAGGCTGGCAATCAACGCTGGAGTGCCCTCCAATGCCGTCAGGACGAGATCGCCTGCCCGCAGGGGTTCCTCCAAATTCCAGCGGAATGACTCGTTCTCCTGCCCCAGGGCCGCCGCGGAAGCCAGTGCATTTGCCTGGCGGCACCAATATACCGGCTGGCCCTTCGTGCCGGTGAGCAGTGCGCGATTCAATGCCGCTTGGTTCGGGCGGCGCAAGGGGTAGTCCAGGATATTGCGGCCGGGACGCTGCATGGTGCCAGCGCGCGAGTCCTGGATTCTGGCGATCAGCTCGCGCCGGGTAGCGCGGGCCATTTCTTCACCGGTGGATTCGGGGAAAAGCACCTTGTACAGCCCGAGCAGGATCTGGCGATCCAATGCTCCGAGAAGCGGATCCGGAGCCTCAAGGCGATTGAAAAGTTCTTGCATGGTCCCTCCCATAAAGGCCTGCAATCCGTGGATTGCGGTCATTGCCCAGCGTGCGATCACTATTTTCCTGGGCCAGATACTGCAAATTATTCGTAGCCATCGCCAGCCCTTCCCGGTTTCGGGTTGCGCCATGCGTTGTCTCGGTCTGCAGCTCCATTTCCGTGCTCACCACGGTGAACGCACCATCGCCGGTGCCCGTTCCAGGCAGCCCCGTCGACAGTTCCCAGCATAGATAGCGAGGCGGACAGTTTGGGGTACCGGATTTTCCGTGGATATTTTGCCGCCCCGCTATTGCACAGAACCGAACGAGGTTCTATGGTTAGTTACATGAGTAACTAACCCACTAACTAACCTAGTGGAAATGAGCACGGAGAGGAGCCAGCATGATTGATGATTCAAAACCGATCTTCTTGCAGATTGCTGAGCTGATTGAGAACGACATCATCTCTGGTGTTCTTGCAGAAGAAGCGCAAGTTCCATCAACCAATGAATTCGCAGCGTTCTACCGGATCAATCCGGCCACAGCAGCCAAGGGAATCAACCGGCTCGTGGAAGACGGACTGCTCTACAAGAAGCGGGGGATCGGCATGTTCGTCACCGAAGGTGCACCGCGGCGGCTGCGAGAACAGCGCCGCGAGAAATTCCAACAGCAATTCATCACCCCATTGACCGCAGAAGCCTCCAAGCTGGGCATTGGCCTGGATGAGCTGGTCGCCATGATCAAGACCGGTTCGGATTCTTGAAACATCTCTACTAGGCAGGGAGGAACGACATGCCACGAACGACAGCAATCGCCACACGCGAGCTGAGCAAGACCTACAAGGACGTGCGAGCGCTCGACAACGTCAGCCTGGAACTGGAACACGACCGTATCTACGGGCTGCTTGGACGGAACGGGGCCGGCAAGACCACGCTCATGTCCATCCTGACCGGGCAGAACTATGCGGACCAAGGCACCGCCGAAATCTTCGGCCACGCCCCCTTCGAGCATGATCCGACGCTCTCGCGCATCTGCTTCATCCGCGAATCCCAGAAGTACCCCGATGACTTCAAGGTCCACCAGGCCTTCAAATCCGCAGCCCTGTTCTTCGAGAACTGGGATGAGGAACTGGCCCAGGATCTCGTCGAGGCGTTCGCACTGCCCACCAGGCGCAGGATCAAGAAGCTCTCCCGCGGGCAGCTGTCCGCGGTGGGCGTGATCATCGGCATGGCCTCGCGGGCGGACATCACGTTCTTCGACGAACCCTACCTCGGCCTGGACGCGGTAGCGCGGCAGATCTTCTATGACCGCCTCGTCGAAGACTTCGCGGAATATCCACGCACCATCGTGCTCTCCAGCCACCTGATCGATGAAGTCGCCAACCTGCTCGAACACGTCATCGTGATCGACAAGGGGCGAATCGTCATCGACTCGGATGCCGAAGAGCTGCGCGGCACAGCGGTAACGGTAACTGGCGAGGACGCCAAGGTCCAGGAATTCATCGGCTCCGCGCAGATAATCCATCGTGATGCACTCGGCGCCCTGGCCAGCGTCACCATCAAGGCCAAGCTGGATTCGGAGCAGCGCGAACAAGCGAAGCTCATGGGCCTGGACCTGAGTCCGGTCTCGCTGCAGCAACTGGTAGTCCGCAGCGCCTTGAGCAGCACCACCGAAACAGGGATCGACGAACGGACGGAGGCAAGAAAATGAACCGCATCATCAAAGTCGCCCGCATGCAACTGATCAACAAAGCCACTTTCATTGGAATCCCGCTGATAATCCTGGGTGGATCGTTCCTCTTCACACTGGCCATCTGGTGGCTGGTCCGGCGCAACGGCAGCGACGAAGGGCTGTACAGCGGTGGCGCCCAAGCGCCGATGTGGTACTTCTTGGCCCTGGGTATCCAGGCGCTGACGCTGACTTTCCCGTTCTCCATGGCCATGAGCATTTCGCGGCGTACCTTCTATCTGGGAACCGTGGCACTGTTCTCCGTCTGCGCACTGGTTCTGTCGGTGTTCTACTACCTGATTGGATTGCTGGAAGTCGCCACCGGTGGTTGGGGCATGGGCGGCCAGTTCTTCGCCCTGCAATGGATTGCGGATAACAACTGGCTGGTCCAGATCCTGTTCTACTTCGTGCTGATGGTGCTGCTGTTCATGGTCGGCTTCCTGATAGCGACCATCTACATGAGGTGGCGCACCACGGGCATGGTGGTTTTCTTCACCCTGCTGGGTGTGGTGGTGCTGGGAATCATCGCCCTGTTCACCTTCGGCAATTACTGGGACCAGTTCTGGAGCTGGGCCTTGACCTGGACCGCCGCGGGGATCACGCTGTGGGGCGGCCTGGTGGCCCTGCTGATGGCAGGAGGATCCTATCTCACCTTGCGCAAGGCAACCGCCTAACCCGGGTCCGAAATGCAGGGCATATGGGCACCGGTTCCCTTTCCCTTGGGGGAAGGGAACCGGTGCCTGCTTTTGCAAGAAGGCGCCCAGCGGCCCGGGACCGCGATTTGCTATTCTTCAATGACTGCCGGTGAAGGCGCTGGAGCCGCCCGTGCCGCGGCGGCAGGGGAGCAACCCAGGAGAGAAATCATGAGCGCCTCGCCGACCGGAATTCGAACCGCAGACGGAGCGCTGGAATTGCGCCGCGAGTTCACCCAATCCCCGAGCAGGATCTGGCGCTATCTGGCAGACTCCCAGTGCTTGGCGCTCTGGTATGGCCCATGGCACGGGGACCCGGAGCGCGGCGCGGTGGACGTGGTGATGCTGCTCGAGGACGGTTCACCCACCGAACGAGTCGAAATCCTGCGTTGCGATTCGCGCATGCACCACCTGCAGGTGCAACTTGGAACAGGCCCCTCGGCCTGGCGGCTGGAGCTCGCGGTGCAGTCCTGCGGCGAGGGCAGTTCCCTGGTCTTCCGGATGCCGGGCCTTGACCCGCAGCTCGCCGGCTCCGTCGGGCCGGGCTGGGACTACTACCTGGACCGCCTGGCAGCCGTGGTGAACGGAGCCGATGCCGACAGCGTGGACTTCGAGGCCGATTACTATCCGGCGCTCAGCGAGCATTACGAGGAGCTGTTCGGGCACTGAGTTCCCTGCGTGCAGGGTTCGACTCGCTCAATGCGGCCGGCTGATGATTGTGAGATGACCTGCCTTGCGCCCAAGCCAGCCAGGCCGCCGATAACTTGATCGATACAGGTCAAAATCGGGTTGCAGCGAATTATTGGCACGTTATCGCCCGGCGGTCACCGCGCGGTGCACGGTGCGCGAATGTCACGCATGCCGGTGCCAGCGATTAAGCGAGTAAGCTATTGGGCGTGGCATTGGACTTCACAGCAGTAGATTTTGAGACAGCAAACGGTTTTATCGGCTCCGCCTGTTCGGTGGGCCTGGTCAAGGTACGCTCCGGGCAAATCGTCGAAACCGAACAGTGGCTCATGCAGCCGCCGGCAGGCTTCGACCACTTCGACCCGCGCAACGTCTCGATCCACCACATCACCCCCGACATGGTGAGCGCCGCGCCACGGGTGACCGACAGGATTCCGGAACTGCTGGAATTCATCGGATCCGACGTGCTGGTGGCCCACAATTCGTCGTTCGATTCCGGAGTGATCCGCGCGGCGTGCGAAGCCGGCGAACTGCCGGTACCGGAAATTGCGCACCTGTGCACCGTCAAGCTCTCCCGCAAGGCCTATGATCTGCCCAGCTACTCGCTGCCGTTCGTTGCCGAAGAAGCCGGGCACCCTATCGAAAACCACCACGAGGCCCTGGCTGACGCTGTGGCCTGTGCCTGGGCAATGATCGATATCGCCGGGCGCAGCGGACAGCAGTCCGTGTTGGAGACGGCAGACCACTATGGCGTCCGGCTGAGCCTGACCCAGCCGTGGCAGCCAGGCCACGAACTGTCCCGCGCCACCCGCGACGCCCAGGGCTGGCTGGCTGCTGGCAACCCGTTGCCGCCGCAGGATTCCTTCAACAACTGGCCGCAGGAAGGGCCGAACCCGAAGCCGAGCGACAACGCGGATCCCAGCCATCCGCTGTTCGGCCAGATCATGGTGTTCACCGGCAACCTGTCCATGCCGCGCCCCAAGGCCAAGGAACTGGCCGCCGAACACGGCGCGCAGACCGCCTCGCGGGTCACCCGCGCCACCACGGCGCTGGTTGTCGGAGACGGCTTCGTTCCCGAGGATCTGGCCAACGGGCGGCTGACCAACAAGGCCAAGCACGTACTCCGGCTGCGCGAAAAGGGCCAGCGGGTCAGCATCATCTCCGAAGGCGAGTTCATGCAGATGGTTGGCGGGTTCGGCCTGACCGCCTAGCAAACCGCAGAAGCCCGGCCGGCACAGTTCGAATCTGTGCCGGCCGGGCTTCTGCCACTTGGTCCTGGGCGCGGTTCCTAGACCAGCAGCGCCATCCAGCGGTCATGCAGCTCGGAGATGATGTCATCCAGTGCGCTCGCGGGGCGCTCGCCGACGGCTTCGGTGCCGTAGATGGCAGCCAGCAGCGCTACAGCGTAGGCGTCGACCTCGGGATCCCGGGCAGCTTCTTCTTCGGCGGTTGCCGCCGGGGCGGCCTCGATGTCCGAGTCCCCGTCCTGCTCGGCGGAATGCTCGCCGAAGTACGCCGCGTAGGCCTCTTCGGGGGACAGCGAGATGTTCTCGGCGATCCTGGTGGCCACCTCGCGCAGCGCATCGGCCGACGGGCCCTGCAGGCCAACGAGCAGCTCGGCCCATTCGCCGGCGGCGGCCTCGGAGCGTTCCATCGCCGAGCGGATGATCTTCGCCGCGGCAATGGCGGTCTTGGCCGCCTGGTCGTCGTGGGTCAGGAAGGCGGCCGAACGGGCCAGGGTCTCGGTGGTGCCCACAGGGACCCGAGCCAGCAGCGCGGCAATCGCGGCACGCGGCAGCACGCCGGTGGAGTCGGCGCCAGCGCCGGTGGGACGCCCCGGCTGTCCCATGTCGGGGCTGTCCAGGCCGGCGAGGTTCTGCGGATCGCCGTCCAGGATCTTCTCGAAGATCTCGACGTTGGCGAAGTCCTTGTCGATCCAGCGGCCCAGAGGTTGCGGGGCGCGTTCCGGGAAGGAGCCGGCGATCTTGCTGTAGCCGCGCAGGGCCGCAAGCCACATGCAGGCCGCTTCGTCGCTGGCGACACCGTCCTTGGCCCATTCCAGCGCTTCCAGCAGGCCGTCGGCCAGGTAGAGCGGGAGGATTTCGGTGGCCCCGGGGTCAATTTCGTCACGGGCGTGGGTTGCGCCATCGGCTAGGCCGAGGAGGATCGCAAACACCTTGTCTGAGTAGTTCTCTGGCAGGAGTGCAGTTTCACCGGTTTCATTCACATCACCATTCTAATGTCCAAGTTGTCCGCGGCATTGCATAAGGTTGGACACATGCGATTGCTTCACACCTCGGACTGGCATTTGGGACGGACCTTCCACGGGGCCTCCCTGATCGAAGCGCAGCGCGCAGTGCTGCAGGAAATCATCGACATCACGATTAATCAGCAGGTTGATGCGGTGCTGATTTCCGGTGACATCTACGACCGCGCGCTGCCGCATGTGGATGCCGTCCAGTTGTGCAACTGGGTGCTGCGCGAGCTGCGCGCCACCGGGGCCGCCGTCGTGGTCACCAGCGGCAACCACGACTCGGCCTCCCGTCTGGGCTTCGGCGCAGAGCTCTTGGACAGCGCCGGGGTGCACATCATCGCCGACCTCCAGCGCATGCTGCTGCCGGTTATCCACGATGCCGGCGATCACCGGGTGGCCATCTACGGCATCCCGTACCTGGAACCGCGCATGGTGATGGAACGCCTGGGCGTGGAAAAGGCCAGCCACGAAGCGGTGGTCCGTGCGGCCATCGCGCAGATCGAAGAAGATCTTGCGCAACTGCGGGCAGGGGAAAAACCGGTAGTTTCCATCGCGATGGCCCACCTGTTCGCCGCCGGCGGCTACGGCAGCGACTCCGAACGCGAGCTGAGCACCGGCAACCTCGACGTGGTTCCGGCAGAGCTTTTCGAGCGCTTCGACTACTCGGCGCTGGGGCACCTGCATGGACGGCAGAAGGTCAAGGAGCACGTGCGCTATTCGGGCTCTCCGCTGGCATACTCCTTCTCCGAGGCAACGCAGCGCAAGGGCGTATGGCTGATCGACACCAACGCCCGGGGCATAGAGTCCGTGCAGGAAGTCCTGCTTCCGGTGCCGAAGAAATTGGCCATCCTCAAGGGCAAGCTCGCTGAGCTCCTGGCGGATCCGGAACTGGAATCCGCCGTCGATGCATGGTGCCAGGTCACGCTGACCGATAGCGAGCGCCCCGCCGACGCGATGGCAACGATTCGAACCCGTTTCCCCGACACCGTGGTGCTGAATTTCGCCCCCGATCACGCCGGCGGGGATGCCAAGCCGGCGAGCTATGCCGAGCGCATGGCCAAGGCCGCCAGCACCGAACAAGTGGTGGGGGACTTCATGGAACATGTCCGCGAACGCGCGGCCGATGAACTGGAACGGGAAGTCATCGGCGCCGTCATCCAAGCCACCCGAGAGGCACAGGCCAGCCAGTGAGAATCCACAAACTCCAGATCCAGGCGTTCGGGCCCTTCGCAGGCACCGAAGAGATCGACTTCGATGAATTGGCCGAAGGCGGGCTGTTCCTGCTTGATGGCCCCACCGGTGCCGGCAAGTCCAGCATCCTGGATGCGATCTGCTACGCCCTGTACGGTGCGTTGCCCGGAAGCCGCGCCGGCAGCCGGCAGATCCGTTCGGACCATGCCCCGGCCGGTTTGGCTCCGGAAGTGGTCTGCGAGCTGACCATCGGCGACCGGCGCTTCGAGGTCACCCGTTCGCCGGCCTGGATGCGCCCGTCCAAGCGCGGCAAGAACAAGACCACCGAGCAGAAGGCCGCCAGCTTCCTGCGCGAGTTCACCGGTTCGGGCTGGAAGGAACTGTCCACCCGCAACGACGAGGTGGGCCACGTCCTGGGCAGCCTGCTGGGTCTGGACCGCGAGCAGTTCACCAAGGTAGTCATGCTGCCGCAGGGCGGCTTTGCGGACTTCCTGCGGGCCAAGGCCAAGGACCGCGAAGATCTCCTGGCGAATCTCTTCGATACCAGCGGCTATGCGCGGATCGAGGATGAATTCGCCGCTCGGCTGGCCGAAGAGCGCAAGAAAACCGAGAGCCTGGAAGCACGCCTGAGCGCCAGCGAAGAGGCCATCCATTCCGCTGCCCGGGCGTTCCTCGCTGGCCGCGAAGCCAGCGATGAGCCCGCCGAGGCCGACGGCGAAGCGAACGCCGACGCCGATGGCGCTGGACAGGCCGCGGCGGTGGACCTGAGCAGTGCCGAGCAGTTCGCCGGCTATCACCGCCGGATCGCGGCGGTTCACCGGGACTCGGCCCTAGAAGCGGCCAAACTGCGCACCGAGATGACCCGCACCCGCGAGCAGGCGCAGGCCCTGGAGGAACGCCGCCGGATCTTCGCGCGCCTGGCCGAGCTGCGCGGCATGCAGGCCGGCTATGCCCAGAACCATGAAGCGGCCGCAGCGGCTGCCGCGCGCTTGGACAGCGATGCCAAGGCAGGCGCGGTGCGTGCCTACCAGGCCCAGCTCCAGGAGGCATCCGTCGCCCAGGAGCAGGCCAAGGCAACCTGGCTGGACAGCAAGCTGTGGCTTGAAACCGAACAGGGGCTGGACCCCAGCGCCGACGCTGCCGGTCTGGAGCAGCTGCGCCTGCCGGCGCAGCAAGCGGCCGAAGAACTAGCGGTGGCCAAGGCGGGCCTGGACGATGAAAAGCGCCGCGGCGTCCTGGCCGGCCAGGCACGCAAGGCCGCCGAACTGGCCGCTGCGCAGGAAGAGACCCGTGCCCAGGCCGAAGCCGAAGTTGCCTTGCTCAAGGCCGAACGTGCTGCGCTGGAAGCCGCGGACCTCGACCAGGTAGCCGCCGGCGGCAAGGTCCAGCAGGCCAAGGAACAGGTGAAGGGGCTGGAGACCAGGATCCAGCATGCCACCGAGCGCGACACCCTGGAGAAGCAGGCGCTGGCCGCACGGGAGCAGTCCAGCGCACAAGAGCTGGAGATTGTAGGCGTAGCCAATACCTTGCTTGACCTGCGTACCGAGCAGCTGGCCCAGAGCGCTTTGCGATTGGCTGCCGCGCTGGAAGACGGGCAACCGTGCCTGGTCTGCGGTGCGCAAGAGCATCCCGCCCCGGCCCGGGCGGATGCCGATGCGCCGCTGATCGACGATGAGCAGATCCAGGCGCTGGAAGCCGCGGTGGCTGCGGCAAGAGCTGCCGGGCAACGGGCCGCGCAGGCGCGCGACACCCTGATGGCCAAGTTCCAGGCCGCGCAGGAAGCCGCTGGCGATGCCCCGGTCGCGGACCTGCGGACGGAGCTTGCCACGGCGCAGGCCGGGCTGGAACGGGAGCAGAAGCAGCAAGGAGAAATCGCTGCCCGCGTGGCAAAGCTGGATGCGGTGCGCCAGCGTACCGAGCAGCAGAACGCGCGGGCATCCCAGGCGGTACTCGAGCACGCCACCGCGAAGCAGCGTGCGCAGTCCCTGCAAACCCAGCTGGCAGAACTCGACGCCAAGCTGGAGCAGCTGCGCCAAGGCCGGGAGAACCTGGCCGAACTTGTGGCGCAGCTGTCCGCTACGTCCCAGGGCTTGGCCAGTGCGGTGCAGAACCTGCGCCGTTTCCTCGAGGCGGACGAGGCGCTGGAGAAGTCCGAGGCCACCTGGAATAGCCAGCGCACGGCCGCCGGTTTCGAGAATCCGGCTGCCTTCGAGGCCGCCTTGCTGGACAGCGCCGAACGCGAGCGCCTGCGCCAGCTGCAGCGTGCCGATGCCGACCTGGCCAGTGCCATTGCCACGCTTGAAGCGTCGCAGGACTGCCTCAAGGCCCAGGAATTATCCGCGCAGGGCCTAGAAGGGCCAAGCGAAGAAGGGATTGCCGAAGCGAAGCTGCTCTCTTCCCTCGCCGAAGAACGCTTCGAAGCGGCGCGGGAACAAGAAGTGCTGGCGCAGACCCAGCTGGTTCGCCACGAGCAAGCAGCCACTGATCTTGAACGCCAGCGGACCGAGGCAGGCCCGGTCATCGAAGCCTACCGCCGGCTGCGCGGATTGGCTGAAGTGATTCGTGGCGGGGGAGAGAACCTCTACAAGATGACGCTGAGCACCTATGTGCTCGCTGCCCGGCTGGAGGAAGTGGCCATCGCCGCAACGCAGCGCCTGGGCATGATGTCCGGCGGCCGCTACTCGCTGCACCATGATGATTCCAAGCAGGGCAATTCGAAGTCCGGGTTGGGGCTGCAGGCGCTCGATTCGTGGACCGGGAAGCGCCGGGAGACCCAGACGCTCTCCGGAGGCGAGACCTTCATGGCCTCGCTGGCCCTGGCACTGGGCCTGGCGGATGTCATTTCGCACCATTCCGGGGCAGTGGACATGCAGACGCTCTTCGTCGATGAAGGCTTCGGTTCGCTGGATGCCGAGACGCTGGAAGAAGTCATGCAGGCGCTGGAAAACTTGCGTGCCGGGGGACGGACCATCGGCTTGGTCTCCCACGTGGCAGAAATGAAGCAGCGCATCACCAATCGGATTTCGGTCAGCAAGACCCAGCACGGTTCCACCATTGAACGCGATGGCACTGTGATCTTGGCTGGATAGATTGGACTTGCCCCAGGGCAGTAGCTATCTTGAAAGTAGTGCCATCAGGCATGCCTGGGAAATTTTGTGCGTCGGGGGGTGTGGGACGACGCACGCTTCTTCATGGAGTTTTGTTGACTCAGCCTACTTTGTCGAAGGAAAACAGTGAGGAATCCGAGAAGATGTCCGGATACTCCGCGTTAGTTCCTTTGGTGGGAGCACCCTTCCTGCCGCTTACTTTCCTTGCACGCCTCCCACTGGCGATGCTCACCATCGGGTCCATGACCCTGGTAACTGCTACCACCGGCTCATATGCCATGGGCGGCTTGGCCGCGGCCATGGTTGGCCTGGGGTCCGCCATTGGCGGTCCGAGCATCGGCTATCTGGCTGACCGGGTGGGCCAGCGCCCGGTATTGACCACTGTCGCGGTCATCCACACCATCCTGCTGGTTGCCCTGACGCTGTTTGCCGATTCGGGACCGGACATGTCCGCGGCCTTGCTCTCGATCATGTGCCTGGCCGCCGGTGCTACCGGCCCGCAGGTCGGCCCGATGTCCCGCGTCCGCTGGATTGCAATCACCCGCCAGCAGAAGAAGAACCACAAGGTCCTTTCGGCGGCACTGAGCCTGGAGTCCATGTTCGATGAACTGGGCTTCGTCTTCGGCCCGGTTGCCGTGGGTCTGCTGGCCTCCCTGGTGGATCCGGTGCTGCCGCTCTACCTTGCCGCCCTGCTGACCCTGGTGCTGGTGCCGGTGTTCGCCTCGCACCGTACCGGCAATGCGGTGAAGCCGGCGAGAACCGCCGAGCACACTCCCAAGGTCTCGATCAGCGGCGCGCAGGTTGCCGCGATCGGTGCCCTGGTCCTGGGCATGATGGCGCTGGGCACGGTCTTCGGTTCCTCGGCGGCCGGTACCCTGGCCTTTGCCGGGGCGCAGGGCGATTCCAACTCCGGCGGCCTGCTCTATGGCGCTATGGGCTTCTCCAGCGCGATTGCCGCGATCTCCGTGGCCGCTTGGCCGCAGGCCTTCAAGCAGATCAACCGCTGGATCCTGTGCGGCGCAGCACTGACCGTGCTCAGCTTCGGCCTGCACGTGGCCGGCAATGTCCCGCTGATGCTGGTTGCCCTGTTCATCGCAGGATTTGCGGTAGGGCCGGTGATCGTCACGGTCATGACCCTGGGCGGCGAAGTCGCTCCGCCGCAGCGCCTGTCCACCGTGATGACCATGCTCTCTGCCGGCATTGTTGTGGGAACCGCGATCGGAAACGGCTTGGCCGGCGTCTTCGCCGAGACCCTGGGCTACCTCGGCGCCTTCTGGGTCTCCACCGGTGGCGCACTGGTGATCTTCCTGGCCGCTGTGGCGATGAAGATCGTTGTCGCGAAGTCCCCGTCGCTGGCCCGCGTCCGCTAGGGCAAGAACTCTGCGCATCTTGCGGCCGGCCAGCAAAGCTGGATAAGAAGCATCCCGTTGCACCTCGCCCAGCAGGCGAAAGGCAGCGGGATGCTTCTTTCCCCGCCGGGAATTGCTAGTGCGCGAGCTTTTCGCTGATGCGCGCTGCTGCGTGCTTGAGTTCCTCGATCATGCGTTCGTACCCGCCGACCGTGCTGGCGGCGAAGACGACGGCCAAGGCCGCCGGGGTTTGCCCGGAATGCTGGATCGGAACGGCAATGGAGGTCACGCCCTGGATGACTTCGTTCTCGCTGGTGGCATAGCCGTCAACCCGGGCCGCGACGGCAGCTTCGCGGTACTCGATGCCCGTGTCCAGGGCATCCCACTCGGCCTTGGCATAGCGCGACTGGATCGCGATGCCGGCTGCTCCCACATCCATGCCGTGCGCCGAGCCCGGGCGGTGGACGATCGCGCGCTGGGAGTTCAACGGGGAGACCGACTGCAAGGTGGTGCACAGGTCGTGTTCCCAGACGGCCACGAAAGCAGTCATCGACAGCTCGTTGGCCAGCGCGGTGAGTTCCGGGGTGGCGGCCGCCTGCAGGTCGCGCTGGACCGAGCGGGCGAGCACGGCCAAGCCGGAAGCGGAACGGATATGCCCGGCCTCATCGCGGTTGAGCAGGTGATGCTGCTCCAGGGTGCGGATGATGCGGTAGGCAATGGAGCGGTGGACTTCCAGTTTCGCGGCGATTTCCGCGATGGAAAGATTGACCGGGGAATTGGCGACGATTTCAAGGACGCGGATTCCACGCGAAAGCGTCTGGGAGGTAGGCATTGTTCTTCAATCTGGCGTGCGGCGCTGCTGGAACGTCGTCGAGGGCCTTCGTAGTGAACCGGGGGACCTGGCGGTCGGTGATCTATATCCGATTTTAGTCGTTCTCTATTAGAACACCGAATTCCCAGCCCGTTGCGGGAGAGAGTGCCTGGCTGGAGCTGGTCACGATTTGGATAGATCTTGTGATCTGCTTCACTGTGGGCATATGATGGTGTGCGACATAAACCGTCCGAACGGTCGGTAAACAACTCGCAAAAAGGCCAAACCATGTCATCGACTGTCACTCGCACCCAGGAGGAGCGCCGGGTTCTTGCCGGCACCCTGGTGGGCACCACCATTGAGTGGTACGACTTCTTCATTTTCGCCCAGCTCACCGCGACCCTGCTGACCCCGTTGTTCCTCGAGCCCCTGGGGCAGTCGAATCCGGGTGTCGCGCAGATCCTTTCCTTCGCAATGATTGGCATCTCCTTCTTCTTCCGTCCCCTGGGCGCAGTGGTTGCCGGCCACCTGGGCGACCGCTACGGACGCAAGCGCATCCTGGTGCTCACCCTGATCCTCATGGGCGTTGCCACCGCGGCCATCGGCCTGCTGCCAACCTACGCGGCCATCGGCGTGGCCGCGCCAATCCTGCTGGTGCTCCTGCGCGTGGTCCAGGGCTTCTCGGCCGGTGGCGAATGGGGCGGTGCGGCCTTGATGGCGGTAGAGCACGCACCAAAGGATCGCCGCGGCTACTTCGGCGCCTACCCGCAGATCGGCGTGCCCATCGGCATGATCCTGGCTACAGGCCTGCTCTACATCCTGCGCGTTGCCATGAGCCCGGAAGAGTTCGCCGCATGGGGCTGGCGCATTCCGTTCCTGCTCTCCATTGCGCTGATCTTCGTGGGCTACATGATCCGCCGTGCGGTTGAGGAATCCCCGGTCTTCAAGCAGCTCGCCCAGCGCAAGGCTTCCGAGCACACCCCGCTGCGCGAGCTGATGACCAGCCATTCCAAGCAGGTCCTGCAGGCCGCGCTGATCTTCATCTCGAACAACGCCGCCGGCTACCTGGTGATCGCGTTCTTCATTTCCTACACCACCAAGGTCCTCGAGATGCCGGTGGCGCCGATCCTCCTGGCCACCACCATCGGTTCGGTGGGCTGGCTGATCTTCACCCTGGTCGGCGGCTGGCTCTCGGACAAGATCGGGCGCCGCAATACCTTCGTGATCGGCTACGCGCTGGTGTTCATCTGGATGATCCCGATGTTCCTGATGGTCGACACCGGAAACATCGTGCTGTACACCATTGCGATCTTCGTGCTGACCGTTGGCCTGGGCTTGTCCTACGGCCCGCAGTCGGCGATGTACGCGGAGATGTTCCCGGCGCAGATCCGCTACTCGGGCATCTCCATTGGCTACGCCATTGGCGCTATTTTGGGCGGTGCCTTCGCGGCCACCGTGGCGCAGATCCTGCTGGAGACCACAGGTTCTTCGATCTCGATTGCCATCTACATCATGGTGCTGACCATCATTTCCGTGGCAGCGGTGCTCTGGGTGGGCGAGACTCGTGGACGCAACCTGCACGTGGAAGAAATCGAGGGCGAACAGGCCGACTCGCGCGTGGCGCACTAGTTTCGCGGCAGTACAATGCCCGCGCAGGCAAGCGATCAAGCGATCCTGGCCCGCGCGGGCATTTGCGCGTCTGGCGACCGGTGGTTTGCCGATCAGTGGGCGGATGCAGCGGGCAGTTTGCTGCACGGCCAAATTCCGGCCACCGCCATCGATTGCACCTAGGCCGCCGGCGTTTGGGCCCGGGGAATTCCTGGGCCGGTTATTGGGCGGGGCGGGTGGTGGAGGAGCGCACGATCAGCCGATGACCCAACTCGTGGGCTTGCGCCGGTTCCTGGCCGCGGATAGCACGCAGCAGCATGGCGACCGCCAGCTGCCCCTGCTCATGCGGACGCTGCTCGACGGTGGTCAAGCCGAAGAGCTCGGCCAGGTCGTGATTGTCCACGCCGATGACCGACAGGTCATGGGGCAGCTGCAAACCGAGATCGCGGGCGGCCAGGATCGCGCCAATGGCCATTTCATCACTGGCTGCGAACACTGCCGTCGGACGGGATGCCGGGTTGCCCAGCAGCTGCTTGGCCACCGCGTAGCCCTGGGCCATGGAGAAGTCCGCGCTGGCGAACAGCGACTCATCCAGTTCAAGTCCAGCCTCGGCCAGCGCCCGCTCGTAGCCGGTGCGGCGGTGGGTGGGCACCATGAAATCCACATCGGTTTCCGCGTTGCCGCCGATGAAGCCAATGCGTTCATGGCCCAGGGAGATGAGGTGCCCGGTCGCGAGGGCAGAAATCGCTTCGTCATTCACGTGCAGGGTCGGCACACCGGGAAGCGGTCCTCCCACGCCAACCAGGGGCTTGTCCATGGCCAGCAGCGCCTGGACCTCGTCCCCAGCCAACTCGACGTTGACCGCGATCACCGCATCCACGCGCTGGCGCAGCAGGAAATCGGAGAAGATCTTCTCGCGCTGGGTGCGGTCCTTGGTCAGCTGATAGAGGGTGGTGTCATAGCCCTCGTCCATCAAGCGGCTGGAAATGCCTTCCAGCACGCAAGCGTAGAACCAGTGGTTGATCACCGGAACGAGCACGCCGATGTTGCGGGTGCGTCCCGAGGCCAGCCCGGACGCGGAAGATGAGACCACATAGCCCAGCTCAGTGGCGGCGCGCTGCACAGCCTCCTGCGCGGACGCGGAGACAGAACCCCGGCCAGATAATGCGCGCGAGACGGTGGCAATGGATACGCCAGCGGCTTGTGCGACGTCTTTGATCCCGGCCACTTCTCTTCCTTCCTTCATGGGCACAGCCGTGGCTAGGGGAAATTCCTTCCCCTGGCCACGGCTCCTGCCCAACATTACCCGGTGCGGCTGCATCCGGTCATCAGATGGCCGGCTACGGCAACTGGAACCAGAGCGTGGTTTCGCCCGGAATCATTCCCGGTTCCGCCGAAATCTCGCTTTGGCTGCGCACCAGTTCGGTGGCGCCCTGCGCACCGGCAGGCAAGGGCTGTGCAGTTGCAGCGTAGTTGGCCACGACCAGCACAGTGCCGTTGGTGAAAGCCAGAACATCATCCGCAGTGCCTTCGACCCAATCCAGGGTGCCGGTGCCCAGTGCGTGATCCTGGCGCAGCTGCAACAGGCGGCGGTACAGGTTCAGCGTGGAAGACTGGTCATCGACCTGCGCATCGCGGGCATAGGAATCCCAGCCTTCCGGCTGCGGCAGCCAGCTTTCACCGGTCGCGCTGAAGCCGAAAGCGGGCTTGCCGCTTTCCCAAGGCAAGGGCACCCGGCAGCCGTCACGTCCGTAGCGCTCGCCATTGGTGCGCAACCAGGTAGGATCCTGGCGCGCCTCATCTGGCAGTTCAACGGCTTCTGGCAGGCCCAGCTCTTCGCCCTGGTAGATGTAGGCGCCACCTGGCAGGGCCAGCATCAACGCGCTGGAAGCACGAGCGCGACGCAATCCCACGGCAGCTTCCGGCAGGTTCGGGGTGTTCAGGCCGATGCCCTCGCCTTGCGGGTTCTCATCGGTCAGCGCCAAGCGGGTCGCATGGCGCACCACGTCATGGTTGGAGAGCACCCAGGTGCTCGGGGCGCCGACCTTGCCGAACTCCTCCAGGGACTGGTCGATGGTTTCGCGGATCTGCTGGGCATCGAAGTCGCAGGAGAGGTAAGGGAAGTTGAAAGCCTGGTGCATCTCGTCCTCGCGCACCCACTTGGCCATCAGCGACAGGGGATTGACCCAAGCCTCGGCGCACAGCACGCGCTCGCCGTCGTACTCGTCCATGACCTTGCGCCAGTCGCGGTAGATCTCATGCACGCCATCCTGGCCCCACCACGGAGCCAGTTCGTCGGTGCCGCCCATGGAAGCTCCGGATGGGTCCGGGGTGAAGTCCGGCAAGCCCTCGGCCTTGATCAGCCCGTGGGCCACGTCAACGCGGAAGCCGTCGGTGCCCCGGTCCAGCCAGAAGCGCAGGACGTCGCGGAACATCGCGCGCACTTCCTCGTTGTGCCAATTGAAGTCCGGCTGCGAGGAGTCGAAGATATGCAGGTAGGACTGGCCGGCGCTGCCATCAGGATTCCTGGTTTCGGTCCACATCGGGCCGCCGAAGACCGAATCCCAATTATTCGGGCGCCCGGTTGCCGGGGTGTCCTTGAAGATGAAGCGGTCGCGTTCGGGGGAACCGGGCGCCGCCTTGAGCGCTTCCTGGAACCACGGGTGCTGGTCCGAGCAGTGGTTCGGAACCAGGTCGATGATGACGCGCAGGCCCAATGCGTGGGCCTTGGCGACCATCGCGTCGTAGTCCTCCAGGGTTCCAAACAGCGGATCCACATCGCAGTAGTCCGATACGTCGTATCCGGCGTCCTTCTGCGGGGAAGTGAAGAATGGCGACAGCCAAATCGCGTCGACCGAAAGCTGAGCGATGCTTTCCAGGCGTTGGGTAATGCCGCGCAGATCGCCCATCCCATCGCCATTGGAATCGGCGAAGGAGCGCGGGTAGATCTGGTAGATCACCGAGGAGCGCCACCACTGCGAGTCTTCGGATTGCACAAGGGAATCAGCTGCTGAACGAATTGAAGTCATGACGGTAACGATAAATGATTCACCAGAGTTTGTAAACGCTTGCAATTATGCTTCAAAGCCTTCGTTCCATGGTGAGGTCAGAATTCGCGCCTCGGCCGATAAAACTGATTTTATCGGCATTGTTGTCAATTTTCATGATCTGTGCCACGCTGTAAACGCTTACAATCAATGTGTTACTCGCACCACTAAAGACCCGACCGGCAGGTTCAGCGGAAATCGCGGCCGACCCGGTCCCTGATGACACAGTTGTCACGAAAGGACATCCCATGAAGGTGAATAAGCACCCTTGGCTTCTCGGCGGAGCACTGACGGCCATTGCCGCACTCTCGCTCACCGCCTGCGGCGGGTCTGGCACCAGCGAGCCAGCAGCTTCTTCCAGCCCCGCAGCGGCGCAATCCTCCCCGGCAGCCGCCTCCGGCGGCGAACTGACCGTATGGGTGGATGCCAACCGCGAACCAGTGCTGAAGGAGGCCGCGGCGGACTTCGAGAAGCAGTCCGGGGTCAAGGTGGACCTGGTGATCAAGGACTTCTCCAAGATCCAGGAAGACTTCCTGCGCCAGGTTCCTACCGGCAAAGGCCCGGATATCACCATCGGCGCCCACGACTGGCTGGGCAACCTGGTCAACAACGGTGTCGTGCAGCCAGTTGAGCTGGGCGACAAGGCCGGCGAATTCCAGGACGTCGCCGTCAACGCCATGAGCTACGAGGGCAACACCTACGGCGTTCCCTACGCCACCGAGAACCTGGCCCTGCTGCGCAATGCGGATTTGGTCAAGGAAGCTCCGACGAGCTTCGATGACATGATTGCCGCCGGCGAGAAGGCCGGCACCGAATTCCCGTTCCTGGTGCAGGTCTCTGATGTCGGCGACCCATTCCACGCCTACCCGTTCCAGACCTCCTTCGGCGCACCGGTGTTCGGCACCGATGATACGGGCGCCTACGACCCGGCAGATCTGCAGATCGGCAACGAGGGCGGCATCGAGTTCGCCAAGTGGCTGGCTGAAGAGGGCGAAGAAGGCAACCTGAAGACCAGCCTCGACGGGGACATTGCCAAGGAGAAGTTCATCTCCGGCGACTCGCCATTCTTCCTGACCGGTCCATGGAACGTGGAAGCAGTGGAAGAAGCTGAGATCAACCTGGAAATCGACCCGATTCCATCGGCCGGTGGAGAACAGGCCCAGCCATTCGTCGCCGTGCAGGGTTTCTTCGTTTCCGCGAAGACCGAGAACCTGCTGGCCGCTACCGAATTCCTGACCAACTACATCGGCACCGAAGAAGTCCAGACCGAACTGTACGAGGTAGGCAACCGCCCGCCGGCAAACAACGCGGCATTCGAAGCGGCCAAGGCCGATGAAACCATCGCTGCCTTCGGCGAGGTCGGCGCCAACGGTGTGCCGATGCCGAACATCCCGGAAATGGCTGCCGTATGGGAGTTCTGGGGCGTAGCCGAGGCCGAGATCATCACCGGCAAGGCTGATCCAGCCAAGCGCTGGAAGCAGATGACCTCGGATATCGAAAAGGCCATCTCGAAGTAGGAACACCTGCCACCAGGCACAACGGTGGGCGCTGGGGTCGGGAGGAACTCTTCCGGGCCCCAGCGCCTGCAATTCACCAGCGCTAACTGCACTTGATCGACAGGGATATCTGGAAGATGACAAAGACCGCCCGCCAAGGGCCGCAACCCGGCACCGAGGAGACGAAGCCCAAGCTGTCACCGGCAGCTAGGCGCTTCGCGAATGCCACAAGCACCTCCATTGGGGCCATGCTCGCCAAGATCATCCTGGTGGCGATCGTCGATGCGACCGCGCTCTTCGCGGTCTTCACCGCACTGGGGCGCGAAGCCTGGGCGATCGCCGCGGTGATCGCGGCCATTACCGTGCTGATCAACGTGGTCTACTTCAAGCGCGGATGGCTGCCGGCAAAGTACCTGCTGCCGGGCACCATCTTCCTGCTGATCTTCCAGGTCTTCGTGATCGGCTACACCGGGTATATCGCCTTCACCAACTACGGTTCGGGGCACAACTCGGATAAGGATGACGCGATCAGCGCGCTGCTGCAATCCAACCAGAACCGCGTCGAGGGATCAGCCGGCTACCCGGTGTCCATCCTCGAGGGGCAAGACGGGCTGGCGATGCTCATTGAGCGCGATGGCCAGCAGCTGCTCGGCGATGCGGATGATCCTTTCGTCCCGGTAGACCCCGCTGGCCTGGGGGACTACTCCGAACTGGCTTTCGCCGATTTGCTGGGCCGCCAGCAGGAAGTCACCTCGCTGGCCGTTCCATTCACCGAGAACCCGGCAGATGGCACCGTGCGCACCAGCGATGGCCGCACCGCCTACCAGTACACTTCCTCCATCAAGCATGATGAAGCCGCGGACACCATGACCGATCAGCAGACCGGCGTGGTGTACCGGGACACCGGCGTGGGCGCGTATACCGCGCAAGACGGCTCGCAGCTGATGCCCGGCTGGTCCATCAACGTGGGCTTCGAGAACTTCACCCGTGCGGTCACCGATTCCTCGATCCGCAACGCCCTGTTCTCTGTCACCGTGTGGACCTTCGCCTTCGCCTTCCTGTCGGTGGCGACCACCTTCTTCCTCGGGCTGTTCCTGGCGATTGTCTTCAACGACATGCGCATGAAGGGGCGGAAGGTCTACCGCGTCATCTCGATCCTGCCTTACGCATTCCCTGCGTTCCTGGGCGGGCTGGTCTGGGCCGGCATGCTCAACCGCGACTTCGGGTTCGTCAACCAGGTGCTCCTGGGCGGAGCGCAGATCCCTTGGCTGACCGACCCGTGGCTGGCGAAGTTCTCCGTGCTCTGGGTGAATCTGTGGCTCGGATTCCCGTACATGTTCCTGGTCTGCACCGGGGCGCTGCAGTCCATTCCGAATGAACTCTCCGAAGCGGCCACCATCGACGGGGCGAAGCCGTTCCAGATCTTCCGGTTGATCAAGCTGCCGCTGCTGCTGGTCTCGGTGGCTCCGCTGCTGATCAGCTCCTTCGCCTTCAACTTCAACAACTTCAACGTGATCTACATGCTCACCGAAGGCGGGCCGCGCATGCAGGATGCAGGACTGAACGTGGGATCCACCGACATCCTGATCTCCATGGTCTACAAGGTGGCCTTCGTTGGCTCCCAGCGCGACTATGGGCTGGCCAGCGCCTTCTCCATCATCATTTTCGTGATCGTCGCGATCATCTCGATTATCAGTTTCAAGCAGACCAAGGCACTGGAGGAGCTGAACTAATGAGCACCGAAATCACCGGCAGGCCGGTAGCCGGCGCACCCAAGGGACGCGCGGGGCGCCAGGGCCTGGGCAAATGGTTCGCCTCCACCGGCTGGCGCCACCTGATCGGCGTGGCCCTGTGCATCTATGCGGCCTTCCCGCTGCTCTACGTGCTCTCGGCCTCGCTGAACCCCAATGGAACCCTGCTGTCTTCCAATGGATTGTTCACCACCATCGGCTTCAACAGCTATGTGGAGCTGTTCCAGAATCAGCAGCGTCCCTTCGGCGCCTGGTTCATCAACACCTTGGTGATCGGCCTGACCACGGCGGCCGCTTCGGTGTTCCTCGGCGCCTTGGCTGCCTACAGCTTCTCGCGGATGCGCTTCACCGGCCGCCGCGTGGGCCTGGTCAGCTTGCTGATTGTGCAGATCTTCCCGCAGCTGCTGGCCGTAGTGGCGATCTTCATCCTGCTCACCTCGCTGGGAGATGTCTTCCCGGTCTTGGGCATCGATAACCAGATCGCGTTGATCATGGTGTACCTGGGCGGGGCACTGGGTGTGAACACCTATCTGATGTACGGCTTCTTCAACACCATTCCGGTGGAAATCGATGAAGCGGCGAAGATCGATGGTGCTGGCCATGCCCGCATCTTCTTCACCATGATCCTGCGCCTGGTGGCACCGATCCTGGCCGTCGTGGGCCTGCTGTCCTTCATTTCCAGCACCTCGGACTTCGTGATCGCCTCGGTCATCCTGGTCTCCCCGGAGAACCAGACGCTGGCTGTGGGACTGTACTCCTACGTCTCGGAGGAATTCACCTCCAACTGGTCGGTCTTCGCTGCCGGTGCGGTACTGGCAGCGATCCCGGTGATGGCATTGTTCCTGTTCTTGCAGAAGTACATTGTCGGCGGCCTGACCGCCGGCGCAGGCAAGTAGCCCGCAGCAACTGACCGCTTCGGGCAGATGGGGCAACGCCACTGGCGTTGCCCCATTTTGCCTGCGTCAGCCCATGGGCCGGAGCACGTAGAGTAAAAGGCATGAAGCCCTACTTGCCGCGCGCCGCCCGCAACTACTTGGAGCAACTTCGCCGTGCGCTGGATTTCTTGTCTTTGCAAGAACGCAACGAAGTCATTGAAACCACCAAGCAGGAGATTCTCCGCCTGCCTGGCGGCGGACGCCGCAAGAGCGATTTGATCCGCTTGCTCGGCGAGCCTGCCTCGCGCGCGCTCAAATTCGAACGCCATGAGCCCGAAGCCCTGGAAGTGGGCAGCGGCAAGTACTTCTTGACGCGTATTCTGGCGTGGCCAATTTTCGCTCTCGCACTGCTGACCCTGATGGTGGTGCTTTTCGCCCCGCCGCAAGCCGCCTTGGCCAACGAACAGAGCTTCGGCTTTGTTGCCGGGGGAGTTGGCGGGCTGCTGGGGCAACTCGAATTGCTGATCGGATCCCAGCTGATTTGGCTGGCGTTCATTCCGGTCATCCTCAGCCTGGTTCCCTTGTGGCTGCCCAATAGTGCCGGCACCACCATCCACATCCTCGGGGCTGTGATCATGACCGTTATCTGCGCGGCCGGTGGCGGACAGCTCTCGCTCTTTTTCATTCCGGTGACCGTGCTGCTCTGGGCACAGGTTTTCACCCCGCTGCTGATGATGCGCGGTTCCATGGCAAGCCCCGGGCCCGGCTGGCTGGTGTGCGCGGCGGTGCTGCTGATCCTGGTCCTGGGGTATGCCAGCTACCAAGGCCTGGCCAGCTTCAGCGCTGCGCCATGGCTGATCCTGGCTCCGGCCGCGCTGCTGGCCGTGCTGGCGATGCTGTTGCCCTTCCGCTGGAAGCTGGCTCATATTGCGCTGGTCGCAGCCGGCCTGCTGGTGATGGCCGCTGGATTCGTCGCTGCGCTGCCAGGAACCTACGGGGCGGTCCTGGCCTGGCCGTGGCTGGCTGGCGGCATGAGCTTCGCCGTAGGACATCTCGCGCTAGCTGCCGGCATGTGGCACGAACGAGCCAGGAAATTGCTGGCCCTGTTTTAGGAGTTTCAATACTTGTAGGCGCTTAATGGGAATTTACAGAGAAAATGCGTATATCCTCGTGACATGGCCGAGAATAAGGAAAATTCCTCTCCTGAACCGACAAAACGTGGTCGCGGGCGCCCGCGCAAGGACTCTGAATTCCAGTCCCTGAGCAAAGAGCAGCTGGCCCAGAAGGCTCTGGAAATCGCCGGTGCCGAGGGCTACGACGCGCTGACCATGCACCGTCTTGCGGCCGAATTCAATGTCACCCCGCGGGCGTTGTACAACTACGTGGCGGATCGCCAAGAAGTCATCAACCTGGCGGTGGGGCGCTTCATCTCGATCAATCCGCTGATCGAGTTCGACTGCAACGACTGGAAGCTCGGGGTGACCGAAGCGTACAACGCGACGCGCCGGGCCTACCGGGCCTACCCCCGGGCCTCGCAATTGACGCTCGACGAAAAGCTCAAGGTGGAGCCCGGCCCGTTCCGCAATGAATTGATGGAACGGATCCTCGCCTTCTTCGTGGATATCGGGCTGACGCTCAAGCAGGCAGTGGCCATGGTCCGCGCCCTGGAACGGGATGTCCTGGGTTTCGTGATGCATGTGGATTACTACTATGACCGCCGCTCGAAGGACAGCCCGGACTACGTGAGCTCGCTGGTGCCGGTCCAATTGCTTGACGCCTACCCGGAAGTTCCGACACCGCTGGCACGCCAAGCGCTCGAGCTGCCGCAGCAGGACAGCGATGACCTTTTCGGGGAAGTCGTCGAGTTGCGGTTGCTGGCTATTGCGCAGATGCTCGAGCTCAACCGGGCCGCCGAAGACCACAAAGAGTGAAATAAGCACCTCGACAGGGAATATTAGCCAGCTGGCCAACGCTGTAGGTTGAAGGACCGCAGGATTGTGCGGCCTGGAATTCGTTTGAAAGTTGGCCCATGTCCCAGAGCAAGCCGCATCCGGTACCAGTTGCTGAAGAACTCTCGGCCGGAGCACGATGGCGATTGCTGGGCGTGCTGCTGGCAGCGATGTTCATGTCGCTGGTTTCGGTCAGCATCGTCAACGTGGTTCTTCCTGCCATCGGTTCCACCCTGCACGCCACCGAAGCGGACCTGCAGTGGGTATTGGCCGGATATGCGCTGACCTTCGGCGTGGTGCTGGTTGCTGCCGGACGCGCCGGCGACCTGCTGGGCCGTGGCGTGATGTTCGTGGCGGGTTTGGCGATCTTCACAGCCGCCAGCATCCTCGCAGGGCTGGCCGCGGATCCACTGGTATTGAACATTGCCCGCTTCATCATGGGCGTTGGCTCAGGCCTGCTCAACCCCCAAGTGATGGGCATGATCCAGCAGCACTTCCGTGGCGCGGCCCGCGGCCGGGCCTACGGGCTGCTGGGCACCGCCGTCGGCTTCTCGGTAGCTATTGGGCCGGTGCTGGGCGGATTGCTGATCAACTGGTTTGGCGAAGACGCCGGCTGGCGCGCCACCTTCTTGATCAACGTCCCGGTCGGCGTGCTGGCTATTGTCCTGGCGCTGCTGTGGCTGCCTAAGCCGCTGTTCAACAAGCCAGCGGGCAAGGTGGATCTGGACCCGGTTGGCGGCCTCCTGCTGGCGGTTGGCATTTTCGCCCTGCTCCTGCCATTCGTCCAGGGCCGCGAAACCCCATGGCTCTGGTCGCTGCTGGCCTTGGCAGTGCTGGTCATGGTGCTCTGGGTCTGGTGGGAGAAGAAGTACAAGAAGCTCGGGCGCGAACCAATGGTGGAATTGGCCCTGTTCAAGATCCGCAGCTTCACCAACGGCACGCTCATTGCGGGCCTGTACTTCATGGGTGTTTCCAGCGTCTGGGTGCTGGTGGCCATTTACGTCCAGCAATCCCAGGGTTTCAGTGCCCTGCAGGCAGGGCTGATCTGCCTTCCCGCGGCCCTGCTCTCCGCCTTCAGCTCCGACATCGCCGGACGCTATGTCATGACCGTGGGGCGAAAAATGGTCATCGGCGGCATTCTCAGCGCCCTGTTCGGCCTGCTGGCCACCATTGCCGTGGTGGTCCTGGAGGATCGCGGGCTGCTGAACATCTGGTGGATGCTGCTTTCGCTGGCCTTCATCGGCGTAGCCCAGGGCTTCATTATTTCGCCTAACCAGGCGCTGACCCTCATGGAAGTTCCCGTGGCCAACTCCGGCAGTGCCGGCGGCTTGATGCAGACTTCCCAGCGCGTGGGCACTGCGGTGGGCATTGCGGTGATTACCGCTGTCTTCTACGGCATGAACCACGTAGCCGGGTACTCGATCGCCATGGCGCTCTCATTCGCTGCCATTTCCCTCTTGGTCCTGGCCACCTTGCTGGTCGGTATCCTTGATCTGCGCCATAGCCATGCTGCCCGCAGCAAGCCAGTTGCCGAAGAAGTCGTTCCCGTCAGCACCGGCGTGCAGCGTACGGTGACCGGGGCAATCGAGGTTGTCGGGCCGAAGGAGCCTACCCAGCCAGTAGACTCCCAGCCGTAATCCGGTACTGGCCAGCGGGTGGGCCGAAGACCTAGGCTGGGGGATATGAAGCGATTCTTCCTGCGCACCGCGGCACTGTCTTTGGCTTTCGGTGTTGCCGCCTGCGGGGCGACCCCGGGCGAGCCGGGCGCCAGCCAGCCAACTGAAAGCGAGACCAGCGTGATACTCCAGGATCCGGTCGGCTTGTGGGGCAGCAAGGAGCAAGGCCAGCCGTGGCTGGCGCTTGCCGAAGACGGCAAGATCACCGGCAGCGATGGCTGCAACCGCCTCGCCGGTACCTGGAGTGCATCCGAAGACCTGGAATTCGCCGCGCTGGCTTCGACCAAGATGTTCTGCGAAGGCGTGGATGACTGGCTCTCGCGCGCTGCCTCCGCCAAGCTGGAGGACGGCGAAAAGATGCTTGTCCTTGACGCAGACGGGAAAGAGCTAGGAACCCTTGCCTTTGGTGGCAAGGGATCCTAGCTCTTTGCTGCTTCAGCCTGAACTATGCGCTGACGCGGTAACCGGAGATCATCGGGCACTCGAAAGGATCCCGGGCCGATAGCCCGACCTTGTTCAGGTAGGTGATCACCTGTGCGTAGGATTCGCGGACACTGGCCACGGTGTACGGGACCTGGTGCTCGTCGCAGTACTGGCGCACGATGCGCGAGACGCCGGCCAGGTTGGCGCGCGGCATGGACGGGAACAGGTGGTGCTCCACCTGGTAGTTCAATCCGCCGTAGACGTGGGAGAGCACGCGGTTTCCCCAGCTGGACTTGGCCATGACATTGCGTCCGGTCAGTACCTGGCGGGAGAAGAAGTCGATGCGGGCGTCCTGGGGAACCATCGGCATGCCCTTGTGGTTCGGGGCGAAGGAGGCACCCATGTAGACGCC
>NZ_JANUFE010000007.1:0-176580 GCF_024807995.1 Arthrobacter sp. JUb119
TGCTGACGCTACCGATGCTGACGCTACCGATGCTGACGCTACCGATGCTGACGCTACCGATGCTGACGCTACCGATGCTGACGCTACCGATGCTGACGCTACCGATGCTGGCGATAACGACAGCAACGATTCGGGCAAGAACGATTCTAAGAACGATTCCAAGAAGGACAAGTTGGCCGACACCGGCGCAAACGCTCCACTGGTAATCGGCGGAATCGCCTTGCTGCTGGTCCTCGCAGGTGGAGCCGTAACCGTGCTCCGTCGTAAGAAGGCCTAAGCTATCGTAAAGTAGCACCATAAATCTTGAGCTGGGCAGCTGATATTAGCTGCCCAGCTCAAGACTTTTTATTTGGCACATGACTTAGATGTGGCTGCGCA
Source organism: Arthrobacter sp. JUb119 (assembly GCF_024807995.1). NCBI lineage: Bacteria > Bacillati > Actinomycetota > Actinomycetes > Micrococcales > Micrococcaceae > Arthrobacter > Arthrobacter sp. JUb119. Next base: position 379 of record NZ_JANUFE010000007.1, read on the forward strand.
TCTGAACCTTGTTCTGTTGGAATATAGTTCTCTTAAATAGGCGAGTAATCGATACAGAAGATTTCAGTAGCTGGCTGAATGCCCGGCAAAGTGTTCAGCAGAGACCGATGTCGATAGAAAATTTGGGCAATGACGGCAAGCGGAATGACGCCCTGACATTCGAGAGGTAAGGATGACCAAAAAAGGTCACACGCGAAGGCTGATAGCCGTAATTGTTGCGTTGGTAATGGTCCTTGGTTATAGCGCAGTAGCAGTATCCATGGCAGTGGAAGCATCTAATCCAGTGAAGCGCGAATTATCGCCGTTCTTCAGTCAGAAATGGAATGTTTTTGCTCCCAATATTCAGAAGCGCGACTCCTACTTGGAGGTTCGCTCCCGGGCATATGACGACGACGGGAAAATCACAGAATCGGAATGGATTCCCGTTACCGAAGTAGAGCGACTACTGAATAAAGGCAGCTTGGCCCCCTCCCGGATTCAAAAACTTTCTCAAAACACCACCAGTGTTTACCTCTCACGATTCAACAAGCTGAAGTCCGATCAGCGGGAAACTGCACGGAAGAACTTTGTCTCTGTTGACGGTAAGAAACGCGATGTCATGACCGACAGTGAAGTCGTCAAAGCCATCCAGGGTGAAGAAAAAAACTCATCACGTGTAGTGAGCTTTGTACGTATGGATTACATGCTTGTTCGCTACGCCACGGTTTACTCTGAAGCCTATACCGGGAAGAAAGCACGTGATGTGCAATGGCGCATCGTCGGAGATCGAAATAACGACTTCAACCACCGCTTCATGGACGACGCGCAATTCGAAACGAGCGTGCGAACCTTCGGATGGCGTGCGGCTGATGCCAGCCCGTACGAACATGCCGTGGAGCATTTGGAGAACATGATTGACCGCCAGGAAGGTCGATAGGAAATGACATCTCTTATTGATAAATTCGGTAACTGGCTTCTCGAATCTAAACACTCTCTGATCAGCTTCTCGTTGCTGCGTATTATTTACGGCATCGGTATGCTCACCGTCTTGCTGCCAAGCATGGAAGACCGTTCCATACTTTGGGGGCCAGCCTCCTGGTGGGTTGATCCGGAAGCCAAACGGCGCGGCTACTGGACCTTTGACACGATTCTTACCAAGAGCGACGAATTGCTCTTCAGCCTTGGGTACATGGCTTTCATAGCCATCGTGCTGATCTTCATCGCTGGCTGGAAGACTAAGTACATCACGCCGTTGTTCCTGCTGTTCCTCGTTGCGTTGCAGTCCAACAACCCATATCTCACCAACGGCGGGGATACGCTAACGCGAATTACCTTGCTCTTCCTTGTTTTCGCCAACCTCAACGAGCATTTCTCAGTGGATTCTTGGTTGCGGCGACGTAAGGGAAAGACCGTCAATCGCAAGAACAAGCCAGCATGGAACGCGGTCCACAATATCGTGCTTCTGCTGTGCATGGCGCAGATCGTCATTGTCTACGTTATCTCCAGCTATCTGAAAGTCATCGGGGATAACTGGCTTGATGGAACGGGCTTCTACTATGCCTTGAATTTGGAGTCTTATCAGATCTACCCAGGACTCAACGAGCTGATTTGGCAGTCCAGTTTGTTCATCAAAATATCATCGTGGATGACTCTGATTGCCCAGGGCGGTTTCATCATTTTCATTCTGTGGCGCAAGCTGCGTCCATGGGCTGTGGCGGTCCTATTCACTATGCACATGGGCATCGCGCTTCTACTGGCAGGTCTCTGGCAGTTCTCGTTGGTCATGATCGCTTTGGACTTGCTCTTCATTTCCAATAAGGAATGGGCGGCGATCGCTGGATTCGTGAACAGAAAGATTCTTCGAAGGCGCTCGATCGAAGACGAACTTTTCGAAGAAAAGGAACTGGTTGCAGCTGGACGATAGCTAAACACAAAAATATGGGGTAGCTGAACTTTTGGTTCAGCTACCCCATATCGTTTAAAGAATTATTCGCCTACGTAGAACAGGCGCTTGTTCACGAATTCGTCCATGCCCAGCGGGCCAAGCTCGCGGCCGAAGCCCGAACGCTTCACGCCGCCAAACGGCATTTCTGCACCCTCTGCGCTGGCTGCATTCACGTTGGTCATGCCGGACTGCAGCTTCTGAGCCACCCTGGAGGCACGCTCGACGTCGGTGGAGTGCACCGAACCGCCCAAGCCGTAAATGGTGTCGTTGGCCAGCTCAGTGGCTTCCTCGTCGCTGGATACCTTGTAGACCACTGCTACCGGGCCGAAGAGCTCCTCGTAGTAGGCACGCATCTCCTTGGTGATGCCGGTGAGCACCGCAGGGGAGTAGTAGGCCGAAGGGCCGTCGTGCAGCACGCCGCCGGCGTGCAGGGTAGCGCCCTTGGCCACGGCGTCCTGGACCTGCTCGTGCAGGGACTCTGCCGCCTTGCGGGAGGACAGCGGAGCGAAGGTGCCTTCGGCTTCCGCCATCGGGTCGCCAGGCTGCAGGCCTTCGGCACGCTTGGTCAGTTCGGAAACGAACTCGTCATAGATGTCTTCCATGACGATCATGCGCTTGTTCGAGTTGCAGGCCTGGCCGGTGTTGTCGATGCGGTAGCCCCAAGCGGTATCCACGATGCCCGGTACGTCATCGGAGTCCAGGACAACAAATGGATCCGAGCCGCCCAGCTCCAGTACGGCCTTCTTCAGGTTGCGGCCGGCCTGCTCGCCGATAATGGCGCCAGCGCGCTCCGAGCCGGTCAAGGAAACACCCTGGATCCTGGAATCGGCGATGATGGTGGAGATCTGGTCGTGGGTGGCGAAGAGGTTGTTGTAGACGCCGGCCGGTACTCCAGCCTCATCCATGATTTCCTGGATGGCCAGTGCTGAACGCGGGCAGGACTCGGCATGCTTCAAGATGATGGTGTTGCCCAGCATCAGGTTAGGTGCCGCGAAGCGCGCTACCTGGTACAGCGGGAAGTTCCACGGCATGATGCCCAGCAGCGGGCCAACCGGGCGCTTCTGAACGACGGCCTTGCCGCCGGAGAAGGACTTGATCTCCTGGTCCGCTGCCAAGGCTGGTCCCTCGGTGGCGAAGTACTCGAAGATCTCCTGGCAGAATTCAGCTTCGCCCACGGCCTCGGACAATGGCTTGCCCATTTCGGTGGTCATGATCCTGCCGAGTTCTGCTGCGCGCTCGGCGAAGAGCGTGCCTACCTTGGAAACAATCTTGGCGCGTTCGTTGATGTCAACGTCCTGCCATGATTCGTAGGCGCTCTGCGCGGCAGCCAGCGCCTGTTCGACTTGCTCATCGGTGGCCGCGGCGAATTCCTCGACGACTTCACCGGTTGCCGGGTTCAAGACCTTGTAGGTTGGGGCGCTCATCAATGCTCCTGTCGTATGCACAAAAGTGGTCAGCGTAAGCCGTGTGGATCTAACGCTAGCGGACTCCACGCAATAAATGAATGTAATTCACTTCATATTGCGTCTACTCCGAGCTTATCCGCAGAAACAACATTCAGCCACCAAGGAACAGCAGGTATTTGGCTTGAGTGGAAGTTGCAGACGGAAGCGAATGAAAAAGCCGCGGTTTCCAAGACTTGTCTCGGAAACCGCGGCTCAAGAACACAGGTATTACCTGTGTGATCAGTGGATTACTAGCCGATAGCGGAAGAACGCCACCAGTCGATTCCGGCATCGCCCTGGGCGATCTTGGCAATCTGGGCCAATTCCGCGTCGGAGAACTCAAGGTTGTCCAGCGCGCCCAAGTTCTCGTCGAGCTGCTTGGTGGACGAGGCGCCGATCAATACCGAGGTTGCCGCGCCATCGCGCAGCAACCAGGCCAGGGCCATCTGCGCCAGCGACTGCCCGCGCGTCTGCGCAACCTCGTTCAGGCTGCGGACCTTGGCCAGGTTCTGATCGGTCAGCTGGGCTTCGAGCGAACGGCGTCCGCCTTGGCGGACCACATCAGTGGTTTCCAGGTACTTATCGGTGAGCAGGCCCTGGGCCAGCGGGGTGAAAGCAATGGTGCCCATGCGTTCCTTTTCCAGGGTTTGCAGCAGGCCGTGCTCTACCCACGGGTTCAGGATGTTGTAGGAAGGCTGATGGATTACCAGCGGGGTTCCCAGGTCCTTGGCGATAGCGGCAGCCTCGGCGGTGCGTTCTGCCGAGTACGAGGAGATGCCCACGTAGGTGGCCTTGCCCTGGCGAACCAGGGTATCCAAAGCGCCGATGGTTTCTTCCAGAGGAGTCTTCGGATCGAAACGGTGCGAATAGAAGATGTCCACGTAGTCCAGATTCATCTTCTTCAGCGAGGCTTCGCAGGAGGCCAGCAGGTACTTGCGCGAGCCGAAGGTGCCGTGCGGGCCTGGCCACATGTCGTAGCCGGCCTTGGAGGAGATGACCAGCTCGTTGCGGTAGGGCTTGAAGTCCTTTTCCATCATGCGGCCGAAGTTCTCTTCGGCTGAACCTGCCGGAGGACCATAGTTGTTGGCCAGATCGAAGTGGTTGATGCCGTTATCGAAAGCGTGGCGCAGGATCTCGCGCTGGGAATCGAATGGACGGTTATCGCCGAAATTCCACCACAGTCCCAGGGACAGCGGGGGCAGGCGCAGGCCGGAGTCGCCAACGCGGCGGTAGCCGAAGTGCGCATAGCGGTCTGCGGCAGCAGTGTAGGGACGGTGCAGTTCCGGGATGGACGGGAGGCGTTCGTATTCCACGAGGCACCTTTCTGCCAGGTCAAGCGCTGGCGAGCGGAAATCGATTTGACGTCAGTTTCCACAATAGGCCAGAGCCTGAACTAAATAAATAGCGCAAAGGTGGATCCGCTGTGTGCGTAATGGTTTCGTGGATTGGGATTAAATGAAGAACCGACCCGCCAGGCCAAGGAGGTAACGCCTGTGCGGATCGGTTCATCTAGATCACTCGCACCTTGAGAAGGTAATAACCACACTAGGAGCTGAAACTTGAAAGTAGCTGAATGCGAGGTGTGCGGTCTCTTGGGAAAAGGCTTTTGCTAATAATTCGAAGGCGGATCCGAAGCCGGGAATGACTCGTCTTCCCACTCTTCGACGAGAGCTTCATCGTGCTCGTCATGGCGCTTCTTTTCTTCTGCGGCCAGCCGCAGCTTTTCCTCTTCAGCGCCACCGGGCTGCCCAGCAGCTGATTGTTCAGGCATGATCTTCCTCCCAACTTCCGTGGGCCACCCCCTGCGGATGGCTGGACCCTGTGTCTTCAGTGTTCACCTATTAGCCGCGGATGTCGAGGGCGGCGGCAAACACAGATTTCGCCTTCACCGTCAATACAGGATTTAATCGAAGGCATGCCGATGATCAATAATCCCGCAGATGGTTCCGAAATCTTCTTTGACGATGACGGGGCTGCCGGGGAGCCGATTCTCTTCCTCCATGGCTCCGCCCTGTCCCGGTCCATCTGGAGAGGACTCGGCTACACCAAGGCGTTGGGCCAGGGGCACCGCACCATCCGCATGGACCTGCGCGGGCATGGCAAGTCAGCCAAATCCCATGACGTAGCCGACTACACCATGGACAAGGTGGCCAGCGATATCCGCGCGGTGATGGATCACCTGGGCATCGGACGTATTCACATTGTCGGCTACTCTTTTGGCGCACGCACCGGGCTGCACATGGCCATGCACCACCCAGAGCAGGTGATCTCGCTGATCATGCTCGGCGGCACCTACGAAATTACCCCCGGCGAAATCGGGAAGCTCTTCTTCCCCGGCTACCTCGAGGTCCTGCGCAATGGCGACATCGAAGGATTCGTCACCGGGCAAGAAAAGAATGGACGCCTGGATCCAGCAACCCGCATGGCCTTCAAGTCCAACGACCCGCTGGCCCTGGCTGCCTACTACGAGGCCGCCGAGACCCTGCAGAACATCAACCTGTCCGAGCTGGGCAAGATCAGAATCCCGACCTTGCTGCTGATCGGCACCCGGGACCAGCCGCGCTTCGACCAGAACAAGATCATGGTCCGCACCTTGCCCAATGCGCGCATGGTGGCCTTGCCGGGGCGAACCCACGGCAGCACCCTGTTCCCGATTGAGCCTGTGGTCAAGGCCATCGAGTCCTTCTGGGCTGGACGCCAAGCATGAGTTCGGCCCGCTTCGACCTGAACAGGATTGCTTCAGGGCTGGCTTTCGGTCCCAGCAGGGAGGAACTCCAAGAATCCTTGGCGGCTGATCCTGCCCAGCCGTTGGTGATCCAAGCGCCACCGGGATCCGGCAAGACGACGATAGTTCCACCCACGGTAGCCAACGCCCTGGACCAGGCAGGACTGGCTGGCAAGATCATCGTGACCCAGCCACGCCGTGTCGCTGCCCGGGCTGCTGCCCGTCGCCTCGCCCAGCTTGATGGATCGGTTCTGGGCCAGCGTGTTGGCTTCGCCGTGCGCGGGGAACGGCAAGCTTCGGCGCAGACCCGCGTGGAATTCGTGACCGCAGGCCTGATGCTGCGCAGGTTGCTGGCCGATCCGGATCTTGCCGGTGTGAGCGCGGTGATCATTGATGAGGTCCACGAGCGGTCGATCGATACGGATTTGTTGCTGGCGATGGCCAACCAGGTCAGCGAATTGCGTGATGACCTGTCGCTGATCCTGATGAGTGCCACCTTGCACGCCGGGGAACTCTCGGCGCTGCTGGCCCGTGGCCAGGCCGCTCCAGTGCTCAGCGCCCACACCGCGCAGTTTGCCGTGCAAGAAGCTTTCGACAGCTTCGCCGGAATCCGGAACACCGAACGCGGGCTGAACGATGACTACCTGCGCCACGTTGCCGCCGTCGCGGTACGCCACAGCGCGGCAGCCAACGCAGCAAGCGCAACCCCGGTGGACACCTTGGTGTTCGTCCCCGGGGTACGGGAAGTCGACCGCGTCTGCTCGCAGATTTCTGCCTCCGGAGTGCAAGTCCTGGCCTTGCACTCGCAGATCTCTTCCAAGGAACAAGACCGGATCCTCAGTGAGCCGGAGGCTGGCAGCGCCCCGCGGATCATCGTCTCCACCTCCATTGCCGAATCGTCGGTGACCGTGCCGCGCGTTCATCTGGTGGTGGACGCCGGCTACGCCCGCGAGCCGCGCCGAGACAGCTCGCGTGGTTTCTCGGGGTTGATGACCGTGGTGGCCAGCCGTTCCGCGGCCACCCAGCGGGCGGGCCGGGCAGGACGACTCGGGCCGGGCAAGGTGGTGCGGACCTTGGACCCCAAGTCCTTTGCCGCCGCCCCGGCGCACTCCACACCGGAAATCCGCACCGGCGACCTGGTCGCCGCCGGCTTGTCGCTCGCGGCATGGGGGACCCCGCGTGGCGAGGGGCTGGCCATGTGGGAAGCGCCGCCGGCTAGCGCCATGGCCAGCGATGAGCAGATCCTGCGCAGCCTGGACGCGGTTGACGGCACCGGGCAGATCACCGCCCTGGGCGAGCAGATGATGAAGGTTCCAGCAGACCCGCGTGCCGCCCGCGCGTTGCTCGAAGGCAGCCGGATTTTCGGCACCCGGGCTGCCTCGGATGCTGTCGCATTGCTGGCCAGCTCGGAACGCATTGCCAGCGCGGACCTGAATGAATTGCTTGCCGCGGTGCGCCGGAGTTCGCATCCGGCGCACCGTGCCTGGAAGCATGAAGCGCAGCGCCTGGAAAAGCTCCTGGGCACTGCGGAAAACCGCACCGGGCGGCAGCCTGCACCGGCAGCTGCGGCCCTGGCAGGCGTGTGCGCTTTGGCGTACCCGCAATGGATTGCGCGCAAGGTCGGCCCGGAGGAATACCTGTTGGCTTCGGGGACCCGGGCAACCTTGCCACGCGGCAGCCAGCTGATGCATGAGGAATTTCTTGCGGTCGCCGAAGTTTCCCGTGCCGGATCCAAGGCGGTGATCCGACGGGCCGTTGGCATCGAACTTGGCACTGCCGTCGACCTGTTGCCGCAGATGCACCAGAAGCGCGAAGTGGCGGAGCTGGTTGACGGCAGGATCACCGCTCGCCAGATCGAGAGCTTTGGCGAGATCGAGCTGGCGGCCCATCCGGTCAAGGCCACCGCAGAGCTGGGCATGCAGGCTGTTGCCAGCGCCATAGCTACGCAGGGGATAGCCTTCTTCGGCACCCATGAAAAGTTTGATGCCTTGCGCCGGCGAATGGCCGTGGCCCATCGCCTGCTGGGCGAACCCTTTGCCGCGGTGGATGACCAGGCCCTGATTGCCTCGGCGGGCAACTGGCTGCAGCCGGTCTTGCGGCAGGTAGCCGCCGGCAAGAACGCGGCCAAGGTTGACCTGTATTCGGCATTGCGGACCTTGCTGCCGTGGGAGCATGCCCATGATTTTGATTCGCTGGTGCCCGAACGGCTCCAGGTGCCTTCGGGATCAAGGATTTCCGTGGCCTATCCCGAGGTCGGTGAAACCGGTCCAGCGGTCGTCGCCGTGAAATTGCAAGAATGCTTCGGGCTCGATGAGTCGCCGCGGCTGGTCAAGGGCAAGCTTGCCGTCCAGTTCCACTTGCTTTCACCCGGTGGCAGGCCGCTGGCGGTGACCGATGACCTGGTTAGCTTCTTCAATGGGCCCTACGCCCAGGTGCGTTCTGAAATGCGCGGGCGCTACCCGAAGCATCCTTGGCCGGAGAATCCATGGGACCACGTGGCAACGGCAAAGACCAAGAACCGATTGGGCCGGCAGTAGGCAAAAGCACGCCGGGGCCGAGGCCCGGAAGAACGAGCCAGGTCCCGGCGTGCTTTCCGGCGCCCAGGTTCTAGGCGAACGCTGAGAAGCCGGTGATGTCGCGGCCCATGATCAAGGCCTGCACGGTTTCGGTGCCTTCATAGGTGTGGATTGCTTCCACATCGGCGAAATGGCGGGCCACGCGGTTGCTGGTCAGGATGCCGTTGCCGCCGAGCAGGTCGCGGGCGTTCGCTGCGATGGCGCGTGCGGTGCGGGTAGCGGTGTACTTGGCCAGCGACGCCTGCGGGCCGGTCAGCTCACCGGAAGTTTCGCGCTTGGTCGCCTGCATGACCAGAACCTGGATAGTAGCCAGTTCGGACTGCATGCGGGCCAGGCGCTCCTGGACGATCTGGCTGGCGGCCAGCGGACGCCCGAACTGCACGCGCTGCTTGGCGTAGCTCACGGCCGACTCGTAGCAAGCGGTCGCGTGGCCCACGGCAGACCAGGCGACACCCAGCCGGGTGGCGAACAGGACGCGCGAGGTGTCCTTGAAGCTCTTGGCTTCGGGCATCACATCGTGGTCCGGAACGAAGACGTTCTCCATGCGGATATGCGCCTGCCAGATAGCGCGCAGGGAGAGCTTGTTTTCGATGGTGGTGGCCTTGTAGCCTTCGGCATCCTGGTGCACGATGAATCCGCGGACCTTGCCTTCGTCGTCGCGGGCCCAAACGATGCTCACGCCGCCGACCGAGCCGTTGCCGATCCATTTCTTTTCACCGCTCAGGCGGTATCCGCCCTCGACCTTGGCGGCACGGGTTTCCAGCGAAACCGAGTCGGAACCATGAGTTGGTTCAGTCAGCGCGAAGGCGCCTGGAAGTTCGCCGCGCAGCATGGGGATGGCGTACTTCTTGAGCTGCTGGGCATTGCCGCAGTACAGCACGGAGCGCAGAGCCAGACCGCCCTGGACGCCAACAATGGTGGAGACCGAACCGTCGCCACGGGCCATTTCCATGTTGACCAAGCCTGCAGCCAGCGGGCTCATTTCCTCGTAGCCTTCCAGGTTCAGGCCATCGCGCAGCAGATCCGCATCGCCAAGCTTCTTGAGCAGATGCAGCGGGTAGTCGGCCTTGTCCCAGTACTCGTGGATGTCGTCCTTGACCTCGTCGAGGATGAATGCGCGGGCCTTGGCTCGCCACGCGTTGTCCGCTTCGCCTACTTCGGCGAAGATTCCGGTCGGATCGATATTGACGTCTCCGGACCACAGGTCGTATTCGGGTTCGACAACGCCGGCGGGAAATTCAAAACCGGTCTCCAGCTGGGACATTTCAGATGCTCCTAATAGCTACGGTGAAAAAGCTTCACTCCTAGACTAGTGGAACGCAGTGCCATGTCAAGAAACTTGGTTTCAAGAGTTGGGTGGAATCGATTAGTTTCCGTGCTCTTTGAGCGCGCGGGAGACGGCCTGGAGAATCGCCTGCTCATCGGCGCCGGCATCCAGCACGGAAACCACCACGCTGGGGGCCGCAGGCTTGGGGGCGGCCGCTGCCTGTCCGGGGTCGAGCAGATCTGCGAAGCGGTTCAGGAACTGGCGCACATCGTTCGCCAGCTTGGTGCGGTCCGTGCTATGCGCGTCTTTCAGCCAGCTGCGCAAATGATCGTTGTGGATCGCAACCAGGCCAGCGCTAACGCCCAGGCACAGCGATTTCTCCGTGGCGCTCTTTGCCAAATCGCGACGGTTCAGGAACCCGTAAAACGCCCGTTCATAGCGGTGAGTGGAGACCAGCTCGCGCTCTCGCAGCGACGGCACCGAGGAGAGCAGCTTGTGGCGCAGCTGGGCGCCTTCTGGGTTGACCGTGTACTGGTCGAAAACCACATGCGCGGCATCGATGAGCGTAGTGATTGCATCAACCGACGAGGCGGCCAGCGTGGTCTCGACGTGTGTAATGATCATTTCCTGGTCGGCGAAGACCATATTCTCTTTCGACCCGAAACGGCGGAAGAAAGTGGAACGGGAAATGCCAGCGGCAGCTGCCAGCTCGTCGACGCTGGTGGCATCGAAGCCCTGGGTAATGAGTAGATCAAGGGCTGCTGGGGGTACTGCGGAAGAAGCGATCATGATTCACGAATTTAGCACGATTCAAGCTGGGAAATTCTTGGGTTCAGCTATGCGCGCCGCGCAAATGATTGTGAACTACTGCGCCCATGACTACGCTGAACATCAGGGCGTTCCATGCCGGAACGCCATTCTTGGACGAAATGAAAGAGAAGTGAGGGCCCATGGGAATCTCGATTGCAAACGCCGCGCTACGTTTGGTCAGTGGTGCGTTCATTCTCAACAGCGGCATCAACAAGTTGCGCATCGATGAAGCCAGCGCCGCAGGCCTGCAGCAGATGGCAGCCAACGGCGTGCCTCAGCTGGCCGAGCTGGAACCGGCAGTTTTCGGCAAGGCCGTATCCATCGGCGAGATCTCGCTGGGTAGCGCCTTGCTGCTGCCGCTGATCCCATCGCGGCTGGCCGGCTTGGGCCTGGGCGCATTCTCCGGTGTGCTGCTGGCTTCCTACCTGCGCACTCCGGGCATGACAGAATCCGACGGCATCCGCCCAACCGCGGATGGCACCGCCCTGGCCAAGGACGTATGGCTCGCAGGTATCGCTGTGGCATTGATTCTTGGTCGCAAGGGCGCCAAGAAGATCAAGAAAGCAAAATAAGCGGACGGAATCGCTTGAGCAAAACACTCGGCACGCCGTAAGTTGATCTTGGAGACTGCGGTTTTCAGCGGCCACATTTGAACTACAAGCTAAGAGGAGAACCAATGGGTTTCTTAGATGATGCAAAGAAGAAGCTGGGCGAGGCAGTCGAAAACGCGAAGGACTTCGCAGGCGACGCTACCGAGAACGTGAAGAACTTCGCAGCGGACGCCCAAGAAAAAATCGGCGAGAAGGTCGATGAATTCAAGAACGGCGATAGCAACGAAGAACCTGAAGACAAGGTCTAGCGACCACGAAGCCAGCGCCTGATCCAGCGACTTTCGAGTCCCGGACCAGGCGCTGGCTCCGTTAAGAGCTGCCTCTGGCTAGTGGCGCTGCGCCTTCTTGCCATCGCTGAGGAACGCTACAACGAGCACAGCAGCCACGCCGATGAAGCCCGGCAGCATCAGTGCCTGTCCCAGGCCAACAGACGTGGCTTCCATGATCACCGCAGGATCCTTGGAATCTGCCTGCGCGATCTGTGCCGAAATGCGGGCATCCATCATCACCGCGATCAGCGCAGAACCAAGCACTGAACCGATTTGCCGGGTGGTGTTGTAAATCCCTGAACCGGCACCCGCATCACGCGCGGTCAAGTCCTTGGTGGCTGCCAGCGACAGCGATGGCCAGATCATGGCTGAACCGATGCCTTGAACCGCTGAAGGAATCAGCAGCATCCACAGCGGGATATCGGCGTGCATCATGAAGGCGTAGACCACCGTGGCACCGCCAAACAGGAAGAACCCGGGCACGGCCAAGATCCGCGGGCTGAGCTGATTGACCTTCTTTCCCAGCTGCGGCGCGAGGAAGATCGCCACGAAAGCCATCGGAGAAATCATCAACGCGGATTCGGTGGGAGTCAGGCCTCGGACATTCTGCAAGAAGAACACCATCGGCAAGGCGATGGTCGCGATGGTCAGGCCCATGAAGGTGATCGCGACATTGGCCAAGGAGAAATTGCGGACCTTGAACAATCGCAGCGGAACCAGCGGTTCAGACGTGGTCTTGGACTGCCACCAGATGAAGGCTCCCATCAGCACCGCGCCGATGATAATCAGATGCCACGAATTCAGCGGGCCAATGAATGGTTCCCAATTGGTGGCATCGCCTTCCTGGATGCCGAAGACCAAGCAGAACATGGCCAACGCCGAAAGGATGACGCCGAACCAGTCGAAGGAATGCGCTTGGGATTCAAGGGCTGGCACGAATTTGAAGACCATGGTCAAGCTGACTACCGCGATGGGCAAGTTGATGAAGAAGATCCATTCCCAGCCGATGGAGTCCACCAGCAGACCGCCGGCAATCGGACCGATCAGCGAAGCGATGCCCGCCACTGCACCCCATAGGCCCATGGCTGCACCGCGGTGCTGATAAGGGAAGAGGCGGGTAATGAGCGTCATCGCCTGAGGGGAAATCATCGAAGCGCCAAGGCCCTGGACGGCGCGCGCCGCCACCAGCGAGCCGAGGGAATCGGACAAGCCGCACCACAGCGAGGCCAGCGAGAAGACCACCATGCCGATGAGGTAGATATTGCGCGGACCGAAGCGGTCACCGAGGCGCCCGGTGACCAGCAGCGGCACCGCGAAGGTGAGCAGGTACGCGCTGTTGACCCACAAGATGTTGGAGATATCGGCGTCCAGCGACGTCATGATGGAGGGCATTGCGGTGGACACGATCGTGGTGTCCAGCAGGATCATGAAGAAGCCGATGACCAGTGCCCAGAGGGCACGCCAGGCGGCTTTCTTGTCGAAGTGTGTTTCGGGATTCGCAGTTTCAGGCACTGGTCAAGGCTAGTCCCTATCAGCCCTGTGCGGAACGGATAGCGAAACTATGCATAGGAAATCAGTCGAAACTCACATCGCCCGAGATGCGGGTGGCGACATCGCCACTGACCCAGACGCCTTTTTCGGTAGCTTCAATATGCAAGATCGCTTCGCGGCCCAAACGCGTGCCCTGGCGCACGGTATAGCGCTGGGGTGCATAACCGGTCTGCGTCAGCCAGATGCCGAACGCAGCATTCAGCGAACCGGTGGCAGGGTCTTCCGGAACAGCCTCGCCGGGAATGAAGGCACGGACCTCATAGTCCGCCGGAGGCTGCAGCACCACATTGCGGAAGCGCTCTTCGGAACGCTCAAAATCAGAGAAGTCCAGCGGACGCAGCTCTTCGCGGGTACCGGAAACGCGCGGCATGACCGATCCGCGCGGTTGCCACACGCTCTGCGAAACGCTGGCTGCGGTGTAGGGGCCGATGACGCCTACTTCCAATCCCTGCAGCGCCTCATAGTCAGGTTCGATGCCCAGCACGATATCGGCGTCACGCAGCACCAGGCCCGCAGGATGCGGACCGTTGACCAGCCACTGGTGGTCCACCACGTCTTCTTCGCGAATGCCCAGCCCGGCAATCGCCCATTGCAGGACATCTGGTTCCAAAGGGCCCGACCTGGTCAGCGGGGGTGCGAGGAAGGCCAAGCGCCGCGAGTGGCGGTCGCTGCTTTCCCGTTCCACACGCACCGGAATCAGTCCGGCACCGCATTGCTGGATCAGATGGCCTGCGGGACCAGCCTCGCCACCGGACTCCAGCCAAGCATGAGCCGCGCCCAGCGTCGGATGGCCAGCAAAGGGCAGCTCGGTGCTCGGGGTGAAAATGCGAATGGCGTAGTCCGCTTCCTCATCAGTGGGCTCGACGAAGAATACAGTTTCCGCAAGATTCATCCACTGCGCAAAGTGCTGCATCTGGTCATCGCTCAGGCTGTCGGCATTGAACACGACTCCCAGGCCATTGCCGTTGAAAGCAGTGGGTGCAAAGACATCAACCTGCTGATAAGAGAATGTGCGCGACATACTTAGCATGGTGGCACATTAATCAGCAGGTTGACCCGGTGTTACGTGGTACGTCACGCAAAAAGTTGCGAACGCATCAAGGAAATGAACCTTCTTTACCAATGGTGCGCAACATCGATGACCAAGCGTGAACCGTCGCCAGGTCCAGGCAGTGCGAACACGCGCATGGGCAGCCGTGCCCTGGTCGAGAGCCCCACTTTGGTTTGGCCTTCAAAGCTGCCCAGCCACACCAATTGGCGGAACGTCGTGTAGCCCAGATTCTTCACTTCGGCGCCCGGGTTGAAATCCTCGGTTGCCGGGGCCTGCACCAGGATTTCCAGGTTGGCACCGCCAGTGGTGTCCACCTGCAGGCCGGAACCGATTCCGGTCAGTTCGCTGACATACCTGGCTGAATGGCTGGCAGCTGGTCCTGCGAGATCGATGACCAGCCGGTCAAAGCACAGGTGCCGTCCGGTCCGAAGATTTTCCACTGCGGAATGCGTGGACAAGGAGCTGGTTTTGGCCAAGGATCCCCAATAAACCGTTGGGCAGGAAGCAGACGCGAGGGCGGCCGGAGCGGGGGCCGCCGCGGAAGCGGGCGTCACCACGAGCAAGGCTGCCGCCACCGTGCCTAGAACGATTCCAATTTTTCCGTTGCGCATATGGATCACCGTCTCTCTTGGTTTGCGCCCGCAGGCAGAGCGGACTGCCAGTGAATCAACTAAAGGCCTGGAATGCGGCAAGCGCAAGGGCAGAAAAGAATTGGAACCACTCTGAGACGCTTCTGCAATGGAGCCGGAGAACTCCCGGGCCGTAGGGCGGAAGGCAGGTTCCACACAGCATTTATTTAGCGCCATATGACATGCTTTAAACATGTCACCTACCCCCGTTGAACCCATCGGCGAAACCGTCGAGGAAGTCATTACAGCCTCAAGCTTCCTCCCCGAATCGTTGCAATTTTGGGTTGTCCTGCTCATCGGTGCGCTCGTAGCCGCAATCCTGGCGTTTGTTTTCAGCGGCGTTGCCCGCCGCGTGCTGCGCCGGATCGGCGTGGACGAAGCCGACGTGAAAGCCACCAGATTCCCGTTCTTCGGCCTGGTTACCTCGATTATTGCCAAGTCGGCCTTCGCAGTCTTCTATCGAGAACGCACTTGGTACAACCCCTGGCAGTTCGCCATCCTGATCATTCTGGTCTTCTTCCTCACCTGGTTCATCATCAAGCTGGTGCGCGTGATTGAGACCGGCATGATGGCACGCTTCGAGGCGAGATTCGGTCCAGGGCGCAGGCTGGCCAAGGTCCAGACGCAGGTCGGCCTGATGCGACGGGTACTGGTTGCGGTGCTCTGCATCATTGCAATCGCCGCGGTGCTGCTGACGATCGAGCAAGTCAGGGCGCTGGGCGCCGGCCTGTTGGCCTCGGCTGGCCTGGCTTCGGTGGTCGTTGGCCTGGCCGTGCAGTCAACGTTGGCGAACGTATTTGCCGGTTTGCAAGTGGCCTTTACCGACTCGATTCGCGTGGACGACACAGTGGTAGTCGAGGGGGAACGCGGCACGGTAGAGGAGATCACCCTCTCCTACGTCGTGGTGCACCTGATCGACGGGCGCCGGATGATCCTGCCATCGACCTACTTCACCACGACGCCATTTGAGAACTGGTCGCGGCGCAGCACGGAGATCTCCGGAAACGTAGCACTGCAGCTGAAGCTCAATGCGCCGATTTCCTACCTGCGCCAGCGCAGCAGCGAACTGCTTGAAGCCTCCGACTGGTGGGATGGCCGGGACAATGAGCTGCTCGTGACCGACGCGCAAAACGGCTTGCAAACAGTGACCATTTATTTATCCGCGCGCAACGCCGGGGACCTGTGGAACCTGCGCAATATGCTTCGGGAGAAGCTGCTGGCCGAGCTGGTGGAAAACTACCCTGATTGCCTGCCGGATCCCCGGATGATTCCA
Source organism: Arthrobacter sp. JUb119 (assembly GCF_024807995.1). Taxonomy (NCBI): domain Bacteria; kingdom Bacillati; phylum Actinomycetota; class Actinomycetes; order Micrococcales; family Micrococcaceae; genus Arthrobacter; species Arthrobacter sp. JUb119. The sequence continues at coordinate 16,510 of NZ_JANUFE010000007.1, forward strand.
AGCAACCCGGTCTAGCGGCATAACGGAAGCCGCTGATCCCAGTACTGTGAACTGGGATCAGCGGCCTTTGCCGTTTCCGGGGACCTAGAGCCGCAACGCAGCGGGTCCGTAGTCGTTGTAGCGCTCCTGGCGGGCCGTCGCTTCGCGCAATGCCGAGATGAGCGACTCGGCCTTGCCGATGAGATCCTGGATCAAGTCATCGTCACGTTCCACCCAAAGGTATTCGGGAACCGCGCGCACCGGCACGAAATTATCGTGCTCTTCCCAAACGAACAACGTGCGTTCGGCCCCGATCACATGCTGCTGCCAGAGCACCTGGCGCAGGTAGCTCTTGGGGATCTTCTTGAAGGGCTTGTTGGTGGTCTTGATTTCAGCCAAAACCGGAACTCCCGATGCATCGAAACCCAAGCCATCGGGAGTCGCCAGATGGAGCCTTGAATGCTGCGAGTGGAAGAGCTGGGAGGAGGGGAAAATATTGAAATTCTCTTGGACCCAGGCAGCGATGACCGGTTCGCGCTTGCGCCCGTGATCGGTGTAGGGATTGCCGGAGAAGCCATTGCCGTAGAGCTTGTCCCATGCGGCGTTCTTGATGGACTTCTCGGTGGACAACTTGGCCACGTCCGTTGCGGTGATGCCCTGGGCCCGTGCGCGGAGCCACTCAATGCGGTTGGAAGAGTCGGCTAGAACACGTTCGAAGCATTCATGTTGGACGCCGGGCACAGTAATCACTTGACCTATTCTTCCCCATGAATGGGCAAGAACCGTGCACCTTGGGCTTCGAGCTGGCGTGAGACTAGTCGCTGGCTTCAGCGATAGCGGTCAACAGCTGATTGATAGTCGGTGTCTGGCTGGCACGGAATTTCTCCGTGCCTTCCTGCAATAGCCGAATGACCGGGGTGCTGGTGATTCCCATTTCCTCGCCGCGCTCCACCTGCTCCACGACATTGATCTCTTCGACCTCCAACGCGGGCAGCAGTTCCTGCACGCGGGCGACAGCCAGCCGCGTGCGCACGCACGGTGCGCAGAATGGTTGCGTATACAGTTCCAGCTTCATCTGTTGCCTACTGCTCCTGCTGTCGTCGTGAACCAGCTGCCGGCTGCTCCTACCGGGGGATGAGCCTGGCCGGAGGCTACTTGGAACCCTGCGCTGATGTGCGCGGGTGGCATTTGTTGAAAACATTGGGTCATGCTTGAAAATTCCCTTGGCCATCCTCCCGTACTCGCCGCTCACGGACTCTACCGCAGCTTCGGTTCCACCACTGCACTGAACGGCGTCGATCTGCAGATTTCACTGGGCCAGTCCCTTGCCATCATGGGCCCCTCGGGTTCCGGAAAATCCACGCTGCTGCACGCACTGGCCGGTATTGAACTTCCCGACGCCGGCAGCATCATGCTGAACTTCCCGGGCCGTGCACCGGTGGATATCCAGGGGCTCAAGGACAAGGCGCGCACCAGGCTGCGCCGTGAATCCTTCGGCTTCGTCTTCCAATCCGGACTGCTGATTCCCGAGCTCACTGCCGAAGAGAATGTGGCCATGGCCTTGATGATCAACGGCGTGCCACGCAACGCCGCCATTTCCAGTGCCGGGGCGGCCCTGGCGGAACTGGGCCTGGCAGGAATGGAGCAACGCCGCATCGGCCAGCTCTCCGGCGGGCAGCAGCAACGAGTAGCCATTGCCCGCGCGCAGGTCACCGGGGCGATGGTGGTCTTTGCCGATGAACCTACCGGCGCGCTGGATTCAACCACGGGCTTCGAAGTGCTGGAGATCTTGCTGCAATGCACCGTCGGTGCCGGAAAATCCCTGGTGATGGTGACCCATGATCCCAATGTCGCCGCGCGCTGCGACCGTGTAGTGCAGCTGCAGGACGGCCAGCTGATCAGCGACAGCCTGCGCCCATCGGCCACCGTGGATGGCGGTGCCCAGAAGTGAATATCCTGCACCTGTCATGGATGCTTGGCCGGCCGGCGAAGTCCCGGCTGGCACCACTGATCCTGACCGCCAGCGCCTACGCCATGGTCAGCGCGATCCTGCTGATCGTGCTGGGAGGCGCCTACTCCTTTACCAGTTTCGAATCCGCGGCCCAGGGGATGTACCTGCCATTGGCAGCCTTCGCCGTGGTGCTTCTGGTAGTCCCATTGCTGGTGCTGGGATCGGCCGCTGCCCGGCTCTCCGCGCGGTCCAATGACCGCGCCCTGTCGTCCTTGCGCTTGCTCGGCGCAACCGGGGCGCAGATCGGCCTCGTGGCCGTGCTGCAAGCCGCCGGCACGGCGTTGGCCGGCGCACTCGCCGGAATCGTGCTCTACCTCCTGGCCGCACCAGTGGCCTCGCTGATTCCGTTCCAAGGTGCGCCGATCGGTTCGGCCATCTATTTGCCGCTGTGGGTGCTGGCGATAGCAGTAGTCGCTGTCGTGCTCCTCTCGGCAGGCAGTGCAGCTGCCGGCTTGCGCAAATTGGTGATCACCCCGTTGGCGGTGGCAACCCGCAGCACGGTGCCCACCCCCAGCTGGCTGCGCGCGGTGATCACCCTTGCCGGCATTCTGGTGCTGTACATGGTGTTCTCCAACATGGGCCAGTTCGTGCAGTCCATCGCCGCGATCATCGCAGTGGTGGTTGGCGGTTTCGGCTTCGGCTTGCTGGTGATGAACCTGGTCGGCCCGTATCTGGTGGCGAAGGTGGGCAAGGCCAAGCTGCGCAAGGCCAGAACTCCGCAAGAGCTGCTGGCAGCCCGCATGATCCTGGAAAGCCCTGCCGAATCCTGGCGCCAGGTATCCGGGGTTGCCATGGCTTCGTTCGTCGCGGTGGTGGGCGGCAGCGGGGCCGCCTTGATGGAGCTGACCGGAAGCGAACTCGATCAGGGCACCTGGCTGGAGCATGTGCCCGCCGATGTCACCACCGGCGTGCTGGTGACCTTGGCGATCAGCTTCATCTGCGTGGCCGCTTCGGCGGCGATCTCCCAAAGCGCCAGTACCCTGGATCGCGCTGAGCTGTATCGCGGGCTGAACCGGTTGGGCATGCCCTACGAAACGATGAACGCCGCGCGCACCAAGTCGATCATGATCCCGGCGCTGGCTGCCTCGATCGGTTTCGCCATCGCCTCCACGGTGCTCGTGCTGCCCCTGGCCGGGGCCGCCATCCTGCTCAAGCCGCTGACGGTCATCACGGTAATTGTCTCCGTGTTACTCGGCTTGCTGCTGGTGCGGGGAGCAATTTTGGTGGCTGATCCGCGGAAGCTGCTAGCAACTAGAGAATAAAGTCTCTGGTCAGCCCACCGAAAAAACCGCCCGATTTGGTTAGGGTCACTTCAGGGCCGGTGATTAGGGACGTTTCGTGTTGCGTAATGCGCAGAGAAACGCGTATCGTGGCATACGGCCCGGATAGGCATGCCTAACCTAGCTAAACAAAACGTTGACAGAACCTCGCATAGTCTGGAATCACCGACCCATGAAAAATTCACGTCGCGCCGGAATTTTCGCCGCTTCAACTGCCATCCTCGCCTTGGGCCTGACCGCCTGCGGCGCGTCGAGCAACTCAGCGGATCCGTCGGCTGCCACTTCAGCCAAGGCCGCAGAAGACTTCACTCCGGTCACCATCGAGAACATCTATGGTGAAACCACGATCGAAAAAGTCCCGGAACGCGTTGCGACCATCTCGTGGGTCAACGCAGATACCCTGCTGGCTCTGGATACCGTGCCGGTCGGCATGGACACCGACACCTACGGCATGAACGAGAACAACTCCACCGCATGGAAGGATGCCGCTCTGGAAGAGCAGGGCGCTTCCATCGGCTCCGAGAAGGCGCCCGTGCAGTACAAGGTGGGCGATGACATCGACTACACCGGCATCGCCGCCAGCAAGCCCCAGGTCATCTTCGCTCCATACTCGGGGTTGAAGAAGGAGCAGTACGAGAAGCTGCAGGAAATCGCTCCGGTCGTTGGCCCCATCGAGCCTAACTACCTGACCAGCTGGGAACAGGTCACCGAAGTTGCCGGCCAAATGCTGGGCAAGGAAGAAGAAGCCGACGCCCTGATCGAAGAGATCGAAGGCAAGCTGGCCAAGGTCGGCGAAGACAATCCAGCGCTGAAGGACACCACCTTCATCGCAGCTGACCTCTCGGCGCCGGATACCGCCTACATCTACTCCGAAGGCGACACCCGCCCGCGCTTCCTGAGCGCACTGGGCATGACCCAGGCCGAGTACGTGCAGAAGAACGCCGCCAAGGACACCTTCTTCTTCACTGTCTCCCCGGAAAAGGTCAACGAGTGGGATTCGGACATCGTCTTCGCTTCGGCTGTTGCGGGCAACACCATGGAAGATGTCGTCAAGGGCCAGCCGCTCTACGGCCAGATCCCTGCCGCGAAGAACGATGCCGTGGCGCTGCCAGGCACCGATGAAGCAACACTGGCGATCTCCGCGGCTTCGCCGCTGTCCATCGAATGGGCACTGGATAACGTAGTTCCAGGCATCGTCAAGGCTGCTGAAAACGCAGCTGCCGCGAAGTAGCTCCGGCTAGGGATTCACTGACAGATAGTGCAATTGGGCTTCCAGGGAATGGGTAGCTGCGCCCACCAAGCGCGCATCGAGGTCGGGGTAGACATGCTCCAGCAATTCAGCTGGCTGCGTGTGGACCCCGGCCTTGCCGAGTTTCTGCAAAGCCGCACGCACCTGGTCCAGCCGCGCATGCCGATGCTTGATGTACATCTGCAGCAGCGGATGCGAGGAATCATGCTGCTCGCCGTGCGCCGGATGCAAAGCCATATCGGGCAGCGCGAGCAGCCGCTGCAGGGAATCCAGGTAGTCGGCCAATGTGCCGTCCGGGTGTTCCAAGATGGTGGTGCCCCGGCCCAGCACCGTATCCCCGGTGAACAAGTGGGCAGCCCCGCCCTGGCGGATGAAGCACACCGAGTCCGAGGTGTGGCCAGGGGTGAAGACCACCTGGATGCTGGCACCGGCGGCGCTGATCGTTTCGCCATCGGTGAAGACCGGGGCATCCCGGCAGTACTGCTCCAGCATGGCACGCACCGGCGCACCGGTCATCCGGTAGAGCGCATCGATGCCTCCCGTGTGATCGGCATGCCGATGGGTAATGAGCACCAGCTGGATGTCGAAGGCCGCCAAGGCCTGCAGATGGTCCTCGAGCTCAGGGCCCGGATCAATCAGGACGACCGGAGTTCCAGGAACAAGTTCGTCCACAGCAGGGTCGAACAGCAGATAGGAATTAGTCCCGTCCAACGTCATTTCAGAAGGGTTCTGCGCGCGAAGCAGGCCGATGCCTGGAGCGATAATAGTGGGCAAGGGAAGAAGAGCCATAGCAATGAGTGTAGGAACCAATGACCGCGACTGAAAGTATTACGCGCCAAGCACCGGGGGCCAAGTCGCCAAAAGCCGGCCGGAAGCTCGGCGCCTTGCTGCTCCTTGCCCTGTTGCTCGGGCTGGCGCTGTTCGCTTCGCTGCTGCTGGGTGCGCGAAACGTCTCGATGGGCATCGTGATCGATGCCATCTGGAATTTCGACCCGTCCAATGGCGACCAGGGCGTGGTCGCGTCCCGCTTCGCCCGCACCATCGGAGCCATCGTGGTTGGCGCTGCCCTGGGTTTGGCAGGCGCCGGACTGCAGGGCCTGACCCGCAACCCGCTGGCCGATACCGGGATCCTGGGCTTGAACGCCGGATCCTCCATGGCCGTGGTGCTGGCGATCGCCTTCCTGGGCGTCAGCTCCCTGGCCGGAATCATGGTGGCCGCCTTCCTCGGCGCTGCTGGGGTGATGGCCCTGGTTTATCTCGTGGCCAACGTGGGCCGTGAAGGCGCCACGCCCATTAAGCTTGCGCTGGGCGGTGCCGCCATGGCTGTGGGCGTGGGCGCGATTACCAATGCGGTCCTGATGATTTCCGATGCCACCATGGACCGTTTCCGCATGTGGCAGATCGGCACGTTATCCAGCAGCGGCATCGACACCTTCCTCGGGGCCATTCCCGTGGTGGCCGCCGGCGCACTGATCGTGCTGTCCACCGCCAAGGTATCCAATGCCGTGTCCATGGGCGATGACACCGCGATCGCCTTGGGCTTCAACTTGAACCGCGCCCGGCTGATCGGCTCCATCGGGGTGGTCATTCTCGCTGGCACCGCCACCGCCGTGGCCGGGCCCATCGCCTTCGTCGGCCTGATGATCCCGCATGCCGTGCGCTTGCTGGTCGGTTCCGACTACCGCTGGCTGATGCCAGCGAGCCTGATTGCCGGGCCGATCCTGCTCTTGCTGGCTGATACGGTGGGACGAATCATCGCCCCGCCCAGCGAGATCCAGGTAGGCGTCATGTGCGCCATGCTGGGTGGACCGATCTTCATCATCATGATGCGCAGCGGCATGAAGTCGGTGAGCCTGTGAGCACGAGCGAAATGACAGCAGCGAACATGACCCAGCCCCGCAGCACCACGGAAACGGCCGGACCGGCGACGGCCCCGGCCTCGAAAGCCGCACCGGCGCTGGCAGCCCGCCGCAGATCCCGGGTGCGCCGCACCGCCTTGTGGATGGCCCTGGCCCTGGTGCTCGCCGTGGCGGCCTACCTGTTCTGGGGGCGGGACCGCCTTCCAGCTGCCGAAGTCTTCCAGGTTCTCAGCGGTGAAAAGGTGCCGGGCACCAGTTTCATCATCATGTCCGACCGCCTGCCGCGCATCGCGGTGGGTGCCCTGGCCGGTGCCGGCCTGGGCATTTCCGGTGCCTTGTTCCAGCGCTGGCTGGGCAACCCGCTGGCCAGTCCCGACGTGATCGGCGTGGGCTACGGCGCATCGGCGGCCGCGGTTTTCGCGATGATCACCCTTGGCTATGCCGACTGGAAGCTCAACGCCTTCGCACTGGCCGGCGGGCTGCTGGTCGCTGCATTGATCTACTGGCTCTCGGCCTCGGGCAAGCGGACCGGTCCCCGGCTGATCCTGGCGGGCCTGGCCATCGGCGCGATGCTCCAGGCGCTGATCCAGTACCTGCTGACCCAGGCGCAGGTGAATACGGCCAGTGATGTGATGCACTGGCTGACGGGTTCACTGGCCTCGAGCAACTGGGAAAATGCGCTGCTGCTTTTGGCGTCCCTTGGCGCCATCGGCATCCTGTTGCTGCCCCTGGTGCTTCGCCAACTGAAAATGCTGGAGCTGGGCGAGGACACCGCGGCGGCCCTGGGGCTGCACGTGGGCTGGGCCCGGGCGATCTTGGTCTTTGTTGCGGTGGCCATGGGCGCCTTGCCGATTGCGGTCACCGGGCCGATGGCGTTCGTTGCCTTCCTGGCCGGCCCGATTACTGCCGCGCTGACCCGCGGCCCGATCAACATCCTGCTTTCCGGCCTGACCGGGGCAACGCTGGTGACTGTTGCCAATTTCTTTGCCGCGAACCTGTTCGCGGATCTTTCGCTGCCGGTGGGCGTTATCACCGGCGCATTCGGTGCACCCTTCCTGATTTGGATTCTGGTGCGCGCAAACTCAACTGGAAGCGGGGCATAACCCATGGCCACTTTGCAGGCAAGCGATCTGACCCTGGCCTATGACAAGGTCACCATCGTCGACGAGCTGTCGCTGGATATCCCTGCCGGGCAGGTGAGCATCGTCGTCGGGGCCAACGGTTGCGGCAAGTCCACCCTGCTGCGCGCACTGTCGCGGTTGCTCAAGCCAGCCGGGGGCCAGGTGCTCCTGGACGGCGCGGACATCCACTCCAAGCCGGCCAAGGAAGTCGCCAAGACCCTGGGCTTGCTGCCGCAATCGCCCACCGCTCCGGACGGCATCACCGCCCGCGAGCTGATCAGCCGCGGCCGCTACCCGCACCAGGGCCTGTTCAAGCGCTTCTCTGCCGAGGACGAGGCAGCGGTTAATCGCGCCATGGAGCTGACCGGCACCACCGAGCTGGCCGACCGCTCGGTGGACGAGCTCTCCGGCGGTCAGCGCCAGCGCGTCTGGATCGCCATGGCCCTGGCGCAGGAGACCGACCTGCTGCTGCTCGACGAGCCGACCACCTTCCTGGACGTGGCGCACCAGCTCGAAGTCCTGGATGTGGTCAGCGAGCTGAACCGCAGCCGCGGGATCACCGTCGTGATCGTGCTGCACGATTTGAACCTGGCCGCCCGCTACGCCGACTACCTGGTGGCGCTGCGCCACGGCAAGATCTACGCTGCCGGCCATCCCAACGATGTGGTCACCGAAAAGACCGTCAAGGATGTTTTCGGCATGCCCAGCCGCGTGATCCCCGACCCGGTGGGCGGCACTCCGCTGGTGCTGCCCATTGGCCGCCACCGGGTGCTGCGCACCGAGCAGGTGCTGGCTTCCCAGGGCATTTTCCGTACCGAAGCTTCGGCGAAGAAAACTGCGGTGAAGCAGGCGGCAAATGTGAAGCAAGCTGCCCAAGCAGCCGCCGCGCTTGATCCGCAATCGGAACGCCCGGCCTATGAGCATGTGCCGACGTTGGCCTTTGACACCACTGTGGTCAATAGCCAGCAGCTCGCGCCATCCTTCCGCCGGGTGACCGTCAGCGGCGAGGACCTGGAGTACTTCGGCACCAACAGCCACCCGCTGGATATGCGCATCAAGCTCTTGCTGCCACCGGCTGGCGGTACTGCGCTGACCGACGAGATCGCCTCGATGCGCCCCGGGGCGATGACCAGTCCTGCCGAGCAGCAGGGCTGGTACAAGCGCTGGTTGTCGATTGATCCCGATACCCGCGGCCACATGCGCACCTATACCGTGCGGGCCTTCCGCGAAGCCGGGCACCGGGACAATATCGGGGCCACGGCCGAGCTGGATATCGACTTCGTGATGCACGGGCACATGGTTGACGGCCAGCTCCAGGGCGGGCCGGCTACGGAGTTCGGCGACCGGGCCAAGGTGGGCGACCAGCTGTTGCTGCTGGGCCCGAACAAGACGCTGAACGACTCCAGCTACGGCGGTATCGAGTTCCGCCGCGGCGAGGCAACCCGCGTGGTGCTGGCCGGTGACGAAACCGCCGCCCCGGCGATTTGCGCCATCCTCGAAGCCTTGCCCTCCAACGTCACCGGCCATGCGCTGATCGAGGTCCCGGAGACCACGGATATTCTCGGTGCCTCCACCCGCTCCGGTGTCTCGGTGCAGTGGCTGACCCGTGGCAGCCATGAGCATGGTGAATTGCTGCAGTCGGCCTTGCGCCAGGTAGTCGCGATTCCAGCAGCCGGCGTGGTCCATACCAACGCCGAGCCGGAAGATATCGATGTTGATGCGGACATCCTGTGGGAGACGGGCCAGGAAAATTCCGCACCGTTCTACGCCTGGATTGCCGGTGAAGCCGGCACGGTCAAGGAAATGCGCCGTTATCTGGTGCGCGATGCCGGCGTGGACCGCAAGCAGGTAGCCTTCATGGGCTACTGGCGCCGCGGGAAGACCGAGAACTAGCCAGCAGCGGCAACCAGCGCTCGAGGCCCCGGCACGCATATGCCGGGGCCTCGTGTTCTATCCGCTAGCTGGCAGCTAGTTCTCTTTCGCCGGGTTCTTGCAAGCGCCGCGCACCGGCCGCGGGTTCTCGCGGTCCAGGATTGCCAGCAGCCGTGTGAGTTCGGCGCGGTCCTCGTCGCCGAGCTTGTCGAAATAGCCGTCCATGCTCGAACGGCGCAGTTCGGCGAGCTCGCCGAGCTGGGCGCGGCCCGTGGCACTGAGCGCAATCAACGTGGCGCGGCGATCGGCCGGATCGGGGGTGCGCACGACAAGCTCCTTGGCTTCCAGCTGGTCGACTACCTCGGTGGTCGAGCGCGCGGCGATGTGCAGCTGTTCTGCGAGCTGCGAGTTGCGCAGCCCGATCTTATCGGCCCGGGACAGCAAGGTCAGCACCCTCGATTGGTGCGGAGTGATGCCCAGGGGAGTCAAGCTGTCCCTCCATCTGCCGCGAAGCATGCGTGAAGCGTGGAGGAAAAGATCTGCCAAGTCAGGCTTGGGCTCTTCGTTCTGCATATGTTCAAGGATAGTGTGTTTCTGGGAACAATTTCAAGATGCAACCACATAGTGAGGTTCCCTCTGTTATTCTGGACTTGAGAAATCCAGAGGTAGAGGGGGAGTCCATGAGTGCAATGGGAATGCCGGGGCCGCATCCGGGCGGTGGCGGGCAAGGACGGTCCGGCAACGCCGCCCGGGACAAGCAGCGGCTCACCGAGCACCCGGTGTCCCTGGCGCGCATCGCCGCGCTCTTCCGGCCCCATCTGGGATCGGTGATTGCGGTCATGGCGCTGATCGTGGCAGCGTCGGTCATCGGCCTGGCCCAGCCGTTCATCATCCGCGAACTCATTGATGACGCGATTCCCAACAGCAATATCCGATTGCTGCTCTTGGGTGCCGGGGGACTGGTGCTGATCTCCCTGGCTACCGCGATTCTGGAAGTCGTCCAGACCTGGCGGGCAACCCTGATGGGCCAACGCGTCATGCATGGCCTGCGGACCGGGCTGTTCACGCACCTGCAGAAGCAATCCCTGGGATTCTTCACCAACTCGCGCTCCGGGGACGTGCAGTCGCGCCTGGTCAACGACGTGGGGCAGATGCAATCGGTGATTACCAATTCGGCCACGAGCATTGCCTCGAACCTGACCACCGTTGTGGCCACCGCCTGCGCGATGGTGGCGATCTCGTGGAAACTGAGCTTGATCTCATTGGTCGTGCTGCCGCCAGCGGTGCTGCTTGCCAAGCAAACCGCGAAACTGCGCCGCGCCGTGACAGGAAAGCGCCAGCGCGAGATGTCGAACCTGGCTTCGCTGATCGACGAGCGCCTGAGCATCTCGGGGGTCCGCCTGGCCAAGATCATGGGCACCGGAGCCGCTGATGCGGCGGCCTTCGGAGAGTCCAGCCACAAGCTCATCGACCTGGAAATGAAAAGCGCTTTGGCCGGGCGTTGGCGCATGGCCACGATGAGCATCATTTTCGCGGCCATCCCCGCAGTGCTGTACATCGTGGCGGGGCTGCCCGCCACCGGGCAGGGAATGAGCATCGGCACCTTGGTGGCCTTTACCGGGCTGCAGGCCGGAATCTTCCGTCCGGTCATGGGCATGATGCAGATTTCGGTCCAGTGGGTCTCGGCCTTGGCCTTGTTCAGCCGCGTCTTCGAATACCTGGATACGGACCAGGCGCTGCCGGTACCCCAGCGGCCGCGAGCGGTCGAACCCGGGAAGCTGCGTGGCGAAGTGCAATTGCGCAATGTCAGCTTCCGCTACCCCGAGGCGGACCGCGCCACCCTGGAGCAGCTGAACCTGACCCTGGAGGCGGGAACCATGACCGCGGTCGTCGGTTCCACCGGTTCGGGAAAGTCCACCCTGGGATCCTTGCTGCCCCGGCTGCTTGACCCCACCGAGGGCCAGGTATTGCTCGACGGCATTGACCTGAAGGAATTCGACCCTGAAGGCATCGCCCAGGCGGTCTCCGTCGTTGCCCAGGAAAGCTACCTGCTGCATGCTTCGATTCGGGAGAACCTCCTGTGGGCAGCGCCCCAGGCCACCGAGGAAGAGCTCTGGCAGGCGCTGGAAGCCGCGCAGATTGCGCAGCTGGTCCGCAGCCTGCCGCAGGGCCTGGAAACCCAGGTGGGGCAGCGCGGCCACCGTTTCTCCGGAGGCGAGCAGCAGCGGCTGGCTATTGCCCGCACCATGCTGCGCAAACCCAAGGTCTTGGTGCTCGATGAGGCGACCAGTGCCCTGGATACGGTCACCGAAGCTTTGGTGCAGCGGGCGCTGGACGAGCTCGCACTGGGGCGAACCACCTTGCTGATCGCGCACCGGTTGAGCACCGTGATGCGAGCGGACCGCATCGTCGTGCTAGAAGCTGGCCGGATTGCCGAAGCGGGAACTTTTGACGAGCTGGTCCAGCTTGGCGGGCAATTCGCCCAGCTGGTAGCCAAGAGCGAACTGGCCGAACGAGCCAGCTAGCACTGGCCATCTTTCAGTCCCTGCTTTTCCAGCGAGGCCAGGATCTTCGGCAGTGCCGATTCCAATGCCGTGCGTTCAGAGGGGCTCAGCGAATCGAAAATGGTTTCACGCACGAAGCTCACGTGGGTTGGTGCGGCTTCCTCAATGGTCTTGCGCCCCTGGGCGGTGAGCGTAATCTGGTGCCCGCGGCGGTCGGTCTCATCTGAGCAGCGGCTGACCAGGCCCTTGGCTTCCATGCGGCGCAGCAGGTGGGAGAGGCGCGAGCGGTCCCAGCGCAATGCGGTCGCCACGTCGGCCGGGCGTAGACTTGGTTCGGTTGTTTCCGAAAGCACAGCCAGCACCGAGTATTCACCGGAGAGCATGTTCGAATCGCGCAGCAGCTGGCGATCCATGCCGCTGGGGAACTGCCAGAGGAACTCGCGTATGGTGCGCCAGAGGTCCTGCTCGCTGTCGGTGAGCCAGCGGGTCTCTTCGCTCTTCATTCTCTTTCCTAACCATGTTGTCCCCAGGGAGGGGCATTCAAAATATTGTTGACGTATCAATCATCTCCTGTATAGTGGGATTTAGCAAGAGAAGATGACGTGTCAACTACATTGTTGGCCGGAGAACTCCAAGGAGAGCAACTTGTCGAAGATCGCTATCGTTACCGGTTCCACCCGTCCAGGACGTGTCAACCAGGGCGTCGCTCAATGGGTGCTGGCCAGGGCCCAGGAATTCGGTGGTGCCGACTACGAGCTGGTGGACATCGTTGATTTCAACCTGCCGATGCTCGACGAGCCGTTCCCGGCCGCCTACCAGAACTACCAGAACGGGCACACCAAGGCCTTCGCCGCCAAGATGAGCGAATTCGATGGATACATTTTCATTGTTGGCGAGTACAATCACTCCGTCCAGCCTGCATTGGCCAACGCACTGAGCTACCTGAATGCAGAGCTGAATAACAAGGCCGCTGGCATGGTCGGATACGGCTCCGCCATGGGCTCGCGTGCCGTGGAGCACCTGCGCGGGATCCTCTCGGAACTGCAGATCGCCCACGTGCAGAAGACCGGCATGTTCTCGCTATTCTCCGACTTCGAGAACTTCTCGGCTTTTGCTCCGACCGAACGGTCGGCCAACAGCGTGCAGCCCATGCTTGAACAGGTGCTCGCCTGGAGCAAGGCGATGCGCACCGTGCGCGAAAACGCCTCGGTCAACGCCTAGACCGGGTCGAAATCGGCGGGGAGTGGAAAAGTGCATTGCGCCATTTCCATACCTGCCCAACTGCCATAGTCTCGAGGTGAATGGTTTATGCACGGGACTTCAAAATTCTTTGGAAGGAATGCGATGAGCGAGGAATATTCGACCAAGGGCGCCTACGTCACCGGCGGAGAATTCACCCGGGACACCAATTACATCCAGGACCGCATCGTCGCTGATGCCAGCGCCGAGCACTATGGCGAGGGAAACAGCCACAGCAAGATCGGGCATCCCAACGCGGGGCTTTCGGACGGGGCCCGGCTTTGGCCGGTGGAAGCTGGCCGCTACCATCTGGTCGCAGCCCGCGCGTGCCCCTGGGCCAACCGCACCCTGATCGTTCGCCGCCTGCTGGGCTTGGAAGACGCGCTGTCCGTCGGACTGCCCGGCCCAACCCACGACGCACGCAGCTGGACCTTTGACCTGGACCCCGGGGGCAAGGACCCTGTCCTGGGTACCGAGCGGGTCCAGGAGAACTACTTCAAGCGCTTTGCCGACTATCCACGCGGCATCACCGTGCCGGCAATCGTCGATATCCCCACCGGTGCGGTTGTCACCAATGACTACCCGCAGATCACCTGGGACATGTCCACGCAGTGGAAGGAGTTCCACCGGGAAGGCGCCCCGGACCTCATTGCGCAGGACCAGCTCGATGAGATGCTTCCGCTGATCAAGCGGATTTTCACCGAGGTCAACAACGGCGTCTACCGTGCCGGGTTCGCCGGGGACCAGCAGGCCTACAACGATGCCTACGACCGGTTATTCGCCACCTTGGACTACCTCGAAGACCGGCTGGGCACCCGCCGCTTCCTGATGGGTGATCACATCACCGAGGCCGATGTCCGGCTGTTCACCACGCTGGTGCGATTCGACCCGGTCTACCATGGCCACTTCAAGGCCAACCGCAACAAGCTCATCGACATGCCGAACCTCTGGGGCTATGCGCGGGACTTGTTCCAGACCCCGGGTTTCGGCGACACCATCGACTTCGAGCAGATCAAGGCGCACTACTACGTGGTTCATGAGGACATCAACCCGACCCGGATCATCCCGAAGGGGCCGGAGTTGGCGAACTGGCTCGAAGCGCCGGGCCGAGATGAGCTGGCCGAGAACGGTCCGTTCCTGAACGGTACGGCACCGGGCGAAGTCCGGGCTGACGAGCGAGTCCAAGCCGGGCACAACCCGTTGTACCCCGCCTAGGCGCGCTGGCGATCCACGGCGGATCGGCTCAGGAGCCCGCTATTTCGAGGGGTCCTGGGCCGATCTGTCCTATTCGAAATCGAAGCCTTGCCCCTCGCAAGCTTCCTGGAAAGTGGCCAAGTCAATAATCCGGGGATCCCCCGATTCATCGGCGGCCACCGCAGCGCTGATCTGTTCGGTGGAAGCCTTCGCCCCATGATCAGCGGCTTTCTGCATATTCGTTGCGCCGATGCCCTCGGGGTCAACCAGGCCCCCGCCAAAATGCACGCAGGCGGTATGGCCCTCGGGATCGAGCTGGCGCAGCTCGTCGACCGAGGGGCCAGCGCATGCGGACGGGACCAGAACCAGGGTAGCCAATACAGGCAGGATTTTCTTCACATCCCAATCCTAGGCCTGGACCTGGCTGGATGCTGTGATCCATTGTGCAAGTATTCGCTGGCGACATGGCCCAATGCATGGAACCGAGTGCGGGCGTCAACGTGGCAGGATTAAAGCATGACGATCATTGCAGCTGCGGATGGATCAGCCCTAGGAAACCCCGGACCGGCAGGTTGGGCCTGGTATGTGGACCAGGACAACTGGGCCGCTGGCGGTTGGGACCACGGAACCAACAACATGGGGGAGCTCCAAGCGGTGCTCGAACTCTTCCGGGCCACCGAGCACCTGCCAGAAGAAGAACTCAGAATCCTGTGCGATTCGCAGTATGCGATCAACTGCATCAGCAAGTGGATGCCGGGTTGGAAGAAGAAGGGCTGGAAAAAGGCCGACGGCAAACCGGTCTTGAACCAGGACATCCTCAAGGAACTTGACCGGGCCATTGCCGGGCGCAAGTTTACCTTCGAGTGGGTCAAGGGCCATGCCGGACATGAGCTGAATGAAGCTGCTGACGGCCATGCGCGTGCGGCTGCCACCGCGCATCAGCAAGGCTCTGCAGTAGAGGCCGGACCGGGCTACACTGCCGGCGGCGGCCCCGTGGCTTCCAATGCTCCAGCGGCTTCCCATGCTCCAGCGGCTGAAGATGCCGTGCTGGCACCCGGCGGGCAAACCGCCGCCGCACCGGAACCCGGCGTGGACATCGCGGCCACCGTCTTCGACCTGGAACAAGGTTTCCTCGACCCGCAGATCCGCACCAGTTTCGCGGAACTCAACGACTTCCTGCATCCGGGCTACCAGGAAGTGACTCGCCATGGCGGCCTGCTGGATGTGGCCACGGTCCGGACCATGCTGGAATCCGGGGCGAGCCTGCCCAGCACCGGTGCGGTGCAGGTCCTTGCGGCCCGGGAAGTGGATGCGCAAATGGTGCTGCTCGCTTACCGCATGAAGCCTGCAGAGGGTCCGGTGCTCGTCGTATCTTCCTGGTGGCAGAGCACCGAAGGCGGCCTGAAGCTTCGTTTCCGCCAGGAAACGGTCGAGCAGACCGCGTAGAAAACACGCTTAAAGCAGTGATGCCCGCCAAATGGCGGGCATCACTGCGTTAACGGGCTGGGATCAGTACTGTCCCGGGCGGGTTTCGATGACGCCCTTCTTGTAGTTGATCCGGTTGACCAACCAGGTCACGGCCCACAGCAGCACGCCGATGACCAGCAGCAGGCCGGCAATCTCGTACTGGACCCAGTCCTCACGCGAACGAGCCCACGGGCCGGCAAGGAACAAGCAGAAGAACACGCCGAGGATCGGGATGATCGTTGGAGCGCGGAACGAATCGGGTTCCGGCTTGTCGCGGCGCAGTACCAGCAGGGCTACGTTGACTACGGCGAACACGCACAACAGCAGCAGCGCGGTCGTGCCGCCCAGCGAGCCGACAATGCTGCTTCCGTTGCTCAGGTTCACGTAGACCACCAAGGCGATGGCCAGTCCGGTGCTGAACAGGATCGCAGCCCATGGCGAGCGTCGGGTCGAATGCACCTTGCCCAGGAACTGCGGCAGCACGCCTTGGCGGGCCATGCCGTAGAGCAGGCGGCTAGCCATCAGCATGTTCATCAGCGCGGTGTTAACCACCGCGAAGACGGTCAAGAACGGGAAGATCGCGTCAACCGGCAGGTTCGGCAGGCCGATGCGCACAACATCCAGCAGGATGCCGGCATCCGGGTTCTTAGGGTTCAGCAGATCGCCGGTCGGAATCACCATGATGACGGTGACGGCCACCAGCATGTAGATCAAGGCGCAGATGCCCAGGCCGATGAGCATGATCTTCGGGAAGGTCTTGTTGGGATTCTTGGTTTCCTCAACCAGGTTCACCGAATCCTCGAAGCCCACCATCGCGAAGAACGCAATGGCAGTACCCATGGTCACGGCGGCGAAGACGCTGCGGTCGGTCGGGGTCTCGAAGACCACCAGGCGGGAAATGTCACCCTGGCCCGAGGCGATCACCGCGAAGCCGATGCCGATGATCGCGGCCATGATGGCCAGCGAAACTATGGTCAGCACGAGGTTGAACTTCACGCTCTCGCCTACGCCGCGGAAGTTGATCACGGCGAGGATCACGATGATTGCAATAGCTGCCCACATGCCCGCTTCCGGGGTGTTGGGAACACCGTCGACAAACTGGCCAATGCCAATGAGCAGGTTGCGCCCCACCAAAGTGGCCGAGGTGGCGGCACTGGTGATGCCCGAGCAAGCCACGGTGAACGCCACCAGGAAGGTGACGAAGTGGATGCCGAATGCCTTGTGGATGTACAAGGCGGCACCGGCCGCGTGCGGGTATTTGGTCACCAGTTCGAGGTAGCTGAAGGCGGTGAGGGTCGCGATCGTGAAAGCGATCAGGAACGGCAGCCAGGCGGCTCCGCCCACCTGGCCGGCAACTTTGCCGGTGATGGCGAAAATTCCGGCGCCGATGATATCGCCCATGATGAGGAATAGCAGCAGCTTCGGGCCAATCACCCTGCGGAGTTCTGTTTCTTTGCCGTCGGTAACGGCCGTGTCACTGTTCACAGTCATGCGATCGAGATCATCTCCTTCAATTTTGTAGGCAAACATTACAACTTTAGGGTCAGCGCATGAAGTGGGCAAACCGATTTCAAGGCTGGCTCACAGAACTTGGGGTCCAGCGGTAGTGAAATGTCGATTAGTGGCTTAAACAAGCCAATGCTGTGAGCTGACGTACCTATATGCTAGGTGTCGGGTCAGCGTGTGGAACTACCGGGCCATGGGATCGAAGCGGTTAGGGTTAGTTGACGAGAGACAAGCACTTTGAAGGATTTAGATGCAATCGGTGATCACTGAAGAGTTCGCGCCCCTGGCGGAAGCACTAGAGGCGCGAGCCGCTGAGGAAGAAGGCTATTCGGCGCAGCTGGCCGTGTACCACCGCGGCGAATTGGTGCTCAGCCACAGCGTCGGCGAGCACCTCTCTGGTGACGCGCTGACCTGCGTCTTCTCCTGCACCAAGGGCCTAGGCGCGCTGGTCGTGGCACTGCTCGTGCAAGATGGGCTGATCGATCCGAACGCGCCAATGGCCACCTACTGGCCGGAATTCGGGGACAACGGGAAATCCCAGCTCACCGTCGGCGAGGTGCTCAGCCACCAAGCGGGAGTGCTCGGCGTGCCCGGGGGCGTGCCCAGCGAGATCCTCCTGAAATCCGCCGAATACGCCAAGGTGCTCGCTTCCATGCCAAGCGTCTGGCCGCTGGGCCAGCACATTGTCGGCTACCATGCGATCACCCTGGGCGTGCTCATGGAAGAACTGGTACGCCGGGTCACCGGCAAGGAACTGAAAGACGTCTTCGAGGAGCGCATCCGCAAGCCGCTGGGAGCCGAAGCCTACATCGGCCAGGACCCCGCGCTGGAATCGCGCTACCGCGATGTACTGCCGGGCGCTGACGCCGCACCGGAATTCTTCGATCCGTTCTCCCCGGCCGGGCTTTCGGTGAACTCGGCCTCCGGTTTCGCGCTGGAAAACGGCCCGGTCTACAACTGGCACGAACTGGCCAACGCGCCTCAGGTGCGCGAACTGGGCCCCGCATCCATGGGCGCGGTCGCCAATGCCCAAGGACTGGCCGCAATCTATGCCGCCTCATTCGGTGCCGTGCCGGCACTGGGCGCCACCCGCGGATTCCTCACCGCCGACACCTGGTCCCAGGTTTCCACCGAACTGGTCTACGGCCATGACCGGACCAATGGACTGCTGCAGGCCTTCGCCCTGGGGTTCATGAAGGCCACCGCGCGCAACAACTACGGATCGATTTTCGCCTACGGCCATGACGGTGCGAACTCCTCGCTGGCCTTTGCCGATCCAGCCCACCAGCTGGGCTTCGGATTCATCCCCTCGCGCAATGAAGGCGCCAAGGAGATCTCCACCGGAGTCAAGCTCAGCCAGCTGGCCCGCCAGCTGATCATGCAGAAGAACATGTCGGCCCAGGCTGCCGGCAGCAACGCGTAGTAAACCCATCGGGAATGGAACGAAGCAGGAGCGAAGTGAAGAAGTTTGTGGCACTAGGTGACTCGTTCACCGAAGGCGTTGGCGATGTGGATCCGACCCGGCCCAACCAGGTCCGCGGCTGGGCGGACCGGGTTTCGGAAGTGCTCTGCGCCGAAGGCGAATGGGAATACGCCAACCTGGCGGTGCGCGGCAAGAAGATCGGGCAGGTGATCAACCAGCAGCTGGACCAGGCGCTCGCACTGGCCCCGGACCTGGTCACCATCTATGCCGGCGGCAATGACATCCTGCGCCCGAAGGCGGACCTGGATGCGCTGATGCGCGGCTATGAAGGCATGGTGAGCCGCTTTGCCGAAGCCGGAAGCGCGGTCGTGCTGTTCACCGGTTTCGACACCGTGGAATCACCGTTGTTCTCCAAGACCCGTCCGCGCACGGCCATTTACAACGAGAAGGTTCGCGAAATCGCGGACGAGTACGGTGCGGTGATCGCCGATTACTGGCGGTGGCGAGAATTCTCCGATCTGCGCTACTGGGCGGTGGATCGGCTGCACATGAACGAGCTGGGCCACACGCTGATGGCTTCGAAGGTCCTTGACGTGCTCGGCACCCATCGGATCACCGAGGGAAACTGGTCCTCCAGGATCCAGCAGCCGTCCCTGCCGGAACTGGCCGTGAACTCGCGCGGCGAAAAGCTGAAGCAGGAATTGGGCTGGGCCAGAGAGCATTTGGCTCCGTGGGTCAAGCGCCGGATCACCGGCACCTCGTCGGGTGATTCCTTGTCAGCGAAATATCCTGATTACATCCGTTTAACTGCCGACGCCAACTGAACGCATTTATGACTTTTCCGGACCCCGCTCCTGTTTGACCTTGGGGGCGGGGCAGGTAACATGGTGGTGTGCTGCAGGTCTCCGGCCGGCAGCGCGCGCCATAGACGGATGGCGGGAGAGTCCCGTTCACACCATGGACGGGCGCCGTAGGAGCAATTCCTCCCCAGGAAACTCTCAGGCACCCGTACCGCCATCATGAGGCAACTCTGGAAAGAAACCGGCCCGTTCCGGTTCACCGAAGGTGCAAGTGCCCGGCTTGGTTTGCTGGATGCGTAAAACTCTCAGGTTATGCAACAGGGATGGGGAGGTAAAAAGACCTTCCTTTGGCATGCGCCAAGACAGATCCCATGGAGATACCAGCACCATGACCATCACGCAGACTTCGGCACGAGCGAATACTGAATTCGTTTCACGCCATATCGGCCCACGTCCTTCCGACGTCACCACCATGCTTCAGACCCTGGGCTACGACAGCCTGGAAGAACTGATCGACACCGCCGTTCCGGCAGACATCCGCCAGGACTCCGCACTGGATATCCCAGACGCACTGAGCGAAACCGAAGCCCTAGCCCACCTGCGTGCGCTTGCCTCGAAGAACGTCATGAAGACCCAGATGATCGGCCAGGGCTTCTACGACACCATCACCCCAGCCGTGATCCGCCGCAACATCGTGGAAAACCCAGCCTGGTACACCGCTTACACCCCGTACCAGCCGGAAATCTCCCAGGGCCGCCTCGAAGCCCTGCTGAACTTCCAGACCATGGTCATGGACCTGACCGGCCTGCCCATCGCCAACGCGTCGCTGCTGGATGAATCCTCCGCCGCCGCCGAAGCCGTGCTGATGATGCGCCGCGCCAACAAGAAGAAGTCCAAGGGCAAGACCGTGCTGGACTCCAACATCTTCCCGCAGACCCTCAAGGTCGTGCAGGGCCGCGCTGACGCGCTGGGCTTCGAAGTCGAGATTGCCGACCTTTCCGCAGGCTTGCCAGAGGGCGAGATCTCCGGCATTGTCCTGCAGCAGCCTGGCAACGACGGCTCGATCGCGGACCACGCTTCGATCATCGCAGCCGCCAAGGAAGCCGGCGCCATGGTTACCGTGATTGCCGACCTGCTGGCCCTGACCATGATCACCCCTCCGGGCGAGCAGGGTGCCGATATCGCCGTGGGCAACACCCAGCGATTCGGCGTGCCGCTGTTCTTCGGCGGACCGCACGCTGCCTACATGGCCGTGGCCGATGGCCTGACCCGTTCCATGCCAGGACGCCTGGTGGGCGTTTCGGCCGATGACGCCGGAGTCCCTGCCTACCGCTTGGCCCTGCAGACCCGCGAGCAGCACATCCGCCGCGAAAAGGCCACCTCCAACATCTGCACCGCACAGGCCCTGCTGGCCATCTGCGCTTCGATGTACGCGGTCTACCACGGCCCAGCCGGCCTGAAGCAGATCGCCTCGCGCGCCAACAACCACGCCCGGGTGATCGCCAGCTCGCTGGTTTCCGGCGGCTACACCCTGGCATCGGATTCCTTCTTCGACACCGTTGTGGTGAACGTCGAGAACGCCGATGCCATCATTGCCAAGGCCATCGAAGCAGGCATCAACCTGCGCAAGGTGGGCGAGACCCAGGTGGGCATCTCCACCGACGAGGCCACCACCTCGGGCGTAGTCAAGACCCTGCTTGAGGTCTTCGGCGCAGAGCTCTCGGCTCCGGAAGGCTTCGAGATCCCGGCAGGGCAGGTGCGCACCAGCGACTTCATGACCCACCCGATCTTCAACACCATCTCCTCCGAAACCCAGATGATGCGCTACCTGCGCCGGCTCTCGGACCGCGACCTGGCCCTGGACCGCACCATGATCCCGCTGGGTTCGTGCACCATGAAGCTGAACTCGGCCGCCGAAATGGAATCCATCACCTGGCCGGAATTCGCCTCGATCCACCCCTACGCGCCTGCAGCGCAGACCGAGGGCTGGCGCGAGCTGATCACCGACCTGGAAGGGCGCCTGACCGCAATCACCGGCTACGCTGGCGTTTCGATCCAGCCCAACGCCGGCTCGCAGGGCGAATACGCGGGCCTGCTGGCCATCTCGGACTACCACCGTTCGCGCGGCGAAGGCCAGCGCGATCTGTGCCTGATTCCGGCCTCGGCCCACGGCACCAACGCCGCGTCGGCAGTGCTGGCCGGGATGCGCGTGGTGGTCGTGAAGACCGCAGCCGATGGCACCATCGACGCGAATGACCTGGATGCCAAGATCGAGGCCAACAAGGACGTCCTTGCAGCCATCATGATCACCTACCCATCCACCCACGGCGTCTACGACGCGGACGTGCGCGAGGTCTGCGACAAGGTCCACGCCGCCGGCGGCCAGGTGTACATCGATGGCGCGAACATGAACGCCATGGTTGGCTTGGCCCAGCCAGGCAAGTTCGGCGGCGACGTGTCGCACCTGAACCTGCACAAGACCTTCTGCATCCCGCACGGCGGTGGCGGCCCAGGCGTAGGCCCAATCGGCGTTGGCGAGCACCTGCTGCCATTCCTGCCAGGCGATGCTTCGGGCACCTACTCCGAGCGTGACGGCGTGCCGGTGGTGGCGACCGCTTTCGGCTCGGCCGGCGTCCTGCCGATCTCCTGGGCCTACATCGCGATGATGGGCGGGGACGGCTTGACCGAAGCCACCAAGCACGCGATCCTGAACGCGAACTACATTGCCAAGCGCCTGAACGAGCACTTCCCGGTACTGTTCACCGGCAACAAGGACCTGGTTGCCCACGAGTGCATTCTGGACCTGCGTGAACTGACCGCCAAGACCGGGGTCACCGCCGAGGACGTGGCCAAGCGCCTGATCGACTTCGGTTTCCACGCGCCGACCCTGTCCTTCCCTGTGGCAGGCACCCTGATGGTGGAGCCCACCGAATCCGAGGACCTGGCCGAGATCGAGCGCTTCATTGAAGCGATGATCACCATCCGCCAGGAAATGGACGAGGTCCTCTCCGGTGCCTACAGCATCGAGGAGTCCCCATTGCGCAACGCTCCGCACACGGTCTCCGCTGTGGTCAACAGCAAGTGGGACCGCAAGTACTCGGTCGAGCAGGCGGCCTTCCCGGTCCCGGCGCTGAAGTTCGACAAGTACTTCCCAACCGTGGGCCGCATCGACGGCGCCGGTGGCGACCGCAACCTGATCTGCTCCTGCCCGGCTCCCGAAGCCTTCGAAGACTAAGGAAGAGTTAGAGATGACTGAGACTACCCAAGCACTCAAGCACACCGCGCTGCACGCGCAGCACGAAGCTCTCGGCGCCAACTTCACCGACTTCGGCGGCTGGGACATGCCGTTGAAGTACGGATCGGAACTGGCAGAGCACAAGGCCGTGCGCTCCACCGCTGGCCTGTTCGACCTGTCCCACATGGGCGAGGTCTACCTCTCCGGCCCGGAAGCCGGCAAGGCGCTGAACACCGCCCTGGCAGGGAACCTGGGCATCATGAAGGTCGGCAAGGCGAAGTACTCGCTGATCCTTGACGCCGAGGGCAAGATCATCGATGACCTGATCGTCTACCGCCTGGAAGAGGAGAAGTTCCTCGTCGTGCCCAACGCCGGCAACGCCCCGGTGGTTGCCGCCGAGCTGGCTGCCCGCGCCGCCGGCTTCGACGTCGTCGTGGACGACGCTTCGGACCGCCAGTCGCTGATCGCCGTCCAGGGACCGAACGCCGAGGCGATTGTGCGCAAGCTGGCCGCCGACGAGGCAACCGCCCAGGCGGTCACCGAACTGAAGTACTACGCTGCGGTGAAGGTGGTGCTCGGTGGCATCGACGTGCTGCTGGCCCGCACCGGCTACACCGGCGAAGACGGCTTCGAGCTGATCATCGAAAACGAGGATGCGGCAGCCCTCTGGGAAAAGAGCGTTGAAGCCGGCAAGGACCACGAGCTGGTTCCTTGCGGCCTGGCCGCCCGCGACTCGCTGCGCCTTGAAGCCGGCATGCCGCTGTACGGCAACGAGCTGTCCCTGGAACGCACCCCGTTCGATGCCGGATTCGGCCCGGTGGTCTCCTTCAAGAAGGAAGAGGACTTCGTGGGCCGCGAAGCCCTGGAAGCGTTGCGCGGTGCGACCCCGCCACGCAAGCTCGTCGGCCTCAAGGGCCTGGGCAAGCGCGCCGGCCGCGGCGGCTACGCCATCGTCAAGGACGGCGCAACCATCGGTGAAATCACCTCCGGCCAGCCTTCGCCAACCCTGGGCTACCCGGTTGCACTGGGTTATGTCGACGCCGAATTCGGTGCAGTGGGAACCGAGCTGGAGGTAGACCTGCGTGGTAAGACTTTGCCTTTTGTCGTAGTCGAACTGCCGTTCTACACCCGAGCCAAGTAACGTTAAACATCAGTAGGGCTAAGCAAATCGCCCGCTAATTCCCTTGGGAGAGGAAATACCGTGAGTAAAGTTCTTTCGTCATTGCGCTACTCGGCCGAACACGAGTGGATCGATGCATCGTCCCCAGCAAAGATCGGCATCACCCAGGTTGCCGCCGACGCCCTGGGCGACGTGGTCTACGTCGACCTGCCAGAGGTCGGCGACTCCGTTACCGCAGGCGAGACCTGTGGCGAAGTCGAGTCCACCAAGTCGGTTTCCGACCTGTACTCGCCAGTGACCGGCACCATCGTTGCCATCAACGACGAGGCAGTGGACAACCCAAGCATCCTGAACGAAGACCCATACGGTGCCGGCTGGCTGTTCACCGTTGAGGTCGCCGAAGAGGGTCCGCTGCTTTCGGCAGCTGACTACGCAAGCGCGAACGGTGGAAACGTCGAGTAATGAGCAACCAGACTTTTGAATCCGTTGCCGCTGCAACGTTGACCCAGTCGCTGGCTTCGCTGGACCCGGAGATCGCGCAGCGTATTGACGCTGAGCTGGCTCGCCAGCAGCGCGGCCTGGAAATGATCGCTTCGGAGAACCACACTGCGCAGGCAATCATGCAGGCGCAGGGTTCGGTACTGACCAACAAGTATGCCGAGGGGTATCCGGGCCGCCGCTACTACGGCGGTTGCGAGGAAGTTGATGTCATTGAGACGTTGGCTATCGAGCGCCTCAAGGAGCTGTTCGGGGCGAAGTTCGCCAACGTTCAGCCGCATTCCGGTGCGCAGGCTAACGCGTCGGTGTACCACGCGCTGGTGCGTCCAGGCGATACCGTGCTCGGCCTGAATCTGAACCACGGTGGCCACCTGACCCACGGCATGAAGCTGAACTTCTCGGGTCGCTTGTTCGACATCGTTCCTTACGGTGTGGACGAGCAGACCTACGAAGTGGACATGGACGAGGTGGAGCGCCTTGCTGTGGAGCACCAGCCGAAGATGATCGTTGCAGGCTGGTCGGCGTACCCTCGCCAGCTGGACTTCAAGCGCTTCCGCGAAATCGCTGACAAGGTCGGCGCGTACCTGTTCGTGGACATGGCGCACTTCGCTGGCCTGGTGGCAACCGGGTTGCATCCTTCGCCGGTTCCGCATGCTCACGTAGTGACCTCCACGACCCATAAGACCCTGGCGGGTCCACGTGGCGGCATTATTCTCTCGAATGATGCGGAGATCGCGAAGAAGCTGAACTCGGCGGTGTTCCCTGGCCAGCAGGGTGGTCCGTTGGAGCACGTGATTGCTGGCAAGGCGGTGGCTTTCAAGATTGCCGCTTCGCCGGAGTTCAAGGAGCGCCAGGAGCGGACGTTGGCTGGTGCGCGTATTTTGGCTGAGCGCTTGACCCAGGAAGATGTTGTGGCCAAGGGCATCAGCGTTTTGACTGGTGGCACGGATGTTCACATGGTGCTCGTTGACTTGCGTAATAGCGAGTTGGATGGGCAGCAGGGTGAGGATCTTTTGGCTCAGGTGGAGATCACGGTGAACCGCAATTCGGTGCCGTTTGATCCTCGTCCGCCGATGGTGACTTCGGGGTTGCGTATTGGTACTCCGGCGTTGGCTACCCGTGGTTTCTCGGAGGCTGCGTTCGCTGAGGTTGCGGAGATCATTGCACAGACGTTGATTGCTGGTGCTGAGGGTAATACGGCGGTGTTGCCGGAGCTGAAGGATCGTGTTCTGAAGCTTGCCGCGGCCCACCCGCTGTACCCGGAACTGGCTAAGGTTTCCGAGTAGCATCATCTGATTAGGATGTGGGCCCGGAAGGTGGAAATACTCGCTTTTCGGGCCCGCGGTCTTTCAACATCCAGAGGTCCAGGCGCTGCACGGTACGTGCGGTGGCCGCAAGCCTCTGGAACCACACTCCACAGATCCGGGGCAGAAGCTCTCGGATTACCCAAGTTCTAAGGATGTGACCCGCTATGGCGGTTAGCGTATTCGATCTTTTCTCGGTTGGCATCGGACCGTCTTCCAGCCATACCGTGGGACCAATGCGTGCAGCACACGCATTCATTGCCCAAGTAATCCGAGAAGGCCAACTGGACGCACTGGAAAATATCCGTGTTGATGTCTACGGATCCCTGGCCGCTACCGGACGCGGCCACGGCACCTTCACTGCCATCATGCTGGGGCTTGAAGGCTTCGAACCTGAAACCGTGCTGCCATCACAGGTCGATGACCGTCTGGCGGACATGGAAGCCACTGGAATCCTCCACCTGGCCGAACAGCTTGATCAGCGCAAGGACCTGAACTACAAGGTCGAAGACATGATCCAGCATCCGCTCACCGTACTGCCACGCCACACCAACGGCGTGAAGTTCATTGCCCTCGACGCTGACGGCAACGAAATCGCCAACGAGACCTTCTTCTCCGTAGGCGGCGGCTTCATCGTGCGCGAAGGCGCCGAAGACCGCATCGAGAAGAACCTCGAAGAGAAGCTGAACAAGCAGCCCTATCCCTTCACCACGGCAGCCAAGCTGCTGGAACATGTGAAGGAAACCGGCCTGTCCATTGCCGACATCATGATGGCCAACGAAATGGCTTACCGGTCCCGCGACGAGATCCGCAACGGCCTGGTCCACATCTACGAAGTGATGGAAGACTGCAAGGATTCCGCGCTGGAACGCACCGGCGTGCTGCCCGGCGGCTTGAAAGTTCGCCGCCGTGCGCCGGAATGGCATGAACGCCTGCGCAAGGAAGACAAGGACCGGGATCCGGTCTACTGGCAGGAATGGATCAACCTCGTTGCGCTGGCCGTCAATGAGGAGAACGCCTCCGGCGGACGCGTGGTCACCGCTCCGACCAACGGCGCAGCGGGCATCATCCCAGCCGTGCTGTTCTACGCCACCCACTACGCACCGGGCGCAAAGTACTGGAATGAGGAGGAAAAGCACGACGCTGTCGTACGCTTCCTGCTCACCGCTGGTGCCGTCGGCGTGCTGTACAAGGAGCAGGCATCGATCTCCGGCGCCGAAGTCGGCTGCCAGGGCGAAGTCGGTTCGGCATCATCGATGGCTGCTGGCGGCCTGGCCGAAATTCTTGGCGGCACCCCAGCGCAGGTAGAGAACGCAGCGGAAATCGCCATGGAACACAACCTTGGCCTGACCTGCGACCCGATCGGCGGACTGGTCCAGATCCCTTGCATCGAACGCAACGCCATCGCTGCTTCCAAGGCAGTGAACGCGGCGAAGATGGCGCTGATGGGCGACGGCGAACACCACGTCACCTTGGATGAAGTCATTATCACCATGCGCGAAACCGGCAAGGACATGAGCGACAAGTACAAGGAAACTGCGATGGGCGGCCTGGCCGTCAACGTGGTGGAATGCTGATTTCCCAGTAACGCATGACCCAGTTCGGGAGGCCTGCACTGCAGACCTCCCGAACTGTTTAAATGTGATCTTGGCCCCCAAGTCCGGCAATTCCCAGCCATAGCTGATAGAACTGGGACTAGGCCTGATGCGCGCTAGCGCAAACCAGTTTCGAGGAGGTGAGTGTCGTGGAAGACAGTTCTAGTCGATCTATGCACACGAACTCACCCGGACGCTCGTAGCCGAATCAGCCGAATCTGGCAGCATCCCGCCATGGGATCCCAACGAGTTCGTGACTCTTGTACATGTCACCGGCGCCTGGTCCTGCACGCAAATACTGACTGATTTATCTCCCTGTATTCATGGGGTGGTCAAGCGGTGAGAAGTTGCTGGCAGGCTTGTATTCACGCGCCAAATGAACCATTTGGACCAAAATCATGTTTTCTCCAGAAAAGGTAGACTTCTCTACTATTTCGCGAGCCTTGCGCTCCCATCTCAATCACGCAGAATTCCAGCTCGCGGCAGGGCTGCTGGGCGGTCTGCACATCGCCCAGACCATTGAGCACCTCGAAGCACTGGATGCCACGGAGGCTGCCCTGGCCTACCGGCTGCTGGACAAGCAGACCGCGGTACTGGTCTTCCAGGAACTCGACGCCCCGGTGCAAGCCGACCTGGTGCGGGCGCTGCAGTCGCAGACCGTCATCGATGCCTTCGCCCAACTCCCCGCCGCGGGACGGGTAGCGCTGCTCGATGAACTGCCAGCGATCGTGGCCACGAAACTGCTGGCAGGGCTGTCGAAGGCCAAGCGCCAGGAAACCGGAATCCTGCTGGGCTATCCGGAATCAAGCGCCGGCAGGGCGATGTCCCCGGATTTCATCGCCACCCACCCGCAGCTGTCTGTGGCCGAAACCCTGGAACGCATCAGCGCACGCCTCGGGAACTGCGAGAACGCGCAGCACATCCTGGTGATCGATGATGAACGCCGGCTACTTGGCACCATCAAGCTCAGCGAGCTGCTCACCGAGCCGGCCGGGACAACGATCGGAGAACTGTGCACCCAGAGCCCGGTCATCCAGGCCTGCGAGCCGGAGACGAGCGCGGCACGGGCGGTGGTGGATCGGAAGGCAGGGATGCTCCCGGTGCTTGATCGGGAAGATCGCCTGCTGGGAGTGCTGACCTTGCCCATAGCGATCGGGATCCTGGAGGATGCCGAAGAGCGCCGCTCCGCGTACGGCTCCGGAACGGATCCGCTCTTCCGCCCTTACCTGGGGACGCCATTGCGCCACCTGGTGAAAGCGCGCGTCATCTGGCTGCTGGTCCTGGCTATCGGCGCCACCTTGACGGTCAAGGTGCTGTCCAGTTTCGAGCAGACACTGGAGTCGATGGTGGTGCTCAGCTTGTTCATCCCCTTGATCGTGGGCATTGGCGGGAACACCGGCAACCAGGCGGCGACCACTGTCACCCGTGCGCTGGCTATGGGGGATGTGCGGGGAAGCGACTTCTGGCGGGTGCTGATGCGCGAGGTGCGAATCGGAGCGGTCCTGGGACTGTGCCTGGGCGCCATAGCGCTGGTGGTGGCCGGGAGCATTTTCGAACTGCGTATCGGATTGGTGATAGGCATCAGCCTGGTGGCGCTGTGCAGCATTGCTGCCGCTGTCGGCGGGGTGATGCCGATCATCGGTAAATTCTTCAAGGTTGATCCTGCGGTATTTTCCAACCCCTTCATTTCAACCTTCGTGGATGCCGCCGGGCTGATCGTCTACCTGTCGGTGGCCGTGCTGATTCTTGGATAGCCTGCAGTTGCACTGGGGTGCGCGGAATAAATTCGCGCACCCCAGTGTCGTAACAGGTATGCCTCATAGCAAGCTCTTTACTGAATTTACCGTCCCTGCCAGAAGCGGAGAAGGCCTGAAGCTTCGCAACCGCGTCGTGCTTCCGCCGATGTGCCAGTATTCCGTGGAAAAACGCGACGGCGTTCCAACGACCTGGCACTTGGCTCACCTGGGTTCCATGGCCCATGGCGGATACTCCTTGGTGATCGCCGAAGCAACTGCGGTGGCAGCTGAAGGCAGGATCTCGGATCGCGATACCGGCCTGTGGAATGACGAGCAGGCCGAAGCCTGGAAACCGATTGCCCAATACATCCGCTCCCATGGGGCAGCCGCCGGCGTGCAGCTGGCGCACGCCGGAGCCAAGGCATCGACCTATGGCTGGCTCAAGGATCTTGAAGAAGCTGGAAAATCCGGCAGCATCAGCGCGGAAGATGGCGGCTGGGAAACCTTCACTTCCTCGCCCAGCGAGCTCTACGGGCTGAAGCCAGCTACCGCGATGAGCGTGGAACAGATCCAGGCATCGGTGCAGGACTGGGCTGATGCGGCCAAGCGTGCCGACGCGGCCGGATTCGACCTGATCCAGATCCATGCGGCGCACGGCTACCTGGTGCACCAATTCCTGTCGCCGCTGACCAATAAGCGCACCGATGAATACGGCGGCAGTTTCGAGAACCGCACTCGATACCTGCGTGAAGTCATCGAGGCAGTGGCTGCCGTGTGGCCGGAAAACAAGGCCCAGGGCATTCGCTTCTCCGGAGAAGACTGGGTGGACGATGGATGGAGCATTGCTGACACCGTTCGAATCGCCAAGGAACTCTACGGCTACGGTGTGCGCCACTTCGACCTCTCCAGTGCAGGAATTGGCAAGTTCAACGGACCGTCTGGTCCCGGCTACCAAGTGCCGTTGGCTCAGGCAGTGAAGGAAGCGCTGCCCCAGGATGCCTTCGTTACCGCGGTCGGCGTCATCACCGAGCCGATGCAGGCAGAACAGATCGTCGTGACCGGGCAAGCCGACGGCGTCTGCGTTGGGCGCGCTGCACTGGGCGATCCGCAGTGGGCTAACCGTTCGGCGCAGGAATTGGGTGCACCGATGGCATTCCCCGCCCAATACTGGCGCGGCCGCTGGTAAACGCAAGTTGCCATGCTGATTTCATCCAAACAACGACATAGTTTCTGGTTACCTCTTCCAGCCACTGAATAGTGATGTTAGGTTAGTGCCACGGATCTAGTCGCACCGCGGCCAAGGGTCGCGTGCGGAAGGGAGTCAGCATGGCACTACGCGCGGATTCTAATGGAATCGACGCTTCGCTCTATCGGAGAAACGGCTCGTGGAGCACAGCTCTCGTGGATGCATCGTTGGGAACCACTGCCGCCCAGGAAGCGGCAGACCGGCTTCCGGACGAGGTAGCCAAGCTGCTCAAGAGCCAGCAGGCGCAGCCCAGCGATGTCCAAGCACTGATCGGCGCACTGGAGCCAGCCCAGGGACTGCGAGCACCAGTAGCACGGTTCGTCGCTGTTCATGACGGCGAAATCGTCCTGAACGAACTCATCCCAGGCCTCAAGGTCCAAACTTCATCGGTTGATGTGGGTCCGTTCCCGAATTTCACGGCGCTGGCCCGCGCCCGTGGCGGATCGTTCTCCTACCTCGTAGCTGAAGTCAGCAAGGACGGCGGCGAGGTGCACCTCTACAATACGGCGTCACCTGAACGCCTGGGCAGCCGCGGCATCGTCGGGTTGCCCGAGGAAATCCACCATGCACGCAAGGTGCCCGGGGAATACGACCAGCCCAAGGCCCAGGCCGCCGCCGATGAGATGGCTCGTCGAAACGCTGACGAGGTTGCCGAGCTGATCAGCGAAATGTCCAACGAGAACTACGTCCGCCTGATCATTCTTTCGGGCGACATCAAGGCTCGTGAACTGGTGCTCGGGGCAGTACCCGTGGCGCTCAAGGACTATGTAGAAGTCATCGACTCGCATACGCGCACCGGGGGTGCGGACAGCAAGCAAGTCGATGCCCAAATCACCAAGCTTGTAGAGGAAGTGAAAGCCAAGTCCCTGGCTGAATTGGAATCGAAGATCGCTGCGCAGTCCGGCAACGGCAAGGCGCAGCTTGCTGTCGGACTCGATGAAGTTGTCACTGCGCTCCAATCGGCGCAAGCCGAAATGGTGCTGGTTGGACAGTACCAAAGCGAGCATACCCTTCGCGCCTTGAGCGCCGAACCATGGATTGCCCATCAGGACGGAGATGACCATGCAGAGTTGGTCGTCGGGGAATGGCCGGCGCCAGAAGTGCTCCTGCGCGCCACCGCGCTAACCGATGCCAGCATTCGCTATGTACCGGATTCGGTGATTCCTGACGGTGCGGGAATCGCAGCCTTGCTGCGCTGGGCCAAATCCTGAACAGTTCACTAAATGAAACGATCCGCACGGGAAATCCTGCGCGGATCGTTTTTTTGCGTTCCAGCTATCTGGTGCCTAGCGATCTGACGGGCCGGCTGCCGGGGGAGCCGGTAGGGAAACATCTGAACCGTGATCGGAGTTCTGCTGCTGCCCAGGCTGATAGGCCGGAGGAGCCCAGTAGGCCTGGCTAGGGTGAACCGGTGGCTGGCTCATCTGCCAAGGCTGCAGCATCGGACGGCGCTCTGCTGCTGGAATCGGGCCTGCCGTACGCGCAATGCCTTGCCTGTCTGCCAGCTTCACCAGCACGAAGGTCAATAGGGCCATGAAGCACACCGAGAAGACCAGCGAAACCGGGTTGGATTCCGTGGCGTTCAGATCAACTGCGCCCATTGCACCGAGCAGGAACAAGAAGGTGTTGTTGATGATGTGCATCGCCATCGCTGCTTCAAGGCCACCGGTGCGCCAGGTCAGGAAGCCTGCCGCGATAGCGAACGCCGCCACATCGAGAAGCCCCCAGACATCGTAGAGATGGCCGATGGTGAAGAAGGGAACTGGAAGCAGGATGGCGAACAATGGATGCTTCAGCCAGCTGCCGATGACCTGCATGAACGCGCCACGGAAAACAAGCTCTTCAGCTGCGCACTGGAAGGGCGTCAAGAGGATCACCAGCAGGGCATAGAACAGCGGATCCGCCGGCAGGCTGCTCGCCGGCACGGGTTCGGACTCGCCAATGCCCAAGGCGCCCAACCCGAAACTCAGCCCGAAATACACTGCGAACAAGATGGCGCTGGCACCCAACGTCAGGCCGAACCAGCGCCAGCGCAATTTGCCGGCGACCGATATCAGCAAGCCGACAGGCTTGGGCCCGATGAGCAAGTAGGCGAGGTAGACCGCCGGGATCATGATGATCAGGGAGACCATGGTCATCGAGAAGTCCGTCGCCGTGGCCATGTTCAGGGTTGGATCCATGAGGAACTGATCGGGAGCGTCATCTGGATTCTCCGCAGCCCACGTCAGCGGGTTCATGATCAATGCGATGAACATCGCCAGTATGGCGATGAGCAATGCCGCGCCGTAGAAGCCAATGCCGATGCCGGTGAACGCCAGCGGCCTCCACCAGCGGTAGTTCTCACTGCGTCTCATTAGGCGATGGAACGAATAGTTCATCTCACCCTCGGCGCCTTGCGGCAAGGGTGGCTGGTTCATTGGCAAGCTCATGGCTCAATTCTCCCGTTCCGCAGTGTTTGAAGGTATGAACCTTACGGAGGATTTATCGGGTCATCCTTTTGAATATCCAGGACCAGCTCTTCGCAACGCGGTCGGCGGCCAAGGCAAACTCCAAGGGGCTAGCTCTTACACTTGGAAAGAACGATTCGCCTTCTTTGATTTGGAGCAGCACCACGTGGGCCATCATCACCATGACGAACCGATTTTGCAGGATCCCCGGCGCCGGCGGCGTGCCTCGATCATCTTATGGGCGCTGCTTGCGCCTATCGGCGCCCTGGCCCTGGTCATGGTCATCTTGTTGTGGCCGCAAGGCAACTACGACAAGTTTGCCCTGAACGGAGCCATGGACACTACCGGTGGCGCAACGATGGAAGTGGGCACTGTCACGCGCAGCACAGTCCAGGACTGCCCGTCTTCCCAAGGGTTGGAAGAAGTTGGTGGCAAGGTTCTCGAATGCCAAGTAACCTACGTGATGCCCGAATCCGGTGGCGCGGAAATCCAATTGGAAATCCCACCGGAAATGCTGCAATCACGTGATGCGCGCGCGGGCGACAGCATTCGATACCTTGATCTCTCCGCGGTGGACACCACCAGCGGCAGCCCGTACGTATTCGTTGACTTCGTGCGCACTTTGCCCATGGCACTGCTGGCCATCGCCTATGGCGTGGTCGTGGTGCTGGTCGCCGGATGGCGCGGCACGCGGGCGATGATCGGCCTGGTCGGTGGCATCGCCTTCATGATCATCTTCATGGTTCCGGCCTTGCTTGAAGGCGGCAATCCGGTCCTGGTGGGACTCACCGGTTCTACCGCCATCATGTTTGTCGCGTTGTATTTCGCCCATGGGCTGAACGCGAAAACATCCACAGCGCTGCTGGGAACGCTCTTTGGCCTAGCGGTGACCGCGGCGATGGTGCTTTGGTTGACCGATGCGGCCGCTTTGACTGGAGCCAACGATGAATCGGCTATCACCCTATCGACGGTGGCCCCGCAAATTTCCCTGCCCGGCTTGCTGATCTGCGGCGTGCTGGTTGGCGGCATGGGTGTGCTCAATGACGTGACAATTACGCAGTCGGCCACCGTCTGGGAACTGGCAGAGAGCACGCCCAAGGCTTCGGCCAGGGAACTGTTCTTCCGCGGCATGCGCATCGGCCGGGACCATATCGCTTCGACCGTATACACCATCGCCTTCGCCTACGCCGGTGCGGCCCTGCCGGTGCTGGCCATTGCGGCGCTGAGCAACCAGAGCTTCGGGGTCACCCTCGGCTCCGGCGCCATGGCTGAAGAGGTCATCCGAATCCTGATTGGTTCCATCGGATTGGTATTGGCGATCCCGGTAACCACCGCCATTGCAGTGATGGTCGTGAAAGCTACCGGCACCGGCGGTGCCCACGGCAAGCGGGCTTTGCAGAGTGTAAGCTCCGACTCCTAGGTGCGAACCATTCTCATATGTAATGTAGAATAGTTCTCAATAGCGATCCGATTTAGATGGAGACCACCATGAAGAACTACCGCTCGCTGCTCGCAGCTGCCGTCGCCCTGCCCGCTGCCGGACTGATCCTTGCCGGATGCGGTAGCGCCACAGGAAGCGAATCGAAGGACGCGGAATCTGCAGAGATCAGCGTAGTGGCCACGACGAACGTCTACGGACAGATCGCCCGTGCCATTGGTGGAGATAGCGTGGAGGTCAGCGAGATCATCACTTCGGCCGCGCAGGATCCGCACTCCTACGAACCAACCGCACGCGACAAGCTTGCGATCTCCAGCGCGGACCTGGTCCTTGCCAATGGCGGCGGATATGACCAATTCATGGACTCTCTCGTTTCTTCGCTACCGGAAGGCAAGTCTGGCGAGATCACGCTCATGCACGCTGTGGATTCCTCGCCGGTAGCTGCGGAATCCGAAGAGGCCGGGCATGAAGACGAAAGCGCCGAAGAGCATGCGCAGCATGCTGATGAATCCGGGCACGAAGGCGAAAGTGCCGAGGAGCATGCGCAGCACTCTGATGAGGGCGGCCATGAGGGCGAAAGCGCTGAGGAGCATGCGCAGCACGCTGAAGAGGGCGGCCATGAGGGCCACGACCACGCGGGCTACAACGAGCACATCTGGTACGACCTGGATTCCATGGGTGAACTCGCTGATGCGCTGGCCGAGTCCTTCGCCAAGGTCGATACTGCCAACGCGGATCGGTACAAGCAGAACGCAGCAGCCTTCAACGAAGGGATCGGGAAACTCGAAGCCCAGCTCCAAACTGCCAAGCTGGATGGCAAGAGCTTCATGATGACCGAGCCGGTTCCATTCCACTTGCTGGAAGCTGCCGGCATGGAGAACACCACCCCTGAAGGGCTGAGCGAAGCCATCGAAGAGGGCGAGGGCATTGCGCCGATGACCATGAAGAAGGCTGAAGACAAGCTCGTTGCTGGCGACGCTGACATGCTTGCCTACAACGTGCAGACCGAAGGCAGCGAAACCAAGGCGCTGAAGAAGAACGCTGAGCGGGGACAGGTACCTGTAGTCGACTTCGCAGAAACCATTCAGGATGATTCCAGCTACCTCGAATGGATGGAATCCAACATTTCCGACTTGGCTTCCGCAATCAACGGCTAAACCTACGTAAACTAAATGCATGGCATTGTTCTCTTCCCAGATAACGCAAGCGACAGGTAAAGCACGCTCCCTCATTGCGGAGCGGTCTGTTCGAGCGGAGATCGCTCACTCGGACCGGGGAATCGAGCAAGCCGACCATGTGCTTTTCTTCGCCGAGGGGCCCGGGCAGTTCTACCAGCTCGGAGTCTGGCTGGGTACCTTCGAGCGCCTGGCTGCCCAGGGGCTCAACGTCGGCGTGGTGCTCATGGACGCACTAAGCGCGCGACACGCGCTGGCAGAGTCGAACCTGCCGATATTGTTCTCGCGTTCCATGGAGCAGATCGAGAATAAGCTGCGCGAGTGGAATACCAAATCGATCAACTACGTGAACAACGCCCAGCGGAACTTCACGATGCTGCGCTTCAACGGACCGGCGCATATTCACTTGAACCACGGTGAGAGCGAAAAGGCCTCCATGGTCTCCAACCAGCTCAAAGCCTACGATTTCGCCTGCGTGGCTGGTGCTGCCGCGGTAGAGCGCATCACCGAGAACATCTCCCGTTTCGACCCATCGCATCTGGTGCAGATCGGACGCCCGCAGCTCGATGAACTGGAACTGCCCGGCCCTTCGGAGAAGATCCGGGTTCTCTACGCACCGACTTGGGAGGGCGACTCGCAAGCCATGGCGTACTCCTCGGTGGCTACTTTGGGCGAGAGAATTCTGGCCCAGCTGAGCAACGATGAGCGTTTCGAAGTACGTTTCCGTCCTCATCCGAAGACCGGTGATGTGTCCGCAGAGGCAAAGAAAGCCGTGGTAAGCCTGAAAAGCAACTACGCTGCCACCGTGGATGCGCTCAGCGACGCGGCGCAGTCCTTGGTCTGGGCGGATGTGGCCATCTGCGACACCTCGGCGATGGCCTATGACGCGGTAGCGCTCAACATCCCGCTGCTGCTGGCCGGAGACCCCCAAAGCAAGCTCCATTCAGGGTTGCCATTGGACCAGCGGCTGGGCAACGCCAACGGGCTGGCGCAGCGGGTTGCGGATCTTGCCGCGTCCTCGGTTGCCGGGGCGCAAAAACAGCTGGCCCAGTACTTCTTTGCCACCACAGAACCCGGGGTGGCTACGAAGAAACTGAGCCAGCTGCTTTCGAGCCTCTAGCCTTCTGGGCCTAGCGCTGCTTGAAGACCGTATCCTGCCATTCGCGATGGGCCGCGGGATCATGGGAGATCATCACATGCTTGACATTGGTGTACTCATCGAAGGAATACTGGCTCATGTCCTTGCCCATCCCCGAAGCCTTGTAGCCTCCATGCGGCATATCGGAAACGATCAGGATATGCTCGTTGATCCACACGCAACCGGCCTGGATTTCGGCGCTGGCACGCATCGCGCGGTCAACGTTCTTGGTCCATGCGCTCGCCGCCAGGCCATACGGGGTGTCATTGGCCAATTCGATGGCCTCGTCATCGGTATCGAACGCCAACGCCACCAGGACCGGGCCGAAGACTTCCTGCTGCACGATCTCTGAATCCTGGGCAGCTCCCACCACCAGGGTAGGGCGGTAGAACCAGCCATCGCCCGGAAGCTGCTTGCCTCCGGCCAGCACCGTTGCTCCGGCATCCTTGGCACGCTCAACCATCGAGGAAACCTTCTGCAGGTGGGCTTCGCTGATCATTGAACCCATGTCGGTATCGGGATCGGTCGGATCTCCCACCACCATGGCCTCCATCAGTTCGGCCACCTTGCTGGTGAACTTCTCGAAGACCGAGGAATGCACGTACGCGCGGGTGGCGGCGGTGCAATCCTGTCCGGAATTGATCGTCGAGCCGGCCACCGCACCATGTGCGGCAGCTTCGATATCGGCATCATCGAAGACCACCATCGGTGCCTTGCCGCCGAGTTCAAGATGAACCCGGGTACCGGTCTCGGCCGCCATGGACATGATCTTCAGGCCCACGGCGGTAGAGCCGGTGAACGAAGTCATCTTCACCAGCTTGTGGCGCACCAGGGGCGAGCCAACGCTGGGCCCGTCGCCAACGACAATATTGATCACGCCGTCCGGCAACCCGGCATCCTTGGCGGCCCGGGCAAAGAGCACCGAGGTGCCCGGGGTCAGCTCGCTGGGTTTGAGCACAATCGTATTGCCGGCGGCAATCGCTGGCAGGACCTTCCACGCAGCCATCTGCAGCGGGTAGTTCCACGGGCTGATCGAACCAATCACGCCGATAGCTTCACGGCGAACCATCGAGGTGGTGTTGCCCGCGTAGTCCCCGGCGGCCAATCCCTGCAAATTGCGTGCAGCGCCAGCAAAGAAATTCACGTTGTCGATGGAACCGGGCACATCGAACTGGGTCGACATGCGGATGCTCTTGCCGGTCTGCGCGGTTTCCAAAGCGGCGATTTCATCGGCATGCTTTTCCAGTTCGCGAGCGAATGCCAGCAGGTGGTCGGCCCGTTCGCCCGGGGTCAGCCGGGACCAGGTCTTGAAGGCGCCGGCGGCCGCCTGCACCGCCTGGTCAACCTGCTCGCCGGTCGCGGTATCCACGTCCAGCAACTTCTTTCCGGTGGCTGGATTCGCGCGTTCCAGCACCGGGCCGTGCCCGCGGACCTGCTGGCCATTGATGAACTGGTGTCCGAGGGAACTATCGTAGTAGGCCATGTGAATTCTCCTAGGGGGATTCAGAGGGTGAAATAGATCTTGCGCAGGGTTTCGGTGACGATCCAACGGGTTCTCATGCCCGCATGGAGCCGGACAACGCTGCCTGGAACTAGCACCAGTTCTTGGGCGCCGAAACCATCGGCTTCCAGAATCTGCACCGTAGCGCACCCGGCAAGCACCACGAAGTACTCGTCCGCTTCAATATCCTGCATGGCACCGCGGGACATCTCCCAGATGCCAATTCCTGCATCCCCGAGGGTGCCCAGTTCGCGGCAGCCTGCGGTTGCGGATGCCTGGCCGGCGACCACCTGCTCGTCGCCGATGGCAACATGCTTGACCTCAAGGGCATCGGCCTGGACGATGCTGGCTTGAAGTATTCTTCCAGGCATCAGGAATCGAACCCCATTCCAATCTTATCCATCAGCTTCAAGAAGGCCGAGCGCTCGCCTCGATTGCGATCTGCCTTGACCAGCTGGCTTGTCATCAGGTTCACGCCCACCCATGCGGCAGGTTCCGGCGGGAATGGGATCGGCTTGGTACGCACCAGTTCCAATTCGGTCAGCTCGGTCTTCTGGCCCGAGAGCAGATCCAGCATGACCCTTGCACCGAAACGGGTAGCGCCGACACCGAGGCCGGTGAAGCCTGCACAGTAGGCGACCTTGCCGCCGTAGGCCAGATCGAAGAAGGAGAAGAAGCGGGAGCAGGTATCAATGGCGCCACCCCACGCATGGGAGAACTTCACCTGTGAGAGGTCCGGGAAGCTGCCTAAGAAATGCGCGGCGAGCTTCTCGAAGGTCTGCTGGTTGGTGTCGTAGCTGGAGCGGACCTTGCCCCCGAAGTGGTAGACCGCGTCGTAGCCGCCGTAGAGAATGCGGAAGTTCCCTTCGGCGTCGATGGTTGGGCGGGCATAGTGGAACCGGTTGTTCAGGTCGGCCAAGCCCACCATGTTCTCCCAGCCGATGGCCGCGCGCTGCTGCGCAGTGAGCGGCTCAGTCATCAGCGCGTAGTCGTATACCGGCACAATTCGGGAGCGGTGGCGCTTGAGCAGAGACGGGAAAACATTGGTTGCCAGGGCCACATGCTTGGCGGTGATCTGCCCGTCGGCGGTCAGTACCTGGACCTGCGTGCCGGCATTGTTCATCTCCACGGCGTGGGTATGCTCGTAGAACTCGACGCCTAATTCGCTGCAGACGCGGGAAAGCTCCCAGACCAGCTTGGCGGGGTGGACCAGCGCGGTTGAATCATGGTCACGGGCGCCGGCCAGGAAGTCTGGCGAATTGACCAGTTGCCTTACCGCGCCGGCATTGAGGTAGTCGACACCCGGTGCCTCAGCTTCCTCGGCCACCCACGCAATCTGATGCTGTTCGGTGGCCACGCTGAGCGCGCCCTCGCGGACGAAGTCCACGTCCATCGCATAGCGGCGCACCGTCGCTTCGAACTCGTCGAGGTTCTTCCTGCCGAGCTCCGCAAGCAGCGCATTTTCCTTGGGCAGATGGTTTTCGCCGTTGGCCTCGCCGTGGACCAGGGAGGCTTCGCAGAAGCCGCCATTGCGCCCGGAAGCGGCCCAGCCCAAGCGCTGGCCCTCGATCAGTACGACCCTTCGGCCCGGGTTCTGTTCCTTGGCTTGGAGCGCGGTCCACAATCCGGTGTAGCCGCCGCCGATAATCAGCAAGTCGGTGGTGAGTGAGCCATGCAGCGCCGGGTGGGGTGCGGGGCGGTGCTCATGATCCAGCCAGTAGCTGGTGCGCTTGGCGCCGGCCAATGCTCGGGAGATCAGGGTGGGGGAGACTTCGGCTTCATGCCTGTCGAAAGTCAGGTCATTGGTGCTGTTCATTGGTTCTTTCCTCGAAGGTAGCGGGTTCGGCAGGCGCTATCGAGGCAGGGGAACAACCAGTGGTCCGTGCGGCTTTGCCGTCTGCTGGGCACCGGGGATGCCAGTTGAGTGCCAATCGGCGGCCAAGGCTATCCCTCTTCTCGGAAAGATGAATACAAATTGAATGTGATTCATTACTCATCTAAGCCTGCGCCGCTCGGGGTTGTCAAGGTCCCGAAGCCAAGCCGAAACCCGGCCTTCGAAACAGCAGAGAACTGCTTCGAAGACCGGGCCTGGTCATGCGGGAACCGCGACCGGTTTGCCGCTAGTGAATTGATGCGCCCGTCCCGGGAAATGGCGGCTGAGCCAAGCCGCGCCGAACATCAGGAGGAATTCGGCGGCCGCAACTGCCAGCATCACCGGTGCATGCTGGGAGCCGTGCGCAGCGTGGGACGCGTGATGGCCGCCAAACCACGGCATGCCGATCACCATCGCCACATGGGCGGTGCCCATGAGCGCGCTCATCACCAGCAGGCGCAGGGGAGAACCGCCGCGCAGCACGCACCAGGAGCATTCGATGCACCACAAGGTCATGGCAAGCAATGCCAGGTTCCACCACAGGGAGTGCGGCATCAGTGCCAGAACCAGCAGGTGGGTTGCGGCCAGGCCCAGCGAAGCGGCTCCCAGGGCAATGTGTCCGGCCGGCACCCTGCCCGCGTGGCTAGTCGCCGCTGCCACAGCAACCGTCTGACTCCTTGGTGGCGCAGCAGCCGTGCTGGACCGGGGCTGGAACATCAAGGACAGGGGAGCGGTCGAAGAAGCCCTCGGGGCGGATGGTGAATCCTACGGTGTCCACAGGCATCATCGGCCAGTCCTCGGTCCGCGGGAAGTGGGTCAACGCGAAGGTGTGCCACAGGCTGATCTGCTCGCCGTCGATGTTCTTGTCGTCCTCGATCCACGAGCCAATGCCGTCAACGCCCGGGTTCTGGTTCACGAAGTCACCGGTTGGATAGCGGTGGCCGTCCTCCCGCTTGGTCACCCACAGGGCCTTGGAGGCGAATTCTGCGCGACGATGGATGGAGGATCCTTCGGCGGCCAGCAGGGTCGGCAGTCCCTGGGACATCAGCTTGTAGCCCACCGGCTTGCCGAGGTAGTTCTTCGAATCCGGGTTGGTCACCACCCAAGTGCGGCCGGCGGTCGGATTGCTATCGCGTACCGCCTGCTTCTCGGTAGCCAGCACCGTGTGGCTGCGGGTGAAGGCGTTGCCCCGGGGGTTTTCCTTGCTGATGGGCAGGCGCACGGCTTCTTCTTCGATGACGCGGCTGGGTCCGCCGTCCAGGGCGAAGTCCAGCCGGGCGCCGAAGATGTGCTGGTGGAAGGGCGCGCCCAGGCCAGGCGCCATTTCCGAGGAGTAGCGCTCGTCGAGCATAGCCGAGGTGAACACGATGCCGGTGGCCTTGGCCTCGAATTCGATGGTGCCATCGAGGTACAGGTACCAGTAGAAGCCGTAGTCGTAGTTGCCCACGGTAGTGAAGAAGCTGATCACCAGGCGGCGGTTGCGGCGCGTGTACTTCACGCCTGACCAGTCATCGGCGTGCTTGGAGAGGATCGAGGCGTCTTCCTCGTGCATGCAGATGCCGTTGGTGATCTTCTGCGCATTGCCATCGGCGTCGGTGACCACAGGGGAGATGTAGTGGATTTCGCCCAGGCAGTCGCAGCCCAGCTCCAGCGAGTTGGCCAGGCGCCCGATCAGGTACTCGCCGGTGTCGAAGTAGTTCTGCCAGCTGCGCACCGGGGAAGGGTCCCCGTAGGGGACTACCATTTCCGCAATGGACGCACGATCCAGGATGCGGCGTTCGGTGCCCCGATCGTTGAAGGCGATGTTGTAGAGCACCAGCCCTTCGCGCATGTCGAAACCGATATCCAGCGACCATTTCTCCCACTCGACGTGGTTGCCTGCGCTGACCGTGAAGCTGGCGCCCTCAGGCTGGGTGATCTCGATGGGCTTCTGGGTGGTGCGCACCGGGCCAGTGAGTTCCGGATCCGTGTAGTTGCCGTGGGTTTCGGGTACCGGGATGACTTCCAGGTCCAGCAGCTGGTCGATCTTTCCGGCGATGGTGTCGATGTAAACCACCAGTCCATCAACGGGATGGGCCCAGGCGGAGTCTTCGGCGAAATCCTGGCGGAAGGCCAGGCCGCGCAGGATGCGGCGCCCGGCTTCTTGCGGGTACTCGTCCTCGTAGACTCCTGCGGAGAGCGGGGCAACGCGCACCTGTTCTGGCGTCAGGTTGCGCTTGGCCAGAGCGGCCGCCCACTGCGGATCGGCAACCAGGATGGCCTCCACCATTTCGAATTCCTCCAGCAGCACGGGCATCTGCCCCACCTTGGCCGGATCCAGGTCGATGCGGGAGTGCACAGCCTGCGCGCCCAAGTCCAGGACGACGTCCTTGGGTGAGTTGGCCAGCTTGTCCATGAGCATGACACGGACAAAACGTCCGGGGCGGTCAGCGCGTGGATCCTCCAGGCCCATGTAGGCGATGCGGGTGTTCTCGGTGAAAAGCTGGTGGCTGACCAGCAATTCCTTGGCGGTGGCAATCTCTGCTTCGCTGAGCAGGGTGAAATCCGTGGTGGTGGTGATTGGCATGGGATTGGCTCCTTCGGCACTGAAGTGTGATCTGCAGCATTTATTATTCTCTAGTTGTAGAGAATACGGACGGGGCCAATGTGACGCAAGCCCTTGCCTGAAATAAATTGTTTTTCGCTAATCTTGAACCATGCCGAAAATCGTGGACCATGATCAGCGTCGCCGGGAGATTGTCGAAGTCACTTGGCGATTCATTGCCCGCGAAGGCATCGAGAAGCTGAATCTGCGTGATTTGGCGGCCGCGGCCGGCTATTCAAATGGCGCCTTCAAGCCCTACTTCCCGACGCGCGATTCGCTGCTGGTTGCCACGTTCCGCTACGTGGCCGAGGCTACCGACCGGCGCATCGCCCGCATGTGCCAGGGGCAATCCGGGCTGGGTGCGCTGGAGGCATTCTCGCGCGAAGTGCTCCCGCTTGATGAGCTGCGGCGCAATGAAGCCCGCATTGCTGTGCACTTCTGGCATCTGGCCCTCGGGGACCGTGCGCTGGCTGCGGTCAATGCGCAAACCATGGACCGGTGGCGCGAGCTCATCGACCAATGGCTTGGACAGCTGCTGGGTCCGGAGCATCCCGCGGCGCGTGTTGCCCGCGACTCGATGATCAATTTCCTGATGGGCGCTCAGGCCAGCAGCGTGCTTGATGAAGCTGTCAACACCGCCGAGTCGCTCGAAGCGCAGCTGCAATACCGCCTGGATGCGTTGCGCCGCCTGCACCCCCAGAGCTAGGCGGATATTCTCCGCGCGAAGAAAATAGTGACTTTTCGCCTCGCTCGGCGTACTCTCATTCGTGATGCCCGACACAGTTGATGGGCTTCAATGGGGAGGCAAGCATGTACCAACTTCAGCACGTCGATTCGTTCACCGCGTGGTCGCGGCTCATTTCCGACGCCTTCGTCAGGCTGCAAAGCGAGCAGATTTCCAGCGGCCATTTCACCGCCACGCTGGGTGCCAATATGCTCGGCGATATCGGTTTGATGCGCATACATGCCAAACCCCACGCAGTGCAACGAACCGAGAACCTGACTTCCAGCGGCGACGGGGATTTCTACAAGGTCTCCTACCAGCTCGATGGCTACGGGCTGCTGATCCAAGACGGTCGCGAGACCCTGCTGGCGCCAGGGGACCTGGCGATCTATGACACGCAGCGCCCCTACACCCTGGCCTTTGAAAAGCCGGCGTCGGTGCTCGTCGCATTGGTTCCCCATGGTCTGTTCCGCCTGTCCCAGCAACAGGTCGGCCAGCTCACCGCCGTCGCCCTGAGGCAAACCCACCCGCTATCGGGAACCGTCGCCCCGCTGCTGCGCCATCTTGGCGCCAATCTGTCCCAATGGGATGAATTCGGCGGCTACCAGCTGGCGCGCAATACCGTGGACCTGCTGGCAACTGCCCTGGGCGGGGCGCTTGGCGCCGAGTGCCATGGCGATGCCAAGGAGCGGCAGCGCGAATTGGCCACCAGCTACATCGCCGCGCACCTGGATGATCCCGACCTGGGACCTGCACGCATCGCTGCCGCCCACTTCATGTCCGTGCGCAGCCTGCACGCGCTTTTCGAGAACCAGCCGCTCAGTGTGGCCGCACTGATCCGCCATCTGCGGATGCGCGAGGCCGCGCGCCTGCTGCGCGACCCGCTGCTGGCCGAACTGCCCGTCCAAGCTATCGGGTCCCGGGTCGGGATTGCCGATGCAGCCGGATTCAGCCGCATGTTCTCCAAGGAATTCGGTTCCACACCGGGCAAATACCGCTGCGCCGGCTGAGGCGCAGGACACTCTTGTGCACGCGGAGCCAATGGTCCTGCACTCAATGCCAAGGACAAGCCCGAGCACTTGGGCGATGCTGATATCCAAGCACTCGGCAAATGGGGGATTGAATGGGACTCGAACAACGCACACTCACGGTGCCGGCTCTGGTCGTGATGATCATTGCCGCCAGCGCACCGCTAACCGCCGTGGCTGGCGGTGTGACTACCAACTACGCGGTGACCGGCATGGAATCCGTGCCGCTGTCCTTCCTCATGGTCGGTGCCATCCTGCTGGTTTTCAGCATCGGCTACACCGCGATGAGCCGCTACATCCCGAATGCCGGCGCCTTCTACGCCTACATTGCCCAGGGGCTGGGACGGGCATTGGGCGTGGGAGCGGCAATGGTCGCCCTGGTCAGCTACAACCTCATGCAGATCGGCATCTACGGCATGTTCGGGTTCGCCGCGGCATCCTTTGCCAATGCGTCCTTCGGCACCGCCATCCCATGGTGGGCCATGGCCCTGGCCGCGTGGGCAGTTGTCGGCTTCCTGGGCATGAACCGGGTCGACTTCTCCGTCAAGATCCTGGGCAT
Organism: Arthrobacter sp. JUb119; assembly: GCF_024807995.1. Classification (NCBI taxonomy): domain Bacteria; kingdom Bacillati; phylum Actinomycetota; class Actinomycetes; order Micrococcales; family Micrococcaceae; genus Arthrobacter; species Arthrobacter sp. JUb119. The sequence goes on from NZ_JANUFE010000007.1 coordinate 61,215, forward strand.
CGTCGTGGCCGCAGAATTCCTCGTGGTCATCATCTACAACATCATGGCCTTCGTGCTGGCTCCCGAAGCGCCGCAGCCGGCCGCATCCTTCAACATGGCTGACGCCATCGCACCGGGCATGGGCGCCGTCATGGCCTTCACCATTGCCGCTTTCATGGGCTTCGAATCCGGAACCATCTACAACGAAGAGGTCAAGGATCCAGCACGCACCGCCCGGCGTGCCACGATGATCGCGGTCGTCATCATCGCCTGCTTCTACGCGTTTTCGGCCTTCGCCGTAGCTGTCGGCGAAGGCGCCTCGAACGTCATCGGCGCTTCGGCAGAATTCGGCCCCGACCTGATTTTCGCGTTCTTCGGCGCCAACGCGCCAGCCTGGTTCGTCGATCTGGCCAACATCCTGTTCATCACCAGCCTCTTCGCCGCGCTGCTGGCCTTCCACAACGTCATTGCCCGCTACTTCTACTCCATGGGCCGCGGCGGGGCGCTGCCGAAGTTCCTTGCCGCGACTTCGCGCACCACACACGCCCCCGTTGCAGGCTCGCTGGCGCAGTCCACCCTCGGACTGGCGGTTATCGCCGTCTTCGCGGTGATCTCGCATGGCAAGGATCCGATGTATGTCGTGTTCACGATGTTCACCTGGATGACCAACTCGGCGGCCTACGGGCTGGTGCTGCTCATGGCACTGACCTCCTTTGCCGTCATCGGATACTTCAAGGCGAACCGCAGCGGAGAATCCCTGATAACCCGGGTGATCGCTCCGCTGGTCTCGGGCATCGCCCTGGTCTACGTCTTCGCCCAAATCGTCATCAACTTCGAAATCTTGCTTGGCATGGCAGAACCGGGAATGCTCGGTTATGTGCTGCAAGGCATCGTGATCCTGCCTGGCCTCATCGCATGGGTGCTGGCACTGGTCATCCGCTCGTCCAAACGGCGTGCACCGATGGCCGAAAAACTTCCCGTCACCTAACAACTCAGTACCAAGGAGCTCAAAGATGGCTTACGCAAACGCCCAAGAACTGCTGGATGCGATCCAGCCCGCAACCGGAGGCACCGAAATCCTGGACCCGGCAACCGGTGAACTGGTTGGCCGTGTTGCCGAGCAGACTGCCGCCGATCTCGACGCGGCCGTTGCCGCCGCAAAGTCCGCCCAGCCGGCCTGGGATGCCTTGGGCCACGAAGAGCGCAACCGCGTGCTCAATGCGGCCGCGGACAATATCGAAGCCAACGCGGAAGCGCTCGCCGAGCTGCTCTCCCGTGAGCAGGGCAAGCCGCTGAACGGGCCGAATGCGCGCTTCGAGGTCGGGGGAGCAGCCGCCTGGCTGCGCGCCGCCACCGCTTATGAAATCGAGCCGGAAGTGGTCGTGGACGACGGCGAAACCTATGCCGCCAAGCACTTCCGCGCACTGGGCGTAGTGGGCGCCATCGGCCCGTGGAACTGGCCAATGATGATCTCCATCTGGCAGCTGGCCCCGAGCTTGCGCATGGGCAACACCGTGGTGATGAAGCCCAGCGAATACACCCCGCTCTCGGTCCTGGCCCTGGTCCACGTGCTCAACGAAGTGCTGCCAGCAGACGTGCTGAAGATCGTGGCTGGCGGACGCGAGGTCGGCGAGAGGCTCTCGGGCCATCCGGATATCGCCAAGATCATGTTCACCGGCTCCACCCGCACCGGCAAGGCCATCATCCGCTCCTCGGCCGATACCGTGAAGCGCCTGACCATGGAACTGGGCGGCAACGACGCCGGCATCGTGCTCGAAGACGCCGATCCGCAGGCCATCGCCGAAGACCTGTTCTGGGGTGCCTTCATCAACACCGGCCAGACCTGTGCCGCGCTCAAGCGCCTGTACGTGCCCGAATCGATCTACGACGCGGTGTGCGATGCACTGGCCGGCGTCGCCGCGCAGATGCCCATGGGTGTCGGCCTCGACGAGAACAACGTGCTCGGCCCGCTGCAGAACAAGGCCCAGTACGACATCGTCGCATCCCTGGTCAAGGATGCCGTGGATTCCGGCGCCAAGGTGCTGCTCGGTGCCAACCCCGATGAAAACGCGGCCGGCTACTTCTACCCGACCACGCTCATTGCCGACATCGACCCGGGCAACCCGCTGGTGGTCGAGGAGCAGTTCGGCCCCGCCCTGCCGATCATCAAGGTCAAGGACACGGCCGAAGCGATCAAGCACGCCAATGCCCTGGAAGTCGGGCTCGGAGCTTCGGTATGGAGCAGCAACCGCGAGAAGGCGCTGGAAGTCGCAGCGCAGATCCAGGCGGGCACCGTGTGGATCAACTCGCACGGCACCATCGACCCGCGCATTCCATTTGGCGGCGCCAAGCAGTCCGGCTACGGCCTGGAATTCGGTATTGACGGCTTGAAGTCCCTGGCCCAGCCGCAGATCATCAAGGGCTAACGGAGACTCGCTTCTCCAACGTTCACGGGCGGTGCCCGATGCCTCTGCAGGCATCGGGCACCGTCCATTTTCGCGTGAAGGCTAGTTGATGATCCCGGCTGTTGGATCATCGGCGATCTTCGCGATGCGTTCACGCCAGCTTTGCAGGGCTTCGGGCGACAGGCGGGTCCAATCATGGACTTCACGGATAACCCGTACGGGGTGCGCACTGCGGTAGGAGCGCGTGGGATTGCCCGGGAATTTCTTGTCGGTGACATTCGGGTCATTTTCAAACGCCCCGGTCGGTTCCACTTCATACACATGTGCGGTCCCGTCCAAGGCCGCAATTTCGGCAGCCAATCCGGCTCCATCGGCAAATGCGGTGAAGTAGATGTGGTTCATGATGACTTCGGGCCGATAGTTCGAGGGAAAACCGGGGGACAGCAGATCCCCGGGGCGCAGTGCGGCTTTGGTGCCGTGGAAAAATGGTCCCTGGTCAAGATCCTGGCTCATGCGCAATGAGCTTAGCTCATGGTCCGGCACAGCGAAAGAGCAGCCCAAGTTCCGGCCCGATGCCCACTGGGCCTGGCGGGATCCACGAGCCGGTGCACGTATATTGGAGGTGAACCGGCCAACACCACTGGAGATCCCGCGTGCCCATTTTGAACAAAGACATGTCCCTTTGCATTTCGCTCTCCGGGCGACCATCGAACATCGGGACGCGTTTCCACAATTACCTGTATGAAGAACTCGGCCTGAACTTCATCTACAAGGCCTTCTCCACCCAAGACCTCCCAGGAGCTATTGCCGGGGTACGCGCCTTGGGCATTCGCGGCTGCTCGGTCTCCATGCCGTTCAAGAAAGAAGTCATGGAACTGGTGGACGAGATTGAGCCTTCGGCCACCGCCATCGATTCGGTCAACACGATTGTGAATAACGAGGGTCGGCTCGTTGCATCGAATACCGACTTCGAAGCCATCGCCGCCCTCATTGCACGCCATGGATTGGATGCGCGCAGCAGCGTTCTAGTGCGCGGTTCCGGCGGCATGGCCAAGGCCGTGGTCGCCGCCTTCCGCGAGGCCGGTTTCAGCGACGTGACGGTGCTGGCGCGCAATACCGGTGCAGGCAAAGCCCTGGCCGACAAGTATGGCTACCTATTCGCTTCGGCGGATCCAGTTCCAGGCCACCAGATCCTCGTCAACGTCACTCCCTTGGGCATGGACGGGGACCAAGCCGAAACGCTGTCATTTACAGCGGAGCATATTGCCTCGGCGCAGAGCATCTTCGACGTTGTCGCTTTCCCGAGCGAGACACCACTGATCCGCGCCGCTCGTGACGCTGGCAAACAGGTCATCACCGGCGCCGAGGTCATCGCGCTGCAGGCCGCGGCGCAATTCGAGAAGTACACCGGCCAGGCGCTCACCGAGGAGCAGGTCCGCCGCGCATCCGAATTCTCGCGGCAATAGGCGCAACCAGGCGGCTATGCGCCCTTTCGAGCAACGGTACGCGCAATATCAAGAAAAATTCGATGCAATCCGAATAAACTTATTCAAACCAGCTGAGCAGAATGACAAATAACAGAGGGGTTGGCCAGTTTGCGCGGCAAGTTATCGACGCTTAGGGAAATGGAATACGACAACTATTCGACATGGAAGCGCCATGCACCATGGACTATCCGGGTAGCCGTTGCCGTAATTCTCTTCTTCGCCAGCGGGATTCTTTTGCTCAATGCCTTTTCGCTAACCAACAAGATTGAGGACACGGCACTAGCTGGGATGGCTTTCGGATCGCTCTTCATTTTTAGTGTCGGGCTCTTCTTCCTGCTGACATCGTTCGGAAAGATGCGTCTTGCTTGGCGGGCATTCTGCCGTTCCAAAGGACGCTACACCAAGGCGGAAAAGGCCATCGTCAACGAAAGGGCGGAACTCGCCCGTGCACAGGTCGCTGCTGCTCAGCTGGCGGGTGACCTTTTCGACGGAACTTGGCGACCGCAAAACCCGCCATGGGACGTTGTCTTGGGCCAGAACGAGCAGGCAATCTGTGCCGCCAATGCCAACTATGCCCGTTTCTATGGTTCTGATGTCACCTTCACGCAGAGTTCGGGCTTCCTGATGGGAAATCCAACGCTGGTTGCTGTTGGCGTTCTGGCCATGGCGTTGGGAAACAAAGCCCGCCGTACTCAAGCTGAAGCATTGGCGAAAGAACAGTGGCGTGAGCAACAGGAAGTGCTTGCGGTGGTAACGAACCACCGAGTGATCTGCCGACGCCAAGACGGAACTTGGTTGAGCTTCTACTTCAGCGGAGCCACCAGCATGGATATTGACAGCACAACCGGCACGATGATCGTGCAATTCCCGGACACTCAACCGCTGATGCTTGGTGGTACCGGAGGCTTGTTTGCTGCCGTAGCCGGGGTCTGGGCCGTCCGTGGGCAACAAGGATTGGAAAGGCACCCCGGACTTGCCTACCTGCGTTCTCTGGAACAGAACCAGAGCGCCTAAGCAGTCCACAAGCACTGAGGGCCCGGCACTTTCGTGCCGGGCCCTCTTGCTGGTGAGCTGCTAGCCGCGCAGCACGACCTCGACTTCTTCCATCTGCTGGCCTGCAGGATACTGGCCGTTGAACAGCTTCGAACCTGCCTCGGTGAGCACCGCCGAGAAGCGGGTCTTGACCAAGCCGAAAGCGTTCGAAACGCTGGTTTCGGTGAGCTCGGCAATGGCAACGCGCTCGCCGGCCTCGTCGATCGTGAGGCTGATGCTCTCATCATGGTTCACGATGCGTGGCTCAAAGAGATCCAGCTTCATCATGCCGCCGTGCCCGGAGAAGGAAACACGCCCGTTGAACCAGATTTCGTTTTCCGGGACCTCGGCAGCGGGGGAGACAGGGAACGCCAACGCGTTGCCTACCTGCCATACCCCGTTGGCAGCTTCAATGCGTCCATCGGCGAGAGAAGAAATATAGCCCACGAACGAGGTTTTCAGACCCCACTCAAGATGCGGCTGGAACGGATCGCCTGCTGGCGCACCACTTCCGGTCATTGTCTTTTCCCTCCACAGGATATCGGCGTGAAAATATTCTGTGGTCAGTATTTCATACTGAAGTTAGTTAATGGCGACAGTTCTCTGCAAGCTAATCCATCGTCATCTTCGGTTCAACTAATGGACGGTAGGCAGACTGCATCGAGATCTGGGCATCCTCGTAGCTGGTGCCATCGGCAAAGGCGATATCTGCTGTTGCCCACGACCCGTTCCAGTACTTGATGTCCAACTTGGTCGGCGAATATTCCTTCTGGACGTTCGCCTCGAGGTTGCTCATCGCGGTGTTGTAGCCGGTGATGCCCATGACCAGGAAGATGGCCGTCACCACCACGGCAATTCCGGCAGAAATGAACTCGGTGCGAATAGATGCGCGGCGCGCATAAGTCTGCTCCCCGTCACGCAGGCGAGTGAAGCCCTTGCGGCGGACCAGGGCGTGGATGAACAAGGGCAACCCGATCAGCAAAAAGACCACAGAAGCCGCTAGGGACATCAGGGGAAGGCCGAAGACCACCGGTAGATACTCATCCATGTATTTACCCTACCCATGTCAGTGGAGAACTTCTAGGGTTAAATCGCCTTGCCCGGGTTCAAGATGCCCTGTGGATCGAACACAGCGCGCACCCGTCGCTGCAGTGCAAGCGAGGTCTCGCCCAGCTCCTCGGCCAACCAATCCTGCTTGAGCAATCCGATGCCGTGCTCGCCGGTGAGCGTGCCGCCCAGGGCCTTGGCGAGGTGGAACATGTCTCCCAGCGCGGCCTTCGGCGCGCCACTGGTGATGGATTGGCCTTCGGGCACCACGATGATCGGATGCAGGTTGCCATCGGCGGCATGGGCAATGGTGAAGATCGATACCCCGCGTTCCTCCTCGATGCGCTGCAGGCCGGCGAAGGCTTCGGCCAAGCGATTGCGCGGCACGCCGATATCGCAGATCGAGGCGGTGCCCAGCAGCTCCATGCTCGGGATGGCTTGGCGCCGGGCTTCGATAAGCGCCTCGGCTTGTTCCTGGTCCCTGGCGATCTCGATGTGCCCGGCCAGCGGGGCGATCGCATCCTGCAGTGCCTGCATTTCCAGCTGCGCGCCATAGCCGTCGGTCTGTGCGAGCAGCAAGGCGCCGCCGCGTGATCCATGGTCGGTTCCCAGCGCCGCATCGATTGCCTTCAAGGTCTTGCCGCACATCAGCTCCAGCACCGATGGGGTCAGCCGTTCGGCGATCACCGCCGAGGCGGCCTTCGCGGCGGTATCTTCATCGGGGAAGTAGGCGACCAAGGTGGAGGTGTGCTTGGGCTTCGGGCGCAGGCGCAGCAACGCTTCAACCACGATGCCCAGGGTGCCTTCCGAGCCGATCATCAGCGCATTCATGTCATAGCCGGCCACGCCCTTGATGGTCCGCCGCCCGGTACGCAGCAGCTGCCCGTCGGGCAGCACCACCAGCAAGCTGAGCACCGACTCGCGGGTCACCCCGTACTTGGCGCACCACATGCCACCGGCGTTGGTGGCAATATTGCCGCCGATCGAGCAGATCGCGGTACTGGCAGGATCCGGGGCGTAGAACAGCCCGTGCTCGCCGGCGGCCTGGTTGACCGCCGCGTTGATCACTCCGGGCTGCACCACCGCGGTGGCTTCCACCGGATCAATTTCCAGGATCTTGTCCATCCGGGACAAATCGAGCACGATCTGCCCGGCCTGCGCACTAGAACCTGCCGCCAGCCCGGTCCCCGCTCCGCGCGGGACGATCGTGGCCCCATGCTGGTGGGCCAGCTTCATCGCCAGCACCACATCATCGATGTCCTGCGCGAAGATCACCCCGTCGGCAAAGGTTTCGGGCGCATAGCCGGAGCGGTCCACGCTGGCCTGCTTGCGGTCCTGCTCATCGAGCGAGGCACGGGGATGGGCGTAAAGCACTGGGCTGGTCGCCACGGTGTTCATCTCGATCTCCTTGGAATGCAGAACTGGCAGGACAGCGGGGCTGTCCTGCCAGTGGGGTGCTATTGAACGAACGTGTCGGCGACGATCAGGGCCTGCTCGAGGCGATCCAGCGCCTCGATGAGCACCTCATCCTCGATGTTCATGGCAGGTACCACATGCAGCCGGTTGAAGTTGGCGAAGGGCAGGAGCCCTGCGGCCTTCGCGGCGGCAACCACCTGGTTCATCTCCGGGCTGCTGCCTCCATAGGCGGCCAGCGGCTCGCGGGATTCCCGGTTCTTCACCAGTTCGATCGCCCAGAACACGCCGGTTCCGCGCACCTCGCCCACGCTCGGGTGCTCGGCGGCGAACTGCGCCAGGCGCGGCCCGATGATTTCCTCGCCCAGGCGCTTTGCGTTCTCGACCATGCCCTCATCCTCCATCGCCGTGATGGTGGCCACCGCCGCCGCGCAGGCCAGCGGGTGGCCCGAGTAGGTCAACCCGCCCGGGTAGACCCGCTCGCGGAAGGTCTCGAAGATCTCCGGGCTGATCGCCACCCCGCCCAGCGGCACGTAGCCGGAGTTCACGCCCTTGGCGAAGGTCAGCAGGTCCGGAACCACGCCGGCATGGTCCACCGCGAACCATTGCCCGCTGCGCCCGAACCCGGCCATCACCTCATCGGCGATGTACACGATGCCGTGCTTCTCGGTCAGCTCGCGCACGCCTTGCAGATAGCCCGGGGGCGGCAGGTAGATGCCCGCGGTGCCCGGAATGCTCTCCAAGATGATCGCGGCAATGGTGCTGGGGCCTTCCAGCAGGATGGTGTCCTCCAGGTGCTTCAGCGCCCGGGCCGTCTCCTCCTCGGGGGTGCTCGAATTGAAGTAGGAGCGGTACGGGTAGGCCGGGAAGAAGTGCACCACCCCATCGGTGGCATGATCCGAGGCGAAGCGCCGCGGATCCCCGGTGAGGTTCACCGCCAGGTGGGTGCCGCCGTGGTAGGAACGGTACGCGGAGAGCACCTTGTGCTTGCCGGTATGCAGCCGCGCCATGCGCACCGCATGCTCCACCGCATCGGCACCGCCATTGGTGAAGAAGATCTTGTCCAGCTGCCCGGGGGTATGCTTGGCAACCAGCCGGGCCGCTTCCGAGCGCGCGTCATTCACATGCTGCGGGGCGATGGTGGCCAGCTTGCCGGCCTGCTCCTGGATCGCGGCGATCACCTTCGGGTGCTGGTGCCCGATGTTCGTGTTCACCAGCTGGCTGGAGAGGTCGATCAGCGCGTTGCCCTCGCCGTCCCATACCCAGGAGCCTTCGGCCTTCAGGATGGCCATCGGGGCGAACGGCCCCTGGGCCTGCCAGGAGTGGAAGACGTGCTTGCGGTCCAGCTCGTAGGCGTGCTGGCCAGCGGCGATATCCGCTGCGGAAACGCCCTGCGTCAGTGGCTGTGCCAGTGGTTCAGTCATGGGTATCAGTCATTCTGCGGGAAGCCGAGGTTGATGCCGCCGTGGCTGGGATCCAGCCAGCGCTTGGTGATCACCTTGTTGCGGGTGAAGAACTTGAAGCCCTCCGGGCCGTAGGCGTGCTGGTCGCCGAACAGCGAGGCCTTCCAGCCGCCGAAGGAGTGGTAGCCCACCGGTACCGGGATCGGCACGTTGACCCCGACCATGCCCACCTGGATCTCGTCCTCGAAGCGGCGGGCCGCGCCGCCGTCGTTGGTGAAGATCGCGGTGCCATTGCCGTACGGCGAAGAGTTGATCAGCTCGATGCCCTCGTTGAAGCTCTCCACGCGCACCACCGAGAGCACCGGACCGAAGATTTCCTCGGTGTAGATGGACATGTCCGTGCCGACATGGTCGAACATCGTCGGATGCAGGAAGAAGCCCTCGCCATCAGCATCCACGGTGCCGGTGCGGCCATCGAGCACCAGGTCCGCGCCGGCGGAGATGCCGGCCTCGATGTACCCGGCCACCTTCGCCTTGTGCTCGCCGGTGATCAGCGGGCCCATGTCGCAGCCGCGGGTGCCATCGCCCACGCGCAGCGTCTTGGCGCGTTCGGCGATCTTGGCCACCAGCTCATCGGCGATGGTGTCGATCGCGACGACTACGGAGATCGCCATGCAGCGCTCGCCGGCCGCGCCGAAGCCTGCGTTGACCGCCATGTCGGCGGCCAGGTCCAGGTCGGCATCCGGAAGCACCAGCATGTGGTTCTTCGCGCCGCCAAAGGCCTGCACCCGCTTGTTGTGCGCGGTGCCGGTGGAGTAGACGTACTGCGCGATCGGGGTGGAACCCACGAAGGACACGGAGTTCACGCGCGGATCGGTCAGCAGGGTGTCCACCGCCTCCTTGTCGCCGTGCACCACGTTCAGCACGCCCTCGGGCAGGCCGGCCTCGGTGAACAGCTCGGCCAGCCAGTTGGCGGCCGACGGGTCCTTCTCCGATGGCTTGAGCACCACCGCGTTGCCGGCGGCGATCGCTACCGGGAAGAACCACAGCGGCACCATGGCCGGGAAGTTGAAGGGGGAGATGATGGCCGAGATGCCGACCGGCTGGCGCATGGACTGCACGTCGATGCCGGTGGAGGCGTTCTGCGAGAACTCGCCCTTGAGCAGGTAGGGCGCGTTGCAGCACAGCTCGACGACTTCCAGGCCGCGGGCCACTTCGCCCAGCGCGTCGTCCAGCACCTTGCCGTGCTCGGCGGTGATGATCGCGGCCAGCTCGCCCTTGCGCTCGGCCAGCAGCTGGCGGAAGTTGAACATGATCGCGGTGCGGCGGGCCAGCGAGGTGTCGCGCCACTTCGGGAAGGCCTCGGCGGCTGCGGCGATCGCATGCTCGGTGGTGGCCTTGGAGGCCAGCGCAACCTGGCGGGTGACCTCGCCGGTGGCGGGGTTGTAGATCTTGCCGGTGCGGTCATCGGCGGAGTAATTGGCGTTGTTGATCCAGTGCTGCAGTGTGCCGGTCAGCGTTGCGGTCATCGTATCGGCCTTTCGAAGTTGGGTGCCTGCCTTCATCATGGGTCATGGATGTGAGGGACAACACCATCACTGTGTCATGATTTAAGCACTAGTGCTGACGGAGTGTAAAAATGCTGACGGTAGACGAGGTACTGCACCTGCCGGTGGTCCAGGCCGCCGACCCCCAGGTGCTCTGCGGAACAGGGATGGACGCGCCGCTTCGCTGGGTGCACGTGACCGAATCCACCGAGAACATCGACCTGCTGCTGGGCCGCGAGCTGATCCTCACGACCCTGCGCAACGTGAGCGACGTGCGCGCCTTCATCACCGCGCTGCGCGAGGCCGGGGCCGTCGGGGTCATCATCGAGGACCTTTCCGGCGCACCGCTGGACGTCGCCGACCTGGGCCTGCCGGTCATCGCCCTGCGCACCACCACCCGCTTCGTGTCCATCACCGAGGTCATCCACCAGAAACTCGTCGCCGAGCAGCTCGAGGCCGTCCAGTTCTCCCGCACGGTGCACGAAATCTACACCGGGCTCTCGCTGACCGAGGCCGACGAAGCGCAGATCGTGGACCGCACCGCGCAGCTGCTCTCGGCCCCCGTGGTCCTGGAAGATGTCCGCCACCACGTGCTCGCCCAGTCCGGCGCGCAACTGGAACACTGGATCACCCGTTCGCGCTTCGTCGGGTTCCTGGAGCACACTGGACGCGCCACCGGCACCGAGAACTGGCTGCAGACCCCGGTCGGCGCGGTCCGCAGCCGCTGGGGGCGGCTGATCGTCCCGGCCATCCTGGAGGACGACGACCGCGCGGCCCTGGTGCTGGAACGGGCCGGCCAGGCGCTGACCATCGCCCGCCTGTCCGGGCGCGACCAGCGCGAGCTGCTCTACCAGGCGCGCACCTCCACGCTGCACGAACTGCAGGCCGGGCACAGCTACAGCGACAAGGACATCGCCATCCGCACCCAGGCCCTGGGCCTGGCCGCCGCCCCCTACTATGTCCCGGTGGTCATCTCCCTGGCCGGTTCCGGAACGCCGACCGAAACCCAGCTGGCCGACCGCGCCCTGCTCGAAGTGCTCGACCAGCTGGCCGACACCCTGCACCTGGGCATCCTGGCCGGCTCGCTCAAGCCCGGGTACCTGGGGCTGATCCTGCCGCTGCGCGCCCGCGAACTGCTGGACTCCACCCTGCAGGGCTTCACCCGCCGGCTGGCCGAGCAGCTCACCGCGCCGGTGGCCATCGGCGTGGGGCCCGAAGGCACCCTGGCCACCAGCATCGCCGGGCTGGAGGAAGCCGCGCAGGTCGCGCAGATCGTCCCGCACCTGCCCACCCGCGCCCAGCCCTACTACCGCTTCGCCGACCTGCGCCTGCGCGGGGTGCTCTCGGCCATGGGCAGCGACCCGAAGCTGCGCACCTTCGCGCTGGCCGAGCTCTCCGGCCTGCTCAACCCGCTCGACCTGGCCGCCCTTGACCTGCTCGATCTCTACCTGGCCCACGGCGGGAACAAAACCGCGCTGGCCAAGGCCGGCTACCTCTCGCGGCCCACCCTCTACTCCCGGCTGGCCAAGCTCGAAGCCAAGCTCGGGGTGCAGCTGGACTCCGCCGAGTCCCGCGCCTCGCTGCAGGTGGCGCTGCTCTGGTACCGCATGCACGGCTGAGCTATCCACACTTGGCTCCCGGTGAGAAAACCCCGCAGGACGCCGCAGACATCATGGGGGCATGAGCACAGAACAGGCACAGGCGCTGAAGGACCTGGCCGACGCGGAAGAACTCATCGCATCGGCCACCGCGGTCCTTGCCGGCGGGCCATTGAGCCCCGGCCACGCGGCCTGCTTTGCGCAGCTTGCTGACAAGCTCGCCCGCCGCCAGAGCCGCACCCAGCTGCACGCCGCCCATGCGCTGCGCCGCACCGGTGCCCACAAGCTCGACCAGGAATCCTTCCAGGCCGTCACCGAGGCAGGCGAGCACCCGAGCCTCGCCGCATTCCAGGTGGCCGCCGGGCGCACCACCACTGCCCGCACGCATTTCAAGAACACGGCCGGGCTGCTGCACGGCTGGCTGGACATCCCGCGCAGCACGGTCCGCGACCGGCTGGCCCTGGTGGATTGCTTGCTGGGCGGTGTCGACGAGGCAGGGCAACCGCTGCCCGCCTGGTTGCCGGAACTGGCCGGGCAATTCGCCGACCCCGACGTGGATCCCCGGCTGGTGTCCTCGGCCGCGCTGAAACTGCATTCGGCCCGCAAGGACTTCGGCGAAGGCCAGGCCGGGCAGGCCAAGAAGGACCAGCTGCAAGCCGAATCGGCCGCCTTCATCCGCAGCGAACCCAAGGCCGCCCGCAGGCACATCAACGCACTGGTGGCGCAGGTGAAGTCCGGCCAGCGCCCGTTGCAGGCCCTGCTGGATGGGATCGGGATCTTCAAGAAGGGCATGCGCCAGGGCCTGGTCGAATACGTCCTGCGCGTCCTGCCCGCCCATGCGGCGATGATCGAAGCGTATTTCAACGCGCTGGACAACCCGGCCACCGTGGCCGGGAACCGCGAAGCCCTGGCGCACGCCGAGGCGCAGTTCACCGGTGCCCAGGGCAGCGGCTGGGATGACGAGGAATCGATGCCCGACTGGGCCAAAGACGGGGAACCTGCCGGATCGGCACCCGAGGGATCCGCCGAACCTGAAGAACCCGAAGAACCTGACAAACCTGACGAACCTGGAGAACCCGAGGAACCCGAAGAACCTGAAGAGCCCGAGGAACCTGCCGGCCCGGCCGCCACCCAGTTCGAGGAGCTCAGGCCAGAACGACGCCGGCTCGTAGGATTCCTGGCCTTGCTGATGACCGACCGCAACCAGAGCGGTTCGCCAGGGAGGCAACCCGGGTTGGCGGTACCGCAGGTGAGCATCATCCTGGATTACGAGAAGATGAGACGCGACGGCAAGGAATTCGCGGTCACTTCCACCGGGATCCAGCTATCCCCGGGCGAAACCAGAGCGGCATTGTGCACGGCCGGAATCTATCCGCTGGTGCTGAACGGCCAGAGCCTTCCCCTGGATCTGGGCCGCACCCAGCGGCTGTATAGCAAGGCGCAGGGCCGCGCCATCCGGGCGGCCTATCGAGGGTGCCTGTATCCGGGATGCAGCATGCCCGCCGAACGATGCGAACTGGATCATCTCGACGCGTGGGAAAAGGGCGGCAACACGGATATCGAGTCCGCGGCCTTGGGATGCATGATCCACCATATCGGCAGGCATTGCGGGTTGTTCCACGCGGTGAAGATCCCTGGATGCCGGCCGATGGCCCTGCTGTCCAAGGAACTCGACCCGCAGCAGAAACTCCGGGTGAACACCTACTGGATGACCCCGCAGGAAGCCCTGGCGGCCGATGCCCTCGCCGAGCGCATGACCGCGAAGTGGCGTGCCGGGGAACTGGACATCGAGATCGTGGAGCCCTAGTCATCCTCCGGGTAGGGCCACCGCACGTCTTTGCGAACTCCATCGGACCACTGGGCGATCCACTCTCCGGTGCCTTCGGAGACATCGCGGACCCCTGCCTCCAGCCACTGGAACTTCCCGTCCAGCAGGTCCGCGGCGATCCGTCCATCGGTACGGGTGGTGTTTTTCCAGAGCCTGTCGAAATGCTCCTCGCAGCGTTGCGCGGCCTGTTCGCAGAAGGCCAGGGCAAGATCCTGCGCAGAGTCGCGCTGGCCGGCCGGGGACTGCGGCAGCGCAGTGGTCTTGGCGATCACCGCGGACATGGCGAACAGCTCCGCGCCGATATCCACGATATGGCCCAGGAAGACCTGCTGCTTTTCCAGGCCGGCCTGCCAGCGCGCCATCCCGGCGAACGTCTGGCGTGCCAGCCGCCGCGAGGTCCGCTCCACGTAGCGCAGGTGCTTGGCCAATGGGCCGTGCTCGGCATAGGAGTTCGGAAGCGAGCCTGCGCCCATCGCAAGTTTGGGCAGCCACCGGGCATAGAACCCCGAGGCATCCACCGCCGCTCGGGCCTTGTCCTGGATGCTCGACCCGGCGCGCGCCAGGTCCCCGGCCGCCTGCAGGTGCGCATCCACGGCCTCGCGGGCAATCAGCAGGTGCATGATTTCGGTGGAGCCTTCGAAGATGCGGTTGATCCGCAGGTCGCGCAGCATCTGTTCGACCGGCACCGCCCGCTCGCCGCGCGCTGCCTGCGACTGCGCGGTCTCGAATCCGCGCCCGCCGCGGATCTGCAGCAGCTCATCGGCGATCGTGCAGGCGGTCTCCGAAGCCCAGAGCTTGGCCAGTGCCGCCTCGATGCGAATATCCTTCATGCCGGCATCGGCCAGCCGGGCGGACACCTCGAACACCGCTTCCAGCGCATAGCTGCTGGCCGCGATGCAGGCGAGCTTGCCGGCGACGGCTTGGTGCTTGCCGACCGGGTGGCCCCACTGCACGCGGGCCGCGGACCATTCACGGGCGATCTTCGTGGACCATTTGCCGGCCCCGGCGCACATGGCCGGGATGGACAAGCGCCCGGTGTTCAGGGTGCTCAGCGCGATCTTCAGCCCCGAGCCTTCCTTGCCCAGGCGGTTGGCCGCCGGCACGCGCACCGAGCGGAACCGGGTCACCCCGTTCTCGATTCCGCGCAGGCCCATGAACTGGTTGCGGTTCTCGACGGTGATGCCCGCGGTATCGGCCTCGACGATGAAGGCGGTGATTCCGCCGCGACCTGCAGGCTCTTGGCCGAGGGCCTCATGCGGCTGCACCGCGGCCATCACCACGAGCAGCTCGGCGACCACCCCGTTGGTGGTCCACAGCTTCGCGCCATCCAGCATGTAGTGGCTGCCGTCGTGACTGAGCCGGGCTTCGGTGCCCAACCGTGCAGGGTCGGAACCGACATCGTTCTCGGTGAGCAGGAAGGCGCTGATGGCTCCTGCCGCGCAGCGCGGCAGGTACTCGCGTTTTTGCTCCTCGGTGCCGAAGGACTTCACCGGTTCGGGGACGCCGATGGACTGGTGGGCCGAGAGCAGCGCGCCGATGGCCGGGGAAACCACGCCGACGCGCATCAGCGCCCGGCCGTAGTCCAGCAGGCTCAGCCCCAGTCCGCCGTATTCGACCGGGATCTTCATGCCGAAGGCGCCGATGCGGCGAAGCTGGGCAATATATTCGCCGGGGATGCGCGCCTGGGCTTCGATGCGCTCCGGGTCGATGCCATCGAGGACCGCTTCGAGCTGCGGCAGGAATTCCTGTCCGCGTTCTGGATGCAGGGCGCTGGGCAATGGTTCGATCAGGGAGAAGTCCACGGCCCCCATGTACAGGCCCTTGGCGAAGCTGGGCCGGTCGAACTGCTCGCGGGACTCCTCGGCGACTTGCCTGGATTTGTCGGCGTTGATTTGCATGGCGATCCCCTTTGGCTCGGCGATCGGCCGCGGCGCCATCGCCTGGTGGCACCAGCGTAGCTGCCAAACCCCGGGGTTGCTAGAGCGCGTGCAAGTGGCCGCGGATCGCCTGGCCGGCGTCGTGCAGGTTCTCTCCTTCGAGCAGCACGAACGCCTGCCCGAAGGTCAGCTCATGGATCTGCGATGCGGTTTGCCCTAATTCGCGGGCGATCCGTGCGGTGCTGGCCCGATGGTCGCGCTGCAGGGAGGGGAAGACCAGGGAGAAGACCCGGGAGACCAGCTGCTGGTGCTCCTGGGCCGGTTCCAGCGCCAGCTCCTGGGACAACCACTGGTAGGCGCCCTCGCCCAGCAAGCCGCGGGCACGCGAATGCGCGAGGATCACCTGGGCCGGTGCACCGAACTGCTCTTCGAGTGCCAGCAGCTGCGGGATCTGCAGGGAATCGGAGACCCGCACCTGCAGGGACAGGGAGGGCAGGAGCAAGCGTGCCGCGAATTCGTCGGCCTCGCGTTCCGCGGCGGCCACCTGCTCGCGGTTCTCGCCCAGCGAGGAGTGCATCAGCAGATGCCCCAGCTCGTGGGCCATCGCCAGGCGCTGTGCATTGCGGCTGCCGGCGGCCAGGAAGATGAAGGCCTGCTCGTCTTCCCAGAAGCTGAAGGTCTTGACCGCTTCGAGCGAGGCCGGCAGGCTCAGCACCCGCACCCCGCGGGCTTCGAGCAGATGCAGCAGATCGGGCAGCGCGCCGCATCCCAGATCCCATTCGGTGCGCAGATGCGCGGCGGCATCTTCCGGGGTGAAGCCGCACAGCTCGGGGATCCCGGTGTGCGGGAGCCGGAAGTTCCGCGTGATCAGGTTGTAGAGTTCTACGCCGTTGCGGCCCAGCGCGGCTGCGGCGACTTTTTGCGCGGTGCTGGTGCGGCGCGGGGAGCGGAAGAAGATCCGTTCGGTGTCGATGCCCTGGGCCGCGGGAAGCCGGAAGAACTGCGGCGCGCAGCCCAGCGCATCGGCCAGCGCAAGGGAAAGATCCTCGGGAGCATGGGCGAGTTCGCGCTCGCAAATACCCAGCGAGGCGGCCAAGGCGGACCGGCTCAGCGCTGCACGTTCGCGTGCCAACCTGATTCTGGTCGGTTCCAAAGTCATGAGGTTCCTGCAATCTTCCAAAAGGCGATCTTGATCGTCTAATGACCTCAGACTAGTGGCCTATGCCACAAAGCACCAATTGCGTGCAGCTTCGTGAAGTAACACGCTCTGACTTGCAAAAAGGCTCGCAGGCGATGCCTGCGAGCCTTCGTGGCGCTAGATCTTGCTGGCCGCTTCCTTCAGCACGGTGCGCAGGATGGATTCGATCTGGTCGAACTCCGGCTGCCCGATCGTGATGGGCGGAGCCAGCTGGATGACCGGGTCGCCGCGATCGTCGGCGCGGCAATACAGTCCCGCCTCCCACAGGGCCGGGGAGAGGTACCCGCGCAGCAGGCGTTCGGACTCCGCGTCGCTGAAGGTCTCCTTGGTCGCCTTGTCCTTGACCAGCTCGATCCCGTAGAAGTAGCCGGCGCCGCGCACGTCGCCAACGATGTCCAGATCGGTGAGCTTGGACAGCGTGGATTTGAACGCGTCGGCGTTGTTCTTGACGTTCTCGTTCAATCCTTCCCGCTCGAAGATGTCCAGGTTCGCCATCGCCACCGCGGCTGCCACCGGATGCCCGCCAAAGGTATAGCCGTGGTAGAAGGTGGTATCGCCCTTGGTGAAAGGCTCGAACAGCTTGTCGGAAACGACCATCACGCCCAGCGGGACATAGCCACTGGTCAGCGCCTTTGCCGAGGTGATGATGTCCGGAACGTAGCCGAAGTCGTTGCAGGCGAACATCGAGCCGATGCGGCCGAACGCGCAGATGGTTTCGTCGGAAACCAGCAGCACATCGTATTCGTCACAGATCTCGCGGACCCGGTCGAAGTACCCCGGTGGTGGCGGGAAGCAGCCGCCGGAGTTCTGCACCGGTTCCAGGAAGACCGCCGCCACGGTGTCGGCGCCTTCGAATTCGATGGCTTCGCGGATGCGCTCCGCGGCCCACAGCCCGAAGTCCTTCTCGTTGTCCGCGAACATCTGCGGTGCGCGGTAGAAGTTGGTGTTCGGCACGCGGAAGGTGCCGGGGACCAAGGGCTCGAACGGGGTCTTCATATCCGGCAGCGAGGTGATGGCCAAGGCTCCCTGAGGGGTGCCGTGGTAGGCCAGGGCGCGCGAAATGACCTTGGTTTTGCCCGGCTTGCCCTTCATCTTGAAATGCTGCTTGGCCAGCTTGAAGGCGGATTCGACCGCCTCGCCGCCGCCGGTGGTGAAGAAGACGCGGTTCAAGTCGCCCGGTGCATAGCTGGCCAGGCGCTCAGCCAGGTCGATCGCCGGTTCGTGGGCGTAGGACCACAGCGGCATGAAGGCCAGCTTCTCGGCCTGCTTGGCCATGGCTTCGGCCAATTCGGCGCGCCCGTGCCCCGCGTTGACCACGAACAGCCCGGCCAAGCCGTCGATGTATTCGCGCCCGGCATCGTCGTAGATCTTGTGCCCCTCGCCGCGCGAGATGATCGGAACATGCGCGCCGTTGGAAATTCCGGAGTGCCGGGCCATGTGCATCCAAAGGTGATCGCGAGCGGCTTGCTGGCGATCGGTACCACGTGGTGTGTTCATCGTGTTCCCCAGTTGTATTCCTGTTTTTTGAGTGAAAGGTAGGTGTACGTATTGGTGCTGACCACGCCTTCGAGCCCGCGGATCGTTCCGATCACGCGCAGCAGGTCCTCATCGTTCGAGCAGATGACCTCCGCGAGGATGTCCGAGCTGCCGGCGGTGACCACGCAGTAGTCGACTTCCGGAAGTTCGGCGATCCGGTCGGCGGTGCCGCTGATGTCGCTGGCGGCGACGACGCCGATCATGGCCTGGCGGGTGAATCCCAATTCCAGCGGGTTGGTGACTGCGACGATTTGCACGACGCGGCTCTCGACCAGCTTCTGCACGCGCTGGCGCACAGCCGCTTCGCTCAGGCCCACTGCCTTGCCGATGGCGGCATAGGAGCGCCGGCCATCTTCCTGCAGCTGCTCGATGATCTCCTTGGAAATTTCATCAATGGCCTGTGCCGTATGCGAGGGCAGCGTCATATCGACCTCCTAGGTCTAAAGGGACTTTCCACAGACCCTACCGTCACTGATTCAGTTGCGAAAGGGGTATTTTTGAAAGTTTTCAGTTTTCGTAACGTAATTTTTACAAGGAAACTTGCGTTCGGGTCTTGTTGGACTTGTGCATTGCTGGCAGGATGAACGACAACACTTTCATGTGTGGCCGATCACATTCGTCGTTAGGATTCCAGCCATGTCGCACTCGCAACGCCGACTTCCGCAAGACCCCCAAGTCCGCGCACTGGTCCAGGCCATGAGCCAGCGCAGCTACTCCCGCCGCGGCGTGCTTTCCACGGCCGGCGCATTGGGCCTGACCGGGCTGCTCGCAGCCTGCGGCACCGGAGGAAGCAGCACCAAAGCCGCACCGTCGATCGAGGACATTTCCGCAAACGACCCCACCGTGAACTGGGCCAACTGGACCCTGTACCTGGATTACGACGACGAGAAGAAGACCTACCCGACACTGGATGCGTTCACCAAGCAGACCGGCATCAAGGTGAACTACCGCGAGGATATCGACGGCAACGACACCTACTACGGCAAGGTGCAGGGCCAGCTCAAGGCAGGCCAGGACATCGGCCAGGACGTCATCACGATGACCGACTGGATGGCCGGCCGCATGATCCGCCAGGGCTACGCCCAGGAGCTGGACCTGGCGAACATCCCCAACTCGGCCAACCTGCTGCCCAACCTGAAGGACGTGGACTTCGACCCGGGACGCAAGCACTCGCTGACCTGGCAGTCCGGCTACGCCGGCATCGCCTGGAATAAGAAGGCATTCCCCAAGGGCCTGAAATCCGTCGAGGACCTCTGGGATCCAAAGCTCAAGGGCCGTATCACCGTGCTCGATGAAATGCGCGACACCATCGGCCTGCTGATGCTGCACAACGGCGTGGACATCGCCGGCCAATGGGGCGAAAGCGAATTCGGCGCCGCTGCCGACGTGCTGCGCGAGAACATCGGCAATGGCCAGATCCGCCAGGTCAAGGGCAACTCCTACAAGGAGGACTTCGTCTCGGGCGATGCGATCGCCGGCATCGTCTGGTCCGGCGATATCGTGCAGATGAACTTCGAGAACGATGACCAGTGGGAGTTCGTGATCCCCGAGGCCGGCGGCACCCTGTGGAGCGACAACCTGATGGTCCCGGTGGCCTCGCCACGCAAGGCCAACTCCGAGAAGCTCATGGACTTCTACTACGACCCGGCCGTGGCCGCGCAGGTCGCAGCCTACGTGAACTTCATCTGCCCGGTGGTCGGCGCCCAGGAAGAGATGGAAAAGATCGACCCGGACCTGGTCGGCAACCCGCTGATCTTCCCGACCGATGAGGATCTGGCAAAGGCACATGTCTTCCGCTCGCTGGAAGCGGATGAAGAGACCGCGTTGAACTCTGAATTCCAGAGTGCAATCGGCGCCTAGAAAGCGGGGAACACCATGACTCGCCAACGAGCCATCAACTGCCGGCGCCTGCCCAAGGGCCGCGGTTCGGGCCCGGCCCGCGCCAGGGACGTCGTCAACCGGGCAACCTCCGCACGTGCTGTACCGGCAGCAGAAACCGATTTCCACAACCAGTTCCAGGAAGTGATAGGGGCATGACAACCTTGGCAACGCGTACCGAAACCACTGCCACCGGCGCGGATCTGCACCTCTCGGGCATCACCAAGCGCTTTTCCAGCTTCGTGGCGGTCAAGGACCTGGATTTGGTGGTCCCTTCGGGCACCTTCTTCGCCCTGCTCGGACCCTCCGGTTGCGGCAAGTCGACCACCCTGCGCATGATCGCGGGCCTTGAGGCCCCCAGCGAGGGCAGCATCTCGATCGGCGGCCAGGACGTCACCGCGCTGGCCAGCCACCAGCGTCCGGTGAACACCGTGTTCCAGTCCTATGCGCTGTTCCCGCACATGAGCGTGCTGGAAAACGTGGCCTTCGGGCTCAAGCGCAAGAAGGACAAGCAGGCGATGGAGAAAGCCAGGGCCGGGCTGGACCTGGTGGAGCTCGGGCACCTTGCCAATCGCAAGCCGATCCAGCTCTCCGGCGGGCAGCAGCAGCGCGTGGCCCTGGCCCGGGCGCTGGTCAATCGCCCGCAGGTGCTGCTGCTCGATGAGCCCCTCGGGGCACTTGACATGAAGCTGCGCCGCCAAATGCAGCTGGAGCTGAAGAACATCCAGACCGAAGTCGGCCTGACCTTCATCCACGTCACCCACGATCAGGAAGAGGCCATGACCATGGCCGACGTGGTTGCGGTGATGAACGGCGGACGGATCGAGCAGATGGGCCCGCCGCGCGAACTCTACGAATTGCCCAAGACCGCGTTCGTCGCGAACTTCCTGGGCAAGTCGAACCTGATGCGCGGCACGGTCACCGGCAATGACGCCGGCATGCTCAGCGTCATGGTCAACGGCCAAGCCATCTTGCTGCCGGCCGACCGCGCCGTGCAGGCATCAGGGGAGGTGGTCGTCGGGGTGCGCCCGGAGAAGATCACGATCTCGCGCGATGGCTATGCGGGAGAGAACCGCTTGTCCGGCACCGTGGTCGACGTGTCCTTCACCGGCACCACCACCGAGTACCTGGTCGAGGTGGACGGGATCGGCACGCTCGGGACCTTCACGCAGAATCGCGGCCAGCAGCCGGCTGCCGAAGGCGACACCGTGTACCTGTCCTGGGAGGCGCAGCATTCCTTCGGCCTGGCCGGTGCCGAGCACGAGGATGCCGGAGTTGACCAGCCATGACGGTCATGACCAAGAAGGGCATCGTCGACCTGCGCAGCCGCGAGGAGATCCGGGCGGAGCGGCGCAAGGGCCGCACCGGCGTCTACCTGATCGCCCCGGGCATGCTGGTGCTCGCCCTGTTCTTCGCGCTTCCGGTGGTAGTCCTGCTGGCAATGAGCCTGTACGTGAAACCCGAGGGCGGGGAAATCGGCGAATTCGTGCCGGGTTTCGAAATCGGCAACTACGCCACGGTGCTCGCCGCCTACTGGCCCGAGCTGCTGCGCTCCTTCGGGTTCGCGCTGATCGCCACCGTCCTGGCCTTGCTCATCGGCTTCCCGATGGCCTACCTGGTGGCAGTCCGCTTGCGCGAGAAGACGCTGCTGCAGGGCATCTTGCTGGTGCTGCTGATCGCCCCGTTCTTCTCCAGCTTCATTCTGCGCACCCAGGCCTGGAAGCAGATACTGGCCGATGAGGGGTTCATCGCCCAAACGCTGAAATTCCTGGCGATCCTGCCAGCCGACGGGCACCTGACTGCCACGCCGTTCGCGGTCGTCGCGGGCCTGACCTATAACTTCCTGCCGTTCATGGTGCTGCCGATCTACGCTAACCTGGGCCGGCTGGACACCCGCCTGCTCGAGGCCTCGGGGGATCTGTATGCCAGCCCGGTGACCTCCTTCTTCAAGGTGACGCTGCCGATGAGCGCCCCGGGCGTCTTCGCCGGCACCCTGCTGACGTTCATCCCGGCCGCCGGCGACTACGTGAACGCGGCCCTGCTGGGCAATAACCGCAATACTACGATGATCGGCCAGATCATCGATTCCAGATTCTTCAAGGTCATCGATTACCCGGGCGCCTCAGCGTTGAGCTTCGTGCTGATGGTCTCGATCCTGGTCCTGGTCACGATCTATATCCGCCGCTTCGGGACCAAGGAGCTGATGTAGCATGAAGCAGAAAATCGGACGCTGGTTCATCCCTGCTGTCGGCGGGCTGGCTTTCATCTACCTCCTGGTACCGATCGCTTACATCTTCGTGTTCTCCTTCAACGATGCCGGCCGCACCAACCTGGACTGGCGCGGCTTCACCCTGGAGAACTGGCAGAACCCCTGCGGCGCTCCGGCGGTCTGCGAATCGCTGGTGCACTCGCTGCAGGTCGGCACGGTGGCCACGATTGCCGCTACCGCCTTGGGCACGCTGATCGCCATCGGCCTGGTCCGCTACAAGTTCCGGTTCCGCAAGCTCACCGATGTGCTGATCATTTTGCCGTTGGCTACGCCGGAGGTCGTGCTCGGTGCTTCGCTGCTGGCACAGTTCCTGAACCTCGGTTGGGAACTGGGCTACGCCACCATCGTGATCGCCCACATCGTGTTCTGCATGTCCTTCGTGATCGTCACCGTCAGGGCTCGTGTCTCCTCGCTGGATCCGCGATTGGAAGAAGCGGCCGCCGATCTCTACGCCTCGCCGCGTGCGGCCTTCTGGAAGGTGACGTTCCCGCTGCTGCTGCCAGGCATTGTGGCCGCCGCGCTGTTGTCCTTCGCGATGAGTTTTGATGATTTCATCATCACGAATTTCAACTCCGGCACCTTCCAGACCTTCCCGAAGTTCATCTATGTGGCAGCTACCCGCGGCATCCCGGCCCAGGCGAATGTCATTGGTTCGGCGATGTTCATCCTTGCCCTGCTCGTGGTGGTCATCGGACAGGTGATCAGCTACCGGAAGAAGAAACAGCTGGAGAATTCCTAGGTTCCAAAGGCCCGCGCTCTTCAGCGCGGGCCTTTGGCTTGCCAGCTGGTCAAAAAGCAGGGATCGTCACTAGCGTGAGCGGTACCCAGCTGGCTCCTTGCACCCTCTGGGACCTGCACGTTGTTGGACTGGCGCTAGGCCTCCGGCCGCTTGCTGCTCTTGCGGTGATTTGCAGGACCATTGCCTGCAGGATGCAGCCGAGTCCAAAGGCCATTAGGGTGGCTGGCGGAACGAAATATTGGCAGAGAGCCGAAATGCGGGCATCTGACATATAGTAAATACTTAGCTTTACAATATATGGTCTACAGGTTGATACCTTGCTGGCCTGTAGGTGCAGGTCTATGAACGATTGGAAACTTCATGAGCGATAAGCCAGTTTGGCTCTCCGGGCCTGAACGCGACGCCTGGCTTGGACTGCATGCTGTCATGACTTTGCTTCCGGCGGCCTTGGATTCCGATCTGCAGGGCCTGGAAGGCATCACGCTTTTCGACTACCACATGCTCGCCATGCTCTCCGAGGCCAAGGACCATCAGCTGACCATGACGACGCTGGCTTCGCACACCAGTGCTTCGCTTTCGCGACTGTCGCATGTGGTCAAGAAGCTGGAGAAGCGCGGCTGGGTCACCCGCGAGCAGTCCGCAGAAGATGCCCGTGTGAAAATCGCCTCATTAACGCAGGCCGGATGGGAAGCCGTGCAGCAGATGGCGCCTCACCACGTTGCCTCGGTGCGTGGTCTTCTCTTCGATACCCTTGATGACAAGGACGTTAACGATCTCACGCGGATCGCACGCAAAATTACAACTTCGCTTGATGCGGATCATTGGATCCTGAATTCGGAAAACCTCGATTTGGAACACTGAGGAATTCTCGATAAGCTAATCAGGCGTTAATCGCGTGTGTTGTTATGCCGTCTAACAGCAGAACAACTGCGCGTTGCCCGTAATACCGAATATCGTGGCCGACTGAGTACGGGGAAATTGCTCGACCGGTTGCGAAGTTCACCGACTTACATACTTTAAGGCTCTTCGGTTGGTTCTCACCCAGCCTGGTTACCTTCCTAGTGTGCAGTATTAACGGTGTTTCACTGGTTGGCGGGACTCATAACGCAGAAGCGGTGTCGATATTTTGGTATGGGCACTGTGCGCGAGTACCGCCGAATTTTACTACTAACTAACTGAGGAGTGATCATGGCAGCTGTTTGCCAGGTAACCGGTACTACTCCGGCCTTCGGACATAGCATCTCCCACTCGCACCGTCGCAACAAGCGTCGTTTCGATCCGAACATCCAGAAGAAGACCTACTACGTGCCTTCCCTGCGCCGTAAGGTGACCCTGACCCTGTCGGTCAAGGGCATCAAGGTCATCGATGCTCGCGGTATCGACGCTGTAATTGCTGACCTGATTGCGAAGGGTGTGAAGCTCTAAAAATGGCAAAGAAGGATAAGGACGTACGTCCGATCATCAAGCTGAAGTCCACCGCTGGAACCGGTTTCACTTACGTAACCCGTAAGAACCGTCGTAACAACCCTGACCGCATGGTCATGAAGAAGTACGACCCAGTCGTCCGTAAGCACGTTGAATTCCGAGAGGAGCGCTAAGACATGGCCAAGAAGTCCAAGATCGCAAAGAACGAACAGCGCAAGGTCATTGTCGAGCGTTACGCTGCAAAGCGTCTCGAATTGAAGAAGACCCTGGTTGATCCAAACGCAACCGACGAAGCTCGCGAAGCTGCACGCGTAGGCCTGCAGAAGCTTCCACGCGATGCTTCCCCGATTCGCGTTCGCAACCGCGACGCAATCGACGGTCGCCCACGCGGCACCTTCCAGAAGTTCGGTATCTCCCGTGTTCGCTTCCGCGACATGGCGCACCGTGGTGAGCTTCCGGGCATCACCAAGTCTTCCTGGTAAGACCTGCAAGTCTTTTGACTTAGCAAGCCGCCTTCCCTTTCGGGAAGGCGGCTTCGCCTTTTAACGCCGCCACCACCGGCGTTTCACCGGTGCTTTCTCTGCCACCGGTGCAGGTTCTGCCGCCCGGCGTTCCTGCCAACCAAGCACCTCTGCGGTGGAATCGCGCAAAGCGGTGATCACCGGCGGGCCGCCAAGCAGCTGCCGCCGCGCCTCGATAATGCGGGCATTGAAATCCTCGATATGCTCACGCACGGCCCGCTCGGAGGGCAAGCGGTCCAAGGTCTGCTCCATCTGCTCATCTTCCACCCGCAAGGTCAGCGCTGGTGGGCCCAGCCCGGTAAGCTGCTCGCGGCGCATCATGGACTTCAGCCACCAGTCGGGATCGTCATTGCTGGTGATATGGTCGATCTTCTGGCCCGAGAGGGCAAGATTGTCGAAGTCCCCGCGGGCGAAAGCCTCATCGAGCACGGAGTTGGCCACTTCCCATGCCTCGTCCTCGGCATGCAGCTGCAGCGGCGTCTTCTGCTTCTCGACGGGAGCCATCCCGGTGGCCTGCGCATACTCGTCCACCGGCAACGGCTCGCTGTCCTGCTTCATCTTGTACCGGGCCGCATTCAGTGCGGCATCCTCGCTGTGCTCCATCTTCCAATGATCCCACCGTGCGCCTGAGCCCGGCAACGGCACTGGGACTTTCCGAAGCAATTGATGGGGGAGCTGGGAAGATAAAATCATTCCCTTCGGGTTCGGGCGCCTCGCCAAGGATTCAGTGCCCAGCAAGCGGCTGCGAGGTGGCTGGAGATCGCTATAAGCGGCCATGTCCCACCCGCAATCGAGCATTATCCCTGTAGTAGCGTGTATTCCATGAAGCCAGCGACGCGCTATCCGAGACCCGCAACTGACATCTACGCGAACCGGCAGCGGTGGGCGCCGCTGGGCCAAGGCAAGACCGTTGTGGTGACCGGCGCGAATAGCGGCCTTGGCTTCTTCGCGAGCCTCGGCTTGGCGCGAGCCGGTGCGCAAGTCATCCTGGCCTGCCGCAACCAGAGCCGTGCGGAGCATGCCATGGAGCAGATCCGGCTGCGCGTACCGGCGGCTAGCGTGGAATTCATGCAGTTCGACTCCTCGCGCATGGAATCCGCAATGGGACTGGCAGCTGAACTGCGCAATCGGCCATTGGATGCGCTGATCGCCAATGCCGGGGTCATCCGGGCGCCGCAGAGCCGCGTCGAGGGCCTGCTGGGCCATGAGCTGACCATGAGCACGAATTTCATCGGGCATGCGCGGCTAGTCGGCGAGCTGGGCGAACGCTTCGCCCAGCCGCTGCGGTTCATCGGGCTGGGATCGATGTCCACCCGGATGCTGGCTACCGATCCGCAAAACCTGGCCTTGACCCGCGACTACCATCCATACCGTGCCTATGCGCAGTCCAAGGCGGCAGTGCAAGCCTTCACCTTGGCCCTGGACCACCGGCTGCGCCAGCTGGAACTGCCGGCTCGCGCGCTGGCCATCCACCCGGGGTATTCGCTTTCCGGGCTGACCCCGCAGGTGCCCAACATCAACGAACCGGACTTTGCCAAGCGGCTGATTGGCCAATTGCAGTCCAGTTTCGCGCAGGGCAAACATGAAGGTGCGGTGGCATTGGTCGAAGCGGCATTGGCGCCGGAACTCGAAGACGCGCCCCGAGGCAGCTATTTGGGGCCGAAATACCTCACGAAGGGTCCAACGGCACTGGCCAGCCCGGCGAAAGCGACCCGCGGCAAGGAGCTGCAAAGCAAAGCCTGGGAACTTTTCGTGGAGGCAAACGAAGGCCTCGATCCGTTCGCGCTGTAGGTCCCGGGTGAACTTTCACACCCTTGATTTGGCGAAAATTCAGCAGAATCCGCAAGATGATGCACTTTTTGTCGCTTTCAGCTGGTAAGTTCAACTCTTGATAAGTCCGTGCGACCGTGCGGCGTTCGGGGCCCGGAAGAGGGCTTTGGATCACTAGTCCAGGAGGACCATACATTGGCTATGAACCGTAGCGAACTTGTTGCTGCTGTTGCAGCGAAGACCGAAAACTCCCAGGTTGCCGTTAATGGTGTTCTGGATGCAGTCTTCGAGGTTTTCGTCGACCAGATTTCCAAGGGTGAGAAGGTGTCGATCCCAGGTTGGTTGGCTGTAGAGCGCACCGATCGTGCAGCTCGCACCGGCCGCAACCCACAGACCGGTGAAGCAATCCAGATTCCTGCTGGCCACTCGGTCAAGCTGACCGCTGGGTCGAAGCTGAAGGCTGCTGTAGCCAAGAAGTAAGCTTCCGCTAGAGCTTTGCGCAAGGCCCGCTGTCCGTTCCCGGATTGGCGGGCCTTGCGGCGTTAAGGAACGTTGCAAAAGCCTTCATTGAACCCAAAAATGCTGCCGTTGAGCCAAGAAATCTGCAATTAGTTGAAAAAATCCCGGTTTTCCGCCTGTTTTCCGCAGTTCTGGGGCGAAACGTTTGATATGTTCTCACTGGTAAGACCGTGCGACCGTGCGGCGTTCGGGGCCCGGAAGAGGGCTTTGGATCACTAGTCCAGGAGGACCATACATTGGCTATGAACCGTAGCGAACTTGTTGCTGCTGTTGCAGCGAAGACCGAAAACTCCCAGGTTGCCGTTAATGGTGTTCTGGATGCAGTCTTCGAGGTTTTCGTCGACCAGATTTCCAAGGGTGAGAAGGTGTCGATCCCAGGTTGGTTGGCTGTAGAGCGCACCGATCGTGCAGCTCGCACCGGCCGCAACCCACAGACCGGTGAAGCAATCCAGATTCCTGCTGGCCACTCGGTCAAGCTGACCGCTGGGTCGAAGCTGAAGGCTGCTGTAGCCAAGAAGTAAGCTTCCGCTAGAGCTTTGCGCAAGGCCCGACCCGCTCCGGAGAAATCCAGGAGGCAGGGTCGGGCCTTCTGCTTTATCGGAGCACCGTTTGAGGCGCTCTTCTACTTCGCGTAGAATCAGCTTCGATCGTAGAACTCCGCGAAGAATGGCTGCCCATCGTGTCACAGAAACCCGCAACCCGCGTTATCCGCGGCTGGTTGGCGGCAAGCGTGTGCACCTGGACAGCCTTTGCCGCGCACGCCCACAGTGCGCCTACAGCGCTATCGGTGGTGGCAATGGTGCTCATTACCTGCGCCTCTGCGGCTATCGGCGTCGTGCTGGTGGGCCGGAAGTTCTCCCTGTGGGCGACCAGCCTGGTCGTGCTGCTCAGCCAGGGACTCTACCACCTGAGCTTGTCGGTGATGAGCCACCAGGGCGGCGATCTTTCCGGACTGGAACACGCGCACCATGCGGGGCGCAATCCAGCGCTGGCGCAGGACATCACCGCGCAGTACGCCAACGTGCATACCGAATCGATGCTCTACGCCCACGTGCTGGCCGCGATCGCCAGCGTACTGGTGCTCTACGGCGGTGAACGCCTGCTCAAGGCCATGGCCGGCTGGCTCACCCTTTCAACGGCCCGGCGGATCCTCTCGCGCATTCGCGTGCAGGTACCTGCTGCCCGGCCGCTTCGTGCCTACTTCCCCTTGCGTTTCCAACTCAAGCTGGCGCAATTGGGAAGACTGCCGGAGCGCCGCGGTCCGCCCTGCTTCATTCTTGCTGCCTGAGTAAAGAATCGAAGCGCCCCGCAAGGGGCTTGGAAGGAACATCATGAGCGTAGTAACCAAGAACATCACCCGACTAGTCGCAGTACTGGCATTCTCCTTGCTGGCTTTCGCCGGCTCGATCGGTGCCGCCAACGCGCACGACCAGTTGATCGGCTCCACCCCGGAGGCCGGGGCCACCATCCAGGAAGTGCCCGAGGACATCACCCTCGAATTCTCCGGCGTGCTCCAGAGCCTATCCGGCGTGGACTCCACGGTGGTCTCGCTGACCCTCGATGGGGAAAAGATCGACACCGAGGCCAAGACCAAGGGCACCAAGGTCACCGTCACCCCGGCCAAGGAGCTGGGCAACGGCGAGTACCAGCTGGCCTACCGCGTGGTCTCGTCTGACGGCCACCCGATCGAGAACAAGATCGGCTTCAGCGTCGACGCGCCACAGGCCGCCCCCACCCTGGTCAGCTCGAGCGCGCCAGCGGCGCCTAGCGACTCCGCAGGGTCCGCCGACCTGGATCCAGGCGCTAACCCGGTCCAGGACCTGGGCAGCTCGATGAGCCCGGTGGTCTGGGTCATCATCGGCGTAGTCATCCTTGGCGGCGCGCTGGGCGTGCTGGCCAAGTTCATGCGCCAGTCCAAGTAGCCCCCACCCTTCCGGTGCGCCCGAGGCCACCGCTGCCTTTGGCGCGCCTGCACACCGAACCCGAAAGCTTGAGAACATGAATTTCCGCAAAACCACTGCACTGGCCCTGGGCCTTGGACTGCTGCTCACCGGCTGCGCGCAGAGCGCCGACGGGCAGCAGCCCGCACCGGCCGAACAGAAAACCGCCGGGCAAGCCGAAGCGCTGGCCACCAGCGAAACCTGGGCCAAGGCCGCCGAGTCGGGCATGAGCGCGGCCTTCGGCATCCTGCACAATAATTCTGGCACCCCGATTGCGCTGCGCAAGATCAGCAATGCCCAGGGCGATCAGATCCAGATCCACGAAATGCGCGGCACCGGCGACGGGATGACGATGGCGCAGCTCGAAGGGGATCTGGTGATCGAACCCGGCAAGGACGCGGTGCTGGCACCGGGCGGCCACCACCTGATGTTCATGGACCTGCAGGAACCGCTGGTGGCGGCCCAGACGGCGAGGCTGAAGCTGGAATTCGCCGACGGGTCGAGCACCGAGGTGGACTTCCCGATCCGCAACTTCGACGGGGCCAACGAAAGCTACGACGAGCATGCCGGGGATGCGCATGCCGGGCACTAGCGTCGACCGCCGGCTGCTGCTGGGCACCACCGCGGCCGCCGCGCTGGGCGGAATGCTCACCGGGTTCGGCACCGGAAAGCTGAGCGCTCCAGCCCCAGCGGCCACCGCCAACCCGCAGGGGTACCGCCCGTTCTACGGGAAGTACCAGTCGGGGATCCTCGACGGCCAGCAGGCCCACGCGGTCTTCGCCGGGTGGGATCTGCACTGGCGCGAGGGCTCCAAGAAGGAGCAGCTGCGCGCGGTGCTGCAGATGATCACCGATGATGCGGCCCGGCTGGCCAGTGGCCGCGGGGTGCTGGCCGACACCGAACCGGAAATGGCGCAGCCCGGATGCGAGCTGACGCTGACCGTGGGGCTGGGCCAGAGCCTGCTGGATGTGGCCGGGCGCGGGCAGATCGGCACGCTGCCGCGCTTCGCCGGGGACCAGCTCGATGAGCAGTACGGGCAGTGCGATCTGCTGATCCAGTTCTGCGCGCAGGAGCAGACCGTGCTGCACCATGCGGTGCGGGCGGTGTCCAAGAACCTGCGCGGGCTGGGCGCCAGGCGCTTCGCCCAGACCGGGTTCATCAACCCCGGCGGGCGCGGGTTCCGCAACCTGTTCGGCCAGCTCGACGGGATCAACAACCCCGGCGGAGAACTGCGCGAGAGCGCGGTGTTCGGCCAGCCGGGCTGGATCGAGAACGGGACCACCCTGGCGCTGCGCAGGTTCGAGATGGACCTGGACGGCTGGGACGAGGTGGACGGCGCCGGACGGGACCATGCCCTGGGCCGCCGGCAGTCCGACGGCGCGCCGCTGTCGGGCGCCAGCGTGGATGATCCGGTGGACCTGGCCGCGGCCAATGAGCTGGGGTTGCCGGCGATCGCGGCCAACGCCCACGTGGCGCTGGCCAAGCCGGCCAGCGCGGACGAAACCATGCACCGGCGGGGCTACAACTTCGACGGGGCGGCTTCCGGGTTGCTGTTCGCCAGCTACCAGCGCGACCCGGCCACCAGCTTCATCCCGGTGCAGCACCGGCTGGCGGCCGCAGATGCGCTGAACACCTGGCTGAAGCCGGTGGGATCGGGCCTGTACGCGATCCTTCCCGGGGTGCGCGAAGGCGGCTACCTGGGGGAGGCGTTGCTGGGCCAGGTGTGAGACGCGCCCAAAGCGGGCTGCCGCGCGGTGACCGGCCGGGCGAAAAATGAGATGATGAGAAGGTTATGGATACAGCACAGCGCACGGTTTCAGTCACCCGCTTCATCCTGCCCGGAATCCTCGCTGCGGCGGTGGCCTTCCTGGCGGCGGTGTTGTTCACCGGGATCGCCCGGCCGGCGGATTTGGCCGATCCCGGGGCTTTCGTGCGCTGGTCGCTGCCCATCTCCCGGGCCATCCACCATGCCTCGATGTCGCTGAGCATCGCCGCGCTGGTTTTCGGTGCGGCGATCATCCCGCGGGCCGCCAAGGTGACCGGCGATGCCGAAGGCCAGGCCCATCCGGCGTTCGCCCGCACGATGAATATCGCCGCCGGGGCCGCGGTGGTGTGGACCCTGTCCGCGGCCACCGTCATGCTGCTGACCTTCTGGGATTTGGCCGGCATCCCGATGAGCCTGGATCCGCAGTATTCGGCCGCGATCCTGGACTACATCCTGTCGATCACCAGCGGGCGGGCCTGGGCCTGGATGGTGGTGATCGCAGCGATCACCAGTTCGCTGGCCCTGGCCGCGCGCTCCAGGACCACGGTGGGGCTCAGCGCATTCTTCTCGCTGTTCGGCATCCTGCCGCTGGCCTTCATCGGCCACGCGGCCGGGGGAGACGACCACTTCGCCGCGGTGAACTCCATCGGCCTGCACCTGCTGGCCGTGGTGCTCTGGTTTGGCGGCATCATGGTGCTGGCCCTGCTCGCTCCGACGCTGGCCGGCGAAGCGCCGGGACGCAAACGCGGGCAGGTGCTGGCCGGGGTGGTGCTCAAGCGCTATTCCGCGCTGGCCACCTTCGCGGTGTTCCTGATGATCGGCTCGGGCCTGGCTTCGGCGGTGATCCGCATCACCGGCTGGGACCAGTGGCTGACCCCGTACGGCATCCTGGTGATCGTGAAGATCCTGATCACCCTGGGGCTGGGCGCACTGGGCCTGTGGCACCGGCGCATGGTGATCCCGCGGCTGCTGGAGGGCAAGTTCACGGCGCTGCGCGCGGCCTGGCAGGTCGTGGCCGGCGAGGTCATCCTGATGGCTGCGGTGATGTCGGTGGCCACCGTGCTGGCGCGCACCGCTCCGCCGACTTCCGATGAGCCTCCGGTGCAAGCGACCCCGGCCCGCCTGCTCACCGGCTACGATCTGCCGCCGGCCCCGGATACCGCCGCGTGGTTCACCACCTGGCGCATGGACTGGATCTGGGTGGCCGTGTGCCTCTTCGGCCTGGCCGTGTACCTGTGGGCCTTCATCAAGCTGGCCCGCCGCGGCGACAAGCCCAGCGTGCTGCGCCTGGCCAGCTGGATCGTGGGCCTTTTCGCGCTGTTCTACGTGACCAGCGGCGCGGTGGCCGTGTACGGCAAGATCCAGTTCTCCACCCACATGGTCGACCACATGTCGCTGACCATGATCGTGCCGATCTTCCTGGTCCTGGGCACCCCGGTCACGCTGCTGCTCAAGGTGCTGGGATCGCGCGTCGACGGCACCCGCGGCCCGCGCGAATGGATCCTCTACCTGGTGCACTCGCGCTACTCGAAGGTCATCACCCACCCGATTTTCGCTGCGGTGAACTTCGCCGGCTCGATCGTCGTCTTCTACTTCACCCCGTTGCTGGAACCGGCCATGCGCTACCACGCGGGCCACGAGCTGATGAACCTGCACTTCCTGCTCACCGGATACCTGTTCGCGCTGTCGCTGGTGGACGCCGACCCGGTCCCCAAGCGCTACCCGTACCCGATGCGCCTGGTGGTGCTGCTGGCCACCGTCGCCTTCCACGCCTTCTTCGGGGTGGCGCTGATGAGCACCGAAACCCTGCTGGCCCCGGATTACTTCGGGAACATGGGCCGCACGTGGGGCGGCACCGCACTGGAGGACCAGGTGGTGGGTGCCGGGGCGATGTGGGCGATCGGCGAAGTGCCGACCCTGGTCCTGGCCATTTTCGTGGTCATCTCGTGGCTGCGCCAGGACAAGAAGGACACCAAGCGCTACGACCGCCAGGCCGAGCGTGACAACGACGCCGAGCTGGCTGCCTACAACGAAATGTTCGCCCGCTTCAAGCAAGCCGACCGAAGGGACCCACGTGCCTAGCACCAAGAAAATCCTCGCCGCCTCCCTGGCGGTGTGCGCGCTGCTGGCCGCAAGCGCCTGCTCCGCGCAATCCGAAATGCCGCAGGACGAAACGCACAAGATCGCCGTGCAGGGCACCGCGACGCCCAGCGCATCGCAAGAGCCGCAAGAGCCTGCCCAGCCGGAAGAATTGACCACCGCGCAGGTGGCCACCACGGCCGGCGCAGTGATGGCCGCCGAGCTCGGCTTCCCCTCCAGCGCCAAGATCCAGGGCGAGGACCTCGAATCCCTGGCCACGCCGCCCACCGATACGCTCAAGGACCTGGTGGTCCTGCCGTCCCAATGCTCGGCTCCGATCGAGGACTTGAACTGGTCGCCGGTGCAGCTGGGCACCGAGGCGGCGCGCACCGACTTCACCAACGAGAACCAGTCGATCACCGGGTCGGTGGAGGTGGCCAAGCTCGGCGACGGGGCGGCGAAGGTGGCGGCGCACAATGCGAACGTGGCCACCATCCTGGAGGAATGCAAGAGCGTGAAGCTCAACGGGCTGGACTACCGCGAGACCCTGGCATTCTCCGATCCGGGCGTGCAGGATGCCGATTCGGCCCTGTACTACAGCCGTGATGGGCAGTATGCGCAGGATTCGCTGGTGCTGATCAAGAGCACCGGGGAGTATGCGGTGATGGTCTCCTTCCTCTCGGCGACCTCGCTGCAGGATGCCGCCTTCAACCAGGTGGCCACTGGCATCATGGACACCGTGCTCGCGCAGCTGCCCTAGCTCGCCGCCCCGGCAGGGAATAGAAGGCGTGGGCCTGCGGTTACACCAGCAGACCATGAGCGAGTTTCACACTTTTCTCAATGTTGCTTAACACCGTTAGCCCCAGCGGGCCGCGGTGGCAGATAATTGAGGTTCGAATTGCCGCAGCCGCGGCGACAGCGAAAGGATCACCATGAGCACTTCCGAATCCGTCCGCGCCAATTACAAGGTGCGCGCCAGCGAACTGCTGGGCCGCAACTGGCTGAATACCGGCGGCAAGCAACTGGATCTGGACGCATTGCGCGGCAAGATCGTGCTCCTGGACTTCTGGACCTTCTGCTGCATCAACTGCCTGCACGTGCTCGACGAGCTGCGCCCGCTGGAGGAGCAGTACAAGGACGTGCTGGTCACCGTCGGCGTGCACTCCCCGAAGTTCGAGCACGAAGCGGATCCGGATGCGCTGGCCGCCGCCGTGGAGCGCTACGAAATCCACCACCCGGTGCTCGACGACCCGGAATTGGTCACCTGGCAGGCCTACGGTGCCCGCGCCTGGCCTACCCTGGTGGTATTGGATCCCGAAGGCTACATCGTCGCGCATCTGTCCGGCGAGGGCCACGCCCAGGGCCTGGGCTCGCTGGTCGAGGAACTGGTAGCCGAGCACGAAGCCAAGGGCACGCTGCACCGCGGCAACGGTCCGTACGTGGCACCGGCAGCCCGCGAGGGCGACCTGCGCTTCCCGGGCAAGGCGATCGCCCTAGCCAACGGCAACTTCCTGGTGGGCGATTCGGGCCACCACCGCCTGGTCGAACTGGCCGGCGACCTGTCCACCGTGGTGCGCACCATCGGCGCCGGGGTCAAGGGCTATGCCGACGGGGACGCTGCCACCGCGCAGTTCAACGAACTGCAGGGGCTGGCCGCCTTGCCGGCGGAACTGGCCGCCGAAGTCGGCTACGACGTGATCGTCGCCGACACCGTCAACCACCGCCTGCGCTCGGTGAACCTGGCCACCGGCGCCGTGGGCACCCTGGCCGGCAACGGCGTGCAGCGCCTGCTGGATTCGGAGAACGCCCGCCAAGAAGTCCAGCCCACCGAGCTGGGCACCGATGCGCTGAATATTTCGCTCTCGTCCCCATGGGATGTGCTCTACCACCCATCGGGGCAGGTCATCGTCGCGATGGCCGGAACCCACCAGATCTTCGCCTTCGATCCGCGCACCGGCGCCGTGTCGGTCTTCGCCGGCACCGGGCTGGAAGGCCTAACCGATGGCGCGCCGGA
This sequence comes from Arthrobacter sp. JUb119, assembly GCF_024807995.1. NCBI lineage: Bacteria > Bacillati > Actinomycetota > Actinomycetes > Micrococcales > Micrococcaceae > Arthrobacter > Arthrobacter sp. JUb119. The sequence continues at coordinate 96,484 of NZ_JANUFE010000007.1, forward strand.
TGAGGCCTGGTTCGCCCAGTCCTCGGGCCTGGCACTGGATGGCGAAAACGTGTGGATCGCCGACTCGGAAACCAGCGCCCTGCGCTGGATCGAGGTTGAAGAAGGCAAGGCCAAGAGCGTGAACACCGCGGTGGGCACCGGCCTGTTCGACTTCGGCTTCCGCGATGGCGATGCGCAGCAGGCGCGCCTGCAGCACCCGCTGGGCGTGGCCGTGCTGCCGGACCACTCGATTGCCATCGCCGACTCCTACAATGGCGCGGTGCGCCGCTTCGATCCGGCCACCAAGACTGTCTCCACCCTGGCCAAGGGCCTGAAGGAACCGGCCGACGTGCTGGTGGACACCACCGTGGACGGCGATCCGGTGCTGCTGGTCGTGGAGACCAACTCCCACCAGCTGGTGCGCATCCCGATCCCTGCCGAAGCACTGGTGGTCGACCAGGGCGCCAGCCAGACCCAGCGCCCCAAGACCCGGGTGCAGGCCGGCAAGCACGGGATCCTGGTCCGCTTCGCCGCACCCAAGGGGCAGAAGCTCGATGACCGCTGGGGCGATCCGACCCAGCTGAAGATCTCGGCCAGCCCTGAGGAACTGATCCTCGACGGCGCCGGCACCTCGGTGGGCCTGTCCCGCACCCTGGAACTGAACCCGGAGGTGGCCGAGGGCGTGCTGCACATTACCGCCCGCGCGGCGGCCTGCGATGGCGAACCGGGCGGCGAGATTCCCGATCACGCGGCCTGCCACCTGTACCAGCAGGACTGGGGCATCCCGGTGGTGCTGGACGCAGAGGGCGAGGATGAACTGCTCCTTGACCTGCGTGGCGTGAACTAGCCCCGGCCCGAAGCATGCATCAGGCGCACCAGCGATGGTGCGCCTTTTGCGCGCCCGGCGCCGAACGCCCGGGCAGCGCCGCAGCAAGAATCTGAGGAAACCTCAGCATTTTCCTGCCCGGGTGGCTAGACTGGAGGACGGGAGGAGCCGGAGGGATCTGGCGGTAGCTATGGCGTCGAAAATGTTCCGTGCACTGGAAGTACCAAATTACCGGTTGTGGGTGATCGGTGCGCTGGTCTCCAATATCGGAACCTGGATGCAGCGTGTGGCCCAGGACTGGCTGGTGCTCACCGAGCTCACCGACCACGATGCAGTGGCCACCGGCATCACCACCGGCCTGCAGTTCCTGCCCGTGCTGCTGCTGGGCCCCTATGCCGGACTGATCGCCGACCGCTTCGACAAGCGCCGGCTGCTGATCCTCACGCAGAGCTTCATGGGAGTCTGCGCCCTGGTCCTGGGCCTGCTGGTGGTTACCGGCACGGCGCAGCTGTGGCATGTCTACGTGCTGGCCACGATGCTGGGCATCGGCGCCTCCTTCGACGCCCCGGCACGCCAGGCGTTCGTCTCCGAGGTGGTTCCCGGCACCCACCTGGCCAACGCGGTGGCGTTGAACAGCGCCAACTTCAACCTGGCCCGGCTGGCCGGGCCCGGCGTGGCCGGTGCGGTCATCGCGCTGGTGGGCACCGGACCGGCGTTCCTGCTCAACGGCGCCTCATTCCTCGCGGTGATTTTCTCACTGGTGTTCATGCGCAAGGACGCGCTGAACCCCTCTAAGCCGGTCGCGCGCGCCAAGGGGCAGGTGCGGGAGGGCTTGGCCTACGTGAAGAACCGCAAGGACCTGGTGCTGATCTTCTTCCTGGCCGGCGTGATCGGCACCTTCGGGCTGAACTTCCAGATGACCAACGCGCTGATGGCCACCGAGGTCTACGGGGTAGGAGCAGGGGAGTACGGGATCCTGGGCTCGATCATGGCCGTGGGCACCTTTGGCGGGGCGCTGTTCGCCGCCCGGCGTTCGGCTCCGCGCTGGCGCTTCCTGATCGGCGGCGGCGTGTTCTTCGGCATCGCCGGGATTGCCAGTGCGTGGATGCCCAACTACATCGCATTCGCGCTGGTGCTGATCCCGGTGGGACTGGGGTCGCTGACCTTCTTGAACAGCTGCAACACCATGGTGCAGACCTCGGTGCCCCCGGAGTACCGGGCGCGCGTGCTGGCGCTGTACCTGATGGTGGTGATGGGCGGTACGCCCATCGGCTCGCCGCTGATCGGCTGGTTCGCTGAACTGTTCGGGATCCAGATCGCCGTGACCATTGGCGCCGGGTTGTCGCTGGCCGCCAGCTTGGCAGCGCTGGTGGTCTGGCAGAAGTTCAAGACCAACGCGGTGCCGCTGCGCAGCCAGTTCCGCGAACTGCTCGGACGCTAGCCGGCCACCTGTTCGCCGCCGGCCACCGGAACCACGGAAACTTCGGTGGTGCTGGTGGTCAGCTGCGCGGTGAAGGAGTAGTCATCCTTGACGGTCTTCTTGGCCTTGGCGCCGGTGCGCAGATCCTGCTCGGTCAGGGTCAAGGTAGCGGTGGCCTTCAGCGGGGACAGCACCCAGGCGCCGTTGTAGTAGTTCACTTCAATGGTGGGGTACTTCGCGATGGACCAGTCGATGGTTGCCGGGTCCACGCGCGCCGAGGTGCTGTAGGCGAACGGGCATCCGGCAGGCATCAGCACCTGCTCGCTGGCGCACTCGTTGAGGTAGTTCTTCACCTTGGCATTGATGGCAGCGATGAATTCCTTGGTCGGCTCGGTCTTCAGCGCGATCTCCACCGGCTCCTTGGCAGGCTTGGTGACCACCATCCCGCGGGTGTCGGCCGCAAAGTTCTTGGTGCTGAAGCTCGCGTCGAGGATCGAGGGGTAGAACACCGGAAGGGTGCTCACGCCAGCCGATAACGGGATCTTCTGCTCGTTGACCGTGACCTCGTTGACGGTGTTGGCCTTGATCTTCACGCTGGGCAGCGTGCTTGGCTCGAAGGCCCACTTGTCGAACAGCAGCCAGGATTTGCCGGCATGGCGCAGCGTGTAGGTCGATTCCTTGTCCACGCCGTGGGCCTTGTAATGCGCGGTGACGGTGCGCAACTGCTCATCGCCCTCTACCGCCTGGGCCTTGTCGGTGGAGAAATCCGTAATTCCGGCCTGGGTGCGCTTGAGCACGTCCCCATCCAGGGCAACAGCATCGCCCTGCGGGACCTGGGCCTGCATCAGGCCCAGGGCTTCGGCGCCTTCGCCCCTGGCCAGATGCTGCTGCAGTGCCTGCACCTGGTGCTGGGGGGAGAAGAGCGTACGGTTGGCGGCGATCGTTCCGGCAATGACCAGAACGACGACAGCCGCTGCAGCCAATGCCCAGCGAAGAGCCAGGCGGGCAGCGGAGATCGGCGTGGAATTACGAGTGTTCATCAGTAGCTAGGCTATCTGGTTTCCGGGCCCAGACCGAAAACGGCGTGCTGGAAGAGCCAGGTATTACTAACGGCGGCGCTTGCGGTTGCCGAAGAAGCCGCGGATCAGCTCGCGGCCAAGCACCTTGGCGGCGCCCATGGCCATGTCCATCATCGGGTTCTCTTCTTGGCGCGGTTGGCTCTGGCGTGGGGCGCTTTCCCGTCGTGGCTCCTTCGCCGGCTCGGGAGCAGTCGCTGGCGCCGGCGCCGCGGCCCGGGTTTTGGCCTCGAGCATTTCGCGGGCAGAATCACGATCCACTGCGGCGCTGTACTGCGCAGCCAGCGTCGAAGTGCCACGGACCTGGGCCATCACCTCAGGTGAGGCCGGGCCGATGTTGGACCCCGGCGAGGACATCTTGGTCCACGCTACCGGGGTCGGTGCACCTTTCTCGCCCAGCACGGTGACCACAGCCTCGCCGACACCAGCCTGGGTCAGTGCTTCCTGCAGGTCCAGCTCACCGGTTGGGAAGGTCTTGATGATCTGCTTGAGCGCGCTCTGGTCCTTGGCGGTGAACACGCGCACCGCATGCTGGATGCGGTTACCCAGCTGGCCGAGCACCTCATCGGGCAGGTCGGTCGGGGACTGGGTGATGAAGAACAGGCCCACGCCCTTGGAGCGGATCAGGCGCACGGTGTTGATGATCGCATCGGTGAACGCCTTGGTCGCATCCTTGAAGAGCAGGTGGGCCTCGTCGAGGAAGAACACCAGCTTGGGCTTCTCCAGGTCCCCGGCTTCTGGCAGGTCCTCGAACATGTCGGCCAGGAGCCACATGAGGAACGTGGAGAAAAGCATTGGCTGGGAGCTGACCGAGGGCAGTTCCAGGATGTTGATGACGCCCGCGCCGTCGCGCACCTGCAAGAAGTCCGCGGTATCGAACTCCGGCTGCCCGAAGAACTGGTCCAGTCCCTGGGTCTGCATGATCGTGATGCCGCGCAGGATCACCGATGCGGTGGATGAGGAGACGCCGCCCAGGGCGGCCAGCGCCGGGGCTCCGTCGTCGCTGAGCAGGAAGCTGATCACAGCTTTCAGGTCGCTGAGGTCATCCAGCGGCAGCTTATTGGAATCGGCGTAATGGAAGATCAGCTGCAGGCATTCTTCCTGGGTTTCGTTCAGTTCCAGGACACGGGCCAGCAAAATCGGGCCGAAGGCGTCCACGCTGGCGCGTACCGGGACGCCCTGCCCATTGCCACCCAGGCTGAGGAACTCGACCGGGTTGGTGCGCGCAACGAATTCGTGGCCGAGCTCGGCCAGTCGGGCACTGAGCTTCTCCGACGGTTCGGCAGGCTGCGCCAGGCCGCTCAGATCGCCTTTGACATCGGCGAGGAAAACCGGAACCCCGGCCACAGAGAGCTGTTCTGCCATGGTCTGCAAGGTGACGGTCTTGCCGGTGCCGGTGGCACCAGCGATCAGGCCGTGGCGGTTGAGCATTTTCAACGGCAGGCGGACCTGCGCGGTTGGCTCGGCCTTGCCGCTGATCAGTGCAGCCCCGAGCTCCAAGCAATCGGATTCGAAGTTGTAGCCTTCAACGAGGCTGGTCAGCAAAGTATTCGTTTCCTGGGTCATGGCTTCACTCTATTGCTTTTAGAACGGGTGCAACAGACGCTGGACGAAAGTTTGGGTGCGGGGGTTGGCAGGCGTGCCGAGCACCTGGGCCGCCGGACCGGTCTCCACGACCACCCCGCCATCCATGAACACCACGGTGTCGGCCACATTCCGGGCGAAGGCCAGCTCGTGGGTCACCAGCACCATGGACCAGCCCTCCTGGGCCAATTCCTTGATGACCGTGAGCACCTCGCCGACCAGCTCCGGATCCAGTGCGCTGGTGGGTTCGTCGAAGAGCAGCAGATCCGGCTGCTGCATCAGCGCGCGGACAATGCCCACGCGCTGCTGCTGGCCGCCGGACAGGGAGTTCGGGTAGGCGTCGGCCTTGGCTTCAAGGCCCACGCGGGCCAGCAGCTTCTTCGCCTGCGCCAGGACCTGGTCCTTGGGACGCTTTTGCACCTCGATCGGCCCGATGCTCACGTTCTGCAGCACCGTCAGATGGGGGAACAGGTGATGTCCCTGGAACACCATCGCCGAACGCTTGCGCAGGATCTGTGCGGCCTTGGGTTTCATCCCGGCGCTGAAGGAAACTTCCGGCCCGCCGGCGAATCCGACGGTGCCGGCATCGGCGATTTCCAGGCCGTTCAGGCAACGCAGGGCAGTGGTCTTGCCAGAGCCCGACGGGCCAATCAGTGCCAGCACTTCACCGGAATGCACGGTGAAGTCGATGCCCTGGAGCACCTGGTTCTCGCCGAAGGCCTTATGCAGGGCGGTGACGGAGAGCAGGGCGGAATTACTTGGCGACATACTTTTCAAGCCTTCCTTCAACAGAGTTTTGCAGAGCCGAGAGCACCAGGCAGATGACCCAGTAGATGGCTGCGGCCTCGCAATAGAGCAGCAGGAACTCGTAGGTGGAGGCCGTGATTTCCTGGGCCTTGCGGAACATTTCGGTGACCAGGATGGTGGAGGCCAGCGAGGTGTCCTTGACCAGGGAAATGAAGGAGTTCGACAGCGGCGGCACAGCCACCCGGGTGGCCTGCGGCAAGATCAGCCGGTACAGGGTGCGCGTGCGCGACATGCCCAGGGTGTAGCCGGCTTCCCATTGGCCCTGGGGGACCGAGAGGATCGCGGCACGAATGATTTCAGCGGCGTAACCGCCGATGTTCAGGCTGAAGGCGATGATGGCACTAGGCCACGGGTCGATGGTCAGGCCCACCGAAGGCATGCCGTAGAAGATGACGAACAGCTGCACCAGCAGCGGCGTGCCGCGAATGATGGAGATGTAGATCCGGGCAATCGAGGAGATGACCCGGTTCTTGCTGATCCGCATCAGCGCCATCAGCAAGGCGATGACCAGGCCCAAGGCCATGCTGATCAGGGCCAGCGGAATGGTTGCCGTGATCGCCCCGAGGGCTAACGGCCCGAGCGAGTCGAGGAATAACTGCCATTTCGAATCCATGGGCTACCTTTTGCGCAAATGAGACTGGCTCCACGCGTTCTTACGTGTGGAGCCAGTCTACTTATAGTGTTTGCTACTTGCTGACGTCTTCGCCGAAGTACTTCTCGGAGATCTTTGCCAGTTCCCCCTCGGCGCGCAGCTCCTCGAGCGCGGTGTCAATGGCCTGGGCCAGTTCAGTGGAATCCTTGCGCAGGGCTACAGCGGATTCGCTCTTCTCCTCGGATTCGGCAGCGATCTTGATGCTGTCATCCGGGTTGGTCTTCTGCGCATCCAGGAACGTCAGCTTGTCGTTCACGGTGGCATCGACACGGCCCTGCTTGAGCAGGGTGATCGACTGGGCCCAGCCTTCCACCGGCTCGACGTTCGCGCCGGCGGCCTTGGCGGTCTCGTAGAAGTTGCTGGTCAGCGACTGCGCGGTGGTCTTGCCTTCCAACGTCTCGAAAGAGGTGATCTCGCTGTTATCGCTCTTGGTCACCACCACGCCGGTGGAGACGGTGTAAGGCTCGGTGAACAGGTACTTCTCTTCGCGTTCCGGGTTGATCGAGACCTGGTTGGCGATGGCATCAAAACGCCCGGCATCCAGTCCGGCGAAGATCGCGTCCCACTGGGTTTCCTGGAACTTGACCTCGACGCCCATCTTCTCGCCGACGGCTTCGATGACCTCGACGTCGTAGCCGGTCAGCTCGTTGCCCTCGTGGTAGGAGAACGGGCGGTAGGTGCCTTCGGTGCCCACGGTCAGCACGCCCGAATCCTGGACCTTCTTCAAGGTTGCTCCGGTGTCCGGCGAGGGCTTGGCGCCACCGGATTCGCTTGCGGAGGTCGATGGGCCTGCCGAGCCGCAGGCGCTCAGTGACAGGGCGATAATTGCGGCAGTAGCCAGCAGTGGTGCAGTGCGCTTCATGGTGACCTCGCTAGGGGAGTGGATAAAAGCTGTTGTCCTACTGAACACTCTAGTGATGATCGCTTATTCCTGCAGGTGGAAGTTACGCTAAATTCCGAGGACGATCGCCAGCAGCATCATCAGCGGGATCGCGCAGATGGTGGTGACCAGGACCGTGTCCTTCGCGATTACCACCCCGTGGTCATAGCGCATGGCCGTCACGAAAATGTTCTGCGCAGTTGGCAGGCCGGCCATGATGACCGACGCCACCAGCAGCTCGCCACGCAGATTGAATACCCAGTAGGCCAGTGCCCAGGCCAGGAACGGGTGGAGCAGCAGCTTGGCCCCGGCGGCGATCAGCACATCGGCGCGGCGGCCCGACTTCTTTTCCAGCGGCTTGGAACCCACCAGGGAGATGCCGAAAGCCATGAGCATGGCGGGGATCGAGGCGCCGGCGATCAGGTCGATCGGTTCGAGCACGATGGAGGGCAATTCGATGCCGGTCAGCGCGACGGCCAAGCCGAGCAGCGACCCGATGATCATCGGGTTCTTCGCGGTGGCCAGCAGCAAAGCGATCGGGGTGGTGCGGTGCCGCGAGGTGGTGGCATCCAGCATCGCCAGATTGATCGGCTGGTAGAGGGCCAACTGGAAGAGGATGATCGGTGCCGCGTAGGACATGTCGCCGAGCACGTACAACGCGATGGGCAGGCCCAAGTTGGCGGAGTTCACCGTGGAGGCGGACATTGCCGCGATGATGCTTTCCGAGGCCGGGCGCTTGAGCATCCGGGCCGTCGCCAGGTAGTAGAGCACCGCGGTCAGCGCCGCGGACAGGGCGGCAACCCAGAGCAGCGGCCCGAGCACGGAAACCGGATCGGACTCGGCCAAGGTGGTGAACAGCAGGGCGGGGCTGGCCACGAAGAAGGTGACCCGGCTGAGCACATGGCGGCCTTGCTCGCCCAGCACCCCGGTGCGGCCCACCAAGTAGCCGACGAGAATGACAACCCAAATGATGGAGAAGCCTTCGAGGACTCCGGTCATCGTGCTCCTTCGCTGGCTATCAGAAGACCAACAACGCCGGAGCACCATTGGTGCCCCGGCGTTCGCTTGAGCGGGCGACGGGAATCGAACCCGCGTATCGAGCTTGGGAAGCTAGCGCTCTACCATTGAGCTACGCCCGCAGTGCACCGAGCGGCCTATTGACGGCCCGGGCATCAAAAGCATATCCCACGAATCCCGCGCACCGGAAAACGGCACGGAAAATCGTGGCCAAAGTTACGCAATGCCTATTCGGAGGGCTTCTCGTTGAGCAGCTGCTCGCGCAGGATCGCCACCCCATCGGCCGGGACCTCGAAGCTGAGCTCGTCGCCGGGGTTCACTACGAAGCCGGTGTTCTCCAAGGCGCGCACCACGGTGGCGCCCTGGACCTTCACGCCGTAGGGCGCCATGTCGATGTACGAGGAAGGGATGCGCTCCAAGGTGGTGAAGACCGCTACCACGGCCTCGCCGGAAGGGTTGGTCAGCATCATCGGCTGGGCATTCTTGTTCTCGCCGGTGACCTCTTCACGGGAGAGGAAATACACCTCGGCGCTCATGAAAGCGCCGATGACCGAGCCGGACAGCTCAGGTTTGTTGAGCCCGGCCTGCAGCATCATTTCGAAATGCGTCTTGGGCTGTGCCCGCTGCTTGTCCATTGGCGTTTCGATGATCGCATCCGGGACCTGGTCTGGTTCTTGGCCTTCAGCGGCGGCGGAGGTGTTCTCGTTGCTCATGTACTACAGCATGTCGCGATAAACCCCCAGGTGCAAACGCCGAATGCGGTTAATTCGGGGTAAAGGCCTAAAATGGCAGATGAGCACACACGATTGAATCAAGGACTGAGCATGCCTGAATTCCGTTACGAGGATCTTCTGCCAATTGGCGAAGATACCACCCCGTACCGCAAGATTTCCTCCGAAGGTGTCGAAGTTGTCGCCGGCCCGGATGGAAAGAACTTCCTGAAGGTCGCGCCGCAGGCACTGGAGCAGCTGGCCGAGACCGCGCTGCACGACATCTCGCACTACCTTCGCCCGGCCCACCTGCAGCAGCTGCGCAATATCCTCGACGACGAGGATGCCAGCCCGAACGACAAGTTCGTCGCCCTGGACCTGCTGAAGAACGCCAACATCGCCGCCGGCGGCATCCTGCCGATGTGCCAGGACACCGGTACCGCGATCGTCATGGGCAAGCGCGGCCAGCGCGTGCTGACCGAAGAGCAGGACGAGATCTCGCTCTCGCGCGGCATCTACAACGCCTACACCCGCCTGAACCTGCGCTACTCGCAGCTGGCTCCGATCACCACCTGGGAAGAGAAGGCCACCGGCAACAACCTCCCGGCGCAGATCGACCTCTACGCGAACACCAAGGACGGCGCTGACACCAGCTACAAGTTCCTGTTCATGGCCAAGGGCGGCGGATCGGCCAACAAGTCCTTCCTGTACCAGGAGACCAAGGCGATCCTCAACGAGAACTCGATGCTGAAGTTCCTCGATGAGAAGCTGCGTTCGCTGGGCACCGCCGCGTGCCCTCCGTACCACCTGTCCATCGTCATCGGCGGCACCTCGGCCGAGATGGCGTTGAAGACCGCGAAGTACGGTTCGGCCAAGTACCTGGATTCGCTGCCGACCGAAGGCGCGATGACCGGCCGCGGCTTCCGCGACACCGAGCTGGAAGACAAGGTCCTTGAGCTGACCCGCCACTTCGGCATTGGCGCGCAGTTCGGCGGCAAGTACTTCTGCCACGATGTGCGCGTGGTGCGCCTGCCTCGCCACGGCGCCTCGCTGCCGGTGGCCATCGCAGTATCCTGCTCGGCTGACCGCCAGATGCTGGCCAAGGTCACCGAAGAGGGACTGTTCGTCGAGCAGCTGGAAACCGATCCAGCCCGCTTCATGCCGGCGGAGGACCACCCGGCCCTGGCCGCGCACGACGACGAGACCGATGGCGTCACCGGCACCGGTGGCTCTTCGGTGGTCAAGATCGACCTGAACAAGCCGATGAGCGAAATCCTGGCCGAGCTGACCAAGTTCCCGGTCAAGACGCGCTTGTCGCTGTCCGGTCCATTGGTTGTGGCCCGCGATATCGCACACGCCAAGGTCAAGGAACGCCTGGATGCTGGCGAGGAAATGCCGCAGTACCTCAAGGACCACCCGGTCTACTACGCAGGTCCTGCCAAGACCCCAGAAGGCATGCCTTCGGGTTCCTTCGGCCCAACCACCGCAGGCCGCATGGACTCCTACGTGGACCAGTTCCAGGCTGCCGGCGGCTCGATGGTCATGCTGGCCAAGGGCAACCGCTCCAAGCAGGTCACCGACGCATGCAACACCCACGGCGGCTTCTACCTGGGCTCCATCGGCGGCCCGGCGGCACGTCTGGCCCAGGATTGCATCAAGAAGGTCGAGGTGCTCGAATACGAGGAACTGGGCATGGAAGCGATCTGGAAGATCGAGGTCGAGGACTTCCCGGCCTTCATCGTTGTCGATGACAAGGGCGAGGACTTCTTCGCCGAGACCTTGAAGCCGACCTTCACCGGCATTCCGGTGCGCGCGAAGTAATTCTCCAGCGCTCTGGGCAGGAACCACCTGCCATGAACTGCTCCCCAAAAGTTGGACTGTAGAAGCCAGCAACTTTTGGGGAGCATTTTCATGCCGTCCGGCGGCACGCAACCTGGAAAACCGTTCCCGGGATTGCATGCCGGTGCGGAGGGCAGATTCCAGGATGCTCCCGCAGAGGGGCAGGGTGCTGACGAGGCTACTTCGTGTGAACTTGCTGCTTCGCGTCCCGGGCACTAGATAATATTGGACGCTAGTACTGGATGCTCCACTGCACCATGATTCGGGCACTGCCCAACGCCCAGCGGATTGCGGGCAGAGCCGCGAAATGGCGACTCGCAGCGGCAATTTTCGTGGTTCCGGCGGTTCTGGTGGACCTGGCAGCGGCCTGTTCCAGACCGGGCTACTGGGTGAAGCCGAAGCCCCAGTCGCGGTACGGCGGAAGGAAACGCAGGACCATCAAGTCCTCGTCCACGACAACATCTTCGCCGGCCTTCTTGGATTTTTCGTGCGGCTCTTCGTCTTTGGCTTTCGCGGGTTCTTTCTCGATAGCTGCCTTTGCTTCGCTTTGCTCGGCATCCGCTATCGAGGCGGCCAGCATCTGGTGGTACTCTTCGAACGTTTCCGCTCCGGAAGCAAGCATCGCTTCGGCATGCTCGACGCCGACATAGCGCACATGCCACGGCTCGTACTTGTAGCCGGTGATCTCTTCCTTGCCCTGGGGGTAGCGGATGATCAGGCCGTATTCTGCCGCGTGCTCGGCAATCCACAGGCCAGCCGGGGTCTGGCCGAATTCTGCTTTCAATTCGGCGCGGCTATCGGTGTAGCCCAGGTCTGCCGCCAAACCGAGCTGGTGCTCGCTGGTTCCGGGGCGCGCAGAAATCCGTTCGGCATAAGCGGTGCCGTACTTGGCTTGGTACTGGTTGAACAAGACCGCCTGGCGCTGGTATGAACGGTATGCGCTCAGCAGCTTGATCGAATGGCCGGCAGCGCGCGCATCAGCAATGAACGCTTCAATGGCCTCTGCCGCCTCGGGACGCAGGGTCATCGAGCTGCCGGCAACACCAACTAGCTTGCCGGGAACGTAGTCCTCCGGCGAAAGCTTCGTGGTGGGGTTGATCAAGGCCAAGGGGCTCGATGCCTTCGACAGCTGCGAGCTCTCGACGGCAGGCAGATCCTCGGCCGGCGCAGCGAGTGCGGCGGTGCCGGAGAGCAGCAATGCCGATGCGAGTACGGTGCCAGTCAGCGCGGAGGCTAGGCGCATGTTGAATAAACCCTTGCGTTGCGGAGCGATGATGGGAAATCCCAGCTTAACGATAGCTGGAAACGCTGGGTAATTGGTGGGAAATCTGCGACCAGCTGGTGAACAGGATGCGGCCAGTGATCTCGACTCACTGTACATAATTGGCCTAATAGTTCGGCTGCCGGGGAAAGTCAGGATAAATTTATACGCGTGTTGTATTCAGATGGTGACATTCGTCGAGAAATAGCGTCCGGTGAGATTGGGCTAGAGCCCTTTGACCCGCAGATGGTCCAGCCCGCATCCGTGGATGTTCGACTTGACCGGTTCTTCCGGCTTTTCGATAACCACAAGTATGCGCACATCGATCCTTCGGTGGAGCAAGATGAACTGACGCGCCTGGTCGAGGTCGACCCCGATGAGCCATTCATCCTGCACCCGGGCGAATTCGTGCTCGGCTCGACCTACGAAGTGGTGACCTTGGGCCACGGCGTGGCCGCGCGGCTGGAAGGCAAGAGCTCCTTGGGCCGCCTTGGCCTGCTGACCCACTCCACCGCAGGGTTCATTGATCCAGGGTTCTCCGGCCACGTGACCTTGGAACTGTCCAACATGGCTACTTTGCCCATTAAGCTGTGGCCGGGATCGAAGATCGGCCAGCTGTGCTTCTTCAAGCTGACGTCGGACACCGAGCATCCATACGGTTCGGGACCCTACGGCAACCGCTACCAGGGCCAGCGTGGCCCCACGGCTTCGCGCAGCCACCTGAACTTCCACCGGACCATCATCGAGAACTAAGCGGCAGTACCGCTCAGGATCCCGCAAACGGCGCTGGCCCCCAACATTTGTTGGGGGCCAGCGCCGTTTGCGGCTGGAAGCTACGCGGTGACCTTCTTGGGCGACCGGATTGGCAGGAGCAGGAGCAGGCCGAGCGCCAAGACCACCAGGATGCCCAGGATGCCGTAACGCTGGGCTTGGCCGGATGCCACCAGCGGGGTAGCGATGGCGATGGCTCCGGCAAACAACGCCGGTGCCAGGAAGGACACGGCGCGACCGGTGGTCGCGTACAACCCGAAGAGCTCTCCTTCGCGTCCTTCGGGAATCAAGCGCGAGAGGTAGGAGCGGGAAGCTGCCTGTGCCGGTCCGACGAACAAGCACAGCAGCAGGCCGAAGATCCAGAAGCCCGCGGCTTCGGGGGAGAAGAAGACTCCGGCGCCGGCAACCAGCAGGCCGATCAGCGAACCGACAATGACCGCCTTCGGGCCTGCCAAGTCATCGATGCGGCCGCCAAGCACCGCGCCAAGGGCCGCAACGACGTTGCCGACGATCGCGAAGATGATCACTTCGGTCAATTCGAAACCGAAGGTGCCCGCGGCAATGACGCCGCCGAAGGTGAAGATGGCGGCTAGCCCGTCGCGGAAGACGGCGGAGGAGCAGAGGAAGAAGAGCAGGTTGCGGTCGCTGCGCCACAGTTCCCTGATGTTGTTGAACAGCACCTTGTAGGTAAGCATCAGCGGGATTTTCTTCGAGGTGCTCGGTGGCGCTTCGGGGATCACGAAGAACAGCGGCAGCGCGAAGAGCAAGCACCAAACGGCAGAGAACACTGCCACCCAGCGCAAGTTCAACGATTCTTCGGTGCTGGCACCTGGCCAGTCCACGATTGGCTGCACGAACAGGAAGAGCACCAGGGCGAGGGCGAGGATTCCGCCGACGTAGCCCATGCCCCAGCCGAAACCGGAGACCTTGCCGACCGTTGCCTTGGTGGAAATCTGGTTCAGCACCGCGTTGTAGTTCACGCCGGCGAATTCGCCGAAGACCGACATGGCCGCGACGAGGATCGCGCCGAACCAGAGGTAGGAAGGGTCGGGGTAGACGAAGAAGCAGGCCGCGCAGATGGCGACGAGAACCAGGGTGTTGACCACGATCCACAGCTTGCGCCGCCCGGCAACATCGGCGCGAAGCCCGGTGACGGGCACCAGCAGGGCGATGGCCAGTCCGCCGATGGCCAGTGCCTGCGAGAGGACCAGCGACGCATGGTCGGTGTCGCCGAATAGCTCGCTGGTGAGATAGACGGTGAACACGAAAGTGATCATGACAGCGTTGATCGCGGCTTGTCCCCAATCCCAGCTGGCCCACGCCCAGGTGTACTTATTAAGCCACTTTTCACGAATCGCCGACGGTTCGACCTGATTGATTCCCATGCTGGCATCGTACCTGCAACAGGTAATCAGGCGATGAATAGGAACGACCTTTTGGAGAATAGCGGCTAGCTTGGAAAATCAGCTGGTCGCGGAAAACGCAGGGAATATTCCTTAAAGCGCACATTCGTGCGATTGCAGGCAGGCCACGGCTGATAAAATTACAGATGCAGGCGCTTTTCGAAGTGCTCTGGATACTCTGCCCACCACCAGCCGACAGAGGAAAAGCGTGCTAATAATTCTCACTGCGCTGTTTGCCACCGCTGTTTTATGCCCATTAATATTCCGGGCCTTGAAACGAAACGGTTTTTACGTTGTGGCGGCCGTGCCCGCAGTGGGATTCATCTGGTTGCTGACCCGCATGCCGGCGGTGCTTTCTGCCGATAATTCCCTGGCCAATGGTGCGCCAAATGCGCCGCCATCGGTTCAAATGGAATGGATTCCCGGGCTGAATATCGCCCTGAATTTCCGCATGGATTCTTTGGCCGCGACAATCTTGCTGCTGATCCTCGGCGTGGGCGCGCTGGTGCTGTTCTATTGCGCCCGCTATTTCAAGAATGATGATCCGCAGATCGGCAGCTTCGCGGCGAAGATGGTCGCTTTCGCCGGAGCCATGACCGGCTTGGTCACGGCCGATGACATCATCATCATGTTCATCTTCTGGGAAATCACCAGCGTGCTTTCCTACCTGCTCATCGGTTTCAGCCAGGCCCTGATCACCGCGCGCCGTTCAGCCATGAACGCCCTGATCATCACGACCCTTGGCGGACTGGTGATGCTCGCCGGCATCTTGATGCTCGGCGCGGCGGCCGGCAGCTACCAGCTCTCGGAGATCATGGCATCGGCCGATGAACTGGTGGCCTTTGGGGCCTTCACCGATGTTGCGGTGGCGCTGATTATTGTCGGGGCGATCTCCAAATCGGCCCTGGTGCCTTTCCACTTCTGGCTGCCCGGTGCGATGGCCGCTCCGACTCCGGTGTCCGCGTACCTGCACGCGGCAGCCATGGTCAAGGCCGGCGTCTACCTGATCGCCCGCCTGGCCCCGGGCTTCGCCGAGACCACCCTGTGGGTCCCCATGACCGTAGGCATCGGTATTCTCACCATGCTCATCGGCGGCTACCGGGCGCTCAAGCAATACGACCTGAAGCTGATCCTGGCCTTCGGCACGGTCTCGCAGCTGGGCTTCATCATCGCGGTCTTCGGCTTCGGCACCCCCGAAGCGGCTTTTGCCGCACTGGCCATGACGCTGGCCCACGGCCTGTTCAAGGCGACGCTGTTCCTGAGCGTGGGCATCATCGACCACAACACCGGTACCCGCGATATCCGCAAGCTCAGCGGCTTGCGCCGTGCCATGCCGATACTGGCCACGACCACCGGCATCGCCGCGGCGTCCATGGCCGGCGTGCCGCTGCTGTTCGGCTTCGTTGCCAAGGAAGCGGTCTACGAATCGGCCCTGCACCTGGAAACCGGGTGGGGAATGGCCGCGCTCATCGGCATCCTGATGGGTGCGGCGCTGACCATGGCCTACTCGCTGCGCTTCTTCTTCGGGGCTTTCGGCGTGAAGAAAAAGAAGTTGCCTGCATTGCAGTGCAAGGCCCCGACACTGATCTTCCTGGCGCCCTTGCTGGTTCTTTCGGCGGCGACGCTGTTCCTGGGCCTGTACCCGCAGCTGGTGGAGCCGCTGGCCATCCACTGGTCGGCCGCGCAGGGCGGACCGGGCAAAATGCACCTGCTGCCATTTGCCGGCTTCAACGCGGCACTGGGGCTGAGCGCCATATCGGTGGGCCTGGGCCTGTGCTTCTTCTGGCTGCGTCACCGCACCGACACCGGGGCACCGCTGCGCCGCATGGTCACCTCGGCCGAGGAAATCTACCGCATGTCGGTGAACGTGCTGGACAAGGTGGCCATCTGGATCACCGGTCGCACCCAGCGTGGTTCGCTCTCCTTCTACCTGGGCGTCATCCTGGTCGTGGTGCTGGTGATTCCGCTGGCCATCGCGCTGACCGTCTACACCCCGTGGCCAACGAACTGGATCATCGCCGACCACCCGGCCCAGCTGCTGATCGGTGCGGTGATCATCGCCGGTGCGGTGGTCTCCATTACCGCGCCGAAGCGTTTCATGGCGGTGCTGATGGTTTCGGTGACCGGCTACGGCATGGTCGCGATCTTCGCCCTGCAAGGCGCCCCGGACCTGGCGCTGACCCAGCTGCTGGTGGAAACCATCGTGCTGGTTTCCTTCGTGCTCGCCTTGCGCGCCCTGCCCAAGCGACTGTGGGTGGGCCTGACCCGGATCAAGTGGGGCCGGGCCATCCTGTCGATCGCCTTGGCCGTGATGGTCGTCTACATTGCCATCGCGATGATGGCCGCCCGCAACGAGGCCCGCATTTCCCTGGCTTGGCCGGATCTGGCCTACTACGAGGGCTACGGCAAGAACATCGTCAACGTGGCCCTGGTGGACCTGCGCGTGTGGGATACCTTCGGCGAGATCACCGTGCTGGCAGCGGCTGCCACCGGTGTGGCTTCGCTGATCTTCGCCGGGCGCAGCTTCGGCAACCGGGTGCGGGCCCACCAGGTGGCACCGGGCAGCATCGACGCGGGTTCCGAAGCCATGGGCAGCAAGGACTCCAAGGAAACCGAGCTGCGCATTGCCCGCCGCTTTGCCTCCAGCTCCAACCAGGACTGGTTGATGGCTGGCAGCACCCTGGTCGCCGAGCGCCGCTCGATCATCTTTGAAGTGGTCACCCGGCTGATTTTCCACACGGTGCTGATCATGTCGGTGTACACGCTGCTGACCGGGCACAATACCCCGGGCGGCGGCTTCGCTGGCGGGCTGATCGCCGGCTTGGCGCTGACCATCCGCTACCTGGCCGGCGGCCGCGTGGAACTTTCCGAGTCGATGCGCATTGCTCCGGGCATGCTGATCGGCGGCGGCATAGCGCTAGCCGGATTGGCGGGCATCGTGCCGCTGCTGCTGGGTGATGGCATCTTCACCACCTACGCCCTGGAATTCTGGTTCTTCGGCGAGCACAAGTTCGTTTCCTCAACGATTTTCGACATTGGAGTGTATCTGGTGGTCCTTGGCCTCGTGCAGGACGTGCTGCGTTCTTTGGGCAGTGAGATTGATTCGCTCTCTGAGGGCCGCAGCCCGGTGGAGCGCCACGACGAGATCCAGGCCTCCCGGACTGGAGTTGGCCGATGAGCGTGAACATCACTTTCCTCGTAGTCACCGGCGTGCTGCTGGCGGCCGGCTTCTACCTGGTGCTCGAACGCACCCTGACCCGGGTGCTGCTGGGCATCATGCTGCTGGGCAACGGCATCAACCTGCTGATCCTCACCAGCGGCGGGCGCAAGGGCGCGGCGCCGTTGTTCAAGCCGGATGCGGCGGCCGACTCGTACTCGGACCCGCTGCCGCAGGCGCTGATCCTCACCGCCATTGTGATCACCTTCGCGGTGACCGCCTTCCTGCTGGCGATGATCTACCGGTCCTGGACCTTGACCAGCGCTGATGAGCTCACCGATGACACCGAAGATATCAAGGTGTCCCAGAAGACCGCCTACGACGAGGAAGAAGACTCGCCAGTGGCTGAGGATACGACCGAATTCGTTGATGAAGAAGGACGCCCAGTGCGCGAGGGGGAAGAGTGAATTTCCTGGATCTAGCCCCTTTGGCCGTGGTGCTGCCGATCTTCGGCGCCGGGGCAGCCTTCCTGGTCCGCCGCCAGGTCCGCCTGCAGCGCCTGATCACCATCGGCATCCTGTGCCTGACCCTGGTGCTCGAAGCGGGAATGCTCGCCGCCGTATGGGGCGGGGAAAGCTATGCCATCCATATTGGCGGCTGGGAGTCGCCCTTCGGCATCGCCCTGATGGTCGACGGGTTCAGCGCCTTCATGCTGCTGGTCTCCACCGTCGTCTCGCTGGCTGTGCTGCTCTTCGCCACCAGCCAGGGCCTGGCCGACGGGGACGAGCCCGGACCGGTGTCGATATTCCACCCGGCGTACCTGATCCTGCTGGCCGGAGTGTCCAACGCCTTCCTGGCCGCTGACCTTTTCAACTTGTACGTCGGATTCGAAATCCTGCTCACCGCCAGCTACGTGCTGCTGACCTTGGGCGGTACCGCCGAGCGCATCCGCGCCGGTACCACCTATGTGGTGGTTTCCGTGGTTTCCTCGGTGATCTTCCTGATGGCCATCGCGATGACCTATGCGGCCACCGGCACGGTGAACATGGCTGACCTTGCGGTGAAGCTGCCCGAGCTGGGCCAGGGCCCGCAGCTGATCTTGCATGTGCTGCTGCTGATCGCTTTCGGCATCAAGGCCGCGGTCTTCCCGCTGTCCCTGTGGCTGCCGGACTCCTACCCGACCGCACCGGCCCCGGTGACCGCCGTGTTCGCCGGGTTGCTGACCAAGGTGGGCGTCTACGCGATCGTCCGCACCGAAACCCTGCTCTTCCCGGGCGGCTCGGTCAACGCCGGACTGCTGGTGGTGGCCGCGCTGACCATGGTCATCGGTATCCTCGGTGCGCTGGCGCAGACGGACTTCAAGCGCATGCTTTCCTTCACGCTCACCAGCCACATCGGCTACCTGATCTTCGGCGTGGCCGTGGGCGGGCCGCTGGCCATCGCCGCGACCATCTACTACGTGGGCCACCACATCATCGTGCAGACTTCGCTGTTCATGGTGGCGGGACTGATCGAACGCCGTGCCGGTAGCTCGAATGTCACCCGGCTCGGCTCGCTGGCCAAGCTCTCCCCGGCATTGGCCCTGCTCTTCTTCATCCCGGCCATCAATCTGGGCGGCATCCCGCCGTTCTCCGGATTCCTGGGCAAATTCGGGCTATTGCATGCGGCCGCGCAGGATGCCGATCCGCTGACCTGGGTCGTGATCGGCGCCGGATTGCTGACCAGCCTGCTGACCTTGATGGCGATCATCCGCGTGTGGGCCCGTGTGTTCTGGCGCCGTGCCGCTGATGCCGAGGTGCCCAACCAGGACCTGGTGGCCGAAGCGACGCAGGTCGCCGACGAGACGTTGGCCGGCGGCGCGCAGAACCCCCGCTTGGGGTTGAAACTGGCCAAGCAGCTGGAAGCCGACTCCTTGCCGTGGGGCATGCGCTACGCCACCGGTTCGCTGGTGCTTGCGGGCATCGCCCTGACCGTCTTTGCCGGGCCGATCTTCGAATTCTGCCAGCGGGTGGCTGCGGAACTGATCGCCCGCGAACCGTATATCAGCTCGATCTTGCCATTCTGATTGGAGGGATGATGCCGAACAAGAACTTTGAACCGCGTGACCAGCGCATTGACGATGCGCTGGATACCTCCGGTGTGCGCCACCGCGCGACACTCAAGCAGGAATGGCCGCTGCTTCTGCTGCTGCTCTTTGTCTGGGGTGCTCTCTGGCAGGACTTCTCCCTGGGGAACATGGTCTTCGGCGTGATCATCGCGCTGCTGATCGTGAACCTGTTCCCGCTGCCGCCGGTGGTCCTTTCGGGCCGGATCAATGCCTGGTACTGCCTGAAGCTGTTCATCTGGTTCCTCGGACAGGTCTTCGCCGCCAGCGTCCATGTGGCCTGGCTGGCGCTGGTCCGCGGGAAGCGCACCCGCAGCGCGGTCATTGCGGTCCCGCTGCGCACCGACTCGGACCTGATCGTGATGACCGTGGGACACGTGCTCACGCTGATCCCGGGCTCCTTCGTGATCGACGTGGACCGCAGCTCGTCGACGCTGTACCTGCACTACATCGACATCGAGTCGCCTGCGGACGTGGAGAAGGCGCGTGCCGGCATCCGGGACATCGAACGCCGGCTGATCATGGCTATTGGCAGCCGAGACGAGTACGAAGCGATCAAGAGCGAATGCGGACCGAACTTTGATGCGAGGAAGGGGTAACATGCTGGATATCGTCATTTGGATCTGCGGCATCATGCTCGGGCTCGGTGCTGTCGCCTGCCTGGTCCGTGTTGCCAAGGGGCCGTCAATCCTTGACCGGGTGCTGGCCCTGGACGTGATGCTGCTGATCATCTCCGCCGCGCTGTGCCTGGAAATGGTGCTGCACAAGCACACCGACTACTTGCTGTTCGTCGTGGCCGCCTGCATGCTCGGGTTCATCGGTTCGGTGACCGTCTCGCGCTTCGTTTCGGATCAGAGGAACGCCTAATGGAAATCTTCCTCGATGTCCTCGTTGCCGTCCTGCTGATCCTTGGCTGCCTGATGTCATTGATCGCAGGTATCGGCTTGCTGACCTTCCCGGACATGCTCACCCGCATGCATGCAGCGACCAAACCGCAGGTACTCGGCTTCCTGCTGATTTTCGCTGGACTGGCCATTTACCTGCGCAGCTGGGCTGTGGTCCCGGTACTCGTGCTGGCCTGGGGAATGCAGCTATTGACCGCACCGGTTTCGGCCCACATGATTGGCCGTTCCGGCTACCGGACCAAGCACGCTGCCAAGGAAACCCTGTTCTCCGATGAGCTGAGCCACGTGGTCAACAAGGTCAACGGAACACCGCCGACCGGAACCACCCCGGTTTCCAAGACCGGATCGCCAGACGAACAAGATTGAGAAAAAGCGGGAGCCGCCCCTCTGGGCGGCTCCCGCTTTTGGCTCAACGCCGAAGCTTACTTGGTGAACTTGGCAACAACCTTGTTGGCGCTGCGGTCAGCCACCGTCTGCAGGATTGCTGCGACCAGGGCCGAAACGACTGCGAAGCCTAAGGCACGGCGGAAAGAAGCTTCCGCTGCTTCCTCAGTGCCCTTGCGTGGTGCTTTGCTGCCGGTTGCCTTCAACCAAAGGAAATCAACCAGCTTGCCGCCGAGCATGCCAGCGCCAACGGTGATACCGGTAGTGGCAAGTTTCTGCACTTTATCCATTTTTTCCTCGCGATCAAGCTCTTGACATATCGTTCCTCTGCCCAGCATACCTGCGGTATGGTGGGGGAGCAGTAATTATTCCGACAGGGGAGCGTCAGACTTTTAAAAAGTCGCAAGACGCTGAGAGTGCGATAGATCGCAGACCCTCGAACCTGCCCCGGCTAGTACCGGCGAAGGAAGTCGAGCATCTCGGATGCGGATAGGCGCGGCAGTATGCCCTCATTCCGTCCATCTCCCCTCCTTTCCACAGGAGGACCAGCAATGAACGAAACAGTTTCGAAGCAGCGGACCGGCTGGCGTGTAGTTGATATCGTCGTCGCCTCGGTGATCGCCGTCGCTTCAGGGGTCATTTTCTGGGCGTGGAGTGCCGGCTATGGCCTGTTCTCGCTCGCCTTTGCAGCTTTCCCGCCAGCCACCGCGTTGCTCACCGGCATGTGGCTCTTCCCGGCGGTGCTCGGCGCACTGATCATCCGCAAGCCAGGCGCCGCAATCTACTGCGAGCTGCTGGCCGCTGTGGTTGAAGCGCTGCTCGGCTCGCACTACGGCTTGACCGTACTGATCTCCGGCCTGGTCCAGGGCCTGGGTGCAGAGCTGGTCTTCGCAGCATTCCGCTACCGCAAGTGGAACCTGGGCGTGGCGCTGCTGGCAGGCTTGTTCGCCGGCTTGTTCGCCGGCATTTCCGAGGCCTACATCCTGGCCTACTATGTTGAGTACACCGCCGGAATGAAGATCTTCCACGTGATCGCCACCGGCATTTCCGGCGTAGTCGTCGCAGGGCTTCTGTCCTGGTTGGCCACGCGCGGACTGGCGAAGACCGGTGCATTGAGCGCCCTGCCGAGCCGGCGTGCGCACCTGGAAAGCGCAAAATGAGTTCCTTTGCCAATTCCGGCGCAGCCTCGCTGACCCAGCGCGGTGCCGCCATCACCGCAACGGGGTTCGGCTGGCAGCACTCCGAGAGGCAGAATCCTGCCATCTCGGGACTGGACCTTGTGATCCACGCCGGTGAGAAGGTGCTGCTGGTCGGTCCATCGGGCGCCGGCAAGTCAACCTTGCTGCACGCGATGGCCGGGTTGCTGGAAGCGGATGAGGACGATCAGGTCGCTGGCCGGCTGCTCATAGATGGCAGCGATGCCTTCATCCGGAGCCACCCGGTGGGCTTGATGCAGCAAGACCCGGAAACCCAGGTAGTGCAAAGCAGGGTCGCCGATGATGTGGCCTTTGGCGCCGAGAATCTCGGAATGGATCCCGAACTGATCCGCCAGCGGATCCCCGAAGTGCTGGACGCTGTGGGTCTGGGTGCGCTGTCCTTCGAGCACCGCACCCAGCAACTTTCCGGCGGACAGAAACAGCGGTTGGCCTTGGCCGGCATTCTGGCCATGGAACCCAGCGTCATGCTGCTCGATGAACCGACTGCCAATGTGGACCCGCAGAGCATTGAGCTCTTGCGCGATGCGGTGCTGAACGCCGCCCGGCTTTCCGGTGCCACGCTGGTCGTCGTGGAACACCGGATTGAAGCCTGGGCGCAGCATGTGGACCGGGTTATCGTGCTGCAGCCCGGTGGGGGAGTCGCGCACGATCTGGACCCGCAGCAGCTGTACACCGATGAAACGGTGCGCGAGGAGCTGGCTGCTGCCGGGCTGTGGATTCCAGGCTACTTCCCGCAGGTGGCTCGGGCAACGAACGGTGCCGGTGCCATGCTGCTGGAAGCGCAGCAGCTGGTATCCGCCCGCACCGCCACGGCACCGCGCACCCAAGCGGTGGACGTGAATGTGCAAGCGGGCACCGCGACGGTGATTCGCGGTGAGAATGGCGCTGGAAAGTCGACGCTGGCCTTGACCTTGGGCGGATTGCTCGTCCCGGCCGACGGCGGGTTGGCGGCCACCGCGCAACTGGCCGACGGTCTGGGCAACTCCCCGTTTGCCTGGAAGGCCGGTGCATTGATTGGGCGGATCGGTTCGGTGTTCCAGGAACCCGAACACCAATTCGTGACCCAGAGCGTTCGGGAAGAGCTGGCTTTCGCTCCCAGCCGCGCGCAGGCCAGCAGCGCCGATGCGCCGAAATACGAGCCGGCCCAGGTCCAAGCGCGCGTGGACGCGTTGCTGGAACGCTTGGGCCTGGCGCATTTGGCAGACGCGAACCCGTTCACTCTCTCCGGGGGCGAGAAGCGGCGCTTGTCCGTGGCCACTGTTCTGGCCGCATCCCCCCAGGTGCTGATCCTCGACGAACCGACCTTCGGGCAGGATGCGAATACGTGGAGGGAACTGGCCGGGCTGCTGGTTGAGGAATTGCAGCAGGGCACCGCGATCATTGCTGTGACCCACGACGATCACTTTGCCTCGGTGCTCAAAGCAAGGGACCTGGTGCTCACTGCCGGCACCCCGGAAGCTGGTACCCCGCGACAGGGGCCGGTGCTTGATGCGCCGGTAGGGCATAGCTGGTTGGCGAAGATCAATCCGCTGGCCAAGCTCGGTGCGGTGGCTGCGGCAACACTGCCGTTGATCACCACCTTGGATTGGGTTTCGGCGCTGGTGGTGATCGTGGCGACCGTGGTGTTCTTCCCCCTGGCAGGGCTGAGTCCGCTGAAATTCCTCAAGCGCGCGTGGCCACTGCTGATTGCCGGAATCCTTGCGGCGTGGGGCATCGCCTTGGTGGGCCAGGATAGCGGCATGGTCTACGCCCAATTCGGCGCCTTCAGCATCACCGAGGGATCGGTGGCCGGGGGCATTGCCACCGGACTGCGCGCTTTCGCGCTGGCCATCCCGTGCATCTTGCTGCTGGCCACCACGAATCCAAGCGATTTGGGCGGGGCGCTGTCTCAGCAGCTGAAGGTACCCCACCGGTTTGTGCTCGGGGCCTTGGCCGGCATGCGATTGCTCGGGTTGATGGTGGAAGAATTCACCACGCTCACGCTGGCCCGGCGCGCTCGCGGTGTCGGGAACTTCGGCACCGTGGGCCAACGCATCAAGGCAACCCTCGGCCAGGTGCTGGCCTTGCTGGTGCAAGCGATTCGCCGCGCCGGACGGTTGGCCACCACGATGGAGGCCAAGGGGTTTGGCACGGCCAAGCGTACATGGATTCGCACGGCCACCTTCACCTGGCGTGATGGCATGGTGCTGGCCACGGGGATCCTGTTTGGCACGGCCGCAATGGCTGCGGCCGTGCTGGCAGGGACCTACAACTTGGTGTGGTCCTAGCGGATTGCTTCGCTCAGGGCGCTGAGCTCTTCATGGAGCTCAGCGTCCAGGCGCAACGGCTTGGCATCGATGGTGCGCACCGGGGTCAGCAGGCGGATGGAGGAAACCAGCCACACGCCATCGGCCTGGTACAGGTCTTCCGGGCGCAACGGGCCGTAGCCCAGCTCCCAGCCATCCTGGGCCGCGGCGTCGAAAATGGCGCTTTGCGTGGTGCCTGGCAGGATGCCGGTTTCAAGCATCGGGGTCAGCAGCCGCTTGGTCTCGCCATCGCGCTGGGCTACCAGCACGGTCGAGGTCGGAGCTTCCAGGATGATCCCGTCGGCGGAGGTGAAAATGACATCATGGGCGCCGTGCTTGTGCGCGTAGCGCAGGGCGGCCATGTTGATCGAATAGGAAAGGGTCTTGGCGCCCATCATGAGCCATGGCGCACGTTCGGCCAGCTTCGAGTCGTAGCCGCGATCCAGCATCAGGACATCCACACCGGTTTCACGCTGTTCCCTGCCCAAGGCCGGGGCAGGGGTCACGGTGACCCAGCAAATGGCAGGATCATTGTCGTGCTCGCCGCGCGCGGCGACCAGCTTGACCACCGCTTCTTCAGCGCCGCCGGTGGCATCGAAATCGGCCACAGCGGTATCTACCGCGGCAAACCAGCTGCGCGCATCGGGAATGGCCAAGTCGGCAACTTCAGCCGAGGTCGCCAAGCGTGCCAGGTGCGCTTCGAATTTGCGTACGGCCTGGTTGGTGTAGAGCATCGATTCAAAGATGCCATCACCTCGCGTCACTCCCTGTGCTGTGACCAGAAGTTGCGGTGCAGTGATGTCTGCAAGACGACCAGCCGGATAGGCCGGATCCAAGAATACAAGTGAGCTCATAAAGACAGATTATCGAACCCCAGCGTCTTCTGCGCGATTTCTGCAGGCGGAGATTCAGACAAGTCCGGCAATGTTCGATAAGCTAAGCGAAGGATTTTGGCCTGTACATCGCAGATCAGAGGCCGATAATGCCGAATTCGCGGGGTGTAGCCAAGGGGGTGCCCGAGTGTGGCCAAGTAATGAAGTCTTCTTGCAGATTGGCGGCGTTCTCTGGAGCGTGCTGGTCGCAATAGAGCTAGCGGTTCGCTACTTCATGATCGGCATCGTTCCGGGCAACCGGCGCCCCACCACCGCCATGGCATGGCTATTGGCTATCTTCTTCCTGCCCGTTGTGGGACTTGTCGCATACTGGCTTTTCGCCAATCCGCACCTGTCGCGCCGCCGCTTGGAAAAGCAGCGGCGTGCGCACGATGAAATCATGAAGGCCACGAGCCACATGCAGCTGCCCGAAGAATTCCATTCCCAGGAGGAATGGGTCGAATCGGCAGTCATGCTCAACCGCAATCTTGGTGCCATGCCGCTGGAAGGCGGCAACCAGGTAGAGGTCATTTCCGATTACCGGGCTTCGCTCGATGCCATGCGCAAGGAAATCGATAACGCCACCCGCTATGTGCACATCCAGTTCTACATCATGGGCGATGACCCGGATTATGTTGGACCGGTACTCGATGCGCTGGAAGCGGCCGCGGAGCGCGGCGTGCACGTCCGGTTGCTCTTCGACCACCTGGGAACCTTGCGCGTCAAGGGCTACAAGGATTTCAAGAAGCGGCTGAAGAAATCCGGTATCAACTGGCGCCCGATGCTGCCCATCGACCTGATCGGCCGTCGTTGGCGCCGCCCGGATCTGCGCAACCACCGCAAGATCCTCGTTGTTGATGGCGAGGTGGCCTTCACCGGAAGCCAGAACCTGATTGAACCCGGCTACAAGCGCGAGTCCTCGCATAAGGTGGGCCGCGAATGGGTTGAAATGATGCTCCGGGTCGAAGGTCCGCTGGTGCGCAGCCTCGACGTCACTTTCGCTACCGACTGGTGGCAGGAGGACGACGACCAGGAAGTGCTGATGGACATGGCCGAGGCCCGCCACCCGCTGGCCTATGAGGAACGTCCCGGTTCCACCCTGGCGCAGCTGCTGCCCAGCGGCCCCGGATACGGTACCGAGAACAACCTCAGGCTGTTCAATACGCTGATCTATTCTGCCTCCGAACGCCTGGAAATCACCAGCCCCTACTTCGTTCCAGACGATTCGCTGCTCTATGCCATCACCACTGCCGCCCAGCGCGGAGTAGAAGTGGAATTGTATGTTTGCGAAGAGGGCGACCAGTTCCTGGTGCACCACGCGCAGCAGTCCTACTACCAGCAGCTGCTGGAAGCCGGCGTGCGCATTCACCGCTACCCGGCACCGATGGTGCTGCATACCAAGTGCTTCACCGTGGATAACGACGTGGCCGTGGTGGGATCCTCGAATATGGACATGCGCTCATTCAGCCTGAACATGGAAATTTCCGTGATGCTGCTGGGCAAGGAAATGGTCGATGCGGTTAACCAGGTGCAGAACCACTACCGCGGGATTTCCTCGGAAATCACCCTCTCGCAGTGGCGCCGCCGTCCTCGCATGCAACGCTGGATCGACAATGTGGCTCGCTTGACGGCCACCTTGCAATAATTCAGTTGGCTTAAGTGTCTTGCGGGAAACTGGCGCCCAGTGCTTGAAGCACGCCGCGGGATTTGGTGATGACCTCGTCCCACTCTTCAGCGGGCACCGAATCAGCGGTGATTGCCCCGCCAAGGCCCAGGCTCAACCGCCATGACTGGTCAGCTAGCCGGTCGCACACCAGGGTTCGGATCACCACGGAGAAATCGGCGGCACCATCAGCACCCAGATACCCCACGGCCCCGGAGTACAGGCCGCGGGCACGGTGCTCTTCGAGCTCATCCAAGATGCTCATCGTGGACAGCTTCGGTGCACCGGTCATGGAGCCCGGCGGGAAAGCTTCGCGCAGGGCTTCGGCGGCCAGCTGCGGGGCGGATAGCGTGGCGTCGATGGTGGAGACCATCTGGTGCACTGTCGCGTAGGTTTCCACCGCGCACAGCCGGGCAACCTTCACCGACCCGGGAACCGCATGGTGCGACAGGTCGTTGCGCAACAGGTCAACGATCATGATGTTCTCGGCCCGGTCCTTGGGATGGGTGGCCAGATCATGCTTCAACGCGAGATCTGATTCTTCATTTTCGCCACGCGGCCGGGTGCCCTTGATCGGCTCGGCCCGCAACTGCCCGTCCTTGGACAGCGCGAGGAACCGTTCCGGTGAAATGCTGGCGATTTGCAGATCAGTGAAACGCAGGTAGTGGGCAAACGGTGCAGGGCTGGAGCGGCGCATCCGGCAGTAGGCCTCGAACGGATCGAACAGTTCGGCATGGGCCGTCAGTTCGGTAGTCAGGCAAACTTCGTAGGTGTTGCCTTCATAGATCTCGCGTTGGGCCTGGCGTATCTTCTGCTTGTAGCCGGCTTCGGTATCCGCGCAGCTGAACTGCGGGATAGGCAACGGGTGGTGGGCGCGCAGTTCTGGAGGATTGCCCAACCGGATGCTCAGCGCTGCTGCCGGTTCGCTAATGCTGTGCAGATGCATCTGGCCTTCTTGATGGTCAATGACCACCACGGTATCCGGCGCAAAGAACTGGGCATCGGGGCGCACCCGCCCGGGTTCAACCACTGCCTGCAGATCCGCGGCGCCGAGCTCGCGCTTGAGCTCATAACCGAGGTACCCCACCCATGCCGGCAGCGGGTAGCCGACTTTAGCGGTGGTTCCGGCAGGCCAGAGGCCTGCCAGCGCGCGGAAGAAATCCTCGCCCAGCCGTACTTGCGCTCCGGGCAAGCTGACGGTGGTGCCGTGGCTGGTGGCGCTCAGTACCGGGGGCTGTTCTGCCGCCGAAAGCGCGATCAACGAATAGCGGTTGCGTCCCAACGGCTCGCTGAGCTTATGGCTTGTTGATTCCAGTAGTGCGGCATGCGGAAGGGACCGGGCCAGTTCCTCGAAGAGTGACGCCGTATCGGCTGGCGCCTCGTAGCTCTGGCGGAAGGTTGGGGCAGTGGGGGACTGGTTGGAGCGGAGGCAAAGCTGGCGCATCATGGCCGGCAGGTAGCGGCAGGAACGCGCCCAGATCTCGATGGGGTCGTGGTCGCCAGCGGCATCAATGATCAGGGTTGCTGCGGCGTGCGGCTGATGGGCCAGCAGGTACCGTTCCTCTTGTTCGGCCCACATCTGCCAGTACGGACGGTAGGCCTGTCCATCGCGTGCCAGCGCCCGATCGCGGCGGAAGCTTTCGGGTGCTTCCAGCCAGATCCCGATATCGAGGAATTCTCGGGCGTCGGAATGGATCGCTCCTACGCCTTCGATGATCACTACCTCGGCCGGAGTGAAGTTCTTGGATGCGCCAAGGGCACCCGCGGCCCAGTCCCAGGTGGGGTAGGTGATCGTGTTGCCTGCTGCGAGCTGAGGCAGGATCCGGTGGTAGAGATCGAAGGACCGGTGCAGCCCGTCCCAACCGTGGTAGAGCTCTTCGAGGCGCAAAATAGCTATGGAGGCGGTGGCTTCCAGGTATTTCGCTAGGTCTGTTGCAAAGGTGCTTTTGCCGGATCCGGAACGCCCGTCAATGGCAATCAGCGTTGGTCTAGCGGTTTCCACGAGAGGCGATGTTACTCCGCACGTAATCTACAAGGGCAGGCAGGGAAGCAGAAATGAGTTTCCAGGTCTCGCGGAAGTCTCCGGCATCACCGTACCAGGGGTCATAGATGCCCTGCTGGTCGTGCGGGGAGCTCGCGGTTCCCGGATCAAAGGAACGGAACATCCGCAGTTGCGGACGTTCGCTCGGATCGATTTCGGCCAATTCGGGAACGAGTTCCTCGAAGTGGTCGGTGTCCATCGCCAGTACGAGATCCATCTTGGCGATTTCGTCCGAGTCGATCTGGGCGGCAATGTGCTCGGATGCATCAAGTCCATGGCTGCGCAGAGTACTGGCAGCACGCTCATCGATGCGCTTGCCGACTTCACCATCGGTGATGGCTCGCGATATGACCTCGACCTGCGAGACCTCGGCATCCTTGAGCGCATTCTTGAGCATGTACTCGGCCATAGGCGAACGGCAAATATTTCCCGTGCACACGATCATTATCCGGAACATGGCATCAGTCTATGGGCACAAGGCGATTCGATCGATAGCTACGCGCCCGTTTCCCGGCAACAAATCGGCAACGATTCGGAAATTGGCCCGGGAATCGGTTCACGGCTAGGAGTTCTGCGGCAAGAGCGGGGCGAAAATGCTAGTGCATGAGCAGCAGGAGCGCGGCGACCAGGATGAACAGTACGCCGAAGAGGACGTTCAGCAACTTGGCGCCGCGGTAAGTAGCGGTGAAGCGCTGGAAGGTGCGGGCCGTGCCGGCAAAGAAGAAGAACATCACCGCGATGTCCACCACGATGACCGTGCCGATGAAGATGGCGTATTGGGCCAGGAGCGGCTGATCGGTGCGGATGAACTGCGGGGTGAAAGCCAAGAAGAAGACGATGGCCTTCGGATTGAGCAGGTTGACCAGGATGCCCCGGTTGAGCATGGACCAGCGGGTCAGGCGGTGCCCGGTGCTGGTTCCATCGGAGGCGACCTCCGGCTTGGAGAGCAGCATGCGGATACCGAGATACACCAGATAGGCAGCGCCTGCGTAGCGGATGATGGCGAACAGCAACGGCGAGCTGGCCACGAGCAAACCGACTCCGGCGGCAACGATCACCACATGGATCAGCAAGGCGATCTGCTGCCCGAGCACGCCCCAAATGGAAGCACGCCAGCCTTGGCGCATCGAATTGCTCATCGTGTTGATGGCTCCGGCGCCGGGGGTGAAGCTGATGACGATGCAGGCGCTGAGAAGGGATATCCAGAGTGAAAGGGTCACTGCTTAAGGCTAGTGTCCGTCGCGCTCTTGGCTGGTTTCGTTGCCCGCTGTGTTACGACTTCTTCGCGCGCGCTGTCCACGCCGGCGACGGCTTCTGCCATGAAGCGGGCTATGACCTGCAGCTGCTGTTCGTCGTAGTGGCTGATCACTTCCCGCATTTTGGCACCTAGCGGCATGAACATTTCCATGCCCTTGCCGCGGGCTTTGGGTGTCATGGCGATGCGGATGACACGGCGATCCCGGTCCGAGCGCTGGCGCTCGATCATTCCCAGTTTTTCCAGGCGGTCGAGCATGGCGGTGGTAGCCGGAGAACTCAGTTGCAGGTCGCGGCTCAGGTCGCGCGGGGAAGGCAGAAGGCTGCGCTGCTCGTATTTCATGATGATCGACAGCGCATTCATATCCGTGCGGTGCGTTGCGTAAAGTGCTCCGGTGGACTCAACGTAGCGGTCCGAGGCTTGGCCGAATTCCTGCAGGAGCATGACCAAATTGTGCTGTTCTCTTGCGCTCATAGGCGCAATCCTAGTCGGAAAAGCATTTAATAGCCTGGGAAGTATTTCTACGATGGAAGTAAGTCTTGTAGTATGGCATTCGGATCGCCCTTTGATCCACCGCCAGCAATCACGAGTGAGGACGGATCAGTGGCGCATGTAGCGAAAACCGACCAGCCATCGGGCAAGAAGCGATTGGACAAGAAGGGTATCGGCATCAGGGCAGGAATCTACGCCCTGCTGATCATCCTCTGGCTGGGTGTAGCCGGAATCGGCGGCCCGACCTTCGGCAAGCTTTCCGAGGTCCAGACCAACGACCAGACCTCCTTCCTCCCGGCCACCGCCGAAGCAACCGAAGCCCTGGAATGGCAGAACAAATTCCGCTCCACCGAAGCAATCCCAGCGGTGGTCCTGCTCACCAGCGATGGCGAGGTCAGCAAGGAAACTGCTGGAGGGATCGGCGAGGCGCTGAAGGACTTCACGCATCTGGACGGGCAGATCACCGGGCCCTTCCTCTCCGAAGACGGCAAGGCCGCTGAATTCATCGTTCCGGTCTCCGGCGAGGTGGAGGCCGATACCGGAGTCGAAGAGCTGCGGGCGCTCCTGGCTGCCGAGAAGCCCGAGGGCACCACCGCCTATGTCACCGGGCCGGCAGGCTTCAGCGCCGACCTGGTCGAGGCCTTCGGCGGCATCGACGGCGTGCTGCTGGGCGTGGCCCTGGTAGCTGTGCTGGTGATCCTGCTGCTGGTCTACCGTTCGATCCTGCTTCCCTTCACGGTGCTGCTCACCTCGGTCGTCGCGCTGTGCGCGGCAATTGTCGCGGTGTACTTCATGGCATCCGAAGGCTGGATCCGGCTCGACGGCCAGGCCCAGGGCATCTTGTCCATCCTGGTCATCGGTGCGGCTACCGACTACTCGCTGCTGTTCGTGGCCAGGCACAAGGAAGCGCTCATGGCCGGCCAGGACAAGTGGCAGGCCGTGGCTTCCGCATGGAAAGGCTCGCTGGAACCGATTGTCGCTTCGGGCGGCACCGTGACGGTGGGCCTGCTGTGCCTGCTGTTCTCCGATCTGAACTCCAATAAGGCACTGGGACCCATTGGCGCCTCGGGCATCATCTTCTCGATCGTTGCCGCGTTGACGTTCCTGCCGGCGGTGCTCGGCTTGCTGGGACGGGCCGCTTACTGGCCCTTCCCGCCCAAGCCGGTGGCCGTGGACGCCCAAGGCCAGGAGAAGGAAGGCCTGTGGGGCCGCATTGCGCGGTTCGTTGCCAGCCATCCGCGCCCGATCTGGATCATCACCGCTCTGGTGCTCGCCGTGGGAGCGCTGGGCATGACCCAGCTCAAGGCCCATGGCGTGCCGCAGAGCGAGCTGGTGGTAGGCGGTTCGGAGTCGCGTGACGGGCAGATCGCCCTGGGCGAGCACTTCCCTGGCGGCTCGGGATCCCCGGCCACGGTGATTGTCGATGAAGCCGAAGCGCAGACGGCCCTGGAAAAGGCCCTTGATGTCACCGGCGTGGATTCGGCCTACTTGCAGGCTGAAGACGGCGGACCGGCCATGGCCGCCCGCGGGGCCGAGCCAATGAGCGTCGAAGGCCGCAACCTGATGTCGGTGACGCTGGCCGATGCGGCCGACTCGGATGCCGCCAAGCAGACCGTGGTCGAGCTGCGCGAGCAGCTGCATGCGGTCGACGCCGACGCGCTGGTCGGCGGCACCACTGCGACCCAGCTCGATACCAATGAGACGGCCATCGCGGATCTGTTCAAGATCATTCCGATTACCCTCCTGGCCATCTTGCTGATCTTGATGTTGCTGCTGCGTTCCATTCTGGCTCCGGTGCTGCTGATCCTGACCACCGTACTGTCCTACGGCACGGCGATGGGTGTCAGTGCGCTGGTCTTCAACAATGTCTTCGGCTACGTGGGTGCCGATCCATCCGTACCGCTGTTCGGCTTTGTCTTCCTGGTGGCGCTGGGCGTTGACTACAACATCTTCTTGATGACCCGTGTGCGCGAGGAATCCTTGAAGCGCGGAACCCGTGAGGGCATGCGGGTGGGCTTGAAGGTCACCGGCGGCGTGATTACCTCCGCCGGCGTGGTGCTTGCCGCTACCTTCGCCGCACTGGGTGTGGTGCCAATCATGTTCCTGGGCCAGTTGGGCTTCATCGTGGCCTTCGGGGTGCTCTTGGATACCTTCGTCGTGCGAAGCCTGCTGGTGCCGGCGCTGGTCGAAGAAATCGGACCAAAGGTCTGGTGGCCCTCGAAATTGGCGAAGAAGGAATTCGAGCTGAATTAGGCAGCGCGGCGGCCTGTCCCGGGAGCCCTAGTGGTGAACGTCTCCCGGGGCAGCAGTGCAAAGCGGGGCCGCTCACAGACGGGCCCCGCTTTCGCACTGTAGTATGGATACTTGTGCGTCACCGGAAAATTCTGTGGCGCATGCGTCGACAGTTTAGATTTCCCTCCTGTGAATCGCCCGGAAAACCTCCGCCGGTCCACTTTTGGCAGCAGGCCTTCCTTGGCCTTGCATGTTGCGGACTTCCTCCTGGCTCGGCGAAACCCAACGCCTGAAGCAGGCGTGCGAATCAGAGAGAAAGTTTGAATATGTCCGTAACTTTTAGCGCCCTCGGCGTGCCCGAATACCTGTCGAAGGTCCTTGCTGCCAGCGGAATCGAAGCCGCTTTCCCGATCCAGGAAGCCACCTTGCCTTCGACCTTGGCCGGCGGCGACGTCCTGGGCCGCGGCCAGACCGGCTCCGGCAAGACTTTGGCCTTCTCGCTGCCCCTGGTAGCCCGGCTGGCAGATCGCCCACAGCGCCGCAAGGCCCGTTTCCCACGCGCGCTGATCATGGCTCCAACCCGTGAACTGGCGACCCAGATTGCCAAGACCGTTGACCCCCTGGCAAAGGCCGCAGGCCTGCGTACCACCGTGATCTACGGTGGCGTGGCCCAGAGCCGCCAGGAAAAGGCCATGAGCGAGGGCGTGGACATTGTCATCGCCTGCCCGGGCCGCCTGGATGACCTGATCAAGCAGAAGGTCGTGGACCTGTCCCAGCTGGAAATCTCCGTGCTGGATGAAGCCGACCACATGGCCGACATGGGCTTCCTGCCTGTAGTTCGCCGCATCATGGACCGCATGCCAACCGGCATCCAGCACATGCTGTTCTCCGCTACCTTGGACAACGGTGTGGACAAGGTGGTCAAGCGCTACCTGAGCAACCCGACCATTCACTCGGTGGATGCACCCAAGGCCGCTGTGAACACCATGGAGCACCACGTCTTCGTCATCGGCAACGATGATAAGAAGGACCTGATCCGCGTTCTGGCCCAGGGCACTGCCCGTCGCATCATGTTCATGCGCACCAAGCACCACGCCAAGAAGATGGCGCTCACCCTGTCCAAGGCTGGCGTTCCGGCGGTAGACCTGCACGGTAACCTCTCGCAGAATGCCCGTGACCGCAACCTTGCTGCTTTTGCTTCAGGCGAGGCGAAGGTTCTTGTCGCCACCGACGTTGCCGCTCGTGGCGTGCACGTTGATGGTGTGGAGCTGGTTGTCCACGTTGATCCACCAGCAGAGCACAAGGCCTACACCCACCGCTCCGGCCGTACCGCACGTGCGGGTTCGGATGGAACTGTAGTGACCATCTGCACCCCTGATCAGCAGGGCGACGTTTCGACTTTGCTGAAGCAGGCCGGACTGAAGGTGCCTTTCGAAAAGGTCAACCTGAATTCTCCGGTTGTGGCCAAGGTCGTCGGCGAAGTTGCCGAGCCGGTTGCCTACGTTGCTCCGGTTCAGCAGAAGCGCAATCCTGCCAAGAGCAAGCCTGCCGGTGAAGGTGCCGGCCGCGGTGGCCGCGGCCAGCGCCCGGCGCGTGGCGCCAAGCCAGCTGCCGAAGCCCAGGGCCGTGGCGGCGAACGCCGCCGTACGGAACGTGACGGCGCTAGCCAGGGCGAGCGTCCAGCGCGCAGCGCTCGCGGTGCGAACACCGACCGTCCAGCCCGCGGCGCACGAGGTGCCAACGCTGAACGCCCGTCGAGCCCTTCGCGCTCACCGCGAACCGGCGGCCGCAATGCCGCTGGCGGTGCAACCGGTGGCCGTTCGCGTGGCCCGCGTCGCGCATCGAGCCCGGCTGGTCGCGGCAACTAGGCGCTGGCACTAATCCTTGCGGAGTACTCCCTCGCATCCATCCCAATGGATGCGGGGGAGTTTTGCGTTAAACCCGGGAATTTGCGCGTCAAAAGTTTAGATCTGCTGGCTGATCCCGTTTCGACTAGGCGATACATAGGATTGAAGCAACGAGCCGCCGATTAACCTTCACCGCTTCAGGAGCACCAGCCATGATTGAATCCCTGCAGAATTTCGCCGCGTCCTTCCCGGAGCCACTGCAATTCTTGGCGGTTGCCTTGCTAGCTGCCATTCCGCTGATCGAGTCCTACTTTGGTTCGGCCATTGGCGTGGTCATCGGTGTTCCGGTGGTTGCTGCCATCGCCACCGCCGTGATCGGCAACGTGATTTCCATGCTGTTGTTCGTCAACAGCGCCCACGCCGTGCGCAACAAGGTTCGCAAGGGCAAGGACTCGGAGAAGAAGGAACGAAAGTTCGAGAAGCTGCGCCGAGCTTTCGATAAATACGGCATTGCCGGGGTGAGCCTTCTGGGGCAGACCATCCTGCCTTCGCAGGTGACCTCGGCTGCCTTGGTCTCCTTCGGCGCCAATAAGCAGAAGGTGATCATCTGGCAGATCATCTCGATTATCTTGTGGGGCACCGCGTTTGGCGTTCTGGCTGCCCGGGGAATTAGCCTGATGGGCTAACCGGAACTCGCTGAAAGCGAACAAGCCGTCCTCGAATGACCGAGGACGGCTTGTTTTCCAGTGGCTATGGAATGCCAAGGGATTACTTGCGGCGTCCAAAAGCAAAATAGGCGATGGGGCCAAGGAAATTGATCATGCTGGCCGCTGCCCATGCCGACTTTGGACCCTTGACCTGTTCGGCGGGGCGCTTGTGCAAATCCCGCAGTGCCGCAACCATCAAGGTCAGCTCGGCAATTGCCGCAGAGGCGACCGCGATCTTTCCGCCCGGTGGCAGATCCTGAAACTTGCGCTTTGTTTCCATGAGGTGGCTCCTAGCTGCCGCTTTTCCCGCCCGCTGGAAGCGTTGAAAGCGGATGAATGAAAAATTTTTTCAGGACGGGAATTATTCTCTCACCACCGCAGTTGAAATGAGCAGAACGCAAAGTTGAGTCACCTTCGCTCAAGTTGATTTGACAGCCGAAAGCGGCTGAGTAAACTTGAGTGCAGAACGCTCAATGAGGATAAATGTCCTCAGCGTTAGTACTTTCAACCAAGGCAAAGGAGAGCCATTATGTCGCGTGCCGTAGGTATCGACCTAGGAACCACCAACTCCGTCGTTTCCGTGCTCGAAGGTGGTGAGCCAACCGTTATCGCAAACGCGGAAGGCAACCGCACTACCCCGTCGATCGTTGCTTTCTCGAAGAGCGGCGAAGTCCTGGTTGGCGATATCGCCAAGCGCCAGGCCGTCAACAACATCGACCGCACCATCGCATCGGTCAAGCGTCACATGGGTACCGATTGGACCATTGACGTTGACGAGAAGAAGTACACCGCTCAGGAAATCTCGGCTCGTACCCTGATGAAGCTGAAGAACGACGCTGAGTCGTACCTGGGCGAGAAGGTCACCGACGCGGTGATCACCGTTCCTGCATACTTCAACGACGCAGAGCGCCAGGCCACCAAGGAAGCTGGCGAGATCGCCGGCCTGAACGTCCTGCGCATCGTCAACGAGCCAACCGCAGCTGCGCTGGCTTACGGCCTGGAAAAGGGCCAGGAAGACGAGCTCATCCTGGTCTTCGACCTCGGTGGCGGCACCTTCGACGTTTCCCTGCTGGAAGTCGGCAAGGACGACGACGGCTTCTCGACCATCCAGGTCCGCTCCACCGCAGGCGATAACCGCCTGGGTGGCGACGACTGGGATCAGCGCATCGTGGATTGGCTGCTGGCCCAGGCCAAGGCCAAGGGCGCGGACCTGTCCAAGGACAAGATCGCGCTGCAGCGCCTGAAGGAATCTGCTGAGCAGGCCAAGAAGGAACTGTCCTCGGCTACCAGCACCAACATCTCGCTGCAGTACCTCTCGGTGACCCCGGAAGGCCCAGTGCACCTGGACGAGCACCTCTCGCGTGCCAAGTTCCAGGACCTGACCAAGGACCTGCTGGAGCGCACCCGCAAGCCATTCAACGACGTCATCGCCGAGGCAGGCGTCAAGGTTTCGGACATCGCCCACGTGATCCTGGTTGGCGGTTCCACCCGCATGCCAGCCGTTGCCGAACTGGTCAAGGACCTGGCCGGCAAGGAAGCGAACAAGGGCGTGAACCCAGATGAGGTTGTCGCCGTGGGCGCAGCGCTGCAGGCAGGCGTGCTGAAGGGCGAGCGCAAGGACGTTCTGCTCATCGACGTCACCCCACTGTCCTTGGGTATCGAGACCAAGGGCGGCGTGATGACCAAGCTGATCGAGCGCAACACCGCGATCCCGACCAAGCGTTCGGAGACCTTCACCACCGCCGAGGACAACCAGCCTTCGGTATCCATCCAGGTCTTCCAGGGCGAGCGCGAGTTCACCCGCGACAACAAGGCGCTGGGCACCTTCGAGCTGACCGGTATCGCACCGGCTCCTCGCGGCATCCCGCAGGTTGAGGTCACCTTCGACATCGACGCCAACGGCATCGTGCACGTATCCGCCAAGGACAAGGGCACCGGCACCGAGCAGTCGATGACCATCACCGGTGGTTCCTCGCTGTCCAAGGAAGACATCGAGCGCATGGTCCAGGAAGCTGAAGCACACGCCGAAGAGGACAAGGCACGCCGCGAGGCCGCTGAGACCCGTAACGCCGCTGAGCAGGCTGCCTACTCCGTAGACAAGCTGATCAAGGACAACGAAGACAAGCTGCCTGAAGAGGTCAAGACCGAGGTCCAGGCTGACGTCGACGCCCTGAAGGCTGCCCTGGAGAAGCAGGACAACGACGACGAGGTCAAGGCCGCGTTCGAGAAGCTGCAGGCATCGCAGACCAAGCTGGGCGAGGCAATCTACGCCAACGCGCAGGCCGAGGGCGCCCAGGCTCCTGAGGGCGAGCAGGCACCGAACGCTGATGAAGACATCGTCGACGCCGAGGTCATCGACGAAGACGAAGCCGACAAGAAGTAAGGAGTTTAGGAATATGTCCGAGGCAAAGGACCAGAACGAGAACTCCGGCCAGGAGCCGGAGAACCAGCCAGAGGCCGCCAACGAGCAGCCAACCGCTGACGCCCTGGGTCAGGCCGAGGCGATCCTGAACGAAGCTGCTGCTGGCGCTGAAGCCGATTCGGCGCAGCCGGAAGAGGCCGGTGCGGTGGAAACCGAACTGCGCAACGACCTGCTGCGCCTGCAGGCCGAATACGTCAACTACCGCAAGCGCGTGGAACGCGACCGGGCCGTAGCGCGTGAAAACGCCGTGCAGTCCGTGCTCAACACCCTGCTTCCGGTGCTTGACGACATCGATGCGGCACGAGCCCACGGCGACCTCGCCGACGGCCCGTTCGCATCGATCGCCAACAAGCTGGATGGAATTCTGGCTCAGCATGGCCTGGAGCGCATCAACGAGGCCGGCGTGGAATTCGACCCGAACATCCACGAAGCCCTGCTTCGCCAGGCTGTTGACGAGATTCCAGCCGACCACGTGGGACAGGTGCTGCGCACCGGTTACCGCAAGGGAACCATCATCCTGCGTGCAGCTCAGGTGCTGGTAGCAACCGGCGAATAGCCACGAATAGCACAATCGATACTGCCCACTGCCGAGTCTTCGACAGTGGGCAGTGTCGAATTGGCACTGAAAGGATGGGGCCCTGATGGCAAGTCAGGACTGGATCGAAAAAGACTTTTACGCCATTCTGGGCGTCTCCAAGGACGCCAGCGAGGCGGACATCAAGAAGGCGTACCGCAAGCTTGCGCGCAAGTACCACCCGGATACCAACCAGGGTGATGCGGCCGCTGAAAAGAAATTCAAGGACATCTCCGAAGCCAACTCGGTGCTTTCGGACAAGGAAGAGCGCGAGCAGTACGACGCGATCCGCGCCATGGGCGGCGGAGCGCGATTCTCTGCTGGTGGCGGACCGGGCGGCCCCGGCGGGCAAGCCGGCTTCGAGGACATCTTCTCCAACCTCTTCGGAGGCGGCGGAGCGGGCGCACGTGGCCGCGGCGGGCAGCCGGACTTCTCCGACCTCTTCGGTGGTGGCGGCGGTTTCGGTGGCGGCGGCTTCGGCCAGAGCGCACCACCGCGCAAGGGTGCTGACCGCACGGCGAGCACCACGATTTCCTTCTCCGGATCAATTAAGGGCACCACCATTGGCCTGCGCGAGCAGAATGGCGCGGTCATTGACGTGCGCATACCGGCGGGCATCAAGGATGGCCAGTCGGTGCGCGTGCGCGGCAAGGGCCAGCCTGGTGCTGCCGGCAACGGCGACCTGCTGGTCAAGGTCAAGGTCAGCGAGCACCCGTTCTTCAAGCGCGAAGAGAACAACATCCGCATCCACGTGCCGGTGACCTTCGCTGAAGCGGTGCTTGGAGCAAAGATCCACGTACCGACCCTGGACGGGGATTCCGTTGCGGTGAAGGTTCCCGCTGGATCCAACTCCGGGCGCACCTTGCGTCTGAAGGGCCGCGGCGTGAAGACCTCCAAGGCCACCGGCGATCTGCTGATCGTCCTGGATGTCGCGATTCCGCAGAACCTCTCGGATGCTGCAAAGAAGGCCGTGGAGGACTTCGCATCAGCCACCGAGGGCGAGGATCCACGAGTGGATTTGGCTGCCAAAGCCAAGCTCTGAACCCAATAGGCTGTCTTCCCTGCCCCGTCATCGAATTGGCTGGGCAGGGAAGATAGACTCGAAGGCAATAGGGACCGAATCCAAGGTCCTTGCAGAAAGGTGGTAGAAGCAACGTGAACGGGGAGTACCTGCGACCTGTCTTCGTCATTTCCGTCGCCGCGCAACTTGCAGACATGCATCCGCAGACGCTGCGCCAGTATGACCGCATTGGTTTGGTTTCGCCCAGCCGCCAGAGCGGAAAGCAACGCCGCTACTCGCAGCGCGACGTATCACTGTTGCGCCAGGTGCAGGCCCTGAGCAAGGAAGGCGTCTCGCTCGAGGGCATCAAGCGCATCCTGGACCTGCAAGATCAAGTCGCCTATCTGCAAACCGAAGTCAATGGGCTTCGCCAAGAACTTTCCGCCGTACGCCAGGGCCAATCTCGCATCTTCGCTGCGGGCACCGCTGGAGGCGACATCGTTTCGTTGGCTAGGGGCATGCGCCCTGAACGCCGTGAACCGACCGTGACGCTGTTTACCGCGCGCCGCGCTATCGGACGCTAGATCCGTCCGTGCCGGGCCAAGCGCGCTTCCAATTGGGTGCGCACGGCAGGCCATTCGTGCGGGAGTATTGAGAACATCACCGTATCGCGCAGGGTGCCGCTCTTTGGATCATATTTGTGATTGCGCAGCACGCCATCCTGCTTGGCGCCGAGCCGTGCAATCGCGGCGCGTGAAGCGGCATTGTGCCAGTGCGTGCAGAAAGCCACTGAATAGCAATCCAGTTCCTCGAAAGCCCGGCGCAGCAGCATGAACTTGGCAGCTGGATTGATCCCGGTGCCTTGGGCTGGCATGGCCAGGAACGTTGAGCCGATTTCCACGCGGTGATTTGCCGCGTCGATATTCAAGTAAGTCGTGGCCCCCACCGCTTTGCCGGTGGACAGGTCGATGATCGCAAAGGGAGCCATCTCGCCAGTTTCCTGCAATGCCAAGCGGCGCTGGATATCCAAGCGCATGGATTCGGCCGATGGAGTGGTGGCAAACCACGCTTCATCCAACTGGCCGTTGGCTGCGAGCTGGATCAGATCCGGGGCGTGGTCCATTGACAATTGTTCTAGCCGCACCCCGGCATAGTCCATTCTCGGAGCTTGGGCGTAGTGCAGACTTTGCGCAGAAGAAGAGGCCATGGAATCCATCCTATGGATTCCATGGCCTCTTCAATGCTTTATTTCGGCGACTAGCCGATGCGGGTGTACGCCAGATCGAAGACCAGACGACCAGCCTTGAGCGCCTTGCCTTCGAAGCTGGTCAGGATCCGGCGCTCGAAACGCGGGGCCCAGCCACCCTGGGCATCGGTGAATTCTGGCTCGGGGTCGAAGCCTTCCATGCCCTCGCGGCGCACCTTGGTCAGGTTGCTCTCAGTGCCGGACAGATTGCCATGATGCTGGTTCTCGAAGTCCGGATGGGCTTCGAGGACTTCGCGCATTTGCTCGGCGTAGTTGGACCAGTCGGTGGCCAAGCGCAGGGTGCCTCCCGGCTTGAGCACGCGGGAGACCTTGTCCAGGAACGAGGCCTTGATCAGGCGACGCTTATGGTGGCGCGGCTTGTGCCATGGATCTGAGAAGAAGATCCAGATCTCATCGGCGCTGTTCTCGTCCAGCATGACATCCAGAACCTCTGGGGCATTGGCCTGCACTGCGCGGACGTTGGTGATGCCGAAAGACTCGACCTTCAGCATCAGCTGGGCCAGGCCCGGACGGTAGACCTCAACGGCGAGGTAGTTGCGCTCGGGATCATCCTTGGCGGCGTTGGCGATGCATTCGCCCAGGCCGGTGCCGATCTCCACGATCAGCGGTGCGGTGCGTCCGAAAGCCTCGGCAGGATCGAGCTGGAAGTCATCGGCAACCGAAGTGTCGGCGATCTTGCGGGGCGGCTCAATGACGTACTGATCGGCATTGCGCTCCCAGGCGCTGGCACGGCGGCCCTGCAGGCGGTTGCCGCGGCGCACGAAGGATACCGGCTCGGCACGGAAAAGGTCTGGGTTCCTAGGGGCAGTGCCGTGGGCTGGGCGCTGCTGCTCGCTCGATTCGCTCATGATGATTAATCCTATCCGAGCAAGCTGCTTCGATGCTTGCCGAACGGTAGGGGATTGGACACCCCTAGAAGAAAATCGGGGGGATCCCCGATGGAGTAAAACAGGCAAAAGACAGAGAATATAACCATGACTGATTTAGTGCGCGGTATTCTCAACATTATTTGGCTGCTTTTCGGCGGCCTGTGGCTGGCCTTGGGCTACGTGTTGGCAGGCATCATCTGCTGCGTGCTGATCGTGACCATTCCATTCGGCATCGCCTCGTTCCGCATTGCCGGCTATGCGCTGTGGCCGTTTGGCCGCACCGTGGTCGACAACGGCCCGGTAGGCGCGTTCTCCACCCTGGGCAACATCATCTGGATCATTTTTGCTGGTATCTGGATTGCCGTTGGGCACGTGGTAACCGCGATCCCGATGTTCATTTCGATTATCGGCATCCCGCTGGGGATCGCAAACTTGAAGATGATCCCGGTTTCCCTGATGCCTCTGGGCAAGGTCATTGTGCCTTCGGACTATTTCATCGGCGGTGTTCGCCGCTAGGCTGCGCCAAGACAG
This sequence comes from Arthrobacter sp. JUb119, assembly GCF_024807995.1. Classification (NCBI taxonomy): domain Bacteria; kingdom Bacillati; phylum Actinomycetota; class Actinomycetes; order Micrococcales; family Micrococcaceae; genus Arthrobacter; species Arthrobacter sp. JUb119. The sequence continues at coordinate 138,533 of NZ_JANUFE010000007.1, forward strand.
CGAATGGCTGCCAACCCTTGATGGGGTTGGCAGCCATTCGCTTTATGTACGAACCTGATCAGCTCTTGAGGTACTCATCGTGCTGGCGGTGCGCTTCGGCGACCTCGACACGGATCTTGTCCACGTCCTTGGCCTTGTCGCGGTACTTCTTTTCCATGGTTTTCACATACGCTTCTTCCTCCACCAAGGCGCGGTAGATGCGTTCGCGTTCGACCGCGTCCGAGGTGTAGCTCAGGTCGTTGTAGCTGTTGGCATGGCGGCGCAGGTTGCCGATGGCAGTCTGGGCCTTGCCTGCCTTGCTGAACAGCGAAGCGAGAATTGTCAGCACCAGGACGCCGATAATGACGCTCAGCGACAGGCCGGTGCTGATTTCAATGACCATCACGTGCTCACCATCATTGATGAATGGCAAGTTGTTCTCGTGCAGTGCATGCAGGATCAGCTTCACGCCGATGAATGCCAGGATTGCTGCCAACCCGTAGGACAGGTAGATCAAGCGGTCCAGCAATCCGTCGAGCAGGAAGTAGAGCTGGCGCAGTCCCATGAGCGAGAAGGCGGTAGCCGTGAACACGATGTAGACGTTCTGGGTGAGTCCGAAGATCGCAGGGATGGAATCCAGAGCGAAGAGAATATCGGTACCGCCGATGGCCACCATGACCAGCAGCATCGGAGTCAGGACCTTCTTGCCATCGATCTTGGTGAACAGCTTGTCGCCGTCATAGTTGTCGGTAGTGTGGAATAGCTTCTTGGCGATCCGGATGATGAAGTTGTTGGCCTCTTCGGATTCGTCATCCTTCTTCAGCAGGTTGCCTGCGGTCAACAGCAGGATCAGGCCGAACAGGTAGAAGACCCAAGCGAACTGGTTGATCAGCGCCGCGCCGACAAAGATGAAGGCGGTACGTGCGATCAGCGAGAAGACGATGCCGAAGAGCAGGACTTTCTGCTGGTCTTCGCGGGGTACGCGGAAGCTGGCGATGATAATCAGGAAGACGAACAGGTTGTCGACCGACAGGGCCTTCTCGGTAATGTAGCCGGCAAAGTACTCGGCACCCATGTCGATTCCGCCGAAGACCAGCACCAGCACACCGAAAACGAGGGCCAAGCCAACATAGATGCTGGACCAGATCGCTGCTTCACGCAGCGATGGAACGTGGGCCTTGCGGATGTGGAAGAAATAGTCGAAGGCCAGAAGGGCGAGAATCACGACAATCGTGATGCCCCAAATCATAGGGGAAACTCCCATAGGGATTCCTGCTTTCGTAAGTAGCGCGCGAACGCATCTGAGTAAGTCTCTTCACCGACCCCGGGGCTGGCCGCAAAACCCGGCAGGACCATGAAGTCCTGCGTATTGACGGATTCAACGATTATGAATACTCCCTTACGTTCTACCAGCTTATCCCGATGCGGTGCTTCTGGAAAAATCTTGGTCCGTGGATGTCATGATGATCTGTAATGTACTTTGTCTTTGTGCAGTTGGGTAGGCGTCAATAGCAATTCGAAGAATGCACTTCGCTTGGAGCAACGTGGGCTAGGGGCAGGAACTAGGCGCTGCTAGAGCGACTTGTGCATCTTGATGCTGGTGGTTTCATATCCAAGCGATTCATAGAGGCCGCGAGCGCTCTGGTTGAATCCGAACACATTCAGCCCCAGGGTACGTGCGCCGTGGGCACGGGCGTATTCTTCGGCCAAATTCATGGCCTGGCGTCCGAACCCCTTGCCGCGGTGCCCGGGGTCGACAACTATGTACCAAACCCACCATGAAGCCGGATCGCCTGAGGTGTCGTGGCCGATCCAGACATAGCCCACATCGCCGAAAATGCCATGCTCCAGGGTGAATACCGCATTGGTGCAACTTGGCAATCCGGTGGGAAAGGCCCGGGTCATGGCCCGGTCTGCATCTTCCTGCGCCTTGTGCTGGGAACTGCCAGCGGCAACAAGGTCCGATACGTACTCGGCGGTACTTCGTGCCATCCACGAATGGAATTCTTCAGCGGGAAGCGGGTGGAGTTCTAATGGCATGCCCGGAGTCTACCGGTTGAGGGCGGCACGCTATTTCCGCGCGGCCAGGATTTGTTCACGCAGGATATCTGCGTGTCCGCAATGCTGTGCCAGTTCACGCAGCATATGCAGCTGGATCCAGCGCAGCGGCAGCGGTCCACGCCGGTTGCCTGAGAAGACGTCATCTCCTGTTTTGCCTTCGACTGCTTGATGCGACAGTTCGATGGCTTGGGCATATTCGTGCCGAATCGAATCGATGGTGTCGGAAGCCTCCAAGTCGAATGATTTGCTGGGCGAAGAGGCAATGCCCAGCTCTGCACGGCTGCGGCCGGTGGCTGCTTCACCGAACCAGACCCGTTCCACGAAGATCGCATGTTTCACCAGCCCGAGCAGCGTGGTCTTGGATTCAACCAACTTCAATCTGGCTTCGGCTTCACTCAGTCCGCCGGTGCAGGAAAGCAGCATCTGCCGGTGCTGATCGATGAAAACTTGGACCATATCATCGTGGGTCAGTGAAAAAATGTCTTTGGAATCCGGGTTGGCCATGCTTTATCTTAAGTCGGCAAATCGTTAGTGACAAGGGATTTTGCCTCTGGGGCAAGTGAAATAGAAAATCTTTCGAAAATCTTGCTCTAGCTGGAATACGAAGAGTGCGAGTAGAGTTGAGTTAAGTACACTCAAGTTTATGGGTTCACCCAATTAGAGAAAGGATGCGCGTGGACACCAAACTCACCACTAAGAGCCAAGAAGCTCTCTCGGCTTCCGGGATGAACGCTTCAACCGCAGGCAATCCGCAGATTGAACCTGCGCACCTGCTGAAGGCCTTGCTGGACCAGCGCGACTCCGTCGCAGTCGCCCTCCTGAAGACCGCCGGATTGGATGTCGACGCGCTTTCGATCAAGGCAAGCGCTGTCATCAACGCATTGCCTTCCAGCTCCGGCAGTTCAGTGGCCCAGGCCCAGTACTCCCGACAGCTGCTGCAGGTTGTGAGCAACGCCCAAGCGGCTGCCGCAGAAATGGGGGACACCTACGTCTCCACGGAGCACCTGCTTATCGCCTTGGCGTCAGACCAGACCAAGGCCGGCGACGCGCTGCGCGAATTCGGGGCCACCCGCGAACTGCTGGTGGGCACCTTGCCCACCATCCGCGGCGACCGCAAGGTCGATAATCCGGATCCGGAGGCCACCTTCCAGTCCCTGGAGAAGTTCGGTACCGACATGACCGCCCTGGCTCGCTCGGGCAAGCTGGATCCAGTCATCGGCCGCGACCGCGAGATCCGCCGCGTGGTCCAGGTGCTCTCCCGCCGAACCAAGAACAACCCGGTGCTGATCGGCGAGCCAGGCGTTGGCAAAACCGCTGTCGTTGAGGGGCTTGCCCAGCGCATGATCGCGGGCGACGTGCCGGAATCCCTGCGTGGCAAGACCCTGATCTCGCTGGATTTGGGCGCCATGGTCGCCGGCGCCAAGTACCGTGGCGAATTCGAGGAGCGGCTGAAGTCGGTATTGGAAGAGATCAAGGCTTCGGACGGCCAGATTGTCACCTTCATTGACGAGATCCACACCGTGGTCGGCGCCGGAGCCTCCGAAGGCGCCATGGACGCGGGGAACATGCTCAAGCCAATGCTCGCCCGCGGCGAGTTGCGCTTGATTGGTGCTACTACCTTGGACGAGTACCGCGAGAACATCGAGAAGGATCCCGCCCTGGAACGCCGCTTCGCACAGGTGTATGTCGGTGAGCCCAGCGTGGATGATACCATTGCCATCCTGCGTGGGTTGAAGGAGCGCTACGAGGCGCACCACAAGGTTTCCATTGCGGACTCCGCCTTGGTGGCAGCATCCACGCTGTCCAACAGGTACATCTCCGGCCGCCAGCTGCCAGACAAGGCCATCGACCTGGTTGATGAGGCCGCTAGCCGCCTGCGCATGGAGATCGACTCGGCTCCGGAGGAAATCGATGAGCTGCGCCGCGAGGTGGACCGGCTGACCATGGAGGAGCTGGCGCTGTCCGATGAAACGGATCCAGCTTCGGTGGAACGCCTGGATGCGCTGCGCAAGGACATGGCCGACAAGAAGGAACAGCTGGACGCGCTGAACTCCCAGTGGGAAGCCGAGAAGGCTGGCTTGAACCGCGTCGGTGACCTGAAGGTCAGGCTCGACGAATTACGCAGCCAGGCCGACAAGGCCCAGCGCGAGGGCGACCTGGAGCAGGCCTCTCGCCTGCTCTACGGGGAGATCCCAACGCTGCAGCAGGAACTGGATGCGGCGGCAGCTGCCGAAGCCGATAAGGCCGATACGCACACCATGGTTGCCGAGGAAGTCACCGCGGATGACATTGCAGAAGTCATCTCGGCGTGGACCGGTATTCCGGCCGGGCGCATGCTGCAGGGTGAAAGCCAGAAGTTGCTGGATATGGAAGAAATCATCGGGCAGCGCCTGATGGGGCAGAAGCAGGCTATTGCCGCTGTCTCTGATGCCGTTCGCCGTACCCGCGCCGGCATTGCCGACCCGAACCGCCCTACCGGATCCTTCCTGTTCCTGGGTCCTACCGGTGTCGGCAAGACGGAGCTGGCCAAGTCCCTGGCTGACTTCCTCTTCGATGATCCACGGGCGATGGTGCGGATCGACATGTCCGAATACTCGGAGAAGCATGCGGTTTCGCGCCTGGTCGGTGCCCCTCCGGGCTACGTAGGGTATGAAGAGGGCGGGCAGCTGACCGAAGCTGTGCGCCGCCGCCCGTACTCGGTGATTCTGCTGGACGAGGTGGAAAAGGCGCATCCGGAAGTATTCGATATCCTGCTGCAGGTGCTCGAAGACGGGCGGCTGACCGATGGCCAAGGCCGCACCGTGGACTTCAGGAATACCATTCTGATCCTCACCTCGAATCTGGGTTCCCAGTTCCTGGTGGACCAGAGCATGGAAGACGAGGCCAAGAAGTCAGCGGTGATGAGCGTGGTCAATGCATCGTTCAAGCCGGAGTTCTTGAACCGTCTCGATGAGGTCATCCTCTTCGACCCATTGAGCATCGAAGAGCTGGGCAGCATCGTCAAGCTGCAGATCGACCTGCTCGCACAGCGCTTGGCCGACCGCCGCTTGAACCTGGAGGTGGATCAGGCCGCCAGCGATTGGCTGGCCCTGACCGGTTACGATCCTGCCTACGGCGCTCGTCCGCTGCGCCGCCTGGTGCAGCGCGAGATCGGAGACCGGCTGGCCAAGGAGATCCTGGCTGGAACGGTGCAGGACGGGGATACTGTAGGGGTCACCCTGGACGAAGTTGGCGACAAGCTCAAAGTTGCCAAGAAGGCCTAGGAGCCTGGCAATGGCGAGGGCGTGAACGGATGGAATCCCGTTCATGCCCTCGCCATTTTTCCTGAACGCAGACTTAGCTGTCGGTGGTCTCCTGTGCCTTGGACGGCTCCTCTTCGGAGTTCTCCGATTCTCCATCCGTAGAGCCCTCTGGCAGCAATGAGTTGCGGACGTCGCCCTCGGACAGGCTCAGGAAGCACGAAACGGTGCGGTCGCCCTGGCCCCAGGTGCTCTCCGAGGGACGCGAGAAGTGATAGGTCCAGGTGGAGTCCAGCCCTGCACGAGGATCCAGTGACACCGATTTGCACAGGTCTTCGGATTGGGTGAGCAGCACGTTGGCTCCCGGGTACTCCTCGCCAGTGACCTGGAAGATGCCGATCAGTTGGGCATTGTGGGAGGAATCACAGGTTACGACCGTCTGCGGATCCAGTGGTGAATTGAATCCGCGCAGGCAGTCGCCTTGCTCCAACTGGGTTGGAGGCATCTCGGTGGCAACAATGCCGTCGAGGCCTGGATTCTCGTTGCGCTCCACGTTGTTCGCAGTTGGCGAAGCAGGGGGATCCACTAGTCTCAACACCACGAAAACCACTGCCGCGGCCAGTGCGAGAACGGCGACAATCATCAAGGCCCATTGGGCACTTTGACGCTTGGGCTTCTCCGGTTCTGGCTGCAATGGCGGCAAAGCCGCCTGCGGCTCGGGCAGATTGTTTTCCACCACCTGTTGAGCTCCTTCGTGGTTGGGTCGGGCGATCGCTCGCCGGCTCAATACATAGTCGTTGGACTAATCGACAGTCTAGCGGTTTCGGAGGGTGTTGCATTCAGCGCTCGCCGGTGAATCGTGTTAACCTTTAATTACGAAAGAACTGATCACATATTCGGGGGCCTTCATCTTTTCAAGGTGGACCACCTCCCGACTCTACTGAAAAGAGGGGGTCACGCCATGGGGCGCGGCCGTCAAAAGGCTAAAGCACAGCGTCAGGCGCGAGATATCAAGTACTACTCGCCGTCCACTGACCTTTCGGCACTTGAACGCGAGTTGGGCGTTCAGTCCGATCATCATGCTCAGAACACTGAGCGTAATGATTCATCGTATGACGAAGAATATTCGGAATACGACGAGCTGACTAAGAAGTACTCGGGAGATGACGAAGACGAGTAGCCTCGTCTTCTGATGCCGGGAGTCCTTGGCTCAGAGTGCCACACCTTAAGCATTGAGTGGTACAGCTCTTCAGTACATTTTGCGACAAGCCGCAGCGACTAAGCTAAATTAGCTTTTAGTCGTTGCGGCCTTTGTCGTGCCCAGTAATTGTTAGGTGGAACGTGAGCACTCCAGAAGAGCTATCCATCCAGATGGCGCATCATTCGGCCATCCGGTCGATGCAGCGCATTGTCGAGCAGCAGGCACCTGAATCCCCGGAAGCTGAAGCGCGTGCCGGGGTGCGCCAAATGCTTTCCGCTGGCGGGGTCCTGGTGGTCACCGGAGCCGGTGTTTCTACCGATTCCGGAATCCCCGACTACCGGGGACCCAACGGTTCATTGCAGCGCCACCGGCCGATGACCTATCAAGAATTCCGATTCCGTCCTGAAGCCCGGCAGCGCTATTGGGCCCGTGGCTACGTCGGCTGGCGCCATATGGACAAAGCCGAGCCTAACCACATTCACCAGCGCTTGGTGCAGTGGGAAGAGCACGGGAAACTCAGTGGAATCATTACGCAGAACGTTGACGGGCTGCACCAGCAGGCCGGATCCAAACGGGTCATTCCGGTCCATGGCGACTTGTCGATCGTCCGCTGCCTGGACTGCGGGTACAGCGAGAACCGCAATGACTTTGATCTGCGCCTGCAGGCGGCCAACGAAGGCTATTTGGAAGCCGTGGAAATCGACCCCAGCGCGGTGAACCCCGATGGGGATGTGGAGCTGCCCCAGTATCTGGTTGACCGGTTCAACATGGTGGCCTGCTTGAGCTGCGGCTCGCTGGCCCTGAAGCCTGATGTGGTGTATTTCGGCGAGAACGTTCCGGTTGAACGCAAGGAACGCATTGCGGCACTGGAAGCGGAATCCACATCGCTCTTGGTGCTGGGCTCCTCCCTTGCAGTGATGAGCGGGTACAAGATCCTGTTGAACTTCGTCAAGCGGGATTTGCCGGTGGCGCTGATTACCAACGGCCACGTCCGCGGTGAACAAAAAGCAACCTGGCGCTGGCGTGTGCCTTTGGAGCACGCCCTGAAGCAACTGGACTAGCAGGCCGGTATTTCGTCCCGCAAGGGACACCAATGAAGCGTGCCAAATGCTGCTCTGGGCACTCAGCCCGGCAGGAAGCTCGCACTGGTGCAGCACCACCGGCAGCATTGCCTGGCGCCTGGAAGCCGGGCAAGAGGGCTCCGGTCAACCCTGCATCCCCATTCGCATGGCGATGGCGTTAAAGAACCGATGCGCCGCACTGGGATCAGTGCGGCGCATCGGCAAGGAAGCGGATCCTGCGAGTACTACTTGGCGTAGTTGCCGGTCAGCAGCACTGCGCCGCCGTCAACGCCCTTGGCTCCCTGGACGTAGTCCAGTCCGGCATCGGCTGCCGCTGGATCGATATTCTCGACGCCGCCCATGACCCAAGCTCCCATGCCAGCCTTGTTCAGCAGCTCTACGGCACGATCAGCTACAGCTGGATCAACAACAGCAACCATGCCCACACCCAGGTTCAGGGTGCGCTCAAGGTCAGGCTGTGGCACGTTGCCCAGCTGGGCGATGGTGGAGAAGACTGCTGGCAGGGACCAGGTCGAGCGGTCCACACGGGCCATCAGGCCCTGGGGCAGCACGCGAGCCAGGTTGGCAGCCAGGCCCCCACCGGTGACGTGGCTGAAGCCGTGCACGCCGAAGTTCTCGCCGTCGTTCAGCTCGCCCACCAGATCCAGGCAAGCGGTGGTGTAGATGCGGGTCGGAACCAGCAGTTCCTCGCCCAAGGTCTTGCCGAACTCTGCAACTTCGCGTTCCAGCTCCCACTTGGCGTGGGCGATGACGCGGCGCACCAGCGAGTAGCCGTTGGAGTGGATGCCCGAGGACGCCATGCCGATGACGACGTCGCCGGCCCGCACGCGCTCCGGGCCCAGCAGCTGGTCAGCTTCGATGACACCGGTAGCAGCACCGGCAACATCGTATTCGTCCTCGGCTAGCAGGCCCGGGTGCTCCGCGGTTTCGCCGCCAACCAGCGCGGTGCCGGCCAGCTTGCAGCCTTCCGCGATGCCGCGCACGATATCCGCGATGCGCTCCGGGACGACCTTGCCGGTGGCGATGTAGTCGGTCATGAACAGAGGCTTGGCGCCCACCACGACAATATCGTCGACCACCATGCCGACCAGGTCCTGGCCGATGGTGTCGTGGATGTCCAGCTTCTGGGCGATGGCAACCTTGGTGCCTACCCCGTCGGTGGAGGTAGCCAAGTACGGCTTCTTGTAACCGGTCAGGAACGATACATCGAAGAGCCCGGCGAAGCCGCCGACCCCTCCGACAACGCCCGCGGTGTGGGTTGCCTTGATCGCGCCCTTCATCAACTCAACGGCACGGTCACCGGCCTCAACGTCAACGCCGGCACCGGCATAGGTGATGGAAGTTGGCTGCTGATCATTGCCGCTCATGGCAGTCGGTTCCTTTTCTGTTCTGGGCGCCGCATTTCCGGCGCCCTTTGCAACGAGATGGTTGGGATCGTGGAGGGGATTAGCTGTTGGTTTCGAACTCGGCATCAGGACCTGGCTCGCAGCCGCCCTGGTTGCTGCGCTCCAGCAGGTTCTTGCCGCGGCGCTCCTCGTTCGGCAAGGCGATCGGGTACTCGCCGGTGAAGCACGCGGTGCACAGGCGCTCGCGCGGCTGGCGGGTCGCTTCGATCATGCCGTCTTCGGAAATGTAGGCCAAGGAGTCCGCGCCGATGGAGGTCGCGATCTCAGCCACGGCAGCGCCGTTGGCGATCAGCTCGGCACGCGAGGCGAAGTCGATGCCGTAGAAGCAAGGCCACTTGACCGGAGGCGAGGAGATCTTCACATGCACCTCGGCGGCACCGGCCTCGCGCAGCATGCGCACCACCGCGCGCTGGGTGTTGCCGCGGACGATCGAATCATCCACCACCACGACGCGCTTGCCGCGCAGCACGGTTTCCAGCGCATTGAGCTTGAGCTTGATGCCCAGCTGGCGCAGGGTCTGCGATGGCTGGATGAAGGTACGGCCCACGTAGGCGTTCTTCACGAAGCCGTGGGTGAATGGAATGCCCGATTCCTCGGCGTAGCCGATGGCGGCCGGGGTGCCGGACTCCGGAACCGGGATCACGATGTCCGCGTCCGCGCTGTTCTCGCGGGCCAGCTGGCGGCCCATTTCCACGCGGGATTCGTAGACCGAGCGGCCGGCAATGGCAGCATCGGGACGAGCCAGGTAGACGTACTCGAAGACGCAGCCCTTGGGAGTGGCTTCGGCGAAGCGGGTGGAACGCACGCCGTTCTCGTCGATGGCGATCATTTCGCCGGGTTCGATTTCGCGGATGAACGAGGCGCCAACGGTAGCCAGTGCAGGCTGCTCCGAAGCAACAACCCAGCCTCGGTCCAGCCGGCCCAGGACCAGGGGGCGAACACCATGCGGGTCGCGGGCTGCGTAGAGGGTGTCCTCGTTCATGAAGACGAAGCAGAAGGCGCCTTCGATCTTCGGCAGCAGCTCCAGCGCGGTTTCTTCCAGCGACTGGCCTTCGGAACCGGCCAGCAAGGCGGTGACCAAGGCGGTGTCGGTGGTGTTGCCCTGGGCGAGTTCGCCGCGGACCTTGCCGCCTTCGGCCTGCTGCTTGGCGGAGACCATATCGGCCAGATCAGCGGAGTTGGTCAGATTGCCGTTGTGGGCCAGGGCGACGGTACCGGCCTGGGTCGGGCCCAAGGTCGGCTGCGCATTGGCCCAGTGGCTGGCACCGGTGGTCGAGTAGCGGCAGTGGCCGATAGCCAGCTGGCCGGCCATGGAGTTCAGCGTATTCTCGTCGAACACCTGGGAGACCAGGCCCATGTCCTTGTAGACGTTGATACGCGCACCGTCGCTCGTGGCAATACCAGCGGATTCCTGTCCGCGGTGCTGCAGGGCATACAGGCCGTAATAGGTGAGTTTTGCGACCTCTTCGCCAGGAGCCCAAACGCCAAAAACGCCGCATTCATCCTGCGGCCCCTTTTCGTTTGGAAGCAGGTCGTGATTTAAGAATCCATCGCCACGCGCCATGTTGGTTATTCTCTCATGTTCCAGTTGGTCGACACCGACCAAAAATGTGGTGGGTGGCGGCCAGGTGCGCGGCCGCCTGCTCTTCTAATTCAGGAGAAAAGCTGCCTAGCCTTGTAGTCCGCTGGAGTCAGTGTCCTCGGCCAGAGGAACTGCCAGATGCTTGGTGGTTTTGCGTGAGGTCACGCGATCAACAATCACATACGCCAATGCGCCGATGCCTACGCCCAGGCCTGCACCGAATATGGCGAAGAATCCGGACGCCGAGGTGCGGGTGTAATCCTGCGATGGTTCGCCAAGCAGGCCAATGATGAGACCGGCTAGCGCGCCAAGGACCGCGAAAGTCAAAATGAACGGCCAGAACTTGGGCGACGAGTGAATATGCACTTCAACACTCTGATCGGCAGAAGACGGGGTAGCGGGGTGTTGCTCCATACCCTTAAGGGTACTCAATAAGTGGTAGGTGCGCTGACAAGTCTGCCCTAAGTCCCGAAGCATGCAATTGCCCAGTCTGCAAGGCCTCGGCCCAGCCGATACGCCCAGTAGCAAGGGAAAGCCAGAGCTCAGCAGGCATTTCGACTACATTCGGAGGTGTTCCGCGGGTGTGCCGGGGACCCGCTATGCACTGAGTCACACCGAAGGGCGGAACGCGTACCTCGACCGAGTTGCCCTCGGCGCGGGAGGCCAGCTCCTCCAGCGAAAAGCGCACCGCGGTGGCGAGCACCGGGCGGGCTATTTTTCCTTGTCCCTGCGTGGTTCCGGACCATTCGCGCAGGGCCGCTCGGCCAGCGGTTTCATCAACGCGCCGTTTGATTGCCATGGGTCGATTCCACTTTCTCTCAATGACGGAGAAACGTCATATTTGCGTGCGCTGGGCATCTACTGTGGATCTGGAAAACCGAGAAATCCAGCCATGCCAACTCTAGTTCAGCCAACGCAGCGCCGGTTGGATGCCGGCATGATGCTGTGCCGAAGACTTCCAGGGGGCGCTTTGGGCTTGCTGGCGCCGAATTCGCCCCTCGGCCCGGTGCCAGGCGGGCGGCCAGATGGACGGGGCCTGCGGCTAATGCCTGCGCGTCATAGACGCGGTTGACCCGCTGGATCTCCGGTAAACTCGACCGGGTGAAGGTACTGGTTATTGGCCCAGGCGGCCGTGAGCATGCAATTGTCCGTGCACTGAGTGCAGACCCCTACGTCAACGAAGTTCATTGCGCCCCCGGCAACGCCGGTATCGCACAGGACGTCACTACCCACGCGATCGATGCGCAGGATCCTGCCGCAGTCGTCGCGCTCGCCCGGGAACTGGGCAGCGATCTGGTGGTCGTCGGCCCCGAAGCGCCGCTGGCTTCCGGTGTTTCCGATGCGCTGATCGCAGCGCAGATCCCGGTCTTCGGCCCGACCCAGGCTGCCGCGCAGCTCGAAGCGTCCAAGGCTTTTGCCAAGAACGTCATGGCTGCCGCTGAGGTTCCCACCGCCATGGCCCATGTGGCCACCAACCGCGAGGAAGCCGCCAGTGCGCTGGATGACTTCGGTGCGCCGTACGTGGTCAAGGACGATGGCCTGGCCGCCGGCAAGGGCGTCGTGGTCACCGGCGATCGCGACGAAGCGCTGGAGCACGCAGAAGCCTGTTTTGCCGCCGGCGGAACCGTAGTGATCGAAGAATTCCTCGATGGCCCAGAAGTTTCCCTGTTTGTCATCTGCGATGGCAAGCATGCTGTTCCGCTGGCCCCGGCACAGGACTTCAAGCGCATCTTCGATAACGACGAAGGCCCGAACACCGGTGGCATGGGTGCCTACTCGCCGCTGGAATGGCTGCCGGAGAGCTTCGTCGACGAGGTCATGGACCGCGTCGCCTACCCGACCCTGCGCGAAATGGAAAAGCGCGGCACCCCGTTCACCGGCGTGCTGTACTGCGGCTTGGCGATCACCAAGCGCGGCATCCGCGTCATCGAGTTCAATGCCCGCTTCGGCGACCCGGAAACCCAGGCTGTCCTTGCCCGGCTGAAGACTCCGCTGGGCGGTGTGCTGATGGCTGCCGCCAAGGGCCGGCTCGATGATGCCGAGCAGCTGACCTGGTCCGCGCAGACCGCAGTTGATGTGGTCATCGCCGCCGAGAACTACCCGGACACCCCGGTCAAGGGAGCGGTGATCTCCGGGCTGGAGGCAGCCAACGGAATTGACGGCGTGCACGTGATGCATGCCGGAACTTCCGCGGATGCTGAAGGGAACATCATTGTTTCCGGTGGCCGCGTACTGGCCGTGGTGGGCCTGGGCGATGACCTCGCCGCGGCCCGCGCCGCAGCGTACGCCGGGGTTGCCGAGATCAGCTGGGACGGTGCCCAGTCGCGCACCGACATTGCGTTGAAGGCCGAACGCGGCGAAATCGCCATCGCCAACGAAAGCAAGTAGAGGACTACAGAACTCATGGCAGGATTCCAGACCGAAGTGCTCGACCTAGAAGGTTGGGACCATTACTACTCGGGCAAGGTACGCGACCTGTACGTGCCTGCGGGCGCCAGCTTCGAAGGCACCGACCGTGTCCTCGTGGTGGCCTCCGACCGCATCAGCGCCTACGACTTCGTGCTGGCCAGCGAAATCCCGGACAAGGGCAAGGTGCTGACCCAGCTCAGCCTCTGGTGGTTCGAGCAGCTGGGCGACTTCGCCAACCATGTCATCTCCACCGATGTTCCAGCCGAGGTGGCCGGACGCGCGATGGTGTGCAAGAAGCTGGAGATGTACCCGATCGAGTGCATCGCCCGCGGATACCTGACCGGATCGGGCCTGGCCGAGTACAAGGCCTCGCAGACCGTGTGCGAGCTGCCACTGCCGGCAGGACTGGTGGATGGCTCGCGCCTGGAACCGGCGCTGTTCACCCCATCGGCCAAGGCCGAGGTGGGGGAGCACGACGAGAACATCTCCTTCGAGCAGACCGTGGAACGCGTTGGCGCCGAAGTTTCCGAGGCGCTGCGGGAGAAGACCGTGGCCCTGTACGAGCAGGCCGAGCAGATCGCCCGCGCGCGCGGCATCATCCTGGCCGATACCAAGGTGGAGTTCGGAGCTGATCCGGCCACCGGCGAGATCACCCTGGGCGATGAGGTGCTGACCCCGGATTCCTCGCGTTTCTGGGATGCCGAATCCTACAAGCCGGGCCAGGCGCAGGCCAGCTTCGACAAGCAGTTCGTCCGCGACTGGCTGACCTCCGCCGAATCGGGTTGGGACAAGAACTCGGGCGAAGAACCGCCTCAGCTGCCAGCCGGAATCATCGAGAAGACCCGTGCCCGCTACATCGAGGCCTACGAACGGCTCACCGGCCAGGTCTTCAGCGCCTAGGCGCAGGCGAAGAACAACCACGCACGGCAAAGCCCTCCGCTGATCGAAGTGATCTGCGGAGGGCTTTGCGCTGTCCTGGACGGGATCAGACCAGCGAGTCCTTCCACGCCTTGTGCAGGGCCGCGAAGCGCCCCTCATCGGCAATCAGCTGCGCTGGGGTGCCGTCCTCGGTGATCTTGCCATCGTGGACCACCAGCACGCGGTCCGCGATCTGCACGGTGGACAGGCGGTGCGCGATGATCAGCGCGGTGCGGTTGCCCAGCAGGGTTTGCAGTCCGCGCTGCACTGCCCGTTCCGAAGGGATATCCAGGGAGCTGGTGGCCTCATCAAGGATCAGCACCGCAGGATCGGCAAGGAAGGCGCGGGCAAAGGAAATCAGCTGGCGCTGGCCGGCCGAGACCCGTCCGCCTCGCTTGTTCACGTCGGTGCCGTAGCCCTCAGGCAGATCCAAGATGAACTCGTGGGCGCCGACCGCACGGGCGGCGTACTCGATATCCTCCGGCGAGGCGCCCGGCCGGCCCAGCGCGATGTTCTCGGCCACCGATCCGGAGAAGAGGAACGCCTCCTGGGTGACCATCACCACGTGCTGGCGCAGTTCCTTGTTCGACAGCTCGTTGATCGGCACCGAATCCAGTTCCAAGGTGCCCGAACGCAGGTCGTAGAAGCGGGCAATGAGCTTGGCCAGCGTGGACTTGCCGGCACCGGTCTGGCCTACCACGGCCACCGTTTGGCCCGCCGGGATCCGCAGGTCGAATTCCTCCATGATCACCGGGCCCTCGCCGTAGCCGAAGACCGCATCCTTGAAGACCAGCTCGCCGGCCACCTTGCGGATGGTGCGAGGGGCCGCAGGCTCGCGCACCGTCGGTTCTTCCTCCAGCAGCCCCGAAACCTTCTCCAGGGCGGCGGTGGCCGACTGCAGCGAGGAATAGAACATGGCGATCTGCTCGACTGGCTGGAACAGGCGCTTGGAGGCCAGCAGGATGGCCACCATCGCACCGACCTGCATGGTGCCGTCGATGATGCGGAATCCGCCGTAGGCGAGCAATGCCGCCACCGTCAGGTTGCCGATCAGGACCAGTCCCGGCTGCAGGACGCCGAAGAGGTTGAAGGAACGCACCGAGTTCACCCGGTACTGCTCCGCGAGATCCGAGTAGTTCGCGTCGTTGGCTTCCTCGCGGCGGAAGGCCTTGACCGCGCGGATGCCGGTCATGGTTTCCACGAAGGTGGAGATGACCTTGGCCGAGACCACGCGGGATTCGCGGTAGAGCAGCTCGGAGCGGCGCTGGTACCAGAAGAAGAGGATCGCTACCGGAAGGACGGCCACGCAGACCACCAGGCCGCTGCGCCAGTCGAGGAAGAAAATCGAGACCAGGGTGAAGACCACGAACACGCAGGAGGAGGCCAGTTCCGAGACGCCTTGATCGAGCAGCTCGCGCAGCGTTTCCAGATCGGAGGTCTGCCGGGAAATGATCCGCCCGGAGGTGTAGTTCTCGTGGAATTCGAGGCTCAGCCGCTGGGTATGGCGGAAGACCTGCTGGCGCAGATCCAGGAGCATCGCCTGGGAGATCTTCGCCGCACTGGTGATGTACCAGGAGAGCAGCACGCCGCTGAGCACGGCGCACACGATGTATCCGGCCCCGGTCATCCCCAGGGCGCCCCAGTTGCCTTCGCGCACCTGCGGCAGGGTCCAGTCGATCGAGAAGGCGATCAGCACCGGAAGCAGCACGCGTGCCGCGTTGGAGAACAGCACCAGCACCACGGTGAGGACGAACAGCTTCTTCTGCGGCACGGCCAGCGAGGCCAGCAACCGGAAGGAACGTTGCCGCACGACCTTGCGCTCGGCGGCAGAGAGCTTGATGGCGTCTTCATTGGCGACGCCCAGTGGCTTGCTCATCGGGAGACCTCCACGGTGGCTGGCTGGTCTTCGTCATCCAGGCTGGCGATGACGAATCGGTAATGCTCATTGGTGCTCAACAGGTGGGCATGGCTTCCCACCGCGTCGATGCGGCCATCGCGCAGCAGCGCCACGCGGTCGGCGAGCATCACGGTCGAGGGCCGGTGGGCCACGATCAGCGTGGTGGTTCCGGCCAGGACTTCGCGCAGCCTCTCGGTGACCAGTTCCTCGGTGCGCACATCCAGGGCGGACAGCGGATCGTCGAGGACCAGCACGCTCGGGCGCGCTGCGATGGCGCGGGCCAAGGCGATGCGCTGGCGCTGCCCGCCCGATAGCGACAGGCCTTCCTCGCCGATCAAGGTGTCTACCCCTTCGGGCAACGCGTAGGCAAACTGCGCCTGGGCGACGTCCAGGGCTTCGGCGAGCAGGGCTTCGCGCTGCTGCTCATCCAGGTTTTCCGGGGCGCCGAGCAGCACGTTGCCGCGGATGGAGGTGGAGAACAAGGTGGTGTCCTCGAAAGCCACGGCGATCTCGGTTCGCAGTTCCTGGAGGTCCCAGTCCTTGACGTCCTGTCCGTGGATGAGCACCTCGCCGGAGGTCGCTTCATGCAGGCGCGGAACCAGGTTCAGCAAGGTGGACTTGCCCGAACCGGTGATGCCGACAAGGGCCATGGTTTCCCCGGGACGGATCTCCAGATTGATGTCGGCCAGGATCGGCCGGTGGGTACCGGCGGTATCCGGGTAGGCGAAGCGCACATGCTCCAGCT
This sequence comes from Arthrobacter sp. JUb119, assembly GCF_024807995.1. Taxonomy (NCBI): domain Bacteria; kingdom Bacillati; phylum Actinomycetota; class Actinomycetes; order Micrococcales; family Micrococcaceae; genus Arthrobacter; species Arthrobacter sp. JUb119. The sequence continues at coordinate 155,052 of NZ_JANUFE010000007.1, forward strand.
TCACGCTGCCATCGCGTTCTGCAGGGACCCGGGGCTGCGCGGGGGAATCGATGTCATTGATTGAATCCATGACCTCGAAGTGGCGGTCCAGCGCAGTTTTGGTGCTCAGCGTCATGCCCAGCAGCATTCCCATGCCCTCGACGGGGCCGGCGATGACCGCGGCGATGGCGAAGTAGGCCACCAGCGAGCCGACGCTCAGCGTGCCGTTGGCGACCTGGGCAATGCCGATGAGCAAGCCGATGCCCAGAATGGTTTCGGGCACCGCAACCACGGTGAGCAGGAAGCTGGCCAGCGTCTTGGCCTTGGTTATTTCGGTTTCCTGCAGGGACTTTGCCTGGGCGCTGAAGCCCGCGTAGACATGCGGCCCGCGGCCGAAGGCCTTGATGACGCGGATACCGTGCACTGATTCTTCCACCGCGGTGGCCAGGTCCCCAGCCTGGTCCTGGCTGCGGCGGCTGGCGGCCCGGTAGTCGTTGCGGAAACGGTAGGCCTTGATGGCAATCGGGATAGATCCCAGCAGGTAGAGCAGTCCCAGGATCCATGAATGGGTGAACATCAGCACCAGCCCGGTGATGACGGTGACGGTTTCAACAACCAGCATCATCGCGCCGAACGCGAGCCAACGGCGCAACAAGGAGAGATCCGACATGGAGCGGGAGAGAAGCTGCCCCGAGCCCCAGCGTTCGTGGAACGCCACGGGCAGGCGCTGCAGGTGCTTGTAGAAGCGGATGCGCATCTGCGCTTCAAGGCCTGCTGCGGGATTCAGCACGAATTGGCGGCGCAGGAAGATCAGCAGGGCTTCGACAAGGCCCAATGCGGCAACGATGCCAACAGAGAGCCACACCTCCGAGGCTGCCCCATCACGATGCAGGACGACATTGACCAGCCAGGCGAGCACCTGGGGGATGGCCAGCGCGACAATTCCGGCGCCGAGCGCGCAGAGGAAACCGCAAAAGAGCCGGGGGAAGATCGGCTTGACGAAAGGAGCAAGCCGTTTCAGTGTTGCGGAGAGCGGGACCGGATCTTTCGAACCGGCCTGTTGAGCTTGAGCCACGGTACCCCGCATTCATCCAGAAGTTTGACAGAGTTACAGACTACCGGCAGTAGTTGGGATAATTCAATCAATAGGCAACTATTGGAAAGAAGTGCTTCACATTGGAGGCAAATAATCCCCGGTCGAGCACCAAGAAGGTGCTTGACCGGGGATTACCCGAAGAAATTTCGTGGCTTAGTCGCGGGCAGCCAGGGTAACCATGATGGCTTCCGGCGGGCAGGCGAAGCGAATCGGAGCGAAGCGCGAGGTGCCCACGCCAGCGGAAACATTCAACGGAACGGTGTTGCCGTTGTATTCCCAATCGCTCAGGCCGCGGGCGCGCCACGTAGGCAGATCGCAGTTGGAGACCAATGCGCCATAGCCCGGGATGCACACCTGGCCGCCGTGGGTGTGGCCAGCGAAAATGACATCAGCCTTCGCCTCGGTGAATTGGTCAAGAACCCGCTGGTAGGGCGCGTGGGTGAGCGCAATGCGCACGTGGGGCGCCTGGCTGCTTGAGGAGGAACCACGCGGCCAGCCAGCGAAGAGGTCCCGGTCGATGTGCGGATCATCCACGCCGGTAAGATCCAGGCGCAGGCCATTGAGCACCGTGGAATGCGCACGGTTGGACATGTTGATCCAGCCGGCTCCGCCGAAGGCCCGGTGCATTTCTTCGAACGGCAACTGGTCGCGCGGGGCAGGGTTGGGAGTTCCGGTGGAAGGAGCCAAATACCTGAACGGGTTCTTCAGCTTCGGAGCGTAGTAGCAATTGGACCCGGGAACGAAGGCGCCAGGGAAAGCCATCAGCGGTTCCAGCGCCTTGATCAAAGCCGGCACGGCCTTGCGGTGGCTGAGGTTATCCCCGGTGTTGATGACAAAGTCGGGCTTCAGATCAGCCAGACCGCGCAGCCACTGGGTTTTGGCTTCCTGCCCTGGAACCATGTGGATGTCCGAAAGGTGCAGGACCTTGATGTCGCCGTATCCGCGGGGCAGAACCTTAAGCGATTCGTGGCGCAGCCCGAACTTCTGGGCCTCCAGCATGCCATAGCCCACCAGAGCTCCGCCGATGGCCAGAGCGCCGGTGGCGGCAAGGGCCGCAGTACCGCTGGCATGACGTAATGCCGAAGCGAAATTATTCTGTTCAACCATGACTTCTGTGCCATCGTCCTTTCAAGCCCGGAGGCAACTTCTGGTGGAGTTCTCCTATGCCAATCTAAACCGAAAGGCCGCGTCCAACCAAAGTTGAACGCGGCCTTTCGAATATTCAGCTAGTCATCGGACTTCTTGCCGTTGCCGTTTCCATTGCCGTTTCCGTTGCCCTTGTTATTGGAGTCGGGCTTCGGCGAGGATTCTTCCTTAGGCTTGGAATCTTCCTTCGACTCTTCCTTGTCATTGTCCTTCTCATCCGAGTCGGACTTGGAATCGTCTTCTTCCTTCGGCTTTGGCGGAGGCGGCTGGCGACGGGCCGAACCGAAGTTGTTCCGCTCGTATTCGTGCACGGCCTCCTCCATGAAGTCCACCCACAGCGGGGCGGCGAAGGTCGAGGAATCGACCATCCAAGGGGCCTTCTTGTCGTTGACCATCGCGCCGTGCATCTGGTTCTTCTCTTCGCCGGCCTTGCCCTTGAGTCGGCCGACCCAGGTGGCGGTGGAAATTCCGGTGGTGTAGCCGACGAACCAGGTCGAGGACGCGTAGTTGTTGGTACCGGTCTTGCCAGCGATTGGGCCGTCGACGCGGCCCTTGGAGACGCGGTTGGTGGCGATCTTCTTCAGGGTGCCGTTCAGATCGGCAACGTAGGTCGGGTCGATTTCCTGGGAGCAGGATTCCTTCTTGACCTTGTACTCGTTGCCGTCCTTGTCGGTCACGCTGTTGATGGCGCGTGGTTCGCAGTACTCGCCCTTGTTGGCGAATGCAGCGAATGCGGCGGCCTGGGACAGCGGGGTGATTTCTGCCGAGCCGATGATGAACGAAGGGTTCGAAGGCGAGATCGGGGCAGGGCCGCCCTTGGCGCCCTGATCCAGTACGCCAAGCTTCTTGGTGTAATCGGCGATGGTGCACAGGTCGGTCTTGTAGGCCTCCTGCACGGTCGCGGTATTGATCGACCAGTACAGGCCGGTATCCACGGTCATCGAGCGGTAGAAGCCAGGCGATGCATTCTTCGGTTCCCAATTAGAACCAACAGTTGTCGTTCCTCCGGGAAGGCAAGATGCCCGCCACTTGGAGCCGGGTACGAAAACCTGCTTCTTGGCATTGATCTTGTCGTACATGCGGTTGCCTTCGGACAGCCAGCCCAAGGTGGTGTACGGCTTCATGGTAGAACCACCCTGGAACCCGCCAGCGCCACCCAGGGAACGCTCGACAGCGAAGTTGTAATAGGTGTTCTCGCCCGAGTTCTTGACTTCCGGACCGTAGGTGGTGTTCTGCGCCATGGTCAGGATCTTGCCGGTGCCCGGCTCGACCGAAACGATCGAGGAGTAAATGTCGGTGTTGGACTTGGCCTTTGGATCGATAGCCTTCGCTGCGTCCTTGGCGGCCTTCTTGTTCAGCTTGCTGTTCAGGGTGGTCTTGACGGTCAAGCCGCCACGGTACAGCAGGCCTTCGCGATCTTCCTTGGTCTTGCCATAGGTGTCATCGGAAAGGATCAGATTGGTGACGTAGTCGCAGAAGTAGGCATTTTCCTTGGCCGCGGTGCAACCGGAAGGGGACGTGCGCGGATCCAGTTCCAGGTCCGACTTCACCGCCTTGTCGTATTCCTTCTTGGTGATTGCGCCGGTGCGGTACATGTTGCCCAGCACCTTGTTGCGGCGGTCGATGGATCGCTCAGGGTTGTTGATCGGGTTGTAGACGTTTGGCAGCTGGACCATGCCGGCAAGCATGGCCGACTGCTGCACGTTCAAGTCCTTGGCATCGGTTGAGTAGAAGTGCTGAGCGGCAGCCTGCACGCCGTACTCGCGACCCGAGAAGAGCACCAGGTTCAGGTAGCCCTCCAGGATCTGGTCCTTGGACATTTCCTTCTCGATGGCCACCGCGTACTTCAGCTCGCGGATCTTATCCGAGTAGCCCTTCTGGCCGGAAACAGTGGATTCGTCCGAACCGGTGAGCACCTGGTTATTCACTAGCAGGTTGTTCACGTACTGCTGGGTCAGGGTGGAAGCACCAGAGCGGCTCGAAGAGGTGAGGTTGCCAACTACTGCACGGGCGATGCCCTTGGGGTCGATGCCCTTGTGCTCGTAGAAACGCTCATCTTCCACCGAGATGATCGCCTTGCGCATGTTTGGCGAGATGTCATCTAGCTTCACAGGCTGGCGATTTTGCTGGTAGAAGTTCGCAATGGCCTTGCCATCAGCGTCAAGGATCGTGGAAGGCTCCGGGATGGGGAGCTTTTCAAACGAGCTCGGGAGCGCGCTGACGATGTTGTTACCGGTGGTCAAACCGGTTTTTGCGATAGCTGCAATGGGCACGAGCATGCCTGCTGCGAGCACACCACACAGGGCGCTGATTCCGAAGAATGCAACGACTTTTCCCAGGGTGGTAGCGGTATCAAAAAAAGGGGACTTCTTGGCTGCCATACCCACTAGTTTACAAGGACGCGCTAACGTATCGAGTATGACTAAATGGGAATACGCCACTTTGCCGCTTTTGATTCACGCTACGAAGCAGATTTTGGACCAGTGGGGTGACGATGGCTGGGAGCTGGTAACCGTGGTTCCAGGCCCCAACGGCTCATCTCCAGTGGCCTACATGAAGCGTCCGAAAGCGTAACTAGCAACAACATTTACTGAAGGAGAAATCCCATGCAAGAAGCTACTTCCTCGCGTGTCGAGGCTCGTCTGGCCGAGCTCGGTCATGCCTTGCCAGCTGTGGCAAAGCCGGTAGCCGCCTACCTGCCAGCCGTTACCACCGGCAACTATGTCTACACCTCTGGCCAGCTTCCGCTGATTAAGGGTGAACTCACAGCCGTTGGAAAGGTTGGTGCCGAGGTTTCGGCCGAGGAGGCGAAGGCCCAGGCGCAGACCGCTGCGCTTAACGCGCTAGCCGCCATCAAGGCCGAAATTGGTGATCTAGATCGCATTAAGCGCATCGTGAAGGTTGTCGGTTTCGTGTCGTCGGCACCGGACTTCACCGGACAGCCAGGCGTCATCAACGGGGCATCGGAGTTCTTCGGCGAGGTACTCGGCGATGCAGGCTTGCACGCACGCTCGGCCGTCGGCGTTGCCGTTCTGCCGCTGGATGCACCTGTCGAGGTCGAGGTCATCGCCGAATTTGAGTAATTCAAGCCAGATTCCTGCTGCGCGGTCCCGACGGGCATTCCCGGCGGGGCCGCGCAGCGGTATGGTGCGCCGGCTCTTTGATTTGCCACCGCATCAAATTGCCACCGCCGAAAACTGGTTCTCTTTCGGTTCGCGCACGCCGCGCACCCCGCGGCGCGCGTCCTCCATCTGCCTTGTGAGGGATTCTTCCCACGGCGTGGAGACCTATCTGACTTATCGCCCCGGGGGCTCCCCACTGGGCAACGTGGCCTTTCCAGGCGGCAGCCACGAGGCGAGCGACCGTGCCACCTACCAATGGTTCGGTCCGAGCCTGTCCCAATGGTCCAAGCGCATGGACATGCTGGACCAGCAGTTGGCGCAGGCATACATCGTTTGCGCCATCCGCGAGCTTTTCGAAGAGACCGGAATCCTGCTGGCCGGCACCGATGAGCAATCCGTGGTCGAAATGACCGATGCAGAAGACTGGATGACCGCCCGCGAAGCAATCGCCGGACAGGACCTGGCCTTCGACGAATTCCTGCGCCGCCGCGGACTGGGCTTGCGCACAGACCTTTTGCGTCCGGTATCCCACTGGCTCAACCCGAACTTTGCCCTGCGCCGCTTCGACACCTGGTACTTCACTGCCACCGTGCCCAACCGCCAGGAGGCTGCCTTGCTGCGCGGCAAAGGCAAATGGGGGCGCTGGTGTGCCGCCGGGGAAATATTGGCCAAACGCAGCACCAGCGAGCTGGGGGACAGCGTTGGCCAACCCAACACAGTGAACCTCGCGCTCTCGGAGATTAGCTACCCGGCGGTGGAAATGATCCTGGAAGCCATGGCGGAGGCCAATGGAGTGGTCGCCTACCTTTCGCGGGCCCGTTCGTTGAATCTCAAGCATCCGGACCTGCTGGTGCGCGATGGCATTTACTATCTGGAAGTCCTTGGCTCCATGAGCGCTGAATCCTCCCGCCCATGGCAGACTACTGCCGGGCACTGAGAGCAGAACTTAAACAAAGCAGGCCGGGAATCCTTGAAGGATTCCCGGCCTGTTTGCATCACTGCGGTTTAGCGCGAGCGCTGGCGCAGACGCTGGATATCCAGGATCACGACGGCGCGTGCTTCCAGGCGCAGCCAGCCGCGCTGCACGAACTCGGCCAGAGCCTTGTTCACGGTTTCGCGGGAAGCACCAACGAGCTGAGCCAGCTCTTCCTGAGTCAGTTCGTGGGCAACCAGGATGCCGTCGGTAGCTGGGCGACCGAAGCGGTCAGCCAGATCCAACAGAGCTTTGGCAACACGGCCAGGAACGTCAGAGAAGACCAGATCGGCCAGGGACTCATTGGTACGACGCAGACGTGCAGCCAGAGCCTGCAGCAGCTGGATCGAGACCTCAGGGGAGTTCAAGATAGCCTTGCGCATGTTCTCGTGGCTCAGGCCCGCCAAGCGGGTCTCGGACACGGCGGTTGCAGTTGCGTTGCGTGGGTGTGGATCGAACAATGCCATCTCGCCAAACAGTTCGCCTGGGCCAAGAACAGCAATCAGGTTCTCGCGACCATCCGAAGAGGTGCGACCCAGCTTGATCTTGCCCGAAACGATGAAGTACAGACGGTCACCCTGATCGCCTTCACGGAACACCGATGCGCCGCGGGAGAGATCAACCTCGGTCAATTCTTCGGTTAGCGCGGCGAATACTTCATCACCAAGCGACGCAAACAGTGGCGCGCGACGCAGTACCTCGATATCCATTAAATCTCCTGTCAACAGTAGTAGGCGCTTACTTCATTGTGCCGTATTCGGTAACAATGTGACAGTTTCCACACGTGGTTTAACCAAGAAAATGTTGAAAATCACGCACATTCGACTAAAACTCGCGAATCTGCTCGCAGAAATCCATCAGCTTCTAAGGGTACCTTGGGTCTATACGAACTTTATGAATGAACTGGGGTCTTGGTGCTCGGAATTTTCAGCTGGCTCGACGTAGTCATCTGCGCTGTTTTGCTGACGTTTTTCGTTGTTGGAGTTCGTCGAGGTTTTCTGCTGACCATTGGCGACATGCTCGGCCTGATTGTCGGCGGCGTCGCCGCATTCTTCGCCATCCCGCTGGTTTCCACCTTCGCCACGAACCCCTGGTGGCGGGTCGGCCTGATGATAGCTACCGCAGCCGTGCTGATCATTCTCGGGCAAGCTCTGGGACGGGTGATTGCAACTCGCATCCGCCACTGGATGAATGTCGATTTCCTGCGTGCCGCGGACCGCATTGCCGGTGGCGTGCTGTCGGTGTTCATTACCGCCACAATCATCGGTGGCTTGGCCTTTTCCACTTCAAGCATGGGTATTCCAAGGCTTTCGCTGGAGATCAGCAAGTCCAAGATGATCGACTCGATTCGTGGCCTGACACCCGAGTTTGTCGATGCCGCGATTTCCACCGCACGCTCCAAGGTGATCGCCGAAACCCTCCCCGCATTCCTGGAGCCTTTCGCGCCCCCGGTCCAGGCGCCGGCCAACACCGAATGGGCAGCTAACGACCTGCAGCTGGCCGCTGCCCAATCGGCCGCCAAGATCTCCGGTACCGCGGTGCAATGCGGTGTGAACCTGACCGGCTCAGGCTTCGTTGTCGACCACGAACTGGTCATGACCAACGCGCACGTGGTCGCCGGATTGAGCGCGGCAACCGTGGAGGTCGGCGGTGACGAAGTTCACCGCGGAAAGGTTGTTTATTTCGATCCCAAGGCCGACATCGCGCTGCTTTACGTCGAAGGGCTGGAGGCAGAGCCTATCGACCTCGCCGCTGATGACCTGATGCGCGGCGACTCGGCAACCTTTGTCGGGCACCCAGCGGGCGGCCCGCAGCAGATCCGCGGAGCCTTGATCGCTTCCCGTGCCTTCGTCTCCATTGCCAATATCTATGGCGCGGACCCATCTCGAATCTCTGTCTACCAGCTCACCGCGGAAGTAGCCCAGGGCAATTCCGGCGGACCGCTGCTGGATGAATCCGGCGACGCGGTGGGCTTGATCTTCGCCAAGTCGCGCAGCGATGACGAGGTCGGCTTCGCCCTGAGCCTCGAAGAGATCGAGAACGCCATGGAGCTGGGCGGCGATCGGCGCACCAGCATCAAAACAGGCGACTGCGTCACCGGCTAGGGCTTGCGGCTATTTGCCCAGCAAATGCGCGAGCTGCTGAACCGCCAGCTTGTAGCCGTGCACGCCCGCACCGATGATGATCGAGCTGGCTACCGGCGAGATGAAGGAATGGTGGCGGAACGCTTCACGCTTGTGCACGTTCGAGATGTGCACCTCGATGGCTGGCAACTGCACGCCGCTGATGGCATCGGCAATAGCCACAGAGGTATGGGTGAATGCGCCGGGGTTCATGATGATGCCGGCTGCGGTAGTGCGGGCCTCGTGAATCGCGTCGATGAGCACACCCTCATGGTTGGACTGCAAGGCGCGCAATTCGAAGCCGAGGGCCGCAGCGGTTTCCCGGGCCAGCTGCTCAACATCGGCCAGGGTGTCGTGGCCATAGATTTCCGGCTCCCGGGTGCCCAGCAGATTCAGGTTGGGGCCGTTGAGCAGCAAGATGGTGTTCGATGCGTTCTCAGTCATGAACTCAAATCTATTACACAACCGGGAAATTCCCGCCCGAATTCTTTGGCCCCGTAATACAAGAAGCCGCCGTGCGTCCACACCAGCGGTGTGGACGAACGGCGGCTTGCTGCACTGGGGCGTGCTGAGGCTATTTGCCCATGGACTGCGCGATCTGGCTCATCACCGTTGAATCGGACAGCGTGGTGGCATCGCCGACCTCGCGGCCCTCGGCCACGTCCTTGAGCAGGCGGCGCATGATCTTGCCCGAGCGGGTCTTAGGCAGTTCCGGAACCACCAGCACATGCTTCGGCTTGGCGATCGGGCCGATGTCCTTGCCCACGTGGTTGCGCAGGGTCGCCACCACATCCTCGCCTTCCGCCGGCTCGGTCTGCAGGATCACGAAGGCCACCACGGCCTCGCCGGTGGTCTCGTCCTTCGCTCCCACCACGGCGGCCTCTGCCACGTATGGGTGGGCGACCAGCGAGGACTCGATCTCGGTGGTGGACAGGCGGTGCCCGGAGACGTTCATCACGTCATCCACGCGGCCCAGCAGCCAGATATCGCCATCGGCGTCCTTCTTCGCACCGTCGCCAGCGAAGTACATGTTCTCGAACCGCGACCAGTAGGTGTCCTTGTAGCGTTCCATGTCGCCCCAGATGCCGCGCAGCATCGCTGGCCACGGCTCGCGGATGACGAGGAAGCCGCCCTCGCCGTCGGCCACGGATTCGCCAGCTTCATCCACCACGTCAATGGCGATGCCCGGCACGGCCACCTGGGCCGAACCCGGCTTGGTTGCGGTGACGCCCGGCAGCGGAGCGATCATGTGCGCGCCGGTTTCGGTCTGCCACCAGGTGTCCACGATCGGGGCCGGGTGTTCCTTGCGTTCGCCGTTCTTGCCGTTGTTGGTGCCGATGGCATCGCGGTACCACATCCATGCTTCCGGGTTGATCGGTTCGCCCACCGAACCCAGCACGCGCAGCGAGGACAGGTCGTAGCCATCGGGGATCTCGCGGCCCCACTTCATGAAGGTGCGGATTGCGGTGGGCGCGGTGTACAGGATGGTGACGCCGTACTTTTCCACCAGTTCCCACCAGCGGCCCTGGTGCGGGGTATCCGGGGTGCCCTCGTAGATCACCTGGGTGGCGCCGTTGACCAGCGGCGCGTAGGTGACGTAGGAATGGCCGGTCACCCAGCCGATGTCCGCGGTGCACCAGTACACGTCGGTTTCCGGGTGCAAATCGAAGGTGTCGCGGTGGGTCACGGCGCCCTGGGCCAAGAAGCCGCCGGTGGTGTGCACAATGCCCTTGGGCTTGCCAGTGGTGCCCGAGGTATACAGCACGAACAACGGGTGCTCGGAGTCGTGGGCTACCGCAGTGTGCTCGGTGGCGGCGGTGCCGACGACGTCATCCCACCACTTGTCCAGTGCGCCGAATTCGGTGGGCTCGCCGTTGCGCTTGACCACCAGAACGTTTTCCACGGTGTGGCCCGGTGCTTCCAGCGCCGCATCGACTGCCGGCTTCAGCGAGGACGGCTTGCCGCGGCGCCAGGTGCCATCGGCGGTGACCACGAGCTTGGCGTCCGCATCATCGATGCGGCTGCGCAGCGCGTCGGCGGAGAAGCCGCCGAAGACCACCGAGTGGATGGCGCCGATGCGGGCGCAGGCCAGCATGGTGATGACGGCTTCCGGGATCATTGGCAGGTAGACGGCCACGCGGTCGCCCTTGGCCACGCCCAGGGATTCGAAAGCGTTGGCGGCCTTCTTGACCTCTTCGGTCAGCTGCGCGTAAGTGTAGGTGCGGGTATCGCCCGGCTCGCCTTCGAAGTAGATGGCGACGCGGTCGCCCAGGCCGTTTTCCACATGGCGGTCCAGCGCGTTGTAGGCCGCGTTGAGCTTGCCGCCGACGAACCACTTGGCCACCGGTGCCTGCGACCAGTCCAAGGTTTCAGTGAAATCGGTGTCCCAGGTCAGTACCTGGCGTGCCTGGTCCGCCCAATAGCCCAAGCGGTCTGCCTTGGCTGCGTCGTAGCGGGCCTGCGTTGCGATGGCCTGATCGCTGAAGTCCTTGCTCGGGGCAAAGGAACGGGTTTCGGTCGACAGGTTATCCAAGGTTTTCGAATCACTCACTGGGTTCGCGTCCTTCCGCGTAGTCACAAATATTTCCCTGTGATCAAAGTTACATCCTCCAGCAGGGCCGGTGTGCTTTGTGTCACCGGGAAAGGGGAAATGGGGTATTTTGTGCGCCGAGCGGTTAGCTGCACGCGATGAACAGCACGCCAAGGTGGTGTCCAAGGGTGAAAACTTCACGCCCTCATGACACGATCTAAAGCGTGGCGAAGAAATTGGACAACGAAACCGAGCTGGGGCTGAAGCGCCGGGCACGCAAGATCAACCGGGAACTGGCGAAGGCCTACCCCTACGCGGTGCCCGAACTGGACTTCGAGAACCCCTTCGAACTGCTGGTAGCCACCGTGCTCTCCGCGCAGACCACCGACGTGCGGGTCAATGCCATCACTCCAGCGCTCTTCGCCCGTTTCCCGGACGCCCACGCAATGAGCCAAGCCGAACGGGGCGAGCTTGAGCAGCTGATCCGCCCCACCGGTTTCTTCCGCGCCAAGACGGACTCCCTGCTCGGGCTATCCGCCGCCTTGGTTGAACGCTTTGACGGAGAAGTGCCAGCCAAGCTCGAAGAGCTGGTGAAGCTTCCCGGGGTGGGACGCAAAACCGCCAACGTCGTGCTGGGAAATGCCTTCGGTGTTCCCGGAATCACCGTGGACACCCACTTCGGGCGCCTGGCCAACCGCTTTGGGTGGACCGATGAAACCGATCCGGTCAAGGTCGAGCACGCGGTGGGGGAACTGTTCGAAAAACGCGACTGGACGATGCTCAGCCACCGCGTGGTCTTCCATGGCCGCCGCGTCTGCCACTCGCGCAAACCTGCCTGCGGGGCCTGCGCCATCGCCAAGCTTTGCCCCTCGTTCGGCATCGGCGAGGAAATACCTGCCAAGGCCACAGCGTTGCTCAAGTATGAGCTCGCACCAGGACGGGAAGAATTGCTGGCGAAAATGATCGCCGGCGCAACCCGCCGCGAGCTGAGGGCTGAAGGATACGGATTGGACGCATGAGCGCGCGCTTGGAACTGGAAAAAGTAATTGCCCGCCACACGGCACAGGTCGGGGCAACGCAGAAACTGCCCAGCGAATGGGTGATGAGCGATATCGAGCTCGGTGCTGCGCGCCGTGCCGCGGTACTGATCCTGTTCGGTGCTGCCGGCGAAGCGGCCCTGGAGCCGCACTCCCGGGCCGGCGATCTGGACGTGCTGTTCGTGGAGCGCGCCGCGACCCTGCGCAAGCACGCGGGCCAGATCGCTTTCCCCGGAGGCGGGATCGACCAGGAGGATTCGAGCGTTGCCGACGCCGCCTTGCGCGAGGCGTGGGAGGAAACTGGCGTGGACACCTCCGGGATCGAGGTCCTGGGCACCTTGGGGGAAACCGAATTGCCGGTTTCGAACTTCCTGGTCACCCCGGTGATTGGCTGGTGGCATACCGAATCCAGGGTTTATCCGGCTGACCCGGCCGAAAGCGCCGGCGTATTCCGCGCCCCGGTGGCGCACCTGCTGGAGCCGAGGAATCGCCTGACCGGCGTGGTGCAGCGCGGCAATCAGAAGTTCAAGTCCCCGGCCTTCGATTTTGAAGACCGGATCATCTGGGGCTTCACCGCGATCGTGCTGGACAGGCTGTTCAACGAGCTGGGTTGGACCCAGCCGTGGAACAACCGCCGTGAACTGCGCATGGCCTGAAGCCGGCTACTTCGCATCCGCGTAGTTCCCGGAGATCGCAACACTGACCGGGAAGCGCGGCGAGGCCTGGCCGAACAGGGAACGCCCGGCGAGCATGGCCGCATGCCGGATGAGCTCCTGCAGTTGCCCAGCCAATTCGGTGGGGCATTCAAAGACGATTTCGTCATGGACAAAGAACACCTGGCGGCAGGTCTGGCTCCACCCGGCCTGATGGATCAGGTGCCGTGCGTGGCCCATCCACACCAAAGCCCACTCCGCGGCGGTCGCCTGTACGACAAAGTTCCTGGTGAACCGGCCGCGGGCTCTCGCCGCGCCGTCAGCAGCCCGCTGCGATGCTTCATCGTTGGTAGCTTTCTGCGCCTGCAGCCACTGCTCATCGGCTGGCGGGCAGCCGCGGCCGAGGAAACTGCGCACGCCTTCACCTTGCTCGCCGGCAAGAGCTGCCTGTTCGACAAAACGCATGGCGGTGGGAAAACTGCGGGTCAGGGCCGCACCCACTGCACCTGAAGCACCGCCGCCACCGCCGTAGATGACCGAGAGCATGCCCAGCTTGGCCTCATCTCGGGAAGCCACGAGCTGGGCATCGAGCAGCCACTGGTACAGGTCATCTTGCTGGCCTGCTTTTTGCAATTGCTGGTCATTGGAAATAGCTGCCAGGATTCGAGGTTCCAGTTGCCTCCCGTCGGCCACCACAAACGTCGAGCCGGGACGGGTGCGCACGACCTGCCGGATGGAATGCGGCAATTGGAGCGCCCCGCCACCAGAAGCGGCCCAGCGTCCTGAAGTCACCGTTCCCAGCACATAATGCGGATGGAAACGGCCGCCTTTCACCCATTGATCCAACCACGCATCACCATGGGTGCTGGCAAGACGCGAGAGTTTCTTGTATTCAAGAACCTCAGAAATCAATGGATGCTTGATCTGCTCCAGTTCCCAGGCCCGCACCGAGCTCACCGCGAAACCGGCCTTATGCAGGGCGCGCAACAGCTCCTGCGGCGAATCCGGGTTGAGCCCGGGACTGCCTAATGCCTTGGCCAATTGCTGGGCCTTGGCCGCGAGTTTCGGCGGCCGTCCATAGTCGGATACGCGTTCGCCCAATTGCTCGCGCAGCAGGGCGCGGTGTCCGGCTTCATCCCACGACAAACCGGCCGCTTCCATCTCGCAGGCAATCAACGCACCTACCGATTCGGCGTGGATCAATAATTCCAGACGCTGACGGGTGCTGGGATCCTGCGGCAACGCCTTGCGCTGGGCAACGTACATGGCTACGAGCTCGGAAAGGGATTCGCCGGAGGTCGGGGCGGCAAAGAGCGCATCCTGGTTGGCCCTTTCGTGAGCCTGAACTGGTCGTTCAAGATCGAAGTCTTCGAGCTTTTCCTCACTCAGCGGCGAGCGGTGCAAGATGCGTTGGGCCAAGGAGAGAATGCAGGCCTTGGCCAGATGAACACCCGCAGAAACAAGTGGCTGCATCCACGGGGTGGTGCGGAGCATGGCCCATCGGGGCGAATGCCGTGCTTCGATTTCGGCAACAAATCCGGCAAAATCATCCCGGGATACCGAGACGACCGGCTGCAGCGAGTTGCCAGAATACTGGTCGCGAAGATCGATCAGGGCATAGCCATCAGGATCGGCAGCAAGGAAAGCGATGGCACTCATGGATCTATTGTGCCGTGCCAGCGGCCGATATCCCCAGTTGGTTGGCGAGCGGCACGCAAATGATTAGGCAGATGCCACGCTCGATGCATGAAATGGCTATCAGAGTCCTCATCGGCTAAACCGCTGAAGGACACCCAACGATTCGTGATGACTGAACTGGATTTCGCGCAGGCGCCTCCGAACAGCACCAGGAGGCCGGCAGCGGCTGACCACACGGCGGAAGATGAACCGATCTGCACCATCGTGAGCAACGATGCACGGATTATTGAGCGATGCGCAGTGATCGCGGTCGGCGCGGCGGTGAGAATCAACAAATGCACCGACCCGCAGCTGCTGCCCGCCGATGGTTCTGGGCCGGTGCTGTGGGGCAGCGACATGGCAGCACTAGCCGAAAATACGAGCCGGCCGGTGGATGTCCTGGTCGGTCTGGAAGATGGCGAGGCCATCGTGTGGAGCTTGGCCAGCAGAATTCCCAAGGCAAGGGTGGCAGTTTTGCCCTCGGCCAGCCAATGGCTCGGCGAGTACCTGGGTCTATGGGCCATGAGGGCAGGGCATGGACACACACTGGCACTGCATTCCACAGCAGGCGGGCTGGGAACAACGACCCTGGCCCTGTTGCTGGCGCATGCCGGGACATTAAGTGGTCTTCGCAGCGCCATGATTGATCTGGATCCGCATTCCCAGGGCGCTTGGCCGCTGGTTTGCACCCAACCGCCAACGGGAATTGGATGGGAAGAATTGCGGCAATCCGGTGGCGCGCTTGCTGCTCATCAACTGGCTGAAACGCTGCCGAAGCTTCGCGATACCGCGATCTTGACCTGGTCCCAGGCAAGCAGAACGCATGAGCTGGAGGGCCAGCTGGTGATCCGCCTGCTGGCCGCCGCCCGGCAAGGATTCGATCTGGTCGTAGTGGATGCCGGGCGCGCACCGCATCCGCAACGGCTGGCACTGAACCAATTCATAGACCGGAATATCGCCACTGTCAGTTCGCTGACCGTGCCAGCCTCTGGGGAAGTGGTGCTGTGCGGGGAACAGAAACTACGCAGCACCCCTGCGGGTTTTCCTCAGATTCTTGGTGCCTTCCCCGATTTTCCCCGGATCAGCAAAGCGATCGAGCGCGGCCAATTATACGACAGTTTCAAATCCCGGGCATTGCGCCAGCACCTGTCCAACCTCTGCCTGATACCGCAAATGAAGGAGCAGCACCCATGAGCCCGGGCCGGCATAGCCACAACGCCAACCCATCAACGGGCGGGCCTGTGCTGGATGCCAAAATCCTTGAATCCGTGCGTGAACGCGCATTGCTCACCGGCGGGCAGCTTGATGCGATTGCCTTGGCAGGAGCCGTTCACGACTCCGGCGCGGCTCTGGGTTCCCAAGGTGCCGCACAATCGCTGGAATCGCTGCAGAACGAAGTGGCAGGATTATCAATCCTCGAGCCTTTCGCACAGCGGCCCGAGGTGACCGATGTCCTGGTCGACGGGCAAGGGATGGTCTGGACGGATTCTCCGGCCGGCCTGCAGCCCACCGAATTCCGGTTTTCTTCCCCAGAGCAGGTTCGGACCCTGGCCGTCCATCTTGCAACCCTTGCGGGCCGACGGCTCGATTCAGCTAGCCCGTTCATGGACATGAGCTTGAAGAATTACCGCGTCCACGCTGTACTGCCTCCAATTGCCACAGCCGGACCGCTGATCTCGATTCGCGTCAAGCGCAGTGCCCAGCTCGAACTGGGCACCGTCCTGGAAGGATCGAACGGGTTCTGGCTACCGCTGCTTCAAGCCATCGTGGAACGCCAGATGAACTTCCTGATTACCGGAGGAACAGGCAGCGGCAAAACTACCCTCCTGCAAGCCATGCTTGCCGAAGCCAATCCGCGGCACCGTCTGGTCATCGTGGAAGACTCGCAAGAACTGCATGTACCGCACCCGCATGTTGTGTCCTTGCAAACCCGGTCGGCCAACGTCGAATCTGCCGGCCAGGTGCAGCTGAAGGATTTGGTTGTCCAAGCCCTGCGCATGCGCCCTGACCGTCTGGTCGTTGGCGAATGCCGTGGGGAGGAAATACGCGATTTTCTGGCAGCCATGAACACGGGGCATCAGGGAGCCGCAGGCACCATGCACGCCAACAACCCGCAGTCAGTTCCGGCCCGCTTGGCGGCGCTGGGTGCGCTCGCCGGATGGAGCGTGCAGGCGACTTCGTTGCAGGCCTCCAGCGCCTTGGATCTTGTCATTCACATGAACAGGGGGAGCCAAGGGCAGCGCGGACCGGTGGCCCTTGGATGCCTGGACACCGGTAGCGATGGCCAGATGCACATGCGGCGCCTGATAGACCTGGACGCCGCCGAACCGCTGGCCGACTACGGGCACAACTTCCTGGCGAACAGATTTGGCCCATCGCTCACGTGCACCATTGCCAAGGCGCTAGGCGATGAGCACGCCAAGGAGCGTTGACCAATGCTGATCCTCATCTTTGGCGCACTGGCCTTGTGGCTGTGGATCCCCGCGCACCCGGCAAGCAAAATCAAAGCGGGTTCCCTGCGCAGGCTCCGGGATCGCGGGGCGGAACGCCACACGGACGATGACCAGGTACTGAGCACCGATGCCCGCATCATTCGTGAACTCTCGGCGCTGCTCCGAAGCGGATTGGATTTCCATCCCGCAGTTGATGCGTTGCTGGAGGCCGAGGACGACAGCGGGAACATCATCCGAGCGCTCAAAGACCTCCAAGCAACGCATCGGCTAAGCAACAGCGCTCCCGGACCCGGTCTTCCGGCGGAGCAGGGACAAGGTCCAGCGGTGCGACGACTGCACTGGTGCCTGGAACTCTCCGAACGCAGCGGCGCAAGCCTTGCCGATGTGCTGGAACGGCTAGCCGAAGACCTCGAATGCGCCCTAGTAGCCCAGCAAGCATTCGAGGCGGCTATGGCTGGCCCGAAAGCAACGACTAAGTTGCTGACATGGCTTCCACTAGTCGGGTTTGGATTCGGTCTGCTTGTGGGCATTGATGTTCTGGGCACAATAGGCCGATCATGGGCGGCGCAACTCAGCGTGCTCATTGGAGCATTGCTGTGGATCGCCAACCGGATCTGGTGCCGGCGGCTCATGCAGGCAACCACTAGCCAGGCACTGTCATGATCGTTCTGATTCTGCTTCTAGGGGCGCTTTCCATCGCTTTGGCATTAGGACGGCCCAACTCGAAAAGTCGAGAAGGCAAGGCGCCGCAGTGCCTTGGGAAAAGACGGCAGGAAGATGAAAAACCTGTCGAGCTGATCCTGGATCTGAGCGCCAGCCTGTTGGACTCGGGGATGCCCATCACCGAGATCCTCGATCTGCTCGGTCACAGCATTGAACAGTGCGCGGTGCTGCGCAGCGTAGCGCGCTGCTTGGAAATGAACATGGCGTGGGACAAAGCCTGGGAAGCCGTTCCGCCCTGGCTCGACCCGCTGCGGAAAGCACTGCACTTTGCCCACATGACCGGAGCGCCGGCAGCCAATCTGCTACGAAATACCGCGATTCTGCAACGCCGTGAACATGCACAGAAAGTCGCGCGCCTCGGAGCACAATTCGGTACCAGGCTCGTACTGCCTCTAGGGGCCTGCGCACTGCCGGCTTTCATCGCCCTGGGCGTGGTTCCACTGATCATCGCGCTATTCCCCAGCTACCAGTAATCCCCGGCCGAAGGTTATGCCCAGCTCGTAGGAAACCCATGTTGCTGCCCGCGGCGCTCGCCGATGGTAGAAGCACAACATCCACGGTATCGACGCCGGGGATGACAGTCTAGAAAGGACAACACAATGAACCGACGGTTCCGGGAAATCAGGGATCTGCTGCGAGAAGAGCAGGGATCCACCACCGCCGAATTTGCTATGGTCACGCTGGCTGCCGTGGCTTTTGCCGGCTTGCTGATCAGCATCCTGTCCAGCGGCGACGTACGTGGCATGCTGATGGGCCTGATTACTAAAGCGCTGTCGCTGTAGGCCATGAGCTTCAGCGACGAATCGGGTAGCAGTACCGCCGAATTTGCGGTGCTGCTACCCGCGGTTGCCATGATGCTGTCCTTGGGTTTGTGCTTGGGTGTCGTCGGGATCCAGCAGATCCAAGTTCAGCAGGCAGCCGGTGCCATGGCCAGGGAATTGGCCCGCGGCGAGGACGATGCAACCGCTCGCGCCAGCGGCGTGAGGCTGGCAGGAAGCCAAGCCCGTTTCTCGCTCTCAACAGCCAACGGCTACTGGCAGGTTCACGTCAGCAAATCGGTGAGCCTTCCAATCGTTGGCAGCCTTCAAATCCATGGACAAGCCAGTGTGGCCGTCGAATGAAAAAGCGGCGGAGCCTTCGAAGCGAACAGGGTAGCGGAACGGTCATGGCAACAGCGCTCGTGGTTGTTGCACTGCTAATTGCCGGTGCCGTTTTAGCATGGGTTGCAGCAACCCGAGCCGCGATGCAGGCTGCCAGCGCCGCCGATCTGTCGGCGCTGGCTGCTGCGGATACGGCCCGCGGGTTGCGCCCCGGGGACCCCTGCACAGTTGCGGCGTTGTTGGCCGAATCCAACGGTGCACTGCTGGCAGCATGCACGGTGGAACCCGACGGCCAGTCGGTGCGCGTTACGACTAACGTTCCTGTCGGATTCCGTGCCCTGGGCATAGAACTGTATCTGGCCGAAGCCCAGGCACGGGCGGGAGCACCGCCACTGGATGCACCGGGGCGGTGAGCATGGCGGAAGCGGTTAGCGGTGGTGCGCTGGCTCCACGTCGTCAAGCACGGCCGTCAACAGCAAGATCGCTCCAGCCTTGTCCAATGGATTATTGCGGTTACCGCACTTGGGGGACTGCACGCAGCTTGGGCAGCCGTGCTGGCATTCGCAGGCCTCGATGGCATCCCGGGTGGCCCGGATCCAATCGGTGAAGCGCTCGAAACCACGCTCGGCGAATCCAGCACCGCCAGGCTGCGCGTCATAGACGAAAATTGTCGGATGGCCGGTATCCATGTGTAGCGCAGTGGATACTCCGCCGATATCCCAACGGTCGCTGGTAGCAACCAGCGGCAGCAACCCGATCATGGCATGCTCGGCAGCATGCAAGGCTCCGGGGAACTGATCTACCTCCAAACCAGCTCGAAGCAATCGCTGCTCGGTCAGGGTGAACCAAATGGACTTGGTATTCAGATCCCGGGCTTCAAGCTCCAACGGTTCTTCGGACAGCACTTCATTAGAAGCCACCGACTTCCGCTGGAAAGACACGACCTGGGTGGTCACAGTGACTTCACCGAAATGAATCGTCAGTTCTCGGTGGTTACGGCTGCGTTCCTCGGAATCAATGGCAACCGTGGTGAGATCACGCGCCGTGGTGTAGTAATCAGGATTCACCCGAGTCACGATCACCACGTGGTTCTGCTCATCAAGTTCTTCCACATGGTAGCTGGCACCCTGATGGACGTAGATGGCCCCGGGATGCGCCTGATAATGCGTTTGCGGGGAATCCATCGTGCCTAGCAGAGCGCCGGTTTCCGCATCGATGATGTCCACTGGTCCACCGCCATCGGCCCGAATGGAGAACATCCCTGCCGCATGTTGCGGATGCGTCCAGAACCATCCAGCCGGGCGCCGGCGCAAGTAGCCGCGTTGCACCAGCGAATCCAGAAGCTGTTCGGTCTGCGGACCGAAAATTTCCAACTCCTCCGGGCGCAGGGGAGATTCTTGCGCGGCGGCGCAGAGGTGGCCGCTAAGCACATACTTATTCTGCGGATCAAAGACTGTCGCTTCGACACCCAAATCGAAGATGGCTTCGGGATGATGTGCCAGGTAGGTGTCCAACGGATCTTCAGCTGCGACAAAGATCGCCAGCGCATCCTGGCCCGAACGTCCGGCACGGCCGATTTGCTGGAAGAACGATGCGCGGGTGCCTGGCCACCCAGCCA
This sequence comes from Arthrobacter sp. JUb119, assembly GCF_024807995.1. Classification (NCBI taxonomy): domain Bacteria; kingdom Bacillati; phylum Actinomycetota; class Actinomycetes; order Micrococcales; family Micrococcaceae; genus Arthrobacter; species Arthrobacter sp. JUb119. Next base: position 175,282 of record NZ_JANUFE010000007.1, read on the forward strand.
CCACTACCGCGTCCAGCCCCGCAATATCGATACCCAGTTCCAGCGCCGAAGTTGAGGTGACACCCAGCAGCTCGCCACTGCGCAATTGCTTTTCCACCTCACGGCGTTCATTAGGCAAGTAGCCCGAGCGGTACGCTGCAAGCCGGACGGATAGATCCGGTGCAAATTTTTCCAGATGCTTGCGGGTGAGCGTTGCGATTGTTTCAGCACCGCGGCGGGACTTGATGAAGACAATGGTTCGAATATGATCAGCCATCAGATCGGTGAGGATCGAAGCGCTCTCGGCGATGGCGGTACGCCGTACCGGCGCACCGTTTTCACCGCGGTGATCACTCATCGGAGGTTCCCACAAGGCCATCACCAGTTCACCGCTGGCGGAGAAATCGTTGGTCACCGCTTGAGCTGGCGCCCCAATGAGACGCCCGAAGGATGCTTCGGGGTCTGAGCTCGTCGCGGACGCACCGATGAAGACCGGGCAGCTGCCGTAATAGGCGCAAATGCGACGCAACCGGCGCATCAGGTTGGCTACGTGTGCGCCAAAGACCCCACGGTAGGAATGGGCCTCGTCGATAATGATGTAGCGAAGGCGCTTGAAGAATCTGGACCAGGCCGGATGGTTGGGCAGGATGCCGCGGTGCAGCATATCTGGGTTGGTGAAGACGAAGTTGGCGTGCTGGCGTACCCAAGCACGGGTGGCCTGGTCGGTATCGCCATCGTAGGGAGCGGCTCGGACCCCGGGAACGCCTAGGGACTCCACAGCGGAAAGCTGGTCGGCTGCCAGTGCTTTGGTTGGGCAGATATAAAGCACCGATGCACCGGCATCAGCATCGTTGAATCCGCTGTCCTTCGCCTGGTACAACTGTTCCAGACTTGGCATCAGGTAGGCCATGGACTTGCCTGAGGCGGTACCGGTGGAAACTATGGTGTGGTGGCCCTCGTGGATGAGGTTGGCTGCTTGGGCCTGGTGTAGCCAAGGCTGTTGGATGCCCAGTCCCTGGAATATCCCAACTAGTTCAGCGCTGAGCCACGCTGGCCATTGGCTGGTGATCTCGTCTTTGGCAGTCCTGGTGCGGCGGTGCACCACAGCATCGGGATCATTGGTCCGGTCATAGGGATCTAAGAGAGAACGCACTGACTTCACGAGGACGCCTTCCGGACCGAGAACTGCTGGAGTTAAAGACTATCGCCGTGGGGGGGGGGGGGGGGGGGGGGGCGGGGGGGGCGGGGGGGGGGGGGGGGGGGGGGGCGGGGTATTTAAAACAAAACCCCACCACAACACAACCCACCCACCCCAAACAC
>NZ_JANUFE010000008.1:0-170790 GCF_024807995.1 Arthrobacter sp. JUb119
GGTGAGCACAAGGTACCGCGCCTGGTCCGCGCTGGAGAACACTGGGCCCTGGGCGTGAGCCAGGTCGAAGAAGGAATTCCCTCACCAGGTGAGCCCCCGTGGGGAGATACCATGGCGGCCACGCCCAGGACGGTCTGTCCCAATGAAGGACTCTGTTCCCGAAGGCGCCGGCGGCCGTGCTGCCGGCGGCCCGCCCGCTGGTATGTCCCCGGGCGGTGCCTGCACAGTGCCAGGTCGCTGCTTCTGGAGTCCTCAGTGAGAGGAGCTGGCGCGGTTTAGCAGTGGCTTTTGGGTTATCGGCCGAAATTGATAGCAAGTTAGAGCCGAGCGTTCATTTCGCAATTCCGAAAATGCGCTCATCGGTCGTCTAGAGCCTTATTGCTTAACGGTGTTGCAGGGTATCGCAGAGGTATTGCACTTAGGAATCGCATGACCTTGCATAATGGCACCTCAAATGGTCGTTTCGACTGATCATTTTATGCGGTGAATACGAACCTGAAGTTGTACAGTTCAAGCATGAACACCGAACTTTTGACATCCCCAGATGGTAAAGAAATTTCCATCGCTGACCAGCTAACAGATGAGGACCCGTATACCCCCGAAACGATTCGCGAAGATCTATTCACGCGCGCAAAACGCGGATTCGTTAATATCGACTTTGAATTCGTTCAGAAGTTCACTGGAGATGACCGTGGCGACACCGTGCTTTCCAAGCTGCTAAAACGACGCAGCCGTCTCGAACTGGATCTGCTGCTGAGCATTCACGCGCTGAGTCCTATTCTCGAAGGCACACCACTGTCGTGGAAGGCATGGGCTCTAGTGCTCAACAGTGAAATGCGCGCTGTGAAACGTGCAGCAAACTCTCTTTCCGGCCCCGAGGTCGATCTTCTTGCGGTAGATGATCTGCACGCAAAGAAGCCTGTTTTCACTCTTAAAGCAGGGCTGGATCACAAAGGCAAGAAACGCTATTTCGCATTGCCCTACGCGTATTGGACCGAAGGCCACGTCGACCAGTTGACTATGCCAGGAAAAGTCACGTTGCTCATTTTGCTACGGGAAACCCAAGACCCTAAAGCGATGACACTAGATAAGTCTTATGAGCAGATCGGTAAGTGGTACGGAATTAGCGAGAGGACCGCGGAACGAGGGTTTGGAGAACTGCGCCGTCTAGGTCTCATGCAGGAGATCAGCCGTAAAGCTAATGACCCGTTCACGACTAATACATATCGGCATATCTGGCATCGATGGCCGTTGGAAGCGTACTCCAAGGAGAACAGGAAGTCGCTTCTTACCCAAGCGAAAGCTGCCGCTAGATCATCGGCAAAACAAGATCCGAAACTATCCGTTTAACGCAGAAACCCCGCTTGAAGGCGGGGCTCGTACGATGTATTCAGCGAGAATCCTTGTTCCTCGCGATACCTCCATCCTACGCGCGCGCTACACCGTATTCAACTTTCACTTTTGGAGGACTCTACTTTGCAAGATTCACCAGTACCTGACCCCGCCCAGTTTTTCGGGGACTCCCGTTTCAGCACCTACCTCACTGCAGCTGGCGGCGACGTGGCCTTGGCCTATGACCTCTATGCTTGGAATGCCCGTCTCGCCGGGGCATTCCATGAAGTCTTGGGTCATGCCGAGGTTGCTGTTCGCAATGCCATCGACACCCAGTTGAGGGACTGGAATCAGCAGCAATCGGATAACCCCCGAAATCCGGGTAAAATCTTCACCGATCAATGGTGCATCGACACCGCTATCCCGCTGCATGGCCTAGTGGCCACGCCTTTGAAGAAAGCTCGTAATAATGCGGGTGCTGCAAAGTCTTCCCGCCCTTCATCTCATGCCCGCAAGCATGCTGAGGTCACCCACGACGATTTGGTCTCCCAGCTCAGTTTCGGTACATGGAACCATCTGGTCCCGTGGCCCAACAGCAATCCAACGCCCCAGCTGCACCTCTGGGAAGAAGCGGTCAAGAACGCCTTCCCCGGCATCAAACCCGGAATTGAGGGTTTGCGGCAGGTCAAGGTGCCCTTGAATAACCTCCACGGCCTGCGTAACCGCGTGGCCCACTGCGAACCGCTGCTCCACGTTGAGGCGAATCGACGACTGCGGGACATTGCGCGGTTGACCGGCTATATCGATCAGCCCATCGCTGATTGGATCATGGGTCAGCAGCGAGTCAGGGATGTAGCCCGCGAACGTCCTGCCATCTAAAGCAGGCATTCTGTTCTCGGGGCAAAGGATCTTCGGCGAGCGCCATGGTAGTCCAACAGGGTGCGGCGCGCGGACCGCGGTGTGCAGCAGAGCGGGGACATACCGTCACCGGCCGACCCCAGGCAGTCAGATTCCGGGTAGTGACCAGGTCCGGCCCTTCCGAAGGCATCCGTTGACGGAAGACCAGGACGTACCACCCACGGCCGTGCCCAAGACGATCTCTCCCGATGAAGGACTCTGTGCCCGAAGGCGCCGGCGGGCTCGCTGCCAGTAGCCTGCTTGATGGTATGTCCCCGCCAATCGCACCAAGCGCAGAAGTTCACTTCAAAGCCTCTCGCGGACAAAATGTCAGTGCACTTCAGTACGATAAGCCCAAGGTTCGGAACTCCTGCCAGATGGTGAATGTCCTGAGGACAAGCTGGCGGAATCTTTCATTTAGCAAGAAAGGCAAGAGACCATGGCTCGAAGTGACTCGCTTCGTTCGGAGATCGCTCGGTTAGAAGCGCGTAAAAGTCCCTTGTCCTCCGATATTGCGAAAGCTGAAAAAGACGCGGCTACAGCGCGTGAATCTGCCAGAAGAAAGCGTGACCAGGCAGCGCGGTCCAAAAGTCTCTCTACTATCCGCAGTGCGTCGTCCGCAGCTGAAAGAGAGGACAAGAAAGTGGCTGCCGCAGAAGCTAAGATTGCGAAAGCTCGAAAAGATGCAGCTGCTGTGGAGAAGACCATAGCAACTAAAAGAGCCTCGCTGCGCTCCGCTGAAGCCAGTGAAGCTCGTAGCGCCGCTTCCAAGCAAAAACAGGTTGACTCTCAGCGACGGCGCGAAGAACTGGCTCATGCCCGGGAAGTCTCTCGGCTCTCGACGCCGCGTTCGGAAATTCGTTTTGTCCAAGTGCGCCCGCCAGAACCTGAAAAATTGCGGGTTCTTTATCTCACGGCGAATCCCGAAGCTACCGAAGAAACCATCGTTCTGCCTGACGGCACTGAACAACAGTATGGAACATGGCTCCGCGTAGACAGGGAAGTTCGCGAAGTTCGCAAAGCTCTGCGTGGTTCAAAATACCGCGACCTCGTGGAAGTTGAACACCTACCCGCTGCCACCGCTGGTGACTTGATTGACGGACTCAATGACCACCGGCCACACATCGTCCATTTCTCCGGCCATGCCAACTTTGAAGGCCTCCTCTTAGAGAATGAAACTGGAGGCAATGAGGGCAAAGGAATCACCTTCGAGCTGCTCGCCCAGGTCCTCGGCAACACTGACGATCCGCCGCGGCTCCTTGTTCTCAATGCCTGCGAAAGCCTTGCTGGGTCCGATGAGATCCTCTATACGGTGCCAGCAGTGATCGGGATGTCTGAAAGCATCAACGACAGTTCAGCGATTATTTTCGCTTCAGCGTTCTACTCTGCGATTGCTTCTGCTCAGTCGCTGGAAACTTCATTGAACCAAGCGAAAACCCGTATGAAGTTGGCGTCTTTGGAAGGCTCCGAGCTTCCAGAGCTCCGCGTCCGTGACGATGTTGTCCCCCGCGATCTGGTACTCGTCACTCCACCTGCAACATAGCATCACGCAAACTTGTCCGAGTGGCAACTGCCACTGAGTGGCTCACCCACACTCAGCAATCCCATTAGCCCGCGTCTTACCGTCCTGCTGAACGTTTGAACATGATTCACAGTCTTTGAATCCCCGGCACAGGTAACTCTTGCCTGACGTGATGCACGGCGAGCGCCCTCACCGCCTGCGAGGTGAAACAGCGGATGCATGCTGTCAGGCGTGGCCCGTAGTGGAGGCTCCTTGGTCCCCTGGGGCGCGCACCAGGATGCAGGAGGTGCACGCTTCACGAGGTGTGCAGCCCCGAGACCACAAGAAGATTCAGTTTCGGCAGGGAGGGACATACCGTCATGTGGCCGCCGCCAGGCCGAGGAGATGCAGCTACCCTGGGCCCGCCCCTTCCGAGAGCAGGCGTTGAAGGAAAGCAGGCGACGTACCACCAGCAGACCGCGCCCAGAACGACCTGACCCAGAAGGAGCCGGCGGCCGCGCAGCCGGATGCCCGCCCCGGTGGTATGTCCCCCAGCGGCCTGCAGCGCACACCAGGACCAGTCGGAGCCCTGGAGTGCACGAACTGCAGAAACAGGGCGCATGCCACCGGCCAAGGATCGTGGACCGCGGGGCATGGTAGAGCGCCGAGGCCCGTTTGAAACCGCGCCCGGGTCACGTGCAAGGCTCCCGGATTCTCTGGAGGCAACGACCAGGGCCCGCCCGCGCCCGGCGTCAGCGGACAGAGCTCCGCTGCGGGACCGTGGCCTACGGTATGTCCCCACCAACCAGGCGCCTGGCTGCACGAGATCTACGCGAGATCCGCGCGTTGATAAGAACGCTGCTGGATGCCCGGTCCCGTGTGGCCACGGCGAGCGCAGACGGGCATGGAGGGCCTGCTGTCCGGCACGGGGGCATCCAGCACAAGAGGCCTAGTTTGGAATCGGCATGCTTCTCGTTCTCGGCGTTGCACAGGACATCCCGTCCACGAGTGGGAGAACCAGGCGTTCCCGATGGCGCCGGCTGGCCTGCTGAGGCCGGCCGCCCGATGGTATGTCCCCCACCAGCCAGGCACCAGGTAGGCGACCGGCAGCACACAATCCACGCGCTGCCATATTGCAGTACCTGTTCACCCGTTCTTGAAGCACTGGCCATGGGAGAACCCGTCCTGCTGATACCGATCGCTGACGCAGGTGCCAATGAACTAAAAAACGGGGGTCAGCACAGCTGACCCGGGGGTGAGTTTGAGTCCAAAAGTTCTTGAGACTCATCCACCCACGAAAGAAAGAAGGACCGCCATGAAGGTGCGCACCTTGATTATCATCAGCGTTGCTCTGTGGATTCTGATCCATGGAGCACTGATCATTCTGGAAACGGCAGCAGCAATCGCTGACGCTTTCGGAAACTAGGGACCTTGCTCTGGGGGCTTCTTACCGAGGCCCCCAGAGCACCCATCTTTTGGGGACACCACGGTTGCTCAGATAAGAGAAGGCTTCGCGCCAAGATGCTGGACAACTCCGCGGCGCATAAGGTCTTTATCCCTCTAGCTGGCCGCTGTTCAGCGAGCTGGAGCATCTACAAGCTTTCACCCGCTCCCCCGGGATCGGCTTTTGCCGATCCTCCCCCCTCCCCCTCAAATGTAGACCAAGACAGCAGTGGAGTGAGTCACATGCCAGTACTTTCATTTTGCTGGCAGGCCTGTAGCTCTGATGAGGACGCGGCCAGCACCCCCGAAGGGGACATCAACGCTTTGACAATCGCACATCCCGAATCGGCCCGCGGCCGAGGGGACATACCGCCACCTGCAGCCGTGCCCAGGGCGCCCGGATCTCAGACCGGACCCAACACGAACTTCGATCCCGCACCAGCCCGTGGCCCTCTCCAGTCCGTGGCCTACGGCCGGTGGGAGCGCGAATCAACGAAGCCGCCATGGACCATCACCTGCCAGAACCACCGGCCGCCCAAACCTTCGGCGACCAGGGAAAGCAAGTAGACCAGGAAGACCAACAGCCCGCCGCGCCAAAAGCCGCGGTACCCGCCCAGGAAGGAAGAGCCGCCAATGACGAGCTGCCACCAGCAGCCGGCCCGCCGCCGCGGGCCGCCCGCGCACAGGCGGTATGTCCCCCACCACGCCTGGCAGCACCAGGTGCCAAAAAGAGAAACCAGGCCCGCTACACGGCGAGCGCCACCACTTCGAGCACCACACCAGGGCGCGAGTTCCGTCCGCATTCATCAGCACCATCAAAACTGTGAGCTCCAAGAACCCAAGCGCTGCCGCGCGACAGGCCGTCGGCTTAATTTTCGCGTAAACTCAACATAGTTCGTGACAGGGGTCAGCCATTGAAGGGTCCTTCATGAATAGGTTCGAAAAAGAACGTTGAACCTCGTTAACGCGCCAATCAGCGCGCCCTCCGGTGACCAAACGACTGCTTTGGACGGGTTGAAGCAGACGCTAGTTTCGCCCCGCCATCAAGCCTAATTGTTTGTGCTGTAATGTAGTTAGCTGCTTCGCTAGCTAGAAACACTGCCAGATCAGCAACGTCTCTGGTGCAAGCGACTCTCCCAAGAGGTACGTGCGATGCATAGGCGGCCATGGAGTTGTCGTCTCTCCTACCACCACGTCTCGCGCGAGGGGTATCAATCTGGCTTGGAGCCACGACGTTCGAAGTAACGTTAAAAGCGGCAAGTTCCAATGCGACCTGATTTGATAACCCTATAAGAGCAGACTTGGAAGCGACATATGAAGCACTGCGTCCATAGGCGCCCCGAAACGCAGCATTGGAAGATATATAGATAACTCTGCCCCACCTAGCATTTTTCATCGCTGGAATGCAGGCTTTCGTCAAATGAAAGGCGCCGTTCAGAATTGTGGAAGTGTCTTGGAACCAGACTTCCTGGTCAAGCATGTCGATGCCGATATAACTGTTAGATGGTGCGGCATTGTGAACTAATGTAGTTATCCGTCCTCGTTGATCCTCATCCAGGCATTCGAAGAAGGATTGAACTTCATCCGGATCTGAAACATCAAATATTGCGGGAATGATTTCCCCGCTCAGCGCCTGCCCTTCAATCCTTAGTCGCTCAATCTCAGGCTCTTGGCCAGGCTTGCCATTCGCATATACCCTTAGACCTTCAGCTGCAAATGCCCTGCAAATTTCAGCACCTGTCCCTCCCCCTGCAGCCCCGGTCACAATTACAGACCTCATTGATATCGACACTATAGAATCCTCGAATCGGTTTGAAGATATACATTGACAGTAAAATTTGTTAACAGACGACCAGATATATGTCGCAGAGGTTCACACCTGTTTTATCTCCGGTAATAAGGGCTCCTATGGAATCCAGCATGGGGTGCGTTTCGGATACATCAAGAACCTGACGAACGTTGAACTCTGCAGCCATATTTCTTGCCATCAAAGATGAAATAGCTGCGCCGTGAATTCCTGATATATTGTCACAACCATCAGTTGCAAAGCAGACAACCGTTGCGTCAGCAATAGGCATGATCTTCTCGCTCAAAGTAACTGCCATATGCTGGCACCTTCCCCCCAAGTCATATGATCCTTGAGGAACAGAAACCGTGGCCTCGCCACAGACAAAATAAATGAATCTTCCCCTCCTCGGGTTTTGTTCAATTGAACTATAAAAAGAGTCAGATATTTCATGGCAACTGCCACCGATTGGCGCATCTACAGGAATCACCTCAAAACCATGAGATGAGAAAACCTTAACGCAAGCCTGCAATAGGGTGTCCAAATTCGAAAGCTCAATAATTCGATGACTGCCGCGAAATTTGTCACCCGTCCATTTGCCATCAATAATTTTTGAAACTTTCGAATGAAATTTCGGCTGAGACTTGAGCAATATATCTAGTGCATTCGCACTGGGAACTTCATTCACCGCAATAGTTGGTCCAGATCCTACAGCTGAGAGATCAAACTGCGCGTTATCACTTTGCAGCAGAGTAATCACTGAAGCGGGCTCCATCAGTCTTCGCAATCTGCCGTTGTGAAGGGTTCCAACAAGCCGACGGATTGAATTGATTTCGGTGACCGTAATTCCTGATCCCAATAATTGCCTAACTGCATTCTGCAGCTCAGACATCTCTATCGGGGCAACAGGCGAACAAATAAGAGAGGAAGTACCACCACTGATACTTACAATGACCAGGTCATTACCGCTAAGATTCCAATCAGCTATCTTAGCTGACAGCGCCTTAGCTGCCAGTTCACTCGCTCCGTCCGGGATAGGGTGATTGCCTAAAAAATGCGAAAACTTTGAGGAAAAAGGGAAAGGCATCAGCTCGGTTTGGTCATCAACGATAACTCCCTCTCGTAGTTCGGAACCAATCGATAAAGCAATGCCCATTGCAGACTTCTGTGACGACTTGCCAATACAAATCGCAAAAATTCTCTCATATTCAGCCAAGATTTGAGAGCCTTCTTTTTCAAAAAAATCCATATGCAGCTTCTCGGAAGAAACAAGCTTCAAGACAGTATGAATTTGTTCTAAAATAGAATCAATCATTTATTGGTGCTCACTAGCGGATGAGCACGTTGTGTTAGCGGTAGATCAATTACTTGATTTGTTCTACTAGAAAGATAAGCTGCATGGATGACCTCCATCGCCTTCATGCCATCTATACCAGAACAGTACAATGGAGTTTTGCTGTTTATTGCTGAAGCAAAATTATAGGCAGCGCGCGTATGATGATCTTTATAGTTGTCTGCTTCTTGATGAATTAGCTTCCAGTCGCTGTTGTTTGGATGAGGTACAACATGCCTAGATATATATGTGCTTCCATCCGCATAAGGTGCACGATGAACAATCGTCCCTTTTGTACCGTAGATCTCGAGTCTGTACGGTTGAAGAGCTCTGTCTTCTGTCTGAGATTTGTGTGATTCGATGGTCGAAATTTTTCCATTTTTGTGTTTGCATGTTGCATAAAAATGATCACCTGCAACAAGTCCGACGCCTTCAGCCCCATCGCGGCTATGGGTTTCTGGAAACATTTCGTTGGTTTGGGATACTTGCCCATAAACATGGATCACATCACCAAGTATTCTGCGTGACAGATCTGAAAAATGCATTCCGAGTACGAACGCATCTTCTCCACCTCCACGGTGGTCCCACTTGCAAATGCCCCTGGTTGAAAGGATTTCGCCGATTTCGCCATTGTCAATTCTTCTCAGCACATCGAGAAATCTCGGTTCATGCCCTCCTGGCAAGGCTACGGCAAGTTTGAGTCCCATCCTTTGAGCACAATCGGTCATACTATCTGCCTGGACGAGATCCTGAGCCATGGGTTTTTCGCAATAGACATGCAGGCCAGCTTGCAATGCAGCGACTACATATTCGTGATGCCGGGCAATGTTTCTGGTGGCTACAACTACCGCATCAAGTTCAGTTTTTCTGAGCATATCTCGATAGTCCAGATACCGATGTGTGACACCAAGCTGGTCACCAATTACATCTATTTCTGTTGCATTAGCGTCGCTTAGTGCGAGAATTTCGATATCTTTGCAAGCCGCGAAACCGAGATGAATCTTATGCCCGTAGTCTCCGGAACCTGATTCACCGATAATTCCGACGCGGAGGGGTGAACTCATTGCCATTCCCCCGGTTCTATCTGCCCCAGTTCCCGTACATCCCTAAGTATCTCGGTTGGTAAACCTCCAAGTTTGGCCCATTCCACGTTTTGCCGTAGTTCTGCAGGATTTCTAGGGCCCACAATTATGGTGTGAACTCGTTCGTCGCTAACGAGCCATCGAAGACCTAGTTCCATTAACGACATCTCATACTTGCGAGCCAGATCTTGAGCTGCCGCGATACGTTCAATGATTCCAGGAGGTACCGAAGTCCTTCTTTCTGCCAAAAGCCGGTTTCTCAGTCCTGGATCAGTCGATGTCAATAGTCCCTGACGATAAGGGGCACCCACCGCAACACCGATATCAAGTTTTGTTGCCAAGTTCAGTAGTCGATCTGCGACGTCCTGCCAGACCAGATTGTGATAATGAACGAAGAGCATCGCATCGAATCTACCCGTTTTGCAGAGGAATTCAGCTCGATCAGGTTTTCGTACGGAAAGACCAATTCCTCCGATTTTTCCTTGTTTCCTAGCCTTTTCTATGAATTCCCAGACTGGTGCCCCCGAGCTATCTGGATACAGTCCCCATTCATCCCAGTCTGTTTCATGTAGGAGAAGCAGAGGTATGTGGTCTGTTCCGAGGGTTCGAAGTGAGTGATTAAGCTGAGAAAGCATAAGTTCTGGATCTGTGTATGCTTCCTGCGAAAGGCGTGAAACTATGCTCTTCTCGAACCTTCCAATCTTGTCAATGACAGTTATATTTTCAGATCTGGTTCCGCCCAGGGCTTCACCAACGATTTGCTCGGCTTCTCCTACGCCATACAAGGGCGCAGTATCAATCACATTTATTCCATGTTCAATGGCAGACCTGATTATTGAAACACCATCTTCGTGGGAAACTCGTCGATCCGATGTTAAGTGGTAGGTGCCCAACCCGATTGGGCTGACTGAAAACGGCAACCGACCAAATTTATTCAGCTCACCAGGCTCAAACCGTACGTCCAATACTTGTTTATTGCTGTTATTCAAAGCTATACCCGCGTTCCAAAAGTTCTGCTTCAACATCAAAGGGAGGGTAGTAGCTCCAAGAATCGCGTAATGCTGTTTCAGAAATAAAGTTTGCTTTGGCCGTGTCCAAAACTTGTTTGGCGTTTTCAAGTGGAACAACGACGATTCCATCGTCATCGCCTACGACGATATCTCCGGGATTGACTAGCACACCAGAGCAGATGACAGGCACGTTTACTGCACCCACATCTCCGTAGGATGGATAATGGTAATTTTTGGGAGTAGTCCCCAAACAGAATGTAGGAAACCCGATTTTCCGAAGCCCTGCCGCATCACGGACACACCCATCAATTACTGCCCCAGACATTGCTTTGGTCATCATTCTGCGTGCTGTTCCGTCACCGAAACTCGCGTAGTCTCTGATGCCACCTGCAGCGACCACTAGCACATCGCCTTCTTGCGCCAGATCAATCGCCATTCGACGAACTGTAAGGTCAGGACCCATAGCTGTAGTTGCAGGTCCACACAATTTCATTCCAGGAGCAATCGGGGCCATGCTCGTTTGCATGATTCCTAGTTTTCCCATCGCATCCGCGATGATTCCTGTATAGAGTTTCGAGAACTCGGCCAACAAGTCAGATTCTGGTCGATTAAAGCCTCGGACAATTTTTCGAACATTTCGGTCATCCACTGTTAGTCACCTTTCGCAATATGTATTGACTTTAATTCTTGAAATTCACGTACACCTTCTGGCCCGCCCTCCGCGCCTGTACCCGAATCCCCTCTCCCTGATGCTGGAAGATCAATCGAATCGCGCCGGCCATAATGATTAATGTGAACCGTTCCTACATGTAAACGCTCAGCGATGCACTTCGCCTTTTCCGTGTCGGTTGCCCAAACTCCCGCTGATAAACCAAAGGGAGATTCATTAGTTAGCTCAACAGCACTGTCAACTGTGTCGAATTCTTGGACAGTCAGCACGGGGGCAAAGAGTTCCTCAGTCAGAATGGGGTCCTCGACGGAGGGGCCCCACACTATGGCAGGGCGGATGAATATTCCTTTTCTGTTAGGAACAGTAATTTCTTGTCCGCCACATACATCAGCACCTCGCGTTCGCGAATCAGCCAATCTTCGATTAGCTCGTTCAGCTATATCTTTCGTTCGGGTTGCCCCAAGTCGCGATGCCTCTTCATAGGGATCTGACGGTGAAATCTCATCCATTTTTTTCGTGAGCAAATCCCGGATTTCAGCGGACCTTCGATTGCTAACAAGCAGCCTTGTGGGAGCCGTGCATGTCGCGCCCTGATTTCTTGTGAGACCTCTCAAGATTGAAGCTACTAATTTTTCTAAGTCAGCATCCTCAAGCACGATATTTGCCGATTTTCCGCCAAGCTCGGTCACTACTTTCACATCATTCTGGGCTGCGGCGATTCTGACAGCCTTTCCAGCTTTGGTACCTCCCGTGAAGGAAATCATCTTAATCTCGGGACGGCTTAATAGGTCATACACCGTTTGAGGGCCACCATGAACCACGGAGATTGCTTCTCTGCACAGGCCGGAATGCGTGAAAGCTCTAACTACTCTCGCTGCGCTTAATGGTGACAAGGGTGAAGGTTTAACTATTACCGGGCACCGGGCAGACAACGCGGCGGCTAATTTGTGCACCAGTATTTGTACAGGAAGATTCCATGGGAGAACCAGAAGGCTCAATCCCACAGGTTCCGGTATTGCAACACCCCAAACGGACATAGAAACAGAATTCTCAACACGTCCCCTAGATGCCTCAGGAATAATTCTTGAATATTGCCGGAGAACTCGTGCGGCTGAGAGCACTTCGCCCCTTGCCTCTGAGATTGGTTTTCCCGTTTCGGCTACAACAATCCAGGGGAGCTCTTGATCATTGGTCAAAATAATTGACGCATCATATAATATTTGAGCCAACGCGTCATTTCCGTAATCCCTGACACTAGACTCAGCGTTGCTTCCAATTTTGCAGGCTCTTTGATTTGCATCAGCATCAAATGAAGGGACTTTCAACCAGTTTTGACCATCAGGTGCATCTAAAGTCCATCGATACTCAGAATCTGAAACCGATTCATCACCGGCGATGATATTGTGGACCATTTGCCCCCGAGGCAAAACGTATTGAAATGATGCTGGCTCGCCGGTCTCAGGACCCGTTATCGAATTAGTTACGGTCATGACTATCGACTTTCCATCCGTTTATCCTGTCAGAGATCTTCTTTGTCGATAACTCACTCAGAGAAGACGAAAGTGGATCTACAGTCCGTGCTTCAGCAAGCAGTTCGCCGGCTCGCTCTACCTCTCCCTCTAGTAGCGCGATTTGGAAAAGACCGAATTTTGCCGCGGCAACATGGCGTCCTCCCAGGCTTTCCGCCCGTAGAAGATCCGCTGACGCTTCATGTAACTTGTTAAGCCGCATAAGAACATCTGCTCGTGCGATCCATGCTCGATAATCGCCTGGGCTCAGATCTGTCAATTTCGTCGCAAAAATGTATGCTCGGTCGAGCTTGCCTGCATACATCGTTGTTTTACATAAGGTCTCAAACAAAGGAAACGCGTGGTCACGCCAGAGCAGGGCGTCTTCGCCTTCGAGATTTGCTCTGTTCTGATGTTCGAGCCCCTTATCCAGGAGGTCTAATGCGCCATCAATATTTCGCTGCAAGAATGGAATAAAGGCCAGTGCCCTATACACTGTTTGTGCGTACAAGTCCTGATGATGACCTTGGAGGCCAACGCTGCCGAGCATATTGATCAGTCGTTCAGCCACAGCAGGCAACCGTGAATCCCACGTCTTTCGCTGCCCAAAGTAGACCACAAAATTTTTAAGGAAAATTGACCTCTGATAGCTGCTGAACTTCTTGTCATGCCCGCAACGGAAAAATAGTTCTGCAAGGTCTCTTTGATTTGGATATGCCCTGGAAAGAACATGAAACTGACCGACCCCATCCTCAACAGAAATTTCAATCTGATCCGTTGGTGGCGCCTCCTGAAGTAACGATTCCGGAAGGTGTACCAATTTCGCAGCTTCACGAATGTAGCCAAGCCTGAGCATGAGTTCTGACGCTGTTTCCCGCATCAAAGGTGAAAAAGTTGAAGTTTTCAAACTTTCATCACACTGTTCTCGAACTGACACGAACAATGAAGATGAGAGGTCCGAAGGAAAATCATTGATTTCAGGGGTTATGCCATCTAATCGATGCTGACTGGCACACGTGAAAATCCTAGTTGTTGGAGGTGCTTTGCTGTTATAGCGATAGCCGAAATGAGGTTTAGTCCCCACAATTATTTTAGCGAGGTCCAACGTTGCTTCCGCATGATGCGTTGAAAGTTCGCTTGAGTTCCGAAGACCTGAATACACGTTACAACTCGATGGATAGTTTGCTTCGGCAAGCCCCTTCACGCTGGCTGCCATCGCTGGTAACCCTTGTCCATATGAGTATCCGGCTAGTTCTACCATCTAGCTCCAGGCCTTTCTAGACTAGTTACGATTGAAAATGTTGCGGGAACGAATGACTCGTTCCCGCAACACAAAGTGTTCCTACATATGCAGGTTCTTAGACATTTCTTCGTTCTCAAGATCGCGAAGTGCGCGTTCGATTTCAGCCATGGTGTCCACTCCTTCCTGGTTACCATCTCGATTTACTGCATGCACCCAATCGACTAGAGCATGCCTTCATCACCATGAATTAGGTGGAAGTCATTCGGTTTTCTCTTTTGTTGATTCGTTCTCTGCTGGAAGAGAGCTTTTCGCTTCCCAGTCCTTCCCCATGGCAAGTCCAATAATCGCAAGAAGGGTGCCGATTCCGCAGACAATTAAGGTCAGGATCGCTCCTCCAAAGTAGTTTGTTGTGGCGACGATCGGTCCGCTCAAAAGATTGCTACCCGTAAAAACAACGGCCGTGAAAGCCATCAGTTTCTCCCTGAAGTCCGAATTTCCGCCCCACGTACTTGTCATGACTGAAGATGCAGTCAATGCAAGTCCCCGACCAAACCCACCAATTGCCACGAAAATCAAGAGAGGTACAGGTGCGCTCCATGGGGTCATGAGGAAAAAAGACGATCCAAGAACGAGGATGCCAACTATGTATGTGCCTCTGAGCCACTCGTGAGTTCTTGTGACAACAAATGCTCCTAGAATCGAACCAAATGTGTGTGCCGACACAATGATGCCGGCATAGGCCGCTGCGTCGTGCAACAGGTCTCTTCCGGCCATGGGTGCAATTACTTGGATGTTGAATCCAAAAGTACACAGCAGGAAGAAGGAAATCATGAATATAACCACAGGTTTGCTGTAAGCGCGAGGTCGCGAATCATGTTCAGTTGATGAATCTGCTGCCGCCGATCGTCCAGTTATCTTTAGTGCCTGCCTGACCAGAATTGCTGAGAGTACGCAGAAAGCAGCATCAAGTATGAACCATACCGGCCAGAAATTTGATCCCATGAGGAAGCTGGCGATCGCCGGAGCGACAAGACGTCCAATATTGCTGTAGGTAGTCAGCAATGACATATTCTTGCGGCGAGTTTCCTCTGGCTGGAGATCCGCCAAAATGGATCTACGTCCTGGCGCCTGCGCATTAGTTGTTATGCCAAGTAGGAGACTAGCGATCAGCGCTGCAGGTAGTTGGTAACCAAGTATGAATGTAGCGATGCTGAAAATAATTTCTACGGCTGCTTGGCCTAGTAGCAACCAAATCAGCAAGGTTCTAAAGTTCCATCGATCGCCGGCTTTCTTGATCAATACCAATAAAACTAGCGCAGGTAGCGCTTGGGCTATCAGCTGGAATGCTACTGCTTTGGGGTCCTCGGTTTTTAGAACTGCCAAGGCCGCCAGTAGGAAATACGTACCCTGAGTTGTTGCTCCACTAATGACAAATGTCGTTCCGAAGTTCTTAGCCAATCTGTTCGTACCCGTTGCCATCATGCAACGTCCTGTACATAACGGATTGGATGCCGTCTCTCGGATCCGCTCCAAGGAACAGGTTCAGGATTGTGGCACCGAGCGAATAGCCTGGCAAAGAATCTCAGAACGGCACGCGTATCTGTAAATAGAGATCGGCTTATGTAGTCCAGATACACCCTTCGGCCCGAGTAGCTGGCAAGAATTTGTCGGATGAAGAGTGATAGTCGTGGCCTTGAGTTATCTACCCGGTTGGCTCTTCCTCGCAAATTTATATGCACCCAAATGCAAACCAAGTCGTCCCAAGGAGAAACGCTAATATCACCAACACGCAAGCTGAACTTCTCGTGAATTTCGTTTTCAAGTGCTGCGAGCAGCACCTTGCTAGGATCATATCCAGCGGCCTCCACTAAGGGGAGAACCAGTCGCGTGTTCTGCCCCATCCGTGCGTTCGCTTCAATCAATTTGACAGCACCGTCACGACAATCAAGCTTGAACTGAAGGCCTCCCACACCTCCAAAATCTAGGATTTTCACCAAGCTGTGAAGTGAAGTCTCAGGTATAAAAGGCATAACAACTTCTACCGCTGTAGATGCCGATGGTGCCATATAACGATGCTTGATGTGAAAAGCGCTCAAAAACACAGAAGAACCTGAAGCAAATACTGTACATGACGGCTCAATACGCCCAGGGATATACTCCTGAACGATCCAATTGCTGGACGGCTCTCTAGATGAAATTTCCTTTATTCTAGATCTGAGTTCATCAGAAGACTCAAAATATGAGACCTCAGATGCTCCTTGGGAGAACCGTCGTTTTAGGACAACAGGAAAAGTTCTTGAAACTTTACCCAGCACTTCTGATTGTGATGCAAGAGCTGTCCAAGGGACCGATATCCCCACTGATTGCGCATCTTGCATTAACTGATACTTGTCGTTCATCCTTCTAACCGAATGATGAGAAGGACCTAAAACCGTGATACCAAGGGTGGAAAATTGCTCCTGAGCAAGAGTTAGAAAGAACTGGTCATGATCATTGGCCGGGAGGATCGTATCTATGTCAAATACTTTGCACAAGGATTGTATGTGTGAGACCCATTCTTGGACGGGTGCGGTAATACAGTCCACGTCAATCAACCACTCTTGTTGTGGAACTGGTGGAACCCAAACTCCTGCATCCACATACCTGCTCGCGCTCATAGGGTGTAGCGATTTATCCTCGGCATCCGACAATCCGGCCAAGATGAAGGAGGCCTCTTGCCGTAGACCACGCGCAACTGCATACATAACAAGTGGATTAACCAACATAAACAGTCTCATGGCCCTCCTCAACTTCATGCGGCTAGGGCAAACGCAGGCCCCGCTCATCTCTGAAACAGGTGTTTGGCATGAGCCTAGTCACACACTTAGGGGTATGTCTACCGTTAATTTTGAATGAGGTGATTAATTCATCCTAGACGATCGAGCAAATATGAGCTTGCGAAACCTATCTTATGGTTCGATTATTTTCAACTCCCTATCGATATATTTCTAAGAAAATGTAGCTCTGGGCAAATATCGACGCCCGCTTAGTGAGGGCCAGGCGGTATGCAATCATGCTTTAGGACGTCAAAATAAAATTTCGCGCCGCGATTATCAGATTTCCCAGCACTCAAAACACCCGGATTGCCACTCAGCTGCTTCTGGCCCTTTGGCTGTCAAGAAGAAAGGACATAAGTTGCTCGACCTCGGATTGTCTGGAAAAACAGTTCTCGTTACCGGGGCAACTCAAGGAATCGGAGCCTCGGTAGCAAAATCTTATGCAGCAGAAGGATGCAACATCATTGCATTCTCTAGAAGTGAGTCGAAGCTTCGTGAATTGGAATTGTCCATCCGTCGAAACTCGAAAGTTTCAGTCGCGACGTTTGCTGTTGACCTAAGGAACAGGTTTTCCATAAATACGATTCCATGCCATTTTTTACAAGCTGATATTTTAGTCAATGTGGCAGGGGACATTCCAAAAGGTGATTTGGTTAGTCTCGATGAATCGATTTGGAGAAACGCATGGGATCTAAAAGTCTTTGGATACATCAATTTAACTAGAGCTGTCTATGGTTACATGAAAGAGCGCTCCAAAGGTTCAATAGTTAATATTATTGGAACTTCCGGGGAAAACCCTAATTTTGACACAATTGCTGTATCAAGTGCTAATGCGGCACTTATTTCATTTACAAAATCTCTCGCCGGACAGAGCCACGAGCACAATGTTAGGGTTAATGGAATTAATCCAGGACCAACTGAAACACCTCGTCAGGTGTCTCGACTGAAATTGCTTGCCCACGAAAAATTCGGTGATTCGGAACGCTGGAGGGACTTGCTATCCACGTACCCGTTCCGTCGACTGGCTACTCCTTCTGAGATTGCTTCAGCAACTTTGTTCCTCAGCTCTGAACAAGCATCCTATATCTCCGGATCAATACTTACGATTGATGGCGGCAGACAATTTCAAGGTACCAAGTAAGCTTCAGCCGTTGATTCATCAACGGGCTACCCAGACGTGCGCCTACCTGCCATAAGTTATTGTCTGCATATTTGATTACTTACTTGAGAGATCGATCACAGCAATACACCACATCGGAAACGCCACTTTAACGCAAAAAACGATTATTTCGCATCTAGAATCATGGACAATAGTGCCTCGAAAAACTGGATCCTGAGGAAGCAAATCCCAAGATTCCAACGTGTAAATCGAAGCTAAGCATGACGGATACTCAACAAGAATGAGTTGGTTTGAATTCCAGATAAATGCTTTCCCTTATCCTGAACTCATGACTAATCGCTTCCCAGGCCATAACCAAGAGAAAGTCGATGAAGCAGTCAATCTTATCGACAAATTACACGCGTAAATTACTTAATTCTCAAGGTTCCAGAGCCTGACAGCGAACTAGCTGCAGACGAAATAGCCACCAAGAATAAAATACCAGGCCAGCAAAGAGCTAGTTCTGCGCGTATTCAGCGAAGCCACCCGAAAACCACTCAAACGAGCTGCCGGATAACCACCGGCCAAACCGCTGCACAAACACCCCAGATGAACATGCATAGGGGCGAACAACCACTCCTGGCAACGCCCGCACTTAGCAAGGTCCGCTCAACAGACTCACACGTATCACAACGAACAACAACGGAACCCGACCCCGGCTAAATAGCGGTGTGCTCCCCGGGCCTATTCCCTCTCATCGCACAGTCCAGCAAAATCCGTCGGCCGGCAGCCTGCTTTCGATCACGGCATGACGAGCAGCCACTGACAAACCAAACATTTTTGCGCTTACCGAAAATAAACGCCCGCGGCAACTTCAACCGCTAGTTGAGCAGACCCCAAGAACCGGAAAATCCAAGTGAATCGAGGCAGCCTGCAGCCAGTAGCCTACAACCAGGCCTCAAGCGGCCGAAGGTCCCTGCGCACGGCATGTTCCCCCACCAACAGGAAAGAACACCCCACAGAGATGATCGGCGAGCGCTTCCAGGTGGCAATGTAATAGAAGACAACTGACACATTTCAGCTATGAGGTGACAACGATGCATAGAGCTTTAGCGTAGGACTTCGTAGCAGCAGACCGAATTTGATCCATACCCTCTTGGTTCTCACCCCGCTACTGCGCATACTGCTCTTCCTGAGGAGTGGTTCAGACGGTCATTATGAGTCGATAGCATCAGGGATAACGGCAGTTTTCTGCCCTTGAACAAGCTAGGCGAAATCCTTAACGTGTGGGCTGAGGTGAATCTAGCGTTATGTGTCGGTCTGGCAGTAGCACTCGGCACCGGAATTATGTTGCTGGATCAGCCGATGATCAGAGTCCAAGCCTTCAATACCTTTGATAAATAGGACTATCTGCTTGGAATAACTGCCATGTTGGCACCTGTTCAATATCGATCGATTCTGGCTATCTAAGGCAATGGCCCTGCTTGCGCTTAAACAACTACCCCAAGACGCTCGTCCTTCATCACAAACTCTTTGATCGTTCTGTTTATAAGCACCCAGACCTTGCGTTTTTCTTTCTGAGTGAAGTCGTGCCGCTGATTGAACAGATCAAGCAGGAATTTGTAGTCGTTGTCTCCGTTCCCTCGATTGAAATCGTTCGGTGGGAACGCCTCGTTTTGCCACAGGTCGGCAAGCAACGCTCGCGAGAAGTATTCGCTCGTGAGATCAACGTTCTTATGGGAGGTGTATGCAGATCGTAGCTTCAAGAGCTGATGGAGCACGTTAACGCTGAGATCAAGCTCTTCGACCTCAAATAGGTTGACACATTGGCTTCCAATTGGAAATAGAGACTCTTGGGTTCGCCAGTTATGAATTGTGTAGAGATAGACAAGGGAAGTCTTGCCGCACACACAGATTCCTGTCCCGCGCGGGTCTTCCTCAACGCTTACCACCTGCCATTCCTGGACTGCCTGCGCCCAGTTGTTCGATAATGATGTTTCGATGACAGCGCGGCGCAACGTTGCGAAATTGTGTGTACTCATCCAGGCCCCTAGAAAATTCTTAGTATAGCCAGCGCACCCAAAATGATCGATACCGGGGTACCCAGCTAGAAAATACTCAATCAGGCACAACCGGACAAATTTTTGCCACTAAGTCCGTGACAAGTAGGTGCCACGCCTAACGGCGTGGCACCTACTTTCCTGTTCCCTAGTTTCTTTTATCAGGGTGCTTCGCTCACCTCAATATCCGAAATTTGCAAAGTCGGCAGCAACTTCGACGATCGCAGGTTAACCTCAGGGGCAAGCACCACTGTTTCTTCACCGTTGATAGCCGGGTTACCCAAGATAAGATTCTCTCCAACCGTTGCCTTATTGAGAGTCCTGGCTTGCGAAGCATAACCATCAGGAATCAAATGAGCTTGAACAGCTTTCTCCGTCTTACCATCAGAAAAATATGAAACAAGTCCGATACCAGTTTCAGTCAGATGTTGTGCGTCACCACACGAAATCCCACCTGCGCCACCATCGAATTTTGCTTCGGTCAACAGGCAGATACCAATATCGCCATGAGTCGATACCCAGAATTTGTTCTCCTGGTCTTCCCCAATGAAACGTACTGTCTTTGGTCTAAGACCAGAATTTTTCAGAGACTCAGCAAGAAAAGCGGGAAGCTTGTCTGCTGCAGTTTTAGGTTGGCTCAACACCTTCAGTTGGGCTTCTGGAGATGGAATATCGCTGGCCACAGCTTCGTGAGGGCTATTCAAGCCGGAGGATACCCCGATAGCAATTCCAAGAGCGGCAAGTGCAGCTACCCCTCCGAAGAGTACTGATTTCTTTCGAGTGCTATTCTTCATTTAAATCACCTCATTTCTCGTAAGCGCAGCGAATTTGGTAGTTAGATGTACCGGCATTTGCATACTGCCACCAGCACTGTGAATGATGAGTTTTGGAAGCCGTCTTATAAGGGGCGATAGCATGGCCAGTCCCACTCACTGATTTGTAGACGGTACCGTTTACTCCAGCGTTCGTGATTCCTTGAGCAGTCACAGTCATCAAGCGATGAGGAACGAATCCTTCAGTTTGCTTCGTTGCAGTGGTTCCGTTGGCATACCAGCTGGCCTTTACATACTGCGCTTTTACTCCGTCAAAGAACCACACCGTAGTTGCCTGGCTTGCTTGCGCTGTCGAGAAGACAAGCAAGAAAGCGAAAACACAGGCCACGAGAGGCTTTAATTTTCTACTCATTTTCAATTTCCCTTCTTTGGAAAAATGAGATGCTAAAAATGGACACGCGAATGTTTTTGAAACCTATCAAGTTTACGAGGCTAAAATAATAGGCGAACTTGATTGTTACAGTATCTTTATAAACCGACGTGATTTTACTCAGGAATTTTCCCCATGGCACCCCAAGGAGCTCTTGACTGGGCTACTATCACTTAATAGGGCCATTCGAAAGGTGCGGGAATTGAAACAGGGACTCTTTACAACATTGCTGATCGCATCTTCTGCGCTAGTCATGACAGCTTGTGCATCAGCCAGCGATCTAGGAATCTTGGAACAAGATCCGCTACCCGAACAGCCCACGGCTCAGGCAAGCCAAATCCCTGAAATCATTGATCCAGGTTCACTGCGCTTTGCCGTCGAATACGAGGGCGCGAACTACTTCATCGGCACCTCAACAGATAAAAAAATGGGCTGTGTGCTGGCCTATCCCACAACAGGAAGTAACTGGCTCAGCGGGTGCGGGTTACTCGGCGGAAACAACGCCATCGTCAACACAAGCAACGGGACCGGAACCCAAGTCCTCCTGGTTGCTGATGACGCAGATCCCAAATCGCTGACAGGTGATGGCTGGACTCAGATCCATCAGAATATCTACCTGCACCGCTAGAACGAGCAGCGGAGGGGCCTATTGAACAGGCACCACTTCCTCCACTCGTTTGACCGCTTTTCATTCTGAATGTAATCCTATTGATAGGAACTTACCTTTAGGAAACTAGAAGAGTTCTCAGCTAGTGCGGAATCCCCAAATGCTGCACTAGCTAGTTGCCTGGCAATCCCCCAAGGTGCCAGGCAATAGCATCTGGGTTAAGTCCCAAGTACCCGGGTGTGCAGAAAGGCTCTCAACGCTTGTGTTGAGAGCCTTATTTGTAGCTCCGGCAGTTGTGGCTATTGGCCTTATATGGCGGCTAATTTCAGCTAGCATGGCGGTCCAGATGTACCATGCGGCAAGCTTGAATGGGCGAGTGGGTAAGAGAAGGCATCGCCGTCGCTGACATCAACCCGGAGGTCATCGCCGCCGCTCGTGACCAGCAGCGCATGTGGGCCGACCGTCGCATGTCACTCGGACATCGACAACACCGCACCTTGACCTCAAACTGACCACCAACAGTCCCGAAAGAAGCCGTTCCAGACACGAGGAGCCACAGCCTACCTGAAGCCCACTGGGAACAGCACGGGAAACCTGTTGGTGAGCGCATGGGAGGCATGCAAGGCAGACGGACCATACCGCCCAGCGGCACTCATCTGACACAGCATACTGCCGGTCCCCTGGAGTGCGCGGCCTGCAGGGGCAGGGACATACCATCGGTCAGGGATCTCGGACCGCGGGACCTGGCTTAGCGCCGAGGCCGGATTAACGCCGCGTCCCTTGGGTCATGCACAAGGCCTCCGATCCACTGGATGCAATGACCAGGTCTCGCGCGCGGCGTCACCGGCCAGAGTTCTGCTGCAGGACCATGGCCGACGGTATGCCCCCACTCACCATTCACCTGGCTGCACGAGATCTAGGCGAGATCCGCGCGTTGAGGAGAACACTGCCGGAGAGCCGCCCCCTTGCGTCCACAGCGATGCCAGAAACGAACGGCAAGCGCAGCAAGGCATGGAGGACCTACTGTCCGGCACGGGTGCATCCAGCCCTCGAGGCCTAGGCTGCCGGCCCGCCGCTGTGGCGGTATGTCCCCCACCAACCAGGCACCAAGTGCCAGGCAGAGAAGCCATGTCCGGCGCACGGCAAACAACCACTCCGAACACCACCCCAGGACGCGAGTTCCGTCCGTATTCATCAACACCATCAGAACCAGCGAAGACAGGCAGTGTGCAGGCAGCCGTCACAAGATACACGCACCCAAAAGAGTGTGGGCAGCTGCCTGGAGGCTCCACCGAACATGGGCGGTCTTCCACGCTGAGCCGGTCGAGGTGCAGCTTCTTGGAACGCTGCCTCAGAAAGCTGCCTCAGAAAAAAGGGGGGGGTTTACATGGTGCATGCAGTCACGGCCGCTACCAGCGGGCTCATGCATGCGGCCGGCAGACACCCAAGGGGACATACTGCCAGCACCCGAGCCCAGGGCGCCCGGATCTCGGACTGGCCCCACCACGCGCCTCGACCCCACACCAACCCTTGGCCCTCTAGTCCGTGCCCGGTGGCCTGTGGTCTGTGGGAGCACTAGTCAACGAAGCCGACCCGAACCATCAACTGCCAGAACCTTCGGCCGCCCGGATCTTCGGCCGCCAAGGAAGACCAACACCCCACCGCACAGGAAGGACGAGCCGCCAACGATGAGCTGCCAACAGCGGCCGGCCCACACACGGGCGGTATGTCCCCCCACCAACCAGGCACCAAGCAGCACGTGCAGGTAAAGAACCAGGGTCCGGTGCACGGCGAGCGCAACCACTCCGAGCACTACCCCAGAACGCTGGAGCTGAAACGCGGAGCTGGGAAGGACCACCAGTCGACACAG
Organism: Arthrobacter sp. JUb119; assembly: GCF_024807995.1. NCBI lineage: Bacteria > Bacillati > Actinomycetota > Actinomycetes > Micrococcales > Micrococcaceae > Arthrobacter > Arthrobacter sp. JUb119. The sequence continues at coordinate 23,461 of NZ_JANUFE010000008.1, forward strand.
GGCCAGTGCGCACACCCAGCAGACGAAGACCCGGTAGAACACTAGGAGAGGAAGCATTTCTCACTAACTCACAGATGTTCTCCTCGAAACGAAAACGCAGCATCGGTGCTCCATGAGATACTCAAATCATCGATACTTTTCAAAGTAGAAAGTGGCCTGACATTGCCTAAAGGATTCAGCATCAACAAGCAAGCGATCCGGAAGATGACGCGCGATATCGAGCGTGAATTCGCTAAAAATCCCGTTAGGGTTCCATTGGAAACTGACCCTTCAGCTGTTTCTTTGCCCACTGCGACAACTATCAACAACTACAACGGACCGGTAGTGACCGTTCAGGGCGATCATGCACAGCTTGCTTGGGGCAATCAGAACGTTGAACAGACGCAGAATGCTAGTGAGCAAGTTGCTCCTGGCTATGAAACTCTTGCAGGTTTGCTCACCGATATTCTAGCGAGCTTACCGAATTTTCAACTTGATAGTTCAGACGAGGATGAGGTCCGCTCAAATGCCACGAGCGTTCTGCAGGAAGTAGTCAAGGCTGAACCGGATCAAGGTCTTGTACGTCGAGGAATAACGATGGTCAAGGGTTTGCTGGCGCCAGTGGCGAGTGGTCTTAGCAAGGCGGCAACGGATGAAACCGCAGAAACTGCTCGCGAAGTGATCGAAGCGCTCGGACAGTCTTTACCTTTCTAAATGTGCTTCTAGATCTATGCAGCTGACCAAAACTGAATGTCATCCGCGGTAGTCGTTTACGATGCACGTGAACGCAGTATGGAGGAGAGATGTGATGGCATCGCCAAAAAGAGCTGAGGCATTTCCAATGGACTTCATTAAGGGAGTCTGCGATGTTCTCGCTCAGACCGATTTTCCCGGCCTTACCGGTTCAGAACTTGACTCACTTCTTCCGATGATTGGCATCCAGCGGCGAGAGGATGGAAGGAATAAGCGTGAGAGCCTATATTTCACGTTGAACAACAAGCAATACTCCCAAAAGGCCGGCAACTGTGTCATCGCCTTCATTAACAAAACAATGTCACCAAGTCGCTATTCGCGTGACCCCGCGCGATTTACGCAACTACGCGATCAGTTGAACGAATTCATGGTCCACCATGGATATCGGATCACCGATGAAGGAAAATTGGCCCGCGGTAAAAAGGCCAGCACCATCTCGGAGGCAGCAACACTGGCTGGAACACTTCATGTTGAACTCCGTCGACGCGGTACCCACGAAGAGTTATTCAGGTACTGTGCTGAGGAGTTTATTACACGGTCGCTGTTCCACGCGATGACAGAAGCGTCTAAGAGCATCCCAAATCGCATCCGAGAAATGACTAAACTGGCGGGTGATGGTGACGCTCTATACAACGGAGTTTTCGGAACGCGCCAAGACACTCCGCATCTCTACATCAACAAATATGAGACTGATTCAGAGATTAGCGAACACCGTGGTTTCAAGAATCTGCTCCTTGGCGTTCACGGCCACTATAGGAATCCTCGTGCACATTCGAGTCGAATCAACAATGTCGAAATTATGCCAGATTTCTACGATGCCTTCGCGCTCTTCTCATATATCCACCGCCGGCTCGATGCTGCTACAAAACAGCCAAAGCCATGAGCTCCAAAACGTCATCGATGCCCCTCGGCGCCCCTTCACCTTGACTGTAAAATCCTTGGACGGGTGCCCGATGAGCAGAGAACATCAAATCCAGAGAAGGATAAGCAAGAGCAAGTTCCAGCTATAAATCTATCAAGCCATGATCGAATAAACTCCAACAGCACCACCACGAACAGCCCCAGGATCCCGCACCCGACTAAAAGTCAGTACGCTATCAGGACTTTCCGTTATGTTGTTGGTTGTTGACAGCCCCTAAAACATCGAAATCTTCATACACTGTGTAACGCATGGCGTCCTTCTTCATTGTCAATCCTTGATGGTTTCCGCCTGCATGTTTTGCCTAGACGGCGAGCGCGAGGCGTTGTTTTTCTTCGATGTGCAGTAGTGCGCGTTTTGGGACTTTGATGGTTTTGAGGTCTCCGAGCATTTTGCGGATTTGTGTGTAGGCGGTGTGGCGTTCGTGGTCGGTGGCTCCGACGCCTTCAGCGATGGTGAGTAGTGCGCGGATGCGCTGGATGGTTTTGAGTTCTTTGGCTGGGATTTTGGTGGTGCTGATCCTCTGGGCGTTGGCGTAGGCGGTTTCCCAGGCGTCTTCGAAGGCGTGGACTGCTTTGGGGTAGGCCAGGGTGTTGAGGTCCGTGGAGAGGGTGAATGTGGCTGGCATGTCGGGGATGGCGTTTTCTGCGTCTCGCATGGCCCGGTAGAGCTTGCTGGTGGCTCTAATTTTGATGTCTGTCAGTGCGGGGAGGTCGAAGAGCATGTCCCAGTCGGTTTCTGCCTTGAGTACGTTGCGGCGCATTGCCTCGTGGCGGTCGGTGACGGTCTTCCAGCGTTCAGCGATTTTGGCTTGTTCTTCCTCTAGCGCTTTGCGCTGCGCCTCTTGGGCTTCTAGTTGTTTGCGCTGGCGCTGTTGGCGCTGGCGCAGCTTGCTGATGCTCCAGATGATGGCTGCGATGAGGGCGATGGCTGCGATGGCCACGCCGATCCAGAGGAGGACCATGAGGGGTGTTCCGGTATCTGCTGGTGCCGTAGTCTCAGGTAGCGGTGTGGGTGTTGGTGAAGGATCGGGTTTCGCTTCGCTGTTCTCGTTGCCGGTTTCCTTATTCAAGATCCCTGGCAGCACAGACAATCCAGTGACGACTAGCCCTCCAAATAGCAAGATAGCTAGTGCCCCGCCTGCAGATGCCTCGCCTCGTGCTGCTTTGATTCCTTGTGCTAAAGCTGCAAGGACGCAGCCTAAAAGGATCACGACTACAAGTGCAGGGATGATCTCTTGAAAGGAAGAGTCGACCCCGTTCATTGCAGAATCTCCGATAACCATAGCTTTTTACTTTCTGGGACTGGTTTGCATGCTTTGGGGGATTGCTCTTTCTGTAGGTGTAGTTAGCCTCGGTCAGGGGACATACCGGTCACAGCTCCAGAGGTTTTTCGTTCGGCGACCCTGAGGCAGCGCTGGCAGGTCACTTTTTTGATATTGGTGGTGGTTGATGCGGTGAGTGCTGTACAGCGGGCGATGAAGCTATCGACAAAGGTGAAACCGGGGATCGATAGTTGATCGTTGACTAGGTGTATTTGCTCCTCGTTCATCGCATTTCCTGACGTTCTATGTCACGGCAAGGAGTATCGCTGAGCTGAGGCAGCCGATGGTTAGGAAGGTGAGGAACAATTGCACCAGGGTGACAGCTCTGATGGAGAATCCCCCTTTTTTGTCCTGGAGGAAGATCATGGGAGCTCCTGAGCCTAGAAGCCAGAAGCTGAAGATTCCTAGAGCGGCTAGTCCGAGTATTGTCCACATAGGGACCTCTTTTCTGGTCAAGTTGTGATGTGAGGATTCAAGATCATCCAGAAGGTCATGGCGGACCACAGCGAAGTTACGATGAGTGCAGACGGGCCACTGAAGCTTCGAATCCCGAATTCTCTGAGGGTTGAGGCTGTAAAGAAGATGAGAACGCTGAGTATCAGCAGAGCGAAGACGATCAGAAACATGCCTTACTGACTTTCCTTGCGTGAGTCCTGGATGAGGCGTTCTGCACGAGCTTGTTCGGCGTTGATTTCTCGTTCTTTCGCTTTGCCAATACGGTCGATCCGTTCTTGTTCTGCTGCCGTTTCACGGGCCTGAGTGTCAGCGATCCGCCTTTGCTTCATGCCTTCATAGTCGAGTAGGCGTTGTTCTAAGTTTTTGGGCGGGAATTGTCGGATCAGTTGGGTCAGCACGAAAAGAAGTAGAACTGCGCAGAGTCCGGTCACAGCAGCGTGAGCGAAGTATTTTTCAGGAGATCCCAACTCCTTGAAATCTAGGATTCTCCGCAGATAGAAGTAGAACAGCACCCAAAGTGTGCCGGTAATTATCAACAGCCAGCTGTTGATCGCTTGTCGTCCAGCCCAGGTCATTGGCCATCCGAGCAGGGACTGGCGGTCGTAGGGCAGGCGTTCGTACCGGTCGAAGAATAGTGCTGTTGGTTCTCCAAAGTGGTAGGAGATTGCTGTTCGTAGATTCTCGTGCTCGATGGCGCTGGGGGCAGGTAGGCCCCGTTGCTGGCGTTTTGCTTTCTGGCGCTGATAGCTGAGCACCCGTCCAGCGATGCTCTCAGCACCTTTGACATCTTCAACGATGGTCTGGGTGAACTCCTGAGCTTTTTTCTGGATAGTCATAACCGGGGATCCTCAGTTTTCGGGTGTGGTGGTGTTCAGGCGGCCGGAGCCAGTGCCAGAAGGTGAGTCGGTGCAGGGGTCCAGAATTCCTGGTACCCGCCGTGGTTCATGTCTTCGGCGACGTGGGTGATGAGATAACTAGCGCAGAGGTTCGCTGGGTTGATCTCTTTGACGTGCGACTGGGCAAAGTTCGCTGCAATGCGGGATATCTGCAGGCTGTGAGATGAGCCGATGGTATGTCCCTCATAGGACACGAGCCAGGATGGCCAGGCGTAAGGGTTTTTCTTGATCTTGATGTGCGTGTACATGATGCTTTCCATTCGTTGTGGTGGTGGTCGTGGGATGAGTTTCATGAGTTGGATCGTGGAACCTACTTTCTGATGAAGGGTTAGCTGCTGAGTAGTTGGTCAGCTGGTGGTTCGGCCTTTTGGTGGCCTTTGATGGAGCTGTATGGAGCTTTGCCAGTGCGGCCGGTGTTATCGACGCTCACGGTTTTAGCGTTGGCCCTGAGCACCTGGTGCCAGTGCGGACCGATCAGGACGTAGTCGCCCGGGCTAATGGTGTCTTTGCTGTAGTTGCCGATACGTCCGGCTTTGAGGTGTTCACGCTGCACGCTTTGCCAGTACTGGATCTGCTCTGCAAGTGCAGCCATTTCTTCCTGGGCGCGGGTTTTTGCTTCCCCAGATGCTGGTGGAACTTCACGCTCATAGGGTGTGGCACGGTTCGCGGTGTATCCGTCGATGGACCGCTTGAGCTGGCGCATCTGTGCGGTGAGCTTTTCGATCCTGTTGGATACTGTCTGCGGGTTATTCCGCGCGCCTGTGGCGTGGTGGGCGGCTTCGGCTTTTTCGAACGCCTGAAGTGCTGCCTGGTCGGCTTCAACGCTGTTCTTCCAGGCGGTGTTTGCATTGTCGATCGCCTGCAGGTGCCGAGTTTCCGAGTGGTGGCCAGCCTTGACTGGTTCTCCGGCAGCTGGGAGACGGTGGTGGGCGGCAAAGAATGCTTGTTCAGCCTCGTTGGCTTCGTGCGCTTTACGTTCCGCGACGCCCTGCAAGTGTTGAGCCCTCTGGGCAGCGCGTTCGGCGAGGTCCGCTTCAACTTCGGCCGTATTCCGGACTGAGTGATCAAGGTGTACGTGAACAGCGTGGTGTGCTGCAGTGAGTGCTTTCGTGGTTTCTTTGATGATCTGCAGCTTTGGAGTGTTGTCGCGGGACTGGGGGACATACCATTTCTCTAATCCGCGGCCCCACTTCCAGCCGCGGGCTTTAAGGATCTCGTTGGCCCCGTCCCCGCGGGCTGTACCTTCGAGCAGTGTTCCAGCACTTGGGGTGTGCGTGATAGTTATGCTCATTGCCTTGTCCTTCTCAGTGCTTGGTGCGGTCGTAGACTGCCAGCGCGCCGTTGTAGCTATGGCCCGTTTGGTTTTGGATGAGGCGCAGATAGCGCGAGTCGCTGGTGTGGGCGTGGTTTCCCCCGCTGGTGTGCCATTCATGATCTGGTTTCCAGGTGTTGCTTGTGGTGTCCCAGTGGGCCGGTATGAGGTTGGCTTCCGTCTGTCCGTAGATCGTCTTGGTGCGAAGTAGCACGGGAGCTTCAATGTCTTCGTGCTGGGTGCTGGTGCCCTCAGTGAGGTGATGGACTTCCCATTGCTCATCTGCGTAGTAGCCGACGAGGGTTAGCTCGTCATAGATGGCGCTGAGCCCGGTGTGGATGTAGTGAGGGTTGTCTGCTGGACGGAGGACCCCAAGGGTGAGGGTGGTGTGCTCCGGGGTACTCATGGTGCGCTCTCCTTCTTGTTGTCTTGGTGGCGGGCTAGGACGCTGGTGGCTTGGTCAATGAGTTGCTGGTGGGAGCAAGCGGCCCAGCTGGGGCGCTCGTTAGTTGCTGTGGTGCGGACGGTTTCTTCCTCGATGACCTGCTGGCAGTCGCTGATCAGTCCGGTCAGTTCTTTTGCAGTGAGCGTGGCGAGATAAGCGGTTGATTCGCGGTTGTTCGTTGCTGCGAGTTTCTCGGTGTGCTGGGCCAGTGAGTGGGTCATCGGGGCATCCTGTTCTGCTTGTTATGCGGTAGTTAGCTCTGGGTGGGGGCAGTTCCTGTCATGGGAGTCTGAATTTTTAGCGTTGAGCCCTTGGGCGCCCTGTGGTGGTGTTGCGGTTCCGGACCCAGGCTTCTGCGCTGGCTTTGAGGTAGAGGGCAACGGTGTTGGTGCTGAGGGCTACCGGCGGGAAGGTGGGGTCTTTCTGGGATAGTTCGCGCACGCGCTGGCGGGTAATGCCCGCGTGGGTGGCGATGTCGGTCAGAGTGACCAGATCCGGAATTTGCGCGGTGGCGTAATCGGCGTCGAAGTCCTTTTCTGTGCGTAGTGTCATCGTGGTGATTTCGGCTCCGGCAAGGGGGCCGGTGGTCAGCAGTCCTGTAGTCCGCTGGGCCGCATCGAGGTGCTCGTCAGCTTCGAGGGTGAGCGAGATGGTGATGCTGGCGAGGTTCTTTGGATCGATGGTTGCTGAGACCCCGTGGTCAGTGAGATGGGCCGTGAGATCAAGCAGTTCGGCGTCTTCGTGAAGTGGCTGCGGGAGGGTCAGTTTGGTGTAGATATGCCAAGTGGTCATGGTGGTTCCTTTTCTAGAGGTGGGGAGGGTGGCCGCCGGGGTTTCCCGGCGGTCTTGCGACCTACTGCGGTTCGATGAATCCCTGCCGTTTGAGATCAGCCATGAAGTTTTTCCATGCTTTGTGATCGCTCGGCGTCCGGTGGGTTCCGATGGTCAGCTGGTCCTTGTTGGGTGGGTAGATCATCCAGCCTGACTTGGTTTCCCTGACTCGGAATCCTTGGCGTTCAAGCTCTGGTATGAGCTTGCGAACCTTTTTTTCGTGTCGCATCTGCGAACCTCTTTCTCTTGATCTGACAAATGCAACTTTACTAAAAGACTTGTCATGTGACAACCATTTGTCTAGGTTTATTTTCTAGGCACTGATTTTGGCCTCGGCGACCATTGGAGAATCCGTGGCAGAAAGCCGATCCAGACAGAGCTATCCCCTGAGCAATCAGGACAGGCTTGATGCCCGGCGAGCGCCGTGGAAGAGAAAGGGATGTGATGATTTCACGCAAGCAGTTGGAGCCGACCTTGGGTCGGCATGGCTTCTCGTATGTCGAGGAGCCCGGTTTCCAGAGTTTTCATCGCGTGCATCGTGATGGCGATGACCAGTATGTGCGGTTTTTTACGTGGTCTAACAAGGCGCACGCTGAAAAAGCGGGAATTCCGCGGGCCTATTTGGTGGTGGTGTTGCGTGAGGGGCGGTTTCGACTCCCTTTGGTGCAGTGGCCTTCTAGTGAGCAGGCGCGGGTTCCGTTTGGTGAGGTGCTCGATGAGCTGGAGAGGGTTTTTCTAGGTCCTTTGGAGATGGATGCTGCTTCACGGTCTCAGGTCTTCGCTGGATTGGAGGATCGCTATGTTCTGTAGTGGCGCGCTGGTGCGTGGCAAGCTGCGGTGGGCAGGGGTCTCTGCGCTGATCATTGGTCTGGGTTTGAGTGGTTGTTCAGCGGTGGATTCTGTGGATCTCTCGTCGTGGCGTTCTGACTCGGCCGAATCGGTGAGTCCTTCGTTGAAGCAGGACTATGCTCTGGCGTTGAAGCAGCTGGATCAGGTTGAGGTGAAGGGACGTACCGCGAAAATTGGGTATGCGCGGGATCAGTTTGGCCAAGGGTGGAAGGACCCTGACCGCAATGGGTGCGATGCGCGCAATGATGTGCTGGCCCGTGACCTGCATGAGGTGAAGTTCAAGCCAGGATCGGCGCAGTGCACGGTGCTCTCGGGGATTTTCTCTGATCCGTACACGGGAGAGCAGATTGAGTTCGTGCGCGGTCCTTCCACGAGCACTGCAGTGCAGATTGATCATGTCGTTGCTTTGTCTGACAGCTGGCAAAAGGGCGCCCAGCTGTGGAGTAGTGAGAAGCGGTTGCAGTTCGCTAATGACCCGTTGAATCTGCTGGCCTCCGATGGTCCCACTAATGCGGCCAAGGGGGATAAGGACGCTGCGACCTGGTTGCCTCCGAATAAGGGGTTCCGGTGTGATTACGTGGCAAGGCAGACAGAGGTGAAAGCCAAATATGGGGTGTGGATGACTCCTGCTGAGCATCAAGCTATCAAGAGGATTTTGGAGCGCTGCATGTAACGGCCTCTAGGCAGTACTTCGACTTTTTGTAGGCTGGTTAGGAAGAAGAGATCAGCAATATTGGAGGGACATACCGTGTCTGAAGCTTCTCGACTTTATGAGATCCGAACAATCAAAGCAGGATTAGCCGTGAATTCCCGGCTCTTGAAGATGGCGTGGGTCCTTGCCGGGACTATTTTGCTCGCCATTGTCCTCCTAGTGGCCTACCTCTGGGCAGATAATGGGTTGACTAGTGCCCTGAGTAATCAGAGTGCTGCTGTCGCTTGGCCTACCTACGCATTCCTGGCCCTGGCTGCCGCGATGTCTGCGGTCGTGGTCACTGTTTTTACCCGGCGCAAGCTTGATCTCGAAGCGCAGCTGGCCCTGCTGCAGATCAAGCCACAAGACAGCTAATCCGTGAACAACGGTCTTCTGGAGGAACACCTATGGGACATACCATCACCCCTGAGCGCATCACCCGATTAGCCCCAAACGAAGTGTTCGTCTTCGGTTCGAATGCTAAAGGGCGGCACCTCGGTGGCGCGGCCCGCACCGCATGGCTCAAATTCGGGGCGAAATTCGGCAAAGGAACCGGCCACCATGGGCAAAGCTACGCCATCGACTCTATGAGCGGACTACCTACCCTCGAACACCAGGCCCAAGAGTTCATCGACTATGCCACGGAGCATCAGGAGCTCACGTTCCTCCTCACCCCGATCGGCACCGGCATTGCAGGACTCACGGCCGAGCAAGTCGCCCCACTCTTTCGCAATGCACCACCCAACATCACCCTGCCCGCATCTTTCGCAAGCATCATCAACTAACCCACCCCGTATCCGGGGACATACCACCACTAAGGAGAGCCCACTTGGCCCGCGAAACCCGCATCACCCTCATCGACGACATTGACGGCACCGAAGCGACCGAATCCATCAACTTCACCATCAACGCCAACAGCTACGAGATCGACCTCAACGACACCAACGCCGCAGCCTTCCGCGCCGCCTTCCAGCCCTACATCGACTCAGCCCAGCACAACACCCAGCAGGCGACAACAGACTCCCAGGCAATCCGCGAATGGGCCGCCAAGAACAACATCCAAGTCAACGCCCGCGGCCGCATCAAACAAGAAATCATCGACCAGTACTACAACTCGCTGCGCAAACAAGCAGCCGGCCGAAACTAGACACCACGCAAAAAGAGGCCAGGGCGGGGACGGTATGTCCCCACCCTGGCCCCTTTCAACAATCTCCCGCACCATCCCAAGTCACACCTGAGGACAGGACGCCGGTAACGATCCTGCAGCGCTCTAGAGTTTCCCCAGCGCCGCTCACAAGCATTCACAAAAGCGGCAGATGCAAAAGCCCCGCCAGTCGTTTACCGAAGGCAAGCAGCCAACCTAGTCATCAATACCGGACGTAGCAGGATCTCCCCACATCATTGTTCGCTCCTCACCCACCACCATTGCTTGAGTCGCTGTCATGTTCTTCTGTGCCAGACCGCGAAGACTTAACGCATTCGGTAAGTCTTGCTGTTCAGTACGTGCTTTCTTAAGAATCTGCGAAATGCGCCCATTAGAGATCATGGCATAGCTACTGATCTCCGTAGAAGAGACTCCGTCTTCACAGGCAGAGACAATTCGCCGGTCCCTTTCGGCAATCGCTTCCTTGGTTTCACGCTCGCCAGCCTCAATTGCACGCATTGCGCTGGAAATACTAGTGAAGTGCATTTCCCGTCGAATCATTTGGACCGCAGTCACAAGATCAGAAGCCTCCCGTCCCACAGCCTCAGGAGAGCCTTCCTCCTGGAAGCGCAGGGCTGTGTCGATCCAAAGCGTCGCTTCGTCGTTCGCAAACCCCTTTCGGCGCTGATGGGGAATATCTGCGCACTTGTTCATCTCCATCACCTCTGCGAGCGCTAGGTGCAAGGTCTCCAAGTCGATATTGAGATGGGTATGGGCGTACCGGATAAGTGAGAGCGTTTCATCGGCCCAGCGGTGCCCTCGCTTGGTCTGGAGCTCAGCGTCATCACGCAATAGCTGAAGTGTTACACCGACTACACCGCTATTGGCTTCGGCTGTGATGATCCTGGTCCGGATGATGAGGCGGATCGCGAGTGCCCTGAGAGTTGCTGCCGAGGCTGAGCGTGACTCCAGGTAACTGGTGAAATCACCGAGTTTCAAGGCGCTGGATTCTTCGGCGCCCCAAATGTTGGGTGAATACGCGAGGTAGGGACGCGTGACTTCTGGGATGTAGTGAAGCGGTTCGCCGACCTCAAGGTTGAGCTGGGTTTCCCGCGATGGGTCTGCCGCTATTTGTTGCGTGAAGGCTTGCAGGCGGTCAAAAGTTTTCACGGTCATTCCCTCCAGTATTTTAGTGCGCTAAACCAAAGTTTAGCGCACTAAAATACTGACGTCCACAGTTCCCGAGCTTCCAACCAGCCCATCACCGGCCCCAGGATCAAGCCACCGGCCGAAACTAGACACCACGCAATAAGAGGCCAGGGTGCTGAGAGTAGATCAAAGCCACCGCATTTAGACCGATCAACTGCAGGCATTACAACAATCACCAAATTGAAGTCTCTGAACGAACAGGGAACGCCTCATCCCGAAGAACACGACATTTTTCAGATTCCCAGATTCCAAAGCCACCCGAAGCGAAACCCGAGAAATACGGATTGGACACTGGTCATGAGTGGAAGCAATTCTCTGATCAACGAATGGACTGCAGCATAAGATCAAACTTCTGCTACATCAGATAGCGAAAGATAGCAAATCTTTTCCATCGCAAAACCGCTAAAAATCAAAATAATACCGTGTCAACGGCCAATTTCTAACGTTCCGATAACAAATTCTATGATTTCCATTTTTATTCTCAATCACACGGCTAGAGTAATTTCTTAAATTGCCGGTACGTAGATTCGTGCTAAGACATTCACTTTTCTAAACCAGCAGGACTTCAGGTCGCTGCAATGAAGCAAGCGATCCCACACAACTTAAGGAGATTCACATGTCCCTTCTCTCAAAGACTGGATCAATCGTTCTCGCATCGGTCGCCACTTTGAGCCTCTGCGCAAGTACGGCAGTAGCCTCCACCGTGCCCCAAACCCCTACGAACCACCACGCGGCAGAGAAAGCAAGTTTCACGCTTCAAAATATAGCCAGACAAAAAATCAAAGCGCCAGCAGCCTCATACCAATCTATGAAAGCCGCGCAAAACATTGCCAGCGAAGCCGCGGATATACAAATTCTCAAATCGTCAGACAGTTACGCCGTCGCCGACCTCACGATGGCAAACGCCGATAGAGAAAAAGGGCGCGCAATGTGGGCAGCCGCGCCAGACTTCGTGGACCTGTCATGGCAACTTCCGCGAGGAGCTACGGGAGCGGTAATCTTCAAGAACAACCTAGAGATTGCATCTGTCGATTCGGACAACTTCCGCGACACAGACGTCGTGCCTGGCGAACTCGCTTCCTACCGTGTCGAAACTGTCGGCAACGATTCTGCGGAGGCCGCTACGTGGGGATTGGAAGTCACAGTACCGGAAGGAAGCGGAAGCCAATCCAGCATCTCTTCCGCTGCTTCTGACATTTCGGTCGCTGCTGCCGCTCGCACTACGTCTGCAGTAAGGCATCAGACATTTATCCCTATGGCAAAGGTTAATGCACCACCAGCAGGCTGCGGACAGTACAGTGGCTCAAAGTTCGAGTTCGATGGAAATAATCGCTCATGGAATCCCACAGGAGGCTATAAAACCCGCGTAACAGCCGGGATCGACTGGACACAAAATGGAAAACTGACATCAGCCACAAAGGGTGTTTCTCCGACCAAGGTTTACAACAAGTCGACAAAGAAGCTACTAGCAACCAAAACAGCAAGCTCAGCAAACATCTCCGTCTCCCGCCTTTCACTGAGCAACAGCAAAGAAGTCGATCTTCGATTCAAGGTACACGCAGGAAATCCCTTCTGCACCGGTGTACCCAATGCAATTGAAGCCGCATTCACCATGACCGTGACACGAGCAGGCAGCTGGTCCATCATCTCCGGCGAACACCGACAGATGCCAAACCATGAAATCGCCATTCACGGAGGCAACGGAGCCTTCCGGAACGTCTACACTCGTGCATATAAAGATGCCACCTGCCTGGTCCGATTTGTCTGCCCAGTGGTCAAGCTTGCAGGATACCGTGGAGGGTACTAATTTACGATGAAAACTTCCCAATCGATACTGAAGGTACCGATTTACGCAGTACTACTAGGCCTTCTCCTAATAGTTCCAATCCTTCCTTCTTACATCGCATCAACTGGACTCGTGAACGAAGCGATTCACAACAAACTCACCTTTGTCGATCAAACGCTTCTCGACCCCTGGCGCTGGGTTGGTTCACTCCTGGTATTAGCTCTTGTCCTAGGCGGCACACACATACGGACCATGCCACCCCTCAAATGGGCAATCTTCTTCTGCATTGCCATGATTGCCTACTCGACACCCATCCTGATCTCAGCAGGCAACTGGACTGGATACCCGCCTGCCGAAGTATTGAATTGGATTATGGTCTTTGCAGTGGCCGATATCGCAACCCTACATGGACCTCTCGCAGGACTGCTCTCCATAGGCGTACTCGGAATACTCAGAAGAATAAAATCTCCCCAAACAAAGCCGGACCATACTTCAACAGATAACGGGTTCTCCCACAATGCCCGGTACCGCTAACCTTGCAGAAATTTCTACCGAAATAACGCATAGGCATACACACAGCTAAATAAAGAAAGTTCGTTCACATCACACTTGAGCTGTCATGATCCTGTGAGACACGCGTTCGTAGGAGAATGTGTGCATGACCAGACGTCAGAAGTTCACCCCGGAATTCCGTGCCGAAGCAATAGAGCTGGTGATCTCGTCCCAGAAGAGCCTCATGGAGGTCGCAGCAAGCCTGGGCATCAATAAAGGAACCCTGGGTAACTGGGTCCGCGCCTACCGCGCCGAGCACCCCGAAGCGGAAACCGAAGAACGAGGCCCTGTGGAGTGGGCCCAATACGAGATGCTGCGCAAGAAATTGCTAGAGGTGAAACGGGAGAACGAATTTTTAAAAGATGTCAGCGCCTATTTCGCGTCGAACAACAAGAAATAAGCGCCGCTTTCAACTTCATCAAATCCCATACCGGCCAGTACGCGGTGAAGTGGATGTGCCAGAAACTCAGTTTTTCCCGGGCCGCCTATTACCGGTGGCTGAACCCCTCCAAGCAGCTGAGTGAAGCTAAAGTCTTGCGGGCGCACCGGTCGAAACTAGTTTGAGACGAATACGAGGCGTCCAACCAAGTTGCTGGCGCCGGCCATCTGGTGGACTTGATCCGCAATAACCAAGAAGAAGAGATCCCGAAGTCCACAATCCTGTCGATCATGAAGGAACTCGGAATCGAGGACAAGCTGATGAGCGGGTTCAAGACCACGACAGTGCGTGATCATCAGGCTCGGACGGCGCATATCAAGAACCATATGGTCGATAAGCTCGGCAAGCGTGACTTCCGTTCCTCACGCACTGGGGCGAAGCTGGTTGGCGATATTACTTACCTGCGTACCGGTAAGGGCTGGTTGTATCTGGCTACGGTGATCGATTTGTACTCGCGTCAGATCGTGGGCTGGTCGATGGCAGAGAACATGCAGACGCAGTTGGTAATTGATGCGATGGAAATGGCTGTTTCGCGGGGTTTCATCCGCCCTGGCAGCGTTTTCCACTCAGACCGAGGCACGCAGTACACCGCGGATGTATTCCAGAGGTGGTGCGCTGCGCACGGGGTTCGGCAGTCGATGGGCCGCACCGGGGTGTGTTGGGATAACGCCGTAGCTGAGTCAGCGTTTTCAACGATCAAGAATGAGATGTTCCATCACCGGGCGTTCACTAGCCGCATGGCGGCCCGGACTTCGGTGATGGAGTACATCGAGACTTGGTACAACTGTGAGACTTTTTCTAGCTGGTCTGGGACGAGCTGGCAGGATGGGTGCAGGCCGCCCACCTCCGTAGGAGTGACTCTTGGTACAACTGCCCCTCTGGGTGTCATTTGATTGACTTGTCCGCCCACGGTGGTGGATTGGCCGGTGCCCGCCCGGCCCACCTCGGTAGCTTCATTAGAAGATTGTCCGCCCCTTTGGACGTGACCCTTCACAGTTCTGTTCCGTCGTGATTCCTACCCGGACTGGCGCCGGCCGTTAGCGGCTACCCACCAAGTCCATCACCAGAGGAAAAGAACGGTGACCGCCATGTCAATCGTCTCTCAATGTCACCCATTTGTCGTGGGTGTCGACACTCACGCACGCAACCATGTCTATGCTATCCTCGATGCCACCAACGGCGCGTTGCTAGACACCCAATCATTCCCGACCACCGCGGCCGGCATCAACCGGGCCATCAAATAGGTGGCCAGGCGCACCGACGCCGACGCCGACACCCTCTGGGTCATCGAAGGGGCCGCGTCCTACGGAGCGATCCTCGCCGGCACCGTGGCATCGGCAAATCCGACGTGTTAGATGCCCACCGATTGGCTAGGGCTGTTCTCCCTTTGCCGGTTGAGAAACTGCGTCATCCCCGCATGAATGAGGGGATCCGTCAGGGCTTGCGAATTCTGGTGACTGCTCGCGAATCCATAAGCAAAGGCCGAACCCGTTCGGTAAACGCCTTGAATGCTCTGGTACGCAGCAATGGCGTTGGCGTTGATGCGCGAAGGAAGCTCACCTCGGTACAAGTCGAGGAGATCTCCCGGTGGCGTGAACGAGAAGAAGAACTATCTTTGGGTATCGCGCGTGCCGAGGCGGTTCGGCTGGCGAAGCACATCTTGGATCTGGAAGAACAACTGAAATCCAACGAGCAGAAATTGGATGAGCTGGTCAAGGTCAGCGAGGCTGCGCCTCTGCTAATGGAGAAGGGCTTCCGGGCCGTGGCCGCGGCGAAGTGTTTGGTGGCTTGGTCGTATGAGGGACGAGTTCGCAGTGAAGCCGCTTTCGCCTGCCTTGCGGGGGTGAATCCCATCCCAGCGTCGTCGGGGAACACGGTTCGGCATCGGCTGAACAGGGGAGGCAATCGAAGACTCAACAGCACTCTTCACATGGCCGCGATTAACCGAATGACCTATGATGCCGAGACGCGAAACTACATTGAGAAACGTCGCGCCGAAGGCAAGACTGACAAAGAGATTCGGCGGTGCATCAAACGCTATCTGGCTCGTCGTGTGTTTAGAATTCTGACAGCATCGGCACGAGCGCAAAAGGCGCAGGAAGCATCTTGACAGATATAGAAGAGTCAGGAAGCGTCCTCATACGGCTAATGGTGGGTTGAGCCCTCAGGCGGTCCTGGATTTGTATGAGGAGAGGTTTTCTCAGGCTGTTGCGGCTTGAGGGTATTTAGGAAACAATCAAAGATTGTGTCTCAGAAACTTGACCAGCTCAGATCGTGGTTGTACTAGCGCACTATATTGTTCTCATTTGCACCACTTTTCGAAAAACCAGTTTCAGTGATTCGAGCTCAAAACTGTAGAACCACTTTCATCAATCCTGAGACCATTTAGTGATCTTGTGCTCTGCGTCGATGGTTCTCACGGTTCCTGTTTTGGAGCGCATGACAATGGATTGTGTAGTCAACTTAGCACTGTCGACGGTGACTCCCTTGAGCAGGTCGCCGTTGGTGATTCCGGTCGCCGCGAAG
The DNA here is from genome assembly GCF_024807995.1 of Arthrobacter sp. JUb119. Taxonomy (NCBI): domain Bacteria; kingdom Bacillati; phylum Actinomycetota; class Actinomycetes; order Micrococcales; family Micrococcaceae; genus Arthrobacter; species Arthrobacter sp. JUb119. Next base: position 39,572 of record NZ_JANUFE010000008.1, read on the forward strand.
AAGCAGTTCTCGCTGTTGACTAGATCATTGGTGGAATAGATCTTTTCCATGTCCAAGCCAGCGTGCAGGCCCCTGTCCTGTTCTTCTGGGGAGGTTGGCATTAGCCGACCCTGGATCACTCCGCCCAGCGCTTTGATGGCGCACGCCGTCACGACGCCCTCTGGTGAACCGCCGATGCCCATGAGGGCATCAATGCCTGTGTTGCCACGCACTGCGGCGATGGCTGCGGCCACATCTCCATCAATGACCGCTTGGGTACGAGCGCCGGCTTCATGGATTTCACGCACAAGATCCTGGTGCCTGTCGCGGTCCAGGACGCTCACTGTTAACTGGCTGATGCTGAGACCCTTGGCCTTGGCAATCAGGCGCAGATTTTCTTTGACCGGCAGACGCAGATCAACGTCATCGGCGGCTTCGGGACCAGTGACGAGTTTTTCCATGTAGAACACGGAAGAGGCATCCAGCATGCTCCCTGCGTCGGCAACGGCTAGCACCGACAGGGCATTATTGAACCCCAGTGCTGCCAGGCGGGTTCCGTCGATCGGGTCCACGGCGACATCGAACTTTTGCCCTGTTCCATTTCCAACTCGTTCGCCGTTGTAGAGCATGGGCGCTTGGTCTTTTTCCCCTTCTCCGATGACCACGACCCCGTCGAAATTGACCGTCGCCAGCTGCAAGCGCATTGCATCCACGGCCGCCCCGTCGGCGCTGTTCTTGTCGCCGGCTCCGACCCATGGCGTGGCCGCGATGGCCGCTGCCTCCGTCGCCCGCACGAGTTCCAGCGCCAGATTTCGATCTTTGTGGGGCTTGGACGAGGAAGCGGGGGATGCGATGGTCATTAATGCTCCATGGATAGTTGGTAGTTGCTGCTGGATGAGGCCCGGAGGCCGGGTTCAGGCCTTGGCCGAGTGCTGCTGGGCCGCTGGGAGGGATTTTTTGGCCTGCCCAGGGTCTTCGGTGCTCTTGAGGGTGAGGCAGAGCAATGCGCCGATGATGTAGATCGCCGCGAAGACCCAGATGGTGGCTTGCAGGTTTTGGGATCCGCCGAGAACGCCGACCAGGACTGGGCCGACGAAAGAGGAGAGGCCGGCCGCCAGCGTATAGACGGCGAGGGCATTTGCACGTTCGCTTGGTTGGACAATGGCTGGGACGAGGGCCGTCAGCGGAACGAACCCGGCCAGTCCGATGGAGAATACCGACCAGCAAAGTACCGTGATCCAGAACTGCGGCCCCACAGCCAGCGGCACGTAGTACAGCAGGACAAGCCCGATGGCGCTCATGACGCAGCCAAACCACATGACGGTATTTCGCCAGCCGAACCGGTCCCCGATGACCCCGAAGAAGAGGTTGGCGAAGATATTGGCGGTGTAGACGATCGTGACGATGAGCAGATACTGAGCTTGGGAGAACCCGATGACTTCAACGAAATAGATTGGAGCCACAATGAAGAGGGCGAAATTGGGAGCTGTGTTTATCAGGCGGACTACCGATCCGACGGTGACCTTGGGTTCGCGCCAGATGATGCTCAGGCCTTGGGCCATTCCCTGGAGTACCGTTCCGTTGCCAGTGGCTACTGGTCCGGCATGGGTGCGGTCGCGAATGCCGAAGAGTGCTAGTGCTGCGCCCAATGCGACAAGGGCAACTGACAACCAGAGCGTGCCTTCTTCTCCCAGGATGGGAATTGTCTTGCTGGCGACGAGGGACCCAAGCGTTGGCAGGCCTGCGCCGAAGGCAAACCAGAACCAGCCCACGGAGGTGCCTCGTTGTTTTGCGGGTGCTGCGAGGTTGATCCACACCAGGAACGCATAGGCGAAGAACGGGTAGCCGATGCCGCGCAGGACGTAGGCGAGAACCGCGATCCACTGGATGCCCAGATGGACACCGAAACCCAGGAAGATCGCTTCGAAAACGACCCAGTTGATGGCGCCGATCCACATCACCTTGCGAGGGCCAAAAACGTTGGACAGGGCACCTGACAACCATGAACCGAGGGTCACGAAGATGCCGTAGGCGCTGATGGTCAGCGTTGCGGCGTTTTCGGTGAAACCCTGGCTATTGACGAGGAACGGGGCGAGGTAATTGGACTCGACCCCGTCGCCGATCATGAATATGAGGATTCCGACGAACCCCAGAAGCAGTGGTGCGGGAAGGCCGAGCTTATCGAGAACTTTGTGTGAAGTCCTGGTGGGTGGTTGGTTCATGGTGGAATCCTCAGAGGTGGAATTGGGCGCGCCAACCGCCATCGCTCCAAGGAATGCATAGTGGAGCGATGGTTGTGGCTGCCGGAAGGCTAGTTGACGATCTGGACTTTGATTTGGTCCGGGCTGGTGGCGGCTTTTAGCGCTTCGGCATAGTCTTCGAGTTGGTACAGGGACGTCACGAGATTCTCAAGACGTGGTTGGAGGTCGACCATGCGTTCGGCTGATTCAGCGTACTTTTCAGCGAGCGAGTTCGAACCGATGATGCTCAGCTCCTTGGCAAAAACCTCATAGGGGTTCAGCTGCACCGTTGCCTCCGGGGAGGCCACGCCCATCTGAATGAGGCGGCCCCGAGTGCCGAGCGATGCGATCGCTTGGCCAATGGCTGCGGGGTGGCCGCTGGCATCGAGGGCGATGTCGAAGGAGTCGCGGTTCAGGTGCTCAAGCGACGATACTGCGTGCATTGCTCCCAGCTCTGCCGCCGCTTCTCGTCGTGCCTGGTTCGGCTCGACCACTCGAATTCCTGCGGCTCCTTCGGCTTCGGCGAGAATGATGGCCATCAGGCCGATGGATCCTGCCCCGAAGATGACGATTTCTTGCTCCCGCCAATCCGGGACGCGTTCCAATGCGTGCAGGACGCAAGAGAATGGCTCAATCAGCGGAGCGGCGCGATGCGAGATCGAATCACTGATCTTGTGGACGATGCGGCTTGGCACGGCGACGAACTCAGCGCACGAGCCATCGACCGCGACACCCACCGGGCGCAGGTCAAGGCAGAGGTTGGTCGCGCCCTTGTGGCACCACTGGCAGGTCCCGCAGGAAATGTTGGGGTTGACGCCTACGTAATCTCCTTCGTGGAATCTGGTGACGCCTGCTCCGACTTCCGTGATGTAGCCGGCGAACTCGTGGCCTGGCACAACGGGAAATTTTCCGTGCGGGTAGTCTCCTGAAACCAGATGCAAGTCCGTACCGCAAACGCCGGTTCCTACCGGAGAAATGACGACCCACCCTTCTGCGGCAGTTGGGACTGGAACATCCTGAATCTCGATGCCGCCTCGGCCGTCAGCAACTGCTGCGCGCATGGTTTTGGCCATTTCTTCTGTTCCCCTTTGACGCTAAAAGATGCTTCGGCGGTTGCCGACCAATTTATGCTAACGTGATGCACAGCATATTGTCTAGTCTGTACATACAAGATTGGAATCAAATCTGCGAATCAACGCGATACCATGTGAATCAAGGAGGATTCAGTGACCATCACAATCGATCGCAGCTCACCAGTTCCTTACTACGAGCAACTTCTCGGCATACTTCGGGAACACATTGTCGAGGGCAAATACCCCCAAGGAGAGAAGCTGCCCAGTGAGCTCGAACTCAGCCGCGATTATGGCTTGGCAAGGGCCACTGTGCGCCAAACGCTGTTGAAGCTGGAAAACGAAGGCTACGCGCGCAAAGTGGCGCGGAGGGGGGTCTTCGCAACGCTGCCTCCTGCTCCGTCGGGCTGGATTGTCCAGGACACTGAAGGCTTCTTGGAATCCCAGATGCAGCATGGGCGCACGGGAATAGAAACCCATGTCATCAGTTCGGGTTTTGTCGTGCCGGCCGAGCACGTCACCCAGGCGCTGGGCCTTCCTGCCCACGAGCAGGTGTACTTCATCGAGCGCTCGCGCACGTTGGATCAAGAACCAGCGCTCTATAGCGTGAACTGGTTTCCGGCAGAGATCGGGACCCTCATCGCCAAAGACCGTGCAGTCCTGGACGGCACAGGTTCTGTCAACGCTGCATTGCGCCGTGAAGGCCTGAATATAGCAGGCGCGAAGCGCGTGATACATGCCTTGCCTGCGACCGAGGTCGTCGCAAAGCACCTGCGGGTCTCCATTGGGTTCCCGGTCCTGCGGATCTGCTCGCAGTCCTGGGATAGCTCCCATGGGGTCTTCGATTACTTCGAGACCTGGGTCCGTACCGACACGGTTCCGCTGGAAGTCAACGTCACCGCCGCAGCGTAATTAAACGCTGTTGGGGCTGGGCTCGGCGATTCACGCCGAGCCCAGCCCCCAACAGCATCATGGACAAATCAGTTCAAGTACCCGAGCCGATCCATTGCACTTTGATGCTGGTCGAGAATCCGGGACTCATGAGCCATGGGCGGCAGCTGCACGGCTTCGACCTGCCATTGGGGGAATTCCCCATCAAGCGCCGCGGCTGCTTGCATTGCGGCACCTTTGGCCACATATTCGTCCGGTTCAGGGATGATCATGGGCAAATCAACCAGCTGGGACAGAACTGTCTGCACTGCGGCGCTAGGCGCCGCACCGCCGATCAGAAGCAATCGCTGCGACTCCAATCCGCACTGCTTGAGGGCATCCAGCATTCCAACTTGGCTAGCAAGCGTTCCTTCGATGATTGCGCGCGCAAAGTTCGGCCGCGTGAAATTCCCGAGCGTCGCATCGTGCAGTGAAGCACGGGCCGTTGGCAGATCGGGGGTCCGCTCGCCTTCGAAGAAGGGCAGCAGCGTCAAGCCGCCCGCACCGGGATTGGCCTGCAAGGCGAGCTCTGATAGCTCGGTGTAGCTGCAGTTCAAGAGCGCGGCACCGGCCTCGAAATTTCTTGCGGCATTGAATGTCGCAACCAGCGGCAGGTGCTTGCCTGTGGCATCGGCGTAGTTGCAGACGTAGCCGTTGAGGTCGTGCACTGATTTATCGGATCGTGTATAGACCACCCCTGAAGTACCCAGAGACATGACGACATCGCCATTATTGATGCCCAGGGAGAGCGCTGCGGCTGCGTTGTCGCCGCTGCCCACGCCAATGGGAATGCCCTCCGGGATCCCCGGGATTCCACGCCCGGTGACGCCTGCAACGTCTGTGGGCCCAAGGATCTTTGGCAAGAGCACTTCCTTGCCCAGGGCATGCTTGACCAGATCCAGGCAGTAATCCCCGTTGTCGGGAGACCAATAACCGGTGCCGCTTGCTTCGGAGCGGTCGGTCATCAGGCGGGCGAGATTTCCTCCTGGTCCCTCGCCCATGAGCCGCCAGGAGAGCCAGTCATGCACCACGGCTACTGCAAAGGTGCGGTCGGCAGCGTCGGGACGCTCATCTTTCAGCCAGCGCAGCTTGGAAACGGTATCGGAGAGGGTAATAGGCAAGCCGGTGCGCTTGATCCATTCGTCTTTCCCCAGTTCATCGTTGAGTGCAACCATATGGCTGTGGGAGCCGAGATCATTCCATAAAGGAGAATCTGTGGTCACGCTTCCGTTGACGTCAAGGAAGATCGGCGTGTGCTGCTGCCCGCTAATTGATATCGCGGAGACATCCGAGAAGCCTCCGGCGCGGCGAACCGCGGTGAGGAGCGCTTCCCACCATACTTCTGGATCGACGATCGTTGACGAAGGGTGGGAGGCCTTGCCCCAGCGGACCTGCTTTCCTGTTGCGAGATCCCTCACGGTGACTTTGCAGCTTTGGGTCGAAGAGTCGATACCGGCTATCAGTGTGGCGTTCGAGGCGTGGTCGCTGTCGGTGACCCTGATGGCACTCATGCGGGGAATCCCTTCATGTATTCCCACTTGGCTGAATTATCAGCACGCCATTTCATGAGCTGCGTATGGCGTTCGAGGTTCGGGTGGATCTCGAAGACGTCATTCTCGTACCAGCTGATGGGCGAGCCCGAAGCAAGGACTTGGGCGCCGCGAGATACGACTTCGGGGAATCGGGAGACTGCCAGCGGAACTCCGAGGTAATCAGCTTTCAACTGGAGCCAGAGCATATTCCCGCTGGCCGGGCCAATGACTTTCACTCGATCAACTGGCTCGTCGAATAGGGCAAGGACATCGTGGAACTGAGCCACCATGCCCAAGAAGGTTCCGAAGACGAGCTGTTCCATGGTGCTGTTGTTCCCCAGGCCTGAGATAACAGCTGTAGCGCCCGAGTTCTTGGTTGGAGGTGGACTGCCTCTGAACTGCGGGAGGACCAGGGGGATGTGGCCGAGGTCGATAACGCCCGATACGTACTTCTCGTGGAGATCTTCGAGGACTCCATTGAGCGTGATCGCGGTAGTGTCCAAGAGCTTCTGCAAGGTCGCGAATGCGGATCCGCCGGTAGGGATCGAAGCGAAGAGGGTGTAGTGGTCCCCGGTGCACGAAATCCCGTTGGCCAATTTGGCGTGCTCTGCATCTTTGTCAAGGCGTGGCTGGTCGCGCAGCATCAGCAGCCCCTCGGTGGTCCCAGTCGAATTGAGCAGTTCGCCTGGCTGGAGTGAGGCACCGACAGCTCCGACCATGTGGTCGTGCCCGGCGACATGTACGCGCGTTTCCGGGTCCAGGCCTACTTCAGCGGCAAATGCCGAGGTGATCTCATGCCCGATTTTCGCAGGCGCAAGGGGTGGGAAATTGGAGGTGTGCAAACCAAAGTCCTGGCACACCTCAGCCGACCAGGTTTTGCTGGTCAGGTCCAAGGCCATGGTTCTGCTGGCCAGCGAGAGCTCGGACCAGCGCGTGCCGGTCATGGTTGCTGCGACGTATTCAGCTATGTTGAGCCAGTAGCTTGCTTCCGCTGCGTCTCCGGCCCGGTTGGCAGTCCAGGCAGTTTTTGAGATGCCGTAGTTTCCGTTGACCGGCAGGCCTGTTACGCGGTAGACCCGGGCTCGCTGTTCCTTGCTGAGCTTCGCCAGGTACTCGGTACCTCTTTGGTCATGCCAAAGCACCATTGGGGATACCAGCGCGATATCTTCGTCAACAAGTCCACCGGATTCGCCGACCCCCGTGATGGCAATACGCTGCACTGATTCACGTTGCTGGGGCTCCAGCTGGCGAATGAATGAATGGATGACGGACAGCAGCTCTGCTGCGTCGTAGATCTCTCCGAATTCATCATTGACGGTGGGGGTCGCCGCCCGGCGTACGAGGGCAAGTCCGCCGTCGGGACGGAAGAGGCAAAGCTTGACACTGGTGGTTCCGATGTCAATGGTGATGGTACCGAGCACCAAGGTTCTCCTTGACTAGTTCACTGACGGGTTGAACATCCGAATACGGCGTTCGACAACGTCGGCAATGGCGTTTACTGACTGCTTCGATACTCGAATCAGGGATACTTCATCGGGGTTGGCGTTGTAGGCCTCGCCAAAGCTGCGGATCATGGCATTGCGCAAGTCGCTGGCTACATTGACCTTCACGACGCCGAACTCGCCGAGGCGGGCCAGCTGTTCTTCTGGCAGGCCTGAGCCGCCGTGGATGACCAGTGGGACCGAGCTTGCTTCTCGAACCTTGCTCAGCAAATCGAAATCGATGCGTGCATCCGGGGAGTATCCGTGGACATTTCCGACGGAGACTGCCAGCATGTCGCAACCAACTTTGGCAATGAAGTCAGCGACCTGCGAAGGGTCGGTTGAATTAGCGATTTCTGGCCCATGGTCGTCTTCCTTGCCGCCGATGCTCCCGAGTTCTGCTTCTAGGGAGATCTCCGGACCGCACAGGTCTCGAGCGATTTGGGAAACGCGTACGTTCTCTTCATAGGGCTCTTCAGAAGCGTCGATCATGATGGAAGTGAACTTTGCCGCCAGGGCATCCTTGACGGGCTGGATCGATTTGCCGTGATCCAAGTGCAAAGCGACCGGAACCGGGCAGTCTGCAAGGCGTCGGCTGACCATGTCGTAGATGTAGTCGAAGCCCGAGAGGACGGCATTGGTCGGAGCGACCTGGATGAAGGTCGGGACGCCTGTGCGCTCGATGGCTTCGACGATTCCCATGGTTGTTTCGATGTTGGTGGTGTTGAATGCGCCGGCAACCAACTTTTCCTCGGTGCATTTCGCGATGACTTCATGTCCGCTGACTAGTGGCATGGATTCATGATCCTTTCGGGTCGGTGTTTCGGGTTAGGAGTTCTTGGTGTGTCCGGTGTTCGCGGATTCGACATCTGTCAGGTCGTCGAGTGCCAGGCCCTGCTCCACGGCCTTCTGCGCCTCATCCGGTACCTGGAGCCAGCGAACCGAGATGCCAGCGAGGACATAGAGCGCTGCAAAGATGATGGTGACTCCACCGGCACCGAGCGGTGCCAGGAAGATCGCGACGATCAGCGGTCCAACGAACGTCGCGGCGCCTGCTCCGAGGTTGAGCACCGCAATGGCATTGCCCTTCTGGCCGGGTGCCATGAGGGACATCAGCACGGAGATCGGGGTGAATCCAGCCAAGGTAATACCGAAGAGCGCGGAGCAGAGCGCTGCGACCCAATAATCGTCGTTGACATATTGCGGGAGGAAGTAGAACAGCGTGACAGCGACGGCTGAGCCGATGCAGCCAAACCAGCGCAGCGTCCGGTGCCAGCCGAGCTTGTCGCTGAGCACCCCGAAGAACAGGTTTGCGAAGATGTTGGCTGCGCCCAGGATGAAGACGAGCTGGAGCCATCCTGAAGTTCCGAAGCCCAGATCATCGGCGAACACCGCCGGGAAGAAGACGAACAGGCCAAATTGCGGTGCGGTATTGACGACACGAACCAGGCAGCCGAGGCCGACTCGCGGGTTGGTGAATGCGATGGCGACGCTGTTGACGAGGCTGCGTCCGACAGTGACGTCCTGCGGAACGAGCCGTTCGCCGCCCTGCGCTTTGCGAAGCCCGACCAGCGAAACGATGCCGCCGAGGATGACCAATCCCAAGGAGACCCAGAACGTCAGGTACTGGCCGATCAAGGGCTCGGTTCCGCTGGCGACCAGGGAACCCAGCGTGGGCAGGCCGCCGGTAAAGGCGAAATAGAACCATCCCACTGCGGAGCCGAGGCGGTTTGCAGGGCTTGCGCCAAGAACCCATACCAGGAAGCCGTAGGCGAAAAGCGGGTAGGCAATACCGCGAAGCCCGTAAACAACGAGCATAAGCGTGAAATTCTCGGCGGGCAGTGCGACAGCCAGGAAAACAACCTGGAGTGCGGCCCATAACGCCAGGCCGATCAGCATTACCCGCCGGGGACCCCAGACGTCCGACAATGCTCCGGAGAGCCAAGAACCCAGAGTGACCATGAGTCCGTAGACGGAGATGATGACTGCCGCGTTGGTTTCCGACCCGGCTCCGTGGGCAGCAAGGTACGGAGCGATGTACCCTGACTCCACTCCATCGCCAATCATGAAGAGGAGTAGGCCTACGAAGCCCCAGACAAGCGGCCGAGGCAGGCCCAGTTTTTCAATGAGCCCCTGAGAGGGCTGATAAGAGCCCGAATTCGTCGTTGAAGACATGCGATTCCTTCTGATCCCGAGCGGTAATCCGCGAGTGTGGCCTTGACGGCAGGAAGCCGGACAGATCGCACAACTCTTGCCTGGCTGGTATGTACAGACTGTACCAGAATAATGAGACGCGCAACACTCCCAAATTGAGCCGCACACAAACCCTCTCCGCCAACCAAACCACGACCACACAATCGAAACGAACAGCGCCAAAACAACCATCAGGTTCATCGCATGACATCGACCCGCAAACCCACACAGGGCCACACCTTTGTAGGCAACATTAACCAACCAACCATCGTCGGAATTTAGTAAAATACAATTTGCTACAATTAGGAAGGTCAGATCAACCTCACCCAAGGACAACCCCATGCGCGGACTCACCCTCGAACAAGCAGCCGACAAAGCAGGCATCAAACCCGCCTACTTCCGCTACCTCATGTCCCAACTCAACGGCACCAACCTCGACCTACGCACCCCACCAGAACCAGGCGAACGCGCTCGCCGGTACAGCCCGCAGAAGCTTGCAGCCTGGATAAAGAACGGGAAGCCGCTTCCAGCGTCTGAGCGGACTTCGGTTCCAGAAGATACCGATGCGCAGACGCACGTGGCCGGAACAGCGGTCAGGACTACCAATGGCAACGGGTGGACTGTTTCCGTTGAAGATCCATCCATCCTGGTAGAGGCCAACACCTTACAGCGGGCTTGGTCCTTGAGTCGCATGAAAGCTGCGGAAAAACTAGGGATCGAGCTAGAAGAACTGGTTGTCGACGTCACCGTTGAATTCCCCGCTGAACAAGCTGCGCACTTCGAGACAGGGCGCCAGCTCGCAGTCGAGGCAGAAGCTACACGCCTGAAGGCGGAGCAGCATCGGTTGGAAGGAATTCGGGGCTTGGTCAAGGCCGGTTGGAGAAACAATGAGATCGCTGCTGCGATGGGAATGACTCCCCAACGCATTCAGCAATTGCTGGCAGGTAAATAGTCGGGGACATACCAGTTTGGCCTGCCTGCAAGGCTTCTAGCCTGTTACAATTTATATGAAAGCGCCCCGTTCGCGAGGCTTCCCTTTGTGGTGAAGCTGCGAGGAATGATCTGACAATCAACCTCTTCTCCGGGGCGCTTTTTCTTGCCTGAAACGAACTCACTTTTGACCTACAGGCCCTCTATAGCCTCATATTATGACTTGATTCCATTTTCGCGGCACCGGTTACCGGATCGAAAATGCCAAAACTGACGGTAGAACATGAAGTTACTGATCATCGATCTGAAACATGTCTGAACAGTGAAGGAACGGAAAATAGTCTAACGGTGACCATTGTGCTGCGAAGATACTGAAGCGAACGGAATGAATTTCCGGTATTCGTAACAGTTGCCAGGATTCGGGCAAGAAAGGAACAAGGGCAAGTTGTCGTCAGTTCAATGATTATTACAGAATGGTCTCAACTTATTCGAAAATTCTATTATCTTCAATCTTGTTTGGGGTATGTTTAACTGAATCATTAGCTGCTCGCACATATCGCACTGAAATTGAAGTCGCAATTAGCTCAGGTGCTGGAATTGTTGTCGCACGCGCAGATGGCGGAATAGACAATGAACTATGCAAGAGAACGGAAAATATTTCAGGTGTCGAAACAGTTGGCATGTTATATAAAAAGGAATCTTTGCCTTCCAATAAGGCACCTGGAACCTTGCTAACCGTCTCTAAAGTAGACGGAAATTTCATGTTAATTGTTTTTGAAAAGCATTTTGATCCTGCAACTAAATATACGGTGACAGAGGAGCTTATCAAAGAAATTGGCGAGACGAAGATCAAGTTCCCTGGCGACAGGGAACCCCAGGCTCTGAACAGAGTGACCTCTACACCTATTTCTGAGGGTATGAACAGGTGGGTATTCCAAGAGTACAGGTCTACGTCAGATGTAGCCGAATGTTGGATAAAGATTTCTCCAGCAATGCAAACGAAAGTTATCCCGTTATTAAGTTCGTTTTTTCATGAGATCGAAAGTCTATCCCTTGAAAAAGTTTCTGATACTGATATTGAAAGTATCGAAAAGCGTTGGAGCCAAAGGCAATCACAATATTATTGGGTAGCTGCCGGGGTCTTGACTGGCTTGATTGCCAGTTTATGTATTTTTATTCGTCGGCACGAGTTCTTCTTGTATATGACTTTGGGATTCAGAAGGCACGAATCAACGATCGTTGCAGTTATTGAAATATTTTTGATTCAACTTTTCGCTCTTATACTTGCATTTTCAATACTTTCTGCAGTTTCGCCTTTAATGGGCTTTGTCTTTTACGACTTTGCCATAGGGGTGACCAATATCTTGCAGACATTTTATTTGGGTATCAGCTGTTCGTTAATTCTCTGTTTTATTATCACTTCGGGCAAACAACTGAAAAACATGAAACGAGATACATAGTTTACAGCCTAATACTGGCCGGGCGTTAGGGGCCTAGTTGTTGGTATACTTTCGAAGTGCCACATACTTTACAAGGGTATGTCTAAGGTTCTTAGGGATAGGTGATTATCATTGACTCGACCAGTTCAGTGGAGTTTGTAAGGTTCCGTACTGTACTCCTATTTGTCCTCGCCGTCGCAATCCCTCCGATCGGACTTCTCGTGTCATTTTTGATTTCGCGAGATTTCAAGGATTCCCTCCCCAGGAACCATCGGTTATCTGAATATGCCATGTTACTTTCATTGGTCCTAAGTCTTCCTGTAATCATAGGCACTTTTTCGGTATTAATATTCTGATCTGTTTCATGCGATGATTCAGGATCGGGATATTGGTTTGGACTCGACATAACGGTTTAGGAACCAACGGTTGAAGGTCCTGAACCTATCCATTCCCCTTGTTCTGACTGATTCGCTAGTCACTGCAGCAGAAAACCTATCCGTTATTACCTGCGCTCGTAAGCAAGTGGGCGAGAAGTTCGGCTACTGACTCGTTCTCGCCTTCCTCCTACGGAAGCTCGACAATCGCGCCAGCCCCGAACCACGAATGTCGACATTCAACCGCTACCCATCCCCTAGGCTCCGTATATCTGCCTTCGGGTAAAACAGGAATCTTTCCTGTTTCATGCGCTCTCATCGAGTGAAGGTTGTTGCCTTATAACCGGCTGCGCTGATAAGTTTCTTCCTCCGACAAGATGGCGGGTTAATAAGGTGAGGTTTCCAGCGACTGCCACCCTCAGTTAGCTCATGTCTGTGGGGACCTGGCCGTCTAATGAACCGATAATTCCAGGGCGTTCGCTGCTGTGATGGCCGCGTCGATCTTGGTGGGGTCGAATCCGTACCAGTGATCGCCTGTATGGGTATCGAAGACGACAGGGGTTTGGATGTAGCCGAGGTCTTTCAGGCGTTCGAGTGCGTCCGGCTCAGCGGTAACGTCGTGGATCTTGAAATCGGCGTTGCGGCTCTCCAGGTAGTTTTTTATTCCGGTGCATGGGCCGCAGTGTGGTTTCGAGAATAGCTCTAGCATGGTCGTCCCCTTCTTTTAGAGGGGACGTATCGTAGTTGTCGCTACTCCCCTGCAGCTGGATATTTCATGGCCAGCGTGGTTCCAATGCGTTTGAATCCCATGAGCGCATACAACGTCAGGTGCTTGTCAGTATGAGCAACCAACCCCACAGTATGGTTCTGCTGGTATTGATGAGCTAGCCCCTGGATGAGAAGTTTTCCGTCACCAGAAGCCGACTTTTTTCCGCGGGCAATGCAGCTGAGTTCAACACCAGTCGGTCCAAGATCTTTAGCGAGCTTCTTCCGGCTCATTTCCCGTTCAGCGCTCCTGCTCCCCTGCCGACGGACGGCAAGGACCGGCACGAAAGCATAGGCCAGTGCCAGGCCCCACCAGATACCGAAAGGATCAATGAGCGAAGCCGCCAAGAAAGGTGAGATCAAAACGATTAGAAGGCCGAGCATGTCGGCTAGCCTATGGGCCGCCGATGGCTTGAGGTCATTGACGATCCCTACCGCATGATTCTGCTGATAGAGCCGTCCACGAAGCTTCGCTCCGAAGGCAAGGGAAAGGTAAACCGGGTAGGTGATCACGCGCATCATTCCTGCTCCTGGCTCGTGCCGGGAGAAGGCTGCCGCCATGATTCCTGCAGCACCGGGGACATACCACCACGGAGTTTTGGAGATCTCGTTGACGGTACGGGAACGGCCAGTTGCTGGGGAACTCATGAATCTCATCTTTCCGGAATTCGTTGATTGGTGGTGGCTTAGCTTGCCGGTCGCCAACGGGTGGCATTTCAGCCATGGGGGTTCCTGTATGAGCCAGCTTTACTTGAACTACAGTCGGCGCCTGGTGCTGCGTTTACCGCGAAGCTGCTTGATCAGCATGGGATTATGGGCCAGGGCTTGGTCTGATTCAATAAGGCGGTTGAGCAGTTGGTAGTAGTGCGTTGGCTGCAGGCCCAACTGTTCGGTAATAGCCGCTTCTTTGGCGCCCGCGTATTTCCAGTGCTTGGTTTCGAAGTCCAGGATTTTTTGGGATAGCTCGTCTAGGTGCTGCTCTTCATTGTCCATGGTCTCGTCCTTGGGTTAGAGAAGTACTTGAGAAAGCTCGGCGAGGATCGCCAGAGTGGAAACGAGTAGGGCGGCAACTACCATATGGGGAGCTGCCGGATAGGAGCTTTGGCCTTGGCGTTTGAGTACCAAGCCGTGGATCAGCCCGGTGATTCCGGCCAGGGCGACAGCCCAAATCATGGGACCGAGGCCTAAGGGAGCTAGGAGCAGGCCGAGTGGCAAGCTGAGCTTGAGGTCCCCCATGCTGGTGGCCTTGCCGAGAAGCAGCAGGCCGTAGAAGCCGACATGTACGCCGGTAAGAGCCAGGGTTTGCCCGGCAATAGACCATCCTTGGGGCACTATGACGATGACCATGGCTAAGGCTGCCAGGAGCCCTGCGGTCCAAGGCAGAGTGTAGGCATCTGGGACCCGCCGCTGTTTGAGGTCTTTGATGCTGACCAGTGCACCGAAAACTAGCGATAGTGCCATGGCCGGCATTTGGTACAGCAGGATGGTCTGTTGCATCAGCAGTACCAGGAGCAGTGTGCAGGCAACGCTGATGGGAATGCTTACGGCCGGGGACATACCATCGCTGGCCTTCATGCGCGCTGCTTCTGCTTTCATGAAGGCCACCGCACCACGGCTGGTGCCTGGGGTTCCGGGGTTAGGCGACATATCCGACCTCTCGCAGCTGGTTGATCAGCTCTTGAGTCTCGTCAGCTGGCTCGTCGTCATCTCCGTAGGCGCCCAGGTAGTCCTGCAACTTGTCAGCGATTTCTTGTACCGCGTTGCGGTTCTTGGCGATGTACTCGGCGTTCAACGCATCTCGCCAGGCCTGCTCGTTGGCAGGGTCGACGATACGACCGACGGTGGCTCCGAGGCGGGCAAGCTTTGGGTTCTTCATGGCCATGGCGCGGTCTACTAGTTCGTGCGCTGCTTCCGTGATCAGTTCAATCATTTCGGTGTGCAGCTCAGTGTTCCAGAGGTAGTTCTTCGGGCGGATCCCTTCGAATGGTGCACCGCGGACCAGCTTTATGGCGGCGATGAGTCGAGGCAGGGAAACGGTGTAGACGTTGTTCCCAATGAGCTTGGTGAAAATAGTCCAGTCGCACATCACTCGTTCGTCGAGGCTGTATCGCTCGTTGCGGGCGTGCGGGAAGAGCATGGTGCCATCTTCATCCTGGCCAAGATAGTCACGGGTGAGGTTGGCCAGCTTGTTGCGGTTCTGCGCGCCTTTGGCTCCTGAAGGTTGTGTTCCTGGCCAGAAGGCTTCGTTGTACTGCTCGGTGGTTGCCCCTGGATTCATGGCCAAATAGGCCAGTAGTGAGATGCAGCGGGCTGCAGTACCTGGTGATTCTTTTCCACTATTTGGCGAAAGCGGCATTTTGCCCCGTGTATTGAGGACATCGACGGTGCCCAGAAGACGGATCATTGGGACCTTTTCTTCAGCGAGGGATGCCAATAGCTGCTGGGCTTCTGAATCCAGCTCAGCTTCAGGGTTATCGAGCTCGTCGCTGTTTACAGGGGACATACCGTCTGCGGGAACAGCTGCAGGCTCCTGGTCTTTGACGATCTCCAGGCTTGGTTTGGCTTCGTCACTGACGGTAGTCTGCGCGTCTTCTGCGCCAGCAGCATCTAGAGCCTCTGGCTCTAGTGAGCTATCTGGACTTTCCGCGTTTTCGTCGGCTGCAGACGCAATCGTTTCGGTAGCTTCGTGTTCCTGTGCGATGGCATCGGTTGCTTCGATCTGAGGTGAGGAGGCCTCTTCTTCCGGCTGTTCGGAGCCAACTGGTTCTGCAGGCACCTCCTGCTGTTCCGGCTCTGCTTGGCCAGTTGTCCCAGGCTCAACGAGCGTTTCATTTGTTTCGGGGACGGCGCGAAGCTCAACGACGAACTCTTCGTCGTTGAATTCCTTCTGAGGGGACGTACCGTTTGCTGGTGCTTGTGGCTGCTTGCTGCTCTTGGCCAGCAGTTCCATCACAGCTTGCTGTTGTTCTTGGTCAAGCTTCTGTGGTTTCAGCGACAGACCCAAGGGGTCGAGGGTGGCATAGCCGTCATCGTCGACATTGAACTTCCAGTCGCCCATGGTGAAGCCTGCAGTGATCGCTGCGATGCCCAGGCGCGGGATCTGGCCAACGAGGTTCAGTAGTTGGTGACGCTGCCGGTCGGTGGGTTCAATTCCCAGTAGGACTATTTCTGGCATCCAGGATTGTCCAGAGAGCACCCTTGCTTGATGCATGGTTTCGGTACCGGCGGCTTCCATGGCAGCTTTGACGTCAGCTGCTTTGCCTTCCAGCATGGTCAGCAGTTCTGGGATGTTCTCGTAGCTGGTGACTCGTCCGGTGCCGAGGGCTGATGGGAGGTCATCTGCAACTCCGCAAAGGCTCAGGGTCAGTTGCTCGGCCCATGGGCTGCAGGCCATCTCTACGGCCAGTGCGGTGAGGATTTCGTGGCTGGTTCCGTTGTGGTGGTCTTCCACGCCGAGGGCGCCGATGTACTCGGCGTCGACGAGGATCTGGGCGTTTTTGGTGTCTTCGCCCAAAGTGACCATGGCCGGGTACGGTGCTTCGCTGCCTTCTTCGGCGTCTGGTACGTCGTCAGGAGCTAGGCTCCATACCGTACCGTCGACGTCGTCTTTAGTCCACGGCGCAGGTAGTTCTGCGGCTTCTGAGAGGTAGAACGTCAAGCTGCCGGTGGCTGCGCGGAGGCAGAAGATCTTGGGGAGGGACGTACCGTTTTCTTTGGCCCAGGATCCGAGGAAGCGTAGTGCTGCATCGATGGTGGCTTGGGTTAGCGGGTCTTCGACATCGCGTAGTTCGCGTTCGGTTCGCGCGGCTGTTTCGCTCACTGCTTCTGTGCGTTGCCCTGCGGTGCGAATGCGGCGCTGGTGCAAGCGGCGGCGGCCTAGTAGTGCCAGGATTCCTGCTGCGAGCAGGCCACCAATGCCGGTAGCGGTCTGGAGCAGCTGATTGCCCATGAAGCTGTCATCTGCTTGATCGCCCTCGGAGGTTTCAACAGCGGGAGCTTCGTCTGCGGCCTGCACTTCTGGGGTAGCAACAGGTGCTGGAGCGCTGAGTGCCTCGGAGACGTCTTTATTGGTGTGGTCTTGCTCAGAGGAGCTTGCGGTGTCTTTCTGGGTCTGTTGAACGGACTCGTTGGTGGGTGCTGTCTTGACAGGTTTCGGTGCGGATTTCGCAGTGGACGCTTTGATCTTGGGGATGTTGATGGTGGTGCCGGCGTAGATCTCGTCGGCGTCGGTGATGCCTGGGTTGCAGTCCAGGATCTTCTTGTACTTTGCGCCGTCACCGAGGTGCTTTTCTGCCAGTCCCCAGAGCGTATCGCCTGATTGGACAGTGTGTTTGAACGTTTCCGGGCCGTCGGTTTTCTGTGCTGCGGTCGCAGCTGCCTTTTGGTCGATGGTGACATTGCCGGATTGTTGCGGTGCAGAGATCACCGTGTGACTGCTCATGGAGGTGTCTACAGTGGCGGCGTTGGCTGGGCCAGCGATACCGAAGATGCCGATCACAGCTGCCAGCAATGCCCCGGTGATGCCTTGGGCGGAGCCGAAGCCCTTGATGCGTGGGGCTTTGATCCCCTTGATGGCTGCTGGCAACTCCATAAGCACTGAGAGCATGAAATAGAGCCAGAAGCCCCAGCCAAGTAGCGGGAGAATTGTGCTCATCGTGATGATGAGCCCGTAGTCTGGGCGCGATGCTAGCTGAAGGATATCAGGCAGGCGTTCTAGTGGGTTGCCGGCTGCAGCGAAAAGAGCAAATGGCAGACCCGCAATGAGCCCAAGAAGGACTATGAGGGCCGCTAGGCCTTTAACTAATTTCATCGTTGACCTCAATCTTCGATCCTTGTACCAAGGGGGACGTACCACCTTGTGAAACGCAAACAACGCCTTCCATCAGGGGATAGCCCCTCTCTGGGTGAAAACCGGTCACAGTTGGCGAAAATTTATTTGTCCCTCGCCACGGTGCCTTGCTGTTCTGCGTTGGCCAGGGCTGGAACTGGTGATTTTCAGGAAGCTTGCGCTGATTTTTCATCTACTGTTCCTGGTCTAACGAAGCTGCATACATTCCGGGACGAACGACTTGTTCGCGAGTGATTTGCAGTGCGCTGTGTTGAGCTGCGTTGGCAATGAGGCTGGCAATCCGTTCCTTGCCCTCGTCAGTCATTTGGGCGCCTTGTGACCACTGCAGGAAACCGGTGAGCGCCTTCTGCAGCTTCTGCGGGCCGATGCCACGGTAGCCATGGGTGAATCCACCTGGATTCCCTTCGGCGAATGGCATTAGATGCAATGCGTCGTCCACAACGATGAATATTGGCCCGTCTTGTAGATACGGGGGTATAACGATGTAATCGAAGTTCTTGAGATGATCGTATCGGGAAGTTTGATGGTGCATGGTCACTGGGACAACTACCGAAACTTTGGTGTAGGGATCATCGTCATACCTCTGTTTGGCCTGAAGAAGCACGGGATTGCCATCACGGTCCTTCTTCAACTCGTAGTTCCCATGGCCTCGAACGAGCATTCGGCGTTCTTCTGCCGTCAGCACGTCTAGTAATTGCCGAGCTTCTGGTGAATTCGCCTCGTCCAAGTCAAGGAGTTCTGAACAGTAGCGCTCGAAGATTCGTTGTTGGTGCTTCTCAAAGCTGCGAAGATCATTGCGCACCGGGAACCGTGGCTGACTTTCGGGGTTTTCTTCTTTGATCTCATCGATCGTGAGATCGCAGAGCGCTGTGATGCCTAGGCCCAAGGCATAGGCTGTGACCTCTTCAGGAGAGTCGCCATACTTGCCGAACTTTGAGTAGATCAAATCATAGAGCTCGTTCGCGTATTCTTGTCTCTTCGCCGCAGGAGCAGTAAGAGCAGCGGCTTTGCTTTGCTTGACTGTTGCTTGTTCGATGCTGAGGTCAGGCTCCACAGTTTTGACGATGTATTCAACGTGCTCTTGACTTTCCTTGGGAATGCGAATCGCCCACGCTCCGGCACTGCCCCACTCGATCTCAGCTGCAAGCCTTGCTACGGCAAGATTAAGCGCCTCAGCTCTTACTCTTGCTGTAGCCCCGCTTTTCGTTTGTTCGCCTTGTTCAAGGCCGGTAAGAATTGAAGCGGAGAGCGCCAGGTTGAAGTTTCGTGTCCATTCCAGGTCTCTGGTGATTGGCGTTTTGTCTGCTCGATTCCAATCTTCGACTGCAGCGGCCGTGGGAAGATCAATCAAGGGAATTTTTCTTCCCATTTTTGTGCTCAGCGTTTGGTGAGAGACCTTCTCGGTTTTGAGCTCGCGGTCAACTTCCCATAACGAGCGAGGGCTGTTCTCCCGAATTGCTGGGGCCTCTGAGATCACGACTTCATAGAGGTCATCGCGTCGTACATAGACCCAGGCAACGTCATAGATAGTCAACTCGTTGAGTAATGAAACAGCGTTGGTCATCAGGGCCAGTTCACTACTTCCAAGCTCGGAGTAGAGGGGCACGCGTTGCAGAACCGGTTTATATGGTGGTGGGGCGACTTCTTTGGTCCTTTGAAGTGGCGTGATCACCCCGATGTGTCCTGAATTGGTTTTGAAGAATTGCACCCAAGCCTGTTCATGGGTTTCAGGGTTCTCAATGATGCCGTCGGTCTCTCGGATCGCGGGTGATGTTGCTGGGGCAAAGCTGTAGATGCTGCGTGAAGTGGAGCGGCCTTTCTTTCGGCCGGCTACTTCCTCGACATACGTTGCTGGCCATCCCTTGTGTCCGCTCTCATCGTCTTCCATCGGCTCAATGAGTGCACCTGTCGATGCCAGTTGGGACACACGTCCGATGCTGACTTCCAGCTTGGTGGCCATTTTCTTGCGTGAGAACAAGCCCATTGCTTTACCTTCCGGCAGGTGCGTTTTCCGTATCACTCTCCACAGTATCTAAAAGATTCACCGCTAATCAATATCGGCTAAAAAAAATTTTAGTTAAGTTTGGTGATTATTAGATCCCTAACAGTAGGAGCCAATCGATACGCTGAAATGAAGCAACCAAAGCGAGAGGACAATCATGCCCGAACCAACTTTGACCAAGCTGCCCGAGATCGGTCTGATGACAGCGGACGGCAACGGGGCCTGGCACCATTTCAAAGACAGCTTCCTCTCCCGGTGGGCTGTCGGAATTCGTAGCGTCACAAACCCCAATGAAACCCGCGACTTTCAAGGCATCCGTAAGACCTCAGCCGCCCTCAACCTCTTCTTCGAGACAAGAGCCAACGAATGCAACGAAGAAGAAGTCACCGAAATCTATAAATGGATTCCTGAAGGATGGCTCCTAATCAACAGAGCATCAATGCTCCGCACTACAAGCATCCTCCCCGACACCCAACGCGAAATCATCTGGGCACCCAACGGACAATTCATAGGCCTGGTGCATCTGATGAGCCCAGACACCTGGGCAATTCACCTCCTAGACCCCGAAGATGACCCAGTATGGAACCCATATACTCCCAATCTCATCTTTAAAGCTCCAGACAAGGTCAATGATGCCTGGCACACCTCCCGCGCAACAGCCATCGCCACCGCCCATCGATTCTTCCCCAACACAGCAGTTTCAACCGACGACTACTGGCCAAAAACCTGGGCCGAACCCCTCAATAAGTTCAGGGCAGCCGGCATCAGCGCTGGCTTCAAAATCGACGCCATGTTCATCGGCCCATCAGACGCCACATGCACAGCCCCAGACTGCATGGAAGAAGCGAAAGCCCGCGTGGAGCGCAGCGGCAGCGACATCGGCACAGACGCCCGCCTCGCCTGCTACAACCATGCCGGCGAACTCATGGCACGCCACTCAATGCCACCAACTACATAGAAACACAAAAGGTCTGGTCTAGAACTGCTCCCCCATCAAGCAATTCCAGACCAGACCCACAAACAACACCCTACCGGCGCTACAAACTAATCCCGGCTGTTGAGCACGTGCAGCTCACCAACATAACCATTGCCCGTGGACTCAGTAAACGTCGTCACAGTGCCAGATTCACCACCACCAGTCCACGTCACCTTCCACGTCGCACGAGCAGTAATCTCATACGGCCGTGAACCATCGCCAGGACTCATCTTCGAGTACCGGTAGCCACAGCTCGGAGAATCCGTCCGCCCGGAACCTTTGATCCATGGCTGCCCAGCACCATTACACGACACCGATCCCCCGTCTCCCATCGAGTACTTCACATTGGTCACCTTGGCGTCAGCAGTAATCGCTACTCCGCCAAGAGTCTTCGAACGCTTATAAGGACCCCAATTCAACGGCTTCTGATTCTCAGCAGGAACCCACAACCACACCGGCAAATTCACCGCACCAGAATCCTTCTGAGCAATGGTAGAAGTGAAATCAACGCCCTCCAGCTGGAACGTATCAATAAACCGCTTCGCGGCCTGAGGAGGAGTCAACTGATCGACGCCAGGGGGCGGGGTATCACGCCATTCCAGTCGCGGAGCATAGATACTCGGGCTCTGCTCACAAAGGTTCAACGCAATGGAATCGTCCTTATCAATGTGCGAGCAATCCTTGGGAGCAGGCGAACATACATACCAGGCACCCTTCGACGGGTCCTTACCTGGAGGTGGCGCCTTCTGCGGATTCCTCAGCTGCCAGTAGCACTCATCCCCCGCGCTCCACACACCCCGCTCCTTATCAGAGCAAGGAATCTCAGTACCATGGGTGTTCTCGCACTTCGACGGCCCCTTATTCTTCCCCTTAGGATTCTCCGTATTACCGATAGGACGAGTCTTCGTCCCCTCACCGTTGTTGCCATTCTGGGTTTCCTTATTCACACAAGAACCCCAGTCGTCGCAGACAAGCTGTTTAGGTAGTTTGATCGTGGGAAGCATGCTGGCGTTCGCCGTAAAAGGCACCAGCGCAAATGCTAATAGCGTGAAAACCGCGACAAGGCGTCTGACTAACATGGCACGCCACCATCCTTGAACTCTGTTTTAGCGATAACCCAACGTCCCAGCTCAGTGTCATACTGTGCTCTGACGTCTAGAATTGCCCTAAGCAGTTCTGGCTTCTCCCCTGGTTTTCCGTTAGCAAGCGTTATCTCGACGTTGCTGGTGTCGTTGCAGACTTCCAAATACACGACATGATCTTCAAGTTCCTTCTTGCCTTCAATTACAGAGGAGGAGTAACCAGATATCTCTTCCACCTCTACGCCACCTTTAGCAGTAGCTTTCTCTTTCTTGAGACCATTCAGAGTTTTCATTGTGGAAGCGAATTTGTCTCCAACGGCGAATTTAGCCAAGTCTTCGGTAGAAGTATCACCTGCCTCCATCTGTTTATTACCGACAGCGACTAAACGCTTCATGGTCTCGAAGGCAGCATCCACCGATACATCCGGACCAGGCTTCGTAGTCACCGGTTCAAAACCATTCGACTCCCCCGAACCACTCTCCGATACACTCCCTGAAGCCACCGGCGAAGAACTGGCCGAAGAATCAACAGAAGCGCTCGCCGCAGGTTTAGTGCTTGGGGACGTACCGCCCTCTGGTTCAGTAGTCTGGCTGCAGCCGGCAAGGAGTAGGGCCAAAGCAGCGGTCGATGCGGTAATCATGTATTTGGTCTTCATGGTTTTCATGCTTTCTACTGTCCTGGCTTGAATACTCTGGCTGCGCCGATTCCTACGCCTTCTTTGTTTCCGATAGGCAGGAATTTTGGTTCGTAGGGGATGACAGCGTGAACTGTTACTTTCCCGTCCTGTACAGCCACGCTACCTTCTGCCCCAGATTGAGTTAGGTATTTCTGCGCCGCTCGCCTAGCCAGTTCGGAATTTATCGACGTATCAGCGGTGATTCCACCATTAACCCCAGCACGTGCTGCTGACTGCGCAATCAAGGTTGCTCGTTCTTGAGCGTTGATAAGCGCCCCGTTCTCCATGAACAAGCCAATGACGATAAGAAGCACCGGAATCATGCCGAAGATGAGGATCACTGGGGCTTCTCCCCGTTCTCTCTGCCACCATTTAGCTTTCATGGTTAGTCGCTTACCTTTCTCGGAATGAATCGACAGGGGACGTACCGTGTGCTGTAGTGCTTTGAATGCCTGGAATAGCGGAAATCTTGATTCCAGAAAAGACAACGTCACACGTCACAGTTGCATCAACTCTGCCGAAGTTGGTGCCAGATGTCTGGAATCGTGAGGTGTCCACATCAACATCAATCGAATCGCAATTGACTGAACCTTGTGTCATTACACGCTTGGCTGCTTGAATTCCCGCGGCTTTGCCAGAATTCGAGGTTCGAGCAAGCGAAGCATCACGAGCAGCTGCGTTAGCTGCAGATTGCACGGCATGTTTCGCGGATCCCATAACGCCTGCATAAAGAATGAGCATGAAAAATAGAAAAATAATCGGTATTGCGAAGAATGTGCTGACTGACTGGCTGCCTCGTTCGGAGTTCTTGAAAAGATCCTTCATCGGGCAATGATCCTTTCCGTCGGGCCAGACACTTCCTGGTCAATTTTCCATCCGTCATGAAACGGAATCATGGAGTCAGAACGAGCATGGACGCTGACTCGAACTTCAGTTGCACTTCGAGTCACCGTAACTGCATCAGGCGGGAGATCCATCCGATATCTGGCTAGTAGCTCATTGGCAGCGCGGCGGCCGTCTGCGGCCGTAGAACCCTCATATCGGGCGACGTTATAGGCGGCCGCCGCGACTGCATGAGCTTTTTGATCAGCGTTGACCACTAATCCGAATTCGATGGCCCCAAAAATCAGCACTAAGAGGATTGGGAGAAATGCGAACCCTCCAACGTTGGAGCTCCCTTTCTCACAACGCCACTGATTTCTGGATGCATTAATCATTGCGGTTTACCACCAACCCGCGCCGTTGATCTGGTTGATCCATTCCTGCACCTTGCCGGTGAAGAAGCCGACGGCGAGGGCTACAATTCCCACGGCGACCCAAATCCACCCGAATTGCGAGGTGTCGTTGCTGCCTCGTTCATTGTCGACTGTCAAGCAGTTGAATTGCGTCGAGACCAAGGCCACAGCTGTCAGCGCTGCCAAGGTTACTTTGTCGGTGATTGCCTTACGCATTGTTTTTCCTTTCAGAAAGGGGAATTTGAAATATTGATAAAGAGTGCGGTGAGGATCATCCCTAGGAAGACCATCACGATTGCCTGCACACGTCTTGAGATTTTGTTGCTTACCAGGTTGGCCTGTTCGTGTTCTTCCGCAAGGGCCCGCATTCGGAGATTCTTGCCTGAAGCACGTAGCGCCTCATATATTCTTGCTCCGTCCTTTCCGCTTAGTCGTACAATTCTCGAAGCTTCCGAAAGTTCCGGAACGTGGATCTCGTTAGCTAATTCTTCTAGTGCATCCCATACCTGTTGTTGTTGGTATTGAGCTCTGGTGAGTACTTGCCTGATCCGAACGAAGACCCATGAATCATTACTGATTGTAGAAGCACTAGTGACCGCTGCCGTGACGTGGGCGCCCCGTCGTACCTCTGTAGCAACGAGCTCGATGAAGCTTCCTACGCCTCGACCAAACTCTTTACGAGCGTGGTACGCCATGGTGCGGGCTCGACGGTCCGGCACAGCTTGACCCAGCATGAAAGCGACGACCACAAGCAAAGGAAACATGGTATTTTCCATGCCAGCTACAGATAGGAGAATGGCTCCAATACTTGCAAGTCCAGCAATCCCAAAACCGTAGAGCATTTTCTGGAAAGAATGGTCCAGCTCGGTGCGTCCAATGAGTTGTAAGTCTTCTTTAGTGACCTTTGGAGTCATTGGAACTGGTGGAAGTTTCATGCCCCAAAGCCCAATCTTGCTTTTCCAGTCGACTGGGGCGAATTTAGTTTCTTTGTCAATGAGGACTTCGGAACCGAAATTATCCATAGCTACTGCCAGTTTTGGTTTCGCCGTAAATAAGGGCGCAGCCAATAGAGCAACTGCCAGTCCAATGAGGGCACCGCCGAGAATGATGAGAATCATTTGGTTGTCCTCCCTAAGAGTCGAGCTGCACGGTATGGCTTAGCCAGCTGGTACATCCCATACACGATGTAGCAAAGCAACGCCACCCACACCAAGTACAAGATCTGACCAGTTGCGCTCTTATATGGCTCTGAAACCATTGGCATAAAGGGCATGATGGCCAGCATGACTACTACGCCCACGATGATGATCCGGATATCTGAACGGGTCTTGGAACGATCTGTATCGATTTGGTGACGTGCTTTGATTTCGTCATGCACGCTTTCAGCGATGTTCTCTAGGGCAGTGCTTAGACCAGCCCCCCTTTGTTCAGCAGCAAGCATGAGATTCATGATGATGATGTCAGCTGTTGGGTCGTCGATTTCATCAGCAAAAGATTCGAGCGCGTCTTTCAGCATCCACCCGCCTTCAAGCCGAGCAATTAGGCGTTTCACCATCGGTCGGATCGAATCTGCAGCGCTTGAAAGCGAAGCCTTCAACGCGGTTTCTAGCGCTGTTCCAACCCCGATGAGACCCGAAAGGGAACGTGTCCAGGATTCCAGGGCCTCCAAGCGCTCAAGCACCAACCGATCAGCTCGGTTCGAAAACAGCGCTGGGATTGTAAGCACAGCGAGCGGAAAGAGAATAAGTGCAGGGAACCAACGCGTAAAGATGCAAAGGATGACCGCTGCACCGAATGCAGCAGCGGTACGGACTTTCTCAGCTTTCGAAAATTTCGTGTTCACCCACTGGAACCGTGCCGGAACGGCTACCGTCCTGAGCTTCTTTTTAGGCTGAAGCAGTAAATACGCGACCGCTAAGCCAAGGCTAGTAATCAGGAGGAAAACCCCAATAGGCAGCATCATTTGTTGCATTAGAATCCCCTCCTCAAAACTTCTTCTTTCAAACCGTGACGCGCGAGTCGGCGGCGCATACGTGAATCGCTTGGAAGGCGAAGAAACTTCGCGTCTTCGTCGTTTTCCTCTTCATCTAGGTGAAAGAGGTCTAAGGTAGTTACTCCATGAGTTTCGTGTGGCAGTACCTCAGTAATATGGGTTACTTTCCGAAGTTTGCTTCCATCTTCCTGCTCTACACGGTTGAGCTGCACGATGAAGTCGATATGACGGGCGATCTGGCGCTTGGCATATTCTTCGGAGTACTCCTGGCTAGCAAGGCCCACGAGGGCTTCCACACAATCTTCAGGATCTTCAGCATGTGCAGTCGAAAGACTTCCTGCGCCGGTTTGCATGGCTCGAATCATGGGACCAATTTCGTCACCGCGGACTTCACCCACGATGAAACGGAAAGCATTTAGACGCAGTGCTTTACGGCTGGCGGCCCACATGGAATATTCGCCGGCACCCCCGGCCTCGCCTGCGGGACGATACTGAAGCGATATTGGGGAAACAGCGCGGCTAGATAGGTGATGGAGGTGAAGTTCTCGTTCCATCTCCATGGTGATCACTGGTTCGTAGGGGTCAAATTCATTGACGACTGCTCGCAACATGGTAGTTTTTCCATCTCCCGCATAGCCGCTGAAAACTACCGAACGTTTGGCAGCGATCACAGCCCGGAGGAAGTGTGCTGCGGACTCAGTAAGGTTCCCCATTTGCACCATTTCATCAAGAGTGATGTTGAGGAATCGGTGGACGCGCAGCACGATTACGGGCCGCGTCGTCACAGGCTTTGTGACAGCCGCAAGGCGGACCATTTCCATGAGATCGGCGTCCACGTCTGGGTGGGCCTGGTCGAAGGGGCGCGCTTCTTCTTCTTTACGGTTGAGCAGAAATTGAACATCGTCAACCAGCACCCGATCGCTTGGCGCAATAGGCGGTTGGCGGCGCATTTCGCCCCCGGCGTGCTCTGTCCATACTTCGTCGCACCCATTCACGGTGATGTTTTCTACGGTTTCATCATCGACATATTTCTGGAATGGCCCCAACCCGAACATGTAGTCACGCAGAGTACGTTCAACGTCTTCTTGAGTGCGCGCGCTCCAGCTGCCTTCTTGCCCTTGGGTGCGGATCTGGAACTTGACGTGATCAAGTACCACCTGCTTAATATGCTGGCGTCCCATTTGCTCGCGTGCGTCGTTATCGAGGTCCGGGCGCTCCATCAGCTTCTGTGATTGAAGCTCTGCTGCTTGGCTGCGCAGGTGCTGAATGGTTTCCCAATATTCTTCGTTCTCTTCCGAGAACTCTTGGGAGCCTTCTACCCGGGCTTCACTTTGGACTTTCGCCGCACGGCGCCCACTCTGTCCTGCATTGAGATGTTCTTTCACTGAAGTGGGCACTTTGAGTGATGGCTGCGCCGTCAATTCAGAAGCGAAAAATGGCAGAGAGCGGAGATCCTGGTCAGAGTTGCTAGTAATGTTATCCGGCATCGCTTTCCTCCTGGATCAGTTCTCTTGTCTTATCAAGATCTTTGAAGATCTTGGCTCGCAGTGCACGGATAGCTGACATGTAGCTATCCCGCATCATCATTCGTTTCGAGCTAGGTTCGCCTTGTGAAAAGACTGCGGCTTGCTTGGGTGCAAATGGAATTTCCCCAGAAATCCCCATATTGAGGAACTTCTTGACTTCCCGCGTGCTAGAGCCGCCTACAGCTGGCTGGTACAAAACAGCAGAAGAAGAGTCGCCCCTCCCTACTGCATCGCGAAGAGGTTCTATGGACTTTTTCCCATAGTCGAGAGCAGCAAGTGCGGAGAATGTAGGTTGCAGACCATACAACATAACGTCTGAACGTTCAGCCAAAGCAATGCGGCGGTCTTTGTTTCCCGTCCAACGCCCAAGATCAACGATCACGTCGTAGCCGGAGGCTTCAAAAGCTGTCAGTTCCTCCGCGAGCTCTCCCCACATGGTGGTGATACCGTGGCCAGCTTCCGGGTTTGAAATCGCAGGTAGGAGTAGATTCTCGGTTCCCTCATCTTCTCCCGTGCTGGTTAGTGGCACGCATGATCCCAGGATGGATTCTCGGTCAACAGAGCTCATGGCAGAAATTTCCGCTAACGTGCTGAGTCCCCGCTTACCTGATATCTGACATTGCATGTAGCCAGCAATCACAGATGATGGCTTAGAAATGTCTGCTTCTACCAAGATGACTGGCTTTGGCCATTCAACTGCTAGGGCCACCGCTGTTGTCGTTATTCCCGGGGACGTACCGATGCTGGTGAGCGTGACCATAGCCATTTACTTTTCACCGTCCAACACGATGCCCACCAGCCCAGATGAACTCCAGGTAACGATCTGCGGTGCATCAGCCTTCTTCACTCGAATATCTACGATGAAGTTGCTGTTACCTTCTGCATCTTCGCTGGCAGTCGGATACCTCTCTATGACAGCCGCAACGGTTTTGAGAGTCTCATCGCCAGTAAGCTGTTCGCCTGATGGGGTGTGAACTACACGAACTTTGTCACCAGGCACCAGTTCGCGCCCTGGCATGTTGGCAGGCTTCAGGCCTAATCCCACGATGCTCATGTCCTCAGGAACCGGCATTGCAGATGCAAACGAACCCTCGACAACAGGTGTGCCGGCGAGCAGATTTGTCTGAGCCTTAGTACCCACGACATCACCTTGACGATTGATATCGATGTATTGTGGCTGCTCCCCCTCCACCGACAGCGAAGTGAGGTCCTCCTGCTTGATAGTTTGTCCGCGAAAAACGTCATTCTTGACCGTCAGAACCTGGTGGCTTCCGGTAGACCTCGTTCCCACCCAGGCTAAAGATGCACCGAGGACAGCCATGGCCAATACAGCGGCGACAAAGCCTTTACGGCGCGACGGCAACTTAGGGTTCTTACCGCGATGGGGAAGACCCGCAGGCATCTGCTTCTTCTGGGTCTCTTCGCTGGTGACTTCAGTAGTCACTGGGATTCTCCTCTTTATGGATGATCTGACAAGAAAACGGTAGCACTGCCTAGATTTTAAATCTAGGCTTATTGGTCATGAGCACAAGGAAAAGTCATGATGGGATCATGCCGCGCAAAATAGATACAGGCCTCCCTGCAGATCTCCAATTCGCAATTGATGCATTTGGGTCCGCGGCACGAGTGCAACTGATCAGGGACCTCCAGCGGCGAGGCCCTGCTTCCATTCCCACGCTTGCTGGACGCCTGGATCTAAACGAACACACCGTAAGGGCCAACCTAAGGGCGCTAGAAGCAGCAGGCGCCGTCAAAGGGGACATACCACCAGAGCTTCGAGGAAGCACCGCAGTAACGTACCAAGCGCAACGATCTCGATGCGCCGAGTTACTCATGATCCTTCGAACAAACATCCTCTTACTCCCGTCGGACTGACTGATACTTACAGGTAGCCCAGTGCTGACAGAAAACCTGCCATAGAATTTTCCTTTACCTCATTCTCCCCCAGTTTGCTGCGCGAAATTCCTGCGAACCCACGCCATACCCTGCATCCCTCATAGGATCACCCGCCCGACATGGACAAAGATTGGCGACCTGGAATCACAAAACGGCAGATATAACCGCACCCACTCGAATAACTGATGTCGGCCTTGAGCCAAAGCGCCCTGGAACCCTAAAAGCATCCCCGGGCCGCAGTTTATATACATATGAACGTAACTAGTTAGGCAACTATTGATGCAACTAGGTAACTGAACATTTTGTTACCTAGTTATCCACATCGTGATGCTCGTAAGCATCTACCTAGTTGCCTCAGTGCGACCTGGCGCGCAGGGACAGTAATCCCCGTTGGAGGCATGCTGATCGGTAGATTGAGGTCAACAGTGCCCACTGGCTTCGCTTCAACCATCAACCACAGGGCAGCTAGTAGACCACATAGATAACACGTTACTTACTGCATAGTTGTGAAACTATGATCTTCATTGTCATGTTACCTAGTTGCTTACCTAATGCATGAACAGTTGTGCACATAGATATGTACATAGATATGAAATTACTTCCGAACTAGTTAGCCCACTGTTGAATTACCTATGAATAGTGTTATGATCTTCAAGTCAGATCATCTCTTGGAGGAAGCATGTCTAGCTCTTTTTCTCTCGCTGGAACCAGCCCGCAAATCACGCAGATCGCTCGCGCCGTAGTCTTCGGTATTGACAAGGGTGGGGTCGGTAAAACCTCTTGCTCATGCAACGTCGCTGGTCAGGCTGCAGCCGCTGGATACAAGACGCTCATTATCGATCTTGATCCCGTAGGTGCCATGCACAACGACCTTGGTTACGACAAAGAGGATGGGGCGCGACTGTTTGATGCACTTCGCAAGGGGCACCCTTTGCCTGTCATCAAGGACGTTCGCCCAAATCTGGATGTAGTTCCAGGTGGAGCGGAACTTCGAGACCTACAAGGAATCTTGTTCTCCAGGGGTCAGGCTCCAATGGAGGCCTTCGCTTCACTTTTGTCGGCTAGCTTGGGTGCAATTGCCGAGCCTTACGACCTGATCATCATTGATACCCCGCCTGGTGATCCATGGATCACCGAAGGTGCCCTCTGTGTGGCTTCAGCATTAGTGATCCCGGCTCGACCAGATGATGGCACACTTGACGCCGTTGAAAACACCGCCAAGAAATTCATGCGTGCCCGTCATTTCAACCCCGACCTTCGACTAGCAGGGGCCGTAATGTTCGGCATCGGTGGGGCAAGTCGCCGCATTGCACGTCAGACACGGGAACGCCTCACTGAATCATTGGGGGAGGCAGCACCGGTCTTCGAGACCCGCATTCGCTACATGGAAACTGCAGCTGTTGATTCACGTCGCCGGGGAATGCTCATCCATGAGCTTTCACCCGCTGTTGAGGAATCAGTCAAACAGCGCTTCACTGCCTTCAAGAACGGTGAAGCGGTCGAGGAGGATAAAGCGCTACTAGCCACAGATGTTGGGAACTTGGCAAAGGAATACACGGCCTTAACACGTGAAATTTTTGCCCGTCTGTTGGAAATTGAAGCCGAGGTTAGCAATGACTAGGAAAAATTTGGGCAGCATGTTTGAGCCAGGAGCTTCAGAGGACCCTGCAGATTCACTAAAAGGGTTTCTGCCACCAAAACCAACCAAACGCAAGGCACCACCACTAGCGGATCGCGCAGTCCAGGAAGAGGTTCCGAGGGAAGTCGAGGTGGAAGCTGCCGCGGATACACCGTCTTCCCGGAAGCGCAATGTGAAGCAGCCGCACTCGTCGGTCTATTTGCCGGCCAATGTATATAAGGCCCTGCGCAAAGAATCTCTTGCGGCGTCGCAGAGTTATACAGAACTACTTTTCCGTGCACTTAGCCGAGTCTCAAAAGAAAATTTGGCGTCTTGCTTTGGTGGAGTAGTAGCTTCTGGCCTGCCCGAGGGGATGCCTGGCGCCGCTCCTTTGCGTAAGCGCCGTGGCGGGGGAGAGGGAGGCACGCAGATACAGCTGCGCTTGACTTCGGACCAAGTTGCATGGATCGACGATGTCTACTGCGCGGAAGTGGGCGCACCAACTCGCAGTGCACTTATTTCATCCCTCTTTGCTTTGGATTTGAAAGTCGATGTCCCACAGTATTCGTAATGCATCGCTCTAATAGGTAAGTACCTTAGCGGCCCGGTTCAGGCGCAAGCCTTGGACTTGGGCCGCTACTGCGTTGTGGGGGAAGAAGATCTGCACTTCTCGTAAGTGCGCGAGAAATTTTGCTTTGAACTGGCGCTGATGTTTGTACTCTGAGCCGAATTGGGCTTCTAGCTGAGACCAAGTGACAGTAGTCGGCTTCGACAGGTTTCGCAACCGGTAGGAAAGCCATACATACAGATCCAGCCTCATTGCCGATCCCGCGAGCTCTCTCAATATCTGAGGGTGTAGTTTGACGGGGGATTTGATGGCTTCCTCATAGAACTGCTCTGACAGGGTAATCGTTGACCCCAGAAGCTGTTCCTGGTTGGGTACGTCCTTGGCCGAGAACCAGAGGTCATAACGGGATGCAATGTGGAAATTTTCTCCGGTGATATTCCATCTGGACTTCTGGTCACGTACATCTTCGATATTGATATTGGCGACGGCTAGCCGGTGCAGCTGATCTAGAACTCGTCGGCCTGAAGCACCGGATCCATTCATTCCTAGAGTGGCGAGGAATTGAGTCAGTGAGTCGCCTAGATAGAGCTGTCGCGACCGCGTGCGATAAGCCTCAGTAGTCATCCAGGTCATCAAATACCGGGGGATCACTCCGTATGGGTAGAGGCGTTGACGTGACCCGTCCTGAGCAGTCACCTGACCCGGCGTGAGAGTAAGGGTGAGGGCGTTGTTTCGCCGGACCCATTCTGGGGCGTCTTTGGGGTCTTTATAGGGCAATGAGAGCTGCGCCATGATCCGTGAAGCGTAGTGCCCTGAGAAAAGTTCTCCCTCAAGGTCACAGGCCAAATCAACTAGCCGAAGCTGGCGGTTGGTCATAAGCTCTGCTGCAGTTGACATGATGCGAAGTACTTTCTGTGGATAGAGCAAGTTATCCACGTGCAATCGGTGACGCCCGTATTTCAGTGGGTGTGGATATTTATTTGGGGGAGTTAATCCGCGTGATTCCAGGGATGCAGCACGTGCAATCGGTGACGCTTCATCTCAGTGAGGAGAGTTTTCCACGTGCAATCGGTGACGCTTAACCACGTGCAATCGGTGACGCCTGATCTATGTTTTGCCTAGTCAGTTCCGTCAAAATGAGAGGCCCATTTAAGTTAATTAACATGGGGGATTCTCATAAGTAGGGGCACCCGGTTCTGTGGATTCGTGGATAACGGTTCACATCAGTGATCCTCGCTCGACACCAGCACTTGCTAGACGACGTGCTAACCGTCGTTTGAGGACTGAGATCTTATCGCTGAGTTCGGAGCTGCTCATTGCCAGCTCATCGGCAAGCTTGTGGCGTTCTTTCGTAGTAGCCGATGTGTACTGTCCGAGGAGCTTAGCTTCGCTGACGCTTAAGGCATGAGTCTTGACTGACCATTCAAGTACGCGCATGACCTCAATCCATGGCGATCCAATGCTTTCTTCATGAGGACGGCACTCCATGGGATGAGCTTCCATTGGGGCACTAGTGCAGCTTTCAGAATGAATTGATTCTGCGATTTCGAAATCACCGTAAGTTTGCTCTGCCATGATCTGCGGCAGCTTCGCGCTGACTGAACGGGTGATTCTTTTCAGCATTTCCATTTGCAGATTTCCAGTCACGGAGGAGGTCCTCTGGAGCGGGTATGTCTTGATGGTTTCCCATAAAGCATGGACTGCGATGGTCAGCGCTTCGTCTTGCTGCCCAATGCTCTTCAGGTACCGCAGTCCTTTGCAGGTGCGTGCAGCGTTGACAGCCATGCCCTGGAAGTAATGCAGCAATGCTCTTTCGACTGTGCTGTTGCCACTCACAGCGTCCTGGAGGCAGTCATGCAAAGTCGCTTGGTCGCTATTAGAGAGAAAAGCCAAATACTCGTCTCCAGTGATAAACCCGGCGGTGCCATGGTCGGCATTTTCATGCGCGTGCTGCGCTTCCCATTCCAAGTTCAAGCGAGTGTTGATTCGGGTGATAGTACCCATGTGGATCACGTCCTTTCGTCATGATCCACGCTCCTCAGCGCCCCTAGATTCGAATCTGGATCACTCTGGATCCCAGCCATCAAGCTGCACTCTTCTGACTTGTATTTCCTGCTTCTGACTTGGGTCTTCTTGCAGTGAAAAAAATTTTGAAAATCATTTGACCGCTTTTGGTATTTCAGTGGGCTGTCTATAGGCAGAACTAGAAAATCTCGACAGGGGACCTCAATGAAAGATCAGGCTAGAGATGCCTCAGAGCATGCTAATTCGCCCTCTCTTGAGGACAATCTCCACTCCTTCTTTCAGCACAGCGAAGTGGTCATCAACGCCGAAGAGAGCTTAGAGAAACGAGTTGCCGATGTCTTAGAAAGCCCATTCAGTTCAGAGGCAGCAGAGGAACTGGCACGGTTCCTGATGTCAGAAGAAATGAAGCTCGGCCGAGAAGCAGCCGAATACATCCGAGAGGAGGGAAGACCATGAAAACCCAACGCAAAGCGAAGAAACCAAACGCTGGAATTTTCGCTCGGTTCAAGCGCGAAAAGGACTCAACCGATGGTGTGGCGGACCAGCAGGCTTCGGAAGTTATCCAAGGTGAACCTTGGACTCAGGGGCACAGCATCTCAAACAAGATGGTGTCAGGTCTGATTGTGGTCGGTCTATTGGCCTACCCATTCGTGTCATACCAAATCTCTGAAGGTATGTCCCCACCGGCTGCAGCTCAGGTAGTTGAGCAAAAGCCAGGAGTACCACCTGCCCTAGCTCAACAAGCACAGTCGATAGCCCAAGGTTTCGTTTCTTCCTGGTTGACCGCGACTCGGGATGATGCCTCACGGCTAGCCCGCTATACACAGACCACCAGTCTTCGACTTCCCAAAAATGGCTCGGAGATCAGAGAAGTTAGTGTGTCAGAACTTGGGCTCGTTAACGAATCGACGTTCCGAGTCACTGTTTCGGTTGAAGTGAAAGACCCGTCAGGGCAATGGCAGCCAAGGGCATTTGACGTGCTGCTCATCACCGCAGGGAACCAAGAATTATCGATTCTCGGGTTTCCTAGCGAAAGGGCGCACCCCGCTGCCAAAAGCAAGAAATTCGAAGGCTACTCAAAAGACCTATCGGCTAATAAGGCCGTCACGAGCTCAGTCGAAGGATTTCTGCAGTCGTATCTCAGCGGCAGCGGAGACCTCACGCGCTTCGTTGCCCCAGGCACAACCATTGCTCCCATTTCTCCAGCCCCTTACTCTTCCGCACGCATCGAGTATGTGGTCGGAGACAAAGAACCAGGAGAGAAGGCCACTGATGGGGATCTAATACACGTCAACGCGCGCATGCTGCTGACAAACAAAACCACCGAGACACTCGGGGATTTCCAACTGACCCTCACGGCACGAGCCGGCCGATGGGAAGTTTCCACTCTTGGGCTTGACGAAACCTTCGCTAAGGCCCAGACACCACGAAAGGAACCAAAACAATGAATCTCAACGAACTGAACGGTGCTCTGACATCCAACATTGTCGTCGGCAACGTTTTTGAAACCGTGAACTCCCTGTTCAACCAGGGCAAAGGAACAATCATCATCGGCGTGGGTGTGATCATCATCCTCATCTGCGGCGTCGTGTTCTGGCAGTCCAAGGGGTCTTGGGGCAAGACGCTCAGCGCCATGGTCTTGGGAGGTGTCATCGGCTGGTATGTCGTTGGCGGGTACTCAACCATTCAGGAAGAAGTGGAGGGCACCGTGCCTTCTGCAGCGCATTCTGT
Source organism: Arthrobacter sp. JUb119 (assembly GCF_024807995.1). Taxonomy (NCBI): domain Bacteria; kingdom Bacillati; phylum Actinomycetota; class Actinomycetes; order Micrococcales; family Micrococcaceae; genus Arthrobacter; species Arthrobacter sp. JUb119. The sequence continues at coordinate 74,683 of NZ_JANUFE010000008.1, forward strand.
GTCCATCACCCACGCAACAGATGACCCTTCAGGTTCCTTGGGCTAAGGCCACGTCATGTCAGAAGAATCTCATCGGATAGTCACACGCTTTTACCGGGTTGTCCGTATCCCGATTATGATCGGGCGTCTTCCCAGCGGTGAAAAGATCATCGGCGGACCCTATACGGCAGCTCAGATCGTGACAGTCGCTGCGGTCAGCATGTTGCTCTACAAAAGCTACGCGCTGTGGCGGACTGACTCCCTCGGGATCAATCTGCTTCTCGCAGCTGGACTAGTCCTCGGCTCAGGAATTCTGGCAGGAAAGCTCGAAAAGCTCGATGGCAACCCTTTCGTACAGTTCGATGGGTTCTCCGGCGCAATCAACTCCCGGTACTTCAGCAGGCAGGGGACATACCGCGGGAAACCATTGAAATTCGATAAGCCGGCTCGGGCACGGGCACGCACCGTGCTCATCAACAGCAGCACTACTTCTCTCTATCAAGAGCTTGTGCCCGAACCGGCCCCAATCTCATTGCCGGAACCTACCCCGCCTGAAGTTCAACAGTCAGCTTCGCAGTCACCTATACAAGCTTCCAGCGCGTTGAAGCATCTTCTTGCTCAAACCGGCACTCACTAAAAGGAGTCTCAATCATGTCTAGGCGTATCCTCTCCTATACCGATCTCACTGAGAATCTTGCATTCACAGATACTGGTACCGTCTGGGCTACTTGGCGGTTAGAACCGCAGAAATATGGATACGCACCCTTTAAAAAGCGCTCAATGATCAAAAAGCTTCATGAGGACCTGTTCCAGAGCCTCCGGGGCGAATCAATGCTCATGGGCATCACGGCATCTCTTGACCCTTCAGCAATGGTCGAAGCAATGATCGAAGGCGTCGACCCAGAGCAGTGTCCGCACTGGTTCCATGAAGTCGCTAAAACCCTTGAATCATGGGATGACATCGAGTTCGGCACTCGTACTTTCTGGCTGTCCATTCCGTTGAAGTCTTCTTCCTTCAAAGAGACACTGCGTCGTCACGGCACTGTCCTGCGTCGGAAGTTCCACGACGCCCTAGCCCTTCCTGGTATGTCCCCGGACCTGAAACTTTTAGAATCCAGCAGCTTGTCGAGTACACAAGCGTTGAAAAACCTCCCGACGATGTTCCGCGCTCGGCCGGCCACCCCAGAGGAACATGTCTGGCTGGCGCTTCACCATATGCAGAGAGGGCTGTATTTAGACGAAGCTATCGGCCTGCACGGTCATGACAAATCCCTGGTTGAGGGCCAGGCACAGATCATTCCTGAACCTTGGATGGATCAGGGAGCGCAAACTGATCCGCGTGAAGAGAACAAAGACCGTATCTTCCGTCGTCGTTACATCAAAGTGGCAGCCAGCACCGAGCCTTCATACCAACAGGTCCTGGCTATCCGCTCCATGCCGCTCGGTGGATTCGAATTCCCTGGCGGCGAGTGGATGAGCGCCATTGACCAACTCGCGTTCCCAGTGGATTGGGTATGGCGATTCACCACGATCGATGCGCGTGAAGCAAAGAAACAGAATGCAACTAACGAATCACGCCTGAACGATCAGCGTGATCAGAGAACAGACGAATCGGTTACGGGGTCTAATGCTGAGCTCGATGTCCACCAGCGTGATTTGCAGTTGTACCAGCAAGCCCTGAGCCGCAATGAAAAAGAAGTCTCCATAACGCCGACAGTACTTTTGGCCGTCGGTGGTTCTTCGGCAGAGGAAGTAACGTCCTACGGTAAGCAGATCATCGACTTCTACAAGCAGATGGAAGTCGGCGTCGAGGCCCCTTTGCCAAAGCTCATGGAAGAGCTGTGGAAGTCCATGATGATCGGCACCCCGATGACTCCAATTGTCAAAGAATATGCGTTGCCACCCACCACCAGTTACGATCTGTCAGCATCAATCCCTATCGCTTCTGACTCATTGGGAGCTGAACGTGGACCAATGCTGGGAATCAATACCACTGGCGGCCGGCGTACTCCCGTTTTGCACGATATCGAAAGCGCCGTGATGGGTAATAAGTCTGGCTGTTTCGCTGTCGTCGCAGAACTCGGTGCCGGTAAAACCTTGACGCTCAAGAAGATCACAGCATTCGTTGCGGAACGTGGTGGACGTTATCTGGTGATCGATAAATCAGCGACTCATGAGTGGCTTTCCGTGGCTGGTGCATTAGATAAAAAGGGCATCCCAAGCACCGCAATCAACCTAGTTGAACCAGAGTATTCTCTGGATCCTCTACGTGTTTTCGGTGTTGAAGAAGGCGCCTCACATGTGGAGTCCCTAGCTGCCATGTTGATGAACATCTCTCCCTCAGACGAAATGGGGATCGTCCTCAATGAAATGCTCAATCCGGTTCATCTTGAAGAGCACGGGATCGATTCATTAGGAAAGCTCGTCGAATTCCTCCAGGGAGAAACAGATGATCCTGAACAGCGGAGATTGGGACGTACCATGCAGGCCTTCTCGAAGAAGAAGCAGGGCCGGGTCTTATTCGACGAGACATTGCCACCGCTCAACAAAGATGCGCGGGGAATCGTGTTTTGTACCTATGGTCTGGAACTTCCGTCTCCTGAAGAGCTCAGCCAAGGTTTCCTCTTCAAACAGCTCAGCTTGGAGAAAATCTACGGTCGGGCTTTGTATGCGCTCATCGCTAGGATCGCTCACCAGGTGTGCTTTGAAGACGACTCGGATCTTGCTCTTTTCATGGCTTCAGAGGCCCACCACCTCACCAGCAATCCTCAGGGACTTGAAATCGTTAACTCCTTCCTCCGCGAGGGGCGAAAGGCCAAAGCTGTTCTTGGGATGGATTCACACGATCCAGTCGAGTTCGGAGACAAACGCGGACTCATCCCGTTCCGTATCTTGATGCGCCACACCGATGAAGAAGAAGCAAAGAAGGGCCTAGCTTTTCTTGGACTTGATCCCGACGACGAGGAAAAAGTGGAGAAAGTGCGCGGATTCTCGCCCCAGCAAGCCGACGGAAAAATCGTTCCTGGGCGAGAAGGCGAAGCGATGATTATCGACCAGTCAGGTAACCACGGGGAAATAAAGGTCACTCTGCCAGCAGATCCTGAGATCGCTGCAGCCATCCTCACCACCCCACAAGCAGCACGAATCGGAGGTTAGAATGAAGCGCCTCTACATGCTTTTCAGTTTTGCGCTCCTTTTAGCCATCAGCAGCGTAGCAATCGGCGCGCCTTCGTCCTTGGCCGCGACGGCTCCTTCATATTCGACAGCAGCTACAAGTGAGGATTCTCCGCTCAGTACCCCAGCTGAGGGGGAGATCCCTGCCGACCCTATGAGCTCGCTGAAAGACTCACAAGGCGTACCAGCAGAAAAGTATCTCACTACTCCCGTCGACCGCGGAGATATTTGGCACCCGCGCCATGTCATCGACGGTTGGTTTATTGATCTGTTGTGGGGTCCCTACACGGGGTCCTTTAAAACGATGATGTGGTTGATCCACTTTGTCTTCTCGTTCACATGGGTCGATTGGCTAATTTCCCCTGTCAAGGGGATCTCCGACAACATCTCTGCAGTCGTGTCTCCCATCAAATCCAGCTACATCGGATTCGCAATGGCGCTTTCAGGCGCCGTCTACGGTATTGCTCTGATGCGTGGTAAGGCCGGAAGCGCGTTGATGAATATCGCCGTAACGATCGGAATACTCGTACTTCTGATGGGCTCATTGTCTAATCCGATGAACTCAGTATTCGGTACTGATGGAGCGTTCGATAAGTTCCGGAACGCAGGTAACGAAGTAGCCATCACCATCGCTACTAACGGAGAGCAAAATTCTGATAATCTCACGGCCAATCAAGTCATCACAGATTCAGTAGGTAGCAAACTCACTGACGTGATGCTCCGAGAACCTCTGCAATATGTAGCATTCGGTAAAACCCTCGATGGGAAATGCGCGGAAACGTTCACACAAAAGATCCAGGAAGTAGCTACTGGAGACGGTGCTGACACCCGCGTTCGTGATGCCATTTCTAAATGCGACCCACAGGCCAAAGCCTATTTAGAGACTCCGAACGGCACTCTGGACGTGATGGCTGGATCAGTCATGATGCTCTCGGGGATGCTAATTTTCGTGATCGTTTTCTTTGCCATTCTGGCCGGCGCGGTCCTGTTTCTTGCATGGCGCACGTGTGTTCTGCTGTATCAGCTGCTCATCGGTTTGTTGCCTGGAGGCGAACGAGGCGGCCTTTGGGAATGCCTGGTCATGGTCCTCTACGGACTGTTCCTCACTGGGTTCGCCCTCGCGCTCTTTGTCATTGTCCTTCTAGCTATCGTCGGCTTCCTAGATTTCCTGGCACCTCTGGGACGCAACAAATTCACGGTCGTGATGATCTTCACCGTTGTTTCTGCTGTTCTGTTGTTCAAATACCGTTCGTGGTTAGTAACAAGAGCTAAAAAGCTAGCTGAGCGGATGAAGAACACTCTCGGAGACCGTGGAGGCCAAAGCCAGCCAGTAAACGTTGGCGGCGCTATCTCTAAAGTGCGCAGTGCCGCTCACACGGTTTCAAATGTCGCATCCGCGAGGACTATGTCCCGCACCGCTCGATCAGCTGGCCAAAATTCTGATGCTCAGGCGTCTAAAGAAGCCCCATCAAAAATGCCTCAAGACGCTCCTGCGGGCACAGGACAAACTAACGAGCGTCGATCTCAAAGTAACGCACGGGGAAAGGTAAAAGCGGCAGCATTGCTAGCTGCCAAACGCGTACCTGGCGTAGGCACTGCAGTCACTGCAGCAACTGTGGCAGGAAAGGCTGCAAGCAAGGTGGGTAAAACAGTTAGCGCTGCTAAAACGCACGTATCTTCAGGACAGCTGAAGACTGACCTGAAGCAGCGAAAAGTAGACCGCTATCAAGGCCGTGAGGAGCGTTTTGAAAATAGCAAGAACCGTAAGCAAGAACGTGTCCAGCGATCGATGGATCGTGTCGACCGGAAACTGACCAATGCTCAGCGAAAGGATGCTCAACGTCCTGGCACTCCATCAACTCCAGAAAAGATGGAGAAGCTGACCAACAAGATGGCTGCAAAGACAACTAAATCAGCTCAAGTTGCTAAGCATATGCCGAAACGGCGTGAGCGCGTTCAGGCAAAGCTAGCAACGGCTCAGAAGGCACGTGATACTGCAGCACAAGTTGTATCGAAGCATAAAGCCAACGAAGAACTTCTGAAACAACGAGCTGAGCAACGTCGTGCTGCTCATACTCCCGAGCCTGTGAAAGTCAGCAGATGACCAATAACAGTGCCAAAAAGACCGGTGCTGGTCTTGGTATAGGGTGTCTCCTCATCGCCATCTTGTTGGCAGGGTCAGCACTTATTCTCCCGGTTGTGATGGTGGCCGGCTTCAGCGGAGCAGCCAAGAATGGGTCGGGGACGAACAATGACAATGGGCTCCAGTGCCAGGTTGGGGATGGGCCGAATGTAGTGAGCCCGGATCAGGCTTACACTGGCGAATGGCTCAACCCGCTCAAAGGGAAACTCACCTCGTCGTATGGTGGCCGAGTACACCCGATTCTAGGCATATTTCAAGTACATTCTGGGCAGGACATTTCTGCACCAGATGGCACCCCAATTTTGGCTGCGGCTGACGGCGTTGTCTCAATTGCAGGCAAATCGACTGGCGGAAATTCCGGCTATATGGTCGCGATTGATCATGGTGGTGGGGTCCAAAGTCGATATGTACATTCGTGGCCCAAGGGTATTCATGTCAAGGTCGGCGAGAAGGTCCAAAAGGGACAGCACATTTCTGATGTGGGAGCTTCAGGCAACGCCACTGGCCCGCATCTACATTTCGAGATTCGTATTAACGGGCAGCCGACTCCTCCCATCCCATGGATGAAGAAGAAGGGAGTGAATCTTGGGATTGACGAGACACAACAGGTCCAGACAGTTAATAATCAAGAAGAAAATCCAGATTCACCCAAGCAAGAAATTCCAGAGACTGGTGGAGGTTTGGCAGGGACATACCGACGTGCTGATGGGCAAAAATATGTGGCCGATGAGAAACAAGCCAAAAACCTTGCAGGAGTGATCAGCGCCGTTCGAAAGCTCAAAGGAAATGACCGGGCTGTGGTGATCACGTTGATGACCGTACTGCAGGAATCTAAGGGAAAAATTCTGGCGAATACTACAGTTCCAGAATCGTTAGGGTACCCAAACGATGGGGCAGGCCATGATCATGATTCAGTAGGGCTATTCCAGCAGCGTCCATCACAGGGATGGGGGCCGGTGAAGAGCTTAATGCAGGTGGAGTACTCCACTGAACAATTCATCAAGCGGCTCTTCGCAATAAAGAATTGGGAACAGTTTGGCCTTGGGGAAGCTGCCCAGGCAGTTCAGGTCAGCAAATTCCCGGATCTGTATGACAATTGGGAACCCGTAGCCACACAGATGCTCAAAGGTGCACCTGGTGGAGAAGCCCCGATCAACACCGAGTGCCCAGCGATGGGTGCAACAACATCACTCGCTGCGAATTCAACAGCAGATCTCACCGAAGTACGCAGTGCTTTAGTCGATGCCGCGAAAGAAGGCCTAGGTGGCTCTCATGTCCGAGGCGGACGAGAATTCAAAAAATGGGACGACGATGGCTTTGTCTACTGGGCAACTCAGAAAGCAGAGATCCGCGGGGTTCCATATGTCGACCCGTGGGCGGCCGGCCGCCAAACAGATGATTTAGCCCCCGGAGATCTCATCGTCATGGGCAAGGTTGCGCAAGGGAAATGGGACCAGGTTGGAATCATGATCGATCAACAAACAATGGTGACCGTAACTACCAAAGGAACAATCGAGGTGCCACTGCCAAAGAATCCGGTCGGCTATAGCCTAATACCTGAGTCGGCGACCCCAATCGTTGAGGAGGTTGAAGGCCATGAATAAGCGAGGATGGATTATTGCCCTAAGCGCAGTTGCAGCTCTCCTGCTTATCTGGCTAGTAGCTCCTAAAGATCACTCGCAGCAGTCAGAACCTTCTATGACCTGGGAAGTGGAATCACCAGCTCCCCAAGTAGATCCCACCAATCCGATTACTCCTCAAATCACGATGACGATTCACGGTTTTGTCGAGGGATACTACTCCTGGTCCTACCAAGATTCCTCGGCGGATGCTTGGATCGACCGCGCAGCTAAATGGTGCTCCAGTCAATACGCCAAAAAAATCCTGAAGGCCTACGGCCAAGGAGATGGCGGCAGCGCCTGGACCGAAATCCAAGAGACTCGGCAAGTATCTTCTGCTCAAAATTTAGAAATCTCTCAGTTGAGTCTGACCGACGACAAAGCAGAATTCTTGGTCTCTTTCGATCATGTCACCCAATCAGCAGAAGGCGACGGATACCGTGCTGCCAACAAAGTAATCGAACTCGTCAACACACGTGAAGGGTGGCTAGTCAATAGTTGGGCTGACTTCTCCGACGGACCAAAATTTGTTGACGAAGTCGCTCCAACAGATTCACCTGACGATCAATATTTCATTGGATAACCACTTTCCTGCATAGCTTCGAAACGCAACAGAGGCGCCCTCTTGGAAGAGGGCGCCTTACTTGTTGTTCTGCCTAGGAGCAAGCATCTATACAAACTCGCAGTACTCATAAGCCAGCAACTAGGTGCATAACAGTGATGAAAATAGTGAACTACCTAGATGACGAATTAGGTACGACCTACGTCAAGTCCTAGAGACATGACGATGTTCATAGCTTGGTTTCGGCTCCCACCGATCTAACTAAAATCACCGTTGGGATCGCAGTAAACCCCTTAGTGGAGCAACTAGGTAAGTAGATATGGATGCAACTAATGGCATCCACGAGAACACTCTGACCAAACGGCCTTTAGTAGAAAAGTAACCTGTTTCGCCAGCAAGAAACGAGCCGGCAGATCATCTCGTGCTGGGGAGGAAAACCATGCCTTAAACCTGGCAGGATACCTTGATTTTCTTCTCTAACTCTCTTGGCTGGTGCTGATTCATCGAATCAAAGAACCTCTACGAGAACCTAGTTTCGATGATATCACACCATGTCAAGTAGGAGTGCTGGAAATTCCAGATTTCCTCGTCTCTCACATGACCGATTTCGAAGTGTGCAAGGGCTATCCCCTGAGCATGAGAAATCAAATGTCATCCATGGCGCTGGAGACGCCAGACGAGTTCGCTCTCCTACCTCCACGTCGATATCGATTCGCCCAGGGAATGCTCGCCCTTGTCATCGCATCTCTAGTGGGGTGGGCCGTCGCAGAGATCCTTGGATACTCGATCAACGCAACTCTTGCCTTCAGCCTTTTGGGCATAGTTGTTGTTGGCGCGTCCGTACTTCATGGGAGGCGCCGCCGCAAAGACCGCATCATGGACGAGCTCGTACTGAGAACTTACGACGCTCTCGGTGCTAAACGAATTGACCGGAAACTGATCCGCTGCGATAAATGGACACGCTCGCTTTTGCCCAAACCAGCTGCGCTGCTTTTCCATCACAATCCAGTGACCTGGGACGGCAAACCTTTAGGACAGACCAGAGCAAATCTGGTGATCGGGCTTGCTCTTAAACCAATACTGCAAAAGTTGTTTCCAGCCATGGCCATCAAAATCGAGCCAGGGCCGCAGCCCTTCACGTTAGTGGCTTCATTACAAGACGTTGAGACTGAGCAAGAAGGTACCAGCGAGGAATCAGCCGATACCCGAGCACAGCTCGTTGCCTCCGAATTGTTCAAGGATCCTATGGAAGTCGAAACAACGGCGGACCCTGACGGAGTTGAAGAAGTGACTGTGAAGCATCACCAGGGCACTGATTTCGCCATGGCAGCACGGCGCAACAGGGTCGAGAGAATTTTCAATACCCGTGTCCCTGGGCATTGGCGTGCTCATTGGGACACCGTGGGAGACGTCGTCGTATTCAAACAACGCAAGGAGCTACCTTCAATGGTGAAAATCGATATTAGCTCATTCAAGCCGATCCTCACGCATTCCCAGTACACGGCTTTTGAAGTGCCTATCGCTGCAGCTGAAAATAACTTGGTCGTTACTTGGCGTCCCTACTTGCAGTCGCACGCATTGATTGTTGGCCCCACAGGATCAGGTAAAACCGTGATCCTGCACAATATGGCTATCGCATGCTCGCATGCAGGGCTTCGTGTGTGGGTTGTTGATGGAAAGCGCGTTGAGTTCCTTGGGTTCCGCTGGTGGCCCAACGTTGAGTTCATCGCGGCCAAGGTTCCGCATCAGATCAAGCTAATCCATGATGCCAAAAAGCTGATGGATGAGCGATATGACCTGATCGAAGACGGCAAGGCCTCGTTGGATGACTTCGAACCGCTGATCCTTATCATCGATGAAGTTGCTTCACTGGTGAAGCGCATTGAAAGCTGGTGGGCTGAACAAGGGTACAAGGGCAAACCGCCTGTCAAAGAATGGCTCTCAGATCTCGGACGTCTTGCACGAACAGCCAAAATTCACCTGGTACTCGGCTTGCAGCGTCCCGACGTCGAATTCCTTAACGGCGAAATGCGCTCAAATTTCGGTGCTCGATACTCCGTTGGCCGTTTGGATCCCCAGGGCGCGATGATGATGTGGGAAAACGCCGCTGTCGGAACGACTGTGGCACGCAGCAAGAAGGGTCGAGGATTCGCCACGACTTTGGATGGCGATGTGGTTGAATCTCAGTTCATCTACGCACCGAATCCAGACCCTGTCGCACCAGGGTTTGACCCAGCATTCGTTACAGCCGTGAGGCCTTCTCAAACCCGGTGGGGTATCAAACACATCGAAGATGTGCCGGACATTCAGATCGACATCGACGGCAAAGAGCAGCCTTCATTGCTGGACGATTATCTGGACGCAAAGATCATCGATGGACCGCATCCGAACTGGGTCAAGCATGAAGAAGGAGAAGGTCCCGCTGAGAACGCGGATGAAACCCCTGAGACAGTCGAAGAAACAGAGATCCTCGAATCCTGGCTACCTGGCGATGACAGCGCTTCTGATAGTGAAGATGACGATGCGAGCTTCGAAGGATTCTCCGATCAAACAATCTCCGTTGAACCCGCGAAACTCGAACCCGGCGACCTCGTTGAAATTGACGAAGACCTAGAACTTTGGGGCGTTGTCGAAGATGTACTCATTGATGAAGTGGGAGCGCAAATCGACTATCGCGCCATGAGCACCGGCGAGCCGGAAATGCTTGCTCTAGAACCAAGCGACAAGGTTCGGACACGTAAACCCGTTGACCCAGTAGTTGAAGACTAGGAGCAGCTCGCCATGGACAACAACAATGAAATGGATGCGCCAATCGCGATAATCGCGGTAATCAGCCTTGTGGGAATGATTGGAGTCGGATCACTGTTGGCCGGTGTTTTCACTCCAGTACGAGATTGGTTGCTGGAGAAGAAGATTGTAGTGACAACTCAGGAAGCATTGGTGTCCATCGACCAATGGGGGATTGGTCTTGATCTTCCTCGAATAGTGCTCACTGGCGCCGTGCTTCTAGGTGCGCTCGCTCTTCTCATCTCTGCCGGTGCTCGTCGTCGCAAAGGGGAAAAATAGCCCTGGTTCATTCAAGAGGCCTCCTGTCATCCATAACCTGGATGGCAGGAGGCCTCTATGGTGACGAGAAAATTCTTAGGCGCTCTTGTGACCGATTTCAGCAGATGCTGAGGCTATCCCTTTCCCGTATGGCAAACCACGACGAGGGGATGGAATCATGTGTCGAGATGATCGCCGCTGCCCAGGGCAGAATTGCACTAAAGCTCGCGAAGCACACAACAGGCGGCGCCGAGATAATCGAAAAATCAAGATGAACATTGAAGCGTGGGCAGGTAATGAAGAAAACCTAGACTTCAATGACGTCAAAGGAAAACCTGCAGACCAACTGAAAATCTGGGCCAAGGACCATGGTGCCCCTGCGGAAGTGCTCTTGGCAGGCACATATAGACCTGGAGTCGATGTTCAGAACGATAATCTTCATCGCCCCGCCCCGGAGCCGTTCAGAGACGGCGGCATGGCCGGTGGGTTTGCCGGTGGCGGGGCTGGGCTCGGAGGCGGTGGCCGAGGGGGTATGGGCGGCGGCCGCGGGGGCAATAGTGGCGATGCCGGTGATCCCGTGCAGGGCGGGAATAAAGAACCTCTTACGCTGTGTGGCATCACTGTGTCTGACAGTGATCGTAAATATGTTGAACCGGTCAAGGACCAGATCCAGGCTTTGGTTGACGTTCAAACCTCGTCGGGCACTTGGCAAGAAGGGGCTCTACTAAGGCGCGGCGAAACAATACGCATCATTGGCGAAGGAGTTAATACGACCAAGAAAATCAAGATCGGTCGAGACGATGAACATGGATACTTCAAGCCATTCTCCGACCTGGACCACTCGACGGCCGCGTTCTATGGTCAAGATAAAGCTCTGCAGCCAATCCACGAGGCGGCGGCTTGGCAATTCGCCAAAACCATGGGTCCTGAATACGCACAGTTGGTATCACCTTGCATCATTCGAGAAGTCGGTGGCCAATTGGGTTCGGTCTCGTATGGACAATCTGGGCGTGTTTCAAATAACACAGGAATCCCCTTGAGCGATCTTCCCAAAGACCAGGTCAATAATCTGGCCTTCTACGACGCGCTTATCGGACAGCAAGATAGGCATGGCGGTAACTTCATTGTCGATAACCGCGGAGTTGTGGGGATTGATCACGGATTCACTTTCGCCCGTAATCGAGACAGAGTCAATGCTTCAAAATTCCAACGCTATCGCAAGCAGCGTGAGCCGGAACTGACGCAAAATGAGTTCCAATTGCTTGTTAAGATCACCAAATCCGATGATTGTCTGGGTATGAAAAAAATCATCGGTGCTAAGCGCGCAGACTCGCTCAAACGTAGGGCGGAAGCGATGTTGAAATCAGGAAAAATCCTGTAGCTATCACTATCAACAGCAAACAATTTATGCTAATCTAGAATAGCATATAGAAAGGAGTGGACATGCTTACACTCAGATTTTTCGGTCTTCGCGATGGGGACCAGGATGAGGTCCTAGCCACGCTCACCCTCAACGACGACCTTACCCATGAGATTACCGGGAAGGCGCCGGATGTCATTGAGCTGGACCTCAACACCGTAGCTGCAGATGGTTCAGGATTTGTTTCTTTCTCAGAGAACCCAGTGCTCTGGGCTCGATCCATTCAGACAACAATCCGCGGCCCATATCTTTACACCAAGCTCGAAGAAGATACCTTCCCGGAAGCAGCCACAAAGTAGGCGAAGTAGCCTTCTGCTCTAGATTTAAGGACCCCTGACGATGCGCCCTCAACCTTGGCGAAACCTCGCGGACCCCCCTACCCTCTGGATTGATTTCCGAGGCCAGAGGGGCGTCATGCAGAACGGCAAACCAGTAATAGCCAAGGTTGGCGCGCGTCGCAAGTCACCCAATCTGCAGGACATCCTGGATACAGCTTTAGCCGAAGGCGCTCAACGAGTCATGTTCACAGGCAACGTCCCTGCAGCAGACCGCGGACAGCGTCACTGGCTCCTCGTTCAAACCCCTGGCTGGAATGGCCTCGGACACTGGATGGGAAAACCTGTCACGGGACGGTTTGAACACATCAATACCGGCCGACGGGTTGAAATTCGTACAGCTGCTGAATGGTTCGGCAATACTCCACTTACTCCGAATAAAGCCAAAGATGCCTGGACAGCTCTAAAGGTCATGATCGACGAGGCCTTTGAAGGTGCTCCAATTGCGCTGAGCCCAGCCGGTACAGGGACCAACCTTTGGGCCTTTTCTTTGCCACGCAATCTAGATCCCATTCACCTCACTGAAGATATCGCTGAGGAAATCCACCGCACTTCAGGCCAGCATCACTTGGAACATCTTGTTGCAGGGCCTTCATTTTCGAAACATGAAGACTGCATCCCCCTGGTTGATCCTACTAAGACACCAGAAGCCGATGAGTTTGCCTACGTGGATGCCAGATTCATGTACGCGGCCCTATGCCGCGAGCTGGGGACTGGCCCTGGAGTCAGACTCAATAGATCAGCTGCGAATGATCTCTTCGAGCACGAACCTTATGCACGCGGAAGGCTTCTCATCAAGTACACGGTTCCCGACACATGGAATCACGTGGGGATCTTTGGCGTGCAGCATCAAAACGCTGACGACGGCTGGTACTACCCAAATCGTCCGGGTGCCACAGCAGTCACATGGGCTGATACCTCTGAGATTCATGTAGCCAGGAAATTCGGGTGGCTCATCGAGCCTATCGAGGGTATCCGATTTGAAGGACACGCAGAGCGGAGCCGTAAAGACGCTGGCCATGGTCTAACCACCGCTCGACCGCTCGATACATTCGCCAAGCGAATTATCCGTGCTCGCGAATGGGTACAAAATGATGACGAGATGGATCCGACAATACGCGCTGCAGTAGCAGCTGCAATCCGAGCCATTCTGATTCAGACCATTGGTGCCTTTGCGTCTCGTGGCCGCTCCAAGTCGATTGTCACCGGCAGTGTGCAGGACCTACCGTCCTACGCTCAAGGTGAAGCCAAGCCCCAAGGAAAGCTCTGGGTCTACAAAGAGCGTCAACAGATGAGTGAGCGGAGTTACCAGTTCTATCACCCAGAGTATGCAGCCCAAATTTGGGCCAGAGGCCGTGCGCGAGTGCTACATTGCCCTACTTCAGATCGCAAGGTCATGGGCGGAGCCCTTAGCGTCGACCCTTCGACCCTTCTGGGCATCAATGGCGATGCTATCTACACGACGACTCTTCCAATTTGGTCGCTGCCAACAGCTGATGGAGGGTCCGATGACGGCCGTGTAGGGAGGATGCGTCTTCAAGGCTACTTGCAAGGTTCATATAAAGTCCCGACTACTCGTGAGGCCAGGAATAAGCTGCGCAAACAATCGTCTGAAGCAGGAGCTTTGTGGGAGCGCTCGTATAACGATTCGGAATTCGAGATTGCTGACGACGATGCCATTTACCAACCAGCTGAAGAGGCATAACGATGTCCAAGCAATATGGGGACTTCACACCTTCTGAGCTAGTCGATGAGATCCGCCGAGTCTTTGACGCAACTTGGAAAGAAATCGGCGATATGATCGAGCGCTCAGAAAAGATGGTTCGTAAGATCTCCAAGGGGGAGACTAGCGGCGAATCCTATCGCGAAGCGTTATTGGAGATTCTGCAGCATGGGCGAGCTATCCATGTTCCTGCACGTAGGAGAAACAAGGCAGGACAGCTAGTTAAGGTCCGCGCTAAGCGGAACGCTCCTGAGCCTGTCGTGACTCCTGTCGAGCATGAACCAGATCATGAAGATATTGATGACGAGAATCAAGAAGAGCTCGATGCCGCAGAAGATCGTTCTAAAAACTTAGTTAAGAAGCGCCGGAGAAGGTTTTTCAAGAAGACTACGGTGATGCCCAACGGTGGACGCAAACATGTCATCACGATGCCTAAAGGAAAGCGATCAAAAGGCCACCAACAAGGTATGGCTACTTTTCTGGACACGATGCGCCGCGCGGCTAAGGGTCAGCGAGCTAGAGACAAACGTGGAAAAATCGGCGTCACCTTCGATCTGGGAAATGGTGATTTTCGCACCGTCGAAATCGGTAGCCACGACGGTTATCATCTCTCAGACGTCCTCTCTGATATTCGAACGTTTAAGGACGGAGATGTAGAAGCCTGGATTAAAGATCAGCTCATGGAACGGTACAAAGGAGAAGATTTTGATCCTGATGACTATTCGATTGTGCAGACTGACATCACAATTTACGACGCTGCCCGTGGCAAGGAAGAGCGTAAGGCGCTGGATCAGCAGGATGCTCGACGTTGGAATCGCGACAAGAAGGGCAATCGCCTGATTGATCCGCAACCACCTTCTGGACGAAAGTCACGTCGGCGACGAAGAAATCGTGATCAATGATAGTCAGAGGAGGGACATACCAGCATGGCTGACCAGGACAGGATCGAAGAGTTTTTGAGTGGAGCCCTGGGCAGGCTGCTGCCGGCCGATGTTTCCGTTGACTCGGCTGAGTTAGCCCGCACTCTCAGGGAGCAACTAGTCGATACCCAATGGCTCGCGCAGCGCCTGAATGTGTCCGAGGCCGTAGCTAGGGTGCAGCGCAGTAGGTGGAAGGATTCGTTCCCTAGTCCGGTCGTGCAACGGCCTCTTTTGCATCTGAAACATGAGGTAGAGGAGTTCATTCAGGCACGTGAGCTCTATAAGGGCCCGGGCAAGCCCCTGAACGCGACGCGACGTACTGAATAGAAATATGCAGGTGGGGCCAGAAACAGAACGTTTCTGGCCCCACCTGCATTTAGTTGTCTCAAGAAAAATTCGATGTTCCCGAAACTGCGTGGTGCTTTGCGTATCGGCTACAGATTTCAGTTCGAAGTGCGGAATTTTTAAGAAGCATCCAGTACATTTCTTCTGCGATTACCGGCGCGGGCTCATTTCCGGAAAGTTCTCGTATCAAGCAATTCGTGGCAGCCCAATGGGCTACCTCGTTCAAGTCGAGGTCGACGATCTGATCCACTGTGCAGGTGTATGTCACCCGTTGCAACACTTTGCTCACCGTCCCTGGACGCCCATGTAGTGAAGAAGAGTTCATTTGCGAGCTGAGGAGATCTCCCAACGTCCTATATGTTAATTAAGATTAGCATAATTGGGTGTCAAAGAGAATGATCAGTTAGATTGAAAAGACTAGGCCGCGATCCGTTCGTAAGGGCGAAGGAGCGAAATGTCGACAAGGGAAGCGTCGCCATCCGCGCCTGGATGGACCCAAAAGTAGTCCATCTCCGCATCATAGAGCTCATGCTCATCAAGAGGCCTGAAATCCTCTTCTGGGCGATACCTCGGGGGAGGAGGCCCCACTATGGCTTCCTCAGTAACCGGGTCGAAGATTTCGCGCTCATTCACCGGCGCCAAGTAGTAGCGACTTCCAGGTACTCTAGCCAGGTACTCATGCCAGGCTTTACGATCAGCACGGTATCGAGAGATTTGCTCAGTCATTTCGTCAAGCGCACCAAGCATGTTTGCGAGTTGCCGAAGGTTCGCTGAAATTCGTATGCGCCATACGCCGTGATCGAGATAGACCATGCCTAACGAAGACATTTCTTTCAATGCTTCGTACACGGCTGTCGCAGAGAGCCCCGTAGAACGAGCTATGTCTTTTCTCGACTGGTAAGGGGTTTCCTCAATCGACTCATACACAAGTGCTGCAACAGGCCCTAGAGCGCGAAATACAGGGCGAATTGAGTAGATCTTCCCTTTAGCCAGCCGTCCGTCGTTTGCAACCAGCCGATCAGCAGATTCCAGACGAAGCTCATACTCATCTGCCTCGCCAAGATATCCCTTCTTCGTCTTGACAACGGGAGTTCCTGGAATCTGGACAAGCTCCTTAAGGAGCTTGGAAATCGTGGCGAAGTGCATGCCCGTCGCAATAGCTAGTGCCCTACACCCAACAGCAAACCGAGTCTGCCCTGTCTTATGAGCAAACTCGAACAATGCCCGCAAGAGTACCCGAAGATAAATCCCCGATCGCATCCGAGAAAGCCTCTGATCAAAAAGATCAATCAGAGCCCTCATCTTCCGAATCTCCCTATGAATATCCCCCCGCTGTGAGTTAAAAGTGTCGTTTATGTTGTTTTTACGAACAGGGATAAAACCCTTGCTGACATGACGTTTTTCTACAAAAGACTCAGCTTTCAAGATCTCGGCTTGAAGTCGCGTGTTTTTAGCATCAGTTGAGTACTTGGAGTACAAAGCGGCAAGCCCTGGAAGTCGACCAGAGGTCATTTCGCTGTCAATCTGGTGAATGTCCCACCCGGACGATACAAGCGAGCAGATAACGGCCATGCGTGCTTCAGAAGGGGATGCATAAGATCCCTCGAAAGGTGCTCCTTCTGCGATGGCGCGGGCCAGTGAAGTTTTCGGTTTGATGCGTGCAGCACTTTGGGCGGTGGGTTGAGCTGGGGTTGGAGAAGTTGTATCGGTTTCCGGTGCTGCAGCTTTGCTTACAGAACAGCGCACAGCGCTGTCGAGGAGCTGATTGATTGATTCAGCAGTGTTGCGCACTGTGAAGATCATCACTGACATGTCGAAGTCAGTGATGAGGGTTTGGCTACCACCCTTTTTGTGCCTGCTACCTGGAACGCGGATACAGCCATGCTTGGCCACACGATGCGGGGAAGCGTCCAGAGAAGCCCAGTGCGTTGCGAGGTGTTCAACGAAGAACCTGGCATCGAGGCAGGTTAGAGTCTCGTTGAGCGGAATATAGATGTGGTGGCCACCCGAGATGGAGCGGTCGACTACATACAGAATGTTGAATGAATCAAGCCAAGCCCGGCACTCTTCGAGGTCAGCATCAAGAGAGGGGAACTTCGCATCGAAGTCGAGGCAGATAGTCTGCGCCTGGCCTTCAGGGGAATAGATCATGACTGCAGCTGGACGTGCTGGTGACCCCTGGCTGATGGGACGTTCGTTGCTAGGAAGGTATTTGCCTTCGGCGTTCATCCAGCGGTAGGTGTTCCGGCCGGCGATTTTGGGTGCGAAGAAGTTCCATTGGGCATCTGCTGAGTCTGTGGATTCGCTCGCAAAATGGTATGTCCCTGTGGACAAGAGGGCATGGGAGTCCCTATATTGGTTCATAGACAGAGTAATCCTCCTGTGGGTATGCAAATGTCCCCCTTCCCTTCGGGGAAGGTTGTTAACTAAACAGTCCTTTCTTCTTTATGCGGTGGATCGGATTTATATGGATCAAACGAAACTCGCAATTTCGTTTAGATCGTGAAGGTTAGAAGCCTTCTCTGCATTACTCAGTTGGCGCTAAGTGATGCTTCAGACTTCTAAGATGAGTGGATCGGTTGGCGCTGATCCGCTCATCTTTTGTTTAACCAGCTTTGAGTTTGGGCTCCTCATTCCTTTCGGCTGCTTGCTCAGACAAGAACAAGGGAATCCCGTTTTCGTCGAGGGGTAACTGATCGGCAAGGACTTCGAGGAAGTGGCCGGCGCTCATCCCAGAACGATGAGCGATTTCTTTGAACCTGGCTCGGCTTTCGGCCGAGATGGCATAAGTTGCAGTGACTGCATCTTTTCGCATTCCGTACCCAATCCGAGGGGTCGTTGTTGATGTGCTCATGCCCTTAAACCTAACCGAATCTTTATAACGTGTGAGTGTTGATGCGGGTGTGTCGGACGAAAATTAAGTCTGAAGTGGGTTAATGTCATGATTTTTTGGAGTCTCCAAAGCTGTCCGACTGCCTCCTTGCCAAGATTTTGGTCTTTAAGCATTACTTCCGCATGCAAATATACGAGGATGAACTTTTCTTGCACCACTGTGAAATAATGTTGAGGAGACATTCGCCAGTGGGCCTTAGCGCTCCGTTATTGACTATGCAGCTTTTACTGTGAGAACTTCTGACCAATGGGTGGTGTATCTGGGACTCATCATTTCTCTTTTCATCTCCCACGCCGGACCCTGTTGCAGACCCGCTAGCCCCAGGCCAATGGACTTCACCCCGTGTTCTCGTCGAATCTGCTCTACAAGGCTGCCAATTTGTTTCTGTTCATGAGCTGAAACGAAAGGTTCGAAAGTTTCCTGCATTGCCGCCGGCCTGAGATCCGTGAGCACCACACCAGCCCTGGCATAACGCACACCCACCAGAATTTGTGGCAGCAGTTCCTTAGCCGCCTTAGTGAGGACTACGGGATCGGACGTAGGGCCAGGCAACTTAACGGTAATCGCCGGTTGGTAATTCTGCTGCTGGTTGTAATAGCTCGTCATTGCCCAGGCGCTCAGCACCCCTGCGTGTTTCTTGTGACGGTGGAGCCTGGCAGAGCCCTGCTGCGCATAGATCCCCAAAACCTGTTCCATGCCCACACGATCAGTGATCGGCTCAGCAAAAGACCTGGAAAATATCAGCTGATCCTTGATCGCGCGCTCCTCCTCCATTGGGATGCACGGAATACCGCGGAGCTCCAGCACCGTTCGCATCTGGACGATAGAAAATTTATCCCGGATCCGCACCGCATCAGCATCACGCAGATCCTTAGCCGTCCAAATCCCCAGCCCTCGCAGTCGTTTGGTGAGCCGTGGCCCGATACCCCAGATTTCCACTGCCGGCAGCCTGCTCAGCAGCGTCTCAGTTGTTTCCCGTGGCGCCCGATCCCATACGCACACGCCACGCAGCTCAGAAACGTGCTTTGCCGTCTTGTTGGCCATTTTCGCCAACGTCTTCGACCGAGCGATTCCCACGCAGACTGGCAGGCCGGTGAGCCTCAGAACCTCTGATTTGATCTTCTCCCCAAGTACCTGCAGCTCCTCTAAAGTGCCTTTGACGCCCAGGAAAGCTTCATCAATGGAGTAGACCTCCACCCAGGCAGAAAATCTAGAAAGCAGCTTCATAACACGCGAACTCATTTCCCCGTAGAGCTCGTAATTAGAGGACTTAGCAACAAGCCCGAGACGATCAGCATCTGCAGCGAGCTTGAACCACGGCGCGCCCATTTCAATGCCCAAAGCCTTAGCTTCGGAAGAGCGCGCGACGGCACAGCCGTCATTATTGCTAAGTACGATCACCGGCCGCGATTCTAGTTTGGGATCGAAGACCCGCTCGCAGGACACGTAGAAGCTATTGACGTCTACGTGTGCGATGTACTCCTGGTGAGGATTATCAGTTAATTGAGATGGTGAAGACATGTGGTGGCAACTCCCCAAATCCTGAAATCCGATAGCTCAGCAACATGTAGGTCGGGATAATCAGGGTTCTCCGCTTTCAGTACTACTCCGGTAGGTCCAAGGGAGAGCCGTTTAACGGTCATCTCTCCGTCGATCACTGCAATAACCACGTGTCCATCATGCGGTTCAACTGATCGATCAACAATAAGCTCGTCTCCATCGCTGATACCCGCATTTCGCATTGACTCACCCGATACGCGAACAATGAAGGTCGATACCTGGTCCCTAATCAGCATCTCAGAAAGATCAATTTTGGAGTCGCTGTAATCCTGGGCTGGGGACGGGTATCCCGCGCTCACTCTGCCGAGAGCTGCCGCCACGACAGCTTTAGCCGAAGTGATTGGGGCACACTGAAGTATTCGATCTATTCCCATACTGCTCAACTTTCCTTAGAACATATATTCTAACTCTAAGGCTAGGTTATGCATCGGACGGTTCGATCACCTCATGCATTCTGAACCGAACACAGATCGCAGCTAAAGCATCTTGGGAGCGAGCCGGGGCTTCTTAATAACGTTGCGATCAAAGGCATAGCTTCGAGATAGTTGATCTAAGGAAGTGAGGAGTGACTGATGGCAGACGAACTTATCAGATTAGAACGACGAAGGATTCAGCTGCAAGTGGTGCAAAAATTACTTCTACGATGCCGGCTGTGGACGTTTTTGCTTGGCATTTTCCCACTTACTGCAGTTCTGATGCAGGTATTGAATCCTGGTTCAATGCCAATGCCTCTTTTTTGGGGCTGTCTCGTATTTATCGTGCCGGCAGTAGTCTGCTTTGTGCGCATGCTTCAGTATGAAGACCGGGTCCGGGTGGTTCGGCAGTATGTGCTCGACGAAGAAGCGAATGTTAGGCTCATTTGATTCGCTGCTGCAGCGTTCAGTGCTGAAAACCGGCGAGATGTGTTGCTGATTCCATGATTTTCATCTGCCGACATGAAAGAGTGGACTGCTTTTAACTTGGAAGCCTGGGCCGAAGAGAGTATCGTTGATACTACAGAAGGTGAGGACAAGGTCCCTCATTATGAGTTTGGAAGTCTACAGAACGTATGCGTCTGTAGGCTTTTCCATTTTAAACTGGGCGGTTCTTAAGTACTCCGGGAACTTTGTTCCCGCCAGAGACCCAATTGGCCACATCTGAGTCAATACTTCGAATTATCCGCAGTGCATCTCTGAGCACGTCCATCACATCAATCTGGAATAGCGGCTCCATGTGGGATACACGGTTCCTGAGTCCGTGGACATGATTCACTAGCCAATAAGTCTTGGACCCATCTGAGTCCTGGATATTTGGGAAGGCACGGACGAGACAGTGAGTCCACATCATTTCGCGATTGATGTTCTCTTGCGAATTTCCAGCCTCAGGCGCGTGATTGGGTAAGAGATCTTTCCACATTCCGAACATCACTTGCGCTAGAACATCGTCATGCGTGACCTGGGCCCCGAATCTTCTATGCTCTGGTGCGCGCGCAATTGATTCTTTGTTTGCTCGGCTCAAAGCGCTGCTTCTCTTGCTAGAGATCAGCCCGCGCAACGGAGTTTCTGGTTCTTCAAGTAGCCAACTTGCCCTGCCGCCATTCGCCTGATTCCAGGCTTGCAGCTCACGATCCATGGCGTTACGTAAAACCACTTCGGTAATACCAAGGATCGATTGTGTTGCCGCAGTCAGCTCAAGATTCCATTGATACAGCTTCAAAGCCTTATCTTGATTTCCGTCAGCGGCATCGAGATAGGGCTGCATGCGAGAAAGATGCAGGCAATTGATGATTTTCTGTCGAGTGCTAAATGAGGCCACCGGATAATCATCCTCGATAGTCGCATGGGAATGAAATGTGAGCGCCAAGACCGCGATAGCGGTACACGCTAGTTACGGAGCCAGCGGGGATTCTAGAGAATTTCTGGGCGCTGGACGAAGACCCGCTTCGTGTCTAGATCCTATGGTTGGTGGAGGCTACTGCAACAAGAAATATCTTTTGAAATATCTATTGAGCATTTCAATACAAAACAGTAGGCTGTGTATTGTTATGAAGAACACAGAGACCCAAGCGACCTTGTCAGCGGCTAAAATGCCGCTGGGCAAACCAGTCATAGGCTGGTTGTGTGGTCTTGGCATTAAGTCGTTGGGAACTGCTGTCTTCTTAACTGCGATTATTTGGGAAGCGACAAAGTACGGAGTGGAATTCGCTTCTTTCATTGCTATGCTTTCGAGCCTCGTTACGATGGCCTTCTTGCTTATCGGAGGTCATTTGTCAGATGCGCTCCGCCCAAGAAAGATGATGTTGTTGGCCTCAGTCTTCTTGTCGGTCATCTTGGCTGTGGGGATGATTTGGTCAGTTGCTAGCGGGGGCAATGAGATTCAATTAGTGGTTCTTACTGTTTCGACTGGTTTGTACGGTGCAGTTAGCGCACCAGCAGCCGCGACTTTAACGAGAGAGCTTACGTCTATCCAAGCATTCCCGAGGGCGCTGTCGATTGAGCAGTCTCTGAACCAACTCACTCAAGTCGTTGGCAGACCGTTTGGTGGCCTGCTTGTTGGAATTGGAGGATTTGCTCTAGCTTCTGGGGTGAATATTCTTACGGTAGTTGCGATTATCGTGAGCCTGCTGGCGATTCCCTCGAATCCAGAGAGACTAAACCGACCCAAGATCGCATTTATGACCGCACTGCGGGAGAGCGCGGTGCTTGCAAGCAGGCAACCAGTACTTAGAATCACAGTGCTGACAACTGGGGTGGTTGCTGGTTTCCTCATTCCTTTTACAGTCTTGATAATCCCACTCTGGGCACGTGCTAGCGGCGAATCGCCTTTGACCGCTGGTATGGCAATGGGTGCTGTCGCTGGTGGAGCATTATTCGTAACTGCCTATGCAAGTATCCGTGGAACTTTCAACAGGCTAGGGGCGACAGCTTGCATCGGTATTTTTATCGCTGCTATTGGAATGATCTTATTTGTCTTGTCCACCGGGGTTTGGGCCTTTGGCGCGGCTTTCGTTGTTGGCCTGGGTCAGGGAATCTACATTTCGCATGGCGCTCCTTTAGTCCGAGCTGGAGTACCTATGGACTCGATGGGGAGAGTGCAGGCTATTCTCGCGCTCGTGCAATCACTGTTCATGACGCTCTGCTTGCCGCTACTGGGCATGCTCAGTAAGGGCGGTGACCCATACCCAGCTTTGTGGACCATGTCTTTCGCGCTGATACTGATTGCGATTATCGCAATCACCACTAAATCTTTCCGTGAAGCCACCCTGGCCTCATTGGAACAGTGAATTCCGGGCGAGATACGTCCGGAAGGAAGGAAAAAATGCAGAAGAACAACGGAAACAAGAAGATGGTCATCGCTATGAAGAAGGTCAGCAAGGTGACCAAGAAGAGCCAGCCGACTCTGTTCTAAAGGACCAACATCCAGTTGATGCCCGTCACAGAGTGTGGCGGGCTTCAACGTTTGCACTACCAATATTTTTAGCAAGGAAGAACGCAGTGGACTACATCAAAAAGTTTGAAGCCCTATCAGGAACTATTGAAGAACGCTTGGCCCACGCTTCTCATGAGCAATTAGCGAAAATTGCCACCGAGGAACTTAGCAATTTCATGCGAGAGAATGACTTTGATGCACAGGACTTTCTTTCCTGGTCGGTGTCAGCGGAAACGCTTCCCTACCAGGGCTGGGACTTCGATTTCGGTGAACCTGCAATTACCGTAGCCCGAACAGAGAATTTGAGAATTGACCTACTGTACTGGATGCACAAGGCAGCACCGGTGCACGATCATGTAACTTGTGGATCATTCGGTGCGCTAATTGGGGATCGCCTACACCCTCGTTATGAGTTCACTGCGGCACCTGGGGAAGAGATTGATGGAGCAATCACCCTAGGTAATTTGGATGCGACTGATCTTCGCTTGATGCGTGAACGCGAAGCTGAACCGATCCTCCCAGAACTGATCCACGATATCTATTGGATTGATACTCCTAGCGTTACGATTGTTGTCCGTTGCAACGAACATCCAGGAATCGTGCGTCGCCCCGCAGATTACTACGCTCCTGGAGTTCGCATCGTCGATCCAATGCGGTTGAAGGATTCACTTGTCAAGCGCAGGAACGAGGCAATGGAACTTCTCTCCTTAGCTGACCCTGTTGCCTATGAGAAAGCGTTGGTCAACGTTTTTACTAGCGGGTCTCCAGAGCAGCAGGTCCAGTCCTATATTCAAGGCGCCGAGGAAAATGAAGAAGTGCTGATGGCAGTTATGGAGAATGTTCACTCATCAGAACTGCTCAAGAAGCTTAGCGCTGGACGAGAAACTTATGAGCGCAGGGCACTTTTCTCAGGTGTATACAACGGTGAAGACGAACAGGTTCAACTCCTTGCAGCCTTGCTCTGGGCTGGAGCGAACAGTGAGCAGACCTTAAAGATTTTCATTGAACGGTTTGGAGAAGGCACCACACAGGATCATATCGATGAAGCCTTAATTCGATTGGCTGACATGGATGAGTCGCTCCAAGACTTTTTGGGGACTCCAAAGGAGCTCGTAGCCTAGCAATGAACTATCGATTAGCGCCAGATGTGTACTTTGCGCAAAACGGAAATGACCAGGAAACCAAACTGGTAGGAGTTTCGTCGTCCGCATTTGAACAGTATGAAGTGTCCAATGATCTTGCCGCTACTTTGATCAGCGAGGATCCAGCGATTTCGGCCTCTGACCTTACGGCTAAACATGGCTTGGCAGATGAAGTGTCTGCAGAACTGTCAGAAGCATTGTCCGGGCTCGCGGATGCGGGAATTTTGGTATCAAGCGATGCCAGCGGAGAGTCTTCGGAAGTATCCGAAGAGCAGCGCGGCTCATCATGGCTCCCACGAGCGATACAGGGCCCTTACCACGATGTCTTAACCACACGTCCTGACGTGGCGCATCTATTCGAGACCATTCAAAGATTTACGTTTACGACGCCGGCTATGTTGTTGGCCTTGGATTCCGCGATTAGATACATTGTCGATAACGAAGTGCCTGGTGACATTGTTGAATGCGGAGTATGGCGCGGAGGAACACTTCAAGCAGCAGCACTGCTGACCCAGCAACTTGATCCTTCACGACATATATGGGGATATGACACGTTCTCCGAAACATGGGAATCCCCTAGCGTCAACGATTCGCTTACCTCTGCACCTGAAGTCGATCTTTCGCAGCTCACCGAGTTTGCTTCAGAATCAACTGATCCTCTAGTTAGCGAAGAAGCAGTAAAAAGACTTCTGCTTGCAACAGGGTTCCCAGAACCTCAGATTCATCTTGTTAAAGGATTGGTGCAGGAAACACTAGCGCAGGAGAAGCCGCAGCAAATTAGCTTGCTTCGACTAGATACTGATCTTTACGATTCGACTAGAGTCGAGCTCCAAGAACTTTACGATTTGGTTGCTCCAGGAGGTGTGATCATTCTCGACGATTATGCAAAGTTCACAGGCCCGACAAAAGCACTTCATGAATTCTTGAATGAACGTAGATTATTTCCGTTGCTCAACCGCCTTGATGAGCAGGGATGCATGTTCGTTAAGGAGCAATGATGATCAAGCCCGTAACTATTGAGAATCTTGAACTGTGGGTTCAAGAATCACTCACTGCTGAAGAATCTGGCAACATGGATGAAGCACTGATCCATATGGTGAAATCCAGTATATTCAAAGCTCCCGGGTACGCTGCCTTTTTTATAGAACAGAGCGGAAGAACGGTTGGGCACGGGGCAATCTACCCCCAACCGTTCAGTGTCGACACGCAGGTTCTATCCCTGAACCTAGGTTCAGGGATCAATGTGGAGGAATCTGCTGGTTTACTGCAAGGACTATTTGACTATTGCTTGAAGCTTAGTAACTGCTCAAATGGAGAATTGGTTGCAAGAATCCGACTCAAAGAGGAAGAATCCACGAACCAGGTTTATCGAGCACTTGACGCGATAAATTTCCGGAAAACAAGCTCATCTCTAGTTCAGCGATTGAAGATCGAACAGAACAGCCTCACTGGAAAATTGCCTACCGCATTTTCAGGGCAAGCATGGGTTGGGGACTGTCCAGAAGAACTAATTCGTCTTTATGCACCTCTTGTTTCATTATCTGTGAAAGATTCCAACCCGGAATCTAAGCTTCCCCCAGAGAGCTCGATTGAAGCATCTATCTCCACTCTTTGTGCAGTTGAAACTGCGGCCGCCAATGCGGGACGTATTATGATAGCCGCTTGTATCTTTGATCAGACTGGACAAGCTGTGGCGCACACGAGGATGAGTGTGGACTCGAATTGTCCAAACAATGCCATTCAGGGTGTGACCTATGTGAAGAGGGGCGAACGTAGAAAGGGGCTAGGCGTAGCTGTCAAGTCAATGGCCTATGAAGAATTGCGCACGGGATTCCCACTGGTTGAGTATGTGGAAACAACAAATGGCACCACTAATCAGGCGGTTCTTTCAATGAATAAAGCGGCTGGCTATGTGAAACATTCGGTGGAAGTAGAAATGAAATACCTGATGAACCCGCACTGAAGAAGCTACCCAATGACGTGTTAAGCCTGGCTTTCGTAGATTCCTAGATTATTAAGAGCAGAAGAAACGGTTTGCTGGGCCAGTTTGTTGTCGATTGGTTGGCCAGTTGGCAGAAGTACCCGGGCCAGCAATGGTCCAAAGAGTAAGTCGCAAATAAACTCGGAATCGAAATCAGCTCGCAAGATTTCGCCGCGTTTGTGAGCTCGATCGAGAACATTGCGTACATTTTCACGGCGAGGACGAATCATTTTCTCAACGTAGATGTCGCGTACCGCCTCATCCGTGCGGATGTCTTCGAGTAAGCCCGGCAAATTTTTTTGGATTAGCGGAGATGACATCATTTCAGCATCACTGTGCTGAAGTTCCAAGAGATCCAGTTTGAGGCTGCCGGTGTTTACCTCGTCTTGTCCACCAAACCGAGAAAGAAGTATCTCTAGTGCGAGAGTCGAGATGCTTTTATACCTCCGGTAGAAGGCTTGACGAGTTGTTCCGACTTCGGTGACGATCCCATCAACCGTGAGTTTGTCGAAACCTTCTTTTTCCATCCTTCTTTCGGTCTCCTGCACGAGTGCTCGGCTAATCGAAGCGTCCCGTGGCCGACCTTCGTGCTTTGTTGCCATTCGGCTACTTTATCAAATCTAGTTCTGTGAAGACTGAGAACCTGACTAGTGACTACATGGACGAAAAATATACATACGCACTAGAGTGTATTGATGTGACTGCTTTAGGAAATCTAGAAACTGTACTGGGGCCAAAATCCGCTCGGTATTTTGGCTCCGGATATCGTGACGTGAGGCACGAGTTTCTGAACGAAATAAACCTAACAGCTCATGGCGCGGAGACAGTTGCTAGAATTATTTACCCGTCAACGTGGTCATTAGATACCCAAGGGAAAAGCCGCGAACCTCATTTAAGCACCATCGATGCCTTCCTGCTGCCAATGAAGTTATTGGGTATGCAAGAACAAAACCCTGAATTGTTCGTAACTCGTTTTAACTTGCGAGCCAGTAGTGGTGCTAGGACCGACTTAGACCATGTACCCGTTTCACTTAGACTCTTGGGAACAGCGTTGCCCAATGGTTTTCAATTTCGTGTGGGAAATATTCGAGGAAGTTCGAACTATCAGGTGCCGCCACCGCATTGTCTACAGGAAAGCTGCAGAAGCATTTGAACGTTTATGATGATTGCTACCGGGCGATGCTTCCAGAGACGCAGCTGATTAGTTATAACGAAACTGCAGCGACACTACAGGCCGAACATCAGTTTCAATTGCGCCCTGACTACAACCGGATTCTCCCTAAAGGGATCGAATCGGCATATTGGCCAAGTCTTACAGCGGTCGACTATTTGGTGCTGATGGGACAGCTTTCACAAGCACTACTAGAGCTTAGATATCAGGCGGGACGTTCCGGAACCCTATGGATGAGGAGTGTCTCGTTGAGCACGAGCAGCAGGCCTCAGCCACTCGACCAATCAATGACAAGTGCAATGACCATAGTTCGTGATAAATACTTCCAAAGGGCAGGGCGGAAAATTCGAGATATAGCTGTAGAAGCAGTCACAAGCTCTGGTGCTCTATTGCGTGCAGACCTAGCCTACGAGGAGAGCGCATGAAGCACGAGAACGTACCAGCTTCCGTTCTGAAAGCATGCGCTGGAGTACTGGCTACTCAGCCCTACTCAGCAGTCTCTTTGTCAACGCTCACTCAACAAGCAGGGCTTCAAGGAGACGAACTCTCCAGAGTCTTCGAATCGATGCACTCCATAGGAACGGCAATACTGACCTATGAGGGAAACAGTATGCGAACCGCTCAACGCCAAGCATTGTTTCAAGCTTCGACACCGTTGAACCGGTTGCAATTAGCCTTCAGGCTTGTGGGAGAAAACCTCGCCAACGATGTCATTGTCCGCGCCGGAATCAGGATTGCAGCCGAATCCCACAGATATTTTCCCGAACGGAATATCAACCCGTTTCGCACTTGGCAAGGATTTGTCAGTTCTGCATTAATAGATGCCCAAAGCTCAGGTGAAATCCGAAACGATTCCAATATCGATGAGCTTGCGTGGCTAATTACCGCAGCCGGCCTGGGGACGAAAGATTTGTTGGAGTTCACCGGTCGCTGGGAAGACGCACCAGAACTTCTTGAGATGACAGTGGCACTTGCTGTTCGATCACATCAAAATGAATATCACGAGGGCGGCAAGAACGCATGACCGACGAAGCAAGGCCTTTAGTGGTGCTTACAGGAGCGAGCGGAGGAATTGGGAGATCCGTAGCCCTTCGACTGGCCTCAGAAGGGTACGATCTTTTTTGCGCCTTTCATTCTCGTGAACCTCAAATCAGGAATCTGCGATCTGAAATTCTTTCTCTAGGTGCACGATGCGATACATTCAAGTGCGACCTTATCCAGTCGTCGTCTGTGCGTGACATCGTCACAAGAGTCTCGTACCTGTTGGAAGACCCACAAGTGCAACTTAGGGGTTTAGTCAATTGCGCAGCGCTGCTGCTCGGCCCATCATTTGAAACCGCTACTGAAAAGTCCTTCGATAATTATGTAGCAGTCAATGTAAGAGCACCATTCTTTTTAACCCAACAACTCGCCCGGTTAATGGCCCCTGGGAGTTCTGTTGTCAATTTCTCTTCGGCAGGAGCACACTTCTCGAGTCCAGGCGACATCGTGTACTCGATGAGCAAGGCCGCTCTTGAATCAATGACCTTCCATGCCGCTGAAGCTTTGGCACGGAAAGGGATCAGGGTCAATGCAGTGATCCCAGGATTCACTGATAACGGGCACGAACTTTTCTCAGATCCTGTAGTGAGAAAACATATGGAATCTCATGCTGTACTCGGGGATGTTTCGAGCCCTGAAACTGTTGCTGAAGCAGTGCTTTTCTTAATATCTCAGCGGTCATCTCGGACAACAGGTACAACTTTAGATGTGAGTGGTGGCAGCACTCTCGGCTATCGCCATGCAAAAGAACGAATCTCACTCCGGCAAAAATCTCATGTGGATCGGCAGTATTAACAAAGCTGCCACTGTGGCGATTCGACAGCTCGTTGCCGCTTGCTGAGCAATCTTTGGCGGCTTCCGAGTGATTTAGCAGCACGTCGTTCACGAAGAGGCCGCGTATAAAGCCTTTGAATAGTTCCTGTATGGCAATACGAGTAGCTGATTACGCACGGCTTTGCCAGTCAGGCGCCGCGGCGTTCAAAGCTTTAAGCCGCCAAGTCACCAGGTTCCCCTGAGATCTACGCTGGTGCTGGTTATGCAGCCACACACCTAACTGGTGCTCAAATTCCGAAGAATAATTCCTGTATCTGGGCATCTGCCCACGAGTATCAACGAAGTCTTGGAAAGCTTGCAGGTGGGAATTCCATAGCTGGTCCAGCTGCTGCTGATGTGAGTTCTGATCCCAACCAGGCAACGCTTCGAGCAGTACCTTTTTCGAAAGGGGCATGATTCCTCGTTCAAAAGCGCGTCTCTGCGAGCAAAGCCATAAGTGCATAGACTGCTCCACGGGCTCATCATTCGCCGCAGGCATCCGATCGTGCGCTTGGTAGAAGTCGACAACTGCCGCAAGCCGGTTCCGCCATTTCGTGCTTGGGATACTTGGGCCGCGATCAGCGAGTGCGGCTTCATGGCGTGCACGGAGCCCGGGGGAGTACTTCTCTCGGACCTGCAAATGTAGATGTACGGTGCTGTAGGTCTGGTGACACCAGGTAGAGATCTCACGCACGGTGAGTCCTGCAGCGTACATCATGTCCCATTCAGGATGCCTTGAAACGTCCCACCCAACCATGGAACTACGCTACGTCTTTCATATTTAACGTCCTAGGGATTTCGCATAATGCGCATAAAAGTAGGGATGCGTCGCTGGTGCAAAGCATCCCTACATTGGTCGCATCCAGAACACCTTGAGGTAGTAAATATCCAGATACTATTGCTTGGCATCTTGGGGGACTGCCAAGCAACTGATTCATGCACTATCTTGGGGGGAATGCGCATAAATCATGAGATGAAACCCAAAATTACGGCAATCAACTCACAGCTTCTACCGTTTCATATCTGAGTAAGCTGGCGCAACTATTCGCAGTGAACCCGAAACGTTTCGGATCCTAGATTCGTCACCTAAGGCCTATGCTTCTTATTCTCGACGTGGCAGAGTAAAAGGCTCTTGAAAGGTAACGGAAGAGCTGGGCTGTAGCCGCCCGCTTGGAGGAGGAGAGAGCGACCATGAGGTTTCGCCATTTGACCATTGACTGCGCTGATCCCTATCTTCTTGCGACCTTTTGGAGTCGTATGACCGGCTGGCCCGTCTCCGACATTGACGCGCCTGGAGATCCAGAAGTTTTGGTAGAGGCCCCTCATCCCCTGCCTGGGCTACTGTTTATCCGCGTGCAGGAAGGCAAAACAGTCAAGAATCGAGTGCACATCGATTGGCAGCCCACAGAACGTTACCGAGATGCAGAAGTAGAAAGAGCCATCCAATTGGGTGCAACGATCTATGCGGATCACCGCTCTTCTGACGGGCGAGGGTGGGTTACTCTGCGAGACCCAGAAGGTAACGAATTCTGCATCGAGAGAAGCGAAGCTGAGCTGCCCCAGTCGTAGCTCGGCTACATATCAACGAGGGGATGTTTTCAGGAAAGCGAATGCAATGTCCAAGCTAATTCCCCTGAACTTCTCGTAGGAGCCTCTGAACTTCTTCTTCAACTGGAAAGCCATCTGGCGCGTTGTGCACAACCCAAGCGACGTGGGGCAGCCCTGTGGGATCTATCAGGCCATGTTGAGTCAAAGTAACGAACCCATTCAGTTGTTCGGGCTCAATCAGCCTGTGTCTGGATAGCGAAAACAGATCAGGGCCACGATCTTGGTAAGTGGCGTCCTGCGGTCTTTCAAGCCACGGATTAATCAGATACACAGAATGACCTGGAAGCTCTTCTCGATAGAATCCTTGTTCAGGATTATCAGACTTTTGCTTCAGGTCTAGATAGAGCTCTAGAGCAGAAGTGCTTAAAAGCTTCAGGCACTCCGAAAGGTGTGAATCTTCGCAAGAAATGCTTTCGAAAACTCGGCGAAGCTTGCGTTCCTGTTTCTGCGATTCAAGCATCCTCTCATCGCGTTCACGGTCGTTTCTCTGCACTAGTTCATCCCAGTAACTACGCCAACAACTTCCGCAATAACCACTCGGAGAACAGATCGCGTCTACTGCTTCTCTGCGACTATGAATCCGAACCGGCTCATTACACCTTGGACAACGTAAACCCTTGAACGTCACAGGTCGCTCTCTACAAATTGCATTGAGCTCCTTTCGAGACACGTTAAGCGGTGTCATGAAATCTTTCTGCCGACTCTCCACCCAACGGATAGTTTGTCCATCATCATCGAAAGATTGAATAGCCCAATAGCGTCGATAAGCTTCAACGTGCGAATGCGGCGCAGTCATGAAACCTGAGCTATCCGAAAAGATCATATAATCACGGTCCACAGCATCATGAGTGGTGCCGTCGTTAGAACGTGCATGATCTTCCACATTCTTAGCAGCGAATTTCGTTATTGGTTGAGGCTCTGCGACAGTCCCCCGTTGGAGAGTCCTGATCTCAGTAAATAGACCGACGCCAAGAAACTCATCATCTGCTGCACTCATTTATGACTCCTTCACGCAAATTGGACCTGCCATTCAATAATCTCCCGTCTGATGCAGATCTTCATGAAGATTGGGGTGTTATCGAACAAGCACTCGGTTGGTTTTTGCTGTCTGGTGGGGACATACCGTGCGTAGCCTCTTGGCGCCATCCTGAAGGCCTTCTTGCTGCTGCGTGCTGTTTGGGTTCTTGTGGGCTAAGTAATCTGGTGCGTTGAAGCTGCTGTGCGCGTCTAGTTTGGGCGGGCGCACATTCTTGGTTGTTGAACCGCTCGCCAGTTGCTGAGTTTCTCGCCAGTTGCGGTGACGATGGAAGGGGTTGTTTGGGGTCCGGTCTGAGGCCCGGCGTCCCTGGGTCCGGCTGGCGGTATGTCCCCATTTTGGGGTGCCGGCTGCTAGCAATGCTGGCCAGCGCGATGGGTCAGGCCGTATGGTCCGGGTAACGCACCCTTATTCAGTCGGTTTCGGATTCATGGGGTTGCTGATTGTGGTGGGTTGGGGTGGTTGAGCGGACCTTGCCGGACATGGCTGCTGCTTCTGTTGGTTTCTTCAACTTGCAGGTTCGTTCCGGGGTATTTGACCCCGGGTTGTGTGTTGAGCCGGTGGGCGGTCGTTTGCCGTGCACGGCAGCTCAAGTAACGAGCGGTGTGTATGAACCGACGACCGTGTAGTCGACAGGAATTTTAGTGCTCATGATGCTCACGGTCCCTGCAGGATGCTGCATGCCCCGCTTGGTCAGGGCAGTATTGGAGATCAGCGCTTCGCCGGGGATTTGTGTGCTTGAGAATGCTGGCGTGCTCCGTTGAGTATTAGTTGACGTGGAACACGCTTTTTCCCATGCCCATGAGTTGAGAAGCTGGTTCGTCAATTAACCGGACCCAGCTACCGCCGTCGGAAGCTGTGAGTCGTATTTTCTCTTCTGAAACGAGTGTGAGTAAGTCTGATAAGTCATTTCCAAGAGGTGTGGGGACGTCGAGACTGTGCATGCTGGCTTTTCGTTTGATGAGCTGAGAAGTGTCAAGGGTTGTCTTTTCACCGCCTGCAGCACCAACGAGCAGGACGCGGCCTCTTCGCGCCAGATGTTCGGTCAGAAGCGATAGTGGTGTGCCTCCGACAGTGTCAATGATGGCGTCAAACTCAGCGGAGGGATTGATGTCTTCTACAGAGGTGAAATTGATGTTCCAGTTTGCTGATTTTGTGTGTGCTGCTGAGGCGGAAATGGGGTCTCTGGTTACGACTGTGACGATGGCGCCGAGACTTGCTGCTAGTTGGGTTGCCAGATGCCCGACACCGCCAGTTCCGCCCACTATGGCTAGCCGTGTGCCTTTGACTATTTGGGCTGTTTTTACTGCATGTAGGGCGGATACTCCAGCTGCGGGAAGTGCTGCCGCGGCATAAGGATCGATATTCCCGGCAACGACTGCCAGATCATGGCGTGAGACGACCCGTTGTTGTGCCCAGGCTCCTGAATAGCCCCACGTGGTCACGGTGGAACCGACCGGAGGGCCCTGTCCATCAGAGCTTGTTTCAATAACAGTGCCGAATGCGTCCCAGCCAGCAACTTGACCTGAGCGCCAAGGTAGAGAAGTCTCTCCTCGATTGAGGGATATAAGGGTAACTTCCACGAGTACTGCATCTGGGGTTTCGCGTGTGGGTTCAGGGATGGTAGCTAACTCGAGTCCATCGGCTGCGAGAACAAGTGCCTTCAAAGTAAAACCTCTTCCGGGTGACAGGACGCATGACATGTGTCCTAAGTGAACGATAGGTGGGGTCTTGAGGAGTGTGACGCCTGGAGATGAACCTTATATTGGATATTGTAGTCCAAAACATGATACGCTCCTCCCATGGCTAGACCGCGCTCTTTTGACACCACTGCCGCCCTTGATGCTGCTATCAAGGAGTTTCGTATCAACGGTTTTGAGGAAACATCGACCGACCAATTGTGTGAAGCTGCAGGCGTTCGTCGCAGCAGTCTTTACAACGCGTTCGTGTCGAAAGACGAGCTTTTCATTCAAGCACTAGAACGCTACACGGAGGTTATGGCTGAAGCGCATGCGACAGTTCTGACTGACGTTAACCTCGATGGAGGGACCCGGCTTCGTCGGGTCGTGGAGATGGCTGTGGATGAAGAGCGTGCAGCGTTTTCGGGGGGGCGCGCGGCAGGCTGCATGATCGTGCAATCCTACATGTCCCCAACTCTTCGCGCGCGGGACGGGCGCATCCAAGATATCTTGGATCGCGACCTTGAGCGGCGCCTAGAGCACATGGTCCATGCGGCAACGATCGGCCAATCGGATGGCAGTGTTACCCCGGGGATGTCGCCAGAAGATGTGGCAATGCTGGTGATTACCGCTATATCTGGAATGAGGGTAACGGCAGGAGCAGGAGCTGAGCCTGATCTAATTGAGCGTGTCGCCAAGGCCAGCCTGGATTCCGTACTAATTCACTAATTTTCTGATCATCACACCTTTTCAAAACTGTACTTTCATTCTGTATTTTCAAATACAGAATGAAAGTACTGCCCTGTCCAAAACCAACAGCTCCACAACGACCTTTCGAAGCTGTCAGGGCAAATTAGGAAAACTCACCTAGGGAGGAAACAAGATGGCTCTAGATCACCGAGCCCTTGAGTATCGCATCGAGCCCAATGTTCGGATTGTGACAATGGGCGACTGCCAGGAGGTGGAACGGCTGATTGGCGAAGGGTGGACACATCTGGGCAACTCGCGATGGGAAGCTCCATCAGAAGGTCAGCAGATAAGCCAGCAACCTAAGATGTTTTTCCCGGTCCTGAAAGACGGTTGTATCCGCGGCCAGGGGCTTGTGCTCACGCACCCACGAGTCACTGATTGCATTGACTTATGCGCGAATGAAATGGACGAAGGAACACGCCAACACGCGCTCTTCCCCGCTGCATCAGACGCGACGATTCAAACTCTTGTTGCAGAAGCTTACCTAGGCTGGAGACTTGGGGATACATCGCTCCTCATCGCTCGCACTGAGATGGACGGTCCACCCGTCGCGAAGCTGTCCATACGTCGACTCGTCCCACCAGGAGTTCTTGACGTCGGATATGCCACGATGCCAAATCATCGTGGGCAGGGCTATGCCGCGCGTGCGCTCAAAGTATTTACCAACTGGGCCTTTGAATCTGCAGGAATTCAAAGGATTGAGCTTGGAATCAAACCAGCAAATTCCGCTTCTGTACGCACTGCAATTAAAGCTGGTTACTCTTTGGAATCGGTTCGTCGGGCACGTTTGATCACCCCGGATGCAACCTTTGACGATGAACACTCATATGTCGCGATCAAATCAGACCGTAACCGTGAGTGGGGGCAGTCCGCATGAACCGCCTCCAAGGAATGAACGTCAGCGAGTTTCCTGCAGTTCAACCAGGCACAGTCTTCGAGCCAGAAAATGTCGCCGCAGTCCAAGAACTGCTCAAAGCACACAACGCGAGCATCAACCTCCCGCTACGCGTCGTCTCCAGCGGATATAACTGGGGACTCGGTTCAGCATCGAGCCCCACACCAAATACTGATCTTGTACATCTACATCGACTCAACAAGATCAGGATCATTGACCTTGAGCGAGGATTCGCCGTTGTAGAAGCTGGCGTTACACAGGATCAGCTCAGTGCTGAGCTTCAAGGAACATCACGTTTTCTCAACTGCACTGCCTCCTCGGGCCAAACTTCAATTGTTGGAAACATGATGGATCGCGGAGTCGGCCTTCACGGCCAACGAACGCACGATCTACTAGGAGTTGAAGTCGTTCTACCTGATGGCACCGCTGGCACAGTTGGGTGGTGGCCTAACGTGGGATCGCTCGCGGCGAATCGTTGGGGACTGGGCCCTTCGTCGCTTCACCTATTTACACAATCAAACTTTGCGGTAGTCACCGCCGCGACCATTAGCCTTCGACCACGTCCTTCCCGCCGCGAGATCGTGACCTTCACCGTCGACCCCGGAACAATGGAAACGGTAGTCGACCAACTACGCACCCTAGTTGGAGACGGAATTCTCAGCGGCGTCACAAAGATCTACGACGAAGAATCAAGTTCACTTTACGGAGCCCGTGAAGCAAGGATTGCCATTCACGCGTGCATTGATGGTCCTGAGCAGATCGCAGAAGCCAAAATCTCAGAACTTTGGCGGCGCCTCGGAAGCATCCAACCACAACGAGTGCCGGCCTCAAAAGTCAATGATGACCCGCTCATGTCCGCTGTCATCAGCTTGTACGACGGTGACACCAGCAATAGCGAAACCATCGTACGCAACGCACTTAACGCATCAACACAAGGCGCCGATAAACACGGGACCGGCTGGATCTTCGCTTTGCCCTTCCTACCCATGCATGGTCGAGATGTCGTCAAAGCTATCGAAATTGTCCGACAAAGCATCGTCGGAACAAACGTAAGAGCCGGAACTACCGTGAACGTACTTGACCACGACACCGTGGACCTGGTCGTAGCGCTCTCATTCCAGCGTGACGAGACCGGTTCCAATGACGCCCACCAAGTATTTGACCGGATGGTTTCCAAGCTCGTCGACTCAGGATACGCACCCTACCGAGTTGATACAGGGCACACCAGAGAAGACTATGCCGATCAAGGCCGGAGCATTGACGCTCTCCTTGCACAAAGGATTAGTCGAGTGATTGACCCGACCCGAGTTTTTGCAAGTAATCGTTACGTTACCGCCGGAGCAGAATAACGAACCGGCTCAAACCGCCACCAACCTTTGAGCTGGGGCATACAGAAGTGCCTGCAACACCACTAAGTACTAGGTCCACCCTGTAGGGCCAACAAGACAGGAGAGCAGATGTTGCAAACAATGCTGCAACAGCAAGACGATTACTTCTTTGCCGAAGAGGATCGCGTATGGGACGTCCTGGAATGGGTCCAGGAACACCGTCTAGAACTGCAAGACCACGGCGTGAAAGCCCGACAAGGCGGACGCTTGCCTGACAGCTGCGTAGAACTACTGCGCACCGGCGGACTCTTCGACCTCGCGCTCAGCACGGAACAAGGCGGCCGCGGACTAACCTCGGCAGCCCAAGCGCGAGTCTTAGAAGAGCTAGGCACGATCGACGGCAGTTTAGCCTGGTGCGTGATGATTGGCATGGACTCAGGAATCTACCGAGGTTTCCTACCATCCTCCGTGAGCGAAGAAGTGTTCCCCACATCCGGACTGATTAGTGCCGGCTGGATTCATCCTCAAGGTACGGCCGTCGATCTCGGAAACGGGACTTGCCAAGTAAACGGTCGCTGGCAATTCGGCTCAGGCATCGACCATGCTGACGTGTTGCTCGGGGGAGTTCGATACTTCGCCCACGACTCCAGCGAATGGACCTGGCGCATTGCAGTACTCGACAAACAATCAGTCAAGGTTGAGCAGACTTGGGACACTTGGGGGCTCCAAGGATCAGGTAGTCAGCATTACAGCGCAGAGGGTCTCATCATCCCTACCGAGAGAACCTTTTCCCTGCACGAACCGAAACTCGACGGCCCAATGCATCGTCCCCACGATGCCATTCTGCGCAAAATGGCAGGAATCCCTCTCGGTGTAGCTGTGGGCGGACTCAGCGCAGTTGTCGCCGGTGTCCAGAAGAAAGTCGCAGCTCTCCTCAAAGAGGGCGAGAAACCAAACGATCGCGTTCTACATTCCATCGGAAATCTCACCGCTGACCTACTGTCACTACGAGCAAGTGTCTACAGCAGCTTGGCAACAGCCTGGGACGTGTATCAGCAAAACCCTCACACCCAAGCTGATCAAGACTCGATCCTCGTAGCCTCTGCAGCCATTCGTCAGCGCGCATTCCAGGGATCACGAGATCTGGTCATGAAAGCAGGTGACTTGCTCGGCGCCCAGGCGGTTTACGTCTCCGCCGGCGATCTCGGCGCTCGCTTAAGTGACCTGCACGTGATGTGCCAGCATGCCGTAGCCCAACAATCACTACTAGAACTTGCAGGGAACCGCATTCTTGGCGGAAAAACTGCAGGACCATTCCTGTAGGAAAGACCAAAATGAACCAGAGAAAACAAACCAACCCCGACACGCCCAAAGCGCAAATTCTCAGATTCGCAGAAGCCGAACAAGTTTGGCTAAGCAGCGATGTCTACACCCTGACAGTCCCCGGTGAAGCGACAGGTGGAGCCATCTCCCTCACAGACGCGTGGGTACCACCTGGTGGGGGCCCACCACCGCACATCCATGTTGATGCCTTGGAAATCATCACAGTCCTGGACGGTTCCGTCACTCTTTACCTCTACGAAGAAGGCCAAGAAGTTCACACGGGCGATGTTGCTGTGATTCCCGCCGGAACCGTCCACAGGTTCTACAACCACACAGCGACACCAGCTCACTTGCAGTTTCTCTTCACCCCATCAGGCACCGAACAGTTCTTCAAAGAAGCCGGAACCAAGGCTGAACCTGCACTACCGATCCCAGTCGCTACCGAAGCAGACAACCTCCGAGCCGCTGAGGTCGGACTGCGCCACGGATTGCAACCCGCCTAACCACAATGGTGGTGCAACACGTAAAGAACACCACGGCATCGACCATTGAAAACCCAAGTGCAAACGGAGAAAAAGTACATTGACCATCGAGTCTGCACAACAGACAACTAAAACTTCGAAACGGAAGACGGCCCTAATCACTGGAGGTAGCCGAGGGATCGGCGCAGCCATCGCCCAGCAATTCGCTAACTCTGGATACGAAGTAGCCTTCACATACCGCAGCAACCAAGAAGCCGCACAAGAAACGGCACGACGCATCACCGCCGAAACCAACTTGCCAACTTCCGCCATACATTTAGACCTCGAACAAGAACAAACGATCGCCCCAGCAATCCAGCAGGCCGTGGGCATCCTGGGTGGAAAGATTGACGTCCTGGTCAACAACGCAGGATACGCCGACATGAGCGCGCCAGCCTTCCTGTCGATATCTCCCGAAACGCTTAAACGCACGATCACCACCAACGTCATCGGACCATTTCTGGTTACACAAGCAGCTGCACCACACATCAGTCCCAAGGGATCAGTCGTAAACATCGGCAGCTGCCTTGGAAATCGAGTGCCCAGCAGAGGACTCACCTCTTATGCCACCAGCAAAGCTGCCATCACTGGATTCACCCGTGGACTCGCAAGAGACCTGGGAGAACTCGGAATCCGCGTCAACGAAATTGCGCCCGGATCAATCGATACAGAAATGAACCCTGCAGACGGACCAGCCTCAGACTACCAACGCTCCACTACGGTCTTTGGAGAATATGGTGTTCCGGACGACGTTGCACGTGCTGCAGTATTCATCGCCAGCGAAGAAGCTTCCTACATCACTGGAGCGACACTTGCTGTCGACGGCGGAACGAACGCCTGATCCAGAACAACAACGATTA
Source organism: Arthrobacter sp. JUb119 (assembly GCF_024807995.1). Lineage (NCBI taxonomy): Bacteria > Bacillati > Actinomycetota > Actinomycetes > Micrococcales > Micrococcaceae > Arthrobacter > Arthrobacter sp. JUb119. The sequence goes on from NZ_JANUFE010000008.1 coordinate 113,957, forward strand.
CGCATACCCAATTTCTGGATAATGTAATCCAAAATTGTTCGAACAACCAACAAGATCCAAGCTCTCAAGGAAGAAACTCCTATGAAAAAGCACCTCTACTTGCTCATGGTCACCATCATGGTGACCGTCATGAGCGAACTCCAAGTCGCCGGCATGATGCCAGCCATGTCCGAAGACCTTGGAGTATCAACAGGCCAGATCGGCATGCTCGTCTCCATGTTCGCAGCAGGCATGGCCGTCGGCGGACCCCTCTTTGCCTACTTCCTACGACACAGCCCACCCAAAGGCGCCCTACTAACCATCGTGGCCCTTTACGCAGTCATGCAGGTACTCGTTCCCCTAGTCGATGAATACTGGTGGGTCGCCATGGTACGCATCGTCACCGGAGCACTAGCTGGCGCATCATTCGGCTTATCCGTCACCTACGCCGCCCTCCTCGCCCCAAGCCCGCAGAAAATCGGAGAATCGATCTCAATCGTGCTCGGCGGCATCATGGTCGGCACCGTCCTAGGGCTGCCACTATCGCATTTCATCGCAGACCGCTGGGGCTGGCAGTCCAGCTTCTACGTCCTAGGCATCCTCACCTTTGCACTCTTCGTCGCAAGCCTCGCCGTCCTACCTAAACGCGAAGCCCCAGCACAGGAAGCAGCTGCACAAGATCTACGAAACCTGCGAATGCCACGACTCTGGGCACGATACCTGGTCAGCCTGCTTACCGTTGGTGCTGCCTACGCTTCCTTCTCATACTTCACGCCATTGCTAGAGACCAGCGCAGGATTCAGCACAAACGCCACCACCATCATCCTTCTTGCCTACGGTGTGTGCTCATACATCGGCAACATGATCGTCGGGAAATTCGCAGACAAGCACGCCATCGCAGTTCTCCGGATCGGCCACGCCCTGCTATTCATCGCGCTCGCCGCGCTTGCCGCATTCGGATACGTCCAGCCGGTCGTTCTGATTATGGTGATCGTCGTTGGCTTCGTCGGAGTCACGATGAACCCGGCTCTGGTAACTCGTGTGGCAGAAGTTGGTGGTGCAGGCACGATGGTCAGCACTATCCACACTGCCGTAATTTCGGCAGGTGTCACGCTGGGCTCAGCGGTCAGCGCTGTGACCATTGGAATGTTTGGCGATGACCCGGCCATCGCAATGTGGACAGGGGCCGTGCTCGTCGTCCTTGCTGCACTGGTGTTGGCTGCGCAGACTCGAACCAAGAAACAAGAGCTGGTCGAAGCCGTTATGGCGGAATAGCTCAAACCACGGCGTGAGCGCCATCGACAATCTTGCAACTCAAAACATATTGAAAGGCCAGTGTCTGCACTGGCCTTTCAATATGGCATGTCTCATCAAGCTGGCCATTCTCCAGCATCGCACCTTCACAAATGAATAGAGCAACGAAATCTCATGCAACCCCCTAGCCCAGTGGACGCACCACGTCTGCAGATGCTGACTGTTCTCAGGTTCCCCGCGGCCCTTGTGGTCTTCATCTTCCACGTGACTCTCCCTCAGATCGGTTTGCTCTCATCTGAGGTCGAATCCCATTCGACCTTACGCTGGCTAGCAGACCCAGCTGGCGGCTTGGGAGTGACTTTCTTCTTTATCCTCAGTGGTTTTGTGATCAGTTGGTCCCATAAACCCGGTGATAGAGTTCGTAGTTTTTGGCGGCGCCGTTTCGTCAAAATCCTGCCGTTGTACTGGCTCTCCGGGATCCTGGCCGTCATGATTAACCCAGATCGGTTACATCTGCTTCCCGGATATCTGGTCATGAGTGAAGCGTGGTTCACACACCCAGCAACCGCGCTTGGGCTCAACGCACCTGGATGGTCACTATGCGTCGAGGCCTTCTTCTATGCTCTTTTCCCGCTTTTCATCGCACCTTTGATGCATAAATGTAGAACTCGGATGAGGGCAACTGTGTTGGCCGTTGGAGCACTGATTGCGATCGCTGGCATCGTGCTGCTTGCAACCTATTTCAATACTGGAGTAGCGATGCCATTAGATCCGAACGTCAAGAGCTTCGGTTACTGGATTGCCTATGTATCTCCGCTATTTCGACTTCCAGAGTTTGTGCTCGGAGGCTGCCTTGCAATAGCCGTCAGATCAGGGTGGATCAAAAGAGCTCCAATTCTTCCAGCACTCGTTTGTCTGATCTGTGCATACATTCTTTGCTTGTATGCACCGACGTTGTGGTCACATCGGGCCATATTGGTGATCCCGAGCGCGTGGCTGATACTTTCCGCTTCACTAAGCCGCACCTATGCGCGTGGAACTGATGCGCCTCGCTGGCTGATGCTTTTAGGGGAGCTGTCCTTCGGGTTCTATCTGGTGCATTACCCAGTACTTGAATTGGTCGCCAAATGGTCGAAGTCATCTGACGGTCTGAAGGGCATTTCCGAAATCATTACCCTAGCGCTGACCGCATTCGTGATCGCTGTAGCTGTTGCATGGATTTTGTATTTCTTGATTGAACGGCCTCTTGTTGAAGCATTCGGCCGCCGTGAAACGCTTGATTCGTCAGTTTCTCGTAGGCCGATGGCAACAAAGTGAGGGATCAGCGGCAGACACTCCGGCTCTGGTGAGCACTATGAAATCAGCGCTACCTCGAAAGGAACGATAAATAATCAAGATTTTCTATCTGAAAATTTAAGGTGAGGCACCCGGCTTATATATCGATAAGTGTGCTCTGTCTGCCATTATTTAAATGAATTGAAAATAAGTTAGGTGAACAAGTTTGTGAGAAAAGCAAGGGTAACTCATTACGGCCAATGGCCGACACGACCTCTAAGCGAGACTCTCAGTGAAATAATGACAGTTTCGATCGTAATATTAGTGCTCTCTTTTGCGGCGATCCAATGTACGCTTCCCGTGGGTAGTGGGTTGGATGAATTTCATCGAGTTGTACGTGCCCTCGGGGATTCGATACTAGAAGAGATTGGATGGGTTTGCGGATTCTACCTAACGATCCTGTTGGGTTTCTTTGTAGTGAGTGTCACTGGACAAATTAGAGGGACTGGCGATAGAGCATGGCAAACAAGTAGGACCTTAGGCGTATTTTCTACTTTAATTATCGCGTGTACGTTCCCTGCAATTGTACTTTCCTCAGTCGCCTCAGTCGGAGAAGCGGATAAGGCGGCTAAAATGCTAGTCGTTATACCTGCTTATACTGCTCTGATCTTATTGTCGATAACGCTAGGTAACTATGCAGTTAACGATCCAAGAGTACAATTGAAGCTAGCGCGAACGAAGCTAAGTAAAGCACAAGTGAACCTTGAAATTTTTCGTAGTAGATCACGGTTTGCTGCGTGGAAGGTATTTTTACTACCTCCTCTAGCATTGAGCTTTGTCTTAGCCTCATTAACCATGGTATTTTATCACCCAGTGTCCTTTTCTGCGGCCCTAGGAATTTACGCATTTTACGCAGTAATCGGTGGATTCTGTGCTGTGACCAATTTTCACACCGTTATATCCTGGATGATGAAAACTTCCGTCTGGGATAAGTTGCTGGCCTTAGTTCTCCTATTGTTTTACCTAGCCGCGCTTGCCGCGATTGGTGTAGGGCTGGCGTATGTTTCTGCTCCCTTAGTGGGAATCACTTGCAGTCTCACGGGTTTGCTGCCTACATTCGCTATTTTCCTTTCCAGAAAGAAAGAAACTTCGTGGACACGCGACTGGAACCCTCGGGCTGCCGTGGCTAATTACATTTATCGAAAATCTGAAGTCGAAAAGAGATGGGCGGAACTTCAGATCGAGCATATTGAATGTGAGCGGGCTGGAACCTGACCTTTGTTTACCTCGCGGCTTAGGACCGGCTTCAGTGACAGCTGGATGCTTTGATGCGTGGTGGCCAGCCGTTGATTGCGCACTCGTCACGACATCTCATTGAAGCCCGACGGACCTAGAACGGGACCACCTGGTTTCGTCTTGAGCAGTGCGGCAGCCCGCCCGGGGACAAACCACCGGGGCGGGCTGCCGCAGCGCGGCCGCCGGCACCTTTCACAAGGGCCCAGCCCGGGGGGCGGTAAGCGGTACGACCCTTGGGTTCCTTCGGCCGAGGCAAGAGAAGACCATGCAACCCATCACCTGCCTGGACTCTGTCCCACTGGAGGGACGTCCCGCCATGACAACCACTGCACTTTGTTCCCTGGGTGCTCACCGTGTACCGCGGCATCTTATTTGCACTCAGCGTTCAAATAGCGGTGACTGCCGAACCATCCGCCTGCCTCGGCACTCAACAGGGAGCCTGTTCGCGCTCTAGGTACGCGGGTGCCGCGGCTAGTCGTTGATCGTTTAGCCCTCGGCCTCATCTGGTGCCCGACTAGTGCAGGGAAAGCATTGCGACGCTGTCATGATGCCATGGGCCTGGTTTTCATCTCGGCGGACGCAAGTGGAACTTAAAAGAGGAACGCCACCCCTTCCCCCTTTGCCTGGGTAGGGTGGGGTTCGGTCAAACCACACGCTCACAGTCTAAACACACCCCTGCCCGGAGCTCTAGACTCACTCAGGATTCCTGGGGCTTTTCAGCTGGTGCGTTGACTGATGGCTCACTGTGCACTTTTCCCATGTCGTATGAGCGAACGCTATTCTTTTCCTTGCAGGTTTCGAGTGGCCTGCACGCCTCCTACAGCGCGTCACCTGATGGTGGCCCGCTGTTCCTGTACCCCAAGAATCCGGCGCAGCCAGGCCCCGTGGGGGACATACCACCACGTGGCCGCCTGGCAGCGAGAATGAGCCGGCGTCTTTCTTCGTCCAGGGATCGCTTGCGGCACCCGACGGTACGTCCTGCCTTCCAGATCCGGGTCCGGCACATAAGGATGAGCAATGATCCAGCGTTGACGCTAGTGGTGTGTCCGGCTCCTCCCAGCCGGCGCTCGCCGTCAGCTCACACCACCACGCTGGAGTACATCGCCACCGCAGTAACCCTTGGTTCAAAGAGAGGCTATCCAGTACGCCGAAGGGTGTTTTAGGGTGGCAGTGAACAAGGCAGCCCGGCTCGCTGGCTTTTGACCGTGCGTTGCTGACCGCCCACCCCTTGGTGAAAGAGAGCGAAGTTATGGCCACCGTGATTGTCCATGCCACTATCACCCTCGATGGGTTCCTTGCCGATGCTGATGGCGGTGTGGATTGGATGTTTGGCCGTCCCTCCGCACCGGAGGATGATGAGGTCGTTGCCTCGGTCATGGGGAAGATCGGAGCTATTGTCGGCGGAGCAAATCAAACGCAGACGATTGAGGACGGTGAAATCCCTTATGGAGGGATGCTTCAGGTTCCGGTGTATCTGATGACCCATACAGCCACGGAGCCAGTGGAACGAGACGGCATCACCTATACCTTCGTGGTCGATGATATTGCTGGGGCCGTGGAATCCGCCAAACGGGATGCACAAGATAGCTTTGTCAGTTTGCTGGGCGGGAAAATAGCGCGGCAGTGCCTAGCTCTGGGACTGGTCGACGAGCTGCATCTTGATATCGCCCCAGTACTGCTTGGCAGCGGCATTTCCCTGTTTGAAGGTTTAGGGCAACATATCGAGCTGGAACGGGTGGAAACTTCAGCGTTCGCAAGTGAAGTGCACCTGGCGTACCGGGTGCTTCACTGAGCACCTCCGCCGCGCATCCCAGGCGGGCCGCAGCGCCCCACACATGACCAATGGGATTTGGACCGCAGCCTGAAGAACCAGGCGCTGTGGGAGACATGCCATCACGCGGCCACCTGTCAGCATATCCGGCCGTCGTATCCCATGAGTGAGGTCCTAGCCACCGGTGGTACGTCCCGGTGCATTCAATCTTTGCGCTCGCCGATGCCGTGCCAGATCTCGTGTCGACTCATACGGACACTTTGAGCAGATTTTTGAGCCTCAGTTGAGCTTATCGATACAAATTATGCTGTGGAAAGACCTGCAATGGAGGGCATACGTCCCCTGTGGGACTGGTTTAGCAATTACCACTTCGGTACTTCACGTGTGGGGATTTATTGAGATCATGTCATATTTTGTCTTAGTGGACACCGTGTTTGCTATGTTCCGTTGAATGAATATTAGCCCTGAAATAATCAGTGCACTTCTGGGAACTGCGGGAGTTTCATCATTCCTCGTTGTCTTCAAAAACAAGGCCCGTAGCTCTCAGGTGATCGCTCGTTTGGATGCGTTGAAAGCGAACCAAAATACACTAGATCCTTCATCGCATGCATATAAAGCTGCTGAGCAGGCAATCATGACTGAAAGCTTGCGGTTGACCACGTTTTCGCTACAGAGGAAAAGCATGCTGGAGAAGATCACTCCGTTTATGCTTGTCGCTGCTCTCATTTTTGTCATGTTCCTGGTACTTGGGGTCATTATTCTGGAATTCATATGGCCCATTGACAAGACCTATGGTGCACTCGGACTAGCAGGCGCTGCACTTTTCTCACTGTTCTACGGTGCTCTTGCTGGGTTTGGCTTTGTTGTGATTGATCAAAGAGACAACGAACGCGAGTTCTATAAACAGCTCGTGAAGATCCCCGTGGTCATGAAGTCCTCAGAGGTCACCCATGCTCGGAAGTACGTGTGTCGAGAGACCCGGAAGGATAAACGGAAACGACAGAACAAAAACTGGGCGAATCAACAGGACCAGAAATGGGCGCGGGCGCGCGCTAAGGTACAGAAACACAAGCTATAGCGCGGAAGCGCAATCACCTTGCTGCAACTCACGGGCGGACATGGATTAGCGGACTTTTGACCATGATGGACGCCGAAGATGATGGTGAATCGAAGGTCATTTCCGGGAAATTGACTTCAGCTGAGCAAGGCATACTTTTCGCCCTTGTAGCTGCCTGCGATTTGATTGAAAGACTCCGCCCAGTAACTGAAAGGCACACAGGTGCGGCATTTACGCGCCAAGAGCGGAAGCTTATGAAGCCGAATCTCAACCCTCTCGTTCCAGCGTGGATGGGTGGAAAAGCGGTATGTGGTCTGGCGCGACTCGCGGTCGTTGTATCCCAGATTCGCGTTGTGACGAGCCTTTTCGCCCTGTTTCCGAAGTTTATGCAGGCCTGCTTTTTCGAGTAAAGTACACACCCGCTGAGCCTCGTGCGCGGACACACGGTTTCTTCCTCTGCGCTCTGCCTGCTGGTTGCGTTTGCCGGTCTTCCCTGCCGTCTGGTGTTGGTTGTGTGCCGGCTGGTGGGGACATACCGTGCGTAGCCGCTTGGCGCCATCCTGAAGAGCTGCATGCTGCTGTTTGAGTTCCTGGTGGGCTATGTAACCTGGCGCGTTGAAGTTGCCGTGTGCGTCGCCTTTGGGTGGGCGCATGTTCAGGGTTGCTGAACCGCTCGCCAGGTGCTGAGACGGTGGAAGGGGTTGCGGTCCGGGGAGGTCTCGCCTTCTTCACCCCCCCTGTTCCGCTGCGTTCCGTGCTGGTGTTCGTCTGGTCCTTTTCTCGTGGTCTCGTTCTGCGTCTTGCCCCCAGGGGTGCTCCGTGCCCATCCGTGCCGCTCTGCGTTGGCTTGTTCTGCGTCGTGCCCTCGGCCCCTGCCCTGGGCTTGCGGGGTTCGGGGGCTCTTATTCTGCAGCGAGGGGGCATTGGTATAACGCCTCCCGATCGTATTTGACTTTGAGCTACCGGTGTCAGGTAGAGCTCGAAGAACTCCATTATGATGAATTCAACGGCTCGTTATTCGATGATGCCGTTAGTCATTTACAGCCATGATTTTCGGAACGGTTCACAGTAAATTTATCCTTAATGGATAAACAATGGAGACTTCCAGAAAATAACTGGAACTAGCTCCTACGAGATCATCGTGGATTCGACACCGAGAGGGATGCATGGACTTCTACGAGCGTCTTTCGATGCGAGGATTGCTTTGGACTCATCTTCACGAGCTCCACGGCAACGCGTTCGAATCCTTTTTCCATGACTTGATGTCGCTATGCTTCCCGGGGTTCGTTGATGTACGTACGCATGGCAACATTGGTGACCTCGCAAGTGACGGGCTCGATCTCTACGGAGACAAACTCTATGCTTGTTACGCACCAGAAACGGTTGACGCTGCAGCCACGATCCAGAAGTTCAACTCCGATTTAGCCGGTGCAATTAAGAAACGGTCTGGACAGTTCACGACTTTTGTATTCGTCCACAACGATGTGCGAGGCATACACCCAGAGATCTCTGCAGCTCTGGCCAGAGCACGAAGCGCTCATCCTGGAATCTCATTCGAGACTATGGGTATGCGCCATTTCCGCGACCTTCTCGGCAAAAAGGATAGTCAGGATGTCGAAGCTTTACTCAAAAGCCCCTTGCCGATGCAACATGCTATTGCGCTCGGACTGCAGGAGATGGAAGAGCTACTCGCAGCTTTGTCTGAGAAGCGCTTGATCAACGCGCCCTTAGGCTCAATTGAAACAGTATCTGCGTATAAGCTGCGGTACAGCGATCTCAGCGAGGAGAGCCAAGCCGAGTTGCGTGAGGGGATGCGTTATTCGTCAACTATCTCTGACTATTATCAACAGCGTATCGATATTACTGAACGTGATGAAGTGGCTGGCCGTTTCCATTCCGAGTACCGTGCTGCTGTGAACAGCGGGCTGGACCCAGAAGACGTCCTTCTGAGGATCCGAGAATTTCTTGCTGGTAATCGTATGCCGACAGCGCCGGCTTACCGTGCCCAAACTGCGGTCCTTGCTTATTTTTTCGAGAGCTGCGACATATTTGAGAACGTCCCATCCGGCTGGGTACCAGCGAATATGGATGTGCAGAATTGATAGCTCCGACCAAAGGTATCGCTCCCCAGCGGGCACTTCTAACCGTCGGAGCCCAGATTTCAATTGTCCTCACCGAACCAATGACTGTCAGCCAAGTATGGGTTGCTTTCAAAGCATGGCGAATCCGACACGCGAACGATGCGCTTATCCCATTCTCTTGGTTCGTGCTCGCCCTTGACCTGCTATATAGCCTGGGTACCGTGCATTATGAAGACGGATTGCTCTATCGAAAAGGAACCAGCTAATGCTTCGGCAACTGCGATCAAGCGACGATCGTTTCAAATCTATTTCGTTCAGCTCAGGTCTTAACATCCTAATTGCGGATAAAACGGCCCATTCGAGAGACGTCGACAGTCGTAACGGTGCAGGGAAGTCTTCAATTATCGAGATTCTGCACTTTATCTTCGGTATGCGCACACTAACGAATTCAGTTATGGCTAATGCAGCACTGAGCAACGACGCTTTTTCGCTAAAGCTCGATTGGCCGAATGCCGACAATGGGGTGACCGTTACCCGTTCATTAATTAAGAAGAGCCGTATTGAGCTCACCCCGAACGTCACTTTGGAATCGGTACCCGCACACGCTTCTGGCTACCTTGCTGTTCCAGAATGGGTAGAAGCCATTGGCCGAGGACTATTTGGATTTCCGGAGGAACATACCGGAATCAGTGCTAGGGCACTCATGTCCTTGTATATCCGCAGGGTAAGCCAGCACGGGATGGACGAACCGGTTAAAACTTTTCCGGCGCAGGCGATGACTGAGGCAACGACAAATGTTGCCTACTTACTCGGGCTGGACTGGAATCTCGCAGCTAGCTACCAAGAATTTGCGGGACGGGAATCACTCCGTCGTAAGTTAAAGCAGGCGATTAAAGACCCGGCCTTTGGTCTGATTGTCGGTTCGGTTTCGGAACTTCGGGGGCAAGTTGCAGCAGCCATCGTTCGAGTGCGTGAACTCGAAGAACAAGTCTCTGCGTTCCGGGTTGTCCCAGAGTATGAACTGTTACAGGAGCGAGCAGACGAAGTCGATGCTCGGATTCGTCGAGCTCGGACAGAAGATGCCGCTGATCGTCGTAATCTGCAAGATCTAAACGACGCGCTACACGATGAGCATGAGCCAGATGCAGAGTATCTTCAGCGAGCCTATCAAGAGCTCGGCATCATATTGCCTGACGCTGTATTGCGCCGCTATGACGATGTCCAGTCATTCCATCATTCCGTCTTAACTAATCGAAGGGCTTACTTAGAGGAAGAAATTGCGGCAACCAGAACCCGTCTTGATGGTCGCCAGGACGAGCGAGGACGGCTCGGTGAAGAACAGGCGCGTCTGCTAAGAGCATTGCATGAAGGTGGCGCGCTCGACGCTTTTACCGCCTTGCAAGAGCAACTTTCTCTTGCGCGTTCAGAACTACAGACGATCTCAAGTCGTTTCGAGACTGCAAGACAACTTGAGGCTACCCAAGCTGAGATCAAGTTCGAGAGGAGTCGCCTCCAGCAGGAGATTAACCGTGACCTGAATGAGCGAGAGCAACACATCGCCGAGATTAATATCCTCTTCCAGCGGTTCGCAACAGCCCTTTACGGGCCAGGAAGGGAGGCCTATGTTGATATCGAAGCGCTCTCAACCAGTCTGCGGATCTCGCCGCATATCGGCGGTGAAAACAGCCAGGGTATTGGAAAGATGGTCATCTTCTGCTTCGACCTTACGTGCGCTGTGCTCGCTCACCGCAACGGACACGGGCCAGATTTCCTTGTACACGACAGCCACCTCTTCGACGGCGTCGACGAACGTCAAGTCGCCGAAGCGCTCAACTTAGCGTCGAAAGTATGTGCAGAGGAAGGACTGCAGTACATCGTGACGATGAACAGTGACGATCTGGCCAAGGCTGAGCGATACAACGATTCTTTATCGAATGCCGTAATCGAACCACATCTCACCGATGCCTTCGAAGATGGTGGGCTATTCGGTTTCCACTTCGAGTAGACACCACATGCCGAAAGTGACAACCTGACTTAGAGGTGGTCACCCTCTTATGTTCAATTGTCATCTGCAACGCCGCCGTTCTTTTAGTGAAAACAGATCGGTTCGTACAAAGGGTTTGACAACCGCGCAACGAGTTTCGAAAGTTATCCCCCTACATCGAGTCTTCGATGACTCGGAACCCTGTATGGCTTTGTATCCCGCGTCCATATGTCTTGACTCTTTCACTCTTATTCCACCGCGGCGCCCTCCGCTTCCTTCTCGCGTCGTCCCGTTCTGCGTCTTGCCCTGGGGCCTGGCAGTGGGTTGCCTGGGATCCGTTGTGCTTGGCAGCTGCCCGTATATCCCTGTGGAACTGCCAGCCGCCGGAGTTTGCTGGCTTGCGCAACAAGTAAACGGGAGGAACCGGTAGCGCATCGCTATTTAGCCGGGGCCGGATTCCAGTTGCTGTTGGGTCTGCTGAGCAGACCTTGCCAGGCATGGTTGTTCGTCGTATTGGTTCATCGACGGCGTTTGCTCTGGCTATTAGCACAGGCGGTGAGAGGTTCGGTGCCACATGCGGCAGCTGAAGCACCGTGCGTCCACTTTGGATCTGTTGGTGTTGCTAAACACGGACAGGACTCGCGCCTAGCAAGGCGGCCTGCTCTCATTGGTAAGCATCCAGGCTGGGGTGCATACTGTCAATGAAAAGGGTGCATTTCGCCACCAAATATGACAGGCGCGCCCCCGGACCTGCGCCTGATTGCTGCGCCCCTGACCACAGCTCCTGACGTTCCTCCTCAGTTCTCCCTCGGGTGGTTGCGCTCGCCGTTCACGTGCTCTGGTGTTTCTCTGCTTGGTGTCTGACGGGGACATTTCGTCCGTGCAAGTGGGCCGGCGGCGGCCCAGCTGCTGCTGGCAGCCCATCTTCCTGGGTGGCACTGCAGGAGGTCTTCTGCACGGTTGGCTGCTTGCGTCCTGTTAGCTGATGGTCCGGGCTGATTGATGTTCCCAGTTCGGATTCTCTGAATCGCGTTCCCAGAGACAGGAGAGCAGGTTTGGGATCGATGCTCAGCTGGAGCCAGTTCGAGACCTGGCGCCCTAGTTTGAGTGGTGGCATGTCCCTTGTGGGGTTGCCGGCCGCCGGAGTCCGCTGGTCGCCATCCAGGCTCCAGTGGGATGCGCTCACCCACCAAGTAAATCCCCTTTCTGGGCCAGCGTTTCGGGATACCGGGCTTCGCCAGGATCTGTGCGGAACGCAGTCCTTGCGTGGCGGCATGTCCTTGAAGTGTAAGCAGATGTCCGCGCTTTTTGAGTGCGACTATCTTGTGACAGCTGCTTGCGTACTGCTTGTCTTCGATGGTTCTGATGTAGTTTCTGAATGCGGACAGAACTCGCACCCTCATGGGCAACTTCTACCCACAGGGGCGCCACCGGATCGTTGAAGGCAGGGGTAAAAAACCGTGCCGGGACTGGTTGGCCGACAGTCGCATGATCCTCTTTTAGGTGATGTCCACAGCATAACGGGTGGAGGTCTCGCACAAGCCGTGCACACGGAACTAGAGCGCTGTGGTTTCGAGAACTGCGGTCTCGCCGAATATGCGAGTAGCAGCCGTGCTCAATTATGGATTATGATGCCCAAGGTGGTGGCGCTAAGCCCCTAAGCGAAGATCTTCGGCCAGTGTGGCTAGGAGGTCTTTGGTTCGGACGATACCGGCATCGCAGGCGACAAGAGCCAGATGGACTCGTTTAGACAACCCAAGTTCAGCGAGAATATCGAAGAGGCGCTTCTTGACGGTTCCTTCGCTCTGGTGCACTTCTTTTGCGATCTGGGCATTCGTTAGTCCCAAGGCCACGTATCGCACTATTTCCTGATCGGCTGTCTCCAAGTTTCTTAGATAGTGTTTGTAGAGACCTTCGCGCAACGGTTCTGCAGCGCAGGGGCCGCCGGTTTCCGGTCGGATGAAAAGCCAGTAACCTTCGGCGATGGCCCGAATATAGTTCGGCAGCCCGGCACTGACCATTCTTTTGGAGATTACTCCGGCGATTCCCGAGTCGTAGGCATCGTCGAGGACGTCCATGCTGGGATTCATGGTCAGTAGTACGACTTTGGTCTCTGGCAGTGTGGAGACGGCCTCGCTGAGAGCATGATCGGATAATAGGTCCGGATGAAGAATGTTAATGAGCAAGATGTCAGGGGCGCTAAAGGATTTTTGGGTTAAGGACTGTTCGACCGTATTGAAGCAGGCCTCTAATGCCAGGTCGCTTGCTTCACCTAGTTGGGCTGTGATTGCCGAGCGGGAATACCCATCTTCGTCGACCAAGTGAATTCGAATTTTATCGGCGGAAGTAACGTTGTTGAGCGTGCCATTCATGAATTGATCCTAATTTCGGGACGGGGACGATAGGGGATTAGTAAGTTTTCAAGAACCCTATGTGACTTGCCTCACTTGCAAGTAAATGGTGAATGATTATGACTCCACGACCCTGATGTAACTGATGTCAGGTCTTGAATCCGGCGGTTCAGAGGTGAATCGTTGGTCGGTTTGATGAGCCATCGATCGTTTGCCTGGAACTCGGTACTTTCTTCGTGAAATTGACCGATGCCGACCGGAGTTATAACCGTGCTGGTGTTCTTCTCGATCAAAGATTCTCCACCCAGTCTAGAATCGGAGCGCCTTGTCGCTCTAACAGCGTAGATCAGGCCCTGTATTGCATCCTTGTAGCGCTGCGCCTATACGGGTGCCCTCTGCGGAGGGCGGGGCGGTAGTCGTGGCATACTTTCAGCATGAGTTTCCCGGGCAGCACACGCAGAAAACATCGCCAGATTCGTTCCCTGTGCATGCTCGTCTTCGGCACGCTTGCCATGATATTAACGGGGCTATTGGGCCAGTGGATCTACGCCCCGGCGGTGGGGTGGACTGTCGCGGCGTTCATTTACACTTCCTCGGTCTGGCTCACGGTTGCTCCTATGGATGCAGAACGCACGGCATTCCATGCTGCGGAGGAAGACCCTGGACAGCGCACCTCGGAACTGTTGATCCTGATGGCCGCAGTCTCTTCCCTGGCAGCAGTTGCGCTCGTCATTATGGGTAGCAGCGATGTTGAAGGAGCCGGACGGTTCGCGCTGGCTCTGCTTGCAATGAGTTGCACGGCCATGTCTTGGCTCATGATCCATACATTGTTTACCTTGCGCTACGCCAAGGTCTATTTTAGTGGCGAGCCAGGTGGCATCGATTTCAACCAAACGGAACCGCCCCAGTACACGGATATCGCATATATGGCCTTCAGCGTAGGCATGACGTACCAAGTAGCAGACACCAACATCACTTCAGGCTCCATGAGATCAGTGGTGCTGAATCATAGTCTGCTTGCCTTCGTCTTTGGCACAGGGCTCCTGGCCACCACCATCAATTTGGTGATCAGCCTCATTGGGTAGGACCGATAAGCGGCTAATGTGCGTGGGCTGGGGAACAGGGTGTGCAGAATATAGCAAGGTTGTGCCGCAGAAGAGGTTCTTATGAACCGTGCTTGGAGCACGCGGATGAATCGTCGAAAACAGTTTGAGAAACCGAGAAGCACCTTTTCCGTTTCAATAGTCGGCTCACAGCGATAAGGTTCAAAGTAACCAGCGAGTAACGCTGACCCTTGACTCGGAAGTTGGAATGCTGTGAACTCCTTCGAGAAAAAGAACAACCAGGGCAAGCCAGAGCCAAACGGGAAACCTAGCTCCGACGCGACCCCGGAATTCCGTCCTTACCACCATCCCGCGGCTGGGTGGGGTGCTGCAAAGAGCGTCGGGCAGATCCTCGTCAAAGAAGGCGCCCTTGTGGACGGCCCCAAGGCGATCTTCAGAATGAACCACGAGGGCAAGGGCTTCGACTGCCCCGGATGCGCATGGCCGGACGACAACAAAGGCCTGCATCTGGACATCTGCGAGAACGGCATTAAACACGTCACCTGGGAAATGACCCACAGGAGAGTTGGGCCAGACTTCTTCGCCACCCATTCAGTAGAAGAACTGTCAAAATGGAGCGAGTACGATCTGGAACACCAAGGCCGCCTCACCGAGCCCATGGTCTATGACCCTGCAACGGACCACTATGTTCCCATTAGCTGGGCAGACGCGTTCGAACTGATCGGAACAGATCTCAGGGAAATGGACGATCCTGACCAAGCGGCTTTCTACACCTCTGGACGCCTAGGCAACGAAGCCACATTCCTCTATCAGCTCATGGCCCGCGAACTTGGTACCAACAATCTGCCGGACTGCTCGAACATGTGCCACGAAGCCAGTGGCCGCGCACTTCAAGATGCATTGGGCACCGGCAAGGGTACGGTAGACCTGGACGACTGGGAAATCACCGATGCCCTGTTCATTATGGGCGTGAATGCAGCCTCCAACGCTCCGCGAATGCTCACGGCCCTTGCCGAGGCATATAAGAGAGGCGCCCAAGTGGTGCACATCAATCCGCTCGTCGAGGCCGCCGCCACCCGCACCATCGTCCCGCACGATATGTTGGACATGGCAACTTTCCGGTCAACGAAAACAAGCACGCTGAACTTGCAACCACGCATCGGCGGGGATATGGCCCTGCTGCGCGGGATGGCCAAGGCAATTCTGGAAATGTCGCTGACCGACGACAAGGCCTTGGACCGTGAATTCATTGCCCGGCACACCGCCGGTTTCGAGGAATACCGGGCCATCTGCGAGGCAACCAGCTGGGAAGAGATCGAACTCCAATCCGGGCTGGCCCATGAGGAGATCCTCAAAGCGGCGCAGGTCTACAGGGACGCTGACCGCAGCATCATCAGCTGGTGTCTAGGAGTCACCCAGCATGAACACGGCGTAGACACCGTCAGGGAGATTACCAACCTGCTGCTGCTGCGGGGCAATCTCGGGCGGGAAGGTGCCGGCCCATCGCCGGTACGCGGCCACAGCAACGTCCAGGGCAACCGAACCTGCGGTATCGACCACCACCCCAACGAACAATTCCTGTCTCGTCTAGATGAGGTCTGCGGCATTGAATCACCCCGCAAGCACGGGATGGACACCGTCCAAACCATTGAGGCTATGCATCGCGGCGAGGTGAAGGTATTCATTGGAATGGGAGGAAACTTTGCCCTCGCGGCTCCGGATACTCCCTATACCTTTGCTGCTCTGCGCAATTGCGACCTCACGGTGCATGTGAGTACCAAGCTCAACCGCAGCCACCTGGTCCATGGCCGGGCGGCACTGATTCTTCCCTGCCTGGGGCGTACCGAAAAAGACCACCAAGCTGCCGGGATCCAAAGCACTTCGGTGGAGGATTCGATGAGCATGGTCCATCTATCTGTGGGCATGAAACGTCCGGCTTCCGAACATCTTCTCTCCGAACCCGCCATTATTTCCGGCATCGCCAACGCCGCGCTGCCGGAGAGCAAGACGCCGTGGCAGTGGTACGTGGAAGACTACGACCGCATCCGTGACACCATGTCGCGCGCGTTGGAAGGATTCGAGGATTTCAATCGCAGGGTGCGCTTGCCTTTGGGCTTCCGCCTCAAGCAGCCCGCAAGGGAACTGGTGTTCCGCACCGACTCGGGCAGCGCAGAGTTCTCTGCCGCGGCGCTTCCCGATGTGGTTCCGGCCGCCGGGACGCTGGCCCTGGGAACTATGCGATCGCACGACCAGTGGAATACAACCATCTATTCGGACAATGACAGGTACCGCGGGATCAAGAACCTCCGCACGCTGGTCTTCATGAATCCGCAGGATATGGCGGATCGCGGCATCTCGGAATTCGATGCCGTGGATATCGTGAGCACTGCCAAGGATGGTTCCACCCGTTCTTTAGCCGGGTATTTGGCGATTCCGTACGATATCCCGGTCAGTTGCGCTGCTGGCTACATGCCTGAGATGAACGTGCTGTGCGCGATCGGCGACTACAGCACGCAGAGTGATCAGCCAATCATGAAGCATCTGAAAGTGACGATTGAACTGAGCCGAAAATAACGGCTGGAATGGCCTGAACCAAAGAAGTACCAGTTGGGTGGACGGGACAGGAGTCCCGTCCACTCTGGTGCAACCCATTCGTATGTATCGGCAGACCGCCGAAAAGCGTGCACTACCCCTCGGGGCCTTGCACGGTGTGACGGATTCTTGCATGGAACCTGTGCTTCGCGGCGTTCACTCTGTGTGCACAGGATGCCTCGTCGCTTCAGGGAAGAACAGCGTGATGCGGACTACCGAGCGAGGCGTTGGCGGGGTTCTTTGATGCACAGCGCGACCAAGATTCCAGTGACGGACCCCAGCAGCGTTTCCACTATGCGGTCTACGATTAGAGTCTCAGTAGTTACAGGACTGGCCAAGAGTGTCATGAGCAGGATCATGGGGGTGAAAAATGTCAGCGCGAGGGCGTAGTTCCGTGTCATTAGGAGCTCGCTGGGGAACTGCAGGATAATTACAATGATGACCAGCATCGCAACCGGCGGTTGGTGCCACAGTATTAGTGCGGTAACCCCGACCCCCAACAAGGTGCCGATGATTCGGTGCAGGCCTCTTCTAATGCGCTGGTTGAGAGTTTCTGCAGCAAGTGGAACGGCAGCAGCTGCCATAGCCCAGTATGGATGGCCGATGCCCAGCAGGAGGCCCGCTACACCCGCGACAGCTAGGGCCAGGAAATAGCGAAATGCGTGGACCAGGGTCGCTGAGATTTGCAGGGAAGCGACATCTCGGGTCGCTTCAGCGGACCAGGTCCGGTCGGTCACCCAGCCTGCAAAGCCGATGCATGCTGAGAACACGGCGGTCGCCAGGCAAATAGCTACAGCGCACCACCATGGCACGGTCGGCGTAACCGAGGCGCAGGCGCCGAGAGCAAAGATAGCGAAGAATGGTCCGGTGGGTTTGAGACCGTATTTATCGGCGTAGACGGAGGCTGCGGCGGCGAAAAGCGCTTCAATGCCTACAAGTTCCCAGAGTCCTGTATCGAGGTAGGCCAGGCTGATGCCCAGGATTGCGCCACCAAGGAGCAAACCAGCGGCTTGGGCTTGGTGGACGATGCGCAGCTGAGGCGGATCATCTCTGCCGTACATCCCGAGAAAGGCCCCGAACACTGCGTAGATGATCAAGTGGGGATGCCCTGCGGCAAGGAGCAATAGTGACGGGATGCCTACGCTGGCGGTGAGCCGCCAAGCCACCGAGTGATCATTACGGGTGGGGGATAGTGCTAGAAGAGCGCTGTGGACGCGTCTGACGATTAGCATCAAGTGTGGATCCAGCCGGGTTGTTGGTTGAAGCGCGGCGGGTCCAAGACGGGTAGCTACGAGTCTTGGTCGGGCATTTCCGCGTGCAATCTTTCAAAGTTGGAGTTCTGGTGACCAGTCTAAAACACGGCAAGTGGGTGCAGACTGCGCGAGCACGCTGCAGGGGCGCGGCTCGGAGTGACAGAAGTGAACTTGCCTGTCGAATTTCTCAGGGGATTTCTTCTCTTGGCCATGATCGTCTCAGGCATGTTCAATAATGGCCAACAATATGGGAGTCCTGTACGGAGTTTCAGGATTTCGCAAGGCTGCCCCTGGTCAGTAGTCCTGTGACCAGAGTGTAGATTTAGCAATATCCAGCTTCTGCTGAAAGACGGCCACATCGACTGAAGGAGCCCGATGACTGCAAACTCCCATGGTACGGACGGATCAGGCACTATGAATCGAGTACCTATCGAGCCGCAAAGCGTGGATGCTCCGCTCACCAGATCAGCGGTCTTCCTTGTATGCACAATCCGCGATGAAGCCGCGGCCATCGACATGGTCCGTGAAACCCTCAGCGATATCCAGGGGCTGGTCAAGACAGTTGGGTTTCGGGATCTGAAAGCCAGGCTCTCTTGCACGGTTGGCATCGGTAGCCGAGTGTGGCATGAAGTGACCAGGCGTGCGCATCCAGCCGAGTTGCATCCTTTCCGAGAGGTTGCAGGGGCCACGCATACCGCTGTGGCAACACCTGGGGACTTGCTCTTCCACATTCAATCCGAACGCCAGGATCTATGCTTCGAGCTGGAGAGGCTCATATTGAAGGCGCTGGGCGACAGCGTGAACGTGGTCGATGAGGTTGCAGGTTTCCGCTACTTCGATTCCCGCGATCTTCTTGGTTTCGTCGATGGGACGGCGAACCCGACTGGGCTGGATCTTCCGGCGGCCACCCTCGTGGGTGAAGAAGATGCTGAGTTCGCAGGCGGCAGCTATGTTGTCGTCCAAAAGTACTTGCATCCGCTAGATGAGTGGCAAAACCTCACGACTGAACAGCAGGAAGCGATCATCGGGCGCACGAAGGCTGACGGGGTTGAATTAGAGGATGCCGCGGCCGGACAGAAAGCGCACAAAACCCTGGCCACGATCGAAGACGCGACAGGTGAGCATGACATTCTGCGCGACAACATGCCTTTCGGAAGCCCGGGTAGCGGCGAATTCGGCACCTACTTCATCGGGTATACGCGGCATTTGTGGGTTATTGAGCGGATGCTGGAGCGCATGTTCATTGGGGACCCGCCGGGCCTGCATGATCGTCTATTGGATTTCTCGACACCTCGAACCGGTGTAGCTTTTTTCGCCCCGGCCTTGAGCCTGCTTTCGAGCCTAGGCGAAGAACCAGCAATTTCGCCTTCGTACGAATCCGGGGGGCATGCTGGCCGATAGCCGGCAGACCGACTAGGAGTTGTTCGTCGAAGCCGGATGCATAGATCGTTACCCGGTGAACGGGATACCGGAGCTTCGGATGATCTAATGCAGTGCCAGGTTTCATGGTGGCAGGAACGTAGAAAAGGCTCCCGGCCCTGCAGGCCGGGAGCTTCCTTGCACATTTGGGGACTGGGGGAACCCAAATGTGACGCCTGGCATCTTGGGGACGACACCAGGCAAGCAGCCAATACAGAAATTTGGGGTCTGCGTTCGCTGCAGAACTCACTCGGTTGACCCGAATAAATCCAGCCCAATACTATGCCTATTATTCCTCGACGAAGAATTCAACTGCAGTTATTGCTGCAAAGTTACGGAGTTAGCCCATGCCGGGTCGAACCGGAAGGTTCACCAGTCGTCGACGACGAGGAATTCCTCCAATCGTTGCTCTGACCTCGAAACGAGTCCAAATGGTCTCTTTTGGATCTGGCCAGTTGGGAAGCCATGAGAGAGGTATTTTTATTCGTGCTTTTGCTCTGTTGCATCCTCTTGCCACCCGAGTTTTCACGAGGTGACGGGCCATAAATATCGGTTCTTGCCTGATCGGCAGCGTCTAAGGATCGAGATCAGCTTTTGCAGACGACTTCCCGGAGAGCCCCGGCATCACAAGAAACGCCTGATGCTGGACGGCTTGACAGCGCTCAGCCAAACGAAAATGCCCGAACGCGGTCAGGCGACTGGTTGCCGACCACTCATTTGGCAATGGCATCAGCGCTGCCCGAAGCATGTCCGGGATGGGAAGTTCGCGTTCGTCGCGAACAGTCGCAATCGTCCTCACCGTAAGTCGCCATCACGCCCGATTGGCTTGAAGGTTGAGTAACTAAAAGTCCTGCGAGATGTCCTCCGAATTGTTATTCGGTGTCGCCGAATGCACGTCCGGGAGTACGTGATTTACCTCCAGCGAGGCCAGGAATAGCATGAAATAGAAGCGCATTTCGTGCTTCAACGCGAAATACAGAAGGAAAATCATGGCTAAGGTAGTACTCGTCCTGTATCCGGATCCAGTGAATGGATTCCCAGAATTCCCGAAGGACTACGCCCGCGATTCCCTGCCTGAATTGCCTGACTACCCTAACGGTCAGACGCTTCCGAACCCCAAAGGAATCGACTTCACCCCTGGTGCTCTTCTCGGGTCGGTAACCGGAGAGCTGGGACTGCGCAAGTACCTTGAGGACAACGGGCACGAATTAGTCGTCACAAGCGATAAAGATGGCGAAAATTCCGTCTTTGAGCGTGAACTGGTAGATGCTGACGTCATCATTTCCCAGCCATTCTGGCCGGCCTATCTCACCCCTGAACGCCTTGCTAAGTCGAAGAACCTGAAAATTGCTGTGACCGCTGGCATCGGCAGCGACCATGTTGACCTGGACACGGCCAACGAGCTTGGAATCACGGTTGCCGAAGTAACTTACAGCAACTCCCTCTCCGTTGCTGAGCACACTGTGATGCAGGTACTAGTGCTGGTTCGTGATTTCGTTCCCCAGCACCAGATTGCTGTTGACGGCGGCTGGAACATCGCCGATGCAGTCGAGCGTTCTTATGATCTCGAAGGCATGGATGTGGGTGTGTTCGCAGCGGGACGTATCGGTCGTGCTGTCATGGAACGCCTTGCACCATTCGGTGTGCACCTTCACTACACGGATCGCTTCCGCCTCCCGGCCGAGTACGAAGAGAAGTACAACCTGGTTTTCCACGAGAACATCGAGGACCTGGTGAAGAACATCGACGTGCTCACGGTCCATGCACCTCTGACCGACGAGACCAGTGGACTGCTTGATGAGCAGCTGCTGAGCACCATGCGCCGCGGCTCGTATATCGTCAACCCCGCCCGCGGCGCAATCGCAGACCGTGACGCCATCGTTCGTGCGCTGGAATCGGGCCAACTGGCCGGCTACGCCGGAGACGTATGGGCACCCCAGCCCGCACCAGTAGACCACCCATGGCGCACCATGCCGCACAATGCGATGACGACCCATACTTCCGGGACTTCGCTCTCTGCCCAGGCGAAGTATGCGGCAGGCACTCGGGAAATCCTGGAGTGCTTCTTTGAGGGACGCGAGATCCGCCCTGAATACCTGATCGTTCAGGGTGGTAACTACGCTGGAACCGGAGCTCACTCGTACGCTGAAAAGAAGTAGTTTTCTGTAGGAGAATTGGGCATGGGTCATATCAATTGCCATCGCAGTGAGCCCATGCCCATGCCCCTATGAGCCATGGGAAAACGAAAGCAGGACTGTTTTGCTTCTTAGTCAACTGGAATACTTTGTGGCATTGGCTCGCGAGCGGCATTTCGGGCGAGCCGCGGCCGCCTGTTTTGTTTCACCGTCGGCCTTGTCCGAGTCGATCCAGAAACTGGAAGCAGAACTTGGGGCGCAGCTGGTCAACCGAGGCAGAAATTTCCAGGGGCTTACCGGTGAAGGGGAGCTCGCGTTGCTTTGGGCGCGACGGATATTATCCGATCAGGATTCCCTGCTCACGGATCTATCGGCAGCAAAAGGCAATTTGAATGCCCACATCCGCATAGGTGCGATTCCCGCTGGAAGCTCAATCGGGGCAACTGTTATTTCGGAACTGGGAAAGACCCACCCGTCAGTGACTGCGTCCTTGAATACAGGGCTCAGCAGCGAAGAAATCGTATCCAAACTCCGGAGCTTCGAACTGGAAGCGGGGGTGATTCTGCCATCAGCAGCAGATGGACCGGATTTGCACGAAGTGGCCTTTGGCGAATTATCCAACGTGGTAATTGCATCGACTGGGATTTTTTCCTCGGATACTAAAATCATTCGAGGACGCATGCTCAACGAAGTTCAGCTCGCCCTGCTAGCACCCGATATGCGTGCGCGGCAACAGCTCGATAAACGGATGCTGGAACATGGAATCCATCTTGAACCTCGACTCGAAGTCGATTCCCTGGAATCACTTCTGAGCCTGGTGGCTTGCGGCCCATGGGCCGCAGTGCTCCCAGAATCGGCAATTACCGAGTATCCGCTGAACCCCAATATCCGTGTGTTTTCGCTAACAGATCCACATGTCACGATGCCCGTGGCTATCGTCCGCCTTGCCAGTCGTTCGGCAGAATCTCTATCGGAAGCGATCGATGACGCAGTTCGCTCCGTCCTCACCTCTGACTGACTATTCGCCGTTGCGGGAGCCATCTTTTGAAAGGTCCCATGTCACTACAACCGGCATTTCTTGCCTATTTGAAACGTACACAACACCCAATGAGTTGGGGGCGTATCGTGACTGCTTCGGTGGGAAGTTTTGCTGTCATTGCAAGCCTCACGATTTTGGGTTGCCTCACTGGCACGCCTGTCCTTATAGCTGCATTCGGCTCTTCGTGCGTCTTGGTTTTTCTTTTGCCCGAGTCCCCCATGGCTCAACCGATCAACGTGGTTGGCGGCCATGTCGTATCAGCATGCTGCGGGCTGCTAGCCCGAACATTTTTCCGATCGTGTGGTGGAGCCTCGCACTTTCTGTCGGTGTATCGATAGCGGCGATGGCGTTGTTGCGTGTCACACATCCGCCAGCTGGAGGTAATCCCATAGCAATTTTGCTTGCGTATGAGGGATGGGACTACCTTATTTTTCCGGTCCTGTTGGGGTCGGTGTTTGTGGCGATGTGTGGAGTGGCTTTCCGAATCGTGATGATGCAAAAACGAAGCACGTCAACCATGAGAGCAATTGATTGATTGAATTTTCCTGAAACATCGCGTGAGAAAAGAAAACGGAGGTCAGCATGGGTGAAAGGGAGCACATACGCTATTTGGAAGTGCAAGTGAATGCAAAACTGGCAGAAATAGTGGCACTCAGGAAGGAACTTCACTGGGCGATCCGCGACGCTTTGCAGGGTGGGGCAGGGATATCGGAGTTGGCAATATCCACAGGCATGTCGAGAAGTGAGATCTGCAAGATCCGTGATTCTGACCAATGACCACAACAATGGCTATCGTACCAGCGAGTTTGGGGAGCTAGGAGTCGTAACCGATCCGTCCCCCATCGCGATCAAGATGCGATTTATAGCAGGGATCGACACGGCTGATCGGTGCCGCGCCTGCAGCGAGAGCTTCAGAATAATTCGCATACGGCGTGTACGCCTGCTGCTCTCCGTCTCCCCGCTTAGCTCATCTAATCGGGTTGCTTCTCACGAAGGATGTTGAAATTCATTCGAACATCTCGAAGAGCTCTGAGTATTATCTGCGCGCCGGGCACCAGCCGATTAGTGAAAGCCAGAACGGTACAGCAGGATGAGGGGGCTACGGATGCATAGCCATTTGAAAGGCCGCATGCCTGACGATGCTGCGGGTGCCAACTACTTCGCGTCAAACTATTCTCGGCCCTTCACCAGCTTCATCGTCAAATGCGACGTGATATGACGAACCCCTGGAAGCTTCGTCATCTTTTCAGTCTGAAAACGTTCGTAGGCGTTGCCGTCTGGAACGTGAACAGTAACGATATAATCAGGAACCCGTACACCCGGCGAACCTCCGGAACTTCTTCAAGCGCAGCTACTGACGACTCGAAATTCTCGACAGTATCTCGGTCAGTCATCGTGATCTCAATGGACATCACCACGCAAAACCCGCGCCCCGACGCAACAGGATCAATCGCCGCGTAATACCCGGAAATCACTCCGCTCTCTTCAAGCCGCTGCACTCGACGCAAACAAGGGGCAGGAGTCAGCCCCACCCGTTTGGACAGTTCAAGATTCGTCAGGCGGCCATCTTGCTAAAGTTGAAATATAATTTCCTGATCTATCGAGTCAAGCTTCATTTCATTGCTCATGAGCACATGATACTGCAAATATAAGCAATCAAATTGGGCAGAATTTTCCCTATCATTGCTATATGAGTTTGGAATCATCGGTATCGGACGAGCTGGTCCCCTCTCGGGCAGGGGACACCGCGCGAGGTCAGAGTGTAAGCGGTATCTAAAACCACGGATTTTCAACAATGACCGTGCGATGTAGTGCACTGTGCGCATAATCTTTGGAACCCCACGCGATACTGAGCTTCTTCGAAGCTGATAAATCCTTCGATGCTTTGGTACCGATCTCGGCGACCAATTGCTCAATGTTCTACGTCCCCATCTCCGGTTCTTCTACCAGTAGGCATCAGCCATCTGCTGATACGCGCTCCAAAACAGTTGCACCAGCTCGAGCTTCGCAACGTTAATAGGTCTTCAACGCACGGCTTCTGTCTTCGGACATTGAACGCCTGTTTGGCACGACCGCAAGGGCAGCATTCGTATGATTCATGTTCTACAAACACTGTGGTCTGGAGCCATTCGGAGGATAGAGCTCGCGAGAGCAACGAATTTTCAGTTCTACCCTTACGGTTCAACTCCCGGTTGGAAATATCTTAGCGAACAGCATTTATGAAAACTCATGAAAACATTGCATTCTAGTGAAAACTATGTGATGCTAGTCATGTTCAAGGAAGAGTTTGCGAGTTCACGAGGTGCATATGGTCACGCTTAAGTCGGTTGCTGCTGAAGCCGGAGTGTCGCTAGCGACTGCATCTCGCGCGTTCAAGGATTCGAACTTGCTTTCGGCAGATACGCAACGAAAAGTAGTTTCCGCCGCACTGAAGCTTGGATATGACATTCCCGTACAGCGAAAAGCGCAACACACATTTGCTGTGGTGGTTCCGGATTCGTCTAATGCCGTTTACGCAACGATGATGAAGTCGATCCAAGAACGTGCATGGTCTGGGCGTCACCTGATCTACAGTGCGGACACAGGCGAAGATCCACTACGCGAAATCGAGATTCTCTCCACCATGGGGAGAGCAGTCGACGGGATCGTATTATGTTCGCCGCGAGCTGGATCTAGCGCGATCAAAGGAGCTGTCGGGGCGACTCCAACTGTCGTTATCAATGGAGAGGTTGACCCGCTTCCTCAAATTCTGATGGAAACTGAGAACGGGTTGCACCAAGCCGTCGAGCATTTGCATTCACTGGGGCATCGGCATATTGCATATGTGGCTGGACCCAAAATGTCGTGGGCGAATACCCAAAGGCATAGGCAGATAGCCGCAATCTCTGAGTCGTATTCCATGCAGTTGACGGTCATGCGCAACCAGGCAGCTTCCACTCATGGGGGTCTCGCGGCTGCGGCCTCGGTAGCGGCCTGTGGAGCAACTGCCGTCATTGCTTACAACGATCTTGTCGCGCTAGGCCTGGAAGCCGGCTTGCGGACCTTGGGAATGCACTGTCCGGAAGACATCAGCATTGTTGGCATCGATGATCTTGACGTTGCCGCAATCGCCGACCCAGGAATGACCACCGTCAGACTCGGAATCAACGATTGTGGAACTGCTAGTGTCGATCAGCTCATCAAGCTGGTGGAACAACACGAAGTGACACAACAAACCACAAAACTCGAATCCCAGCTCATTGTCCGAGGCTCGACTGCTCGAAAGATTCATCAGTAAGGTTCTGGCTCGTTAGCAAAGAATTCTAGGATTCCCTAGAAAATCCCATCTCAACACTTGGGTTTACTTGGTGTGCCCAAAATGAAAGTGGTGTATTCATCATGAAGAAAACGTTTAAGGCAGCTGCTCTCTCGTCATTGGCAGTCCTGGCATTACTCACTTCGTCTTGTGCAGGAGATTCAGGTGCGCCTGTCAAGAATGTTGATTTTCCAGAAGGGTCGACCATGGCCAAGATCGCGCAAGCGGGGAAAATCAAACTGGGAGCTTCGCCCAACCAACCCGGCCTTGCGGAACTGAACCTCCAGCAGGAATGGGAAGGGTTCAATATGGACTTGGCCGAATACCTAGCGGGTACCTTGGGAATCGAAGCCGACAACATCGAATGGGTGCAAACAACTGCGGCTAACCGAATCCCGTTCATTGAGCAGGGAAAGATCGACATGTTCGTCACCGCATTGGCGATGACTCCAGAGCGTGAAGAGACGGTCAACATCTCCGGTCCGTATCTAAAGACCAGCCCGCAGCTGATTGTCCGCAAGGGTGACGCCGAGAAAATGCAGACACTCGAAGAAATCCCCAAGGGCACCAAAGTCTGCGTACTTCAAGGAAGCCAAGGACAGCCACGTGTAGCCGAAGAAATCCCGCAGGCCGAGATTGTCGAATTCAACGTGTTGACCAATTGCATCCGTGCACTTGAACAAGGAACCGCGGATGCCGTGGACTCAACTGCCCCGCTATTGGCAGGATTCGTTGAAGAAAAGCCAGATGTTTTCGAGTTCACCCCAATCAAGTACGGCGAAGAAGAACGTTGGGGCATCGGCATGTCAAAGGACCGCAGCGATCTGTGTGAATACCTCAATGAAAAACTCAATGAGGCCTTCGACGACGGAAGTATCGTGAAAATGTGGGATGAGCATATGGGCAAGTCAGGTCTTGAAGCTCCGGCCAAGCCTGAGGAAATGACTGGCTGCTAAGCCATCCCTCAACTAAGGAATAAGCCCATGAACGCAGTCATAGAAAACTTTGATGTATTCATTGCAGCATTCGGCAAGACTATATTGCTGGCCATGATCTCCGGGATGATATCGATCGTCTTCGGCTTGATACTTGCCTCATTCTCGATCTCTCCGTCTAAGTTCCTCCGCGTGGTCAACGCGGTATACGTAGGCCTGATGCGCAATATCCCCGCTGCGGCGCACCTTTTCTTCACGATTTTCGTGCTGCCTTTGCTCGGCGTGAAACTTTCTTTTTTCGCACTGGCTTGCATCGGAATCACCGTATACTTTTCGGCGTATTTCTCCGATGCGTTTCGGTCAGGAATCAACGCTATCGGACGTGGCCAGCTGGAAGCAGCCCAAGCGCTGGGACTTAAGAAGAGCAAGATTCTTCGCCAAATTGTCTTTCCGCAAGGGATCCGAAACTCCGTACCCCCTTTGATCAACACCATGATTGCGCTCATCAAGGTGACTGCAATTGCTGGCGTGTTTGGCGTCACCGAGCTGTTTGGCGGAATGCTCCAGCTCATTAATACAAATGATTCAGCCGTAATAGCACTCATGGTGTTTACAGCTCTTCTCTACTCATTACTCACCATTCCTGCCGGATATATTGCAGGAATCGTGGAACGTAAGGTGGTGTTCACGACGTAATGGCAACTACAGCATCTTTCTTCGAAACTCCTGGGCCAATTGAACGACGGCGAATTCGCCTTGGAATCATGGGAGGTTCCATTCCCATTGCGCTGCTTTTGGTGCTTGCCTCCTTCACCCTCCACGAGCAGGGATTATTTGACGCGGAGCGCTGGGAAGTTCTCACGACCCCGGATCTGCTCGAAGCACTAGGTAAAGGATTATGGGCTACCACCAAAGTAGCCATCGTCTGTGTCCTGCTTTCGCTTGTCGTAGGACTCCTGTTGGCATTGGGGCGTTTGTCCCATCGGAAATGGTTGAACACGCTTTGCCGGATCTGGATCGAAGCATTGCGCGGGTTGCCTGAACTACTTTTAGTGTTCTTTATCTACCTCGGCATCCCGGCAGTTACCGGCTGGTCCATTAACACTTTTTGGGCCCTGGTCGTAGGTCTGGTTTTATACGAGAGCACTGCGATGTCAGAAGTGTTCCGTTCGGGATTCATGGCACTTCCTCGTGGCCAAACCGAAGCAGCACATGCTTTGGGGCTACGCACGGTGAAAACGTTGCGCTTCATCCAGCTACCCCAGGTGGTCAAGCTCGTTCTCCCAAGCTTAGTCAGTGAGATGGTCCGAGTTACCAAGGCTTCGTCATTGGGCTTCGTCATCGGATACACCGACCTATTGCTCACTGGTGAGCACGCAATCGAATTCCTCGGCGGAGAGTACGCTGTGCCGATTTTCGCAGCGATTGCCCTGATCTACGTGGCTATCTGCCTTCTGTTGGGAATAATCTCCTCACTTCTCAGTCAGCGAGTTTCCTAGACCGCGCTCAAATTCTCAAGAAGCGGCAATCGTTCCTTGTCACTCACTTCTAGTAAAGGTTATTCAGCCATGCCTGCAAATGAACCGATGATTTCCATCCAAGGGGTCGAAAAATGGTTTGGACAATTTCATGCACTCAAGAATGTCAATCTCGATGTCAGTCCCGGTGAAGTCGTAGTCATTCTCGGCCCGTCCGGATCGGGGAAGTCAACCTTATGCCGCACCATCAACCGTCTGGAGCCAACGTCCGAAGGGCGCATCATCATCGATGGCAAAGAGCTGCCCTCGGAGAGTAAACCATTGGCTCAACTGCGAGCTGAAGTCGGGATGGTTTTCCAGCAGTTCAACCTCTTCTCTCACATGACCGTGTTGGAAAACGTCATGTTGGCGCCGGTCCAGGTACTTGGGCAGAAACCGGCTGAGGTCAAGGAACGGGCACTCCAGTTGCTTGAACGTGTTGGAGTTGGCCATCAGGCCAACAAGCGACCCAGCGCGCTATCTGGAGGGCAGCAACAGCGTGTGGCAATCGCCCGAGCTCTGGCAATGAAACCGAAGGTCATGCTTTTCGACGAGCCGACCTCGGCCCTGGACCCGGAGATGATCAAGGAAGTACTGGACGTGATCGTAGAGCTCACGGGCGAAGGCATGACCATGGTTGTGGTGACTCATGAAATGGGCTTTGCCCAGACTGCTGCAGACCGAATCATCTTCATGGCTGATGGCGAAATCGTCGAGGAAAACACCCCGGCCGAGTTCTTCTCCTCACCCAAGACAGCCCGTGCTCAAGATTTCCTGAGCAAGGTTCTCTGATTTTCACCTTGTACAGCTTGAACTGAAGTGCTTCCAGCACCCCACATGCCACGAAGGAAATAGCATGCCTGCCAACAGAACAATTACTGCTGCTGAGGTTTTTGTCAGTAGTCCAAGCCGAAACTACGTCACCCTCAAAATTACAACAAGTGACGGGCTCGTCGGCTATGGCGACGCCACCGTCAACGGCCGTGAGCTATCCGTCGCCAGCTACCTCAAGGATCATTTGTGCCCTGCGCTGATCGGACGCGATGCCGAACGTATTGAAGATACCTGGCAGTTCTTCTACAAAGGCGCCTATTGGCGCCGCGGCCCGATCACCATGGCCGCCATCGGCGCCATCGACATGGCGCTGTGGGATATCAAGGGCAAGGCTGCCGACATGCCGGTTTACCAGTTGCTAGGCGGTGCGGCACGGGACAAGATCCTGACTTACACCCATGCGACGGGTTGGGGATTCGAAGAGCTCATGGACTCGGTAGCCCAGCGCCAGACCGAAGGTTTCCGGGCAGTTCGGGTTCAGTTTGGTGTGCCAGGGCTGGAGAAAGTTTACGGGGTGACCCGTGAAGCGGCTACCTACGAACCAGCTGGACGTGGCATTGGACCCGTAACAGAAGACTGGGATAGCGCTGCTTATCTTCGTACCGCACCGCAGATGTTGGCCCGGGTACGCGATGCGGTAGGCGACGAATTGCATCTGCTTCATGATGTGCACCACCGGCTGACACCCTCCGAAGCCGCGCGATTGGCCCAAGACCTCGAGGTTGTCCGTTTGTTCTGGCTTGAAGATGTCATGCCTGCCGAAAACCCGCAGCTACTTCGACAGGTCAGGAACCAGTCCACGATTCCTCTGGCCATCGGCGAGGTTTTTAATACGATTTGGGATTGCCAGCAGATTCTTACCGAACGGCTTGTCGATTACATCCGCTGTGCGGTCGTACACGCTGGCGGAATTTCCCACATGCGTAAGATCTTGGCTCTTGCCGAGGTATTTAACGTTCAGGGCGCGCCTCATGGCCCATCCGATGTTTCGCCTATCAACATGGCAGCCTCCTTGCATCTGGGCTTGGCCACCAGCAACTTCGCTATCCAGGAACATATGGGCTACGACCCCCTGGTATCCGAGGTCTTCACCTCCCATTACACCTTCAACGACGGCTACCTGCATCCATCCGATAAGCCGGGCCTGGGTGTTGAGTTCGATGAGAAAGCAGCCCGTAAGTTCGAATACAGGCAGGCATATTTGCCCGTTGCCCGTAATCTCGACGGTTCTGTCAAGGACTGGTAGGCCATGACGGATCACGTAGAGCGCAGGCCTCGAAATTTCGGGCCCGGGATTATCCATCTAGGACTGGGCAATTTTCATCGGGCGCATATGGCGACCTATACCCGAGCCGCGATTGATGCCCATGGTGGTGACTGGGGAATCATCGGGGTTGCCAGTCGTACGGCCGCAGTAGTTGATGCTATGAAAAAGCAGGACTTCTGTTATACGGTCGCTCAAATTTCACCAGATGATTATTCCTACTCGGTGCCCAACGTTCATACTGATGCGCTGGTTGCGGCCAATGAAGGAGAGCGACTTCTAGAACTGATAGCAGACCCGCGTATTAAGATCGTTTCGCTGACGGTAACCGAGAACGGCTATACCTTCGATCCGGTAACCCGTCGTTTAAATTTGGCTGATGCCCGGGTCCAGCAGGATCTGGACGGCCATGAACTTCCGGTGACTCCCATTGGGCAGATCGCCCTTGGGCTCGAACGCCGCATGCTGGCTGGCAACGGACCGGTGACAATCTTGAGTTGTGACAACCTATCCCATAATGGGGCACTGACTAAGACTCTTGTAGCAGATTTCATCGCCGAGCTACCGCAGGGAAGGGGAGTTTCCTTGGCATTATGGATTCAACGCAATGTCACCTTCCCTTCCACGATGGTCGATCGCATTGTGCCTTCGACGACGCAGGAACTTATTGATCAGGTGACGTCGGCAACGGGATACACTGATGCAGTTCCAGTCCCGGCTGAACCTTTCAGCATGTGGATTATTGAAGACAACTTTGCTGCAGGACGTCCGCAGTGGGAAGCCGGCGGGGCCATCTTCAGCGACGAAGTCGACAAGTTCGAACAGCTCAAGGTGCGATTGCTCAACGGAACACACTCGCTCTTGGCATATCTGGGCGCGCTCTCCGGGGCAGCAACTATTCCCGAGTCTGTCTCCGACCCGTGGATCGCAGATGCAGCTCGAAAGGTGTTGAGAGAAGAATACCTTCCAAGCGTCCAAGTCCCTCAGGGAGTGGATGTCCGCGCCTATGAGGCAGAGCTCTTCGGACGTTGGCGCAACGTGGCCTTGGGACACCGCACGAGCCAAGTAGGATCGGATGGCTCTGTGAAGCTGCGCGAACGCGTGCCTTTCCCTAGCCAGCAATTGCGTGAAAATGGGCAGAGTCGTGAACTATTGGCCCTGACGGTGTCCGGCTATCTCAGCTGTGTCAGTCCGCTACCCGGTTTTGATCCGGGCGAACATGCGCGGGCCATGCAAGATCCGTTACGAGAGGTCTTGCGCGAGCGCACCGCAGCAGCCTCGAACGGAACAGAATTAGCGCATATCGCATTGGCCGAGCTTCGGTTCCTCGGTGATGATGTCGCCGAGGACCAAGAATTTATCGCTCGCGTGGGGCGTTATGTGGATCTTCTGCACAGTTCAGGGCCACGTGAAGCTTTGTCCGAGGCAATGAATACAACGGAATGGAAAAGGGCATGAGCCAGAACACTAAATTCGCGAGACCGGTATCTCCCCGTTTGCAATCTGCTCCGGTGATTGCTGTGCTACGTGCGGAACACGCACGTGACTATGCCCCAGTGATCGAGGCCTTAATAGCAGGGGGTATCGTGAGCGTGGAATTAACGCTCAGCACCCCTGGAGTTATTGAGGAACTGCCAGTTCTGCGGCGGCAATTTGGGAACTCAATCGACCTCGGGGTGGGAACGGTGACCGCGCTGTCGGAGGTTGACCCACTGATCGATGCGGGTGCCGACTATCTCGTCACGCCAACCACACGGCCAGGAATCATAGATCGCGCGGTATCCCGTGGGGTACCGATATTTCCAGGAGGACTGACGCCCAGTGAATTGCATGACGGGTGGACACTCGGCGCGAGCGCGGTGAAGGTCTTCCCAGCTTGCGTATTCGGACCTAGCTATATTTCTCATTTGCGCGGACCGTTCCCCGAGATCCAGGTGGTCCCTTCCGGCGGCGTCTCATTGGAAAGTGCTGTTCAGTGGATGCGAGCTGGTGCATTAGCTGTCAGCCTCGGTGGCCCGTTATTGCTCGACGCATTTAAGGGCGGAGACCTCAAATCGCTGAGCGAGCGTTCGGTTCGCGTTGTCGAACAGGTTAAGGAATTCAGCGCATCATGAGCGAAACGCATTGGGAAAAAGCGGGACAGCCCGAAGCAGTGTTGACCTTTGGAGAAACCATGGGGTTGTTTCGAACCTCGCCTGCCGGACCGCTCGCTAATGCAAACGCCGCCTCAGTCGGGGTTGGCGGTTCAGAATCCAACGTGGCCATAGGAATTCAGCGTCTCGGCGGTCAAGCCATTTGGTGTGGTCGTGTGGGAGAAGATCCCATTGGTTACAGAGTCCTGCGGGAAATCCGTGGCGAAGCTGTCCTTGCTCATGCTGTAATAGACACGACGGCCCCGACCGGTCTGATGGTCAAAGAGCAGCGTACCAACCAGCATCAGCGTGTTATGTATTATCGCGCCGGCAGCGCAGGTTCGAAGCTGGAGCCCAGCGATATCCCGGATCCGATACTCGAACGAGCCGGGACGGTTCACCTTACGGGAATTACTTTGGCGCTCTCGGATTCGGCTCGTGCAACGTGTTTCAGCATGGCACGCAGGGCAAAAGCTCGCGGGTTAAAAGTGTCCTTCGATGTTAACTATCGGGCTCAATTGTGGAGTCAGAGCGACGCGACTAGGGTCATTACCGAAATCTTGGCTCTTGTAGACATTGTTTTCGCCGGCGAGGATGAAGCACAGATGATCGTTGGGGAAGGTGATCCCGTGACGCTTGCAGAACGCATGAGCTTGCTGGGTCCGGCGGAAGTAGTCATCAAACGAGGGTCTGAAGGTGCTTTGGCGCTGGATAACGGAGTTGTAAGTGAAGTTTCCGCCATCCAGATCCAAGTCATTGACACTGTTGGTGCAGGCGATGCTTTTGTCTCCGGATATCTGACCGAGCGCTGCGCTGGAGGTACGGTGCAACAGGCATTAGCTACTGCCGTGCGAGTTGGTGCTTTCGCTTGTCTATCACCAGGCGATTGGGAAGGACTACCTTCACGAGCCGAGCTGCATGTTTTGGATAGTAGTGAACCAGTGCTTCGCTGAGACATGATGAGATGCCTCAGCGGGAGAAAAGTTTCGCAGAGGACCTGCGGTGGGCTCGGGCGAGGGAATCCGCCTCAAAGGTGAGGGAACTTGTGAAGAGGGCTGCCGAGAAAGCCACGTCCATCGCCGTTACGTGGAAGCCCAGCATCTTCGATGAGCCAGCGGATACGCAAGACGAACCGGAATTCTATCCTATGGCATCGCGTGGTTTTTGTGTTGCCAGTCGCCTGCCTGGTACCTGGCACTTGGTGCCTGGTGGATGGGGGACGTATCATCGGGCGGGCTGCCGGCAAATCGGGCGGGCTGCCGGCAACGCGGCTGCCGGCGCCTTCCGCGGGGACAGGGGCCTTCTTTGGGGCAGGTCGCGGGGACGGTCGGCTGGTGGTACGTCCCCGGGTTTCCTTCAATGGCTGCTCTCGAAGGCCAGAATCTGGCTGCTACCGGGATCTGGTGGCGATGGGGGGCAGGTCGTCCTGGGCGCGGCCGCGGTGGTATGTCCCGGGGGCTGCTCACCTGGTGAGGATAGGCCTTCCCTGTTCTGGTACATGCCCAGGGGCCCAGAGTTCTCCAATGCGGGGCTTCCACTGCGGATCATGTGCGGCACTTTGTACCCACCGCGTTACTTGTGCAGAGGGTTGGGGCGCTTGCTGGGGTTGCTTGCCTCTCGGCCAGAGAACCTTCCTTCTCGCTGTGGCGCTCGCTGTTCAACGCTTGTCTCAGCATTTGCTGGGATTCAGCTAGTGGCTCGTCGGTTCTGCAGTCGGCATTCTGGACCGGGCGGGGTCGGAGAGCGATTCCGCGCTGCGCCTGGTCTCATGGTTTGGGCAGGGGTGCTGGATGGATCAACGTTCCTGTGGGTGATGGCTGGTAGGTTTCATCTCAAGCATCTGAATAAAGGAACTTGAAAGGGGAATGGCGATGCGTTGGGCATGGCTTGATGGTGTACAGCAGATCTACGCCTCGGACTTGCGAGAACAAGACCGCGAGCCCTATAGAGGGCGCTGGAGCTGTCTCGACCAGGATTGCGGAGCGCCAATGAGATGGCACATACGCTCCAAGAGCGGTGGTTCTGCCTACTTTTGGGGGCGCCACTCAGACCATTGCCGGTTTAGATTGAAGAGCGATGAGCAGATTGAACTGCAACGAGCTGTCGAAGAATTCAACGCTATCGCCAACACCGCGGACGAGCTGGTCATCCGTCTTGATCCTCTGCCCCAGAACCGGCCGGTCACCGACAACACCCCCGGGGCCACTGGATCACCGGGGCGGACCCACCGGCATCAAGGCGCTGACAGACAGCGGCGTGCAGGGTCGGTAGGCTACGGGCCTTTGCTGGGCATGCTGATCGATGACCCAGATTTCCGCCACAGCAGAAGGGCTTTAACGCTGAGCGATCGAACCCGCACGACGATCGCCGATGGTTGCGTTCACGTCGATGAATTCACCCTTAGAAGCACCACAATGATCCTCTGGGGACAGGTCCACCACGCACGAGGATATTTCCTGGATACCGGTTACGTGAATGAGAAAAAGCCTGCCGTCAGACTCCACAAAGAGGTGCTCGCCGAGCTGCTGCAAGCCAAGAACCTGGAAAGTATCAGCGACTTCAGCGGGTGGTACTTCATTGTCGAAGGCCACTTCCAGGAAAACGTTCAAGGCGCACCCTACATGTCGCTCGACAATGCCCAGAAGATCGCTTTTCTCCCACCCCAGATCTCAGCGAGCTAACCCGCAAAGGTTGGGGGGCATACCCAGCGAGGACCAGCCGGCGCCTTCCTGGACCAGGGACTCGCCCCCGGAGCTCTGAGCATGCTCCTTGGACGCTGGCTTCATGCCTTGCGCCGCCGTGTAACCGTTACCAGGAACTAACACAGTGAGGCCGTGGTGGCTTCACCACGGACTGGACGATGGGGCCCACGGTCTTGAAGCATAGGCGGCATGATGCGCTGCAGGCCGGTGGGGACATACCGTCATGCGGCGCTGTGGGAGTGGATCCACTCTTCGGGCGCCATCAACGAATCAGTTACTCGTTCGGCCGGGCCCGGCGGCTAGAAGTGATAGTACGTCCCTTTCCAGGCGCTGCCCCAGACATTGATCTCAGGCATACACGCCAAGGGCCGTGGGCAACAGTGGGTTAGCACCCCGAGGAACTGGTATCGATCAGGCACTGCCCTTGGCCTGCAGCTATGTTCTTTGGTTTCCTTCAGCAACAGAACCCCGACGACCACGGAAGATCTCTTCATCCTGGGACCCGCCCCGAGTGCGGTACGTCCCCCACCTGCCCCGTCTCATCTGCGCTCGCCGTCCTATCTCGCCTGGTAGCGAACGGATCTTGGGTAAGGCTGAACTGGCGGGGTGATGGTTCATGATTGGGATATCGATAGATCGCCGAAGCACTTGTGAAGTTTTTGAAAGGAACCGTAGATGGAGCAGCCTCAACTAGGAGTTCCGCCGCAGCCGTTTGTTTGCGATGGGCGGGTCGACCGGGAGAAACTCGTGGAGTTACTGGGGGCCCAGGCAGAGTTTTCTTCGCTTGATTTCAAGCGCAGCATCGACTTGAACGACAAGAGCAAGAAGCTGGAGTTCATCAAGGACTGCGCGGCCATGGGAAACCAGCCAGAGGGCGGTTACCTCGTGATAGGAGCTGAAGATAACGGCCGCCCTGTTGAGGGGACTGACTTCAGTGGTCAGAACCTCGATTCAGCAGCCCTTAAACAAGTAGTCGAAGGTTACGTGGATGGTCATATCGACGTCCGCTCGCAGATTCACACCATCACTCATGAGGGACGGTCATATCAGTTGGCGGTCATATACATTGCGCCCCCGCGCGATGGCTTTCCTTTGGTGACTAAAAAGCTAGGAGCAGTGCCTAATGGAAAGCCGATCTTCCAGCAAGGCGCGGTCTATACCCGGGAGGGTTCGCAGAACGTCCTTGCCTCCCATAAGACATGGGAGCAGATTCTGCATAAGCTGCAGCAACAGGTGCGCTCAGCAGCCCGCGCGGATGTCGATGAACTGATCCACCGGGTCGTGGCGCAAATGGGTGCTACAGGTCCTGCACATCCGGTAGCGCCTGACCTTGACATGGACCTACCGACTTTCACCGCGTCAGTACGAAAAGTCCTCGAAATTAATCAGTCGTCCATGCTTAAACGCGTGATTCTCACTGGAACCTCGGCTTACGAACAAGCCATCGAAGACGATGACCGCCGGGTTGAGATTCTCGATAAACTCACTGCTCTTGCCTGCGAAGCCTGCGTTTTTGATGACACTGACACCCTGATCAAAGTGACCGATGCGCTTTACAAGGCCTATCAACGCAATTACGAGAACGCGACGATCCTCAAATACAGCGCTATACGCTATGGTCTGGAAATCATCTCCAGAGTCATGGTCGTTGGATCTTTGGCGCTGAGAACCGAACACTATGAAGTTCTGCGCTCAATAGTGCTGCACCCCATCGGTACGTCCCCGTATGGGTATAAATCATGGATCCGCCACGGGCTCACCGAAGCATCCCGTGCCAACCTCTTTGACAACGACAAGGCTGGTGTTGGGATGATCTCTGCTGCTCGGCAGATCCTTGTAAACACACCCCAGTTGAGCCCGGACTACATGCCTAAGGAAGCATCGGTAGAAGATCAACTCGTATCGATCCCTGATGCATTACTTGACTCGCTGTTGCAGTTCGATTTCCTCTGGTGCTGCATAGCTCTTAATGAGAACCCTGGGAATGGCCACTATGAATTTTATCCGAGCTGCGCTGCCTACCGGCAGGATCGTATCCAGCCGATTCTCGAAAAGCTCGACGGGGAGGACGACACTTTCCGAACCCAGATTTTCGGGGATAACTCAGATGAACAAATCGCGGGGGTCATCAGCGAGGTCTATGATTTGGCCCGAAAGCAGTCTTTCAATTACGGCGGGTATTGGCCCAGTAGCGACCAGGCGTTTGGCGCTGGCTTTATTCAGAGCCAAATAAAACCGCCGTCATCCTCTTGGTAGATAACTTGCTATGCAACCAGCGGCCTTGATGCGCTGCCAGGCACGGCGGGGGACATACCTCCACAGCGGCGCCCGAAGAGTGGATCCGTGCTTCGGGCACCATCAACGAATCAGGTCTTCGCTCGACCATGTCCGGCGACTCGTCGATGGTCGGCCCTTTTCCAGATGCTGACCCCCGGAGGGCGATCTCAGGCACCTACCCCAGAGCTCAGCAAGCTAACCCGCTGCCAGCCAGCTGGGGGACGTACTGTCCGGCAAGTGATCTGCAGTAGGGCTGTCGGCGCCTTTCTTGAATGGAGCCCTTGCCCCCGGGGAGACAAGCGGTACGTCCTCGGCTTCCTTCAGCCGCAGCAAGAGAAGACCACGCAAGCCATCACCTGCCTGGGCTTCGTCCCGCAGGCGGCACGTCCCGCCATGACATCCACTGCACCTTGTTCCTTGGGCGCTCACCGTGTCGAGGGGTGGTGAGTCCGCTGTTGTGGTGCACTCGTCATAGCTGGTGTTTCCAGTGCTTTTCGCCGTTTTCGTTGCTTCGCCACTGTGGTTGTCGGTTGTGGTGGCTATAGTCGTCCTCATGAACTTGAGCATGGATGTCCCAGAGCTGACCGAACGGATCGCCAAGAAGCACGGGGAGAAGATCGAGGCGTTGTTCCGGAAGGTCACTGGACCCCAGGGGCATACCGGACCAGCAACAGTTGATGCCCCTTCGCGCCGAATTCCCGGTCTGGGACCAGTGAAGTCATTATGGGATCCCCTGGTCGATTTGACCTTGGGATCAGACATCTCTGATTTGTCGTGGCTGACCGAAGGCAAAGTGGCTGAGGGGACTTGCCTGACCTTGTCGATTGCGGGCCATCACCGCGTCACCGGCTCCAGAGTGCCGTTGCCCTCTGGGGAATGTGATGCGTGGCTGTGGGCGATTTACCCGCAGTGGGCCTCTGAAGCCTACCGGGCCGGGACGTTGAGCGGCGTTGACCAGCGGTTGACCACGGTGTATTACCGGGTGTTCTTTGATGCCGCGGGGGAGCCCATGCAAAAGCCTGAGCATTTCACTCATCCGGGCTTACGTCCGCTCAACGAACTGTAGAGACTTGGGATTTTCCTCAAGCGCGTGAGGGGGCATTATTATTTTCCGTGCAGGTTTTTGAATGGCCTGCATGCCTCCCGCAGCAGGTCACCTGATGGTGGGTCCGCTGTTCCTATAACCCAAGAAACCGGTAGGGATTCTAGGGCAACCCTTTCCAGCGAGGCAGAAAACTCATCAACGCAGGCTTAGCTCAGGTCCAATGGCACAAGGAAGGACGAAACCGAAGCGCCGGTATCCATCCTCAACACAAAGATCTACACACCGCGAGACAAGTTCACAAACCCAATGCCGGCTACCACTCACAACGCCTGTGAGGCTTATACCTCTTGGTGTTGTGTTTGTCTAACAACTTTCAACCCGTAGTATGGGATGAAAGTTGTAACAGGTGGTGAGCATGGATATTGATGTCGTTTCTCTTCTTAGGGAACTGGATTTCAGCATCGAAGAAGGCACGAGCGCCCGCTCTAGGGTGCTGCGCTCGCCGGATAACGCCATCTTCTTGATGTCGATGGTCCCTTCGGTGCAGCGGGTTACCGCTCATACATTGCGGAACTTTATTGCTCATCGCGGCTCTCCGGTACGTCCCTTGTTTATCGGCTGCACGGCTACCGATAGCGTGATTGAGCAAGCACGAGAAGGTCAGGTGGATGTGCTCACGCAGCAGCCGCTGCAATTGATTCTCAAAGGGACAGTTTTCACTCCCGAAGTCGAACAATCGACTCCCATTCAGCGTCAAGCAGCTTCCGGCAGAAAAGCGTGGGGGCGTTGGGCCATTGAGCGGTGCCTCCTGCTGGCTGATACACCCCTGCACCAGTCGGAGATCGCCGAGTATGCGGGAGTGAGCCAGCAGATGGTCTCTCGTGTCTGCAAAGACCTCGGCTCCTTGGCCACCCACACTGTTGATGGGGTGGAAACCCTGGAGCCGGTCAAGCTGCTGGAGCGCTGGAGGGCGCATTACCCCGGGGCTGGTGGGCAGCAATTCGGCTGGTACAGCCTCGACCCTATCGTTGAGCAAACCCTGAACGCTGTAGAAGAGGCTCGACTGCTTGATGCGAACCCTCTCGTGAGCGGGGATGTGGCGGCGGACCGGCTGATGCCGTGGAAACTGCCGACCCGAGGCCGGATCTACGTCGACAGTCCTGTCGACTTGGCCGGCTGCGGCTTTGTCCCTGCCCCGTTGGAGGAAGCCACGCTGATTACTTGCATCCCCGAGGACCCCACTGTGTGGCGGTTGACCTGGATCGGCGCCTTCGCCATTCATGAGGACATGGATCTTGCTGATGCTGTCTTGGTCTACTGGGACGTTTTGAACAGCAACGATATCGACAGCCACGAAGCAGCAGAACACCTTGCCGCTCTGATCACCACAACTCTTTCGCTATGACCGATCCGCACAAAATCTATACCCTGTCCACGAGCAATGCTGACGACCTGGGATATCGAGGACAAAAAGCGGTCGCGGAGGCAGCCGAAGGCAACGACTACCGCATCGTCGGTGGGCACATGGTCCGCCTGCTTTTGCATGTCTACCCCACGACCAATGCTATTGCCAGGTCCACGGTAGATGCCGACACCGCCATCGGCAGCCTGGAAATCGCCGCTCCCATGGCACAAAACTTCCTCGCACAGAACTTCACCAAGAAAGGCGGGAACCTGTTCTATCAGGACATCGCCCCTGAACAACGAGTGGAAATCAACTTGCTCGCCCCACGCACCGGACCCGCCCCAGGCATTCGACCTCAAACGGTTCCCGGTGTGGGCCAAATCGATACCCTCCCAGAGCTGGACTACATTTTCCATTACGATCCGCTCATCGTGGATGTCGAAGTGGATCTCTATAACGGTGAAAAGCTGTCCTATCAGACGCGCATCCCCAACCTCGAAGAAACACTCGTGCTCAAAGCATTCGCATGGAAAGAGCGGGTCATGGGCAAGGACCTCGCGGATCTTCACACGCTGCTGGAAATCCGTGAAGCCCATCCAGAGGCGCCGTGGCGCTTGAACGAACCGCACCTCATTGGTTTCCGCAAGGACACGGTGCGCGTACTGCAACCGCTGGTGAAGGAACTCTCCAAGAAGCTCACCCCTTTCCCGGTCCCGGATACCGTGGACAAGCGTCGCTGCGCTGCGCTCATAAGCAAGCATTGCACCCCAGAGTAGAAGAAGGTTCCGAACCAGGCAGGGGCCCGCAGCCGGACCCTGTCTGGCGCCGTGTGGGGGACGTACCATCACTCGGCCGCCTGGCAGTGAGGATGAGCCGGCGCCCATCGTAACCAGGCCCCGTCTTGCCGGCAGGTGGTACGTCTCCTAGCACCCCACACTTTTCGCCCGCCCCGAAAACGCCTTGCGGGCCCATAAGCGAAGGCATGCCGTAACTGCGCGCTACCAGACTGGCAGAGACCAGGGCGCAGCAGCCCGGAATCGCAGGACACACCCACTCAGCCCCTCGCGAGGTAGAAGAAACCACATCGATGAGCGTCACCACTGCTCGGCCCACCGACAGCGCTCGCCGTGTACCCGCTACCAGGAACAGGCACAGTGAGGCCGTGGTGTCTTCACCATGGATCGGCCGATGGGCAGGCGCGGGTTCTGGCGGGCAGGCGGCCTTGCTGTGCTGCCGGCTGGTGGGGACATACCGCCATGCGGCGCCCGAAGAGTGGATCCACTCATCTGGCGTCATCAACGAACCAGATCTTCGCTCGACCAGGTCCGGCTACTCGTGGACGGTAGGTCCCTTTCCAGACGCTGCCCCCGGGCACAGGTCTCAGGCATCCACGCCAGAACTCAGCAGGCTAACCCGCTGCAAGCTGGAGGACATACCATCAGGCGGGCGGCGGCAGATTCGGCCGGCGCATCTCATGAGTGAGGCCCTAGCCCCCGGCGGTACGTCCCGCCACTGTAACCGCCACTGCTGCCTCGTGCGCTCGCCGTGGGCTCAAGTTTCTTGCGCATGATGAGGGAGGCGGTGAGCAACGGGGAATTGCGTCATCAGGCAGGCCGCCTATGCGGTATTTGAGTGCCCGCCGCGACACCGGGCGGTGTCCGGTCCGGACGAACACACTGACCAGTTCTCCGCTCCGATGCACGGTGAGGGCAGGGATATATACTCTCGTTATGCAGCTACCTGACATCAACTATCTCGCTGTTATCGCAGCGACGGTTTCGAGCATGCTCGTAGGCTTCGTCTTCTATCATCCGAAGGTGCTGGGCACTGCATGGATGCGCGCAGTCGGACACGATGAATCCTCTCTCAACGGCGGATCGCCGCTGCTCTATGCGGTCCCCGCCATCGGCAGCTTCCTGACCGCCTGGGTGCTCGCTGGCGCGGCATGGCTGTCGTTCTCGTTCTACGGCAGATCGTTCTTCGCCAACGCCCTGATCGGCTCGATCATACTGTTCGTAGGATTCACGGCTACCCGCATCGTCGTGCATGACGCATTCGATCCGCGCAAGTTCGCGGCGACTGGTTTCACCGTGCTCAACGAGGCGATCACAATCATTGTCATGGCGATCATCATCGGCGTCTGGCCGCCGGCATGAGCGCCAATAAGATCGTGGTCGAGCAGCAGATCAAGGCCACGCCATCGGCAGTCTGGAACGTTCTGACCAACCTCGAAGAGGCAAAGGCCTTGCTGCCGGGCGTGACCGGGATCGAGCATCTTGCTGGACCCGCCTATGGTGTCGGAACCCGCTGGCGGGAAACTCGCAAGATGTTCGGCACCGAAGCGAGCGAAGTGATGGAGGTGGTTGCCGTTGACCCGGAACGCTCGACCGAACTCACCGCTGAATCGCACGGGATGCGCTACACAACAGGGTTCGAGATCACGCCGACGGCAACGGGATGCTCGCTGACCATGCGCTTTTGTGGAGAGCAACAGAGGGCAAACTTCGCACAGCGCCTGATCGGTGCCATTATGGCGCCTCTTGGCAGGGCAGTCACGAAACGGGCGATGCGGCAAGACCTGGCTGCGATCGCCATCGCCGCCGAATCTGCATCCGCTTAGAGCAACGTGATCCCGGTCTTCTTGGACCCAGGCCAGGAATGAGGCCATCATGGGACCTGCCTGGCCGTGGCATCTTGCTGTAGCTCCCAGTCGCTCTAAAACGCGGGTTACTGTGCTGAGGATTCAAAGACCGCGAATCATGCTCAAACGTCTGGCAAGACGGTAAGGCGCGGGCCAATGAGATTGCTGAGTATGGGTAAGCCACTCAGTGGCAGGTGCCACTCGGACAAGTTTGCGTGGTGCTATGTTGCAGGTGGAGTGACGAGTACCAGATCGCGGGGGACAACATCGTCACGGACGCGGAGCTCTGGAAGCTCGGAGCCTTCCAACGATGCCAACTTCATACGGGTTTTCGCCTGGTTCAGTGAAGTTTCCAGCGATTGAGCAGACGCAATCGCAGAGTAGAACGCTGAAGCGAAAATAATCGCTGAACTGTCGTTGATGCTTTCAGACATCCCGATCACTGCTGGCACCGTATAGAGGATCTCATCGGCGCCTGCAAGGCTTTCGCAGGCGTTGAGGACAAGGAGCCGCGGCGGATCGTCAGTGTCGCCGAGGACCTGCGCGAAGAGCTCGAAGGTGATTCCTTTGCCCTCATTGCTGCCAGTTTCATTCTCTAGGAGGAGGCCTTCAAAGTTGGCATGGCCGGAGAAATGGACGATGTGTGGCCGGTGGTCATTGAGTCCGTCAATCAGGTCGCCAGCGGTGGCAGCGGGTAGGTGTTCAACTTCCACGAGGTCGCGGTATTTCGTGCCACGCAGAGCTTTGCGAACTTCGCGAACTTCTCTATCCACGCGTAGCCATGTCCCATACCGTTGTTCAGTGCCGTCCGGCAGAACAAGAGTTTCTTCGGTGGCTTCGGGATTCGCGGTGAGATAGAGGACCCGCAGCTTTTCTGGCTCTGGCGGACGCACCTGGACAAAACGAATTTCCGAACGCGGAGTGGAGAGCCGGGATACTTCCCGGGCGTGCGCCAGTTCTTCGCGCCGTCGCTGAGCGTCGGCCTGCTTTTGCTTGGAAGCGGCACTGCGGGTTTCACTGGTTTCAGCGGAGCGCAGCGAGGCTTTTTTAGTTGCTATGGTTTTCTCCACAGCAGCTGCATCTTTTCGAGCTTTCGCAATCTTGGCTTCTGCGGCCGCCACTTTCTTGTCCTCTCGTTCCGCTGCGGACGATGCACTGCGGGCAGTAGAGGGACTCTTGGACCGTGCTGCCTGGTCACGCTTTCTTCGGGAAGCTTCACGCGCTGTAGCCGCGTCTTTTTCAGCCTTCGCAATATCGGAGGACAAGGTACTTTTACGCGTTTGTAAACGAGCGATCTCCGAACGGAGTGAGTCACTTCGAGCCATGGTCTTGCCTTTCTTGTTAATGAAAGATCCCGCCGGCTCGTCCTCAGGACATTCACCACCTGGCAGGAGTTTCGCACCTTGGGGTCATCGTACTGAAGCGCCCTGACATTTTGTCCTAGAGATGCTTCGAAGTGAGCTTCTGTGCCTGGTGCGTTTGGCGAGTGCATGCCGCCTTGCCCGAGCGCTGTGGCAGATCCGA
Organism: Arthrobacter sp. JUb119; assembly: GCF_024807995.1. Lineage (NCBI taxonomy): Bacteria > Bacillati > Actinomycetota > Actinomycetes > Micrococcales > Micrococcaceae > Arthrobacter > Arthrobacter sp. JUb119. The sequence goes on from NZ_JANUFE010000008.1 coordinate 158,078, forward strand.
TCGGAGTCTTTCTGCAGATGCCAGGTCTGGCAGCTGCAACAGGAACTTTCGGTGGCATCAACCTCAATATAAGAACAAGGATCGAGGTCTACCGCTCCAAGCAAGATCACCGTCCGTTCAGCCCAGCGTCCAGTTGGGGGAGGCGAAGCCGGCGCTGGGGGACATACCATCACGCAGCCGCCTGCAGCGAGGACCAGCCGGCGCCTTCCTCGACCAAGGACTCGGTCCGGAGCTCTGAGCATGCTCCTTGGACGCTGGCTTCATGCCTTGCGCTCGCCGTGTACCCGCTACCAGGATCTAACGCAGTGAGGCCGTGGTGGCTTCACCATGGACTGGACGATGGGGCAACCGCGGTCTTGAAGTACCGGAGGCCTTGATGCGCTGCAGACCGGTGGGGACATACCGTCATGTAGCGCTGCGGGAGTGGATCTACGCTTCGGGCGCTATCAACGAATCAGGTCCTCGTTCGACCAGGTCCGGCTACTTGTCGATGTTAGGTCTCTTTCCAGGCGCTGCCCCCAGACGTTGATCTCAGGCATCCACCCCAGAATTCAGCAAGCTAACCCGCTGCAGGCTGGGGACATACCCTCGGCGGGCTGCCGGCAGCGAGGGCCGGCCGGCGCATCTCATGAGTGAGATCCTAGCCCCCGGCGGTGCGTTCTTTGGTTTCCTTCGGCTGTAGAACCCTGACGGTCGCGGAAGGCCTCTTCCTCCTGGAACCCGTCCTGTGGGCGGTACGTCCCCCACCTGCCCCGTCTCATCTGCGCTCGCCGTGCTATCTCGCTTGGTAGCGAACGGATCTTGGGTGAGGCTGAACTGGCGGGGTGATGGTTCATGATTGATATATCGGTAGATCGCCGAAGCACTGGTGCAGTTTTTGAAAGGACTCGTAGATGGAGCAGTCGCCACTTGGAGTTCCGCCGCAGCCGTTTGTTTGTGATGGGCGGGTCGACCGGGAGAAACTTCTGGAGTTACTGGGGGCCCAGGCAGAGTTTTCTTCGCTTGATTTCAAACGCACCATCGATTTGAACGACAAGATCAAGAAGTTGGAGTTCATCAAGGACTGCGCGGCGATGGGAAACCAGCCAGAGGGCGGTTACCTCGTGATAGGAGCTGAGGATAATGGTCGCCCTGCTGAAGGGACGGATTTCTGTGGTCAGAGCCTCGATTCAGCAACCCTGAAAGATGCTGTCGCAGGTTACGTGGATGGACATATCGATATCCGTTCGCAGGCTCACACCATTACTCATGAGGGGCGCTCATATCAGCTGGCGGTGATCTACATTGCGCCCCCGCGTGATGGCTTCCCGCTGGTGAACCGTCCCGGAAATTACGCCGCCAGTTTACTGGCGGCTTCATCGGGTAACGAGCCGCTCATTTCATCATAATAGAGTTCTTCAAATTCAACCGGAGCCCGATATCCGAGGGTCGAGTGCAACCGGTCGTTGTTGTACCAGTGCACCCATTCCACGACCACGTCATCCACGTCCGCCTTGGTAGCCAAGACTCCAGTGCGGAACGGTGAATCCTTAGCAACCGCCTCGTTCTTGAACAACCCCATCACCGTTTCGGCGGCCGCGTTGTCGAATGCGTCCCCAATCGTTCCGATCGACGGCACCAGCCCCTCCATCGCCAGCGTCTGCGTGTACCTCTGAGAGGTATATTCACTATCCGCATCTGAATGGTGGATGGTGCCAAAGGCCGATCTCACATGCGCTTTTTGCTCAATCCGGCGTTGCCATAGGGCCAGTTGGAGAGCTTCCTCCACAAACTCGGTGTCATGCGAGGTCGACGAAGCCCAGGACAAGATCCGGCGTGAGAACAAATCGATCACGAAGGACACATAGGCGAACCCGCCACGAATCGGAACATAAGTGAAATCAGTGACCCACACCTTGTTAGGTGCATCAGTATAGAAGTTCCGATTCAATAGATCTTTCGCCCGGATTTTATCTTTAGCGCGGATCGTTGTAGTCGTTCTCCGACCCCGCACCAGCCCATTCATCCCAGCCACACGCATCAGCCGATCCACGGTGTGTTTTGAGATGTCAGGGAAGCCGTTGCGCTGCAACCAGACCAGCATTTTCCTCCGCCCATAAAGAACCTCGGGCTTCGGTCTCCCCGTCTTTTCATCAGGTTTCTGCAGGTCATGAAGAACGTTCAAAATGAGTGCGTCCGTGACGACCCGTGGTGCTGGTTCAGCTGCTTTCCAACTGCGATACGTGCGGGCAGAAACCTTCAGGCCCTGAGTATTCAGGGCATCACAGATCTGCTGGACTGCGTAGCCGTGTTCGCGTTGCTGGTCGATGAACTCGGTGATTAGTGCCGGCGAGGGTCCAGCTCCCTCGCGAAGAAAATCGCTGATGCCTTCAAGATGTCGTTGGCTTCTTCAAGGTCCCGGACCTTGGCTTTCAACGCTTTGATCTCGGCGAGTTCTTCGCTGGTCGGTCCGGTTCGTTCACCGGAATCAACCTGGGCTTGGAGCACCCAGCGGCGCAGGGTTTCTTTACCGACGTTCAGCTTTGGAGCCATGTCATTGCAGGCTGCGTAGACCGACTTATAGCGGTCAAGTCGTTCCATGATGTAGTCCACTGCGCGGGCTTTGACTTCGGGGGGTGTACTGCTTGGGCATGCTTTCCATTCTCTCAATAGAAAGCGGCATAAAACCCGGGACGATTCAAAATGGTACTTTTGTTCCAGCTACTTGGTGTCAAATCTCGGCACCCTCACGTTGGATGAGATCCGCTATGGCGCCGACTACCCCGGCATGCGCCTGCACGTGAATGGCTCCATCGCCACCTGGAATGGCGTGACCTCCTGGGATGTTTCTACGGATGACCCGATCGTCCCAGGTCCCAGGTCTCAGGAAACTGATCTTGGAGCGGATCCTGGGAGAGCCACTGATACTAGTTGGTTATGCGCCGGAATCGACCGTGGTTGAAAAAAGGGGGTGCCCCTGTGTAAAAAGTGAAGCTATTTTCAGCTCTGGCATGTCATAAAGTGAGCCGTCTCGGATCATGGCAAATAGTACTGTGAGTCGTCGGTGGGCTAACGCGATGAGTGCTTGGTTATGCCGCTTCCCCTGAGCCCGTTTCCGGTCATATATGCCGCTTCCCCTGAGCCCGTTTCCGGTCATAGTAGTCCCGACTGGTCGGATCAAAACGGATGGACGCAAACGCTGAGAGGAAGAGGGCTCGTTTCAAGCGTTTGTTGCCTGAATGACTTACGCGTTCGGACTTGATCGATGTCCCTGATTGACGCGTGGTTGGTGCCAGACCGGCGTAGGAGGACAACGCTGCGGCGCTGGTGAAGGTCTTGCCGGAGGTCTCGGCGATGATGATCGCTGGGGTCCTGACGGCGACCCCTGGCATGGATGTCAGGACCGAGTAAAGAGGGTGAGCCTCCACCAGGGTTTCCAAGTGCGTGGCTACATCTACCCGCGGGGCGTGCAACGAGATTAGTTGCCGGGCCAGGTGAGGGATCACCAGTCCAGCAGCATCGGTGCCGACCACGACCACTGTTTGCTCATCGAGCGCGTCCATGATGGCTACGGCCCAGGCAGTGTGCCGGCGGGCACCGTATTTCTTCAGCTTCGCGTCGATCCGCGCTTTGCCGGCATGCTTCAGTTGTGCTGGAGTGGGCCAGATAGCGAGGATTTCAAGGACGGCGTCGTGTTCCAGCCACGGGCCGAGGATACGTTCGAGTGGCGGGTGGATTTGGGTGAATAGCCCGCGGATCCGGTTGCTGGTCTGGGTGATCTGCCGTGCCAGGTCCAGGTCGAATCCGGTGAGCATGCCCAGGGTTGCTTCGTCCTCGTCGGAGACTCGGATGCTGCGCAAGGTGTGTGGCATGGTGCGTGCCGCGTCGGCGATGATGAAGGCGTCTTTTTCGTCGGTTTTCGCCGAGCCAGGATACATGTCTGCGATACGGCGCATCGAGAGCCCGGGCAGATAGGCCACCGGAATATCGAGGTTCTGAGCGACAACAACGGCCAGCGCGCCGATGGTGGCGGGTTGGTCCACGACTACCAGAACCTGTCCTTGAGCTAGAAGCTTTTGATACGCGGCGGTGAGTTTGGCTTCGTCGTTGGGCAGGGTTTTGTTCCAGATTCTGGTGCCGTCTTGGATGACGGCGCAGGCCCAGTGGTCGGTTTTGCCGACGTCGAGGCCGAGGAAGATCTGGATGTCTTCGGTTTTCATGACCGGTGCTCCTTTGGACCGATTAATTGTTCAAGGTCGGCCAACCGTCGGTAGCAAAGTCTTACATTCACGTTACGACTGGCGTCCGTTTTTGGCGCCGTGCCTCTAATCAGCAATCACCTTGCTGCCATCCAATCCCCGTGGCAACACCCCGGACTATTGGATAAGCAGGGGCAAGACACCATGCCGGGATTGGTCGGCCGACAGTCCCTATGATCCTCTTTTAGGGCTGTCAACAAGATAACGGGGTTCCGCACACATGAGGCCCATGCAGGCAAAATCAGGGAAAGCCAAGCTGCGCCACCGGCAGATGCCTCCATCAGGCATCACCAGGCGGACGTTCAACGGGAGGCCGGTGAAGGACTGGTTCATGTTCGGGTCCGATCCATTGCCGCACCGCCAGGTTCGCCGAATCGAGAAGCGGCTGCTCGCCCAGGGCATCGCGCCGGAACCGAATTACCGGGAAGGAAAAACCTACCGGGACTGAAGTCGAGGTTCTCGCCGCGCTCCGCACACATGGGCAAGATGGATACTGAATTCACTAATCATCGACGTTCGGAGCAGGAATAAATGCTGGGATGGGAAAGCAACCGCATTGCTGCCTATGAAAACATGGTGGCTGACATTCGCACGCTCATACACGACCATGTATGGGAACCCAGCGAAGTCAACCAGGAGCTGCTGGGCATCATGGACACAGCAAGCAGGCCGCAGGTCGAGCATGTCGAATCGGCTCAAGCTGCTTCACCACCAGCCAGTCCGTCTGGACGGCACCGGACCGAGACGAAAGTCGTGGCACGCTGGTTGTGGGACCGCGACCTGACCCCGGAGCAGGTTGAAGGCAAGGTCAAGGATGCGCTCCAGGAGCTGGGGCTGAGTCACGACGACTCCGCATCCATCCTGCCTCTGGCCGCCGAGCTCCTGGAAAAACAGACGGCACGTGCCCCCTCGCCAACCCCGATGATCCAAAGTTCGAACGGCGGAAAATGGGCGACCGTGACAGGTGGCTGACTGCTCGCAGCGAAGAGCCGTCCCCAGAGCAAATCGCGCATGATGGCCGTCCATCATCCAGCGGAGCCCAGCCTGACAGCAGCCCTGCTGACCCTTTCCGCCAGGGGACGGTCGCGACCTCGAATCGCAGAGCGAAGGCCAAGCTTCTGGCACGCTGGCTGTGGGATCGGGATATCGATGGAGCAACGGTTCTCGGCTTCACCGATAAATACCGACGGGTCATCGCCAGAGAGGCGGGCGTGAACCCTCCATCGACCTTGGAAACATGGGAGATCGCTGATGACCTAATGGCTAAGATGGAGATCAAGCTTAAAGCCGACCCAAGACTTCCTGCGGTGAAACGGCATCATCTGGACGAGCGCAGCCAGTGGGCCACCGACCCGCACTGGTGAAACCCCTTCCTTGACCTGCGAACATGAGCTGGCACGGCTATCAAGAAGTAGTTCAATCGCTGGATTCACAATTCAGATTGTGACAAGCCGAGTTAATATTCTCAGCCAATGCAATTTATCCAACATAGTTGAAAACAGAAGGGAAACCTCGAATTGTTGCAAGAATACAGCGCATGGATGGCAGGCAAAAGAATTTTTCCCTTGTCACCTCTAACTTGAAGTTTGACTTTCACCTCGAGAAATGATGAATATCTCATCATGAAAGTAAAAATCTATAAATCAGGAATCACGCTCCTGACGTCACTCGCGCTGGTGGTTTCCAGTTTGGGCGTGTTCGCGGCTCCGTCGTACGCGGCACCGTCAAATTCGGAAAAGAAGGCCGCTGAGCGCCAAATCACCGAAAACGTTGACTCCACCATGGAGTTCACGACCACGCGCAGCGGCCAGGTCTACTTCGACATTGCGAAGGCCAAGGCAGCCGGCGCTGACGCCGAGACGCTGGAGGTCGGGCAGCTGCTAAACGAATACAGCGCGGCACAATCGGCCCCGGCCGGAGGCGTGACGACCTACGGCATGCCCCTCTGGGGCAATTGGTGCGGCCCTGGCCACGGCGGCGGACGCGCGGTGGATACTCTCGACTCGCTCTGCCGCACGCACGACCGTTGTTACGGCTCCCGCGGATACTTCGCGTGCTCGTGCGACCGCAATTTGGTCTCAGGCATCAAGAGGAACGCATACAAGATGGGCGGCAAGGAACGTGCCATGGCCAGCGCAGTCAGCGTGTACTTCACCTATTCGTTCTGCAATCCTTTCAAGTAGACCTCAATTGACGATTAGAAAGTGGTTCACCAATGACCGAGGCAGTAAGCAAGCGACGTCAGTGCCCTGCAGGTACTTGGATCAGCATAGCGCTCGTGCTCCTTTCAATGCTGGCGCTCGTCGACTGGACGAATTCCGGTGAAGCGAAGCCGCTCTGGATGTTCTTCCTTCCGATCCTGTTCGGCCTCATCGGCAGCGGTATCGCACTGGCGAAGCGGGCGTATTTGTGGGCGGTGATCTCAATCGCGTTCGGTGTGCTGTCGCTGCAGATCATGAACGTCGTCATCACCTTGTTGCAAGGTCCATAAAAAGCAATGGGGATTATCGGAATTCCGAGCAGCCGGCCCTTTTAAGGGGTTAGCGTTTCCGTATTCTGGTTCTATTCACAGTGGCAAGTGGCAAGTGGCAAGTGGCAAGTGGCAAGCAGCGCCGCTATCAATGGCACGGAGACCGTCCCCTGTATTGATCTCGCACAGATGCACCAGAAAGCGAATCTGCTCTGTGTCGGTGTTCATGGTTCTGGTTATTGATGCCATGGCGATGGTCTGATGACCTCGTCGAGTTGAGCGCTGATGCGAAATGCCCTGCCTTTGTCGGCGGGGCGTTTCATTTCTGAGAAATGCATTCACTTTTGTTTTTTATCCTGAAAACGGCGGGAAATCCTTCCAAGACGGGCCCCTCGTCTTCACTGAATTCGGAGGGCTTTGGTTTCTGGTCTTGAACGCGCTGGTCACTCCCGTCACGGGGCCATGACTGGGTGGCGACAGAACTATGGCATTGGACACGCTGGCAAATTTACGTGCCATCTTCAGCAGAAATCCAGAGATGAAGCAGATGTTGTTCCGTTCGAGGCCGGCTTACACATCGATCTAAGGACCATGTCCGAGTGCATCTTCAACAGGGGCTGAGTGTGGAATCCTGGCGGTTCACGGCCGGAAGGAAACACGCCACACCGAACATCACTCAGGGAGTTAGATGTGTTCATCGGTCTTTTGACCTGGCGTGAGCATCGGCTACATCGGTTTCGTTCTTGATTGCCCGGTCAAAATCGACGTTTTTGAAATCAGACTAGCCCAGATTTTCCATCAGTCATCTGACGGCCGCCAAAATCCGATACCAAGGGGTTCTCGGCGGCCGTTCCTGACTCTGCCCATACCAAATAGCGCCTTGACGCACCGGCGCTGGGTGCCGGGCTCCACGCACCCGGACCAAACGGAGTCCTTTCATAATTTCAGAAGCAACAGATCAACCACCAGTTCAGGCCGTGAGCTCACCGTGGCGCCATCGCTGGAACAACGTACCGATGCCTTCTTGCAGCTGGCATAACAGCTGCGCTTCAGGCGCCTTCTCAGGGATCAGAAGCCGGCGTTGCCGGCCGCCAGAGACGACTTTCCCAGCCATCGAAAACAGCCGGTACCGCCACCGCTTCAAATCCCAGACCGAAGCCTCATGGCCACTAGGCAACACCGCCAGCTGCAGCCACGACACCAGATTCAGTGCGAACATCGCCAAGTCCGCCCACGCCTGGTTCGCGGTAAAAGACCAATACGGCAACTTGCCCAACCCCGCGCTCTTCAGCGTTTTGATCCTGTTCTCGCACCGGCCACGGGCCCGGTGCCGGGCATCGAGGAACGCCACGTTGCACCGCGGACTATTGGTCAAGAACGCAGTCACCCTGTTCCCGTCGGTATCGAACAAGGTCGCTTTCGCTCCGGGATGCAACGGTTCAGCCCGCAGGTAGTCCTTCAATTCGATCACCTTGGACGCGTCGATCACCCGCGCATCATCACGCTGGTCACCGTCAGCGGTCAGCGCTGGTTCCCAGTACTTCTTCTCATCGATCCACCGGATGAACCGCTCTTTGAGCACCGGCAGCGAGTACGAGGTGGAGAATTGGACCCCCAGCGAATCCAGGTGATGCAAGAACTCACGTGAAGATCCGGCGCTATCGGTGCGGACCAGGATCTTCTCTCCATACAGGTTTCCGTGCTCGTCGTAGAAATCATCAGGTAGTTGGGCCAATGCTTGGTTGAGCACCTCGATATGCGAGGCGGCGGAGTTCGCTCCCCGATTGCCCGGGCGCAACTGCACCGCGAGGACTTCGCCGGTGCCGTGGGCTTTGCCGTAGTCAGCCATGGCGATCATCGGTGAAAAACCGTACCCGCCTTTATATGTTCCGGCACTGTTCTCTTTGTCGGAGTGCACGTGCACCAGGGAGGCGTCGATGTCGATGACCAGCGGGTTCGCTGGCGTAGCCAACTGGGCGGGGTTCCGTGGTCCGGCTGCCGCCCAAACTTTGGGTCACAGGCTGCGGGTCATGGTGGCGAAGCCATGGGCGAAAGCTTCGGGCTGTTCCTTGAACCGTCGCATGAATCTGCTGACCGTCGCATCAGACGCCACGAGTCCGAAGAGCTCTGGTGCGGCGCGTAGCTGGTCAATATCGGTGGCTTGCTGCCCGCCAGCGGCCAGGGACAAGGCCAGCGCGCCAAGGATCTTGCCTGGACTGTGGATCGCGGTGGCTGGCACGAACTGGCTGAACCGGTCCTCGCAAAGCTGGCGGAAGTCCAGGGCGTTCAGAAAGTTGGTGAGTACCGACAACCCAGCATGGGAGACGAGGGCTTGGCCGGTGGGTTGGGTCGGTAGGGCAGGGAAAACGTGGGTAGAATGGTTCACAGAAAAGGTGATCCTTTGAACGGGGTGGATGATGATTAGACACCACTATTTTCCCAGTTCAGGTCACCTTTTCTTCTTTTGAGTCAGTTAATGACTGTCGCCTTCATGAAATACCCGGGCTAGCTTCCCGTACCGGCAGCACTCCAGGAATTCGACCTATCAACGTCCCTGGCGTGGGGCAGATTGATACTCTGACCGAGCTGAACTATATTTTCCTCTACGCACCGCTCATCATTGATGTTGAAACGTACTTGGGCAATGGTGAAATCCTGACCTATAGGACTAAGGTCCCAAATCTTGAAGAGGCATTGGTCCTTAAAGCGTTCGCTTGGAATGAGCGAAGCGCAGAAAATGATCTCGCAGACCTTCAGACGTTACTTGAGATTCGTGAAGCTCACCCAAAAACCCCGTGGCGTCTGAACGAGCTGAACGTTATTGGTTTCCGTAAAGATACAGTGCAGATACTGCAGCCCCTTACGCAGTCTCTCACTAAGAAACGCGTGCCATTCCCTATTCCCAACACAGTCGACAAGCGCCGCTTAGCTGCACTCATTCGCAAGCACTGCACCCCAGGATAAGAATCCTGTTTAGGCGTAAAGTACCTTAGCCGGTGCGGCCAGGCATCGTGGGGGACATACCATCATGCGGCCGCCTGGCAGAGCGAGGATGAGTCGGCGCCCTTCTTCGTCCATCGATCGCTTGCGGCACTCGACGGTACGTCCCGCTCTTCCCAGCCGGCGCTCGCCGTCCTCTCGCACCGACTCGTTTGCACTCCGAGTTCAAGTGGCGGCGCCTTCCGGGCGCATCAGGCTACTTCGGTTCAAAGAGAGGCTATCCAGTGCGCCGACGGGTGTTTTAGGGTGGCAGAGAACAAGGCAGTCCGGATCGCTGGCTTTTGACTGTGCTTTGCTGTCCGCCTTACCCCTTGGTGAAAGAGAACGAAGTTATGGCCACCGTGATTGTCCATGCCACCATCACTCTCGATGGATTCCTCGCCGATGCTGATGGCGGAGTGGATTGGATGTTTGGCCATCCCTCCGCGCCGGAAGATGATGAGGTCGTTGCCTCGGTCATGGGGAAGATCGGAGCTATTGTCGGCGGAGCAAATCAAACGCAGACGATCCAGGACGGTGAAATCCCTTATGGAGGGATGCTTCAGGTTCCGGTGTATCTGATGACCCATGCAGCCGCTGAGCCGGTGGAACGAGACGGCATCACCTATACCTTCGTGGTCGATGACATTGCTGGGGCCGTGGAATCCGCCAAACGGGATGCACAAGACGGCTTTGTCAGTTTGCTGGGCGGGAAGATATCGCGGCAGTGTCTAGCTTTGGGACTGGTCGACGAGCTGCATCTTGATATCGCCCCAGTATTGCTTGGCAACGGCATTTCCCTGTTTGAAGGTTTAGGGCAACATATCGAGCTGGAACGGGCGGAAACTTCAGCGTTCGCAAGCGAAGTACACCTGGTGTACCGGGTACTTCACTAGGTCCCCGTCTCCTGGTACCCCAGACAGGCGACGCCGCCTTACGCATGGCCATCATGATGCTCTGACCCGCAGCTTGAAGACCCTGGTGGGGGACATACTGCCACACGGCCTTCTGGCAGCGAGGGCCGGCCAGCGCCTCTCATCAGTGAGGTCCCCCTGGCGGTACGTCCTTGGCCCTCTTTCAACAGCAGAACCCTCGACGACCACTCCAAGCCCCTCTGCGCCCGGGCGTCATTTCACTCCTCCTTGGGCGTTCATCTTCACGGAAGGCGTCTCCAGCCTGGGACCCGGACCGAGGGCGGTACGTCCCGCTGCTGCAGCCATTGCTCCTTGTGCCTCAGCGCTCGCCGGAGCGAGTTCGTCCCCAGGGGCGGCTACGGAGCGAGCACCAGTTTCCCGCCATCATGTTGCAGGGCAGGAGCTTGAAAGTGTGATAACAGCACTTATTTTGGTGGTAAATCAGTGGTAAGGTTGTGTTGCCGGAGAGATGCCGGTGAAAAAGGCAAGAGGCCTATGTTCAGAAGCACAGAGGTGCAAGGAAAAGGATCTACAGATGGGAATCACACCGACTATAGGGACGGTTCATGCGGAAACGTCCCGCATGGACTTCCGTGAGATCGTGCGGAGGCTGAATGCGTCCCTCGGGGCTGCAATGGTTTCCGCGTTAGCGGGCGCCAAGGACCCCAAGGCAAGCTACCGCTGGCAAAAGGAGAATGGAACGATCCCTTCGGATGCGTCCCAGGCTCGCATTCTGCTGGCCCACCGTGCGTGGATGATGGTCTCCGACGTTGACGGAGAACAGGTAGCTCGCCAGTGGTTCCTTGGTGCCAACCCCTGGCTCGACGAAATTTCACCCGTCGAAGCCATTCACCAAGATCGGTTCAAGGCTGTGATCGACGCAGCCGAAGCCATGTCCTCAGGAGGTTACAACGGATAATGAGCAGCGCATTGGAAGAAGCGGACGGCCAGCCAAGCATCGTGCGAGCACCACTGGCTGGCTTTCGCATCGCAGCTGAAAGCTACGGTGCGCTTAATCCCCCGCAACGGGGCTACTTCTTCCCCGATGACGTCGGAGTGTGGAACAGGTATGACACCACTGGGCGGACGTTGTACGCAGCGTCCACGCGCCTCGGCGCATTTACCGAATGCCTCTACGGGTACCGAATAGACAGGGGAGCTCGCACGGCCATCGACTTCATGGCTGGGCAGTTCGGCATCACCTGGGAGGAGGCCCACACTCTCTATCTCGAGGAACAGCGAGAGCTCGGGCACGAAGGACCTGGAACGTTTCCCAAAAACTGGCGTGAAGGACGACGGATCTACGAACTGGCCAGCAAGGAAGGCCTTGTCTGGTTCGACCTGGGCACAGCGCATTCGCTGGCCTATATCGATCGGAACTTTGGCCCCGAAATCGCCAAAACCTGCGGTGTGAAAGCCGTGGACCTATCCCACCTGCTCGGAGCAGATCGCAAACTGACCACCTTGATTTCCACGAGATTGCGCAACCTGCGGCTCGCTGACGGCGGCTTCGCTGACGGGATCCGCTTCACTTCCCGACACGGCATTGGCACTTGCTGGGCGTTTTGGATGCGACGCACCGATGACGGGCTGGACAACGACCTGGTTTTCGCGGGCGAGGGCCTGGAAATACCTGCAGATGATCCAGATCTGCTGGATGTTTCCCAACGGTTCAATATCCGCTTCAGCTAGATTTTCCGGAACCTATCCTGCACGCCCTGACCAAGGCAGAACTGCAGGATAGGTTCTTCAGCGCATCCGTGGTTTTCCTAGCCAGGATCCCGGCAGTCCAGAGGCTGCCGTCCGGGGACGTACCACCAAGCAGGCCGTCTGCCGGCGCTTTCGTCTCCCTTGGGCCCGGGAGTTTTTACTGGGTGAGCTCTTAACTTCAAGGCGGGTACCTGGGCATCGTCAGCTGGGGGTACGTCGCTGGGTTTCCTGCGTCGCTGGGCGTCCTTCACAGGCTGCTCTTGAAGGTCAGAACCTGGGTGCGGCCGCGATGGTATGTCCCCGGGGTGGCTCACCTGGTGAGGGAATTCCTTCTTCGACCTGGCTCACGCCCAGGGCCCAGTGTTCTCCAGCGCGGACCAGGCGCGGTACCTTGTGCTCACC
>NZ_JANUFE010000009.1:0-74338 GCF_024807995.1 Arthrobacter sp. JUb119
GTGGCTAGATCCACTGTTTACCGCGCTATTAAACGCGCGGGTGAAACAGCCAGTTAGGGCCGCACATTCCCTCTGTGCAGGATAGTGCAGAGGACTATTGATCAAAAACCGACTCCGTGCAGTCGACTTCTGAAATTTTTATGTCCATAGTCGACTGCACAAGCCCGGAATTTCAACGGCTCATGTGCAGCCAACTTCGGAATCTGACAGTCATAGTCAGAGTGGGTGTTCGCATAAAAACACCCCCTAAAGAACTGTCCAAAACGCCATGCCGGACAGACCCCTACGGGACGGTGTGACTGTTGCAGGTGCGAAAGAAAAAGCTTGTAGGTTCGAATAAAGCGCGGGGCGCGCTTCAGCGATTAACATGATTCGGACTGTGCCATACTGGCGAAATGGACACGCCACGCATCCCCGTATCATCGATCATGGCGCGATGGAACTCCGCTGATCAAGCCGTGGACCTTGTCATCGACGGGACCGCGGTCATCGATATAGTCGATATTCAACGACATTGGGGGGTTTCTCCGTTTGCACGCCGTTTCTCGCGCGCAGCAGTACACCAATGGTTGACTGATTATCGCGGGGCGTACGGCGACCGCGATGAGAGGCTTTCGGGAGAAGAACTAGAAATCACAGTCTGCAGGGCGTGCGGCGATATGGATTGCGGCAATCTTGCGGTCGAGGTCGAGATGACAGCCGACACAGTCACCTGGAGACGACCTCACTGGGCCGGAGATGACGATGAAAACGACGACGAGCCCGATGCTAACGATCCAGAATCACTCTTCCCTCAGCTATTGGTATTCAACCGTGTCCAGTACGATACCGCGCTAATAGACGCGGAAAGGTTCATCGCGCGATCCAGGTGGCGTCGGCAGGAACCTGAGGCCGCAATATGGCTTGATCGACTACGCAACCGGTTCATGAGACCGTGGAATAAATAGGTACGTGCGCGCTGGTGGTAGAGGCCTGCTAACGCGATCCCAGTTAGGGTTCAGCTGGCGGTCATCGGATCTCAGTGGAGACGGCTTTGGAAAACGACAATTGCTCAGCCGGAAGTTGCATCAGCTTCTGCAACGGCAGCCAGAGCTGTACCTTCTACGCTCAACATCACAGTGCTGTCCCGACGGTTGAAGAAGTGTGTAATGATCGTCCGGCCGTTGGCCTCCCAAATCCAGGGTGGCGTCTCTTCGTTGTCCCACGGATGTTCTGGTTTTCCAAAGAGATCGGTGAGTTGGATACGTAGTTCGTTGAATCCGTTTTGAACTGCTGGTGCACCGGATTCTTGAGTGCTGTAGAGGTGGATTGTTACACCTAGGAACTTACGGTTATACGTGTCCCATGAACCAAGCACTTGTCCGCCGACACATATATCCAGCTCATTCATCTGGTGGGGTGATTCTTCGTTCTCTAGCTCGTACCGGCCCCCCTGATATGAATCCAAGACGCGCGAATAGATTTTCGCGTTCTTGATCAGACCGTGGCCAAGGCTCGTCGACCAATTTCTTGACGAGCTTCACGACGGTGCCAGGAGTGGGATTCAATTCCAACAAGAGGTCAGTCTCGGACATAGTGTGAGCTTACCTCGCAAGAATTGAGACATGGCCCTTAGAGGTTCCTCATTCGGGACACCAAAAACGGTCGTTATTGACACCCCCATCCGCTGACTTGTCCGAGAATCTTCGACAGCTGAAAACTCAACAGATCGTTAAAGGCGTTCCGTCGCAAAACTCAGTGCCTCAAACTATGTAGCGAAAATACCGTTGCCGGACGAGTAACGACACTGGCCGTCGTTCGAATAGGACCGAAACCTCTGAATCACAGACCCTGTCGTCGGAAGCGCCAAGCCTTCTCTCAAACCCGCATGATTGTAGTACCTCTAGTAGTAGGCTAAAGCCAATGAGGTCTGAAAGAGCACTGGGTAGGTATTAATTTGAGCGACTATGGTGAGGAATATCTGCGACGATTACTCGGCGCAGTTCATCGTTTTGAGACTGCTTTTGAGGAATGGATGAAAACTCAGCACGAGTCTGATCACTTTTCTTCTCGTGGCCTATCCCCAACGGTCTGGACAAAAGAGGACACAGATCCCACTCTGGTAGCCAAGCTCGAACTTGACGTCGCAGAAACCGCCGGACTTGCAGCGCGCGCGGTTGCTGTTACTGGAGCCTACATCTCCGTTCAAGGCATAGGTTTTATCGATCCCATCTCTAACTGGTCCTTCATGGCTGCACCTAAAGCACCGCTCTCTCCCCGAGATATCCGCCTGACAAGCGCGAATGTCAAAGGCCGCTTGGATTCTATGATTATTGACGCACAGGGCTCCGCAGACTCCACTTTGCCTAGCTTTTCCCCTGCGCAACTACATCCAGTGATCTGGTCCGGGGCAGCTGCGCACTGGACCGCTCATCAGTTCCGTGTTGCTGTCCGGGAAGCTGCAGAAGGGCTAACTGTCCATTGGAAAGAGCGGCTTGGTCGTAACGACGTTGACGATACCGTGTTCTGGCAACAGACATTATCCCCAGGAGATCCAACCAATGGTCGACCCAGGCTAGTTTGGCCTGGTCCACCAGACGACAAAACTTCCAAAAGCATGCGCGGGGGCCTCGAACCGCTTGCGAAGGCCTTAAATGCCCTAGCTACCGGTTTAAACCTAACAGTACGAAACGTAACTACCCACACAAGAAAAGAACTTACTGAACAGCAGGCAATGGAGCGCCTTGCTGCATACAGCTTTCTTGCGCATCTGCTCGATCAGTGTCAGATCGAGCAGGCCGAAAATAATCCGGTGCGATAGAAGTTTCGAGCGCTCTCACTCAAGAGATCTTCTTGGCTTTACTTCTATGAACACGCTTTAACTTATTATCGTTCTTCACACCTACGATCGAAAAGTGACCATCCTTCTTTCAGCATTAGAAATGAAGCATTGAAGGGCTGAGAAATATCTTTCAAGCTTCCACTAGCGGTCCCTATGCCCAAATCAGATCCCAATGTCGGACTTGCAAATTGAGCACGTTGCATCAAAGACCAGCTAAGAACATGAGCATCGGCACTCATTTGCCGCCACAGCATGCGCCCATCTTCTCGTCGACCTTCATCCTTAAAGCGGTATTCCAAAGCCCATCTGATGAATTCAGTCTGGACTAGTTTTCGCTTATTCTTACGCTGCGCACCTAAAGAAGCGATTCGGGCATCAAGCCATTTCTTCTGCTGAGACAGTAGGTCACGTTGCCTTTCGTTCAGGTTGAATGTCTCCAGCTCGCGATGGTTCTTAGCCATTTGCTCGTACATTTCTGCGATAACGGTAAACCCACGTTGTTGACGCGTATCAGGGTCATCCGGTCCAAGAATCCACACAGCTTGAGCGGCGCCGACGAAAGCACCACGCAATAGTGTGAAATGCGCAGAGGGATAAGGTTCGTCAACTTCAATCGCATCCCTGGCCAACCTCAGGTGCTCTCCGGCTGCGATGAGTGACAAACGAACCGTTTCACTAATCCGATGCCACCTAAACGTGGCGTCGTCAATCGCCAATTCACTTCCAGGCTGTGGTTCTTCAGGAGGATTCCGACGTGCGCGTTCCGCCCACGAGTTTAGATACGAGTAACTCCCACGAATAATTCGCAGATAGGGATCGTTTTCATTCATGAAGAGATCATCTCAATGAATACAGACGGTTTCCATAAGTGCCCTCCAACCGCCCTGCAACCCATAGGTTGCAAGACGTCTCACCGGCTACTTCTTCCCTAACGAAAAATCTGCGGAAACTCAACGGTCTAAAATTCTCGCAACCATGTGTCGCAACCCAAGCCGTAGAATCATGTCTACACTCTTAGTTGCGAGACACTTTTGAAGGATTGATGACCAAACTGATCGGCTACGCGCGCGTATCCACCAAAGCCCAAGACGCCGACCGGCAAATCCAAGACCTACTCTCCGTAGGCGTCCGCCGCGATGACCTCTATGTAGATCACGGGTTATCCGGTGCGTTGGCGAAGCGGCCCGGACTCGATAAGGCGCTCGAATCGTTGCACCCGAACGACACGCTCGTGATCACCACCTTGGACCGGCTGGGGCGCTCCACCCAGAAAATGCTCGAACTGGCCGAAGAGCTACGCGAACGCAATATCGGACTTCGCGTCTTAAACCTGGGTGGCGGCGATGTGGACACCAAAACGCCTATGGGCGCCATGGTCTTCACCGTCATGGCCGCCCTGGCCCAAATGGAATTAGAGATCAAGCGCGAACGCATCACCGACTCCGTCACCAAACGCCGCACCGCCGGTGGTGATCTCGGCGGCCGACGCCCTACCTTCACCGAATCCCAGATCCGCACCGCAGCCAAACTGATCCAGGCTGGCGAACCAGCAACACAGGTCGCCAGGGACATGGGGATGTCCCGTGCGACGCTCTACCGGCGAATCAAGGAGATGAACCTATAGTGATTCGAAGTACGTTACTCGGAAGGAAAGCTCATCAGTCGCTGATGAATCGGCAAATGCGCTCTGCTATTCATCGAGGCCAAAGGCCTCTGAAACTTGGTCGATAGTGAACTGGCTACGTAGCTTAGTCGCCGTGTTCTGATTGGCGAACATCCCGGGCTTCCAAAAACCTTGCTCCCGGGACACTGCGTAAATCCACTGAACGGGCACTGCCCATTCAGCTAAATCATCATCCTGATCACCCTCGTGACGATACGACCCCACCAGGGGAAGTGCTGCCAGTGCAGTCTCGGTTCCGTCGTACAGGACCGTGGTCTCATCAAACCGCTTTGCTTCCCCCAGTACCGTGCCCACTCCGACGTACCCATTTTTGGGGATACAGGTAAATACACGGGCTCCAGGCGTGAGATTCTTCAATGTCCGTGAGAACCACTTCTCTCCCCCGGCGGATACGAACCCGTATTTCATTCCGTCAGCCCATTGCCTTCCTTCGGGTGAATCACCGAAGGAGACATACCAGTCTTGGCCATTCCACGGCTCACGTGTCTTGCTCTTCCGTGAGGTAGCAGACGAGATAGTGGGTTGTACTTCGTGTTCTACGAGCCAAGTGCGGGCGAGGTACGAGGCCCCGTTGTCGTGGAAGTGTCGGAAGAACACCACGTTGATCGGAACGCCGAAGTCTTCGTTCAGGAACCGCACGATCCTCTCCGTTGCGGCATCAACGGATGCTGCCACAATAGTGAAAACTTGGGCGGTGTTCACCTCGTCCGGCAGTGTGCCGCCGAACTGTTCGTTGAAGGCTTCTTCCAACGCAATACCGGGACGATAGTTGGCGAAGATCTTGGTGATCTCTGCTCGACCGAGCGTGGCGACCCAAGAGCCATAATCCAGTGTCTGCGCGGTGACATCGCGCGGTGTCCGGTCCCGCTTGAGCTCGATCACATGGACTGCAGCGGTCTCATCGACCGCTAGCAGGTCAATGAAACCGCCATGCGCTGTCGGCACCTGGCGTCCAATAATCAGCAGAGTTTCACCCAGCATTGTCGGATCAGACTCGATATACGATTCCAGCTGGGCTTCCAGCCCAATAGCGGTGGGCGTGATGCGCGTGAGTTGATCTCCGTCAGCACGCCACAATCCCATCTCCATACCCATTAGGAACGCTCCACAAGCCGCTGCATTGCAGGATCGTACACGTAGTCGGTGATCTCGCCGGACATGATCATGCTGATCGCTTGGTTGATCACGTTCAGTGGCACTACAAACCATTCGGAGGGGTCGTAGTTCTTTCCCTCACGATTGATCTGGGTGATATCCAGGCGGACTGAGGCGAAGACTCGGTGCAGCAGATGCTCTAGCGCCGAAGCACGCAAGTTGTAGGCCCGGTAGTCAGCCACAATTTCCACTGGAGCCATCAAGTACGTGGGGCTGCCCGCCGCGTTCGCGATGCGCTTTTCGACCGTCGTAGTGCTGAACCCGATCTTGTGCAGGTTCTGGATCGAAGACACCTGCGGATCAGTACTTAATGAGCGAAGCACATAGACGTGGCCAGATTCCTGATCCGCGTCCCCCATTTCAGAAGCGTCGTACCCAGATCGAACAAGCAGTAGCCCAGCTCCTTCATGCAGACGGACCGACAGAGACTGTCGATACATGGAAGATTCCGTCCCATTTTCGAAAATGACCCTCAAGCGCTGCTTCTGACGGGTTTTACGACCACTGCTTTGTACCAGTGACTCGCCAACTTCCGCAACAAAGAGCATAACGCCGTTCAGGACGAAAAACTGCCCCTCATCGATAGTTCGCTCACCGGGATATGCGATCAACCGGTACGTTCCATCGGCAAGTTCAGCATGCTTCGCCTTGAACAAAGGTTCAAAAGCTTCGAAACCGACAGCTTTCTTGCGTTTGGCTACCGATTCGGGAGCCTCGGCAGTGCGCCGTTGCGGCAGGTCAGAGACGTCGAGAAGACCCAGCTCATCATCCAACAGATCCAAACCATCAGAGGTCAGCAACTCGTCCAGGGATTCCGGTGTTTCCGGGAATTCAAGCAGCCCCAACTCGTCCAGCGGCTTCAATGCAGCGATTTTCTCTTCACTGGCCAAGATTCCTTCCAGTCGGGCACCGAGCTTGCGTTCGGCAATCTCCCGCGTCGTGGAACTGGGCAGACGCCCATGAGTCTTGTTGAACTCGACGATCTCCAAGAAAGCGCGCTCCAACCGCCCCTGGGCGGTGATCTTCTTCGGCTTCTCAGGAGTATCAAGCAGCCCATCAAGATCTGAATCGATCAGCGACTGAATATCCAACACCGGCTCAGCGGCATCCAGTCCTGGGGTCTCGTTTTCTGGTTCGCTCATGCTTCGTTGCCCACCTGTGTTGCTCGCTGGTTCGCCAAATGCTGCTGCTTCTTCCGCTGCAAGAACAACAACGCTTCAGCGTATCGTTTCTCTGTCGGGTCCTCGCTGCGAACATCGGGCTTACGCCCGTTGACCTTCACCCAGGCCTGGATCTTCGGCCACAGCTGCAATGCTTCTTGCTCCGTGACCTCCACCCGGGTGGCGGTGATGGTATCCGAAATAATGCGCAGCACATTCGGGGTCACCGATTTGCTCATCACTTCAAAGGCCCGCTGGAACGGGTTGACCGAATCGATCAGGTTGATATCAATGTCATCGATGTTGACGAACTTCTCCGCCATCTTGATGAAGCGCTTGTCTCCCACTTCACGCACCTCACCATTCTTGATCACGGAGTCAACCACGACCTGCTGGCGGACTTCCTCGACCTGGGCTTCGGTCAGATCCGGGTATTTCTCACGGATGATCTTCGGAATCAGGACCTTGTTCGTCGTTTCCGGGTCCAAGCTGCCGGCAGCCGCCTTGGCAAAGGTCTCATCCTGCAGGATCGTAGCCTTCAGATCGTTCAGATCCGTTGTCACGATCTGCTTCACCCGCGGGGTCGAAGGCTCCTTGAACCCCTTGATTTTCAGCTCGCCAGGTTTCGGTGCATCGTCATTGCCCCGTTTGGTCTTGAACGTGAAGTTCGGTGCCAGCACCTGCTCCAT
The DNA here is from genome assembly GCF_024807995.1 of Arthrobacter sp. JUb119. Classification (NCBI taxonomy): domain Bacteria; kingdom Bacillati; phylum Actinomycetota; class Actinomycetes; order Micrococcales; family Micrococcaceae; genus Arthrobacter; species Arthrobacter sp. JUb119. Next base: position 7,510 of record NZ_JANUFE010000009.1, read on the forward strand.
CAACAACGAAGCTGTAATTGCCTTCAAGATGTTGTTGACCGACAGTTTCACCTCATCGGTCGCCGCATCAGGCTGGGCAATCAGGTTGGTGAACTGTGCATGGGACTTGCCCTCGCTATCACGAGTCACCCGGCCAATGATCTGAATAACCTCAGTGAGCGAAGCCCGGTACCCAACGGTAAGAGCGTGCTCGGCGTAGGGCCAGTCAAACCCTTCCTTCGCCATACCCAACGCAATAATGATGTCGACGGCATCCCGCTTCTTTGAAGCCGTGTGAGCCAAGTAATGCAGTGTATCTCCACGCTTCTTCTGGTCCGTGTCATCGACCAAATCAGCCACCCGCACGACCTGTCCGGTGTCCCTGCGGCGCACGCTAATAATCCCGGTGTCAGGATCGGTGCTTTCAACCCGGCCGATGGCATCGATGATGAACCCGACTTCTTCAACCTTGTCCTTGGTGGACTCCCCCGAGTTCACGTTCGGGATATGCACGATCGTTTTCTTATCCAGGTCGAGGACTTCCTCGATCGCCTCGGTATACCGGCCCTGATAGAAATGGTGGCCGATACCCAAGGAATGCAGGTACTCGTACCCGTTGAGCTGGTCATAGTAGTTGAACGTTACCGGGATGAACTTCGCTTCATCCTCCGGTGACAACACCGGCACGGAATCCCCACGGAAGTAGGAACCGGTCATCGCGACGATATGCACATCCGACCCGTTCATCACATCACGCAGCAGCGCACCCAGGCGGGAGTTCTCCGTATCAGCGGAAACATGATGGAACTCATCAATCGCCAACACCGTCCCATTGAACGCTTCAGGGGCGAGTTTCTCGAACGCAAAACGCAGCGTCGCATGAGTACACACCAACACCGCATCAGGACCTTGAAGGAACTTAATAAACGCATCCACCTTGCCCGCCGAAGAACCAGCATCACAAAGATTATGCTCTTCCTTGATCTCCCAATCAGCCCAGAAACCAAACTTAGTCAGGTTCGTGGATGCGAAAGACGCGCCGATCGAGCGTTCAGGGACCGCAACAATGACCTTCTTACGGCCCTGGTTGTACAGCTTGTCCAGGGCAACGAACATCAGTGCACGGGACTTGCCCGAGGCTGGCGGTGCCTTCACCAGCAAATGCTGGGCCTCCCGCTGAGCAAACACGCGCTGCTGCATCTCACGCATCCCCAACGCATCGGTATTCACCGAAGCCTTCGTCTGCGCGTAGGAGACATTGACGATGTTCACTGGCTTCTTCAACGCGTTCACTTGGCAACTGCTTTCTTCGACACACGCGACTTCTTGACCGGAGCTTTCGCTGCCTCTTCCGCGCTCATCTGCTCATAGAGGGCAAACAAATCAGACAGACGCTGCTCGTCCGTCTCATAAGGCTTCTTGGAATAGATCGAATCCACCAATACGTCCACCGCTGCGTGCGCGTCGCGGAGGTCTTGAGGCATCAAATCCGGGTCATACAACTCAGCCAGCGTCTTTTCGCAGTGATACTCACGCACGTCCAATACCCTGAGAGCCGCGATCGTCAGCTTCTCCTTCGTAGCATCCAACAACGGAGGGACAGGGAAATTGTTGTAGACGATCGTATTCGAGTATCGATAGTCAGTCTTCATTTTGCCGCCCACGGCACGCACCCATGCCATGTGCATTCTTGACGTCAGTATCGCGAATACCCATGGTTGCGCATTATAAATTGCTAACGCGGCATCAGAAATCACGTATTCATCAGAGAGATATCCCATTGGGATGTATTCTCTACGTTCAGAAGAATGACGAGGAATAATAATCGAGTCGGTGGGTTTGTAAGCTATATGCCAGAACCGAAATGGACGATCGGAAAGGGCCCTCGTATTTGGCGTCGTACTAGCCGCACGAAACTCAGTAACGTGCTGCAGACGTTGAGCAAGCTCTGGAATTTCCATGGCTACTGCAGCATCCTCAGAAGTAATCCAAATACAATACCGTTCACGATCATTGATGAACTCAGAGGATCCCACATACCGCTTGATGAATCGCGATATTCGTTGGTCATTTGCCACCAAAGCTTGTTTCTCTTCGACATCAAGGAGAAGATGTCCATCATCTTTCGGGACTGACCCGAGAGCCATCAGGGGTAAGGCCGCAGATATCCTTTTAAGCTGACGGTTTATCCATATAGCAGGGGCGTCGGTAAGGTATCCGTTGATGTTAGTCGCCTCGACCTTCAAACCATCAGTAAAAATGTATTTCGGTCCTTGGCGTTCGGCCCGGAGGTTGATTACGGCTACCGTTACACCTGCGTTTCGTTTGGCGTTGTTCTCCCATTTGAATGATGTGTAGGCGTAGCCAATTTCGATGCCCAGAGAGAAAATCCGAGGGAACATGAGCCCTACGTGTTCACCTTGGGAAACTGAATTCGTGGTTACAAACGCGAGCTCAGCTCGACTGTCTTTGATGTACTCTGCGCCTTTGACGAACCAAAGTGCGATGTAATCAAGATCCTTCGAGTAAGGGTAATTACCGAATACGTATGGGTAATCGGCTTTCATTTCCTTACTCTGCGATTTTCCGCCCTTATATGGCGGATTGCCGATCAGGTAGATCTCACCACCGTCATTCGGACAGACCATATTCCAATCGACGCGCGTAGCGTTGCCTTGAACGATTTGCCCGGCTTCTTTCAAAGGGATCAGTTCAATCTTGAGGTTGAACTTCTCGAAGAATTCAGCGTTCATCTGATGCTTGGCAATCCACAGTGACAGGATCGCTACCTCTACAGCGAAGTCGTCGATCTCAATCCCATAGAAGCTCTCAATATTGATCCGGGACTCCAGAGAGATCCGTTGGTGTTTGACGCTCAAATCACTCAGGCGTTCAAGGATGGCGTGCTCTAGTCGACGTAATTCCTTGTAGGCGATGACCAGGAAGTTTCCAGAACCACAAGCGGGATCGAAGATCTTGATCTTGCCGATTCGATCCAGGAGCTTCTCCAGTTGAGGCACCGAGTTGTACGCGTTGCCGAATTTTTCCTTCAGCTCGTCCATGAACAGCGGCTCAATGGTCTTGAGGATGTTCGGTACCGAGGTGTAATGCTGTCCCAGGTTCGAACGCTTACCAGGGGTGACGATCGCTTGGAACATCGACCCGAAAATATCTGGATTGATCTCACGCCAGATCAGCGACCCGGCCTCAATCAACAGGTCACGTGCTTTCTTCGTGAACTGAGGGACAGTCTGCTCCGCGGTAATTTGGAAAAGCCGGCCATTGACGTACGGGAACGCTGCCAGATGAGCAGGTTTCGCGGAAGCGAACTGCGTATCCAAGGCAGTGAACAAGCCGGTCAGGAATTCAGCAACATCCGAACCATCCGTTTGGGTATGCGAGCCCACAGCGTTGGTGAATTGATTCTCGTTGAAGATTCCAGTGTCTTCTGCGAAGAAGCAGAACAGCAACCGCGTGAAGAACTTGTTGAGAGCGTGACGCCCCGTGGGGTCGTCGAACAGTCCGGGGTTGGCTTGGAGAAGCTCGTCGAAGAGTTTGCCCATGCGTTCTGCCGCTTTGACATCCGCGTGGGCTTCGGCGACATACTGGGCTTTTTCCATCCCCGCCCAGGGAAGGAAGAACGTGAAGTGCTGATCGATCTCCCGGATGGGGATCATCAGAGTCTCGTTCGTCTTGGTATCGATCGCGACCAGCTCGGCGAAGTCGGTGACGATGACGAAACGGGTGTTGTAGCGCACCACTGTCGGGGACGTGCGGAGTTCTTCAATGACCGTCAGAGGGTCCTCGGTGGTTTCCTTGAAGTAGACCACATTCTTCTGGGCCACTTCAGTCGCTGGATCTTCTGCAACATTCAAAGAGCCATTGCGCAACCGGGTGATATTGCCCTGGGCTCTGCCATAAGCCGCCAGCAGGTCGAAGATGAATTCCCGGGTGTAGGTTTCCTGCCCTCCCAGGGGAGCAACACGTTCCTCGACAGCTTTAAGGTTGAGCTTTACCAAAGCAACTCCTTCTACCGAGCCCCTGGCTACGGCCTCATCACAAAACCTTGCACATCACAGCAAAACAGAAGACGCGGGACCTGCAAGGTGCACCTACCCGAATCTTACCGGTGTGCTGGGACAACGTGATATTCCAAGACCGTTCAAACAGCGCACCAAAGCGTTCTACAGTGCCTGGAGAGCAATGAGTTCGTTGGTGGCCCAGAAACACTCGTTCGATCTTTTAGTCAGCCTCGATATCGGTACCTGGTTCCGGGAAACTGAAAACAGCAAGATCGTGCCATTCACGCGCACAGCTTTGATGTCGCGGTCTTTCAACCCGAAAACGATCGTTTTTGAATCATCTACACTACTCAAAGCATCGACTGTTCAAAATTTTTTAATTGCGCTCAATACCTCGTCAAATACGGATTAAATGTTAAAGCTCAGTATAAGCTGATCAATATGATTGACTAAGGCAACTAACAGATCAATGGGTGAAACTTTTGAAAAAAAATCACTTCAATTGCTCTCGGCGCTCTTCTGCTAGGTAGCTCGTTGCTGAGCGCGCCAGCTAATGCAGCCCAGATGGAGCCAGAAAATTTCGTAGAAACACAGGCAGTCCCAGCCTATGCTGTCGGGGAAAGTGGAGAACGGTTCTACTTTGACAACATTGAACAGAAGTTAGGGGTCGCGCAACCCGCAGCATACTGGTCACCCTGTGGCGTTTTCGATAAGAACGAAAAGCTCGTCAGAACTTTCAGTAGGCAAACGGTTAAAGGAGTCTCGGGACGTACAGCCTATCTACGTTGTGGCACAAACAAAGTCGTCAAAGGTAAAAATATCGGTTGGGGCTATCGGCATATCAAAGCTGGCCACATGAACGACTGGAACAACCAGGCGGAATCCTTAGGTGCGAACTGGAGGGACTTCGCGGATTGGGCAACAAACGAAGCCTTAAAATGGTCATGCCTAAAGAAATACCAAAGCGGCAATAAAACTATTCGGTACGGTGGGGTTTATGAACTTCGAGATTCCCGTGGGCGGATCATAAAAAAAGTCGGCGTCACGGCATCAGTTTCAGCCACAAATTCCCGTCTCATCACATCTCATCCCGACAGTGTGAACCGAGCTTGCGGTAAATAATCAAGCTTCGCTGGTAAGTTCTAACAAGAAGGGCTATGGCGCATGTGCGCCATAGCCCTTCTCAGTCTTCTGCTTCTATTCTCATACTTGCCCCGTACATGGTTCCCCGTGAACCAGTGAAAGTATGAAGAGCTGCTATCAACTCCGAGAACGCATACTGTTCGCCGCCGGTAAAGCCTCGCGGCATTCTAATCCCGTTCAAACCGGCAAGTTCATTTTCCGTAACCCTCCATTTGACGACCGCCGTGCCATTATCGTCAAAATTGGGATATTCGATATAGATTCCCCACGGAGTTAGGCGAGCTTCATACCCACGTTCGTTCACTAGGTAATCAACATACCTTTGACGCTTAAATGTCTCCATAGAATAATCCTAAGTCCTCCAAGCAAACAATCTAGTTACGGTAGCGAAGATCTCTGATAATGAATTCCGACAGGTTACGATTGCGATGGACCCAAGGATCTTTTTTCGCCACGAACTGTCATTGTTAGAGCTTTCTCACAGTTAGCATCATACGAACCCCAGCAGCGCCAAGGGTTAACTCTGATACCTCCACGTGGTCTTACTCCTTTAAGATGATGTGCCCATGATAGGTGTTCCTCGTGGCCTGGCAAGTGATATTCGCTTATCAGAGGCCATGCACGGGCCACGATCCGCCGTCGAAGGAGAACTCAGGTACCGCAGCTTGTGGCTTGTGTGCGGGAGGTCGTTTGGTTCCTGCTGTCCACGTGGGTGCAGGAAAAGCAGCGCAGCGATTGGGCTTTTGCTGTGCACAGGTGGGCAGGAGGCTTAACCGCGATGCCCTGGTTTCGTCGCGGTTGATTCGGCTTCGGGTAGGGTTTCCATCCAGCAGGTCGCGTTGATCGCGACCTGTAGCGTTGCCAGGGCTTGGGCGACGGCTTGTTTCGTGTCGGGATAGTCCTTGTTCCACGAGTCGGTGCTCATGGTGATGCGTCCGGTAGCGGCGAGGTCTTCCAGCTCGTTGGCCAGGGCTTTGAGGTCATCGTAAATTTCTGAGGCGTTGCGAGTCACGGTGAATCCCTCCTTAGCGTGCGTGAATATGCCAATACTGTCGTGCATATGAATAAATGAGTAAAGACGTATTCATGCAAATGAGCAAGTGAACATTTGAGCAACGAATGTGCGTAAGTCACGGAGAATACTAACGAATAGTGGTGCGCGCGGACGGGGTGACTACTCCCCTATCCGAATCCTCGATGCCTAGCAGGTTGAATCCACCTATGGAAAATTTTCTCATATACACATTTGCAGCTTTGAGTAATTGAGTCCAATTGCTTATCGGCCTAGCTAGTACACCATGACGGTCCAGCTGCCGGCTGACTTCGGAGATACAAAGCACGATATACGCATTTGAACAATTCGTAGGTGCGTGTGCACCGTGGAACGCTGCAAAGATAAGCTCTTTGGGCAGTCTGAATGCTTGGAAAAATGAGTGCATGAGTAGATGATGATCTACTCATGCACTCAAAAGATGATTTACATTTTGATGTGTTTACTCTTCAGGGAGTGACTCAATATATTCAGTCAAGAACTCGCGAATGCTTTTGTGTTCACTGCGAGCCACATGGATTTTCAGCTTCGTATGCAGGCTTTTAGGTAGTTCGAAGTTCACTCGTGTCAGCGGTTCTGCGGGAGCGGTGTCCCGTAAACTAGCCATCAGCCGGCTCTTCTCGTTTTCGGCTCGCTGGCTTGGACGCCCTGCGCTGAGCCCGGTTCTACTGTTGCTCATTTAGACAACCTCCTGCTCAAGGATGATCGACTCAATTTCAGCACTCAGTGCAAGCATTTCTCGGGTGCCCTCGGATCGAGGGAAGTCTTCAATCACTGTAGACCCACGCGCAGCTGTCCCTGGGTAGTCGACACGCTGGAAAATCTTGGATTCAAGGACCGGCAAGCCATAATCCTCGAGGATCGCAGAGACATCCTTGCTGATGTTTGAACCGGTGATCGCGCGGGATACGACGAAGGCCGCCTTGAGTTTCCCGTCGGTGACCTCGATGCGCTGCTTGACTAGGTCAACCAGATCCTCTGTGGCCCAGATGTCATACGGCGAGGGCTGCACGGGAATAAGGACAAAATCAGCAGCCTTGATCGCAGAGACAGCAAGGTCACTAGCCTGCGGGGCCCCATCGATGACGACGAAATCGACCTTGGCCAGGCTTTTGACGTCGCGTTCAATGGTGGGGCGATCGATGCCCACGACGGACACGGGGTGCTCTTCCCTGACTGCAGCCCAGTCCCGGGCGCTTCCCTGAGGGTCTGAATCCACCAAAAGCACAGAGCGGCCAGTGTGCTGCAGTGCGGTGGCTAGGTGGGTGGAGATCGTGGTTTTCCCAGCTCCGCCTTTTTGGTTCAATACGGCAATCGTTTTCATAGATTCCTTCCGCTGCACAGAGGTGAGTAAATACGGATTTACATATAAGTGTATCAGCACAAATGAGTAAAAGTGCATTTACGCACACGTGTGAAGGGCGATGGCGTGAGGCGCTTCTCCCCCATCGAATACATGAGAAATCGTCTGGATGATCATTTGATGATTTACTCAAAACCGTACGAATCCGATATTCCGGCTGGCCGTGGTCTGAGGGTTCAAGCATTGGTTGAGTCGGCCTTTAGATGGATTGGCGAGCACAAGGACCGATAAAGTGGTGTCTTGCTGCAGGTCGTCAATACACCGTCCATCAAATGAGTAAATGAGGTTTCGCGTATGTATTGCGCTGAGGGTGACAGGTTGAATTCACTCCAAGGCACTCAATCATTTCCAAGGGTCGGGATTGCGCTTTAGAGGACCATGTGCCCTGAGGAAAGTATTGCTTAAATGTTCATTTGATACTTTACTCAAAAACGTACAGATTCGGTGCCCTGGGCCACTGGCGGCTGAGGGGCAAATATTAGTTGAATCAATCTTGTGGCGGATTATGCGCGCACGGAGCAATGTGGGGGGCTTTGCTTCATTACTTCAAATGAGTAAATGAGAACCCTCGCATAAAAAGCTTGGGGAGGGTAAATCAGATTCCCGCCAGGCCATTCAATTTTTTCGCTGAGCGTGGTTGCGCTGCAGGAAGTGCTCAAATGATAAAATGAGTAAAAGTGTAGATTTGGTTGAAATTTCGGTGGGGAGTGGTGCTTGGGCTGCGTTCGCTCACTGGTGCAAAAATCTTCATGAGTGAGCGGGTAAGGAATCAAATGCTCTTTTGAGTATTTTCTCTCTATGCCTATGGCTTCAACGCCGAGTTTAGCGTTCGGATGCTTCAGGGAGCGGTGTCAAGCATTGGTGGAAGTCGCCCTGGATTGCATCAAGATTTCGCGCAAATGGTCATTTGAGTAAATGAGCGGATACTTCATTATTGGCGGGGATGGCATTTGGCAGGGGAGTCCACTTGGCCGGCAGAGCCGTCATGAGCGCTGTGAATGGAAATGTGAAAGTTCGAGCCGATTCCTGGGAGCGTGTGATTCGATCTTTGTGGCAGTGACCAAATGATGATATGAGTATTTGCGCAAAAACGCGCCAACATCTCAATGCTCGGCGTTACCGGTTTATCCCGCGATAACTGTTCGATATGCGCCATGGCTGCAGCAAACCTACGATCCACCAAGGAAGAGATAGCGCCAGGAGGCTAATAAATCAACATTTGAGTAAATGTTCGTATGAGCTAATGATGTTAGGGATCACCTTCAGGTCGATAGCGCGCGTGCCGCTGACAGCGCTGCGCGTACTCTGGCTGCCCCGGTTGCTGCAGCACTTTGGTGTGCCGGGCGTCGAGCTTGGTGTTTTGCCCGCCGGTCGGCGGCGGCCCGTGCGGCAGCGTGGGCTCGGTTGCTTTCCGCAGCGGCTCGCTGGGAGCGGCTGGTCATGACTTCACCGTTCGGAGTCATCCACTGGCGGAGGCGGTAGAGGATTGCTGCGCGCAGAATGCGGCAATAGTCGATGTAGGACTGAGTGTCACGATCATGCTGGGGGAGTGCACCCCATGCTTCCTTCTCGTGCAAACCCGGGCTGGTACGCCAATCCAAAGCATGGTGAACATCTGAAATCGTCCATCCCGCATCGAAAAATGGTTTGACCATGTTCAGCACGTTTTTCTTGGAAAAACGGGCCAAATCTGGCATCAAACGCAAGATTTCAGCGGCAGCCGATAACCCCTGACTTCTCGAGCTGATGCGTCGGTTGGCTGGCCACAGGGTGACTTGTCGCTGATCGCGGTGGTGAGTTCGCACGGCGTAGCCGTGCCCATGATGTTCAGTGCCGCGCAGCGGCTCAATCTGGGTGTTTTTCTCGAGCGCGCGCGTGTAGGAACTTACTTCGTAAGTGGTTAACCCCCCTACGGGGAGGGGTTCTAAGTTATTTCCACAGGTACCAGCGGCGCCTTGTGTGTGGGCACGCCGCGCGGGGGTCGTGTCTGGTGTGTCTTGGGGGCGTAGGCCGAGGCCGATGGGGCGGGTGATGACGTAGACGGGGGCTTCGTTGGTGGCTGGTTGGCCGGCTTTGGCGGCGTAGGTGGCGCTGCGGCCTGAGGCGACGATGCCGAGTAGGCCGTGGGTGCGTAGGAATTTCAGCGCGTTGCCGACGGTGGCGCGGCTGACGCGGGCTTTGGTGGCGATGGTGTCCCAGGTGATGCGGACGGTCATGGTGGTGTGGTCGGTGTATCGCAGGAGTACCCAGAGCACGGCCATGATGTTGCGTTGGCAGTCGGCGCGGCGGCACAGCAGCTCGTCCAGGGAACGGGCGGCACGCCAGGCTTGGGCGGTGTGATCGACTTTGCGGCTTCCCTGGGGGATCGCCCAGGCAATCGCGCGGGGGGAGGTTTCCTGGGCGCGGGAGACCCGCTTGATATGTACCGGGGCGGGGGTGTGGGCGTGTTTGGCGGCGAGGGCTTCTTTGGCCGCGTTGAACTGTGTTTTTCCCTTGGCGCTGAAGGTTTGGGGGGTTTCTGCCTTGGTGAAAGGGCGGTGTCCTTTGGCGGTGTGGGCGAGGATTGCGGCGATGCGGCCGTCGGAGGGGCGGGTGCACCAGCGTGGTTTTGTGGTGTGGATCGCGGTGTTTTGCGGCGTTTCTTTGGTGCTGGTACTTGATTGGGCGCGCTGAGGCGCTACTATAGACACATAAGTCCTTTTCTCTTTGGAGGGTAAAGGAAGGGGAGCGTCCGGCTTGGTAACCGGAAGCTTCGTGGTAAATCTCGATCTGAGAACTTTGGCGAGTAGGCAGATCGGATTCAGAATTTTAGTCCCGCGCTTTGCGCGGGCTTTTCTGTTTAAGGCTTGTCGATAGGCAGGTGGCCTTCCTCATCGTCACGAAGCACCCAATCAGGGAGACCACGTTCGTCAAGTTCAAGAGTTTCGACCATCATGTCGAATAGGGCTGCACCCGAGATACCAGCTTTGGCAGCTAGTTCGGTGAATTTATCCCGGTTTTCGCGCTCGACACGCCATCCCAGTGGGATGGGGTCTTTCATTGACCCCTTGGGGCGCCGTGGTGAACTCATATAACCACAATATTGGATAGCGCTGTTATTAAGAGGTTTGCGACACGACTAATTTTTAAAAAATTCGGCTTGTTTCTCCTCATCAGCTCTCTAGTCGGGGAGGGCAGCTCTGATCGTCAGCCTGAGTTGGGGTGGAGTTACCTGGAATCAGTGAACACGTGACCTGCCTAGCGTGGTCAGTGTGAGTACGGTTTTTGGTGCCTCAACCAGCACATGCTGGCCGCGTAGTTGTTGTCCAAACTCTATCGGGGAAACCTTTCAGTCTGTCAGACGGATTATGCATGACCACCTAATCAATCCATAGAAAGAGACTAGGAAAACACGATAGGACCATCCAGAAAGTCCAGGTTCCTACCAAACAGTGATACCCAATTTTCTAAGCGGAAGATAAACTTCGTCTGAATACTCGCATCGCAGCATTTGGGGAAAATTGAAAACTAAATTATCTGCTCTGGTCCTCAGCATTGCTCTGGGAATCAGTCCACTTGTGGCAATGCCGGCGCAAGCCAGCATGGGGGACTGCACCGTTGAAGGCAGCAGCGCGGTTTGCACTGGAGATGACCAGCAAGCAGTGCAAGGCAATACTTCCATCACTGACTTGAGCTTGGAGAACGCGCCAATTAAGGGTGACGTTCTCAAAAGCATGACCGCGCTAAACCGCCTGGCATACAACGGTCCGATTGACGTGGACTTACGAGAATTCTTGAACGCACCAGCTTTAGCACAACTGGAAATCACGTTCGACACGAAGCCAATCCGTGTGCTGGCAGGTACTGAATTCAAGCTTCAAACCTTCAAAGGTTTCGACGGCGAACCGTTCAGCCTGGAAATCGGAGACTACTTTACGAACGACGGATGGACAGATCCGCCAGTCAAGCAGGTGGGGTTCAATACTTTCGTTGCCCCCAAGGCCACACGCATGCGCTTCTTGGATGGATACTACGAGGGCCAGCACAAGGCAGACGGGCGCAGCCTGCAGTACAACATCCATGTCGGTGAACAATATGTTGTCTCTGCATACGAAGAATTGTCATGGCTGGGTACAGGAAAGCTACAGGCTAGCTATGCTCCTTTCGGCGAAGCTTCGATCCTGAATCCGTCGGCAACTACGGTTCCCGTTGGTACTTGGGTGACTGCTGCAGGCAGCAAAACCTCCAGCGGTTCCGCCATGAAAACCAATTGCACTTGGAGCCGCGGCAGCACAGTAGTCCAAAAATCAAAAAGTGGAGATTCAGGCGGCTGCGCTTACAAGCTGAGGAAAGCAGACTCCGGCAAAAAGCTCACCGTCAAAGCAACGCACCATGAGTACTGGGGCGAAACAGAATACTGGCAAAGCACAACGGAAACCTTCTCCAAAACTTTCACTGTCCAGGATCCCATCCTCCTAAAACTGGGGCGGATTGACTCGGCGCAGGTAGGGAAGAAGCTCACTGCGAAGGTCTCCAATGCGCCGTCAGGTGTAAAGCTCAAATACCAGTGGCTTCGCGCAGGGAAGAACATCAAGGGTGCCACCAAGTCCACATACGCTCCAGCAGCTGCTGATCTAGGTAAACGCCTTTCTTACACGGTTACCGGTTCAAAGACCGGAATGTATCCGGTCGTACACACCTCGGATTACACCTCCCAGGTCATCAAGGGCAATTACACTGTCACCAAAGCTCCGAACATCGGTGGCAAAGCAGTCTACGGTCAGACTCTGAAGGTGAATCCTGGTACCCGTTCTACCAAGCCGGGAAAGTTCAAGTACCAGTGGCTGCGTGATGGCAAAACCATCAAGAACGCCACGAAGACCACCTACAAGCTGGGCCTGTCCGATGTAGGCAGGAAGATCAGCGTCCGAGTCACCGCTAGCGGTTCCGGCTTTGCAACCCAGACAAGCACCACGTCGAAAACCAAGACGGTAGCCAAGGCGAAGTTCACGGTAAAGAAGGGTGCCTCCGTATCGGGCAAGGTGAAGGTTGGATCGAAACTGACAGCCAAACCGGGTTCGTGGAGTCCGAAGCCCGAGAAGTACAAGTACCAGTGGTACCGTTCTGGCGCGCCGATCAGCAAAGCCACCAAGTCGACCTACAAGGTGACATTGCGGGATCGAGGCAAGGTTGTCTACGTGAAAGTCACAGCTAGCAAAAAAGGCTATGTCTCGAAGACTACAACTTCTTCGGTGAGATAGCACCGTCAGCAACTGGCCGGCAACTACGTGTTCACGTGATTGTCGGCTTTTGCACTCTGCCGGACTCAGGACGGACGATGTAGCCTAATGACCACTACTGGGATGAAGTTGCTGGTTCTTCGATGAACTATTGGCTACCTCCGAGCACAATCGAAAGACAATACTTTTCGAATCATCTCCCACATATTCTCTTCTTAGATGTCGAATAAATCCTTATGATTAAGAAGTGGCAATCGATGGGGTAGCCACTCATCACGTCTAAGGACATCTCATGGGGATACTCTCCCGCACAAAATATACCGGCGCCCTGACTGCCGTTGCTTTAGCCGGCAGTCTGCTCCTCGCCGGCGCTCCGGCCCAGGCCGCTAAGAAACCGATTGACATCACCGGTTTCAACGCCTCGGATCAAGTAATCTCCAACAGCAACTGCCGCCGAGTGAAAATCTCCGCCAAGCTGAAAAAGAACTACAGCGGCATCACGAATGTCGGATATTGGTTGACTTCGTCAGTAAGCAGGAATGGCGGAGAGATCGATTCTGCATGGTTCGCGGACACCACCGTCGACTATGTACAGCTATGTCCATCGTTTGAGGGTCTGGGTGCTTATAAAATCGGGCCAAGCGATATTTCTGTGGACTACGAATATGTAGATCGGGATGGCTACCTGTCCTACGGTTTCAGTAGCTACTGGGATACGACGGGTAAGACCATTTACCTGCGTGGCAAGACTAAGAGCACCCTTACAGCCAAACGATCTGGTAAGAATGTCACGCTAACCACTACGGCTAGCGTCTACTCTCCAGAAAAGTACCGTTACGCACAGTACAACCCCACAGCCAAACTTCAAGTCAAATCCGGCACGAAGTGGAAGACTGTCAAAACAATGAAGTTGAAGAGCGGTAAAGCGACCTTCAAGCTGAAGGAATCCAAGAAAAAGACTTATCGCGTGACGATCCCCAAAGCTAGCTGGGCCACGGCAGTAACTAGTAAATCAGTGTCGAAGTAAAATCCACTCGAACCGGAATGGCAGGATTTACTGCACAAGAAACTGAAAAAAAGTTTGCCAGTCACTGGGCTGGCAAACTTTTCCTGAGATCTGCTCTTTAGATACCTGTTGTTTTAGCACTGCCTCACAACTAACAGTGTCATCGGGTCTCTCTGACAACGATTGCAACACATAGTTGCGAGAATTTTGGACCGTTGAGTTTCCGCGGATTTTTCACCGGGGGAGTGACGTGCGGTGAGACGTCTTGCAACCCATAGGTTGGAAGACGTCTCACCTCGAACACGCTGTCGTTATCACGGAATTTTCAAGTCAAACGGTACCCACACAAGTCTAAATAGCAACCAAGCAGTCTAATTTGCCCGATCTTTCAGGTTGTTAATCCACCCCGTTTCAGACATCGTGAGAATTTTCGAATCCTGCGACGAACTGAAACGTTCCGGATGCCGTGCACCAGCCGTGGCTTGGTAGCATCGCTAAATTATTCACGTACTAGAAAATCTGGGTTAGGAAGAAGACTTCCACCGTCAGGGGAACCTGCCGGTGAGAGCAAGAAAGGAAATGACCTACAACACGGCACCTGCCATCCTGTAGGCCACTCACTCATTCTCGCCGGGGCGTTGACTAACTCTGTAATAGCCCCAGAGCATTTAATCCAACTCAATGCAGCGCCTATGCGTTGCCTAGATGAGCCCGGATTCAGCTGTTGCTTCGAGGTAGTCCACAAACACGGGGTCCGTCAGGTCTCCCGCACGCATGAAGGGCCCATCTTCCGGATCTTGTTCACGGCGCGACGGGAAACCAATGACCGCGGTGAGGTACCGGTTGAGTTTGTCTCCTGCCACCCCATAGACCTTGAAGCCGGTGATGAAACTTCCTTCGCGCTCAAGCAACACCGAGACCCGTTGTCCCAAGGCATGCTGGGCCGAAAGAACCCGATATGGGAGTTCCAGCATGTCGCCATGGAAAAGCTCCTGCCAGTAGAACTCGGCGTCTTCAACGGCATCTTCATCGACAGCGACCGGCCGCCCATTTCTTAGTTCCAGGAGAACCGCGGGATTGGTGATGGTAAACAACGCATCAATCAGATCCTCCCGCACTTCCTCATCGAATTCGAATCCATCAGGTTCCATCAAATGAACAGGAATTCCGTAGGCCTTATAGTTGTCTTCAAGGAGCGCGCGCACCTGTGTCGGAGTCACCGAGGGCAACTTTGCGGCTTCCCACCTCTTCATCAATTCTCGTGGATCTATGGGAGTCACGGTCATTTGATCAGCTCCATCTTTTTCCTCCATCAGCATGCCTGGCCGGCAACACCGTAGAAGGCGTGTGATCCAGGACTGCGTCCTGATGGGTGGTAGTGACAATACTTCTTGGAGGAATTGGTCTTGTCTTTTTCAGGGCCAACCGGTGTTTTGCTTCTCACGCTATAAGCCACAGACCTTGCCCCGGCTTTGGTAGTTGACCATACATCACCGCTGGCTCGAGCACGCGACACGGCCTCGTTCTTCGACATTCCGTCACCAATGAGCAAGCCGTTTGTGCGGCGTACAACTTTGTAATGAGCAGGCGGATTCTTTTTCTTGCGAATAGCCTCCCTGATACCTGCAATCGCTTTGTCGGCTGCTATATAAGTTACACCAGCGATCACAACTACGGCCGAGGCAAGGAATAGAGCCTTAAAAATTGCTCCCAGTGAAGGAACTAGGATCAATGCCAGAGGAATTACCGAGTAGTCTGCTTGATCAGATCGATATTCTGATTTTTCGCCGGTATCAGGGTTTGTAACCGTAAACCAGATGAGCTCTTCATCAACCTGGAGTACATCTACCTGATAGGTTCCACTAACGATGTCCTCGCTTTCGCTTTCGACCGTGAATTCTGCGGTACCTGAATCATTGTCCAAGACGAGAGACTGTGAAATTTCTTCACCAGAATCTAGTTCGGTGGTTGTTTCAACTGAAACTTCTTCGCTGTCGATCTCGGCTTCAAGGAGTTCAAGACCTTCTTCGGAGAGTGATTCCTCAAGCGCATCCTCAGAATAAACAACGGTTTGTGTTTCTGAGGTCATTGCAGGGTCAGTAACTTTTCCACCGTGTGGCATCAGACCAAGAACGAGGCTCCCTGTCTGACCCTAGTACGAGAATACTGGAGCGTCCGCAACCAACGCTTCCACCGTCAAGGCACATGTCATCGACCAAGCCTCTGGCAAGAGCCGAGGCTTGGCTGGGTTAGGAATGCTGATTTCGATTCCAAATTATCGAGCGTAGGTGATGATGTAAGCGTTCAGGCAGCCGAGTCCAGATGGACCTCGACCACGTCATCCACGTCCGATTTGGTGTCCAAGGCTCCAATTAGGTAGCCGTCACCGATAGCCTCGGCGGTGATCAGGATTCGCTACGCATTTATGCCGTCCAGCATGTACTTTGCAGCTACTGCATTTTTGCTTGGTCGTCTTTTCGCAAAGCTCGGTAAACAGTACTGCGGCTGACACCTAAAACTTCGCCAATTTGTGACACAGTCATCTCTCTGTTCATACATCCGCTTCGCGGTGCGCAGTTTATCGGGGGAGAGGGTTGTGGGACGGCCTCCGGTACGACCTCGAGCACGGGCCGCGGCTAGGCCGGCATTGGTTCGTTCTCGGATAAGATCTCGCTCAAACTCTGCCAGGGACGCGAAGATGCTGAACACCAGCCGGCCGCCGGAAGAGCTGGTGTCGATATTCTCCTGTAGGGATTTGAACTCGATGCTTCGTTGCTGCAGTGCGTCCATGTGGTTGATGAGATGGCGTATGGATCGACCTAGACGGTCCAGAGGCCAAACTACGAGAGTGTCGCCTGGGCGGATCTGGTCCAGCAGCTTATCGAGCTCGGGCCGTGATTCGAGTGCGCCGCATGCTGTGTCGGTGAAGATGCGATAGCACCCCGCTTTGGTGAGTGCATCGAGTTGGAGTTGTGCATCTTGGTCGCCGGTGGAGACTCTGGCGTATCCGAGGAGGTGTCCCATTGCTCTAAATGTATCAATACTCGTGGCGTGGTCACTGTTTCGACGCATAGTTTGTGAAACTGGGTATTGCGACTAAACGCGCTTGAAAAACTATTGAGTTTTCAGCTGTCAGGGATTTTCAGCTCAGAAGGCAGAATGGTGTGTCATAAACGAATGTTTTTGACACAACTATCAGTACATCAAGTGCTGTATAGTACATCGTATGATGAACATTGAATCACGGATCGATGCGATGAACCGGCTTGGCCGCGCCATGGCCGACCCCACCCGGTCACGCATCCTCCTGTCCTTGCTGCACGAACCCGGATACCCAGCGGAACTTGCCCAGACCCTGGGACTGAGCCGCGCCAACGTCTCCAACCATCTGACCTGCCTGCGCGGCTGCGGAATTGTCGTGGCGAAACTGGAAGGCCGCAACACCCGGTACGAAATCACCGATCCGCACCTCACCACCGCTCTGAGCGCCCTGGTTGACGTGACGCTGGCCGTCGATGATCAAGTACCTTGCCTGGACTCTTCCTGCCCTGACTGCGCCACCAGCGCCGATCGAGAACACGAGGAGCAAGCATGAGTTCCGCCTGCGGTTGCGATTCACCGGAACCCACCGAAGAATTCGAAGAGGAACTGCCCTGGTGGCGGGATTGGCATGTGCTCGTACCCATAGCCTCCGGCGTTTTCTTCCTCGCTGGGCTCGTCCTTGAATGGAGCACCCACGGCGAGAGCGCCGCCATCGTGGCCATGGTGCTGTTTTTGATCGGCCTGCTGCTGGGCGCATTTACCTTTGTTCCCAGCGCCCTGCGAAACCTGTTCACGAAACGGAAACTCGGCATTGGGCTGCTGATGACCATCAGCGCCACCGGCGCGGTCATCCTCGGCTATGTCGAAGAAGCCGCAGCCCTGGCATTCCTGTATTCCATTGCCGAAGCACTGGAAGACAAAGCCATGGACAGGGCACGCTCGGGCCTGCGCTCTTTGTTGAAGCTCGTCCCGGAAACGGCCACCGTCATCCGTGACGACGCACCGGTCGTGGTCAGTGCAGCAGAGATCAAGATTGGCGATGCCCTGCGCGTGAAGCCTGGTGAACGCTTGGCAACCGATGGCGTGGTCAGCCAAGGATCAAGCAGCTTGGACACCTCCGCTATCACGGGGGAATCAATTCCCGTGGAAGTAACCGTAGGCGACCAGGTTGCTGCTGGTTCCATCAATTCATCCGGCGCGCTAGTAGTCACTGCAACGGCAAACGGCACGGACAACTCCCTGACCACGTTGGTGAGCCTGGTCGAGCAAGCCCAGTCGGAACGTGGCGAACGGGCACGGCTCGCTGACCGCATTGCCCGCCCGCTGGTTCCCGGTGTCATCGTCCTGGCCGTACTGGTTGCTGTGCTTGGAGCGATCTTCGGCGATCCCGAAACCTGGATCACCCGCGCACTGATCGTGCTGGTCGCAGCCTCGCCTTGCGCGATGGCCATCGCCGTTCCTGTCACCGTTGTTTCCGCCATCGGAGCTGCCAGCAAGTTCGGTGTCATCATCAAAAGCGGAGCAGCCTTCGAACGGCTTGGTTCCCTGCGCCGCATCGCGGTAGATAAAACTGGAACACTCACACGCAATCAGCCAGTGGTCACGCAAGTCCAGACCGTTGATGATGCGACTCGCGAAGAGGTGCTCGCCGTTGCTGCCGCCCTGGAACAGCACAGCACCCACCCTCTAGCTACGGCCATCACCGCAGCAGTACCCGCGATCCCGGAGGCAGCGGCGGTTAACGAAGAGCCAGGACACGGCATTACCGGCGTCCTGGATGGTGTTCAGGTCGGGGTCGGCAGTCCTCGATGGATTGCCCCAGGATCGCTTGCTTCCGCTGTTGAATCCATGGAGGCCTCCGGGCAAACCTGCGTCATGGTCACTCGCGCAGAGCAGGTCATTGGCGTAATCGGCGTGCGCGATGAACTACGCCCTGAAGCGGCCGAGGCAATTCGAGACCTGCATGACCAGGGAATCGACGTGGTGATGCTCACCGGCGATAACTCCCGTACTGCCCACGCGCTGGCTTCAATCGCCGGTATAGACACCGTTCATGCCGAACTGCGGCCTGAAGACAAGGCCCGTGAAATCGCTTCGTCGGTGCAGCAGGTTCCTACAGGGATGATCGGTGACGGGATCAACGATGCCCCTGCATTGGCTAGCGCTACCGTGGGGATTGCGATGGGCGCTACCGGTGCCGATGCCGCCATAGAATCAGCCGACGTAGCCTTCACCGGCCATGACTTGAGACTGATTCCGCAAGCCTTGTCCCATGCTCGACGGGGCCGGACGATCATGAATCAGAACATCGTCCTGTCAATGGCGATCATCGTTGTCCTGCTGCCCTTGGCTATTACCGGAGTGCTGGGATTAGCCGCGGTAGTGCTGGTTCACGAGGTCGCAGAAGTCATCGTGATTGCCAACGGCCTTCGTGCTGCCCGCGTCCACCGCAAGCAGCTCACCCAGCAGCCGGGCAACGTCCTGCATTAGCGCTGGTTTCGTTGCTGTTGAAGGCGGGGCACTATTTCCACCAGGAAATTAGCACCCCGCCTTCAATCATTTAATAGCTAAGTGGGTGGTGCTGTGCGATGCGCCATTTTTAACGGTGATAAACCGCCATTTGAAACTAACAGTCACACTCATTGGATCGCATGCCCATGTAGACCTAAAACGATCGATAGTGAGACGCGAATTTTTGTTTTGCTGCATTTATCTTTTGCCATTTATCGCGATGTGACTCTTCCAGCAATCATCTGCTGGCATAGTTGGAATGACGGTTCCACAACAACTTTTTCCTCACATGTTGAGTACAATTAGCGGATGGAAGATGTGGATTCACCCGTGAGGTTAAAGTTCTATGGCGTACGGGATTTAGCCAATGGGTGGCTTGCGGAGAAGGCAGTCGCTCTAGTCCAGAGTTATTCCTCGGGGCGAAAGCTCCTTTCGCTTAACGATGCTCTCGAACTCCATAATGCGCTTGAATTTGAAAAGAACAACATTTTCCCGAATTTCCTGACTGCGCAAGACCATACAGAGTTAGCTCTGTCGGCGCGTGAGTCGCGACGACGGGTCGCCTCTTTCTTCTCAACTATTGAAGCGTCGAACCTTAAAGAGCATTTGAACAAGATGGACTTTCAGTATGCCGACGACCTGCTCCGCCTCATCGAAAGGCATGGAGTTGCTAAAAGGGTTGGCGGCCAAATGCTATTCGAAGCCCTGTCAGATGCTGCACTACCTCTGGAGGTCATGCTTGCAGATCGTCAATTCGTGAACCGGAATGACCGAAAACTTCGAGAGGTGATGCTCTCCGATGCCCAAAACGGAGAGCTACTGGTCCGCATGAGGCTGGTCAAAGATTCGAATCCTTTATACCATCTTCCCGCAAGCCTGAGCGGAGAGGACATGCAGCAGCTCTTGAGCGCTTACATCGGAAGTGCTTCTCCGCATCTCAATTATGTTCAAGCGATTGCGGAGAGCAATGACAACGATAGTTTTGGTTTAACTCCGAAAATACGGTTGGAAGCGAAGAAGCGTCATAAAGACCTTATCGAGGAGCTCCTTGCCGAAAAGAGGACCAAAACAACGAACACGTATCACGGACTTAGGCTGGATCCGGAACAACGAAAGCCAGTGATCGACCGCGTTGAGCGTGACGAGAACAGCGTGAGCTACGTCCGATCGTTCAGTGAAAAATATCTGTTATCTTCCATGGATCCGGAGCGAATACTTCTAAATTTCGCTTCGGTGGTGGGCTTCCTTGAACGAGGACTGCTCACAATGCCATCCTTCAAAGGTCAGCTGGGAGCGCTCCGCACACTGTTAATCTCAGGAAGAGACGCATACCCCCGAGGGAGCGCGTTCAACTATGTTGATGCGCTCACCCTTAACGGGACTCAGTTTTACTCGGATTTCCTACGTCAGTACAGCATCGAAGTAGAAGATTCCGTGGCATGGTTCTTCCGAGAGTATTTGGTTGATAAGTTCGGTGCTGCTAACTTCTACTTCGCGGCGTCTAGTCCTAGCAGCTCGTTCCTTGAGCGATGTCGGCATATTTCCGCAGAGATGGAGAGTATTGCAAGACAGTTCAGCTTATACTGCGATGAAGGTGTCCTGGATCCTGAACTTTTACAAATGACCTCCACGCCTCGGCCGTGGGCTGCGATCCCAAGCTTTACGGAGCGCAAATATTTGCACCGGGGAAGCAATCACAATTGTGATCGGGCTATGCATCTGCTTTTTAGTGATCAGTCTGGAATGACCTACATAAGCAGTGAACTCAAAGCCTCGAACTTCGTCGAGCTGATAACAGAGAACGAAGTTTCTTACGAGTCGGTCCGCCCTCATCAGAAGGAATCTATCGATTGGTTGATCGACGAGGGTTTGGTTGCCGTCGATTCTGATCTGCTGGAATTTGCTCAGCCAGTGCAGGTTCTAGTGCTAAGTGACATCAACAACCGCGAAGCCGCAGCTTACGGTCACTATGGTACGGATGAGGCTTCGGCGGCGCTCGTACTGATGCAAAAGGGGTGGCTCGAATTTAGTTCGACGCTGTTGACAAGACCTGAAGCTAGTTACTTCAACTATTTCTTGAACAAGAGCGAGTTCAGCGATGGCCCGGACCTGCGAAATAAGTACGCGCATGGGACTAATGCCGATCCCGGGGATATAAGTACGCATAGGCAGTCCTACTTCCAGCTCCTCAGGTTGCTCGTGGCCTTGACCCTGAAGATCAAAGACGAGTTCCGCTTAGCTGCCCGGGCTCAACCATCGACTATGTCGGAGACACCCTAAGCTCATGCAATCAAGCCCTAAACAAGGTGCGCAGCTGACACGCCTACTGCTCAGACCTGCTCTATGAAGGCGGGACCCCTTCAAAAATAACTATTGCAGCGGTGCCCCTAGCCATGCGAGTGGCCGCAATTTCACTGGTGATGGGTGCCCCTTGCGCAGCTTTCCGGCCTCTTATTACCCAGACACATCAGCGAACCAGCATGGGGGCCGTGAGTTCGCATGTTCTGACAATACAACAGCCTTAACTTTACATAACGGCGGTTATCGGCTTTAAAATCGCCCACTTTAACGGGTCTCAGATACTTACGAATATCCACTCATCGTGATTCGTTATTCCTTCAATCGAGTTTCTGCCCGCATCCCACGCATCGAGCCTTGAAAGCCAGGACTGCCCTAAGAGTTGCCCGCAAGCACAGGATGAAGATTTATGAGCTTGCCTCTGGCATCCAAGGGGCGAGCAGCAAGATAAACCAAAACCTAAAGATATGAGCAAGACTTACACAAGTAAAGCCGCTAAAGTGGTCGCCGCGAATTAGCGCTTACGGAGAGTTTCCGTGATGCATAGGGCTACAACCGAAAGGATGCCAACCGATAGCAGCGCAAGGCCTACAGGTTCTAGATAAACCACTCGTGAAGTAAATACCTCCGCCGCACCCTGTTGAGGATCCCAAACGATAGCATCCTTTTTCGAAACGAAAAATATGCCCAATGCCGTCGAAAGCACCGCGATGATCCACCCGAGAAGTTGGAACAGCCTAGTGTAAGCGTTCAATTACTTTCCCTATTTCTTGATATCGAAACCAACATTAGGCGAAAAGGCAGAAAGTGTGCCCGATGTACTCATCGTGGTCCACCGTGTTGTCTTTTGCCCCATGACCATAACACCTTTCATCTTCCTTATTTTGTAGGTCGCTTTGGTGCCCACAGCATAGGCTCGATAGGTTGTCGCTGATTTCTTGATGATCGATAGAGAAGTCCATGAGACATAACCGTTGGCTGGATAGTGAATATTGAAACCCACTGAGGCAGATATGTCCTTGACTGCCGCGCCGAGGCAACATTGCCGTTGAACTAACCTGGGCATTGCAGCGGGATCCCGCGGTCACAACCATCGACAATCTCTCAACCGGGTGCGGCAAAGACGATAGCAACGAGACTTAAGAAATCCTTGCCCCTCGCAACGGAGTCACCCGACGATCACCGCCTACAGTCGTGCAGAATCGGGCGAACACGAACCGTACGTGGATCGCACAGAGGGTTTTACTTGGTCGACCGAGCGTGAGGTGCGCTACTCAGCGCTGAGTGTCACAGTTTCGCTAACACGGTTGGAATCAGGATCGGCGTGTTGATCAGCAGGTGCAAGAACATCGTAGCGACCAGGTTTCGACGGATAAGCGTGAAAGCCACGAGGGCCAAGGAACCCACCAGCTGGTGAAGGAGCCAGCTGGGCCCGAAGAACGCTATATGGGGTGAGATGAAGATCGATAGGCTTACAGCCGCGCCGATCCATCGAGAGCGCACGAGTGATCCCAGACGCTCCTGGAGATACCCGCGGAACGCGATCTCTTCCGTGATCGCGGCGGTCAGGATGAGTAGCAGGACGCCGGAGACGCCCGTATTCACGATTATCTCGACACCCGCGTTCTCTTCTTGAGGTGCGATCAGTGTTGCGATCCATGACCAGGCCATGACTCCGCCGAAAACATAGAAGGCCCATTCGATGTCCTTGCCCGACGGCTTTGTGATGAGCAGAGATGCGAGGGTGCGTCGCTCCCACCACATCACGAGGGCTAGGAGGAGTAATGAGCCGAAGAACTTCCACAAGTTGCTCGAGGACGGTCCATCGATGCCGAATCGTAGATCGAAGCCCGCGAGCTCCCGCACCGGCGGCCCGCTGAATACGAACCAGAAGATCAGTAGCCCGACGGGGAAAGTCCAACTGTCCCGCGCTTGCGGAGCGAACGTGGGCGTGCCAATTCTGATTCGGTGGTTAGGTTTTTCAACGCGTCTCGATGCTGTTCCGGGCATGTTTAAGGATAAACGAACCTGAATCGGCAGATGAAGAATTCCGTTTAGGAGTTGTTAATAGGTGGACAGAATTTAGGTGTCTGACGCATGAAAGTGAACGCCTGGCTGCTGCTTCTGGAATCTTAAGAGTTCCGTACGAGGAGCCCGTTGAACCGGCTTGTTTCGGGACTTCTCCGGGCCAATATATGAAGCTACCCAGAATGGAGAGTATCCTACATGAATAGAGACTTCGTGTGATTTTATTTGATCTACAGTTCATTCCAGATCCGTGCCTAGAACGACAACGCTTTGGCCTATTCTTTCTGTAGTCATGCTCGTTGCGAATCTGCCAACAGGCCATAGCGGATACTGCGTTGATACCTTCGGCGATGCTGAGCCCAGGAAATTTATGATACTTCCGCCACTAAGCGGAAGGCGCGAATGCTTTAACGGAAAATTCCTCGTAGGCCTCTGTCGACCTACGAGGAATTTTGGCCGGATGCAGCCGCTTATGAGATATCCGCAGGGGTAGGGAAGCGCTACCCACAGATGTTTTTAGTCTTCCTCGGACTGGGCAGCGTCATTTTCTGAGGAAGCTTCCTCCCTGGCCTTTTCTTGATGGATCACCGCGGCCAGCAGTTTTTCCATTTCCTTTGCAACACCGGCAGCCGAGGCAGGGTTCTGACCGGTGACCAGACGCTCGGATACCTGGACATTTTCCTCGAAAACATCGGCGGCGATATGGTTGGCCCCCTGCTCAACAAGTTTGTCGGCCAATGAGAATGGAATGATCTTGTCCTTGCCGACCGCGACTTCTTCATCGTTGGTAAAGGCAGCAACATCCTTGCCGCTCAGCAACTTGATTCCGTGGTGCAGTTCTACATCTAGTAACCCTGCCGGACCGTGGCATACTGCTCCAACTATGCCTCCACTGTTGTAGATGGTCCCGATGAGCTTTTGCAAGAATTCGTTGTTGGGGAAGTCCCACATGGTGCCATGACCACCGACAAGATAGATGGCATCGTACTGGTCCGGATCAACTACCTCGACCCTGGCCGTGTTGTAGAGGCCTGCTCTCGTGGTTTCGTCTTGGGTGAACTGCACCTGAATCGGATCATCGGTATCGACCGTAACTTGTGGCGGCTGCCCGCCCTTGATGGAGGCGAAGTCGACGAAATGTCCCGAATCCCGGAAAACCTTCCAGGGATGAGCCGCTTCTGCGACGTTGTATCCGGTGGGTTCCCCTCCTGCACCGAGTTCGGAAACGCTGGTGAGGACCATGAGGATTTTCTTCACGTTAATGACCTTTCATAAATTTCGGCTCCCCAGTTTCCATTTCCTATGCTGAGGGGGAATCTGTGGAAGATATCGTGAATCTTGTTCTGAATGGTGGTCTCGCTCCGTGCTGTAGTCTTGCAGACCGCGGAAGACTTGCAGATCTGCTGCTGGCTTCTCACGCTGTCAAGCTACACGCATGAGGGCTGATTCTCGAAGTGTTTTAGCGCTTGAATCAGCGATCACGGATTATTAAACCTAGAATTGTTTTTTGGCATCTTTGATAGAGTCCTTGACGTCCTCCGCCGATTGCTTCGCCTTAGCTGCGGCTTGGTCCTTGAGCCCTTCGGCCTGCAGGTCCTTGTTGTTGGTGGCATCGCCCATGCTTTCTTTGGCTTTGCCGGATACTTCCTGGGCTTTGTTCTTAATTTTGTCTCCGAGTCCCATGATGCTTCCTTTCGATTGGGTGACTAATACAAACTATTAGGTCAGGGTCGTTCTAGCGGATGGCCCGGATTTTTTGGGCTGAAAATCAATGTTCACGTGTTTCTCCGCGAACTGGGCACCGAGAGCTTGCTCCATCTGAGGAATAAGAACGTCCCGAACCAGGCCTATGCCATCGATTGGCCGGGCATCCGCACGCAAAGTGAAGCGTGCGTAGAGTACGGGGTTCTTCGCTGCTCCATTGATGCGGATATCTGCGATGTCGACCTCGGGGGTGCTTTCAGCTGCTTCCTCGGCGGCCATGGAGACGGTCCTCGAATCAACGGTGGAGACACCAGTGCCGTTACCGGAACGGTAGATGAAAGTTCGTTTGCCTGGTTTCTTAGGTAGAGCTGACATCATTACAAAGATCAAGATGATCGTCATCAGGGCTAGTGCGCCGGCCAGGTAAATACCTAATTCTGGCATTTGTGCAGAAAAGGTATCGATTAAACGCGTCTGCGCGAGTCCGTTTCGAGTTGAATCCCAGCTTAGCCAGGCCACGGCAGCGCCACTTGCCATAAGAAGCAGCCCGAGAAGCGCCAGCATGACTCGTTGCCGAATACTGTTGGGTTTCCACAAATTTACTGCCCTCCTCGGGTAGTTGCTTTGACGCTGACTCTTATCGAATGCGCCAGCGGGATTGCGGATAGCTTTTTTTGGACGTTCGCTTGCACCGACTGTGAAATATCGCTAGTTTCATGCACCGGAGTGAAAACGCTGACATGCAGCCTCTTACCCCGCAATGTCGGCGAGGCGCCACCCACCCCATCAGTGCGCTCTGCTTCATAACGGGCCAGGTTGGCCAAGCCGCGGTTATCCGCAACCCACTCTTCTTGTTCGTCGACTGAGTCCCATTCAAGCAACGCTGTGCTGTGCTTTCCCGGGACTAAGGCAACAATGAACAGAAGCAGTCCGAGAATTGCAACGCCCACAGCTACGGCGATCAAATTGTTATTCGCCCAAACAATGTTCTTGGCAGAATCCAGAAATCCGGTTACCCAGCTCGGCCAGGAACCGCTGTCCAGTCTGATCAGGCAAATCACCAGGGACGTAGTTGAGATGCCTAATAGCACTATGCAGGTACTGAGCAGGGTTGCAGTTCTGGCACTGCGGACATGCCAAAATCTGCTCATAACAGACTCCTCTCCTCAGCGTTTGCTGAAACTGCATGAAGCCAAGCAACGTCGATGTCGACTTGGACAGACGAGACCCCCAAGAATTGAACGAGCTCATCTGTCACTTGTTGACGTATGGCCTCGCAAGTTTGCTGCAGGCACAACGGATATCGGATGCCGACTTTCAGCTTGACTGCTACGGTACCCCCGAGAACTTCGGCCGTAGCAGCAGGCTTCCCTGCGATAGCGCGAGGTTTGCCCAATTGCAACAGGCCGCCAGAGCTGGCTCCGACTCCAGGGATCTTGGAGGCGGCTTTGGCTGCGATCTTGGAATAGATCTGGTTATCCACAGTAGTAGCACCCACAGTGGCACTTTTTGTTTCCACCCTGGTCACCGCCTACGGGTAATGAATACACGCTCCCAATCGACGCGGGTCTGCAGGAACCAGCCGACCACACCACCGATGAGCACGAAGAATGCTACGACTATGAACTGGGTGAATGAGCCGAACGCTATGAACAGTCCGGCCACTAGCCCTATTGCCAGTCCCCACCTGAGCTTATCCATGGGTATTCCTTTCGTTGCCCATCGGCAGTGTTGTGGCCTACTTCAAGTCTTCGCGCGGCTCGTCGTCTTCGTCATCTTCTGGCAGGTGGACGTCGGTGACATCGATGTTCACTTCGATGACTTCCAGTCCGGTGGCACGTTCCACCTGGGAAACAATGTTCGCGCGGATGTCCTCGGAGACCTCCACAATTGAGAATCCATAGGAGACGACGATGGAGACGTCGATCGCGGTCTGCTGCTCGCCCTTTTCCACGCTCACCCCGCCTGAGGTGTTCGCCGAGGCACCTGGGATGCGTTCTGCCAGGGAATTGAAAGTTCGGCGCGCAGCGTTGCCCATTGCGTATACCCCGGGCACTTCGCGTGCTGCGATGCTGGCGATCTTCTGAACAACCCGGTCTTCAATGGTCGTCTTGCCCAATTCGGTGTGCAGTGGGCCCGTAAGGTGCTCTTCCTGAGCATCCTGGTTCCCCTGGCGCTTGGCTTGACGTTCCAGTTCCTCGCCAGTTGGCTTGATTACCTTGTCGTTCGACATTGGCTGTGCCATGTTCTTCACTCCTATATCGAGGGAAACTCTTTCGCTTACACTCATACAGACGAGGTCCGTACCAATATCCTCACACATAATTTAAGTGATCTACATCACAATAGGGGGATTGTGTGGATGAATTAAAACGGTTAGCGGTCGTGGGCCGGTCCCGTGAGGGTGATTCAGAAGCTTTCGGAATGCTCGTTGCCGAACTGACCCGGGGCTTAGGAGATACTGCCGTTCCTTTTTTGAGAATTGGCAAGATGCGGATGACGCGGTGCAGGAAGCTTGGATCAAAGCCTGGAGAAGCATGCACACCCTCCAGCAGAATGGCGCCTTCAAGACGTGGCTTTTTCGAATGACAAGGAATATTTGCCTGGAGCGAGTTCGTTCAGCCCAAAGTCGTGTTCACGTAGTTGATGCCGAAGAATTCTCCGGGCAGCCGGCAGCGAAGCACCTTTCGCCCGAATACCTAGCTGTGCAGCGAAGTGAGGTTGATAGGGCGTGGAATATCGTCGCCAAGCTACCATCGACCTTGAAGCAGGCTTTTGTTCTGGTATGCCTTGAGGACATGACCTATGAGCAAGCAGCTACAATCGCCAACACGTCAGAATCAACTATTCGAGGACGGGTCGCGCGGGCCCGCAAGGCAATTATCGAGGCGGTGTCATGAAAACCCTTCCCTGCGGACGCACGATAGAAGACATACTCCACAAGCTAGATGACTCACCAGACCCTCATGAGCTCGAATGCCGCTGGTGCCATCAAGAACGGCGCCACTTAAAGGACCAAACCAGAATCGTTCTGGATCAGCTTAGAAGCGAAGATTACTCTGCGGGCAGCAGAGACTTAAGTAGCAATGTTCTGAACAGGATTTCCAAACTACGACCCACGCAGAGGACTTGGGAAGCAGTCGTACGAGAAACAGGAGACGATGTGCGCATTTCCTCAAGCGAGATTATCAGCGACATCAGGCAGCAGTTCTCGCGATCCCAAACTGCGCAATTGAACTACGCCGAAGTCAAGGCCACGGACGCGAGAATCCCCCATGTTCAGTGGCTGGTCCGATGCACCATCAGCATGCTCAGCGAAGCAACTGTCCAGCAGATCGAGCAAGAGATCTTGGAATATGTTCAGGTCGGCCTCAGTACACGGTTGCTCGTAGAACAATTACGAGTTGAGATAACGGTGGAAGATGTCCATGGAGAAATTCTCAGTTATACGGAAATTACACGCTGATTCCCTCGGCCCAAAGGTAGACCGCGGATCCTAATATAGCTGCCCCCGATGTTACGTCTCAGTGCCCGACAAGCAGCGCTTCGGCCGAAGCGCAAAAGTTCACCTATCCGGCGAATCATCAGGAGAGTTTCTTCGATGGCGCTGTAGAAAGTGGATCGCGCGGGACACACGAAATCGCCAACGAGCTGAGCCAGGGCTATCTGGTAAATGCGACCACTTATCTTGACACCGGAACTAGATCAGACTGATGTCTGCATAGCTATAGAGAACCCAGCTGAATTAGTTTCGGCGTAAGGCTAACCCCGTAGAGCAGGACGTTACCCGAAGCTTCGTTATGTGCGACAGAAGCAAATTGAGTATTTACTGCTTTACAAAACTCCAATTATCGACTTTTTAGGACAAAGGCAGAAGCGGCTAGCCTGGGATTTCATGAAGACGGGTAGTCATTAAATGACTTATAAGAAGCAAAGGTCAAACAGCGCGATCATCACCTCGGATCCCAGGCGAGTGCGGGCCTTGAAAATTACTGCTTTGCTGGGCATCGTCCATTCGCTGGTGCGGTGCGAAATCCATTAAAGCCCCCCCTAGCAAGCTGCGCATGACTTCCCTGTAGGCGGTCCCAGCTTGCAAAGCCAGAGCCATTACGTAGTACACCATCATCCATGACGGGAGCAGGCGTGAGAGCTGCTTGCCGGCACCCACCTCGGCGATCACCTCCTCAACCACTATGGGCAGGAAAACCTTCGCTAGTACGCCGAGGGAAACGTGGCCTGAGAGTCATTCCGGTTTCGCCCATCCGGTGCGTGCAATGAGGAAAGATTAAAACATCAGAGCACTAAGTAAACGGTATTGGGGCTAGTGCACCGTGGAGTTTGATTTCTTCATCTTCTCAAACACCAAGACCAGCATTTTTGCACTGGCAGCCGCCGCAAATGTTAGCCCGAGGATAAGAGCAGTTGCCCCGACGGCGAGTAGCGTGACAAATTCAGTCGATCCAAGAAGTATGGTGAGCATACTCTGACCTATCGAAGTCTCAAATGCTTGAAAAAGTTCTAACCAAATATAATATCCGGCAGAAAAACCAATGAGCGCGCCAAGCAGAGGGGAAAATTTTTTCATATTGGTGCCTCGAATTGTTCTTTTACTACGCGTAGACGTAAGAAGAGCTTACCGTACAGGCTGGAGTGTTGCCCCTATTGTAATTACTAGTGTTTTTCCACACCTTCGTAGTTGTGTGGTGCCGAACCTTATTTCCGGACTGTGTAAACCATGATTTGGTAGTAATGACTTGGCCCTTGGCGAGTTTAGGGCACTTTTTCGAACTTGTTCCGGTCAGCGACGATTTAACATCTTTGAAGACGGACCAACCCAGCACTGTCGCACCAACGGCTTTTAACCATCGCGTTTGTGGAGCGAAGGTCAGAATGATACCTGGAACGTGCATCACGATGGCGGTTCCTACAGCTTCTGCAGCGCTGACAGTTTTCTTTGTTGTGTGGGTTGCAGGCGCCATAAGCACGTTGTATGAAACGCTACTAAGCCGAGGGATGGAGATCCTAACGCTGGCGACTGCCGTCCAAGGTTTGATTGACATATATTCGACATGTGATCCCTTGCCGCGATTAAGACTTTTATATCCCAAACTAGGACCACGTGAAGAGATAGCAAAGCCTACATCTGCCTGCAGGCCAACTTGACGAGGAACTTCCCTAGCGTTATTGTACTGAATCTTTATTTGCTTCTTATGAGGAACCCAACTAACGCTTGTAACGTTAGTGATGTTCCCGATCCATGCGGCATCTGCTTTATATGGCGTAAGTCCCAAGAATGCCAGGGACAGGGCAACGGCGAGAACGAAAGCCATGGCCCTTCTATGGGGCCGCTTTTTCCCGACAAATCGTATGTAATTCATTCAACAATAATTACTTGGACTTACCTCTTTAAGTAGCATTTTCCATTTTCGTTACCAAATTGATGCGATTGTGAAACATTTTAACCACGCCCCTTAATAAATATCCGTTCAACAGGGGGTTCCCCTTTTAATGCCCACAACCACTCACGGACGTGCGGTGGTCTGCACACCATCCACTGACGCAGGTAATCCTCATATTTCTTCAACTTCCAAACCGAAAATCGCTGCGGGGGAATGGCTGGTGAAAAAGATAATTGCAGTTCAGTGACAGCTCACGTCACATCATTCATGTACGAGTGCTACACCAATAACAAGGGTTCGGGATACTGGGAACATAAAACTGTTCCAAGAAGACAAAGCTGGAGCCTGGCGGTGGGTCTGCCAGTCGGGCAACTTCTCAATGCACTGCTAAAGCCGATCCATAATCCTTTTCTGGCAGTTCCCCGCGACGTAAACAGGCACAAACTACAGCTAGCATTGAGTTGATAGCAGCAGGCTGGATTGAAACAGTTTCATTATTCTTTTGTTGGGCAATCGAAATAAATGTCGCTTAGATCCGCCCATCGACGATGGCTCCGTGCACGGAAAAGGGCTTGACCTCCTCGAACCGATGTGATGCTTCAATCGCTACCAAACAAGAACTTTCAGGGCTGAGCGAACAGCAAGCCCAGCAAAGACTCACGCAGCATTGGTCCCGCAACACTGACAGCTAACCCATCCGCCTGCACCTCCGATGTCAGCGGCAACTGCATGGCCCGAACTTCTGAAGGTTTCCGGTAATGCTCTCCCACGGACAATGAATTATCTTTGCCCGCACTACTCGAATTCCAGGCTGCCTCAGTCGCAAACCCGCACTGGTCACTGTGTTGTAGCCTGGAGCCATGGTTAGCTGGAAAGTATCCAGGCATCCTGAATGGGACCAAATGCATCTTGCCGGTCTAACTGCCCGCGAGATCGCTGACCTGTGCCATTGTGGTGCAGCAACTATCCACTACCACCTGCAGCGGCGTGAGCACTATGAACCCGGTTTTCGTGGAAAGCATGAAGCAGCTTTGGCCGCACGCGGCAAGAATCGTCCGTCGACTATTTGGCGCCGGCGCGCCAAAGAAGTCGCGGCCTTTCAATCCGAAAACGGCAGACTGCCCCGCACCACAGGTAACCGAACCGAGCGAGCGCTGCACGATTGGCTTGCTGAACAACGCAGGCTTCTCAATGCAGGCGAGCTGCCGCCCTCGAAGGTCGTCCTTTTGCAGGACGTCGCAGGTTGGAGGGCAGACCCGCGCCAGCACGAGTTGGATGAGCGCTGGAGGGCTAGACTCGCCGCGCTCCGCCAATACGTTGTGGAGAACAAATGCCTGCCTCGTTACCGGAAATATGCTTCGGACACAGAACGTTCCCTGGGCGTTTGGTTGCATAACCAGCATCAAAGGCGGTCCAAGGGAATCTTGTCTGCCTGGCGGCTTGAAGCTCTGGATAGTGCTTTGCCGGGCTGGCGCAGTCACGCTTAATAACGACCGGAGCAGAATGTGCTGGCTTTTACCTTGTCAGAGCCCACGAGCTACGGCAGTACCAGCCAAGCCTTCTCCGCTCTACTCTCCCCAGACCCGACATGCCTAGCGACCGGCACCTTCAAGTACCTGTTCTTTGCTCCTCACGACAACCCTCCGCTTTTGTTCGGCTGTCGCGAGTAGACCTTCGTTAAGCATCCGCCGGCCGTCACGTTCGCCTTCCATAGCAGAGTCTTGGGCGCCGGTTTTCTGGTTGTCCGGTGTTTTGTGGCCGAATTGTGTCTTGTCCCCGCCTCTAAACTGGGATTACAGGCCCGTCAGACAGGATAAATTGAGACAGGTTGGCAAAAGCACCGAGCCTCAGGGCACGGTGTGAGCATGTTGCTGTGGTGCGAGTGATTGAGCGGTTAGTGAAGCTAGGGCGCGATGAGGTTCAAGCGTGGCTGGATGAGGTTTCTCCAGGCACCGGTTTCGTGCGCTTTGCTGCCCTCGCGGATCTGCCGAGGTTGCGGGTCAAGCAGCAGCTCGCTCGAGGCAACGTCGCACCGGCGACGATTGCTGCCATTTCCCGCGGCCTGGATTTGGATCCGCTCACCCAGCTCGCCCGCTTCGCTGTCTTCGCTGATCTTGTTCCTTCGTCGCCTGCCGTCGGTGAGATGCCAGGTTTCATTTCATCGCCAGGGTTGTTCCGTGCCAGTGCTGGACGTTTGGAAAACCAGCCAGTGACCGAAACCCAACTCGGACCTGAGAGCTATGATTTGGCGGCGTTGTATTGGTTCAATCTAGCCAACGACGGGGCGTTGCGTGCCAGGATTGCTGATGAGCTGGGCGTGAATCAGCCGACGCTATGGAAGATGCTGCGCACCAGGTTGCGTGAAGATGTGGCACTGGCAGTGTGTGAGCATGCTGGGTGGCCGGGCGTGTCGGCTTTGGTGATCTCTGAAGTGCTCACGGGGAAAGAAGCTGGTTGGGTTGAAGAATGCCGTGCGACTTGGGCTAATACAGTTCCTGTCGGACAGTTGCTCAGTTGCACTGAGCAACGTTTGCAGCAGGTGGGCAAGCAGGAACGCGACCGAGAGAGCTTCGACCGTCATCTAGGATGAATGATGTGGCGGTTTCGAGCTGGGTGTCTGCAATCCTTGCCACCAGTTTCCTCGCAGCTCTCATTGCCCGCCTTCCTCGCCTGCTCCAAGGGATCGGGAATTTTTGGCTGTGGCTCGCCCATCTGGGCATGGCCCTCGTCTTGTCTTTGGCTGTTGATCCGGTCTATGAGTTCGTTGATTCCTTGGCTGGATCCCACAATTTTGCGAACCTCGTATCCCATATTGGTATTGCGCTGGTGTTCTTCTGCGGCGGCATACAGATCTCCCATGGCATCAACCGCCCAGAGATCGCACACAAGATCCTGAAGCTTTCCACTGTCGCGTTGCCGGCCTCGGCCGCGCTAATGGGGGCTCTGTTCGTGCTCAGTGGCAGTTCCTATTCTGACGTTGGCTTGAATGCGTTCAGGGATAATCCGTTGGTGGTCTTATATAAGCTCACGCTCTATATCTACCCGGCAATTGTTTCCTCGTTCCTGGTGGCCCCGCTGATGAGGGCAGCTACCGAGTCGGTATCCAGGATTCCGTACTACTCCAAGAAGCTCATGGGCTTCGGCTTCGGCCTGGTCATTGCCGCCCCGCTGGGGCATTTGGCCGAGTTGGCGAACCGGCAACTGGGCTGGATTACGGACTTGTTCATCTATCCTGCGATTCTCAGTGTCCTGGCCGGCATGACGTTGGGGCTGGTGGATGCGGTGCTGTGCCGGAGGCAGCAGCGGCGGGACTTTATCCAGGCATCGTGACTCCTTGCTGCTCGATCAGTTCCATCGGGTTGGTGATCTGCCCGTCTTTCCATACTTCGAAGTGCAGATGGAAACCGGTGGAGTTGCCGTTGGTACCCACCTGGGCGATCTGCTCCCCTGCTTCAACTTCATCGCCGACGTGCGCGATCAGATCATCCGGGAACATGTGAACATACAAGGTCGTGATCTGGGCGCCGTCGTGGGTGCCGTGGTCGATTTCGATCTGGCAGGGCGACCGGCCGACGACGAGGTCGTCGCAGCTGGCGCGGATGACTTGGCCTGCGGCCGCCGCGTAAATGGGGGTGTCTTCGGGGGCGGCGAAGTCTTCGCCGGCGTGCGGGTAGGGGCCGCGGGATTCGCCGTAGTTGTGCCAGATCTTCGTCAACGTCTCCAAGGGGAAGACCCAGTCTGATTCATTGTTCGGAGTGTTTTTCGTTTTCGGGTTGCGGCTCTCAGCCCCGTCATCACACGAGACATAGGCTTCGTCTTGGTCGACATCAGTGACCTCTGCGCCTTGCAGGGCCGCATAGATCAGCTCTGCATCATCCCTGCGTTGCGCGTAGTTATCTGGGAGGCCGGAGGATTGGACGGCTTCGGCGGCTTGCTCGTAGGGCAGCTCGTCCCAGCCGTCGATGCTCTGGAGGCGGTCGAAGAAGGTCGCGGCCGCGGTGGCGGGGTTCATGATCTGTCCGACAGTGCCCCAGCCGGCGCTGGGCCGTTGCTGGAAGGTGCCCATGGCGTCCCAGGCGTGCCCGACGCCTTCATGCGGTTCATCCAAGGAAGCCACGGCTACTTCTTTGGCTTGTTCCCATTCGTTTTTGGTCATGATGCGGGTGCCTTCCGGGTACTCCCAGCTCCCGTCGTTGGCCAGGATGGTCAGGCTGCTTTCCTGGATGGAGGTCATCAGTCCGATGATGGCCGCACGTTGGGGCAGGTCTGCGTTGCTGGCTTCGTTGATGATGATCGCGGCGTTGGCCAGTTGCTTCTCGGTGTAATTGCCGACTGGGGTGGTGGGCAGGTTGGTGACGTTGACGCTTTCCCCGATGCTGCTGTTCGGGTTGCAGTCCATAGTCCGGGGATCCGCTGTGTCTCGTGGTTCCAGGATGGTCAGGGAGAGGAAAATGCCGCCGAAGAAGACCAGCAGAATGATGGCGAGGGTTTTGATGAGTCTGAAGCGTCGCATTAGTTGGTGCTGGTGATCTTTTCGACGACCCATTCACCATCAGCCCGGCTTAGCAGGAAGTCCAGGGAGACGCTGTTGGTGTTCACGGTGATGGTGGCGATCGCCGCGGACCGTCCTTTGACGGGTTCTTCAGTGCTGGTGACTGTCGTGGCGGTGATGTTCAGGTTCGAGACGTTTTGGAAGGTGCGTTGCGCGTCGGCAGAAAGATAGGGCCGCAGCCCGGTAAACCATTGGGACTGGTTCAGTTCGGGGCGGGCGTAGACTGTCGCGGCGTTGGTGGCCACGTCACTGGCTTCTTGGGCGATCCGGGGGCTCCATTCTTCGATGGCTGATTGTTCCGGGGAGGCGTGGATGTCGTGCATGATCCCGTTCTCCTCCCCCGGCGTGCCTTCTGGTTCGGTCGGTGTGCAACCCGCCAGCAGCGCACTGGCTAAGGCCAGAACGAGCCCTGTCGTGGCGGCACGGCGGCGAGAGTGTTCCCTAGTGTGGCGCGTGGTGCGGTGCATTCCCTGGTTCATGGCAACCCCCTTGAGTATTTTTTTATATTGAAGCTTATATTTTCAATACTAATTGATACTATGGGTTTGATGAACGAAAGGGGATGTGCATGAGCGGGGATTGGCCAGGCGAAGAACGCCGCCGCATGAAAACAGACCTTCTGGTGAAACCAACACCCACCGAACAGGGCACCAGCAAAGCAACCACCCAACAACCAGCCAGCGACGGACCAGCCCCTGGCTCGAGCACTGCCAGCCCAAGCGCTGCGGGACAAGATCCTGCTGACGCTCCTGGGAATCCGGATTCCGCACAGGCATCCCCGGCATCCGGGACGACTCAGGGATCAGGAACACTACTGGATTCAGGGACACCACTCGTCTCAGGAACACCGCTGGTCTCAGGATCGCTCAGCAGTGCGATCACCGGCTCCGACGCCCTGGAAACACCGTTGCCAGCCGAAGAAGGATGGCAGAAGAAGATCCGGACTTGGACTGGCGGGCTGATCGCCCCGAAACCAGGACCCCAAGAACTGACACGCCGGGCCACGCTCGCCTCAATCCGCCGGGTCTACCCGCGGCCGGTCACCGTGACCATCGCCCAACCTGCCGGTGGAGCAGGGAAAACTTCTCTCACCGTCGCACTGGCCTCCACCATCGGCAACACCTCGGATCACAACGTGCTGGCCATGGACAACAACGAAACCATGGGCACCCTCGGGGTCCGCACCCGTTCCAACGGGTCGAACATGACCATCATCGACCTGCTCGATGCCCTCGAGCAGCTCAAAAGCGAACGGACCCGCAGCGGCGATGTCCAGTACTACACCCGCCCACAAGGAGACAACCGCTTCAGCGTACTGGCCTCCGATGAGGATCCAGACCGGATGCAAATGCTCACCCGCCCCACCTTCAACGAACTGCTCGAAGTCGTCCAGCGCTTCTGGAACATCGTCGTACTGGACACCGGCAACAACACCCGCGCCGAAAACTGGCTCGCCGGCATCGACGCCACCGACCAGCTCGTCTTCCCCGTCGAGCTCAACGACAAATCCGTCGTCTCTGTCCTGCGCACCGTCGAACAATTGCAGGCAATGTCCCAAGTCACCGGAAACCAGCACTATGCCAGCCTGTGTGAGCATGCGGTCCTGGTCATCACCCCAGGATCCCACCGTCGGGCCGTGGCCGCGGAGCGCCGCAAAGAACTGCGCCAGATGCTCGAACAAGCCCTCGGCGAGACCGCAACATTCCTAGCCGTCCCCTATGAACCGGCCCTGGACACGAACGGGCTGATCGACTGGCAGCTAGCCACTGACGAGTCAGTGCGCGCCTTCGAGAAAGTCGCCGCTGCCGTCAGCGCCGGACTCTTCCGCTCAGCCTCCAACGACACGACCCCCCGAAACACCAAGGAGAACTAACCCGTGTTCGCACCAGTACACACCGCGCCCAGCATCGTCGCGGAACAAAAAGAATCCACGACCGTGAAAAACCCGTTCGAGGGCGTCTCCCCCGACATCTCGCCTTTGGGCGATGGATTCGACAGCGCACTGGGCATCATCCTCGGCGTCATCTGGGGCGTCGTGCTGATCTATGTGGCCGTGAAGCTGCTGACCAGTCTTGGCAAGTTCGCCGGTGCGAAAAAGCAAGGCCACTACGAAGAGCTCGGTGAGCATACCGATGAGATGAAACGCCGTGGCATTGCCCTGGTCGCGGTTGCCGCGTTCGGTGTCATCATCGGTGCGGTCCTGAAATTGGCGGGGATGCTCTAATGACCAGCCGTCGGAGAATTATTGTCCTCATCGTCGCTGTGGTGGCCATAGCCCTCGTCGTGGTAGCCAGCGTCCTCATGTCCCAAGATCAGGATCAACCCGATTCTTCGGCGGCCACCACCCCCACCACACCAGCCAAAGCCAGCGAGTACGGGTTCCCAATCTCCAGCATCCGCCTCGCTGAAGGCGGAACCAAGACCGCACCCGACGGCAAAACCCCTATCGGATACACGGCTTCGTGTGAAGACGCCGTCCGCGCTGCAGTGAACTATGTGGCGGCCGATTCCTACTCCCCTGAAAACTGGAAGAACCAGAAGGCAACGCTTCAGCAGATCACCACTTCGGGCGAGTACAACACGAAGTACATCAACGCCACAGCCTCACTGGTCTCCGATAATTCAGCTTCAGCAGAAAGCAGCCTGATCTCTCCGGCGATCTACAAGGTCGAGAACTGCGAACCAGGAAAATCAGCAAACATCGCCGTGGCACTCGAGATCGACGATCCAGGGCTCGAGCTGGATGGGAAAACTATCGGCCCCTCGATCGAATACCGCACTCAGAACCAAGCTTTGGTGTGGGAAGGCAATGATTGGAAGCTCGATCTCTCGCCGACGCCCGTCCGTGCAGAATCTCAATTGATCATTGCTGACGGCGAGAAAGCTCCAGAATCGCCGAACGATCTGCTGAACCAAATTTTCGTGGACTCCCAAGGCAATCCGCTAAGCCGTGATGGTTGGATGGAGCTTGCACGATGAGGCGGTTGCTCACCGCCATCTTCGCTGCCTTGCTCACCCTAGGTCTAGCAGTCCCGGCCCAAGCCACCGGAACAGATGAAAATGTCTCAGAAGTTCTGAGCCAAGACCAGGCCAAGAGGTACGAGAACTTATCGGATGACGATAAGAACACCTTGCTGCATGATATCATCACGGAGATCGGCGCCGATGAATGCAGCAATTTCACGTACTACCGCAAGATGGAATCTTTCCTCAACTTCGATGCCCGCAACTGCGAAGAACAGACGCGCGATGCGTTGCACGCCATGTATCCGGACCCTGACGCGCTGATCATCAAGCAGGAACCAGCCATGGATTTGTGCGAGGCCCTGAGTTCCACGGGTGCGGGACAGCAAAGCGTTACTTTCTGCATCAGGAAACAAGCGAATGAATTCCTTATGGGGTGGGCTTCAGGCACTCTGAGAAATTGGATGGGCCAAAGCGAGATCGGCCGATCGGTTCTGAACGCCATGGATGCCATCGGCAACACCATCGACTTCGTTGCCGACCCCAAAAGCGGACTCGAAGAAGTCGCCAACAGCAGCAAAATAGAGTCCATCGCACTCACCTCAAAAGTCCTCGAAGAGCTCACCTCCACCACCGAATTCGACGCCTCCAGCCCAGAGTTCAAAGACCGTTGGGCGCTCTACGCAGGCATCGGCGTCGTCGGGCTCTCCATCATGCTGCTCACCTTATTCAAGCACCACAGCAACGGAGAGATCAGCGACGACGACTTCAGCAACTCCCTGCTCTACTACCTCCCGGTCAGCCTCTTCCTGGTGATCTACGGTCCGTGGGCCATGAACGAAATACAGCAGCGCATCGCCCCACTGACCTCCGGGGCCACTAACTGGTCCGCGGAAATGATCAGTAATTTCATCACCGTGATCTCCCGCTTCGCTTCCTTGGAATCCAGCAGCTGGTTCGGCCCGCTGGCGGCGATCATCTTCTTCGGGATGCTGTTCATCGGCTCGATCGCCCTGATGATTTACTTCCTGCTCATCCCGATCTTCCAGCAGCTCATGGGACTGGCCATCGCCGCCCTGATCGGCATGCTCATCTCGCCGAAAACCCGCCGCTACGTACTGAAGATCGCTTCTACCCTCGCCACCCTGCTGATCCTCAAGCCCGTGGTCTTCCTCGTCATGGGCGCCGTCTTCGGGGTCCTGGCCTCGCAGACCGCGTTCAAGGAAGGCACCGACGATGTGCTGGTCAATGTGGGCAACCTCGGAGCGACCGCATTCATCATGCTGCTGATCGTTCTTTCCCCCGCAGC
Organism: Arthrobacter sp. JUb119; assembly: GCF_024807995.1. NCBI lineage: Bacteria > Bacillati > Actinomycetota > Actinomycetes > Micrococcales > Micrococcaceae > Arthrobacter > Arthrobacter sp. JUb119. The sequence goes on from NZ_JANUFE010000009.1 coordinate 47,100, forward strand.
GATCTTCCGGTGGATGCCCATCATCCAAAGCCGTGAAGCGAACTTCGGCGGGATCTCCCCTGAAATTTCTGCTGGTGTCGGCGCTGCGGCAGGTGGCATGGCCGGCTCACTCGCCGGTGCCGGCGCAGGAGCCGTGCGTCGCGCGATCTCCTCACGCCGCGGCAATGCTTCCAGCACACCTTCGCCTGCCCCCCGGGCCGGTAACGGTACATCGGGCGGCGGTACTGCAGCAGGTGCTGGAGCAGCAAGTACCGGTGCTGCCAGCCAGGGATCTTCAGCTGCGCGTGGCGGTGAGGATGGTTCAGCCCCACCTTCAGGGGCCGGCGCGTCCGGCGGCCCGGATGCTGGCCAGCCGCAGGGTTCTTCTGGTGGCCAGTCGTCGCCTGGCAGCCCTGGGCAGGGTACTCCGACCGAGGTCATGGAACGGCCAACCAGCCCCCGAACAGGCAGCACAGGAAATGCCAGTGGTTCCAGCGGCGCGGGTGCTCCAAGGACAACGGGTTCCTCAGGCCGCAATCCTGAAGGTGGCTCTGCTGGAGAACCGACCTTCGACAGTGCCGGTATTGGCACTTCTGGCCAGGCTGCTGGTGCTTCCGGCCGGCAAACCCAGCCCGCAGGCCCTAACTCTCCAACCAATGCCACCTCTAGCAAGGCGTATCGGCCGTTGCACACCGGCAAGGTCGGGATGCTCGCCAACGCCCGCTACGCCATGTCCAACGCGGCAGCCCAAGCCCGCATCGCCCAACAGGACTCCGACCCCGATACCTGGGATTCGTTTAAGGACTGATCAACCCTCATGACTCGTCACGTTGCCCTCGGCGGTGAGTTCAAGTCCCGCGGACTGCTCTCAGGCCGTTCCCTGCCCGAAAAGCTCCTCCTCTTCATTGGTCTCGCGCTCTCCGCGTTCCTGGTCATGTTGGGATCGTTCAGCTTCTTCTTCCTCGTCGCGGCGCTCTTCGTGGCCGTGGCCAGCATCCTGACTACGATGCCCACCGCCATCAATGAAGGCCGCAGCCTGGCAGCCATTTATGCCGAACGGGCCTACCGGATCTGGCAGAAAACCACCGGCACCGATGTCTTCGATCCCGTCCACGAACAGATCGCCGCAGAGCGCCTGAGAACCTACCAGCACGCCACCCAAAATAAGCAGAGAACACAGAACAAACAGAAAACTTCGAACCAGCCGAAAACTGCCCGCCCCAAAGGGTTCGCAGTGCGCAGGGCCCAACGCCGCAAAGCCACCGACCAGCCGGCCCCGTTGATGATCGGGAAGATGAGCGCCACCGAAGTCCCCTTCAACACCCGCGAACGCCTCACCGTGTTCAGGCATGCGAACACCAGCCCGGTGTTCTATACCGCGATCTTCGAAGTGCGCGGCAGCACCGGCGGTGTCGTGGAAGAAGACATCGAAGACATCCCGTTCATCGGATTCGGCAAAGTCCTCGCCCGGGCAGCGCGGCGCACCAGCGCCATCTCCCACATCCAAAGCTTCACCCGCTCCGTCCCCTTGGACATCACCGACCACATTTCCTGGCTCTCTGACTACGTCCACCCCCAAGCCCATGACCACCTGGTCCGCTCCTACCAAGAGCTATGCCTGGATGTGGAGCAGAAGGCCGAACAGCACCGCTCCTACTGGGTGCTGCGCTTCGACAACCTCGCCGCACTGCAGCGCGCCATCACCGCCCAAACCCCTGGCCCGCGGGCGGTGCATGACGCGATCGTCAGCGAAGCCCACGCCCTGATGTCCCAAGCAGTCACCCATAAAGCGATCCGCAGTTTCCGGCCGGTGAACTCCAACATGGCCGCAGCACTCCTCTCCCACCTACAAGACCCGTACGAGGTCAGCATCGACGACCCAGACCAAAACCTCAGTTCGGTCTGGCAGCGTCTGGACGCCACAAAAACGTCCAAAGCAGTACTGGTGAACAACCATGCCTACACACGAGTGGCTTACATTCCCCGCCATGGGTTCATGGCCGGCTCCGCCCTTCCCGTCCAATCCATGCGGCAGCTGGTCAACGGGATCGTGCCCGCAGTGATCCATTCGGTGTCGTGGGTCAACGAAGTTGTCGATGCCCGCACCGCCCGTGCCCAAGCGGTCTCTGATCGCACCAGTGACAAGGCCAAGCGCAAATCCGATGCAGAGAAAGGCAAAGTCAGCGACGGCACCGAACACGTCATGTCCAGCTCCTCGGACCAGCGCGGCGCCGACCTCATGCCCGGCAGCGGGCATCACGGAGTGAAATGGGGTGCGTACCTGAGCTTCACTGTGCAGTCCGAAGAAGAACTGCTGGCTGTGTCCACACAGATTGAATCGGTGGCCACTGATTGCGGGATCGAGCGGCTGATCTGGCTCGATGACCGCCACCATATGGCGTTGGCTGCCGTGATGCCGCTAGGACGAGGGATCCGTTAATCATGAAATATTTCAAGAAAACCAGCACCACCACCAACCCCGCAGACGCCAGCACATCTGGGAAGACCGCATCCGGTCCCACCTCCCCTGCCAGCACAGTCGCCGGCCAAGGAGACACGAAGAAACATTCGAGGAAGGACCGGAGGGCCGCTAAGCAAGCCAGGAAACTAGCTCGAACACAAACGAGCAAACTAGCAAGCAATCAAAATGGCTACACCCAGGCACCCGCGGACATGTTCCGCCCGGACGTGTCCTGGGACGCTGGCCGCCGTTCCCGCACCGGATCCGCCTACGGCCTCTACGACCCGGCACCTGAAGGCGGAATCAGCACCACCCGGCAAACAGAGATCAGCAACCTCGCCGTCCCCTGGTCTCCCACCTCCTACAAAGGCCTACTCTTCGGCTTGGACCTGGAATCAGGGTGGGGTGTCATGCACGACCCGATCTTCGCCTACCCGAACACCGTGAACAACGCCAACGTCATTCTCATCGGCGACCTCGGCTCCGCCAAAAGCTCCGGCGGCAAAACCTGGGGCTGCCTGCGCCCGCTGATCTTGAACCGCAACGTCATCGTCGTCGACAAGAAACCCTCGGACTCCAACCCGGAAGAAGGCGAATACGCAGCCCTGTCCCGATTCTTCGGGCGCGAGCCGATCACCTTCAAAATCGGTGGAGGCGGCGCCTGCCTGAACATCTTCGACCCGGCCATCTCCCCTGAAGTCGAAGACACCCGAACCAACGGCTCCGAAGCCCCACCAAGCCAAGCTCAGCTATTGCGCGCGGTTGCCACCGAAGTCCTCGGCCGGCCTGTCTCCTCCCGCGAAGGCAAAGCCATGCGCACTGCCCACCACCGCGTGCTGAAAGAAACCCGCGCTGCTGGCCGTACCCCCACCATCGGCTTGGTCATCGCCCGCATGCTCGACCCCTCCCCGATTGACTGCGAGGAACTGCAGATCGAACGGACAGTCTTGCGCGAATGGGGGTACGATCTGGCATTCGAACTGGAACGGTTCGTCGATGAAGACCTCTCCGGCCTAATCGACGGCGAAACCTCAGAAAACGTCGTGTTGGCTGACGGGTTGACCGTCTTCGATGTCTCCCAGTTGCCAGAGACCGGGCCGGCGTTGGCGATCATCATGACCGTGATCAACACGTGGATGACCAACCGGCTCTTCCGGGCCAAGAACCGGCGCCAAACCCACTTCATCGTCGAAGAAGCCTGGCACGTCGTCCAAACCTCCGTCGCCAAAGTCATCCGCCGCAACCAGAAAGTCTCCCGCGCCATCGGCCTGTCGAACTGGTTCATGTTCCACCACGTCTCAGACATCCCGCCCGGCACCGAAGCTGAGGCGATCATCAAGGAATGCGACACCGTTTTGGTGTATCAGCAGAAGAAAGCCCCGGATGCGCGGGCTGCAGTGGAAATGTTCGACCTGCCCGCTTCCAGTTATGGCACGATCCTGAACTTGGCGACTGGCACGTGCCTGATGAAGATCGGCAACGAAGCTCCGTTCGAGGTCAAGCACCTGCGCAGCGACGTGGAGAAAATCCTCACCGACACCGACAAGGCCCTCACCGCCCAGAAAATGAACGAGGTGATCACCGATGAGCTCGAACCCCACGCAGCGTAACCGCGAAATCCCCGCCTGGCTGATCATCGCCGCCCTCGCCGGGCTGGCCTTGGTGGCGTTGAACTGGGGCGAACGACTCACCCCCACCGGCACCGGGATCTCGTGGAACCCCATGGAACTGGTCCAAGCCGCCATCGACAAGAACCTCGCCTGGCCGACCGCGTCCTGGTTCATCCTCGGCGGCTTCGCAGCCCTACTGATCGTGGCATATGTGCTGTTCACCGAAATCTGGGGAAGCTCGCGGGACGAGGCTGAGAAATTCACCCCACAAGGGGCCGCGATTACGTCAATGATGGGCTTCACCTCCGCCTGGCGCAAAGCCCGCCAAATCTATGGGGCGCAGGTCACGAAGAAGACCGCCGAAGCATTCATCGCCCTGGCCGTCTATGCCAATGCGTCGAAGAAAACCCCGCTGTATATCCAACTGGAAGACAGCATGTGGGTCTACGCCCCAGCCCGCGGCGGCAAAACCTCCAGCATCGTCATCCCCATGATCCTCAACGCCCCAGGCCCCGTCCTAGCCACCTCCACGAAACCCGATGTGGTCGCCTGGACCGCCATTGCCCGGGAAAAACAAGGGCACGTATTTGTGTGCGACTGGGAAAACATCACCGGCTGGCCGACCAGGGTGAACTGGACACCCATTTACGGGTGCGAAGACGAAGACGAAGCCCTCGAGCGCGGCAAAGCCTGGGCGAACGCGGCCCCGATGGAAGGAACCAAGAACGGGTCCTGGTTCAGCGCCAAAGCCGGCACCGTCCTCGGCCGGCTCCTGCACGCCGCCGCACTGGAAGACTGCACCATGGATGACCTGCTCATGTGGATCTTCGACTCCCACAACCCCGAACCCATCACCATCCTCGAAGACCACCACAAATCCAGGGCCTTCATCCAACCCCTGCGTGAGCGCACCGAATCACGGGCCGGCGAAACCGAAGACTCCATCAAAGCCACCCTCCTCTCCCTAGCCGAACCCTTGGTCACCGAGAAAGTGCTCTCGCAATTCCGATTCCGCAAGGAGGAAGCCTTCGACATCAACACGTTCCTTGAAGGGCCGAACACCCTGCACATCGTGGTTGACGGGGAAAAATCCCCGCTGGGGACTTTGAGCACGATGTTCGCTGACCAGGTCTATCGGGCAGCTCGCCGCAAATCCAGCCAGTTCGCCTCCGGCCGGCTCTGGCCTGTCTTCCGCATGGTCCTGGACGAAGCACCAAACGTTGCCGCATTCAGCAACATGAGCGAACTGATCACTGATACCGGCGGACGGGGCATCCAAGTGATCGGCATCAGCCAATCCTTCATCCAGAACGAAGCACGCTGGGGCAAGGAAGAAGCGAAAACCATCGAATCCAACGCGAGCTTGAAGCTGATATTCCCCGGCATCAACAGCGAAGACCTGAAGACCTACGCCAACGACATGGGCGTCCGAAATAAGGCACGCATCAGCCATTCTTCTAGCAAGAGTGGAGGCTCGAGGACCACTAGTTCCGAGGAGAAAGCGATCGTGCGCGCTGAAGAGCTCAAGCATCTGCGCTTCGGGCAGGCCACCGCGGTGTATCGGAATCTGCCGCCGCATGTGGTGCATACCGAGATGGTGTGGCAGCGCAAAGACCACCAGGAGCTGAATGAGATGAAGGAGCAGACGTTGCGCAGGTGCGGCAAGATCTTCCACGAACCCACCCAAACCCTGGCAGGTAGCGATCCGGCAGAAACCCTTGGCGGTGCGCGATGAGCGATACGCAACCCACCGATGATGTCCTCGAGCTGATCGTTCCGCTGGTTGAGCCGCTGATCGAACGGCAAGAAAAAGTCGAGCAAGGCCTCGCCGCACAAGAAACAGTTCTTGTGGAACTCACGAACCAGCTGGAACGACTCACCAACATAAGACCCGAACAAGAGGTAGCACCTTGGAACCTCTATACGGCCAACCCGAAGCAAATCTCGGAGCTGCTCACTGAGATCAACCAGTGGCTGCCCTGGATGAACGCAACCTACGGAGCCGGGCAAAGCACGAACATGATCCCCACCTGCTGGTTCCTCCACCCGAACGTCGTCGCGCACGTGGTCGGGTTATATACGTCGTGGACGGCGGCGAACTACGGGTCCGAGACTCCGAATAGTGATCTGGTGTATTGGAACCTGCGCTGCCTGCCCGACGTCCTGGATATCGTGAACGCGCCAGCAGATAAGGGAGGGATGGCCGGCTGCCGACGTGAGCACCGCACACCTGAGCGAATGGATCCAGTCCCCGAAGCTCTCCAGGATGACTTCGCACAGTGGCTCGCCGAAGCGTATCCCCTGGAAAAGCCAGATGATTCAAAGGAACCCGACCTAGAACCTGGCCCCGTCGGGGAGCCACAGCAGTAAAACGATCATCCCAGAAGTTAGGGGCGAGACCCTGCTAGGAAGCTGGAACCCTGCGGGATAGCATCCGCAGGGTTTTGCTTTCATGAATTCCCGGTTGGTCGTTTTCTGAGGATCTGCACGACTTCGGCGGTAGCACCGACCCAGCTGCCGACCGCCGGGCTAATTCCGTGTAGCAGCCGGGTGGAGGTTCTGAAGTATGATTTCGCGTCGGTATTCAACAGTGGTTCGTGATGAGCAATGCGGTTTCGCAAGGCGTGCGCCCTCTGAAGGTAGTACTGAACCACGTAGACGTTGCTCAGGCCTGGGAAGGCTTTGGACAGGGCTTCAGACCAAAGTCGTCTAGCGGCCAGCTCTTTCGTCCGTTCCTGCTGGCTGAGCTGGGACAGCGGAGTGTGTCGATGCTTGGGGTTGGGCAATAAATGCAGCCAAAAACCAAAGGTGGTGTGTGCGATGATGTCATCGTGCGTGATGTGGGCTCCATGCCTGGGGTGGGCTGGGTCTCTTTCGTTGCTTCCGTCAATAGCCCGCCGCAAGGCACCCTCGTAGGTTGACAAGATTTTGCCCTTGCGCGTTCTCGTATTGACGAGTTTGAACAACAGCGGCGCCGGGTGCTTGAGCCACTCTTCGGAATTGCCGCCGTTGCGTTGACGAGCATCGTTAGAGTTCGGCTGCCCGAGGGTGAGAGGTTGGGCCGAATTCCAGATACGAAGTTGCAGATCCATCGCATGGCGGAGGACAACTTCAACGTGTCCCAGAACTCGTGAAAGTTCCGCCGCGAGCTTTGAGTTCCACGTGTAGGTAGCTAAAGCTAATTTGCGGTCGTCCTGGCAGCAATCCAAGTAGGTTTGAAACCGAGCGCCGGCCAGGAAGCTACCAAAATCCGCTAGTTGATTCGTTGGGGTCACCAAAGTAGAATATTAGACAGAAGCTGGACCGCCTAACTTGTATAAGTTGGGATTGTGATCCGTGCATATATCATTGGGAAGTCCTCGTACCGCCAAGCGGTATGGGGCTTCTTTTTATCTACAGACGCTTCATGGCCAAGTACGGCCCGCTTTGATCACATTAGACGGGGGTCCCTGAACTTTGCCCGCAGTCCGTAGCCAGGTTTGCTCGCAAGCAACCATATTCACGTACTAGGAGAGAATTCTTAGGTAGCCGAGAAAGGACGCTCGACGACCGCTAGAAAAGTTTTCCTAGCAGTCATCAAGCGTCCTAGATCCTGCGAATTATTTATTCGCAGAGTTCTTCCAATAGATAACAGTGCCGATGACAGCAAACCCTAAAGGTGCAATCCAAGCCTGAACCGAGAACCACGCCTGCATTGAAGAAAGATCATGTGAAATCGTCAGACCAGTAATGATTCGGGCAACTAGCAGAACCCATACAAAGGTCAGGACAGTTTTTAGCGCTCTACTTGAGCGAGCAGAATTTTCCATTTCAACTCCTTTATAGTTTGCCGCGGCAACTCCATGCGCCCCATCCCAGCGCCACGCCAATCCCCACAGGACCGCCCAAAGACTTTACGACAGCAGGGCCTAGGAACTTAGCAACTGCTTTTGCCGCAATTCCCCAGTTCCAAGAGCTGATTCCGAGTTTTATAGCTGAAATGATGCCCGGAGATCCACCTAGAGCGGGGATGCCCAAACCGTTCAAAATTACGCACTTTGCGAATTCTGTCGATCCGTAGGGCTGGAGTGTTTTCCCAGGAGTACGGCGCTCAATCTCGTTAGTTGCTTGCTCAGATTCTTTCTCAGCCATCAGGTTTAACGAGTCGCTCAACATACGTAACTCAGCTGTCCTGTCCTGAACCCCATCCTCAGCAAGATTCTTTGTGTTCACAAAGAACTGACCCGAAGAATCCATCTGGATATAGCGCGTGAACAGAGTCTCCACGTCTTTTTCCAGCTGTTCCATTTCCTTCTGGCTAATTTCACCTGACGAGTCAACAGCTACAGAAGTAGCAATAGTTCCAGTGCTTTGCTGAGAGGCAGCGAACGCACCGGACGGAACTCCTGCAAGCAAGGCACCGACCAGAGTTGCGGAGCACAACATAACCGTACTTTTCTTGAACATCGGGTACTCCTCATTGAGTGTAACAGTGATGATAATCGGCTGAAGCTTCCTACAACCGATGCTTTCTGCGAGAGTTCGAGAAAAGATCAATTGAGCGGACGACTATTTTTCTCTTACTAACCGATAAATTACACGGTAGTGAAGACGAATCTGCTTGTAAATCATACTTTAGTAGGAGGGGAAGCTTCCGTTTTAATTCCGAACGGTTCAGCGCGTGCGACTTTCTTGTGACGTCGCTAGGTACGTTTCTAACACTTGCGTTTGCCTGCTCGTGGTCGCGGAGTTTTCTTTTGAGGACGCTACTCTGGTGGGTCTTGTGCTGCGGGTGTGTGTTGCATAGATGCATTTGCCCTGACAGACAGGGCTCTAGGGCCATTGACAACGAACTCAGATTTTGGTGTGCCTATCGAGCATACGAAGAACCCTAAGGGACCACCATTGCGTCAATCGAGCGTTGAGCCTGTCAGGCTGATTGTGTAAGAACCCTAGTCAATTGATAGAAAGAGACTAGGAAAACACGACATGACCATCCAGAAAGACCAGGCTGAACAACCAGTGGTAAACGCCTCAGACATCGCCGACAAGTTCGCAGCCCTCGGCTCCATGGATGCCGTCAAGGAATCCGGGGCCTTCGACGAGCTCATGGGATTCATCGACCGCGGAGAGATCCAGCTCGACGGCAAAGACGGCTTCATCCAGCAGATCATCCGCGCCGGACTGGAACGCGGCCTGAAATCCGAGCTGAGCAGTCACCTGGGCTACGAACAAGGCGAAAGCCACGGCCGGTTCCTGCCGAACTCCCGCAACGGGTCCTACCCGAAAACCGTGTCAACCATCGCCGGCGATATCGACCTGCAGATCCCACGAGACCGGGCCGGAACCTTCACCCCAACCCTGGTGCCCAAAGGCTCACGGCGCACCGGCGGCCTGGATGAAATGATCATCTCCCTCTACGCCGGCGGCATGACCGTCCGCGATATCGCCTACCATCTGGAAACGACCGTCGGCACCCAGCTGTCCCACGACACGATCAGCAAGATCACCGACGAGGTGCTGGAGGAAGTCTCGGCCTGGCAGGAACGCCCACTCGAGGAGTTCTACCCGATCCTCTACCTGGACGCCATCGTGATCAAGGTCCGCGACGGGCATCAGGTCCGCAACAAGGCCGCCCACATGGCCATCGGCGTCACCGTGGAGGGCATCAAGCACGTGCTGGGCCTCTGGGTTACCGAGAACGAGGGCGCGAAGTTCTGGGCGCAAGTCTGCGCGCAGCTGGCCAACCGGGGCGTAAAGGACGTCCTCATCGCCTGCTGCGACGGCCTGACCGGCTTCCCCGAGGCGATCGAGGCGACTTGGACTCGTGCGACCGTGCAGACCTGCGTCGTGCACCTGATCAGGGCGGCGAACCGGTTCGTGTCCTACGGCGACCGCAAGGCCGTCAGTGCGCAGTTGAAGAGCATTTACACCGCCCCGAGCATCGAATCCGCAGCCAAGGCCCTGGATGATTTCGAAGCGTCCGAGCTGGGGCGGAAGTATCTTTCAGCGGTGGCGACGTGGCGTAACGCGTGGGAGCGGTTCACCCCGTTCCTCGCGTTTCCCCCGGAGCTGCGCAAGGTCATCTACACGACCAATGCGATTGAGTCGATGAACTACCAGCTGCGCAAGGTCACCAAGTCCCGAGGCCATTTTCCTTCCGATGCGGCGGCGGTGAAGATGCTGTGGCTGGCGATCTGCAATATCGAGGACAAGCGGGCGAGGGAGCGTTTCAAGGATGCGCAGAAGAAGGGCCGCACGCCGCGGGCTGGTGCCGGGTCGCATCTGGTGGAAGGGGCCGGGACGAACGGTTGGAAGCAGGCGTTGCAGCAGTTGGCGATGGCGTACCCGGAGCGGATTGAACCGTATTTGACGTGAGTATTACGATCCCTGAATAACGGACGTGACTAGGGGCTTACACAAACAAACTGACAGGCTCCGAGCGTTTCCATGAATCCCATTTCTGGGGTGAGAGGGGGGAAGTCTCCATGCAGGAGTGGTATCGCTCGCCCCTGTCAGGGACTTTTAAACTTTTCTCCTTCAGCATTTCTTATCCGTCTCCATTCAGGGCATCACATGGGTCGGTAGATCGTCAGAAAACAATCAAAACGGGGCCAGACGTCTCTTACGCGAACAGGTGGGCGCTGAAAAGACTGCAAAAGCAATGAAAGCAACTGAGCTGACAATCAGTGCTGATGGGAAGTCCTCGTATCGCCAAGCGGTGTGGGGCTTCTTTTTTATCTACGTACGTTTCCTGCGCTCAACGCTCTGGCTCCGCGTAAAAGGAAACTGCTGTGAAGCATCGGCGGTAAAGCGGTTCATTTCATGTCTGCTGTTATCCGAATCGCATGCATCCTCGTATAAATAGCAAGGGACGAGGGCTCCTGCTTTCTACGTCGAAGAAACCCACGGATTCCGTGGGTTTCTTACGTTCACACCAAAAGGCCGCTCAGCTGAGCTGAGGGCCCTCTGGTGTCGGCTTCGTTGCTCGATTGTGTTCAGCAGGCGGTGGCTGCCGCTCACTGGCTTGTTGTTGCTTGATCCGCTGCAGCTTGCTCATGATGTCTTCGATGGCGGCCGAGGCCGGTTCGCTGGTTTGAGCCGATCCTTTGATCCGTTCGATCAGCGCTTCGGTCCTCTTCCGCGGCCGAGTGCCGTCGGAGACCTGCTCACCGGCATACTGCTGCACCCCGTGGACAATCGTCTTTTCACTGCCGCGCGCGGTACCGGCAACCAGCCGGTCCTCAGATGTGGGCCGATAGGACCTGAGCCGGTCAGCTAGGGCGCTGGCCTTGGTCTCTGGACTGTTTGTGTTGCTACAGTGGGTGCCAACCTAATGCCTTGGGAGCTGCTGCAAAAGTTGGATATAAGTTAGTCAAGCGGTTCGGATCCGTCAAAAAAGGCGTGAATATTATATGGCGTGCGTACCACAGCAAAAAGGGCGCAACCGCAAAGCGAAATGCAGCTGTAGCTGTAGCTGGTGGCCTGTTCGCCGAGCTTATTGGCATTAACGACATCAAGCAAAACTGTTTCTCCTAATCCGGAAAGAAGTTCCCAATGGCTACTGAAGCTAACCCAACGTCGCAAAATAAACGTAAGCCGAAGGCTATTCTTAGCGACTACTTTTATCTCGTCCTCGCTCTCTTGGGCCTTTCGCAGCTTCCTGCTACCTTCCAGACCAACGGACTATGGATAGGTCTTCTTCAGCTCGGCGCAATTTTGTGCTTCACCTATCTCATCGCAGCTGGCAACAAAGGTCGTTTTGTTCCTTGGCTAGATCACGATAAGCACCGTAATTAAGTGCCCGGTGGCTATGAAAGAGAGCGCTTACCGCTATCTTTCATAGCCACCGTCCTTTGGACGTATAGCTTGCACCGGGACATATGGCGTCGCAATTTTCCGAGGTGGCATAGCAGGGCTTCGAGTAGTCGGCAGGGTCGGGAATCTGAAGGCACGTTATTTCGCGAGGCGCACTGCTCTTGCTGCCACGTTCTGAGCCTCTCGTTCCTTTTGCGCACGTTTCACGGCAGCCAACTGTGTTTTTAACCAGACGTTCTCGCGCTCCACCAGCTCCAGCTGTTTCATTTGTTTTCGAAGTCGCGGCGCAGCCTCCAGCCCATAAGCCTTTTCCAAACTGGCGCAGGCTTTTTGAGTTACCCAGAGATCGTTCTTGGCATGCCATAACGGACCTAGGCCATCCTGATAAGACGATGATATAGGCATGGTCTTCCTGTGACGGACCATCACCCACCGCTGATCCGCATGCCCCATCTCCTCTGCAAACAACTGCCATTGTCAGCATGCTGCTTATTGCTCAATGTCCGATTTCCTTCTGTCTTGCGAGGGGCAGGATGTTAGACCACGTCATTAACCCAAGCGTGCATTCAACACGATAAGTAGTTCAAACCCCTTATCTCAGTGTTGGGCCAGATGGTCCTCGGCGCTGCGCTTCATCGTCCTTGAGCTTACGCTGCTGATCAGCTGCTTGTTCCTGTGCCTCTTGGGTTTTGCGCAGGCGGACCAGCAGTTCGTTGGTCTCAGCAGCCCCGGACCCTTCCTGGCCGGCATGGTGTTCGCTCGTGCTCATGGCGTTCTCCTTCTCCTGTGGGGTCGTTTCGTTTCTGGCTTGGGCTCGTTGGCGTAGCGCCGCGATCTTCGCCGCAGCGTCTGACTGCCCCACCGTTGCGGCAGATTCATTCGTCTTCTGCTGTGCTAGTTGTTCCTTCGCATCGGCTGGCATTGGCTCGCGGTTCGTCAGTTCAGAGTGCTTATGCAGTGCCGCGGCGCGGTTGCGCAGATCCTGCGCCACCGGACTGTTCTTCACATGCTGTGCAGGCAGGAGGGCTGGTTCAGCATCGGGGATGTTGTAGGTGCGGCGGTAGGCTGCGATTTCCGCGGCCAGCCGGCGCCATTCTTCAGCCCGGTCAGCCCGGCCCGGTACTGGGCCCAGGTCTTCCAGCCATGCTGGTGGGTTTTGGGCGAGTTCTGCTCCGAGCCGCTGATGCTCGGCATCAACCACGGGACGGTATGCTTCGATCTGTTCCTTCCACGCCGCGGGCAGGCGCGGGTCAGCCAACGGCTCGCGCGGTGCGAACCACTCGCCCAACCTGTTCGGTTCACGGTGCTTATCGAACGGGGCCTGTTCCAGTTCGCGCAGTTTCAGCTCGGTGCTGATGCGGCGCAGGACGGTGCCGCTGGTGGCGGCCAGGTTCTTGTGGTCGCGGTCGCGGATCTCTGCTTGGGCCAGTGGTTCTGGCATGTCCTGGCGCAGCTGCTGTTCTGCGCGCAGTCGGCCCAGTGACCAGGATAGGTACTCTTCGTTGTTGTCCATGTCGGAGGGGATCTGGCGGATCAGTTCGTTATCGGTGCACTTGATCCGGGCTGCTAGTTCCTCCTCGGACAGGTGGCCATACAGCCGGCGGGGCAGCGGTGAGATCTTTTCAGCTTCGGCAAGCTCGACCGCGCTCTTGCGGTACGAGGTGCCGGCGTCTTCAGCCCGGTCCATAGCGCGTTCCTTCAATGCGACAAGGTGGTCCTGGTCGACCTCGCGCAGTGGGCGTTCGGCGGTGGCGAGGGTGGCTTCGCGGTTGTCGAGCAGGGTGCCCATACGCCAGGCCAGGATCGCGGCGATGCTGTCTGCTTCGGCGAAGTCGTGCTGGGAGTAGGCGTCCTCGATGAGGGTTTCGAGCTTTACCCCGGACTCTTCGGCCCGCTCCAGATGCCGGGCCACAGCTCCCCAGGCCGGGTCTTCAAGGATTGGCTGGGCGATCGGGTTGCTGAGGGTGGTGCGCAGGATCTGCTCGTATTTGGCAGTCTGGGCTTGGACTACCAGGTCCCGATAGATCATTCCGAGGCTGTTGATGTCTCGGGCCTGCTCGAATTCGCGAGTCACGGTTTCGTGGGCGGTGAGGTTCAGGTCCGTCCGCTCGGCAATACCGTTCAGGACCGTGTCGGCTCGGTCCCCGTCGGCCAGGCCCACATAGATGCGGTTGTCATATTTGCCGCGACTGGTCGCCACATACGCGCCGGCACGATCAGTGCTGCTGGTCAGCAGTGCGTGGGCTGTGTCCACGGTGGCGCCCTGGGCACTATGCACGGTATCTGCATAACCGAGGATCACGCTTTCAGCGACGTAGTCGGCGGGGATGGCGGCCAGTCCGTGGTGTTGCTGGTGCCGGGCGAGCAGGTGCCCGGATTCGATGCCTTCGACCACCCAGGAATCGTTGTTCTTCACGAAGTCCTTGCCCTGGTGGACGCTGAGGCGGCGGTCGTTATTCTTGGTCAGGATGACATCGCCAACATAAATCTGGGTGTCGTTGCGGCCGGTGATCACCTGGGTTTCATCCAGTTCGCCGCGCCCGAGCCGGTAGACCTGGGCCTTTTGGTTCAGGGTGGCGACTTGTTCATTGGTGCCGGCCAGCATGAGCGAGGTGCGCTCCTCGTTGGTGTCTTTCTGCCAGGCAGCGAACACTTGATCAGCCATGTCACCGGTGATGCCAGCTTTGATCTTCCCTTCAGCACGGTAGTACGCCCACGGGTCATCCTTCCCGAGTGCGGGAGCTTCACGCAGGGCCAGGGATGCGGCGGCTTCGCTGAGATTCGGGCTGCCATCGGCGTTCCTGAACCGGTGGATTTCCTCCAGGTGAACCAGTTGCTCTTCCTGGTTGAGCAGGCGCAGGATGCCGCCAGAGCCCACAGCAGCCAGCTGCTTGTCATCACCAATCGCCCGCACCAGAGCGCCGTGCTCCTGGGCTTGTTCGATCAGGGCCAGAAATTGGGTGGTGCCGATCATGCCGGCTTCGTCGATGATCACCACGTCCCCCGGCGACAGCTTCTCCTCGCTGGCCAGGAGCCGGTCCACAGTCATCGCTTCCACCCCGACCTCATGGCCCAACAGGGTCGCTGCTTTGGCCGAGGGAGCCACAGCAATCACGTGGTGATCGGCTTGCTTCATGGCGTTTACGGCCAGTTTCATCGAGGTTGTTTTACCGGTACCAGCTGGTCCGATACCTGCGACGAGGAGTTTGGGGCTGCAGGAGAATTCGCGGGCCAACGCCACCTGCGCCTCGTTCAAGCGGCCCTCAAAACTATCAAGGACGCTCTGGAAATGATCAGTCGTGACCGTGGGAATAACGTCGGTGCGCGCGGCCTGCAAAACCTTGTGTTCGGCTTCTAACACCGTCTCTGAGGTATAGAGGGCGGCGTGGGGTTTCTGGTACTTGTGCACCGCCACCATAGCCCCCGCCACCGATGCAGGCACAGGAAAATCAGGGGTGACTTTCAAGCTCAGAGAGTCGATCGCGGTGGATCGGACTTGGGCGATAACCGCATCAGCGACGGGTTGGGCTTGATATTGGCTGGAAAGCTGGCGGCGCACTTCAGCTTCCACATGCGCCTGATTCCACGTCGCCCGCGACTGCTCCAGGCGGGTGATGGTGGACTGCGCCAACTCACGGATCTGTTCCTCTGGCAGCTGGCCGATCGGCGTGTAAACCGGTTCCTGGCCGACGGAATACTTGCGCGCCGCAGCGAATAATTCATCGCCCACCAAGGCTCCGGGGACGGTGGAGAATTTGTCTTGCCAGTGCTCGGTGAGCTCTGAAAGGGAGAGACCTTTCTTCTTCTCAGCACGGGTTTCCAAAGTGGCTTGCTGGGAGAGCTTGATCAGCTGCTTCGGACTCGGAGCCCGCCCATACTTGTCCTCGAACTCATCAACGAGGGTCTTCAGCTGGGCTTTGATATTGCTCCGGCGTGAGGACGCAGCCTCAATACTGGCCAGGGGGATGCCGCCAATTTCGGTGATCTGGCGTTTGCCTTCCACCGTTCGTTGGGTGGTGGCGAGTCCCAGGTCGCGGCAGATGTTCTGCATGACCCTTGCGTTGTAATGCTCCGAAGCAGATACCGCATACTTGTGCAGGACGGTCCCGTCGATGGCACTCCACTTGCCATCCATCCCCAGCACTTTGTTGGAAACGACAATGTGGTCATGCAGCTGCGGATCCCCATCACGGGAGTCATAATGCCGGAAGGTGGTGTAGATCAGGCCACCGTCCACGTCTTCCGAGCGGACCCCGTTCTTGCCGCGGCGGGTGAAGACCGCATTGTTCTCCAAGTACTTCATGGCGTCTTCGATGGCCTCGTGATGGGCTTTCTCGATGACTTCCTGGACCTTGCGGTCGCTGACTCCCCAGAGGTAGGAGATGCTCTTGGACGGGGAGAACACCATGTCATACCCGGCCACCGCGTTCGAGCCCCTATGGGTCTGCCGGGAAATGAACTGGGAGAGTTCTTCCTTGGTCTTCGGCTTGCGGCCGTGCAGTTTGTAGAAGTGTTCGCCACCGGCCTTGGTGCGGAGGACGCGTCGTTCATCAGCGGTCGGTTCGCGGTGCTTGAGCCTGGTGAAATCACCCAGGGCGGTGTTAATCTTCTTGGCCAGTTCGCCGTCGAACTGGTCGAAACGCTTGTAGCGTTGACCCAGCTGCGCGTGGATCTTCTCCCCCGACACCGGATCCATCTGGCCGGCTAATGGGTGTTGTCCTAGCCCGTAGAGCAGCTCCATTTGCTCTTCGGTGACTTCCCCGTTCACGCCGAGGTTCTTAGCACCCCGTCCTCCCCAGATGCCGGGCGGGTGGCCGGTGACGGTGTAGTAATCCCCGAGCTTCCGATCCGGTGAGCGCAGCTCATCAGCGGAGGCAACTTCGCGGGTGTAGTAGAGATAGCCGTCCCCTGCACTGAGCTTATGCAGGGTCATCACACGTTCGACTCTAGCAATTCCGGCCAAAGTTATCGAGGATGCAAGAGGTGTGACAGATCTGGTCTTGATGGATCGGGAGAAAATAGGGCCGGAGGACTTCGACGATGCGTGAGAGATCTTGGGACGTCCGAATGAGGTACGAGTGGAAACTGGCGGGCCAAGGCTCTTGCGTGTCGGGGATGGAACTGGCCGGAGGGCTGCTACCGATTCATCATGTTGGTCGGCTCTGCATCCTTTGAGGAACGAAGAAGAAATAGTGCAGAGGCGGGCAAAGAGATCTGGCCATCAAAAGAAGGATGTTTTTGGTGCGGTTTTGCATATGCGATCTTCGCTGTGTGCAGGTGCGTCCAAGGTGGGTTTGATAGGGTCGCTGCTGTGCCCAGGGCAAGTCTCTTGTGTGAAACCGTGGCCCGATGTTTTCCACGTGTGGGCGGGTGGAGACGGCGCTTAATCTCAAAGCCGTCCACAGGTGGCAAACATCGGGCAGGACAGAGCCTGAGCGTCAGCGAAGCCCGTTAACGCGTTTTTGGGCCGGGGTGCGCGAGGGGTGTCCCCTCGCAAAATTTTGTTTTCGAGTTGGCGAAGGATGAAGTGTTTTGATGAGTAAGCCACGCAAGTCTGCTGCAGCGTTGGCCGCCCGGGAGAAGGCGCGTGCGAAGGCTGAGGAGATCACGCGCCGCAATGAGCAGTTGATCGAGTTGGCGGCGAAGTTCTTCATCCATGAGGACGAGATCGAACTGATCGATGAGGATGCCGCGAAGAAGATCGCCGAGCTGCATGCGACTGCCGAAGTGAAGAAGGATAAGGCGCGAGTTGCTGCGGCGTCGGTGGTGGAGCAGATGCTCGGTACGGGAGAGTCGAAGAAGTCGATCGGTGAGCGTCTGGGGCTCAGCTCCGCGGAGTTGAAGAGCTTCCTACCCCAGGCGGCTCCAGCGAAGGAACCCAAAGTGGTCGAAGAACAAAACGAAGAGACTGCCCAGGCCCCAGCGTCGACTGCCGAGGGACAAACTTCCGGAGTTGCGGCCAATGCCTAAGGCCGAATGCTGAGCGCGGTGCCGCTTCTGCCGATGCGTCGGGTTTGAGCTTATGTGTTCGGCCCACGTTTGGCCGTTGACTGCGGATCTTGAGGCGCGAACGTCTTCCCCTCAGACCGGCTCCTGCGCAATCCATGCAACACGGCAGCGCCGGTGCTTTTGTGCTAGAAAAACATCCTCAATCGAGCGGCGGAACATACAGCCCATTGCCACTGGCAGAATGCCCGTGACAGAGCTTTGGCTCTGAACGCGTGAGCACTCAGAGCCAAAGTGCTGGGTTAGTTCCCGAAGTCCGGAATGTATGGTTCACATAGCCCGTCGATCTGCTTGAACTCTTGCGGGTTCATCCCTTCCAGCGCTTCCGGTCCATCCGATTGCCCGCTCGCCCAGTACCAGAACGCCTCCTTGCTGATGGCAAGGTTGCGGGCTTCGCAGCTGCGGTACCAGCGCGCGGTCACATCGCCCTCCACGTACGTGGTGTATCCGAAGAGCATCCCGGTTTCATCGGTCGTCTTAGCTGCGGCGAAGATGATGTAGGGCCAGGATCCCAAGTCCCATCCATCGCGTCCCCACCCTGGAACTTCGTGCCATCCAGTGCCGGCCAGCGATTCCATCCAGTCATACCCTTCGCCATACATATCGCGTTCGACCGTCGCTGGGACGGTGACGGTTTCGCGGGTGTCCTTGGTTGTGGTCTGCATAGGTTTTTGTCCTTCGCTTTACGGAAGAGGGGCAGGTTGCCAGCCTCCCGCCGAAGCCCTCCCCCGGTTGTTTTTTGCCTGCTGGCGAAATGAAATGAAGCGGGGCCAGCCGGAAAACCCATCAACCCGCCAGGGGTGCGCAATCCACGAAAATCTTGGGCCGAAAGAAGCGACGAAGGAGCGCGGCCCGAGAATTTCTGGTGGAGCACGCCCGAAGCGCAGCGAGTGGCTTGTGGGTTTGGAGATGGCCCGTACACTCCGAAGGACAGCAGCAAAAAACAGGAAAAAACCGGACGAAGTCCGGGCCAACAGCCGGCCGCGCCAGCGGACGCCCGACACACCCTGGAGACGAGCTTGCGAGGACCCAGGGTGCTCAACGGGACGGGCACCTCACGGCATACCTAGACTGCGTCTAACGTCCACGACTAGCCTGAACGGGGAATGCTCGCATGTTCAGGACCACCAGCGGGAGTTGTCACAAAAGTTCGGGACATCGGGTTCACACAGCCCTTGAAACACAGGAAACAATCAACTCTCTGCAAGTCGCCCATGATGCCCCACAGATCAACTACGAGCAGCACACGAAAGCGCAAAGTACTCGTTCATCGCGGTATGCTATCTGACTCAATTTGGAAGCGACAAGGGCGCAGCACCATGCGCGGTGAGTATCTTCCGGCCTACCGGCTCAGCGCGTGAGAACTGGTCCACCGGTAACTGGCTTAATGAAAAACCAGAAATCTTCAGGGCGTGGTGTGCCAGTAAGCATACAGCTGGTGGTTTAGCCTAGTTTCATGCGTGGTTCAGTCTCATGGCGACACCACGCACTGTTCGGATTGAGCGTTTCACCTCTCTCATCCGTGCGGGAACCCTGCATAATGGCTAGGTGCCCTATTGGGCACCTAGCCATTTTCATCTGCAAGCACTGAACAGGCTTAGATTGACGTTCTGTGGACCAGGGCAGCCACACTTCAACGGTCTTAAACCAGCGATGAACAACCACGAGCAAGCGATATTTACTTCTTATTCAGCGTCATCGCCACTGTGGCATATCCAGGCTTCGCGACAGTTAACCAGACCGTCGATTTCTTAGCAGCGTCCTTCTTGGTCACGGTCTAATTCGGCTGGGTGATCTTGCCGATAATCTTTCCCGAGCGCAGCCACTGATACAAATCTTTCACGCCCTTCGCGTTTCAGGTACCAGCGCTTACTTTGAGCTCCCTGCCAGTGGCTTTCATGCCAATAGTCGCACGCTCCTTTACTACCTTCAGCTTCGCTGGAACGACCTTGTCCGTAGACGCACTCGTGAACACGGGATTGGTCGGGTAGTCCACCCGCGATCACAGCATTCGATCCTTCCCAGATAGACGGTAAGACGCGCCCGTCGCCCCTGGAATCGCTTTAACATTGCGCGTCCACTGCAGACTCGTAAAAGGATAATTGCCCACATTTGAACCGCAGATACTTCGCTTATCCATCCATCTAATTGTTTGAGCGACACGACCACAGCCCTGAGCTGGCATCGAAGCGCATCGTAAGATGAATCCAAACGCATAGAATCACTGCAATACATTGCACCCTCTGCGCATCACCCTGCGGCCCTGCAGTGCGGGATAACGCGGCTCCTCCGCGAGAACGGATACTAGTTTTGCTGTCAAAGATCAAAGAAATCGCGAATCGCACCTTCCACGTGGAGATCCGGAATAAGAAACCCATTCCTGTCAAGATGAGCGGACACGAGGAACTGCCGGCACTGCTCAAGCAAGTGATCGCCGAACTGAAGAAAAATCGCAACGAGCTGACCGCGATTCGCACTGCCACCACTGGCCGGTACATGGACGAAGTGGCAGAAGTCTACGCGCACCAAGTCCTGCCCTTTAAGGAGTCTCTGGAGCTACTGGCCGCGTCTAACGCCTCCATCGCACGATTCGGAGATGGCGAATTCCGGCTCATGCTCCGCCCAGAGTTCAACCTAGGCTTCCAAAGCAACTCCAAGGAGCTCCAGTATCAGCTCCGGGAAGTCTTTGAAACTCAATCCGAAGACCTGCTCATCGGTTTCCCCTTCTTATTCCGAGATGCCCACTGGTCCAACGTGTATGCCGAGCTGTGGCCCAGCTTGAAGCCACTGGTTAACCCTCAGCAAAAATACATCAATGCCCATATCACCAGGCCCCGAGTGTTTGAAGTCCTGGGCCAGGAAGCAGTAGAGCTATGGCGTAAAGTCTGGGACCGGAAAGATGCCGTCATCATCACCGGCGAGGGCTCACGGTTTGATTTGGTCCCGGCACTTTTCGATAACCTGAAAACCGCAGACTTTATCCATTCAACTCCCAAAGACGCATTTACCGACCTGGAACGAGTTGTCTCCGAGACCCTGGAAAAGAATCCGGACCTTGCCATTATTTCCCTGGGCCCGGCCGGAACCATCCTGGCCAAAAAGCTCTCCGAACGCGGGATCCGAGCTCTTGATATTGGCCATTTGAGCAGCAGTTACCTCAACGTGGTGCAAGGCCAAGCACGTCCGGAACATACTCCCGCAACGCGGCAACTACGCAAATAGCCCGCACCTTTGCCCCAAATGCCGCCTCCGTGAAGCAGCGCGTTCCCCCTTGCACTTACTGGAACGCCATCCAATTCCGCGCATAAATCGAGCTGACTTGAGGACCATGGACCTCACTCGCGCTCTCTTACCGAAGCCTGCAGTCAAATGGGAGCCTGGAACGGCGAACCAACCTCTAAATGGTATGTTTTCAACAAATCATCTGAAATGAGAAAACACCATGAACAAAGCAGTACAAGCCGCTGAATATGCTCTTTGGTGGTCATTGTTGACCACCAGCCTCATGGCACTATGGTGCTTGGGCCGCAATACCTTCAAGCACGTCATGCCTTCTGAGAACGTTCTTACTGGCTCCGCCAAGGCCCTGGTGGCCAGCTTGCCCGCTGCCGTCGTGGCTTTAGCCATCATCAGCACCCGTCCATCCTCGTTTCTGCGATGTACCCACACGCACCGACGAATGCCTGGCTGTGGCTCTGGACTGCGCCCGCTGGCCTCGGAGCGCTATTTATCGGCTTCCTGGCCTTGGGCTTGCTGGTGAAGCTCGCACGCCGGTTGGAACCGATGCCATCACCTTCAACATAGCAAGCAGCGCGAACAGGGACCGCGCCGGGTAGGCGCGGTCCCTGTCTAGTGCCAGTTACTTAGAACCGGGTCGCTACGTCAACGATGCAATCATTTCCAAGGGCGTCAATAAAG
Organism: Arthrobacter sp. JUb119; assembly: GCF_024807995.1. Classification (NCBI taxonomy): domain Bacteria; kingdom Bacillati; phylum Actinomycetota; class Actinomycetes; order Micrococcales; family Micrococcaceae; genus Arthrobacter; species Arthrobacter sp. JUb119. The sequence goes on from NZ_JANUFE010000009.1 coordinate 68,871, forward strand.
CTGTAGTTCAGGGGCTGCCTGGTTCAACTCACCCTTAGCGAAAGATCTACCTTTTCGTGCTGCGGGTCCGAATACGTCGATGCAATAGGTATTCAAAAAATCCCGAGGAAACAGCAAAGGTCGCTACGACGATCAATCCCAGAATCGGTGACAGCATAACGCCTGATGCGTAGTCTCCCCGAGCAACATCACTTTGTCCTGCTGTCGAACTCCAGATGGGAAGACTGGCAATTACGCCAAACAGTGTTGCACCGAGGAAGACGCCGATCAGATCACGCACCACGGAACGAGTCTTCTTGATCAAGGTCGGTACGGTGGCAAAGATCAAAATGGCGGTAAAAGGAACAAGAATGCCAGCCCACAACGTCGTGTACCCTAGCGGCGTAGCTTCAGACATGTATGAGATCAGATCAACAGTGAATGCAATGAGAATAAATATCGGCAGCGATAGCATCTGTGAGCTAAGACGTTCTTTAACGCAATTTTCCAACTCGTAAGACCTTTCAAAATATTATTTTTAGCTGTAGTTCAATTGATCTTCAATTTCACAGTTCGGCCGTATGCATTATTTCCGCAAGGGACAGCTAAGCAAGCGAAAGATTTCCGCTTGAGCCTATGGATGTTGGTCCAGTTCCCACGGAGGTTGGTGCGTGCATACATTTCATGGTTCGGGACCTGAACTCGGTTGAAACTAACTTTCATCGTTCCGGACCGGTACATTTTCACAGCGCCCGTGTAGCGGATCGCTCCCGCCCCGGGGCATAAAGGGTTAGAAACTTGATGACGCATCCTCCAGTAGACGTAACTGGATGATCGCTGCATCTGTTCAGTCTTGATACCCCGTGCGCTTGCCTGCTTCTTTTTCTTAAGGTTTCCTGATTTGTCGTAACCCTTGGAAATAGAAACCTGCGCAACCTTATAGACCTTGCCACGAGACCAGTCGACTTTGATGCCAGCTACGGTTTTATAGGATTCGTAGGCTGCTCCGTTCTTCAGATTCTTCCATGACCTGTTGTTGCCGTTGTGCTTCGTAACGTTCCAGCTATTTGAAGTGACCTTGCATGCCGCAGGGACATCTACATACTTCTCAGGAATAAACGTCGTGTAGTAGAACTCGGTCCATTGATTCTTTTTCGCAGCCGCGGGAGTGGCAATAGGAATCGTCAGTTGGGTCGTTTCGTCTCCCTGTTCGGTCTCCACACCAAACATTGCAGCCGCTTCAGCGCGAGGAAGCGTGATGGAGCCGTTACTATTTTCAGTTTTGTTCGCTGGCATAGCCACCACGATGCCAGAGGAATCGTAAGAAATTACATCTTTTACTGCGGTTCCGGCTGGAGCTGCAATGGTCACAGTTGTGGCCGTACTAGCGATAGCAAGCACCGGTTTGAAGTCAGCCGCGGAGACAACTTTCGAGGTCGCCTCCACCTCATAGCCATCTGACTCGCCGGAAACTGGGACCTCGTCAATGGGGTCAGCGGGGCTTCCAAGGGTCTCCGGATCTGCCAATGGTGCGGTCTGTGTTTCAGACAGCACTTGAACTTCTACTTTTTTGCCATTCTTCGTCAAGCCTTCATAGAAGTCTTCCCCTGAACCGTCTCCATCGATCTTTTTTAAAGCAATATTTTGACCAGCTGGATCTTTCAGACTGATGCTTGATTTAGCAACGGTCATTGCGCCGAGATCCGAAAAATTAAACGGAAGAGGAGCAGGAGTCCCCACTCCTATCCCTGGTATCGCACTGTTCAGAGCATTCTGATCTGAGTCGGTAGCAGTTGATGGTGCCACTAGCCGCTCCGCCCCGAATGCCGGTCCTGCGATTGCCCCTAGCATTAGAGACATCGTCACACCCCAGACAACCGTTTTCGTTCGATGCACAGAGCTGTTCATAGGTCCTCCCCTTTTTTGGCTTGATCTTATATCGATAAGCATGAATTACTGCTTTATGACTTTGAAGGAAACAGCCACCTGGCAGGTACTCAGTAGATGAATTCGTTCATATATTCAATGATTCCAGAGATCTCGAAACCTGAAATCTCAATTGAAGTACATTCAATGGAATTGACTTATCTACAAAAAGAAGAATAATGAAGGTTCTGCCTACACCTATGAACATCTGAAGCTATCAGTAAGACGATAAATGTTTTGGGGCCGTACCTAACAGGTACCGCCCCAAAAATTTTTGCAAATCGCTTCTGTTCTCACCGATCCAGGCCCGCTCGTTGGACTTGGATTCCATGGCCGCGGATCTTACGACCCTTGGGTGCTTTGGCCTTCCCGGCGCCCTTGACCGCATCGGTGGCGGGCTTGCCCTGACTGACGTCAGCCCGCATGCGCGTGGCCACCACCTCGCGGTCAATACCCTGGGCTTCGAGACTCTGGGCGGTGCCTGCACGGCGCTCGGCGCTGTCGTAAACGGTGCGCCCGTCCTCGCGGGCACGGTCGGCCTGTGCCTCGCGCTGCTCAGCTTCGGCAACGGCACGCACGCGCCCCTCGGGGACCGGCTCATGTTCGGCAGCAGCCCGGGATTCCTCGGCCCGACGCTCGTCCTGTTCTGCCATTGCCATCAGCCGTTAAGCTCGCCAGAGTCTCACAGATGTGCGCAATCAGACGGCCCGAGAACTTGTCGAGCTTCAAGCCTAAATTGCAAAGCGAGTTGGTGATGCTGAGCGCGAGGACGTCAAAGCTTTCAACGCTGCAAGAACGGCCGGTTGGTCAGTCGAGGAGTCGCGAAAAATCGACTACGCCGAGCCGGACAAAAAAGTTCGCGCCCGTCGCCGCTCCACACGTAAAACTGGGCCGAAGCCTGCCGCGCAGACCGATTCAGGTTCCAATGAAAAAGACGCCCCACAGGGCGTCGAAGAATCGTCGTCGGGTTCGTAATCTAGCCCCCTGACCACCTGTGGACGGCGGGACCCTGGCTGACCGCCCGCACCTCACCTTGCATCGATACGTTGCAGTGAGAATATCACGGCCCGTGCACGGCCTCGGTGGTGGCGGTTCCCCTCGTTATCGGAATCAGTTGAACCGCCATTATTAGCTGGGAGAAAACCGTCAAATCAAGCTAACAGTCACAAAAAACGATCGTTTGCGGTATACCGCAAGAGGAACCTTTAGCGGGATACCCGCTACTTGTCTGTAGTTCCTCTGTCTCGGGTAGCGCGCTTCTAGCCAAATCGACAGATTCTCACGCTGGAGATAAATTGCTTACTCACCCTGATTCGTAGGCGCAATCTCACCACCTCCCAACACCTCGACACCATCAATGATCATTGGATCAGATGGTGTGGTCCGAGCATTCTCTTCAATCATCCCCTCGGGAACAATAATCTGAGTAACCTCGTGATTCGAGATTGCTGAAAACCCAGCAATTCCTCCGAGTGTCAGCACAGCAGCAATAAGGGCAGTGGGTAACAGAATTTTCATAGCTTTATCCTCTTTGAATAGGGCCGGGTTGGACAATGAAGCAAGCCCATGGGCAATCCGCAAACGTGCGCCAGCAATAAGGGCACCGGCAACGACATCAGTTGACGGAATTTCCAACTCACTGCAATCCCGAAGATCCGCCCTCCATTGCTCTGAGCGCACCTGCCGCAGATGTGCCGGGGTTACGAAAAGCGATAGTCGCAACAGTGCACGTACCAGCAACGTCTGACTCATGCGAGTCTCCTGGATTGAGAGGCAGCACCCATGGATGCTTTCGGCCTCTGGGTGGAAATGTACTCCTGGGCATGCGGAACAGCCTCCGCTTCCAACTTAAAGTACCGCCGGCGGGGACCCTTGCGAGTCAGATCTGTATCCCACTCGCTAGTAATCCAGCCAGCATCCTCCAAACGCTCCAGAATCGGGTAAACCGTTCCCGTCTTCAACCCGGTCATCTTCACGATCTGGAGACCCCAGATCGACTCGGATGATTCCATGAGCGCACTAACGACAGCAGCTGTAGCAGGGGTATGTCTCGTCAAGCGTTCCATACCCTAATGCTACCTATGTAGATTTAGGCGGTCAAGCAACGGCAGCCAGTCATTCCCAACTTTGGTGGCTCACCACATTTCAGGGAAACTTGTCCAAAAGCGGATCCTTCTATGAACCATTGTCAGAATTTCCAAAGGATTCCTTACCGCAGGTTTCTTCTGTGATCTTCTCACTGACGGGCCGGAAAGGTGCCCGGAAGTTCCTCCGCATACTCTTTCAGGGCTCTCTTGTAGCCGTCGAGCGTAGGTATGAGAGCGAGCAGCGCGGTACGCAGTGCATCTCCGTAACGACCTTCGTCATATAGTGCTAGGGCGAGAAAGGCTTGGCGCGCGTCATCGTCGTTCCCTAATGAAGGCGCGGATTCGAGTATTGATACTGCCTCTGCCGACGCGCCAACGTTGCGCAGGGTGCTTGCCAATTGGATAAACACGCGTGTTGCACGTTCCCCTTCAAGTCCCGCTTCGATTGCAGCCCTATAGTACGGAATTGCGTCAGTTTCCAATCCTAAAGAGTCATGGACCCCGCCCAATTCAAAGAGAGCCGACGCATCGCCTGGCGGCCGTTCCGAAGCGAGGGACCGCATCGCTGCGATGGTGGCGGTAGGGTTCGACTCGTCAAACGCAAGCTCGTAAAAGTCATCGATCTTCTGATCCCAGGGAGAGTTAGTCATGGCCATAGTCTGACAGGTGACAAAACAAACGACAATGAAGTGGCTCGTGATCACGTTGCCCCGTAAGCCGGTCGTTCACCGGTACAACTACAGACGACTTCGGACACTAATAAATTTGGCGAGTTTCAGCGATTGCTAGATTCCCGTATACCCCGCCCGATAAAATGCCCGGTGAAGGGGCGCTAAACGGTACACTCCAAATCATGACCGGACTCCTGATCGGATACGCGCGCGTATCCACTAACGACCAAGACCTCACAGCTCAAAAGAACGCGCTCATGGCCTCGGGCGTGCCTCCTGAGAAGATATTCACCGACCAAGGCCTCACCGGCACCAATAGAGCACGGCCAGGACTCAGCGAAGCATTGGCCGCCTGCCGCAATGGGGATACGCTGGTGGTCACTAAACTAGACCGGCTGGCACGCTCATTACGCGACGCAAAAGACATCGTTGACGAACTCACCCGCCGTGAGGTGAAGCTCAGCATCGGCGGATCTATCCATGACCCCACCGACCCTGTAGGCAAGTTACTCTTCAATGTCTTAGCCATGGTTGCCGAATTTGAGGCAGATCTAATCAGGGCGCGTACCCGCGAGGGCATGGCCGTTGCCAAAGCAAAGGGCAAACTGCGCGGCAAACAGCCCAAACTCTCCAAGAAACAAGAAACCCACTTAGTCGCGCTTCACCACGCGGGGACCCATACGACGGCAGAACTTGCCGAACTCTTCTCAGTGGCTAGATCCACTGTTTACCGCGCTATTAAACGCGCGGGTGAAACAGCCAGTTAGGGCCGCACATTCCCTCTGTGCAGGATAGTGCAGAGGAC
>NZ_JANUFE010000010.1:0-72900 GCF_024807995.1 Arthrobacter sp. JUb119
CACCGTGGCCAGTGTCCGCGAATCCTACGCACAGGTGATCACCTACCTGAACAAGGTCGGGCTATCGGCCCGGGATCCTTTCGAGTGCCCGATGACCTCCGGATACCGAATCCCATAACGGTCTTGCTGCAGGCACAGAACAACGAAATCAGCTCCCCTGGCAGGACTTCGGCTTCCCCTCACAGCAAACCGGCGAGATTAAGCGAGCTCCTCATGGTAGTCTAGATATTAGAGCCAATAAGGAAAATTGAAAATTCCTATTGTTCCTCCCTTGGATTTTTAATAAGCGTTTCCTCGGAATTTTTCCCATGAGAGCGAATCGCATCACTTGAAATATTCGTCCCCACTTCCGTGGTGGGGCAGTCGGTTTGAAACTGCGTTTCTATAGAACCTCTTCGACCGCTATTACATGCGTCTCCAGTGAATTCTTACCCCAGAACTCAGAATTCGATGTTCTGGCTCTCCAAGCTATTCATGCTTGATTAAGTGTCACGGGATGCAACAAAAATAATGGCTTCAGTGCTGCTACGGTGGCACAAGCTCAAATCGCGGCATGCCGCGAATTACGATTTAGGAATACACATGGCTACTGGCACTGTAAAGTGGTTCAACTCCGAAAAGGGCTTCGGTTTCATTGAGCCTTCTGATGGATCCGCTGACGTTTTCGCGCATTACAGCGCAATTCAGAGTTTCGGATTCAAGAATCTTGAAGAAGGACAATCGGTCGAATACAAGCTTGAATCCGGCCCAAAGGGCCCTCAGGCTGCAGATATCCAGGCACGCTAAGCGCGTTTAGGTCGATCATCCCAAAAGCGGGGCAGGCGGTCGACGGGTTCTAACGGTCGTTGCAACATCCTGAACAATCAGGCGTTGCAACGACCGTACCTTTTTACGCCAAAGATCAGCACCCAGCAACCCGACACGGTCCTGAAGAGCAAGACCAACACCGGGCTAGACGCAACGCTTCGATCAGGAGCCGGACTAACGAAAGATTTCAAGCAAAGCGAGACCAACGAGGGTTATATAGCCTACAGTTATATTCCTTCCAAGCACTTGACCGGCTCGTTGATACGCGCCGCTTCAGGCATCTGAGCTTTTTCCGGGACCTGCGCGGTCCAAAACGCTCTGGGTATTGAGTGCAGAATTACTTCGATCCACAGCTTTAAGAGGCGAAACAGGAAAGTGCCCATTCGCTATTCATTCAATTCTTCGACTCTAGTTAGCCCGGCAATCTCGTTCTGCTAAATGGATCTCTGCTCCACTGCTTGCGCAGGGACATCCCACTTGAAAACCTGCGAATTGCACCACATTGGGCATGTGTCCACATAAGGCGCCGCTCGGCGGTTGGAAACAAGATGTATTATCAGAAGAACACTCCACGATGAACACCGAGCGCCAAAGGCGAAACCCGGGGGATTCCGCGGCTTTATGCCGCAGAACTTCGTGGGCGGTCACCTTTCGGAGAGCTGCCATCAGCGGAGGATTAAATGAACATGCCTGAACTAAATATGCGCGCCATGCACCGCGTCGAAAAACTTTTGCATTGCCCCGAGGCCAGAACCCATCTCACTGCGTACGGCTGGATGGAGGGCATGCCCGTGGTATTCGCGCAACGCACTGATCCAGTAGATGAAGTAATGGGCTTCGTATCGGTCCATGGCCGGGCTGTACTCATGGTTCTTGACGATGACCAAACCGATGACCTGCAGCTATGGCACATCACGGTACCCAGCCCGCTGTTTCCCAAAGTTCCCCATTTGCCAGCTGGAACCACCATCAGCGAACTCTGCTCCCGGCAGCACACGGAGAAAATGATGCCCTTTCGCGTCGCTTTCTGGTCCCATAGCGCGGCAATCCATGAGATTCCCTGCTTTGTGCGCAACGACTGGCCTGGCCAAGTAGCCACGTCACCCACCGATATCGGCTAGTCCGGCGGGGCAGCCGAGGCGGGCTGCTAGCTCCAGCGCCAGCACCCTGCCTCGCCGGTTTTCCTCGCCGGATCGCCGTGCTTCCGCTGCGCTCCAGGCGGGGGCCTAGACCTCGAATTTCAGCCCTGCTTGAGGAACTCAGGCAGCTCGGGAACTATCGTCACCACCACGTCATACGCTTTCCAGTCGGTTCCCTCTAGCACTTTCCGCGCTTCCTCGGATTGGGCAAGCGTCACGGTATCGGATTCCGGAACGATGAACGCTTCCGTGTGCTGGACCTGGCCGAGTTCGCGGACCCTCAATCCCGCAGTGCGAACCCAATCCAGGGCATGGAGCTGTTCCTCCATGGCCGGGATCAGCGGGTGCGGATCCGTGCCGTCGACACCTTTGGAACGGCGATCCAGCAAATCCGAGGTTGCGGACTTCGTGCTGTCCCAGCCGTCCTTGAGAATGCCGGCAGCGATCACCAGCGCCGCGGTGGAATCAAGCCACCACAATCCAACGCCGATTCCGGCGACACCGACGATCGAAGCAGCATTGGTCTGCCAGTCGGCCTTGGCCATCTTGGAGTCGGCGTAGAGCAGCTTATTGTGCAGCGGTTGGGCAATCTTGATTTTCAACCGTCCCAGCACCACGGCCGGTGCCGCGATCAGCGCCATGACCGCCATCATGATCCATCCTTGCCATACCGTATGGCCAAACAGGTTCATGGTTCCGATGGTCGGGTGCTCCAGTTTAACCAGAGCCGATACCGATTCGTACGCGAGCATCGCTCCGACGACCAGCAACGCCACTCCTGCGACCAGATGCCCGGCTCCCATGGACCGGTGGTAGCCGTAGGGGTGCGAGCGCCGACGAGCCCTCCGGGTGAACTGCAGTGATGCCAAAAAGGCCAGCTGCGGCAGGACTGAGAGCATGTCTTCGATCCACGCTGTGCGCATGGCCTGCGAATTTCCCACCACTAGTGCCACAAGGGTAATGGTGAGCGCCGTGTATCCGATGCTGATCCACTCGAGCTTCGCAGCGCGCGCCATGAGTTCGCGTTGCTCGGGAGGCAAGTGCGTTCCGGCAGCGTTTTTCATGGCATCTCCTGCGTCTGGTCCAGGAAGTACTCCAGCTCGGACAGGAAAGCATTTTCGCCTGGAGGCACGAGCAGGACTATTTTCCTTTCCTTGCCCTTGGCGTCAATGGCGGTCGTGTAGGGACGAGTGACTCCAGCCTTTTCCGACCACGGCGTCTTGGAGGTGATGCCTCCCGCCACCAAATCCAGCTGGCCTGCTTCCAGCTGCTTCACTAGCTGTTCTTCGCCACCAATGGTCCATTGGATTTCGGCACCTGCATGCTGGGCAAAGTCTTCTATGAGCGCTGGTTCGGCGCCCTGGGGTACTCCATCCCGGATTTCCACGAAATCCGAAGCAGGAGATACTCCGGCCCGAAGCGTCCCGGAACGAACCGTGTCCAGGGTTCCTTCGGGGTCCACCGGCACCGCTGGGAAGCAGGCTGTCGCCATGAAGACGCATCCAAGAGCCGCTGCTGCCTTCACTTGCCGGGTGCGGGACGAACTGTGCCGGAACATCATTCCTCCTGAGCTTGATCGGCCGGGTTGGCCTCCAAACTACTCCGAGGACTCGTGCTGCAATGCAACGCCCGGGAAATATCGGCGAACTCTCAGCTCGCACCTGCAACCTGCCGAAGGAGAATTCGCCCTGGGCTAGTGGATCCAGCCCGGAGTTCCGCCGGCAGGGATTCCCGTTCAATGACACGAATGCCGGATCGCTGCCCGGCCCGTGCCACAATCCGAAGTGGACAATAGCGCCGAGCACCAGTTGGCGCGTCCTATGCGAGGAGGCATCGGCGGCAGTGCAAGCCAAAATGGAACAAGTCCAGCAACGGACCAACGCGGCCTGGATCATCATCGTGGCCTCCGGCGTGGTGGCCGGCCTGCACATCTGGAAGCTCGCCCCCGCGCTGACCGTGATCCAGGACGAATTGGGCTTCTCGCTGATTTTCTCCGGCGTGCTGCTGGGCGTGGTCCAGGTAGCCGGCATGGCCGGCGGCCTGGCCGTTTCCCTGCTTTCGGAAGTCAACTCCCAGCGCCGCACACTGATCCTCGGCTTGCTGCTGCTGGTGCTGGGCAGCGCGCTGGGCGCCTTGTCCCCCAGCGCTCCGCTGCTGCTGGCCACCCGCGTCCTGGAAGGGGCGGGCGTGATCATGGCTACCGTCATGGGGCCGGGGCTGGTGCGCCTCCATGCCCCCATCCGGAACCTGAACATGGCCGTGGGGTGGTGGGCCGCCTACATGGGCATGGCCACCTTCATCGGGGTCTTCTCCACGGCGCTGGTGCTCCAGCACCTGTCATGGCACCTGTGGTGGGGCATCCTCGCGTTCATCACCCTGCTGCCGATTCCGCTGATCCTCAAGTTCGTGGGTGCGGATGAACCCGCCGGATCGGCGGCCCTGCGTGAGGCCGCCCGGCGCATCGCCATCACCGCCCGGGCATCGCGCGTGTGGATCAGCGGCCTGATTTTCGGCTGCTACACGGTGCAATGGATGGCAGTAGTGGGGTTCCTGCCCACCATCTACGAGGAATTCGGCCTGGATCCGGTGGCCGGTGGTTTGGCTTCCGCCGTGGTGGGCGGGCTGAACGCGGTGGGCGCGATCCTCTGCGGAGGGCTGCTCCAGCGTGGCGCCAATGGGCGCACGCTGCTGCTAGCCGGCTTCGCGCTGATGTCCCTGGCATCGTTTTGCACCTTCGCCTTCGACTACCCGCCTGGGTTGCTGTGGATCCAGATGATCTGCGTTGGCTTCTTCTCGCTGGCCGGAGCGGCCATCCCGACCACCATGACCCGCGTGGTGGTCGATCTGGCTCCGCCCGGCGGTTCGGCCCCTGCCTCGATGGGCTTGACCCAGCAGATCTTCAACATCGGCAACTTCACCGGCCCGATGCTGCTGGCATCCGTGGCCACAATCACCGGCGGCTGGAATGCCACCTGGTTGCTGACCACAGGCTTCGCGCTGCTCGGGGCAATGCTGACCTTGCTGCTTTCGCGCAAGAACTCGCCCTTCGAGTCCGCTCGGCGATCCCGGTAGCTGATGCCAGCCCGCGGCGTTTGACCACTGCACAAAAGGCTGCGGGAACTACCCCGTTAGCCAAACTTGCGCACCAAGAGCCCCGGCTATCCGGACCGGTTCCCAAGCAGTCAGGAACCTCGTATCCAGCCAGGTTCATGGGATGGCCTCTAAACTCCCCCACCAAGGCTCAAGCGACCGAGTTGTTGTCCTTGGCAGCATCTTCGGCCATGGGCAATCCCCGACCCGCACTATCTGTCGTCTGATTTCGGCGCGGACTCGTGACGCAGCCTGCCGGGGACGGCGACCATCATCGGACCGGATGTCACCGGATCGGGGTGAATCTCGCAGTGCACGCCAAATGCCTCGCCAAGGCTCTGCGCCGTAATGACATCTTCTGGTGCGCCGGAAGCCAGTATCTTTCCGCCACGCATCATCACCACGGTGTCGGCGTATCGCACTGCCTGATTGATGTCGTGCAGCACCGCGACCACGGTTTTTCCCGCATCGCGTTGCTGGGCGAACAGGTCCAGCAGCTCCACCTGATGGGCGACATCCAGATAGGTTGTCGGCTCATCCAGCAGCAGAATGGGTGCCTGCTGGGCCAAGGTGGTGGCCGCCCAGACCCTCTGGCGCTGGCCGCCGGAAAGCTCGGCCAGCCGGCGGGTGGCCAAGGGAAGGGTTCCGGTCGCGGCCAGTGCAGCGTGGACCGCCGCTTCATCCTGCTCGCTATGCTGGGCCAGCAGCTTCTGATGCGGGAAGCGGCCGCGGGCTACCAGCTGGGCAACGGTGATCCCCGAGGGAGCGATGGCTTGCTGGCTCAACAGCGACACTTCCCGTGCATAGGCCTTGGGCTTGTAGGATGCGATGGGGTTGCCATCCAGCAGCACCCGGCCGGCCATGGGCTTCAGCAACCTGGCCAGCGCGCTGAGCAGCGTGGACTTGCCGCAGCCGTTGGGCCCGATGATCGCGGTGAATTTGCCCGCTTCGAAGGACGCATCGAGGCAATCGATGACTGGCTCACGGCCATATCCCAGCTGCACCCCCTGCACCTCAAGCCGAGGCGCTGGCTTCCGCGCCACCATGCCCGCTCTTACCGCGTCGGCTGCCTGCTGAGCGGGTTCGGTTCCCAATGCGCTCATGCGCGACTCTCCCTTATCAATAGCCAAATCAAATACACTCCGCCAAGGCAGACGGTCACAATGCCGACCGGCAGCTGGATCGGCATGAAAGCTATGCGTGCCACGGTGTCCGCTGACACCAGCAGCAACGCTCCGAAGCATCCAGCCGGAACGAGGTCCAGCTCGGCACGGCCGCTGAGCCGGGCCGAGATCTGCGGGGCCACCAGGGCCACGAAGGCGATCGGCCCAGCCGCCGCGGTGGCCACCGCCACCAGGCCAACTCCTACAACCACCATCGACGCGCGCACCAGCTTGGCATTCACGCCCAGCGAAATGGCCAGCGGATCCCCGCATTCCAGGATCCGGGCATGGCGTTGCAGCAGAACCGCGGCAAGCGCGAAAATGCCAATGCCCAGCAGCGAAGGACCCACTACGGCATTGCCGACCGAGTTCAGCGAACCAGCACCCCATACCGCTGCAGACATGGCTACCTGGCGTTGAGCTGCCAACAGCATGAACGTGTTGGCCGAGGCCAGCATGGCGCCAACGCCAATACCGACCACAATGAGCCGGAACCCTGTGGTCCCGTTGCGGCTGGCGATCATGAAAACCAATGCCGCGGCCGCCAGGCCTCCGGCAATGGAACCCACGGCAATCTGTGCGGCACTCGCGGTGGTGAAAAGCATCAGCGCCAGCGCCGCGGTGTAAGCCCCCGAACTGAAGCCAATCACGTCCGGGCTGCCCAGGGGGTTCCGGGTCAACGATTGGAAGAGTGCACCAGAGATTCCGAGGGCGAATCCGAATGCCAGTGCCAGGACCACCCGGGTCAGCCGCCAGTCGCGGACCACCACTTCATAACGGTGCTCGGAGTTTCCCAGCAGCGCGGGAATCACCTGGTCCATCGGCACACGCACATCCCCGAGGGCCAGGGATATGAGCCCAACCAGCAGCCCGCACAGGGCCAGGGCCGTACCCACCAGCAGCGAGGTGCGATCAAGCCGCCAACTCCAACGGCCACGACCGATCCGCACTTCCCGTCGTCCGGTTGGCACCTGGCACCCTTGCACACGCGCACCGGCTGCCTCAGCCGGTGCTGGGATCAGGGGCTTGAGGCTCATAGGGTACTCGCGTTCTTGCGCCGGGCCAAGGCCAAGAGCACAGGTGCACCGGCAAAGGCTGTGATGATTCCCGCCGAGACCTCCGCATTGGGCAGGATCACCCGGCCCAGGATGTCGGAACCAAGCAGCAGCACAGGGGCCAGGACGATGGTGAAAATCAGGATCCAGCCCTGTTGCACGCCAAACAGCCAGCGCACCACGTGCGGAATCATGAGTCCGACGAAACCAATCGGGCCTGCCAGCGCGGTTGCCGCGCCGCAGAGCAATGTCACCGCGGCGATGACCGCGATCCGCACCGGGGCGATGCGCACGCCCAGCGCCTTGGCCGGAGCATCCCCCAGGGCAATCGCATTCAGCGACCCGGCGCAGCACAGCGCGATGGCAAGGCCCACTGCCACGAAGGGGACAATCAGCAGCACTGCTGGAAGCTCGTGGCCGTTGAGATTTCCTGCGGTGTATACCCGCATCATGTCGAAAATCTGCGGACGCAGCAGCACCAGCGCGGTGGTGATCCCCGACAGCACCGCGCCGAAGGCCACACCAGCCAGCACCAAGGTCGACGGGTCGGCGGCGCGTCCTCCCTTGGAGAGGGTTAATCCGTATACCGCCAAGGTTGCGGCGAGCGCACCGCCCAAGGCCCACCAGATGGCACCGAGCACACTCAGCGAACCGAAAGCAAAACTTGCCATCACCAAGGAGAATTGGGCTCCGGCGTTGACGCCCAGGATGCCTGGATCCGCCAGCGGGTTGCGGGTCAGCGCCTGGATCAGGGCCCCGGCTACGCCCAACGCGACCCCGGCCAGAACGCCCAGGACCGTACGTGGAACCCGCAACTGCCGGATGACCTGCGCCTCATCGGTATTGAAGGAGGGATTGGTGATGGTCTGCCAGGCCACGGACAGGTCGATCTGGCGGCTGCCGAAGGCCAGCGAGCACAGCACCGTGAACGCCAACAGGGCAATCAGGCCGGCAAGCCATACCAGCTTGGCTCCCGGTGAACCCACCAGCACCCGGTGCCGTTGGTCCGCATCGGTACCGGCCGCGCTGCCCGGTGGTGCTGCGCCGGGTGGGGCCAGCAACAGCCCGGGGTCCCGTGTGGTTGCCACCGTGCTCAGAGCCCCAGGCGTGCAAGTTCGGACTCGTATGCGATCAATGCCTCGTCGTGGTCTTCGAAGCTGTCCCAGAGGGCATCAAGGGCCTCCTTTATACCGGCATCCAAGGCATCCCACTGGGCACGCCACTTCTCGGCTTGCTCGACCCAGTAGCCAATCACCTTGTATTGGGTGCTTGGCCACCGCAGTTCCCGGTGCAGCATCTTGCGGATCTCACGCAGCGCAGCGGATTGCCCGGCCACCCAGACGTACGGGCGGGTTTCCGATCCGGCCGCCGCCTCAACCGCCTTGCGTGCCACCTTGGGCAACACGCTGGGGGCCACGCCGTTTCCGGCCACAATCCACTGCACGCCCAGGTTCGGCAAACCCGACAGGTCCAGGCGCGAGGCCTCATCCGGGATCTCCACCACCAGCTCGGTGCGCACCTGTTCACCGGTCAGTTCCACCAGCCGTACCGCGGCCGGCAGCCCGGTCAGGTCGCAGATCAGCACCTGCGAGGTTGCTTCCGGCGGACAATCGTACAGCCCGGTCGGTGAGTTCAAGCCGATCCGGTCTCCTGGTTCGGCGGCCAGTGCCCACGCGGCGGCAATGCCTCCGTCATGGACCACGAAATCGATATCGATCCACCCCTCGCCGCAGTCGCGGATGGTGTAGGTGCGCATTGGCGCGTCCGGCTGCCCCGGAGGCGTGCGCCAGGTATCCCCATCGGCTACCGGAAGGCACAGCAGGCTGCGGTCCTCGGTATGCGGGAAAAACAGGCGAACATATTCGTCGCCGACCCCCGTGCTGGTGAAGCCCTGCACCGCGAAGCGCAGCCGCTTCAGCGTAGGCGAGAGCAGGCGGGTGGATTGCACGGTTGCTTCAAAAATTTCCATGAAAGGATCCTGAATCTGGGGGCGTCGGCTGCTTGAAGTGCGAACGCAGGAGGGGTGGTTGAGCTGCGCTCAGGCGCAGGCAATGGCCGTATCCGTCCGGCCGGGAAACTTGACGGGGCCGGACGGATGCGGCCATGGCTGGATTATCCGGCGAGGTCGCTGCGGACCTGCTGCAGGAACGCTGTGGCGCCCGACGGCGAACCGTAGGCCATTTCCATGTTGTAGGTGTAGATCCGCTCATTCTTCACAAAGGGCAGATCCTTCCAGTAGGGCGACTTGGCCATGGAGGCGATGGACTTGTCCAGCTCGGCCTTCGCATCCTCGCCAACGCCGGTGGACATCCACACCGCGTCCACGTCCTTGAGCCGGTCCAGTTCCTCCAAGCTCAGCGACAGGCCTTTTTCGCGGCTCAACTCGGTGGTCTCCAGGCCAATGGTGTCAAAGACTCCGCATTCGAGGTAGGCGTAGCAGTCGACGTTGACCTTGCCATCCCAGTACCCCAGGGTGGCGACGGTCAGGTCGCCGTTTCCGGCTTCGTCGATAGCGGCTTTGGCTTCGGCACCCGCCTGCTGGTAGTCCTGCAGCCACCGGTCGTACTGGGCCTGCCGGTCGAGGTCCTTGGCGGTCCGCTCGAAGTGCGACTGCCACGTTTCGCCGTCAAAGGCGTTGGTCGTGTAGGTCGGGGCAATGGCCGCGAGCTTCTCATGCACCTCGGCGTCATACCCTAGGCCGTTGAGGATGAAGTCCGGGGCGGCGCCGAGGACGCGCTCGTAGTTGAATTCCGGGTAGTTGGCGAACGGGGTGACCCCCTCCAAGGCTTCCTGGTCGAAGTAGTCCGGGAAGGTAGTGAAGCCGGAGTCGCCGCGAATCGGCTGTTCAGCGGCCAGCGGCACCTCCAGGATGGTCAGGATATCCACGTCGGTGGTGTAGAAACCCAGGGCTGCGGCGGGTTGCTGCTCCAGCGAAACTTCGTGGCCTTGCGGGTCCACGGTCTTCAGCGGGGTTCCTTCGGCCGCCGGGGACGATGGCGCCTGGGAGGCCTCGGAGGACTGGCCGCAGCCGGTCAGGGCCAAGGCCGTGGCGGCAAGCAGCGCGGCTGGGGCCAACAAAGTGCGAGTGATCTTGCGGGTCATGCGGGTGATCCTTAAACGGTCGGCCGCCGGGTGCGTGGACTGCGAGGTCCCACGGAGCGCACCACAAATCGGCACTTAGCATAGGCTAGCCTATGTGAGTTACGAAAATAATTAATAGCATATTATGGGTAGCATGTCCTCATCTATGCTCACCGGGCGCACTCTGCTGCGCGGCATGCTGCGAGCCGAACGCGGCCGCATCATCGGCGCCATCGCCCTCCTTTCCTGCTGGACAGCGGGCGAAGCGCTTGTCCCCGCGCTGGTCGGTGCCACCATCGACCACGCCATCGCCGGGCAGAGCTTGCCGCTGCTGGTGGTGTGGCTCGCCGCCCTCGGCCTGTGCTTCCTCATGCTGTCCTCCGGCTACCGCTTGGGTGCACGGCTGGGCAACTCCGGAATGAACCGCCAGGTGCACCTGATGCGAACCCGGATCGCCGAGCATGTCATGGACCCCGGCTATCGGCCTGCCACCGCACGGATGCCCGGGGAAATTGCTGCCATCACCTCGGTGGACACCACCGTCACCGCGACGATCATCCGTCAGGCTTCCCTGGGCTTCAGCGCCTTGGCGGGCCTGCTGGTCTGCGCCGGATACCTGCTCTGGGCCAACCTCTGGGTTGGCCTGGCGGTGCTGGCCATCACGCCACTGGGCATGGCCGCCCTGCGCTGGCTGACCCCCAGATTGAGCCGGGCCAGCGACCGGTTGCAGTCCGATATCGCCGCATCCGGCGCGGCGGCCGCCGATCTCATGGCAGGAGTCCAGGTACTGCGTGGCATCGGCGGCCAGGACCAGGCATCCGAGCGCTACCGTGCCGCCAGCCGCAGCGCCGCCACCGCGGGGGTGGCCTCCGCTTCGGCCACCGGACGGATCGAGGGCGCCCAGGTATTGATCTCGGGGCTGGTGCTGCTGTCCGCCGCCAGCCTGGGCGCCTGGCAGGTTGCTGAAGGAGCCATGGGCATCGGCACCTTGCTGGGTGTGCTGGGCGTGGCCCAGTTCTTGTCCACGCCGCTGGGCACCCTGGTCTCAACGGTGGAAGCCGGCACCCGGTCCATCGCCGCGGCGGATCGCGTTGCCGCATTGCTGGCCGACGGCGGGCGGCAACCCGGAACCCGGCGTCCGGCAGCTGAGCCGGATGCAGCACTTGCCTTGGATGTGCCCGGGCTTGGCGAACGCCCGCTGGTTTTCGTGCCCGGCAGGTTCACCGTGCTGGTCTGCGCCAACGACAGCATGCGCCACCGGCTGGCCAAGCTGCTCAGCGAAGGCTCGGAAAATCCTGGCACCGCGGCAGTCCGCGAAGGTACAGCGGCGGCGGCTGCCGCGCGGCTACTGGTTGATGGAATCGACGCCGCGCAGATCGATCCCGCCTACCTGCCGCAGCTGCTGCGCATGGCCCCGCATCAGGCGCACCTCATCGAGGGCAGCGTGAAGGAAAACATTGTGGGCGACGCAGCGCTGCCCGACCCGCAGACCCTGCAGCTGCTGCTGCGCGCCAGCGGCGTCGACGAGCTGCTGGGCACGCTGCCCGATAGGCTCGAACACCAGGTCCAGGGCCGTGGACATAACCTTTCCGGCGGCCAGCGTCAACGCATCGCACTGGCCCGCGCATTATCCGGCGGACCGTTGGCGCGCGTGCTGCACGATCCAACCAGCGCAGTGGATTCGGTCACCGAGGCGAACATCGCCCAGGGCCTGGTCCAGCTGCGCGCGCATGCCGCCAGCAACGGAGCCGGGGCAGGCACCTTGCTGGTGCTGAGCACATCCCCCACCCTGCTGCATGCCGCAGATGAGGTGCTTTTCCTCGCGGCCGATGGAAGCATCACGCGTTCCACCCACCGCGCACTTGCAGAAAATACGACCTATGAAAAGGTGGTCGGCCGATGAGCGCTGTTCACGACCGGGCAGAACCCTCCGCTCCCGCCCTGCCGACCGCCAGCGCCGCTGCGGCCTGGCGGGCACTGCGGCGAACGCTTCGCCCGCACCGCCTGCTGATCACCTGGGCATCCGTGATCACCCTGGCTGCCTCCGCAACGGCCATGGTCCCGCCGTTTGCCATTGGCATCCTGGTGGATGCGCTGGGCACCGGCGCACCGGGCTCCGCCCTGGTGTGGTGCCTGGCCTCCATTGCCGCCTCCTTGCTCGGCGGCGCGCTGCTGACCTGGTACGCCCGGGTGCTGTACGCGCGCATTGCTGAGCCGACGGTGGCCACGCTGCGCGAGGACGCGGTAGAGCACGCGCTCCACCTGGAGTCGGGAATCCTGGAGCGCGCCGGTGATGGCGAGCTTGTCTCGCGTGTCTCGGATGACTCGCGCCTGATCTCCCAGGCAGTAGCCTGGCTGCTGCCCGCGTTGTTGTCCGCCGGCACGCTGCTGGTGCTGTCGGTTCCAGGGCTGTTCACCCTGCACTGGGTGCTGGGGCTCACCGGGCTGATCGCTGTCCCGATGTACCTGCTCTCGCTGCGCTGGTACCTGCCACGCAGCGCACCGCTCTACCGCGAAGAACGCGAGATCCTCGCTCGACGCACCAATACCTTCTTGAACGCATTCCATGGCCGGGCTATGCTGCATTCGCAAGGCTGGACGCAAACGCAAATCGATGCCCTTGAACACGCAAGCGACGATTCACGCCACGTCGCGGACCGGGTTTTCCGCATGCTGACCCGCTACTTCGCACGCAACAACCGGGCCGAATTCATCACCATGGCCGCGCTGCTGACCTCGGGGTTCTTCCTGGTCCAGGCCAATGCAGCGACGGTTGGCGCTGTCACCACCGCGGCTCTGCTCTACCATCGGCTGTTCGACCCGATCTCCGAGGTGGTCACCTTGTTCGACATGCTCCAGGAGGCGGGGATCGCGTTGCGCCGGGTGACCGGAGTGTTGCTGGCCGCTCGGCGCACCCCGCTGGCCAGATCCGCGGTTCCCTCAGCTTCTTCCCCTGCCGAGGGACTGACTCTAAGTGGTGTCAGCCACCGTTTTGAGACCGGCCCGCAGGTCCTGGGCAATCTCGACCTGCATCTGCGCGATGGCCAGTGCGTCGCCTTGGTCGGTTCGACCGGCGCCGGGAAATCCACAGCAGCCAAGATCTTGTCCGGCGTCATCGAGCCGAGCTCAGGCACCGCCGCGTTGGATGGAACCGCGCTGGCCGCCCTGGACACCGCGACCCTGCGCCGCAACATCGCATTAATTTCGCAGGAGACCCATGTCTTTGCGGGAACTGTCCGGGAAAACTTGCTGCTGGGATCCACGGCGCCGTGCACCGATGCCCGGATTCAGCAGGCGTTGGAAACCTGTCACGCTGGCTGGATTAATGCACTGCCCGAAGGCCTTGATACCCTGCTCGGCTCCGATGGGCATCAATTGACGGCCCACGAACAACAGCACCTGGCGTTGGTCCGCATTGAGCTGCTCAACCCGCGCATCATTGTGATGGATGAGGCCACGGCCGAGTCCGGTTCCAGCAACTCGCGGACCCTGGACATGGCCGCCGCCGCGCTGGCTGCCGGGCGCACCGCCTTGGTGATTGCCCACCGTCTCTCCCAAGCGCGTTTGGCCCACCGGATCATTGTGATGGAGCACGGTCAGATTATCGAGGATGGCAGCCATGAGGAATTGCTGGCAGCCGGTGGGCGCTATGCCCAGCTCTGGGCCGCGTGGGAAGGATAGTTCACGTTCTCCTGGCAGCCATGTTCAGTCCGACGTCGAATAGCTGCTGGCTACGGGCTTCGCACCGCTCGGGGCGGCGCTGGTGCTCTCGCGCAGGATTCCCCCTATGCCAAGGCGCCGTGATGCCCTGGACGAGCAGAGCTGGAGGCCCGAGATGTCCCATCCTGCCTCCAGCCCCTGCCCGGTGCTTTATTGTCCGGCTTGCGCGGCTAGCTTGCGCTGCGGCGCTCGTCCCTGATCTGGCCGACCAGTTCGGCGAGCATGTCCTCCAGGGTCACCATGCCGGTGACCTTGCCCGTTTCGCCATCACGCACCAGGGCCAAATGGGCTCCGGAGAGCTGCATTTCCTGCAGCGCGGTGCGCACGCTTTGCTGCTGCCCGAAGGACGGCAGCTCGCGGATGCCGCTGCGCTGCAGCGGCTGCGTCCGGGCTTGCGCGTCGGCGCCCAGCACGTCCTTGACGTGGACATAGCCCACCGGGGTGCCGCCGGCGTCCACCAGCGGGAAGCGCGAGAAGCCGTGCGCGGCCGCCGCCTCGATCTGCTCTATCGTGGCATCCACCGGCAAGGTCTGCACCTCATCGAAGCTGATCGCCACGGACTCGATGCTCCGGGCATCGAAGTGCAAGGCGCCCAGCAGCAGCTGCTCGTCATGCGCATCGAGCAGGCCTCCCTCCCGGGATTCGGCCACCATGGAAGAGACCTCGTCGCGGGTAAAGGTGCTGGCCACTTCGTTCTTCGGAACGACGCCGAAAATCCGCAGCACCAGGTTGCCCATGGCATTCATCAGCCACAGCACCGGGCGCAGCACCTTGACCAGGATGACCATGCTCGGGCCCAGGATCAGCGCCATGCGCTCGGGTCCGGCCAAGGCCATGTTCTTGGGGACCATCTCGGCAAGCACCACGTGCAGGTAGGTCACCGCGATCAGCGCAATCGCGTAGGACAGCGCGTCGATCATGCCTGCCGGAACGCCGATGGCTTCGAAGGGCCCGGCCACCGCGTACTTCACCAGCGGCTTGGTGACATAGCCCAGCGCCAGCGAGCAGACGGTGATGCCCAGCTGGGCACCGGCCATGACCAGCGAGACGTTCTCGATGGCCCACAGCGTCATCTTGGCGCTGCGGCTGCCTTCCATGGCCTTGGGCTCGATGATGCTCCGGCGTGCGGAGATCAGCGCGAATTCGGCGCCGACAAAGTAGAAGTTCGCTGCCAGCAGCGCGACCGTCACCAGAATTCCCATAAGGTCGCTCATCGCGCGTCCTCCCCTTCTGCCTGCTCGGACACCGTCACATCGACACTGGCGATCCGCTGCCCATCGGTGGCGTGGATGGTGAATTCAAGTTCCTTATGCGGTCCACCGGGCTCGCCCGGGACCACGAGGCGCACGACATCGCCCACCTCGCCGAACTTGCCCAGCTGGACGGTCAGCAGTCCTGCCAAGGTCTCGTAGTCCGAGTCCTCGGGGATCTGGCAGCCCAGCAGCTCATTGGCCTCATCCGGCCGCAGTGCCGCATCCAGCCGCCAGGAGTTCCCGGAGAGCACCTGGATGGTGGAATCCTCCGGGTCGTGCTCGTCGCGCACTTCGCCGACGATTTCCTCCACGAGGTCTTCCAGCGTGAGCATCCCGGCGACGTCGCCGGTCTCGTCGATCAGTACCGCCAGTTGCAGCCCGCCGTTGCGCATCTGGTCCATCAGCTCATCGAGCTCGATGGTATCCGGGACCAGGAAGGCATCTTCTGCACTGTCCCCTGCCGCGGACTGCTGCCGCTGGGCGTAGGGGATGGCGAGCAAGGCGCGGATGTGCACCATGCCCAGCACGCGGTGCCCGCCCTCGTCCACCAGCGGGAAGCGGGAATGCCCGGTCCGCGCGGCAAGCTCCAGCACTTCGTGCACCGTTTCCTGGGCGGTCACGGTGATCATCCGCGACCGGGCGGTCATCACATCATGGGCCCGGCGGTTGCCGAAGGCCACGGTCCGGCGCAGCATTTCGGCAGTTTCCGAGGGAAGCAGTCCCTCGCGGGCCGAATGCCCCACCAAGGCCACCAGTTCCTCGGCCGAACGGGTCGAGGCCAGCTCTTCTTGCGGCTCGATGCCGAAGCGGCGGACAATCCAGTTGGCGTTGCCGTTGAAGAATGAAAGGAAGGGCTTGGTCACGACGCTGAAGCCGCGCTGGAACCCCACCACTGCCTTGGCTGTTTCGAAAGGCTTGGCAATGGCCAGGTTCTTGGGAACCAATTCGCCGAAGACCATGGTCAAGATGGTGGCCAGGATCAGCGCAATGGCAATGGAGACCGAGCGGGCCAGGGTTTCGTCGAGGCCGAAGTCCTGCAGCGGCCCGACGACCAGGGCCGCGATGGCCGGCTCGGCGAGGAAGCCGATGCCGAGGTTGGTCAGCGTGATGCCCAGCTGGGCGCCCGAAAGCTGGGTGGACAATGTTTCCATGCCCTTGAGAACACCGGAGGCACGGCGGTCGCCGTTCGCGGCGGCCTGCTTGACCTGATTCCGGTTAACCGTGATCAGCGCGAATTCAGCGGCAACGAATAATCCGCAACCGAGAATGAGGAGAAGCGCTATGAGTAGCGAGATCCATTCCAATTACATGCACCCCCTGACCTGCGGAGCCTGGCCGGCATGCCTTCCGGGCAGAGGGTTGGAACTATGAGATCTACTGTCGCCTGAAGCGTCCATCATTCCCTTCCGACCGGAGTATCTTCCTCCGGCCTGCTGTGTTCCATCAATTATCCGGCATGCTGCGCGCCAAATTGGTTGAACCGTACAATTGTTTGCCCAATCCCCTGCTCTTGCATAGAGATTTCACAAGATTACCGGCAGCCGAGCTGATCGGCTATGCCGGAGATTCAACAAACCTGTATCTTCGGTTCAGATCCATTGGCTTCTTTTAAGTCCGCGAAATACGCTGGTCCGGCGCATGGCGCCCAAGAAGGAGAAGCTCTATTTCCGGGCGCTACCGTCTTCGGCGGTTCCTGACGGGCGTGGCTCACTGGCGTATTGCTCTTAGCTTCTTCCAACGACCTGGACACGCAGTTCAACTAGGCCGAAGACCCGCAGAATTTCGTCATCGTCAGGCACGGCTCCCAAGAATGCGGACGTCGAAGGGCTGACTACCGCTTGCTTGAAGATGCGCAAATGCCTGGGCGGTGGGCACTGAGCCGGCCGCTTGCCGGCTCACCCAACAGCGAAGAGGTTCGCCGCGGAGCTACAGTGCTCCATGGCGAACCTCGTCAATGCCCATGCGTCAGGAGAAGTTGATGCCGCCATCGATCAAGACAGTCTGGCCAGTCATGTGGTCCGAGTCCGGCCCTGCCAAATAACTCACCAGCTTGGCGACGTCCTCCGGCTCGGAAACACGGCCAGCCAGAATGTTGTCCGCCTGCGCCTGCAGGGCACTGCCCCTCGGGGTTCCTTCACGCGCCGTGAGCCGCTCGTCAATCAAATCCCACATCGCGGTTCCCACCACGCCCGGCGCATAGGAATTGACGGTGATGTTGTGTTTGGCGAACTCCATGGCGGCCGCTTGGGTCAGTCCTCGCACCGCCCATTTGGTGGCCGAATACGAGGCGAGGATGGGAAACGGACGGAAAGCAACGATGGATGCCGCGCCAATGATTTTCCCGCCGCTGCCCTGCTCAATGAAGCGCTTGGCCGCCAGCTGGTAGGAATAGAAGACGCCTTTGATGTTCACGTCGAGCATGCGGTCCAACGCCTCGGGTTTCACGTCCAGGATCTCGTCAACCTGCGCAATGCCGGCGTTGGCCACGAACACCGTCAGGTCGCCCAAGACTTCGGTACCCTCCTTGATCATCCGTTCCACGTCTTCGGGGTTCGACACGTCTCCGGCTACCCCGACCGCACGGCGCCCGCGCTGCTGGACGGCGGCGATGACCTCATCCACGTTCTCCTGGGCTCCCGGGACATCGGCAACGATGATGTCCTGCCCATCATCAGCCAGGCGCTCGGCGATGGCCCTTCCAATCCCTCGTCCTGCTCCGGTGATGAGTGCGACCCCTGCGGTGGATCCTGCCATGGTGATTCCTCCTGTTAGATGCTGCTCGGACTTTGAAGCGGCCCCTTGGCCCGTCGAGTCTGCCCAGCTTGGGGCCCGCGCTCGCTCCGGGGATAGCTTCGTTCTCGCAGAGCGATAATGCCCGCAACGTGGCGCCGAGCGAGTTGCCGGGCCATTCTCACCAGCCGATAACGACGCTGGCAGCACTGTGACGTGCACTACATAATCCAAGTAAGGCTTCACTGCCGGTTTCCCTGCAGAATCAGCGCAGGAACTGACCTAACCGTCTAATAATCGAGGTGACAACAATGGTGTTCCCAGCAAAATATTCATCTCTCAACGCCCTGGAGCTCTCGGATGAGGCTCGGCGGATCTTGACCCGGATCATTCGGGTTTCGTTTCCGCACCCGCAGTTCCCGGATGGGCCCTACGAGCGCATGACAGAGAAAATCATCGAGGCTTCAGCCGAATCCAGCTGGTTCCGCATGGCTTTGACCCAGGGCTTGATGACCCTGGATACGCTCAGCGAAGAGCATTTCCTGGATCTTCCCGATGACCGTGCACTGGCGGTGCTCAAGCGCATCGCGGATCTGGAGTTCTTCGCCTTCATCCGCCGCACCGTAGTCCTCAATTTCTACGATGACCCCGAAGTGCATCTGGCCCTGGGCTACGAAGGCGAATCCTTCTCCAAGGGCGGCTACGTGAACCGCGGTTTCAATGATCTGAATTGGTTGCCCGAACCGCGCATCGAGGAAAGCGGAGAGCCCGTACAAGACCAGGGCCCGCTTCCCTACGCCGTGAAAGCCTACGCACCGGAAACCAGCAGCAAGCCCGTGGACAACGTCCTGGGTGATTCAGGAATCCTCGAGGAAGGGACAACCCGATGAGCACCGAAGAGCAATCGGCAGTGCACGACCATGACGACGACTCGGTAGTTGTCGTCATCGGCTCCGGCGCCGGCGGCGGAACTTTGGCCCATGAGCTGGTTTCCAAGGGCGTCAAGGTGGTCATGCTGGAGGCCGGCCCGTATCTGAAGAATGAGGACTACCACCAGGACGAATGGGCCGCCTTCAACCAGATGGCTTGGCTGGATCCGCGGACCACCTCGGGGTCATGGCGCGTGGCCCGCGACTTCCCCAATCTGCCGGCCTGGATCGTCAAGGCGGTCGGAGGCACCACCACCCACTGGTCCGGGGCCACCCCGCGATTCAAGGCACATGAGTTCAAGGCGCGCAGCACCTACGGCCGGGTCGACGGGGCCAACCTGCTGGACTGGCCCATCACCCTGGACGATTTGGCACCGTACTACGACCGTGCCGAGCAGAAGATGGGCAGCACCCACCGCCACGGGCGTCCCCCTCTGCCGGCCAACAACAACTACAAGGTTTTTGCCAATGGGGCCCAGCGCCTGGGTTACCGCCAGTACGCCACCGGGCCCTACGCAACCAATGCCGAACCCTACGACGGCCGCCCAGCATCCATCCAGGATGGGTTCAACTTCCAGGGCGACAAGAACAAATCCAAATGGTCCACAATGGTCTCGGAAATCCCGAAGTCGCTGCGCACCGGCCTGCTGGATTTGCGTCCCGAATCGCATGCTGTTCAAGTTACCCATACTGCTGCCGGCAAGGTGGACGGAGTCATCTACATAGATTCCGAAGGGAACCCGCAGCGCCAAAAAGCACGCATCGTGGCGGTGGCCGGCAACGCCATTGAAACCCCTCGCTTGCTGATGCTGTCAGCTTCGCCGCTGTTCCCCGATGGATTGGCGAACTCCTCGGGCCAGCTGGGCCGCAACTACATGCGCCACACCACCGGCAGCGTCTATGCCAAGTTCGACCAGCCGGTGAACATGCACCGGGGCGAGACGATGGCCGGGCTGATTGCCGACGAATCCCGCCATGATCCGGATCGCGGATTCTGCGGTGGCTATTACATGGAAACCATCGCGTTGGGGCCGGCGTTCCTCGCCAGCTTCGTGGAGCCCGGCGGCTGGGGACCGGAATTCACTACGCTGCTGGACGACTACTTGAACACTGCGGGCATGTGGATTACCGGTGAGGATATGCCGCAGGAAAGCAATCGAATCACGCTGAACAACACGGTGAGCGACCGCTTGGGCCTGCCGGTGCCGAATGTCCATTTTGACGACCACTCCAATGACCTCGCCATGCGAACGCACGGCTACCAGCAGGGTTCGCTGCTCTTCGAGGCAGTGGGCGCGCGGTCCACGCACCACACTCCCCCGTACCCGTCGACGCATAATCTCGGTACGGCGCGAATGAGCCAGCGTCCTGAAGACGGGGTGGTCAACGCTTTCGGCCAGGCCCATGATGTTGCGAATCTGTTCATCTCCGATGGCTCGCAATTCACCACTGGAGCCGCGGCCAACCCGACCTTGACCATCGTGGCGCTGGCCATCCGCCAGGCCGAGTACATCGTCGAGCAAATGGCCCAGGCCAAGTTGTAGGCTGTCCGGGCACCTCGTTAGTCGGCGCAAGCTGCGCCTAGCATCGAGGTGCCCCGCAGCGCGCGGCTCACCCGCGAAGCCACATCGCGCAGCAGGACGGAGACGTCTCGGTGGCGGGTCTGGAATTCGGCCGGGTCCATGGAAACTGCCACCGATCCGATGACTTGCCCGGCGCCCGTGGTTACCGGGGCGGCCATGCAGGAGGCGCCTCGGATGAATTCTTCGCGTTCGATGGCAATGCCGGTCTCGCGTACGGCGTCCAGTTCTGCGGCAAAGACCTGCGGATCGCAGATGGTCGCGGAGGTCATCCCGGGCATGCCGTGCTTGTCCAGGTAGGCGTGGCAGCGTTCGGCATCCATGGCCGCCAACAGCACTTTGCCGAAGGCGGTCGCATGGGCACCATTGTTGAACCCGAAGCCCATGGGGGTGATGCGCGGGCGCAGTGGCGACTCAACGACGTGGGCCACCACGATATCTTCTCCGCGGTGCACTGCGTAGTAGGCGGCGGCATCGGCCCGCACATGCAATTCGCGGATCAAGCGCGCCACCGAAGGCGGTGTGCCTACCTGCCGGCGCAGCGAGTTATCCAGGGCGTGAAGCTTGTAGCCCAGGGCATAGAGCCCTTCATCGCGCAGGTGGACCAGGTGGCCCGACACGGTCAAGGTCTTGAGCAGGCGATAAACGGTAGGCAAGGGCATCTGCAGTTCTGCAGCGATCTCCTTGGCAGCCATACCCCGGTTATGCGCGGCCACCACGTCCAGCAAGGCGAATGCTTTTTGAACTGAAGCAAGGCCAGCTAGTGAATCGTTATATCCCATAACCCCATCTTGTCGAGGTGAGCTGGGAACTTCAATATGAGTCGCAGCTGCCGCTGGCCTTGCCCCAGCAATTTCAGGGTTCATCGCAAAAGTTGCTAGCTGATTTCCAATTCGCCCATGCGGTCCCAGGTATCGCCTTCGATCTGCCGGCTGACAATGCGCGGAGTTTCAACCAGGGCCGGCGCCATGTCGATCATGGCCTGCTTGAAGTGGTCGCTGCCCACGTGGTCTCCAGCTGCGTCGTCCTGGAAGGCTTCAACCAGAACGAATTCGTTGGGGTCTTCAAGGCTGCGCGACCAATCAAACCAAAGGTTGCCTGGTTCCGCACGGGTTGACTCGGTGAAACTGCGCACCAGATCCGGCCAGCGGTCTGAGCAATCCGGCTTGACTTTGAATTTAACGACAATAAAGTACACGATGACGTCCTTTCGGTAAGCAGCACATCCCTGCAGAAACAGGGCCTACTGCCAGTTTCCCCGGTGCCACGCGGCTGGGCCTATACGCATTATCGACAGGCGAGAATGCGGCAATCCCAAGAGGACAACAGTGTCCTGCAGCAGCCATCCTGTCCGAGACTCCAGGCGCGATAGTGGCAGTGAAATCCAAATCAGAGCAGCCTCAGCAGCGAGTGGTTGCCGGCCAGATCCTCATCGCCCATCACGGCATCCTTCGGCGGTCCCGCTTCAATCTTGTATTCGACTGATTGGCCTTCTTCGACGCTCATGAATCCGAAGCTCTGAATTGCACTGCAATGCGCGAAGGCATCGGCAAATCCGCCAGAAGGCTGGATGAATCCGAAATTGCACGCATGATCAGCCTGCATTTCATGATCTCTCTCCTTATGATCGGGGCCAGTTTTCTGTCCCCATAGAAGTCCCCGCACGGCAAAGCCCTGCGCGGCTGAACGTCCCAGAATTCCAGCAACTTCTGCAGGCACTTTCTGACCGGCCGTAAGCATGGGTACACGGCATAGGGCGCTCTTGCCGATAGGGTGGGCCGTAACCGGAACAATGGCAGAATCCACCCGAGATCCAAGAGGAAATGGCACCATGAAGAATCCGATTCCCGATTACCTCCACGAAGTGCTCGATGCGCTGCGCGACGACACCGCCGGGCAGCGCGCCGGCTACATTCCCGAGCTGGCCGACGCCAATCCGGATTTCTTCGCCCTGGCCGTGACCACCGCTATGGGCAGCACCTACACCGCCGGGGATGCCGGGATCGAGTTCACCATCCAGTCCATCTCCAAGCCCTTCGCCTACGCGGCGGCCATCATGGACCGCGGGCTGGAGCATGTGCTGGAACATATCGGGGTGGAGCCTTCGGGCGAGGCCTTCAACGAGCTGTCGCTGGAGGATGGCACCAATCGGCCGAAGAACCCGATGATCAATGCCGGGGCGATCGCCGCCCACGGCCTGATGGTCGGCGCCGACGCCACCGGCGAGCAGCGCGTTGACCGGGCACTGGATTTGTTCTCCGCACTGGCCGGGCGCCGGCTGCGCATCGACGAAGCGGTCTTCAACTCGGAGCTGGGCACCGCGGACCACAATCTGTCCATGGCCCACATGCTGCGCAAGCACGGGATCATCGACGATGACCCGCATGAGGTGGTCACCGGCTACACCCGCCAGTGCTCCATCCTGGTCACCGTGGCGGATCTGTCGGCGATGGCCGCCACCTTGGCCAATGGCGGGGTGCAGCCGTGCACGCACGAGCGGATCATGGACGAGGCCACGGCCCGCCAGGTGATGTCGGTGATGGCGGTGGCCGGAATGTACGACGGGGCCGGCGACTGGCTGACCCGCGTCGGGATCCCCGCCAAGAGCGGGGTGGCCGGCGGGCTGGTGGGCGTGCTGCCGGACCAGGTGGGCATCGGCGCGTTCTCGCCGCGGCTGGATTCGCACGGCAACAGCCAGCGGGCGCGGCGGGCCTTCGAGCGGCTGTCCACGGACATGGGCATGCACCTGCTGGCCCCGAGCCATGGCCGGCTCGATGTCATCGACGTGCAGCGCGGCGGCACGCGCGAGACCTTCTCGCTGCAGGGCAACGTGCAGTTCACCGCTGCTGCCGAACTGCTCGATATCATGTCCGAGTCGCGTTTCGACGGAGACGTGCACGTGGATATTTCCCGGGTCTTCTCCTTCACCGATGTGGCCCGGCGAATGACCTTGGAAGGGCTGCGCCGGCTGCGCAATGAAGGGCGTCGGGTGTTCTTGCATGATCCGCTGCAGTCGCTGGCAAATCCGGATTTGGGCGATGGCACCTATCCGGAGACGCCCTGAGCGCCGGAATCTAGCGGAAGATGTCCAGGTACGCCAGCGCGGAACCCACCCGGTACTCCGCGGCGGGGTTGTTGGCCACCAGGTAGCGGTCCCGGATGGCCAGTTCCACGTTGTCGGTGACGATGCCGTCCACGCCGATGCCCAGCAGCTCGCGGATGGTGGACTCGTCATTAACGGTCCAGGCATACACCTCCCGGTCCAGCGCGTGGGCCTGCTCCAGGAATTCGCGGGTGAAGGAGGCCTGCTCCAGGGTGTAGAAATCGGCGTTCGCCTTCGGCAGCCCGCCCACGCTCATGGCCACGGTCAGCCCGACCCGCAGCTCGGGGCGCTGCGCCTTGATTTCCTTGACTGCCCGGGGGCTGAGCGAATGGTAGATGTTCTGCGTGGTGGTCCCGGTCGCGTCCAGCTGCGCCAGGAAGCGCTCCAGGTAGCCCTTGGATTCGTGGCCGGTGACCTTCAGCTCCACGAGCACCGGGATGCCCAGCTCATCGGCGTGCTCCAGGTACTCCTGCATGGTGGGGATGCGGTCGGCGAAGCCGCCTTCGCGCACCGTGACCTTCCGGACTTCGGCCAGGGTCATCTCGTGGATGTTCCGGTTCACCCCGGCGACCACCAGCAGGTTGGTATCGTGGCTGGCTACGAAATGCCCGTCCGCGGTTTCCTGGAAATCGGCCTCGACGATGTCGGCCTGATGCGTTGCCGCGGCTTCCAGGGCTCCCAAGGTGTTTTCCACCCCGCCCGCCGAGTAGCCGCGGTGGGCCAGGATCTGCGCGTCCCCGGCTCCCGTTGCGGTCTGCCCCAAGGCAGGGGATGCGGCAAAGCTCGCTGAAAGCACCAAGGCCGCGGCCGCGGTCCCGGCGGTGGCCTTCAGTGCGCGCGACTGCGCGCTGCGATGCCGCTGCGAGCGCTCCTGCAGGGTGACGGGCAGTGCCAGGTGCTCGCGGCTCAGGGCCACCACAATCTGGATCGCCACCACGGTCGCGGCTCCGATCAGCAGGAAACCGAGCGTGTGTCCCACGCCGATGCACAGGGTCGCCACCAGCGCGGAGTTCTGCACGCCGAGCAGGCTGGCGGCCAGATCCGAGGTCCATACCAGCGCCTCGACCAGCAGCGAGGCGCACAGGGCGCAGACTCCCAGCGGGATCCCGATCAGCAGCAGGTAGCGCAGGCTGTTGCGGTGCGTGGCCTTCAGGCTGGTGCCCAAGGCAGCCAGCGGCCGCTTCGGCCCGACAGCCAGCAGCGGCAAGGTGAGCACCAGGCGGAGGTTGGCGTAGATGATCGCCCCGATCATCAGCAGGTAGATCCCCGTGCTCAGCGGCGCCTTGAGGTACTCGCGGGTCACGAAGGGCGGGATCCCCACACCCTGGATCAGCACCGAAGACAGGCCCAAGCCGCCCAGCGGCAGGGCGAGGAAAAAGTACACCATCATCAGCGGCGAGGGGTAGGACAGCATCCGGCCAAGGCAGGCGGCGGTCTCGCGGCACTCGGCCCGCAGGTTGGGAGGCTTCCCGGATTGCTGGCGTTTGACCATCACGATCAGTGCTACGAACTGCACGCTCACCGCGCCCAGTGCCAGCACCGCGATGGCCAGCAGGAGCAGCACCGAGACCGGATGGGCCAGCAGCACGGTGTAGGTCCGGTCGGTGACGTTGTTCAGCTTGCTGATTTCCAGCGCCAGGCCGAAGAGGTACTTGATCGCAGGGATGACCAGCAAGCCATTAGCTGCCTGCAAGGTGGTGATCACCGCCAGGTAGCGGAAAACGCGCACGTGCCCAAGCTTCAGCACGCGCAGCAGGAAACCGAGGATCTGCCTCAGGGCAGGCAGGCCGCGGCCCGAGGGCAGCGCAGCGGCAGGAAAGTTCTGCCTGTCCTTGCGCGATGAAATCCTTGGGTCCACTGCTTTGCTTTGCCTTCCCGCCCGCCGGGTACACCTCGGCTCTCCTTGCAATTCTATCGCCGCCACGTGCCGTTCGCTGTGCGCCTGCTGGATGGCAGCTGCGGGTAGCTTGCTGGACAAGGGGCGAGTGTCGCCGCCAACGGGCAAGACCCAATACGAACTAGTCGAGAAGAACCCATGGATATTTTAAGTTGGATCGTTTTGGGACTGATCGCCGGTGCTATTGCCAGGGCCATCAAACCCGGAGAGCAGGGCGGCGGACGGCTCGCTACTTTGCTGCTGGGCGTCGTCGGCGCAATCGTAGGTGGCTGGATCGGCTCAGCAGTCTTCGGCGAAGGCGTGGACCAGTTCTGGTCCCTGTCCAGCTGGGTCCTGGTCATTGGCGGTTCGCTGATCGTACTAGTCATTAGGGGATTGCTCACGCGCAAGCGTGCCTAACTGCACCTGCAGAGCAACGGTCCACCACGGAATAGTGGTGGACCGTTGCCGTGTGATGAAGTGCCTCTCGCATGCCTGCGCCGGTTGCTCACTGGCGAGAATCGGATTCAAAGTCCCGATCCCGAGCCGAATCAACCTCGGGGCCAGTGTCCGCTTCTCTGGTGGAAGACTCAAACTGTTCCAGTTCATCAGTACTGTGCTCGTGAATTGTCTCGCGTAGACCCTCGACTTCCTGGGCCCGTCCTTCCCAGTAGGCCGGCTCTAAGCCGAAGCCATTAGTCGCTTCTTCGGCCATCTTCTTGAAACCATCTCGATGGTCCTCCAGAGCGTTATTCAGATCCTCGAACTCAGCATGACTGACACTTACATCAACGTGCTTTCGTGGCATTTGCATCATCCTAACTTGTTAGAAAGGCTAAATACTTTCTGGTTTCGTCTAACTTACGCGTCCAAGTTGCCTGCGACAGCTACCACAAGGTTTTCCTCAGAAACCTGTCTTCAGAAACACAGGAACTAGGCCCCTCGCGCGTCAGACGATCACTCAACTAGAGCACGTGGAGAATCAAAATCACTGAAGGAAACTAAACGGGCTACTATCCCTTGGTCGGTCTGCTAACTAAGGTATCGGTCAGATCTTCCAGCGTGGATAAAGCGGTGCTATGCGCTCTACACCTACCGGGAAGACGCGGTGCTCTCCGCCATCTGAGATTTCCCCCTGGAAGGCTGGCTTGGCTCGTCCTCGATCTCGACGCTGCGGATCATGGCCTTCAGGAACTTGGCAACCGCAACCCTCTCGGCCTCGGAGAGCGTGCATACGGCATCCATCATCTGCTCATGCATCCGATGCAGCGTTCCTCGAACGTCCGTATCACTGTAGTCAGTGGGCACAATTCCCACAGACCGCCGATCTGCAGGATGCACAATACGCTCGGCATACCCATCGCGGCATAACCGGTCGATCAATACCGACACCGAGGCATTGGAGATCCCCAGTTCCTCAGCAAAATCCCGCTGGCGGGGAACCAACCCCTTACGGTGCGCAGCGAGCAGGAAGCGCAGCGCCGACATATCGGTCTCATTCATTCCCATCGAACCGCGGGTCGCAGCTCGCATCTTGCGCTCCGCCTCACGGTACTTGCGCATCAGATTCAACAAATCCACCGCCTCGGGCACCGAACGGCCCTCGCCGTACCAATACCCACTGGCTTGATACCTACTCATGAAAACTCCTTCCGCCGGATGCGAACGCCATGCCCGCAACCCCTGGGGTTCCAATACCCTTCTTCGCGAGGTCCAGCTTGCTCAACACAGAAAAAATCATGTAACCTATCTAATAGTTAGCTTGTCTAAAGATATTCTACTACGAAACAGCTATCAGTACCGGAGTGAAAGATGAAAGAATCCTTAGCAGTTCCCGTAGAAACAACGATGCATGACACCAATTCGTGGACCACGCGAATCCACAAGATCGCCGCCTTCGCCTCTGAAGAGTGTCGGAGCCGGGACGCGGTGCATTCAGCAATATGCACCATTACCGGGTCCCCGGAGCAGCTGGTCGTGAATTTGGCCTGCACCGCGAAGAGTGAACGGGACGTATCCTCGCTGATGCAATATGTCAACGACACCCTCATGCCGCAGATGGAGACAGCGCTCGGTGTCCGATTCGAGGTGAAGAATCTGCAGTTCGCCGTCGCCGGCAAGGAGAGCCTGCTCACAGCACCAGAGCACGCGCCCGAAGCTGGACTCCCAGCACATTGGCTCGATCAGCCTTCCACCGCACCTTCGCTGGCCCCCCACCACTGATTTAGGGTTCGAACCTACCAGTTTGGGAAGTGAATCAGATGGATCCCATGCAGATTTGAGCATGGCCTAGGATCTGCAGCACCCGCCGCACGCCAAGAGCGGCACCACCAAAACGACGGGACCTTTCCGAAGCGCATCTCACTGCGGAGAATTACGTCCACATCGATATTTTTCATGAGCAGTGCACGAAAGGGAAGTATCTAAAATGCCAGGTCGAATCGCACGAACCCGAACCGCAGTCAGAGTCGCTGATTTTCTCGCCACCCGTGAAGGCAAGTCCCACCTGTCCGACTACGGCTGGGCGCAGGGAATGCCGATCGTCATGACGCAGCCTGCCGAATCGCTCAACGATGCCATGGGCATGGCATCAATCCATGGCCGTGCAGTGCTGGTGGCCATGCTCGATCCGCAAACCGAAGAACTGCACATGATGCATGTCACCGTCCCCCAAGCAGCACTGAAAGTCACCAGGGCCTGCGCTGATCGACTCACCATGGAAGAGTTCTTCGAACGCCTGGCGACCGAGCTCATTGCTGAGTTCCGTGTGAAATTCTGGAAGAACACTGCCGTCGCCCACAAGATCCCAGCCTGCCCCGCTATGCAGTCGCGAACCACCTCACCGGCTCGATATCCTCTCCCGGAACGCTGCCACGCAGAAGCGCCCGTCGCGGCGGGCGCCAGCCAGTAAGCCCTTCAGCCCAGCGGTCCTGGCTCATTCTCATGGCTGGTCAATACCCATGTTGGGTTGGACCGCTAATGGGCCAGAACCGGGCTTCTTCTGGGGGCTAGTTGTTGGCCTCGGTCCTCTATCCAGGGTTGCGGATACCAGGATCCAGAACAGCCACTAAGCCACAACAAAGTGCACAAAGCGTGATGGCATTACCCATGAAGCGATGATGCTCCCCTTTCGTAGCCTTCGAACCGGGATCTTCTGCCTGCCAGTTCCCTTTCAATGACGCCTTTTCGTGAAAATCATTAAGAAATGCTCACCATCAGCACGTAAAGTTACCTGGGACGCAGCGTCCACTTCAGTCGACTGCCTCCTTTCGTTGGAACTTCGGCAGTTAAACATTTAAGGACGGATTCCAGGAGCTCAGCGAAAAAGTTCATCCCCTACCGAGTTATGCTCGATATTGACCGCGAAGACGACAGCTACTGCCTCTTTAAAGCGCTCCAGCATTACGGTCGATAGCTTAGCGACCACAGCCGGCTCATGGTCACCGAGCACGGCGTCTAGAGGGTCGACTCCTTGCCCGAAGCACTCCCTCTTCACCGGGCATGAAGACCTCGGTGCCAGCATATTCTCGGTTCTTCCCCTAGAGATCGGGCAATTTTATTCGCCTGGGTGTCGGCGTCTAATCCGAATTGGCCCTTTGACACCGTCAGCTTCCACGGGCTCGCCATTTTGAGTTGCAACGACTTCACCTTGCACGGCCAATGCCGCGGCAATCTGGCGCACTTGTCCCATGTACTTACGCCACCCTTCGTCCGGC
Organism: Arthrobacter sp. JUb119; assembly: GCF_024807995.1. Lineage (NCBI taxonomy): Bacteria > Bacillati > Actinomycetota > Actinomycetes > Micrococcales > Micrococcaceae > Arthrobacter > Arthrobacter sp. JUb119. Next base: position 29,243 of record NZ_JANUFE010000010.1, read on the forward strand.
CCGCCCACTATGCGTGCAACATCACTCGGGCAGATTGACGTGTTTGCCCTATGGCTCAGCAAGCTGCGAATGGTCGCGCGAATTCGCTCTCCCATTGAATCCGATTCCGGCTCCTCCCACCACGGCTGTCCACGTTCGCCCAGTGCGAGCTTGGCATTATTCACACGCTTGCTAGCGCCGATTTCGCCTTGCTTGACTGCCCGGCGGGCTGACATCAGCTCGTTGACCAGCTCTTGTCGTAATTTCGCAGGGATCGAGGGATCACTGGCTCTCCACCGCCGCCCCTTGATTATCAGGTAGCGCCCGTCGGTGGTGGTTTGTACTGGCTTCTCTGAAGGTGCCATCCTATACCCCATCTCCATTCAAAGTCCGACTCCCGAAGCGCACCGTCGCGCTGATCGCATCCTATGGCGAATGAGTCAACTACTAGAGAATTTGCTTTCTATAAATCGTCGAAAATTAACTTGATGAAGGGCAATTGCATTCGCGGACTGCCGCAGGGTTACAGCTGTTTGATAGCTGCAGGGCTTCGGCATTTTATCTTCGTGGCTAGTGCCAGATAGGCGCTGGCACTCCCCCGACCTCTGGGGATGCTCGCTTGGTTTCGGAGCACGCCAACTACTCATCAAATGCTTCCGATACCCGCTCCGATCATGGTTTGGCTGATGCCGGGTTCAATTTTTCCCCGAAGGCAGGGGTCGTTACGGCGCATTCCACGCGTTCGCCGGGCTTGCCGGTTTGCGCCGCGATCTCCTTTACCCCGTCGAGCAGGATCCGGCAGGTGGCGGTGCTGCCTGCGGCAGGCGTAGCCGCGATGGCTGCATCCTTTTCGGCCGTGATGACGCTCTGCGCAGTCCAGATTGATTCGCTGTTCTTGCCAGCACCGCTGGTCGTGGCCACCGCTTGCTCGGTCACTTCGGCCGAGTCTTCGCCGCGGCTGGGCGAGTCCAGGTAGGACACATCACTCAGCGCATCGGCGGCTTCCCCGCTCACGGTGATCTCGTAGGTCACCGCCCAGGCATCCGCAGTCGATTTGTCGAAGCTTTCAATGGCGCCGCATCCAGTCAGGCCCATGCCGAGGACAAGCGCTGCGGAACTGGCCGCCAGCCAGGTCGAAGTGCGGTTGGATGCTGAACGCGAAGTGCCGTGCATGGGATTCCTTTTCTCAGGTGGACGCAGCTGCTGCTTTCTCTACGTGTCAACACTAGTTCCGCGCGCCGGCGATGTCCTCCCGACTGGGAATGATATCCGTTGCCCCGCCTCCCCCCTCAGGGTGGAGGCAAGGATCGCCAGCGCTCCCCTGCTTGCCGCGTCTTGGATGCCCCGCTGCCCTGCGCAACGCGGTAAGCTCACTGACTGGACCCTCGCCGTTGAAAGGACATGATCATGCAGCTGCAGCTTGCCCCGGAGAATCGCAAAGCAGGCCTGCCTGCATGAGGCTTTCCATACTTGACCAGGTCCCGCTCACCGAGCATGCCCCCACCGCAGGCCAGGCCCTGTCCAGCGGCCTGCAATTGGCTCAGGATGCGGAAGCGCTGGGCTACCACCGCATCTGGTTTGCCGAGCACCACCACTCGAAATCCTTCGCCAGTGCCGCCCCGGAAATGATGACCGCGCTGGCTTTGGAACGCACGGAAACCATTCGGGTCGGCACCGGTGCCATCTTGCTGCCGTACTACCAGGCGCAGAAGGTCTCCGAAGCCATGGGCCTGCTGGCCGCCGTGCACCCGGACCGGGTGGACATCGGCGTGGGCCGCGCTGCACTCTCGGACCCGCATTACGCGCAGAAGATTGCCACCCTGGTGCATGATCTGGACGCCGTCCACGAGCCCTCGGATACCGAACCGGCAGGCCGCGTCTGGGTACTGGGCGCTGGCGGTTCCACCGCGCCCTTGCCTGGAATGCTCGGGGCGGGCTACGTCCATGGGCACTTCCTGCGCCCTGCTGGCGGCGAGCCTGCCACCCGGGCCTACCGCGAGGCCGCGGCCAACGCAGGGCACGCCGCCCACACCGTGCTGGCCGTTCGCTTTGCCACCGCCTCAACCGAAGAGAAGGCGCAGGCCCTGGCCAATGCGCTCTTGCTCTGGCGCGTGCGCAAGGACCTCGGCCACGATGGACCGATCCCCTCGACGGCAACGGCGGCGAGCCACCCGTGGAATACGCAGGAACTGGCCCGTGCCGAGGAGCGCAGCAAGGCGCTGATCGTAGGCACCCCGGACCAGGTCCACGACCGGTTACTGGCCTTGGCCGAGGAGCACGGTGCCGACGAGCTGATGCTCAATACCTTGGTCTGCGACCCGGCAGACCGGTTGGATGCCTATCGCCTGCTCGCCGAGAGTTTCAACGCCTGAGCTCGGCTTCTGCGTCATTGCCTCGCATCCCGGTCAGCTGCTCATGGCCCAGCACGCAGGGATGCACCCCGTATCCCGGGATCCCGCGTTCCTGCCAGGGTGCCGAGCCTCTGCCTGCTTCGCCTAGCGCCTTGAACAGAGGATTCTCCTAATTGGCCGGCTCGGCGACACGGACAGCTCCACCTTCAACTCGCTTGCCCGTTCCGCGGCGCCAAACGAAAACTGGCTGGGTGGCTATCGATTGAGCACGAAGGTGTTCAAATCATCCAGCGTTTGCTGCATGTGGTTGTCCATGGCTTGGCGGGCTTGGGAGCTGTCGTGCCGCTGAAGCGCAACCAGGATGTGCTCATGCTCGGCGATGGCGTGCTGCTGGATCTGCGCGAAGGCGCTGGTCTCACGCCGCCGTGAGGAGAGCACTCGGCCCAGCGGCTCGTAGAGCGCCGAAACGAAAACATTTCCCGAGGCCCGCAGGATCACGTCGTGGAATTCCAGGTCCGCTTCGACAAAGCCGTCCAGATCGGCGGCCGCGTGTGCTGCGCGCATGGCTTCGAGCAGTTCGCCCATTGCTGCCAGCTGCTCCTCGGTGATCCGCGAAGCGGCCAGCTCGCAGGCGCCGGTTTCCAGCATGCGGCGCAACTCGATCAGCTGCACGGCAGCCGCGGCCGCCCCCACGCCGGCGGTTGTGGCGCGTACTACCGCCTCCAGCGAATTCCACATGTTGACCGGATTCACATAGGTCCCGCGGCCCCGTTCGACGCGGATGATGTTCTGCGCCGCGAGTGTCTTGATCGCTTCGCGCACCGTCATCCGGCTGACTTCCAGGGTCTCGCAGAGTTCCAGCTCGCCAGGAATCAACTCGTCAACCGACAGTTCACCGCTGACTATGCGGTCCAAGACGCTGTCGGCGACCTCTACGACCAATGACTTCCGGGCCATGCTTCCTCCATCCCCGGGACAATTCATCCCGCCAAAGACCTGTCCAGTCTATGTCCCGCAGGCAGTTGCGGCTGACCGCGATCCATGTAACACTAATCGTCATGACAGATGTCTGACATCTTACCTATGATGCCGAGGCATTGCCCAATGACAAAGGAGTCCTTGACCATGCTTGAGTCCGAGTTGCTCGCCGGATACCTCCCGGAGCGCGAGATCGCGCCCGCGAAAATCGCCGAGGCCGCGCGCTCCACCGGCAGCGTGCTGGTGGTCCTGGATGACGACCCGACCGGAACCCAATCGGTCAGCAACCTTCCGGTGCTCACCAGCTGGGAAGTCGAGGACTTCCGCTGGGCCTTCGCCCTGCAGCTGGATGGCGAACGCCCGCTGGCCGTCTACGTGCTCACCAACACCCGCTCCCTGGACGCCGACGACGCCGCACTGCGCAATGAGCAGGTAGCCCGGGCCGCCTTGCAGGCAGCGGCGGAAACCGGCCTGTCGGTGTCCTTTGTCAGCCGTAGCGACTCCACCCTGCGCGGGCATTTCCCGCTGGAAACCGACACCTTGGCCGCCACCGTGGCCGCCGTGGATCCGGATTCCTCGGTGGATGCCGTGCTGATGGTTCCTGCTTTCGGCGAAGCCGGGCGGATCACCGTGGCCGGCGAGCATTACATGCGCACCATCGATGGCCAGGTCGCCAAGGTCAGCGAGACTGAGTTTGCCAAAGACGCCACCTTCGGATTCAGCACCAGCTATCTGCCGGACTACGTCGCCGAGAAGACCGCCGGGCGCATCGCGGCCAAGGACGTGATGGTCCTGGACTTGGACACCATCCGTTCCGGCGCTTCCTCCATCGCCGGCCGCCTGGCCGAAGCTTCCAACGCACAGGTCGCCACCGCGGATATCGTCACGGAAAATGACCTGCTGGCCTTGTCCGAGGGCCTGCAGCAGGCCGAAGCGGCCGGAACCCGCGTGCTGTGCCGCGTGGGCCCGCCCTTCGTGCGTGCCCGCATCGGCCAGCAGCAGCGCCAGCCATTGTCCGCCGAGGAGATCTACGCGGGCAACGGCGCCGAGCGGCGCACCGCCGGCGGGCTGATCGTGGTGGGCTCCCATGTGGGCGTGACCACCCGCCAGCTGGCCGACCTGACCAGCCGGCACTCGAATGCCACGGTGATCGAGCTGGACGTCCCGGAAATCCTCGCCGACGGCTCCGAGGCCTACCTGAAGGGCAAGGCCGCGCAGATCAGCGCCGCCCTGGCCACCCAGGATGTCATCGTGCACACCTCGCGCAAGCTGGTGAAAACCGATGACGCGGCGCAGTCGCTGGAGATCGCCCGCACCGTGAGCGCTGCGGTGGTTTCGGTCGTCAACCTGATCCTGCACGCCACTCCCCCGCGCTTCGTGATCGCCAAGGGCGGGATCACCTCCTCGGATGTCGCCGCCCATGGCCTGGAAATCCGCCATGCCATCGTGCGCGGGCCGATGCTCCCGGGCATTGTCTCGCTCTGGGAATCGGTGGACGGACCTGCCGCCGGCATCCCCTACATCGTCTTCGCCGGCAACGTGGGCGACGACAGCTCGCTGACCGCCGTCACCGCCAAGCTGAGCGCCACTTTCTAACCATCTTTACAATTTCCTGGAGATCCCAATGAGCACTACCAAAGTTGCAGTCCTCGGCCTGGGCGCCATGGGCCTGCCCATGGCAACCCGCCTGGCCACCAAGCTGGAAGTCAACGGATTCGACATCTCGGCCGAACGCATGGCCCTGGCCAGCCAGTCGGGCATCACTACCTACGCTTCCGCCCGCGAAGCGGTCACCGGCGCTGATGCACTGCTGCTGGCAGTACGCAACGGCGAGCAGCTGGATGCCGTGCTCTTCGGCGAGCAGGGCGTGGCCGGGCAGCTCAAAGCCGGCGCAGTGGTCATCCTGACCTCCACCGTTGGCCTGGAAGCAGTGCCCGCCACCGCCAAGCGCCTGGCCGAACTGGGCTTGGGCCTGGTGGACGCGCCGCTCTCCGGCGGCCCGGTGCGCGCCGGCGAAGGCGACCTGCTGATCGTGGTCGGCGCCGAGCCGGCTCAGCTGGAGAAGGTCCGCCCGGTGCTGGAGCTGCTGGCCTCCACCCTGAGCATCGTGGGCGACAAGCCCGGCGATGGCCAGGCCCTGAAGACGGTGAACCAGCTGCTGTGCGGCGTGCACATCGCCGCGGCCGCGGAGGCCCTGGCCCTGGCGGACAAGCTCGGCCTGGACCAGGCCACCACCCTGGAAGCGCTGCAGGCCGGCGCCGCGAACTCCTTCATGCTCGGCAACCGCGGCCCTCGCATGCTCGAGGCCTACTCCGAGGATGGTGCCGAAGTGCTCTCGCGCCTGGACATCTTCGTCAAGGACATGGGCATCGTAACCTCCGCGGCCCGCTCCCTGCACCTGTCCACCCCGGTGGCCTCGGCGGCCGAACAGCTCTACTTGCTGGGCGAAGCCCACGAGCTGGCCGCGGCCGACGATTCCGCAGTCATCAAGGTCGTAGCCCCGAAGGCTGCCCAGTAAAGTCATCAGCGCGCGAGTTCGACACCCGCGCACCGCGTCAAAGGAGACGACACAACCCATGAGCCCGCTAATGCTGCTACTGATCGCAGTGGCCGGAGTGGCCTTGCTGCTGCTCGGCGTCATCAAGTTCAAGATGCCCGCCTTCATTGTCCTGCTGCTGGTCAGCATGCTCGTGGCCCTGGCCGCGGGCATCCCCATCCAGGAGGTGGCCGGCCTGGTCACCGAGGGCATGGGCGGCACGCTGGGCAGCGTCGCCGTACTGGTGGGCCTGGGCGCGATGCTCGGCAAGGTCATTGAGATTTCCGGCGGAGCCCAGGTGCTTTCCACCCGCTTCACCGCGCTCTTCGGCCCGCGCCGGGTGATCGCCGCGCTGACCACCGCGGCCTTCCTGCTGGCCATTCCGGTGTTCTTCGACGTGGGCTTCATCGTGCTGGTGCCGATCATCTACGGCTTCGCCAAGGCCCTGGGGGTCTCGCCGGTGAAGATCGGCCTGCCGGTGGGCGCAATCATGCTGGCCATCCACGTAGTGGTTCCGCCGCATCCAGGTGTGGTCGGCGGCGCAGAGATCCTCGGCGCCGATATCGGCTGGGCCACCATCCTGGGCCTGGCGTTCTGCGCCCCGCTGGGCGTCTTGAGCTACTTCGTGGCCAAGCGCATCAACCGCCGCGAGATCCCGATGCTTCCGGAAACCGCAGAGCAGTTCGAATCCTTCGGCGCTTCCGGAACCGGCACCACCCTGGCCAAGACCAAGGCCCCGACCTCGTCCATGGTCATTTCCATGATCCTGCTGCCGATCGTGATGATCATGCTCGGCACCGTGGGCGGTTCCCTGGTGGCCGCTGAATCCACTGCGGCCAACATCCTGGGCTTTGTCGGATCCCCTGCTGTCGCGCTGCTGGTCACCGTGCTAGTTTCCTACTACCTGCTGGGCGTGCGCAGCGGCTGGAGCAGCGAGCAGACCGGCAAGGTCATGGACTCCGCTCTGGCCCCGGCGGCCATCGTGATCCTGGTGACCGGCGCCGGCGGGGTGTTCGGCAAGGTGCTCACCGAATCGGGCATCGGCACCGTGCTGGCTGAGTCCCTGGCTGCGGCCGGCCTGCCGATCATCGTGATGGCCTTCATCCTGGCCGCCATCCTTCGCGCCTCGCAGGGCTCTGCAACGGTCGCAATTATCACCACCACCGGCCTGCTGGCCGCAGCCGTGGAAGCCGGCGATTTCTCCACCGTGCAGACGGTGCTGATCCTGGTCGCTGTGGGCTTCGGCGCCTTCGGCCTGAGCCACGTGAACGACTCGGGCTTCTGGATTGTCACCCGCTTCCTGGGCCTGTCCGTGGCCGAGGGCCTGCGCACCTGGACCGTGCTGACCACGGTGCTGGGCGTGGCCGGGTTCGCGCTCACCGCCATTACCTACGCCATCATCACCGCTGCAGGAGTGTAATCATCCCGATGCTCACCCCCATGAACCAGATGGCCGCCCAGGCCATTGCCGCAGGGCACGCCGTCCCCGCCTTCACCTGCTACGACTTCACCACCGCGCTGGCCGTGGTCGCCGAGGCCGAAGCCCAGGACCGCGCGGTCATCCTGAATGTCGCGCCGAAGGCCGCCAGCTCCACCGCGGGCCTGCGGCTGATCTCCGCCCTGCGCACCCTGGGCGAGCAGGCCGCCGTTCCGATAGCCATCCAGCTGGACCACGCCAGCGACGCGCAGCTGATCGTGCGGGCGGTGCAAGCCGGCGCCACCGCGGTGCTCGCCGACGGCTCGGCCGGGACGCTGGAGGAGAATACCGCCTTCGTCCAGCAGGTTCGTTCGCTGATCGGCCCTGAGGTGGTGCTGGAAGCCGAGCTGGGTGCCCTGCCGGGCAACGAGGACAAGGCCTTTGAGCAGAGCGCCTCCCAGCTGACCGATCCGGCGCAGGTGGCCCGATTCGTCCAGGACAGCGGCGCGCAGCTGCTGGCCGTGGCCATCGGCAATGTCCATGGCCGGTACAAGGGCGAACCGAAAATCCACTGGGATGTGCTTGAAGCCATCCACGCCGAATCAACGGTGCCGCTGGTGCTGCACGGGGCGTCGGGCATCGCGCCTGCGGACCTCTCGCGGTCCATTTCCTTCGCGGTGGGCAAGGTCAATTTGAACACCGAGCTGCGCACCGCGACGCTGGCCGCACTGGCTGGGCAGCTGGAAGGCCGCCGTTCCGATGGGCAGAACGTGCTGGGCTTGCTCGGCGACTGGGAGCGCGCGGTCACCGAGGTCGTTTCGACGACGTTCGTCGCGCTGCGCGCCAAATAGCTTGCTGCCATCGGCTCATCCGGTGGCGGCGTGCCGTCACGAACCTCGCGCAGAAGGCACTGGCCTTGCCCGGATCGCTTGCCCTGCATAATATCAGCGTCAGCCAGGACTACCTGGTCGATATCATTGTCGCCAACAGCAGCGAGCTGCAGACCCAGATCATCGACAAGCGGCCGCCTCGGCCACAGATGGCACACTGTTGAAGTGAGCTGATCCTCGGCGAGCTCTGGGCAGCTTCGCTGCACCCGCGTTAGCGCTAACTCGCAATCATGTGAGTTCCCCCGAACAAATATGCCGAGGCAGCCCCTTCGTCTGTCCCCGAGCGCTTTTGCAGCATTCACTTGGAATGTGTTGCCTGCGCAGTGATGGAAAAATTGCAATCCATAGTGGACATCGTAATTTTCATTCGCGATTTCGGACAAAACCGTAGCGCGACTGCTCGCTTTTCCTCTCCCCACAAGACAATTCCACTGCTCCTGGCATGCCTGTCCCGGTGGCCAGATCCTTGGCGCCCCTCAAGCCGAGGCCCATGATGTGCTTGATCTGCCGAATTCCGGCCGGACCTTCGTCGTCCCTTCCGAACTCGCCGCTGGCACGAAGCCAGCTTCGTGATCCGGCATCGCAAATGGCCTCCCTGGGCGCGCACTTTACAGTGCATCAAGATCGCTCAGTCAAGGAGGGGCAGTGATCCGCGTGCAACGCACACAGAACACTGCACAAACACCACTGAGGCCAGCTTGCTACTCTGTGGCCGGGCGTTGGCTCCTAGCTCCATGAGTCCAGCCAATGACCAAGTCTGCGAGCAGGAACAGGGCCAGGCTGATCCCCATCAGGGGCAGGAAGACGCCGACGGCAGCTGCAGCCAGCAAGACCAGCAGGTTGCCCCACCACGGGGCGCGGGCTAGGCCGCCACGTGCAGGTGCTTTGCCCACGCGTTGTCCCGGGTTCTTCGTTGGGCGGCGCTTCCACCACATCGCATAGCCCAGCACCACCATGGAGGCGATGGCAGAGGCCACCAGGAACAGCAGGATCTGGTTGGACAGTCCGAACATGGAGCCCATATGGATGTCGATTCCCCATCGCGAGAGTTTCGCTGCGAGGTTGAATTCGCTGAAATCAACGCGGTCAACGACGTCCAGTGTTTGCCCACTGATGGAGACAGCGTCAACTTCGGTCGGGTAGGACCGCTGGATCTCTTGGACCACCCACGCCTTGCCGTCAGCGGCTGGCGGCTTGATCTCAACCAGTCCAGTATTGACATTGACTTCCTTGGCGATCGAGAGCATGGTGTCGAATGCCGCCGGGTTCACCGATTCGCCGGTTGGCGCGGGCGCTGCCCCGTGGTGGTGGGCGTGTTCATCACCTGCGCTGCTCTCCGCGGCAGACAGTTCAGTGTCCACCGAGGGGGTTCCCCAGTTCAGCGCGGCGCGGAGCTCACTGACGTTGGCGCCACCGTAGGTCGACCAGGTGATGCCGGTGGCGGAGAGGAAGAATGCGCCGAGCAAGACCCAGATCCCAAGCGATCCATGCCAGCTGGCCAGGCGCCGGTAGCCCGTTGCCTTGGCAGCGGGGCGGATGAGGTCTTTTTTGCGCTTGGTTTTCCTGATGCGCAGAATCCACAAGGCAAATCCTGCCAGGGCGATCACTCCCAGCCAGGAGGCTGCCAGTTCGCTATACATGCGCCCTGGCTCGCCGAGCTGCAGGTTGCGGTGCAAGTGGTCGATCCACGTTCGCAGGGGCAGCACTCCGCTGGTTCCGTAGGCGGTCAAGTCACCGCGGATTTCAGCGGTGGCCGGGTCGATGAAAATAGCCCTGGTTTCGCTGGCTCCCAGGTTCTCATCCGCATACATCACCCGAGTGGTATCACCGGGGTGTGGTGCCGGTCGAACCGCCACCAGCGCATCACCGCTGCCCATGTAGGTGTTAGCCACCTCTACTTGATCGGCCAGCGGCAAATAGGCGTCGGCTAGCGGCGCGCGCAACTGATCTGCATAGACAGCCTGTTCGATTTGCGGAGTAATTGCATATAAGGCGCCGCTCACGGCGGCGACAAGGATAAACGGGCCGATGAAGATTCCCGCATAGAAGTGCAGCCGTAGCAGCAGCTGGCCGAACCATCCTTTTCTGTTGGGCTTCGAAATCCCGGTCGGCGGCTGGGATTCGGGGGTCGTGGTTTCCAGAAGAGTCATGAGGGATCCTTGGTGGCAAAGCAGGACGAGTATCGGCGGCTAAGCTGCGAAGAGAGTTTCACCGATGAACCCTCCTTCCGCGCAGCCCTGCGGAATCAGGAAGACGGCCGAGCCGATGGGAGTCGTCCACTGGTTCAGCGCATCGAGGTCCGATAGCCGTTGCTGCATCGGGGTGTATTGTTCGGCCACGCTCTTTTGGTAGGACACGAAGATCAGCCCGGAGTTGGAGATCTCGCTCCCGGTAGGCGGCTCGTCGTAGTTATATCCGCGCCGGAAGATCCGCTCGTTCGTGTTCTCGGAACGGGCTCTGCGGATGTGCGCGTGCGCGGCGATGACCGTGAATCCCAGGGCATTGGTCGCTTCGAAATCCGGCTCATCGTGTTCCTTGCTTCCAGTGGTCGGCGCCCCGTTGCCCAGGGTCCGCCCGACACTGAATTCCCGGCCAGAACGGTCCAGCTCATCCCAGGTATCAACATTCATTCGGATGCGCCGGATGACCATCGTGGTGCTCCCATCCGCGTTCCACACCACGGAGTTGAAATCCTCCGAACCTGGAACGGGGTTCACGGTTCCGTCGACTTGTCCGAACAAATTCCGCATCGTGGTGCCGCTGGCTTCGGATCCCCGGGACCGGCGGAACCCGGATTGCACCCATTTCACGGAGGCTAACCGGCGGGCATCCTTGAGCATCATCCGCTGGGCATGCGCAACGGATAATGGATCATCCGAGGCGATATGCAGCAGCAGATCCCCATCGTTCCAGCGCTCTTCGAGCTCGTCGATCTTGAACTCCGGCAGCGGCTGGCTTTCGCCGGCCGAGGAGCCGGCGAGTTCCATGAGCTTCGGACCGAATCCGAAGGTCACCGTGAGCCGTGCGGGAACAGTGCCCAGTTCCGGTTCGGTGTCTGCCAAGGCCGCCTGGCCTTGGGTGAGCCTTGCCGCGTCATCGCTGAGCAGACGGAGCAGGCGTTGCAGGGACTCGTGGTCAAGGCCATCACGCAAGTTCAACGCGACGTAGCTGGCGTGGGCTTGTGGCTCCGTGGTGATTCCTGCCTGGTGTGAGCCGTAGAACGGAATCACGGCTTGTCCGTGCAGCGGCTCCGAGCCGCCGGCCGGCGCTGCGGCACTGGACAGGGAGTCGATCCCCAGAGCTACGATCGCTCCCAGTCCGGCTGCGGCGCCGCCGAACAGAATTCCTCGCCTGCTTGGTCCTTGTTTGGCGGGTGCGTCTACGTGTGGCATTAGTGATCGTGGGCGCTTTCGGATTCGGAGTCGTCCTTGTCCATCTCGCCGTGATCCATGCCCTCGTGCTCGGAGCCGTCATAGTTTTCATTCGCGCCGGCGAAATCCTTCACCGGGGCGATGGTCTCGGAGCTGGTGCCATCGGAGAATTCCAGGCTCATGTTCACGGTGCTGCCGGGCTTGAGCGGTTCGGCGAGGTCCATGAGCATAATGTGGCTTCCCCCTGGTTCAAGATGCAGTTCGCCGTGGGCGGGGATGGTGAATCCGCCAGTTTTTTCACGCATCACCATGGCCCCGGATTCGTTGGCTACCGTTTCATGCAGTTCCAGATCACTGGAGGCCGGGCTCGTGACCGAGGTGATGGTGATGTCCTGGCCTCCGGTGTTTCGAATCGTGCCGAATCCCGCCGACATCCCCTCATCGATAGCCTTCACCCAAGGATCTTTCATGGTGACAGTGGCGCCAGCCGGAGCCGGGTTGCTGTTGGCAGCAGGGGTGCCGGCACAACCTGCTAAGGCGATCAATGCGGCTGCGGATAGGGCGGTGGTGCGCAGGGCAAAAGAGGTTTTCACTGTTAATCCTAGGAAAATGAGGGAAGCACGAATAGCGCGCTCTGAATTATTGCTGCTGTGGTGCCTGCAACCACCGAGGCATGGTGCCGGTGGGCAGGACGCATGGTGCTGGGCACAGCAGAGGAGAAAATAGCCCTGATCGGATAGGGCTTGCGAAGGTGAGGTGCGAAGCTGGGTCGGTTGGCCGCTGAAGTTCTAGCCGGAGCGCGCAATGGAGTCCGGACAGGCAATGCCGATAAACGAACTCAGAAGGATAGGTTCACCGGCATGCTTTCAAGCAAGCCAGTGCGCACGAGCATGGAAACTTGTCCCGGGATGGGGCATGTCAGGGCCCGATTCCGGGGCCTTTGAAAGCAAGAGCGGAAAAGCAGCAGGCCAAATGGACTGCAACTGTTGCCTTACACCTTTGCCAGTGCGGGTGGGCCTCTGCGAACGACAGACGTTGCATACACAGCCACTGTGCAGCCAGGGATATCGCGCGGTGCGGCAGGAACTGGTTGCGGTCGCACTGGTTGAACGGCGAAGTTGACCAGTCGCCAGAAGAGTTTCCAGGTGAACAGGCTAATGATGTCTGAAGCGGCGATGAGTAGCTGCTCGCTACGGTGAAGCACCAGAACTGTTGCGAACCCAGCAAGGAAGTGAGCAAGCAGCATGGTGCCATCGCCGTGAATTGCCATGGCGGTACTTGCCGAGCCGGTCGCATCGACCGCCAGGGACATCCCATGATGTGCGTGGATGCCTTGCCCTGCGGATGAAAGAGCGGAATGCCCGGCTCCCATGGAGAACAGGAGATGGAAAAGCACCTGGCTGAACCCCACCATGATGGACAACCGCCAGAAGGTGAACCGCTTGCTGCTGAGCAAGATGCAGACCATGAGCGACAGAGACAGCGGGAGAGCGACGTTCAGGATGTCCGGTATGGCTCCGCCCGCAAGCACGTGGGAAGCCAGAGAAACAAACGTCGCGAAGAACGCGGCGGCGGTGCCTCTGAGAGCACGTGATGAGCGGGAGGTCTTTTGCACACCACCAGTATTACAGATCGGTGACTGTATTTCGACAACGTGTAAAACTGAAGGCGGGATCGTTTGGCCATTCAATGCCGGGCGGTTACGTGGATCGCCTCGGGTTTCATGGTGCTTTCCACTGGGTAAATGGATAGCGGGCCCAATCTGCGCACCGGAAAGCAAGATCCGCGCAGCGCCATGGCGCTGAGGAATGCCCACGCCGCTCCCCGCTGCATGCGTCAATCGGCGGTGGACATTGGCAAGGTAGCCCTGCATCGCTGGGTTCTCCCTGTCCAGATCCATGCTGGAGGCCTCAGGGCGAATTCGCCGCCGACGAGCTCACCGGGACCAAAGTTCGGAGGAGAATTGGGAGCGGCTCGAGATCCCGGCCAGGCTGCAGCGCAGCCAGTTCCGCGTCCTATCGAAGCCCGCCGTGGACTCTCTGGTGCGTTCCGCAATATTGAATGCACTGGTGCACTGTTGGAATGCAACTACGCTGTTGAGTTGCGCCGACAAGTTCCACGCGAACACCTGCTCGATTTCAGTAGGGCTCGCTTACCGAGAGCACTTTCAACCCCTCGGCCACCACCCGCCCGTCGTGGATGACGGTGCGGTCAGTGCCCCGGTCCATCACGGTGGAGGCAATGCTCTCGCCATCCACCAGCACCAGATCGGCCCGGTCCCCCACGGCCACCCCTGGGCGGTCGGCCACCGAAACCAGGCGCGGCACCGAGCGGTCCATGATCGAGGCACCGCCCATGGTGGCCACGGCCAGCGCATGCCCGATCAGTTCGTCCTGGCGGAACCCGTTGACGAAAGCCAACTGCCAGGTCCGGTCCAGCAGATCGCAGTTCCCGTAGGGGCTCCAGTAGTCGCGCTGCCCGTCCTCCCCCAGGCCGAATCGCACCCCGGCTCCAACCAGGTCCACCAGCGGCAGATGATTGGAGGTGCTGGGCGCAACGGAGGTCAGCGAGATGTCCAGCTCGGCGAAGGTGTCGATCAGCCGGCGGCTGGCAGCCTCGCTGACGCTGCCCAGCTCGTAGGCATGGGACAGGTTGACCCGGCCCTGCATGCCCAGCGCCCGGGTGCGTTCGGCAATCAGCTCTGCCGAGAAGACGGCGAGCGCACCGGGCTCGTGCAGGTGCACGTCGATGTCCACCTGGTATTTATCGGCCAGCCCGAACACCACGTCGAGGTGGCGGACCGGGTCGCGGTCCAGTGCGCAGGGGTCGATGCCGCCCATGGCATCGGCGCCGGCTTCCAGCGCATCCTCGAGGTGCTTGACGGTACCCGGCTCGCGCAGGATCCCTGCCTGCGGGAAGACCATGATCTGCACCTCGGCCTCGTTGGCGAACTTCTTTTTCGCGGCCACCACGGCCTCGTATTTCTCCAGCTTGGAATCCACATCCACCTGGGCGAAGGAACGCACCCGCGTGGTGCCGCGGGCGATCATCCGTTCCAGGGTTCCGGCCACGCGCTCGGGCAATCCGATTTCGGCATCCCGCCAGTTCTCCCGGTCATTGCACATCATGCCCCACACCCCCGGGCGTCCGGTGTGCTCGCGGAAAGGCAGTCCGATGCGCGTGGAATCCAGGTGCACATGCACGTCGGAGAAGGAGGGGAGAAGGATGCGCCCGCGGCCATCGACGTCCGCCAGGTTGCGCACCTGCTGCGGGTCGTGCACGGAGATCGCTGAAATCTTGCCGTCGCCAATCAGGATGTCGCTGGGCGGACCGCCCCAGGGGCGGGCATTGCGGATGAGCATGGTTCAGCTTCCTTGCCGGTATGGACAGTGCTAGTAGAAACGTACCGCATGCGCCCCTAGGGCCAGCAGCGCTTCGGGCCGAGCGCGGTTCTCCTGCTCCAGGCAGGACAATGGCGGGCCCTTGCGGGCCCGCCATCAACTGGATCGGCTATTCGTCAGCCTCTTCTCCGGGCAACGTCGACTGCTCCGGCAGGCTGTCCCAGAAGGAGGTATCCATGGTTTCCACGGAGCCATCGGCTACCGCCTTGATGGTGCTCTCCAGGGTCAGGATGGTCTGCTGGCGCAAGTAGCCATTGGATTTCTGTCCCAGGACATAATCCGGGTTGCTGTGATCGCTCATGCCGCGCATTTCGAAGAGCAAGGTGGAAATGCCGTATTCGGCCGCGATGCCATTGCGCGCAATGGTGTTGGCGGTCCCGCCCACGTACTTGCCCAAGTGGCCCCAGCCGGTCCGGTCGACATTCTGGTAGACCACTGCGCCCAGGCGCTTGGAACCCTCGCGGACTTCCTCAGGCACGTCCGGGGTCGTCGGGTAGAGGATCGAGCCGGACACCAGCTTGCCGTCCACCGCCGAGCGGGTGCCCTGATGGTGCAGGTCGATCATGTAGTCGATGCCGTAGGCGGAGAGCACATTGTTGTGCAGCGCCTGGATTTCCGGTTGCGTCTTGGCCACGTGGTCCCGGTTGATGTCCACGTTGTTGGCGTTGTAGCGGGTCAGGTGCCGGTCCCCCGAGGCGATGTAGTCATCGAGCGGGAAGTCCACATCGCCCATGGCGCCATCCGGGTTCAGCATCGGCACCACCAGGATGTTGACGTCCTTGAGCACCTCCTTCATCCGCCCCGAGCCCAGGTGCTTGATCACTTCCAGGGTCCCCTCGGTGGTCAGCTGCTCGTTGCCGTGCTGCTGGGTGAGGAACATGATCGTGGGATTTTCCGGGTTAGAAAGGTACTTGGCCAGGAACAGATCGCGTCCCTTGGCGGATTGGCCGATGACTTCCAGTTCCATCGCCGATTGCTTGGCATCCTGCTTGCGCAGTTCGGCGGCCATCGACTCGTGCGTATGCAAGATCGAGGTGTTGATGGTTTCATTTCCGGCGTAGTCCGGCCCGTTGCCTACGGCATTGGCCGGGACAAGCCCCAAGCCGAGGAACAGTGCCGAGCCGGCAACGATGCAGGAGCCCTTCTTCAGCAACTGAGCGGGGAACTGCTTTGGCATATTCTTCATTGAATCTCCGATGTCTTCCTGTGATGGGATGGATCTTGGTCATTGCGCCGTCCTCCGGCGTTTCCAGTCTCAGCTGCCGATGATGAAGTAGCCGCCGTTCAGTCCGTCCACCATGACGCGGTAGGACTTTTTCTCCAGGCTCGCTTCGATCATCCAGTTGGGTTTCCAGACCTTTGCGACACTGCTCTTTTCCCGGACCCCGCCGCGCCAGGCCAGCCGGGCCCGGCGCAGCGCCGCGGTGGACAGCAGGGCCTTGGCCCGCCGGCGTGCGGTGTCGAAATCGATGGTGTTCCACTGCGGATCAGCCACCCGGTCCAGCACTTGGCCGGTTTCCGCATCTTCGGCCTGCCACGGATCGCAGACGAAGGCCTTGCCCGAGTAGTAGTCCACCAAGGCGTGCGCCTGCCCTGACCGCCCGGCCAGCTGCGGCACCTCGAAGATGAACCCCGCAAAGGGATGATAGCGCAGCTTGGCCGACTCGACTCTCAGCCCTGGCGCCTTGGCGGCAAGGATGCGTTGCGCGTCCTGGTCATCGACCAAGGTTTTCAGCACCAGTTCATTCACCGCGGGCCGCCATTTCCGCCTGGCTGGCCAGCAGTGCATCCTGGCCCATGAGCATCTTCTTCGGGATCGGGCCGATCTTCGCAGTCTCATCCAGGGCACGGCCAATATGCTCCGGCACGGGATGCGACTTCTGGCTGGCCAGGCTGCCGATGACCATGGCCGCGGTGGAGGCCAGGATGCCGGTGACCATCGGATCAATGCCGGTGGCATCCGGCGCGCCGGACACCTGCCAGAGCACCGAGACCAGTGTGCCGGCGGCCATCGAGGAGATCGCGCCAACGGTATTGGCCTTCTTCCACCACACCGCGCAGATATAGGAAGGGACAAAGGCGCTGCCCAGCACGGTCGTTGAGAAGATCACCACGGCGGCCACCGCGGGAGGATCAAAAGCGGCAATGCCATAGCCGATGATGGCCAGGGCCAGCACGGTGATCCGCGAGACCCAGACCATCTGCGCATCGCTCATCTTCTTGTTGATGAACCGGGCGTAGATGTCCTGGCTGGCGATGGTGCCGGCCTGCAGCAGCAGGGCATCGGCGGTGGACATGATGGCTGCCATGATCGCTGCCATGACGATGCCCACGGCGAAGGTCGGCAGCACCGCGTCGGCGACCTCGAAGATCGCGGTTTCCGGGTTGGCCAGGTTGGGCAGCAGGATCAGCGCGAACAGGCCCACCAGGTAGGGGCCGGGGATGAACAGCAGGTTGAATACCAATGAGTAGACCCCTGCGGTACGTGCCACCGAAGGCTTCTTCATGGCCATGTGGCTGACCACCACGTGCGGCCAGCCCATGTAGCCGATGGAGAAGACCAGCAGCGCACCGAGAATGACTCCCCACTGTCCCTGGTAGCCCAGATCCGCTCCCCACATGGTCAGCAGGTTGGGGTTGATCCCGCCCACAGTCTCATTGCCCTTGGTGAAACCGCCCACGGCCATCAGCGTGGCAACCAGGATCCAGACCATGCCGACCACCATGATGATGGCCTGCACGAAGTCGGTGTAGGCCACAGCCAGGTAGCCGCCAAGGAAGGTATAGAGGACAATCACGCCGATGGCGATCGCCAAGGCCACCGGGAAGGAAACCCCAGAGACCATTTCCAATCCGCGGCCGCCGGCGATGAACTGGGCCAGGACGTAGAAGAACATGCAGAACAGCGCAACGGGAGCGGCGATGAGCCGGATCCACTTCGAGGGGTAGCGGTGCTCCAGGTACTCGATGGAGGTGATGGAACCCAGGATCTGGGATAGCTTGCGCATGCGCCGGCCCAGGACCGAGAGGTTCAGGATGCCGCCGCCCAGGTCGCCCAGCGCGTACCACATGCTGAAATAGCCTTGGGTGTAGCCCATGGATCCGGCACCCATGAACATGTAGCCGGACATGGAAGAACTCTGCAGCCGCAGCGCGGTGACGCCGGGGCCGAGGCTGCGTCCGCCGAGCAGGAACCCTTCGGCATCTTGCTTGCCTCGCTTCATCGCCCAGAAGCCGATGGCGGCCATGGCGATGAAATAGATGACCAGGAACAGGATCTCGATGCTCACTGCTGCTCCTTCGCATCCTCGCGCTTCCAGCCGCGGCTGAGCCACAGGAAAACAGCTGTGTAGATCACCCAGAGGGCCGGAACCCCGATGATGACCATGGTCGTGAACGCCGGTAGTCCAAACATCGACACATTCCTTCTGGGAGCCGCTGGTTCTTATTTCATGAGCTGGGTCACAAGCACCCGCTTGATCCATAGCCTTGCATAGCCCCCGTGGCCAAGACAAGGATAATTCCTAGGTTAACTTGGGAAAACTTCCGTGCCCCTGCATTCGACCGCACTGTCTTCCCGGCCTTTGCGCCTCCGGTCGAGCGCCTCCGGGCCCAAACGGCGGGCAACAGCAAAGGCCCCGGCCGGGTTCGGCGGGCATCGTCATATGATGTCCGTAGAATCCCCGCCGGGGCCTTTGGCCCGGAGGGTGCTAGCGCAGCACCACAGTGCGCGAGCCGCTGAGGAAGACCCGGTCTTCGCAGTGCCAGCGCACCGCATCGGACAGGGCTTTGCACTCGGTATCGCGTCCGGCGGCCACCAGGTGCTCGGGCGCGTAGCTGTGGTCCACTTCCTGGACGCGCTGGGTGATGATCGGCCCCTCGTCCAACTCCGAATTCACGTAGTGCGCCGTGGCGCCCACGGTCTTCACCCCGCGTTCGAAGGCCTGGTGGTAGGGCTTGGCCCCCTTGAAAGAGGGCAGGAACGAATGGTGGATGTTGATGGCCCGGCCGGTGAGCTTGCGGGTGAGGTCATCGGAGAGCACCTGCATGTAGCGGGCCAGCACCACCAGATCCACCTCGAAGCGCTCCACCAGGTCCATCAGCTTGGACTCGGCCTCGGGCTTGGTCTCAGGAGTGACAGGAATGTGGAAGAACGGAATCCCGTTCCACTCGACCTGCTGCCGGTGGTCCGGGTGGTTGGAGACTACTGCCGCGATCTCCACCGGCAGCTCCCCCATCCGGGCGCGGAACAGCAGGTCGTGCAGGCAGTGGCCGAACTTGGAGACCATCACCACCACGCGCTTCTTGTTGCCGGCCGGGCGCAAACCCCAGGTCGCCTGGTGCTCATCGGCGAGCTGGCCGAGGCCCGACTCGAGTTCGGCGATCTCGGCGGGGATATCCTCCGCCGCGGCAACCTCGAATTCGATGCGCATGAAGAGCGTCCCGGAAAGCTGGTCGTCATGCTGCTTGAGCTCCCGGATGTCGCCATGGTACTTGAGCAGCAACCCGGTGACCGCATGCACGATGCCCGGGCGCTCGGCGCAGGTGAGGGTCAGGACATACTTGTTGTTCGGTTCGGTCATCGTGCCGCTCCTTGGTTTCGCCGAGATGGCATTAGCTTCGCCATGGCTCGTAGTGGTTTTTCGGGGGATTTTCATGCGGTTGCACCTGGCTTCCGCGCAGTGCTCTGCGCCACGGATTCAAAGCCGTCCGGTCTGAGTTTTCCCAGCGGAACTGCGCGCCGCCCCTGCCTTCGGAAGCAGCTGCGGGCAGACTCGCCAACCTCTGGCCGGATACTGATATATCAATTGATGATCACAATACTATGTGTGCTTCAGCACAGCGTCAACAACTTTTCCGGCGGTTCTTCCTGGCGCCTTTCCCAGCGCCCCCAGTACGGTTTTCCGCTCTGCCGCTGGCCGGCAAGCCAAGGGCTGTTGAGCGCATCGGCACAGTAAAAGCGCCCAAATCGAAGCCGGGGCGATACTCTTTGTGTGTCGGCAATTGATTTTTGAACAGTGATAGAGAGCGATATGCCAAGGCCCACCGAACTGACCAGCGCCGCCACCGAGCAAGGCTCGATGGCTGATCGAGCCTACAACGCATTGCGCGACCGGCTGGTGCTGCTCGAAATCGCTCCGACGCACCCGATCCACGAGCCGCAGCTGGCCGAAGAACTGGGCATTGGGCGCACCCCGATGCGCGAGGCTCTCAAGCGGCTGGAAACCGACCATCTGGTGGTGTCCTATCCGCGCCGCGGCACCTTCGCCACGGCCGTGGATTTCCATGAGCTGAACTACATCTCCGAAATGCGCCAGGTGCTCGAGCCGCTGGCCGCGCGCAACGCGGCCGCGAACAAGGACCCGCAGATCCGCGAGCAGCTGGCCGGCTACCTGCAGCAGATCGATGCCCTGGATCCCGCCCTGGACCAGCGTTCGCTGCTGCTGCTGGATGTGCGCATCCACCGGCTCATCTACAAAGCGGCGGCCAACAAGTACCTGGAGGAAACCCTGGTGCGCCTGGATAATCTGGTGACCCGGATCTGGTGCCTGGTCATCGACCAGATGCCTCCGATCGCAGAGCACATTTCCGAGCATTCGGCCCTGCTGCGCGCCATCCTCGACGGCGACGCGCAGCTGGCAGCGCGGCTGGTCTCCGAGCATGTGGCCCACTTCGAGCAGGCCCTGCGCCGCGCCCCCTAGCTGGATGCCGGGGACGCGAACCGGCCGCTAGCGGCCGGCGCCCTCGGGTTCCAGATCAGTTTCGGGCCGCGGCTGCGGTTCGCGCACCGGGGCTTCCAGCTCCTGGGCCACCGGCTCCGGCCGGTCTCCAGCCGGCAGGCCCGACGCGGCCACAATGGAGTTCTCCCTGGTCATCAGGCTGAACTGCTCGCCTTCGTGGCGGTCGATTCCGTCATCCACCGCCTGCTCCAGCACCTCCATCGCCACCTTGCCGCGCAGCACCAGCGGATCACGGCACAGGTCCTTCCACAGCGCCACGCACAGCAGCAGCATCACCAGCACGAAGGGCAGCGCCGAGACGATGGTGATGTTCTTCAGCCCGTTCAGGGCCGCCGCCGGATGGTCCCCGCCGGCCAGCAGCATGACCGCGGCCACCGCTCCCACCGAGACGCCCCAGAAGACCACCGACTTCTTCGAGGGCTCCTGCGCGCCGCGTTCGCTCAGCGCGCCCATCACGATCGAGGCGGAGTCCGCCCCGGTGACGAAGAAGATGGCAATCAGGACCACGGCCAGAGCCATCAGCGCAATGGAGAACCATTCGGGGAATGGCAGTGCGCCCAGCAGCTCGAAGAGCACCGAGTTGAAGTCGATGTCCGGGGCCCCGTCCACCATCTGGGCCAGCGCCTGGCCCATGTCCCCGTTGCGCTCGGCCCGCTCCTGCAGGCCGATGGCGCCGCCGCCGAAGATGGCGAACCAGAACAGCGTGACGGTGGAAGGTACCAGCAGCACCCCGGTGACGAACTGGCGGATGCTGCGCCCGCGCGAGATCCGCGCGATGAACAGGCCCACGAACGGGGTCCAGGAAACCCACCAGGCCCAGTAGAAGATGGTCCAGGAGGAAAGCCAGGCGGCCATGTCGCCGTCCCCGGAAGCCGCGGTCCGCGAGGCCATTTCCGGCAAGTCAGCGATGAAGGAGCCCACCGCATTGGGAATCACGTTCAGGATGAACAGCGTGGGCCCGCCGATGAACACGATCAGCGCCAGGATCACCGCCAGCACCATGTTGATATTGGACAGCCACTGGATGCCGCGCTCGATTCCGGAGACGGCCGAGGCCACGAACAAGGCGGTGAGCACCGCAATGATCAGTACCAGGACCCCCGAACCCACCGAGGACAGCAGCCCGGCGGACTGGATGCCGCCGCCGATCTGCAGCGCGCCGAGCCCCAGCGAGCAGGCCGAGCCGAAAAGCGTGGCCAGGATAGCCAGGATGTTGATCGTCTTCCCGCCCCAGCCGTGGACGACCCTTTCTCCGAAGATCGAGGTGAACATCGAGGAGAACAGCTGCGGGCGGCCCAGCCGGAAGCTGCCGTAGGCCATGCCCAGCCCGACAATCGCGTACATGGCCCAGGGGAACAGCGTCCAGTGGAACATGGTGGTGCCCATGGCCGTGCCCACCGCGGCCGAGGTCTGCCCGCCCACGGTTTCCGGCGGCGGAGACATGTAGAAGTACAGCGGTTCGCCCACCCCGTAGAAGACCAGCCCGATGCCCATGCCGGTGGCGAACATCATCGAGATCCAGGAAACCGTGCTGAACTGCGGCTTCTCCCCGTCCTTGCCCAGCGGGATGCGCCCGAAGCTCTTGGCCGCGACCACCAGCACGAACAGGGTGAAAACGGTCGCGGCGATCACGAAGATCCAGCCGGTGTTCGTGATGACCCAGTCGAGGGCCTTCCCGGCCGCGGAGCCCAGCCCTTCGGGCGAAGCGAAGCCCCAGGCGATGAACGCCAGGGCGAGGAGTCCGGCAATGCCGAAGACCCAGTAGTCGGTGCCGGAGGACAGGTATCTTCTGGGCCGGCGCCGGCGAGCCGAGTGCAGCTCGCTGACCAGGTCGTTCACGGGTTGCTCAGTGCGTTTCATTTCGGTTTCCTTCAATAAAGGCAATAGGTGGCGGGCCGGCAGGGGAATGCGGGCGCGCCGAATCAGCCGGGGTCCCGGGGTTGCTCGTGAGTGGTGGCCGGGGCCGGCAAATCGGCCGGGCTCAAGAGCCGGCCGGAAGTGCGCCGTGCAGGCCGGGAATTGTTCCCGGCCTGCACGGCGGGCAGCGGTTAAATGCGCGTCAAGCGCGGATCAGGCGCTGATCAGCCCGTGCGGGTCGAGCACGAACTTCTGCGCGGCGCCTTCGTCGAAGGCCGCGTAGCCCTGCGGGGCCCGGCCCAAGCCAATGGCCGTGGCGTTGACGTTCTTGGCAATCGAGACCTTGTCCGAGAGGATCGCCTGCATCAGCCCGCGGTGGTACTTCATCACCGGGCACTGGCCCGTGACGAAGGTGTGGGACTTGGCGAAGCCCAGGCCGAAGCGCATGGACAGCGAACCGACCTTGGCCGCTTCGTCCTCGGCGCCCGGATCCCCGGTGACATAGAGTCCCGGGATGCCCAGGCTGCCGCCGGCACGGGTGATTTCCATCAGCGAATTGAGCACCGTGGCAGGCTGTTCCTTGCCAGCGTCGTGCCCGTGCCCGCGCGCCTCGAAGCCCACCGCGTCGATGCCGCAGTCGACCTCGGGCACGCCCAGGATCTGGGCGATCTGCTCGGCCGGGTCGCCCTGCGAGACGTCCACGGTTTCGCAGCCGAAGCTGCGCGCCTGGGCCAGCCGGTCGGCGTTCAGGTCCCCGACAATCACGGTGGCCGCACCCAGCAGCTGCGCGGAGGTGGCCGCGGCCAGGCCCACCGGGCCGGCGCCGGCGACATAGACGGTCGAGCCGACGGTGACCCCGGCGCCGATGGCTCCGTGGTAGCCGGTCGGGAAGATGTCCGAGAGCATGGCCAGGTCCAGGATCTTCTCCATGGCCTGGTCGCGGTCGGGGAATTTCAGGGCGTTCCAGTCCGCGTAGGGCACCAGCACGTATTCGGCCTGGCCGCCCACCCAGCCGCCCATGTCCACGTAGCCGTAGGCGGAGCCGGGGCGGTCGGGATTGACGTTCAGGCAGATGCCGGTTTGCCCGACCTTGCAGTTGCGGCAGCGGCCGCAGGAGATGTTGAAGGGCACCGAGACGACGTCGCCGACCTTGAGGAATTCCACATCGCGGCCTACTTCCACCACTTCGCCGGTGATCTCGTGGCCCAGCACCAACCCGACGGGGGCGGTGGTGCGGCCGCGGACCATGTGCTGGTCCGAACCGCAGATGTTGGTGGCGATGGTGCGCAGGATGACCCCGTGGTGCACCTGCCGCCCGACGTTTGCCGGGTGGACCCCGGGCCCGTCCTTCAATTCGAATTCGGGGTACGGGGTGTCGATCAGCTCGACCTTGCCTGCCCCGGCGTAGCTTACTGCCAAGTTGCCCATAGCGGACCACTTCCTTGAAATATCAGTTGGATACCAAATCGGATGTGCCCAAGTCTGACCACTGGATGTGATCCATGTCAATAGCCCGGCGAGAAATCCGCCGGGTCCGGCAGCCCGCCAGCGGCCGGCTACCCGTCCAGTTCCTCGGCCGAGCGCAGGGAAATGATGTCCTTGGCGGTGCGCTGCAGGATATCCAGGGATTCCTCGATCAGCGGCGAGCCGCGGCTGCCCTTGCGGGTCACCGCCACGATGCGCCGCGAAGGCTTGGCCGCCCCGGAAATCCGGCGGCGCACCACGTTCTGCGCATCGCCCAGGGTGGCCAGCCGGGGCAGCAGCCCCACGCCCAGGCCCGCCCCGATGAAGGCGATCATGGTTTCCCACTCCACCGCCTCGTGGGCGATATGCGGGGTGACCCCCAGCGAAGTGAAGGCGGCAACGAATAGCGCCCGGTAGACCGACTGCCCGGATTCGGAGATCCACGGGTCATCGGCCAGGTCCTCCAGGGCCACGGACTTGTGCTGCGCCAGCCGGTGCGTCGCGGGCAGCACCACATCCAGCGGGTCATCGAGCAGCACGGTCTGCTCGAACCGGTCCCTGGCGGCAGAACCCCCGGACGTCTGGCTGGCCACGATCACGGCCAGGTCGATCCGCTCCGCGAGTAGCAAGTCCAGGCAGCGCTGCGGCTGCGCTTCGATCAGCTGCACCTCGGTATCGGGCCGGGTGGCTCGCAGGTTCGCGGCCAGCGGGGCAAGCAGCTGCGCGGCAGCGGTGGAGAAACCGCCCAGGCCGAACTGCCCCTGCACCTGCCCGGAGGCGTTGCGCGCGGACGCCGCGAGCAGCTCCCATTGCGTCACAATCCCGTCCAGGCCCGCAACGAAATGCCGGCCCGCGGAGGTCAGCCGCACCCCGCGGCCCTCCTTGGTGATCAGCTTGATGCCCAGGGTGCGCTGCAGTTCGCGCAGCTGCGCGGAGACCGCCGAGGCCGAGTAGCCGGTCAGTTCCGCGGTGCGCGCTACCGAGCCTGTGGAGGAGAAGACCCGCAGGGTGGCGAAGCGTGGATCAATCATGCACCAATTGTGCACGGTTCCGTTCAATTTCTTGCGCTTTTCTTGCCGACTATTTCTTCCTAGTCTCGATTCATGCGGTGACCGGCCTCACATCGGCCCGCGCAACCACAGCCAGAGGACGCCAGCCGCGTCGTGTTCCAAGGAGTAACAGATGACCGCTTCGGTAAGCGCACCGCGCACTACGCGTGGGAAGCTCGCTACGTCGGTGAACCAAGAACAGCTCGCCGAGATCACCGAACTCTTCCGCAACCGGCGCAAGGGCTACTCGCTCGAAGCCCCGCTGTACACCGACCCCTCAGTATTCGATGTCGAAATGCAGGCCATCTTCGGGACCCACTGGCTGTTTGCCGCGAGCATTGCCGAGATCCCCGAGCCCGGGGACTACGTGACCGTGGACTACGGTCCGCATTCGCTGATCGTGCTGCGCACCGAGGAGGGCGGGGTCAACGTGCTGCACAACGTCTGCCG
Source organism: Arthrobacter sp. JUb119 (assembly GCF_024807995.1). Classification (NCBI taxonomy): domain Bacteria; kingdom Bacillati; phylum Actinomycetota; class Actinomycetes; order Micrococcales; family Micrococcaceae; genus Arthrobacter; species Arthrobacter sp. JUb119. The sequence goes on from NZ_JANUFE010000010.1 coordinate 54,727, forward strand.
GCACCGCGGCGCCCGCGTGCTCACCGAAGCTTCGGGCAGCACCGGGAACCTGGTCTGCGGCTACCACTCGTGGACCTACTCCCCCGAAGGGGACCTGATCCACGCCTCCGCCCCGGGCGAAGGCAAGTTCGACAAGAGCTGCTTCGCGCTCAAGCGCGCCCACGGCCGGGTCCATGCCGGGCTGGTCTTCGTTTCCCTGGCCCAGGACCCGCCGGCGGACTTCGACGAGGTCGCCGGCATCTTCGAGCCCTACCTGGCCCCGCACGATATCGCCCGCGCCAAGGTCGCCTACCAGCAGGACATCATCGAGGAGGGCAACTGGAAGCTGGTGATGGAGAACAACCGCGAGTGCTACCACTGCGACGGGCACCCCGAGCTGGCCTGCTCGCTGTTCCCCACCTGGGGGCTGAGCGACGACACCGTTCCGCCGCACCTGGAAGAGGTATGGGAACGCAACCAGCAAGCCCAGGCGGCCCTGGAGGAACGCTGCCGCCGCTACGGATTGCCCTACGAGGTCGTGGAGCAGCTGGACACCCGCATCGCCGGCATCCGCATCTCCCGCGAATCCCTGGACGGCGACGGGGAATCCTTCTCCGCCGACGGGCACCGCCTGTCCAAGAAGCTGCTCGGCGAGCTGCGCGACTTCCGGCTGGGCCGCTGCTCCATGCACCTGCAGCCCAACAGCTGGTTCCATTTCCAATCCGACCACGTGATCACCTTCGCCGCCTTCCCGATCAACGAGCACCAGACCCTGGTGCGCACCACCTGGCTGGTGGCCGATGACGCGGTCGAAGGAGACGACTACGACCTGGAGAAGCTCACCCACACCTGGAAGCAGACCAACCTGCAGGACAAGGCCTTCGTCGAGCTGTGCCAGAAGGGCGCAGCCAGCCCGGCCTACCAGCCGGGCCCGTACATGAAGAGCGAATACCAGGTCGAGGCGTTCATCAACTGGTACACCCAGCGCGTGCTGGAGCACCTGGCATGAGCGCAGGCGCCCAGCTGGCATCGAGCGTAGCGGCCCAGCGCATCCGCGGGCTGGAAATGCCGTGGAACCGGGTCCTCAGTTCCCAGGAAGGCCCGGCGAGCGCGGCCCGCGCGCTGGGACCCTGGCACCCCCAGGAGTTCCTGGCCGAATGCGTGCAGACCATCGAGGAAGCCGGCGGGCTGATGACCTTCGTCTTCCGCCGCGCCGATGGCGCCCCGCTGGCCTTCCGCGCCGGGCAGTACCTGAACATCGCCTTCCCGGTGCATGGCGAAGACCAGGACCCGGTGGACCGCAGCTATTCGATCTCCAGCGCGCCCACCGTGCCCTGGACCTTCAATGTCAGCATCAAGCGCGATCCCAAGGGCCTGGTCTCCTCTTGGGCGCATGAGAACCTGCGTCCGGGCATGGTGCTGGAGATGCTCGGCCCGGTGGGCGCCTTCCATCTGGGCGATTCCGACCGGCGCGCCCGCTACCTGTTCCTTGCGGCCGGAGCCGGGATTACCCCGATCATGTCGATGGTGCGCACCATCCACTCGCTGCCCGGCCAGGCCGATGTGGTGGTGCTCTGCCACGGCACCGTGCCCGGGGACTTCGCTTTCTGGCCCGAGCTGGAATACATTGCGCAGGTCGATTCGCGGATCAAGGTGTTCTACTCGCTGGGCGACCGGGCCAAGCCCAAGAGCTGGAAGGGCTTTGCCGGGCGGCTGACCACGGCGATGATCGACGCAGTGGCCCCGGATGCCAATGGCCGCAAGGTGTTCGCCTGCGGGCCGGAAGGGTACCTGAATTCGGCCACCCAGCTGCTGCGCGAGGCCGGGGTGGATGACACCTCGGTGTTCATGGAGTTCTTCTCCGGGGACCGCAAGACGCTGCTCGAATACCAGGAGGAAATCGCCCTGGCGGGGTCCATCGCCGAGGAGGTGGCCGAATCCGTGGAGGAGTTCTACGAGAGCCAGCCGCCGGAGCTGGGGATGTACGAACCCGAGTACGACCAGAGCGGCACCATCGAGGCCAGCGGCCAGAAGCTGGTGGCGGTCGATTCCAATGCCCCGCTGCCGCCGGCCTCACCGCTGGTTCCCGCGCAGGACCCGCCGGATACCGCTTCCTTCCCCACCGTGGGCGAAGGCGAGCTGACCATGACCTTCCTGCGCACCGCGGTGAATGTCCGGATCAGTTCCCAGGAGCACATCCTGGGTGTCGCCCAGCGGGCCGGGGTGCGCATCGGCGCCAACTGCCAGGAGGGCATGTGCGGCTCGTGCAAGGTCGTCAAGCTCGAAGGCGAGGTGGCGATGAACCACCAGGGCGGCATCCGCGCCCGTGAAATCGCGGCCGGGAAATTCCTGCCCTGCTGCTCCACCGCCCAATCGGATCTGGTCATCGACGCCTAGCGCGCCGGCCACCACCACACCATCAGCTTTCAAGGAGTCCCCATGTCCCGTCTTTCCCCTCGGATCCTCATCATCGGCGCCGGCATCGTCGGCGCCAACCTCGCAGACGAACTGGCCGCGCTGGGCCACACCAATACCCTGGTCATCGAGCAGGGTCCGCTGGATCTTCCCGGCGGCTCCACCTCGCACGCCCCGGGCCTGGTCTTCTCGTCCAACCCGTCCAAGTCCATGACCGAATTCGCGCAGTACACCATCGAGAAGCTCACCGGCCTGGTGGGCGCCGACGGGCGCGGTTCCTTCCTTCCGGTGGGCGGGCTGGAAATCGCCACCACCGATGAGCGCCTGGCCGACCTGCATCGCCGTGCCGGCTGGAACCGCTCCTACGGGGTCGACGCCGAAGTCATCGACGCCGCCGCCTGCCTGGCGAAGTTCCCGATGCTCAACCCGGAGAAGGTCCTGGGCGGCCTGTTCACCCCGGGCGACGGGCTGGCCCTGGCCGCCAAGGGCACCGCGCTGGTCATGGAACGCGCCAAGGCCGCGGGAGTCGAGTTCCGCGACCGCACCATCGTCACCGATATCGAGGTCTCCGGCGGCAAGGTCGCCGCGGTCATCTGCGGCGAGGAGCGCTTCGCGGCGGACATCGTGGTCTCCTGCGCAGGCTTCTGGGGACCGAACATCGGCAAGTTGGTGGGCACCTCGATCCCGCTGCTGCCGCTGGGCCACCAGTTCGCCTGGAGCACCCCGGCCCCGTCGCTGGCCGGAGTCAACGAGCTGCCGGCCGGTGCCAGCCGCCCGATCCTGCGCTACCAGGACCGCGACCTCTACTACCGCGAGTGGGGAGATCGCATCGGCATCGGCTCCTACGCCCACCGCCCGATGCCGGTGGACCTGGACACCTTGCAGGCCTACCGCCCGGAAGAGATCACCCACGAGCGGATGCCTTCCTCACTGGAATTCACCCCGCAGGACTTCGCCGCCGAATGGGAAGCCAGCCAGGAGCTGCTGCCGGATCTGCGCAATACCCGGATCCAGCGCGGCTTCAACGGCATCTTCTCCTTCACCCCGGACGGCGGCTCGCTGGTAGGCCAGTCCAGGGAAGTGGACGGCTTCTACGCGGCCGAGGCCGTGTGGGTCACCCACGCGCCGGGCATCGCCAAGGCCGTGGCCGAGCTGATCACCACCGGCACCTCCACGACGGACCTGAGCGACTGCGACCTGAACCGCTTCGAGGACGTGCAAACCACCAAGGAGTACGTCAGCGAGACCTCGCAGCAGAACTTCGTGGAAATCTACGATGTCCGCCACCCGCTGGAACCGCGCACCAAGCCCCGCGCCGTGCGCACCAGCCCGTTCTACTCCCGCCAGCAGAAGCTGGGCGCCTTCTTCCTGGAGGGCACCGGCTGGGAGCGCCCGCACTGGTACGAGGCCAACGCCGCGCTGCTCGATGAATTGCCGGCGGAGTGGGCGGCCCCGGAGCGCGACAGCTGGTCAAGCAAGTTCCACTCGCCGATTGCCGCGGTGGAAGCCTGGAAGACCCGCACCGCGGTGGCCATGTTCGACATGACCCCGCTCAAGCGCGTGGAAGTCACCGGCCCCGGTGCCGGGCCGATGCTCCAGGGCTTGACCACGGCGAATATGCTGCGTGCCCCGGGCATGGTCAGCTACACCCTGCTGCTGGACCATGCCGGCGGCATCACCAGCGACATCACCGTGGCCCGGCTCTCCGAACAGGTCTACCAGGCCGGCATCAACTCCAACGTGGATGTCGCCTACCTGGACCGCGAAGCGCGCAAGTTCAATGAGGCCAACCCGGGCCAGTGGGTGGCAGTTCGCGATATCACCGCCGGGACTTCCTGCATCGGCCTGTGGGGCCCGCTGGCCCCACAGGTCATGGCCAAGATCAGCGACGACGATATGGGCAACGAGGGGCTGAAGTACTTCCGCACCAAGCAGATCTCCATCGCCGGCATCCCGGTCACCGCGATGCGCCTGTCCTACGTGGGCGAATTCGGCTGGGAGCTCTACGCCTCGGCGGATGTCAGCGCCAAGCTCTGGGATGCGATCTTCGAAGCCGGGCAGGAGCACGGCATCATTGCCGGCGGGCGCGAGGCGTTCAACTCCATGCGACTGGAGAAGGGCTTCCGTTCCTTCGGCACCGATATGACCAGCGAGCACGAACCGGAACAGGCCGGTTTGGGCTTCGCGGTGAAAGCCGCCAAGACCGCGGACTTCGTGGGCAAGTCGGCGCTGGCCGAACGTGCCGCGGCGGCCACCAAGCGCCTGCGCTGCCTGACCGTGGATGATGGCGTGTCCATGGTCCTGGGCAAGGAACCGGTCTACGTGGATGGCAAGCCTTCCGGCTACGTCACCAGCGCCGCCTACGGATACACGGTCCGCAAGCCGATCGCCTACGCGTGGCTGCCGATCTCGGTGGAAACCGGTGACCCGGTGGCGATCGAGTACTTCGGCAAGCAGATTGCCGCCACCGTGGTCGATGATCCGCTGTACGATCCGCAGATGGACCGCTTGCGCGGAGTTTCGCTGGCTACTTCGGCCAGCTAGCGGCTAGACGCACATACCCGGGGCCGGGCACCGCTCATGCGAGCGGTGCCCGGCCTGTCGTCGTTAACCTGCGTGGCTGCCTGCACGCCGAGGCGGTACGCCATGCATTCATGCCTCTTAATAGGGATGCCCTGCCGATAGCGGCCGTAGCGCTCTCTGGACTCACTGGCCTCACTGGCCTTCTAGCCGCGTCCGGGAAAAACCAGCTTGTCCATTTGGAGAGAATACATGTAGCCTATCTAATAGTTAGCCTTTCTAATTACATTAGGCGATGAAGCAACTCAACACAGCGGAGCAGATGATGAGTGATTCCTTGGCAGTTCCCGCAGAGGCAAGTCCGGTTCACAGCTCAGCCTGGGACACCCGGATCAGCCATGTCGCCGCGCTGGCAACCCGGCTGTGCCAAGAGAAGGATGCAGTCCACTCCGCCTTCTGCAGCATTTCCGGATTCCCGAATGAGCTCATCGTGAATCTGGCCTGCACCGCTACGGGCGAAGAGCATGTCCCAATGATCATGCTCTACGTGAACGACACGTTGCTTCCGCAAATGGAAAGGTCTCTCGGCATCCAGTTCGAGGTGCGAAACCTCCACTTCGCCGTTGCCGGCAGGGAAATCCATGCTCCCGCAACCGCTGGGTTGAAGGGCTGCTCGCCCACCTTGGATTGGCTGGACCAGCCATTGACCGAGCCCATCCCCGCCACCTCGAAGGATCCCCGAGGTGCCCACGCGAACCTGACGTTGATTTAGCCCCTCGGCCAGTGAAGGAATCCGCCCTCGGGTGGCGATTCCTTCGAGCTTGCTTGTTTTCTTATCCAGCGCAAGAAAAGGAAGTAACTGAAATGGCAGGTCGCATCGCTAGAACCCAAACCGCGCTCAGGGTCGCGGATTTCCTCGCGACGCGCGAGGGCAAAACGCATCTGTCGCAGTACGGATGGGTTCCCGGAATGCCCATCGTGATGACTCGGGCCACAGAATCAGCAGATGACGCCATGGGAATGGTCTCGATCCATGGACGTGCGGCCCTGGTGGCAATGCTCGACCCGCTGGCCTCGGAACTGCGGATACTGCATATCACCACCCCGCAGCCTGCACTCAAGAAAGTCCGGGTCTCTGCGGCAGGTCTCACCATGGGTGACTTGTTCGAGCAGCTTGCCTCGACGCTGATCGTCGAATTGCGCGTCAGGTTCTGGAACCACACCGCCGTAGCGCACATCATCCCGTCGTGCCCCGGCATGAAGAATGCGAACGACTCCTGGGGCGCTGCCTTCCGACGGACCCAGCGGCCGCTGGAAACCACCGCCTAGGCAGCTGCGCTCCGATGATCCGGCGCGGCTGCCGGTAACTGGGCGAAGGGATCAGGGAATTGAATCGAAGCCAGTGCGCGCTGGGAGCAACTGTGCCTCCTAGCGCTGAATCCCTGCCAGAGAACCTTCCCCGCCCGCCGCGGAACAGCACCCATGGGAAAGCCGCCGCATCATCAACCTCCCAATCGATGATGCGGCGGCGGCACGTGGTGCACCTGGCCGGCGGCAGATCCCAGTTCATGTCCCCGCCGGCGTGCACCGTGCCCGTGGTTCGCTTCGCCATGGCAATTGCGGTTCCGGCATTGAGGGTTCCGCCGCCTGCTGGCTTGCCCGCAGCGGAACCCGGAACACCGGCCAGCCAGCTACCGGCGTCCGGCCATGTGCGCTCCCTTCGCCGGGGCCGCCTGCTGGCTTGCCGCCGCGGCCTGCGCGGCATGCAGGACCAGCAACGCCGTCGTCACCGTGCCCACGCCGCCGGGAACCGGACTCAGGGCCCGTACCAGCGGACGCACCGATGCCGCATGGACGTCCCCCACCAGCTTTCCTTCGGCGTTGACGTTGGTTCCGACATCGATCACCACAGTGCTTTCCTGCGCGTCATTGCCGGTGAGCAGGTTCGCCTTGCCCACGGCCATGACGACCACCGAGGCGGACTTCGTGAAATGGGCCAGATCGGCGGTCCTCGAATGGCAGATGCTCACCGTGGCATCGCGCTGCAGCAGCAGCTGGGCCAACGGCTTGCCCACCACCGCAGAGCGCCCGACCACCGCGACATGCTGCCCGGACAGCGGGATCCGGTAGTGCTCCAGGATCTCGATGACCGAGCGTGCGGTAGCCGGGGCGAAGGCCGGCTGGCCGACACTGAGCCGTCCCAGGCTCAGCGGATTGGCCCCGTCAATGTCCTTGGCCGGGTCAATCAGCGCCACCAGCGCCGCGGCATCCACCCCTGGCGGCAACGGGGTCTGCAAGATGATTCCGTGCACCGAACTGTCCTCGTTCAAGGCGGTGATCGCTTCGGACAGCTGCTCCTGGCCGGACCCGGTCAGGTCCACGACCTGGCAGTCCACCCCGAGCTGCGCGGCGGCCCGTTCGATCGAGCGCACATACCAGGCGGTGGCCTCGTTATCGGTGGCCAGCACGACCGCGATCCGGACACTGGTGCCCTCGCTGGCCATGCGCACCACCAGTTCTGCGGTGCGGGCGCGGATCGCTTCAGCCACCGGCTGCCCGGCTAGATTGCGTGCCGTCATGCTGCCACCACCGCACGGGCGTGCGCGCTGAGCTCTTCGGCGTGGGCGATCGCCTCGCTGGCCTGGCTGGCGGTCTGGACCAGCCGCTCGCGCTGGGCGATGTCCTTGATTGAGCAGATGTTCATTTCCAGGGTGGCCAGCGCGGTAGCCAAGGCCGCCCGGGCAGCTTCGGCCGCGGCGGCCACGTCGCTGAGAACCGATCGGTTGCCAATGGGCAGCAGGCGCTGGCCCAGCTTGATGACCTCAATGGAGGCCTCGACGGTAGAGACCAGCGGTGCGGCGGCGGCGATGGTGGCGTTTTGAATGGCCGCGCTGCGCTCCGACTTCTGCTCGCTGCTTTCCTTGGGCAGCTTGTACGCGGCACCCAGGGCGCCGAACAGCCTTTCGTCTTCCTGAGCGGCGAAGAGCCCCTGGCGCATCAGCAGCCGGGCATGCTCGGAAATCTGCTGGGCCTGCTCCTGGACGTCCGCGTACCGCGGTCCGGAAGTGAATTCGGCAACCATGGACACCAATGCCGCGGCCTGCGCCGCATGCAGGCCCGCGGCCGCGCCCCCTCCTGGCGTCGGGGCGCCCGAGGCAAGCCGCTCAAGGTAGCTGCTGACAGTTTCATCGGAGATCAATGGGGTTTCCCCTCGTTCGGGACGCATGGAAGTTGATCCCTGCACCGTTCGGCGGGATTTCCGGCGCGCAGGACCACGGTCCAGGCCGCCGGAACCCCTTAGTATCCGACTGGTATATCAGGTTATCTTGAAGCCTAGAGCACCTACCGAACGCAGGTCAAGGGTTTTATGCCGCCCGGAACACCCCGGCCCCAAGCGCCATGCGACAGGATCGCCGCTAGTCCATCCAGGTCTTGCCCATGTCGACCAGCAGGGTCTGGAAGGCATTTTCCGCCGGGGCGCGCACGCGGTCCCGGCGCTGGGCTAGGACCACGCTGCGCGAGACGGCCGCCTGCCCCAGCGAGAGGATCTTGACACCCGGATGGTGGTTCATCACCGCGGATTTCGGCGCCAGGGCAACACCCAGACCCACGGAAACCATGGCCTGCGCTTCTTGGTAGTCATTGGCCTGGAAGGAGATCTTCGGGGAGAACCCGGCGGCATTGCAGGTGCGCTCGAGCAGCTCCGCGACCGGATGCTCATTGGCGCGAACGATCCACTGCTCATGGGAGGTAGCCGCCATATCCACCTCATCGAACTGCGCCAGAGGATGCTCTGTGCCGACTACAAGCACAGTAGGCTCGGTGAACAGGGTAGTCAGCTCGAAATCGTCGCGCTTGAGCCGCATCCACTCGTATTCCCACAGCAAGCCCATCGAAATCTCCCCTCTGGCAAGCAGGCCAATGAGTTCTTGCAGGCGGGTGCTTCGCACATCGAGCTTGATGGATGGATACATCTTGCGGAAGCGGCTGATGACCAGCGGCATGAAGGAACTACCCAGCGTGGGGAAGGTTCCCAGACTCAGGCTTCCGCTCTTCAGTCCGGCAAGCTGGTCCAAATCCGCCATGGCCGCGTCCATCTGCTGCAAGATGGCGCGCGCATGTCCGGCCAGCACATGGCCGGCATCGGTGGGAACCATGCCCCGAGCATGGCGCTGCAGCAGCGGCTGCCCCACTTCTTCTTCGAGCTTGCGCAGCTGCTGCGAAACCCCAGACGGGGTGTAGAACAGTTCGTCCGCGGCCGCAGTAACCGAACCGCCTTCGACGACGGAAAGCAATATCTGCAACCTCTTGGCATCGAGCATGATTCCCCCTTGCAGTAGAACTTCAATATATTGCACCAAGCGCACATTTGCTGGATTCTGGCGGATGTTTGGGCGAAATACACTCCCAGCATTGGACGAATCCACCGCGTTTGTCATCGCATTACCCCAGTGCGAATGCTGAATTAAGCAGTACTTCAGCTTATTGCACTAGATGTAACTACTAATAAAGACTTAACTCCCCCATCATCAATACAAGGCAATAGTGCTCGGCATCACATCTAACGCGGGCACTGCGTTCTCGATAGATTGGGTATGTCCAATGAAACACACGGTTAAGGCCACTTGGATGCGCGGAGGTACCAGCAAATGCTGGGTCTTCGAGCGAAGTGCGCTCGAAGTTCCCGGCTTCACAGTCGACGAGGTATTGCTGCGCCTCTTCGGCTCCCCCGACCCGCGCCAAATAGACGGTGTCGGCGGCGGTACCTCGACGACGAGCAAGGCCGTCATCCTCAGTCCCAGCGAGCAACCGGGCGTGGATATCGACTACACCTTTGCCCAGGTGGGCATCGACCAGGCCGTGGTGGATTGGGGCAGCAACTGCGGAAACTGCTCGGCGGTCGTCGCCCCCTATGCACTGAAGCACGGCTGGATCGATGCCGAAGACGGCCTGGCCACCGTGCATATCCGCAATACCAACACCGGCCAGCTGCTCATCGAGCGCATGGTCCTGGACGGAACACAGTCCACTGCGTTCATTCCCGGGGTTCCTTTCCCCGGGCAAGCCGTGGAGATCGGCTTTCTGGATCCGGCCGGTGGCACCACCGGAGCGCTCTTCCCGGCCGGCGATCGGCTAAGCACGCTGCAGGTCGCCGGCATCGGTACGCACCCCGGCTTCGAGGCTGACGCCACGCTGATCGATGCCGGAGCGCCGATGGTCATCATCACCGCGGCCCAGGCGGGCCTGGATGCCGCGGACTTCTCTGACTGGCCCGCTCTGGCGCTGGCCGATTCCGATCGGCTGGACCGGATCCGCCGGGCCGGCGCCGTGGAGATGGGCCTGGCCAGTAGCGCCGAGTCCGCCCAGCGGGCTATCCCCAAGCTGGCCATCGTCCAGGCTCCAGCCGCTGGCGGCGACGACGATTTCAGCGTCATGATGCTCTCCATGGGCGCACCGCATCCAGCACTGGCCATCACCGGCAGCGTCGGGCTGACCATGGCCGCACGCCAGCCTGGCACCGCCATCGCCAACCTGCTGCCCACGCCCCCCGGCGACGTGCTTCACATGCAGACCCCGGCGGGGCAGATCCAGACCTGGCAGCGCCAGATCGAGGGCAGGACCGCGGTCGGGACCACGCGCACCGCCCGGGAGCTGGCCGAGGCGCAGCTGAGCTTCGACCCGGTCGCCCTGCCCGGATCCCCATCCACGGCCGTGTTGGCAGGCGAACCCCTGCTCGATCCGGATTCCGCGCAGCTGCTCGATGACCCGCCGGCGCACAAGAGCCGCACGGTCTTCGCCTCGGTGGCGGTATTCGCCGCACTGGGGCTCGGTGCCACCCTGGTCGGCGGCGGGCTGCTGAATCCCCCGGCGGCCACCACCGACGGCGATTACGCCGGGGAGACCGTGGAAATGGTCATCCCGCTGGCCGAGGGCGGCGGCACCGACACCTGGGCCCGCTTCGTGGGCCAGGAACTGGTCCACAGCATTCCCGGGGAACCAGGCTTCGCCCCGATCAATGAGGCTGGCGGCGAGGGCATCACCGGCAGCAACCGCTTCGCTTCCTCGGCCGCCGACGATGGCACCGAGCTGCTGGTCAGCACCGCCACCACCGTGGTGCCGTGGGTGCTGGACCGCCACGTGGTGAAGTATTCCTTCGAAGACCTCGAACCAGTGCTGGTCAACGGCACCGGCGGTGTGATCTATGCTCGCACCGCCGCCGGGGTCGAAACCCCCCAGGACCTTGTCGACCGCAAGAAGCCACTGGTGTTCGGCGGCATTTCCGCCACGGGTCTGGACTTGACCACGCTGGTTGCCTTCGACCTGCTGGAAGCCGATATCTCGGCGACCTTCGGCTTCGAAGGCCGCGGACCGGTGAACTTGGCGCTGCAACGCGGCGAGGTGGACATCGATTACACAACCACCTCCTCGTACCAGTCCGCCGTGGAGCCAATCGCCAAGGAAGGTTCGGCCACGGTGCTGATGTCCTTCGGCCAGCTCGATGGCCACGGCAAGATCGTGCGGGATCCGAACTTCCCGGAGGCCCCCACCGTGGTGGAGGTATACCGGGACCTGCATGGCAAGGAGCCCAGCGGTCCGAAGTTCGAGGCCTACAAGACCCTGCTGGGCCTGACTTATACCTATCAGAAGGGTTTGTGGGCTCCGAAGGACGCACCGGATGAAGCAGTGAACCTGTTGCGCGATTCCGCCCATGAGCTCTCGGACGACAAGGAATTCAACGACAGGGCCGCTGAGGTGCTCGGCGGGTACCCGATCGTGGCAGATGAGAACCTCTCCCAACGCGTCAAAGACGCTTACACCGTGACCGATGAGACCAAGGGCTATGTCACCGCACTGCTCAAGGACTCCTACGGCATCGAACTAGATTAAGGAGGCACCACAATGCTGGATTCCGCACTGGCCGCATTGGCCTCGCTGGCCGATCCGAGCATGCTGCTCATGCTGCTCATCGGCGTAATCTCAGGCCTGGTCATGGGCCTGATTCCAGGATTGGGCGGCACTGCTGCCGTCGCGATCCTGCTGCCCGTCACCTTCGGGATGGAACCTGCCTCCGCGCTGGCCCTGCTGATCGGCGCGCTGGCGGTGGTGCACACCTCGGACACCGTGTCCGCAGTGCTGCTCGGAGCCCCAGGCTCCGCCTCGGCATCGGTCACCATGCTCGATGGCTACGCCATGGCGCGCAAGGGCCAAGCCAAGCGCGCCCTGTCGCTGGCTTTCCTCTCCTCGATGGCCGGAGGGCTGATCGGCGCTGTTGGCCTGACCCTGGCCATCCCGCTGGCCCGGCCCTTGGTACTCTCCTTCGCCAGCCCTGAGCTGTTCATGCTCACGGTGCTGGGCGTCGCATTGGCCGCAGTGCTCTCGCGCGGCAATGTGATCAAGGGGCTGACCGCCGGCCTGGCCGGCCTGCTGGTGGGCATGATCGGCACCGCGCCGACCACCGCCGAGGAGCGCTTCACCTTCGGATCGCTGTTCCTTGGCGACGGGCTGTCGCTGGTGGCAGTAGCCCTGGGCGTCTTCGGACTGGCCGAGATCGCCTCGCGTGCCAGCCAGCGCCGCGGCGACAAGCAGTCCGTGGAAGTCACCGGTGGCTGGGGATCGGGAATCCGCGAATGGCTGGGCCATTGGTCCCAGGTCCTGCGCGGCGGGTTGATCGGCATCTGGGCCGGTGTGCTGCCAGGCGTGGGTGCCACCGCTGGCACCTGGTTGGCCTACGGCCAGGCCGTGGCCACCGCCAAGGACAAGCGCAAGTTCGGCAAAGGCGACCCGCGTGGCATCGTCGGTCCGGAAAGCGCCAATAACTCGGTGGAAGCCGGCGACTTGATCCCCACCTTCCTCTTCGGCATTCCAGGCGGCGTGCCTTCGGCCATGCTGCTGGGCATGCTGCTGACCTACGGCATCCAGCCAGGTCCGAGCATTATCAACGAACACCTTGATCTGATGTACATGATCATCTGGGCCTTCGCCATTGCTTCGGTGCTCGGTGCCCTGTTCTGCTTCATGACCGTGCGCCCGCTGTCTTCGCTGACCAAAGTTCCGTTCTCCGTGCTGGCCGCCGGCCTGGTAGTCATCATGCTCCTGGGCTCCTTCCAGGACGGCGGGCAACTGGGCGACCTGTGGGTCATGGTGCTGCTGGGCGTGGCCGGGTGGGTACTGAAGTCCACCGGATTCCCGCGAGCCCCCTTCCTCATCGGTTTCGTGCTGGCGATCCCGATGGAGCGCTACTACTTCCTGACCGATAGCCTCTACGAGGGCTTCGAGTGGATGCTGCGTCCGGGAACCATGGTGTTCATCGCCGTGCTCGTGCTGCCGATCCTCTGGAACGTCTTCAAGTGGTTCCGTGCCCGCCGCAAGCTGAGTGCCGATGATGATCCGAAGTCGGACAGCGCTCCGGATGCCGAAGCGCCGCTGAAGAACTCGGTGTGGTCGCTAGCCGCTGCCGCGGTGCTGCTGGTGGTCTTCGCCGGGTCGTTGCTGCTCTCCTCGAGTTACTCCCCGGATGCGAAACTTGTCCCGCAACTGGTCGGCTGGGTCGGGGTCATCTTGTCCGCAATCTTGCTGGTCCTTGAGCTGCGCACCTGCAAGGCCGCAATGGCCGCGGACCGGCAGGTGGCCATCCCGGCCTCTGCCTACCTCACCGCGCCAGCAGATGCGGTTCCCGTGACCGCAGGGCCTGCGCCTACCGGCGCCGTCCAGGCTACGGCGGCACCCCGGCAACCGGGCATCATTCCAGATGACGGCGCCACTCCGTCCGCCGGATATCCGGCGGGAACCACTGCAGCGGACGCTGGCATTCGTTCCGCTTGGGGACCTAAATGGACCAGCGACGCGGCCTTTGCATTGCGGACCTTCAGCTGGATGGCGGGGTTCCTCATCCTCACCTCGCTGGTGGGATACCTCGCAGCCATCTCGATCTTCGTGCCGGCCTTCCTGCTCATCGTGGCCCGCGCCAAGTTGAAGACCACGATGATCTACACGGCGGTGCTATTCATCCTGATGCTGGCCTTGCCGTCCCTGCTTCCCATCAACCTGCCCCAAGGCCTGCTGGCCACCTGGCTCTGATCCCGAAATCCACTAGGAGAACACCATGGCAATAATCGCTTGCTACAGCGATACGCCCGCGGGCCGACTGGCCATACGGCGCGGACTGGCCGAAGCCCACAAGGCCCAAGACCACTTGCTGATTGCGAACCTGGACAAGGAGCCGATTTCCGAGGAGCACCTGGGCATCGACCTTGATGCCCTGCTGGATCTCGGGGTTCCGTTGCAGATCCTGCCGCAAACCGGCACTGTCCACGACGCCGCCGATTTCGTCCTCCAAGCTGAGCAGGAGCACACGGCCACGTTGATCGTCTTGGGTCTGCGCAAACGGTCGCGCGTTGGCAAGCTGCTCATGGGCAGCATTGCCCAGCGCATCCTCATCGAGGCCGATTGCCCGGTGCTGGCGGTCAAGGCGAAGGAGGAGCCGCCCGCGCACTAGCGGGGAAAGCCATGGCAGCCCTCGCCCGCATCTCGTGCAGATGCGGACGAGGGCTGCTTTCATGCGCCCGATGGATCGGGGCAGTGTGCAGCCTCACGAGCATTCCACAAGAAGCTTGTACAAGTTAATTGTATTCTATAGCTATGGAAATTGATCCCGAGCCCGCAGACCTTCCCCAGCAAATGCTCGAGGTGCTTTCGCCATTGCTGAGCCTGATACGCACGGCACGATCCATCTCCCCGGGCAAACTGGGAATCCTGCACACCTTGGCCACCGAAGGCCGGGCCAGTGCCGCCCGGATGAGCCAGGCCATCGGGGTCAGCCAGCAGGCCATCTCGCTGACGACCAAGGAATTGGAAGGCCTCGGACTGATCGAGCGGCACCGGGACGAGGCCGACCGCCGCAAGCTCTGGTTCCAGCTCACCGATGACGGCCGCCAAAAGCTGGACCAGGAAATCCTGCTCGGCCGGACCGCGCTGCTCCAAGCCATGGGCGAGAACCTGAGCGAGGAGGACCGTTCCCTGATCCGCTCCGCCTTGCCCGCGCTCAAGAAAATCAATACCGCGGTCCGCCCATGAGCCGCAACGCATCCAACCAGAGCCCGCTGGTGCCCACGCTGGTCTTCGCCGCGCTTGCCACGGCAATCGTCTCCTCGCTGGGCATGCTGCTGGTCCCCTCGATTTCCTTGCGGTTCAATGTCGATATTGCCGCTGCCCAGTGGATGCTCACCGTGAATCTCCTGGCCGGCGCCGTGGCAACACCCATCATGGGACGCCTCAGCGATGGACCGCATAAGAAGCGGCTGCTGCTCGTCTCGCTGGCGGCCATGTTCCTGGGTTCTGTCATGGCAGCGTCCGCACCGAGCTTTGGCGTGTTCCTTGCCGGACGCGTGCTCCAGGGATTGTCCTACGGCATTGTTCCGGTCACCATCGCCATCGCCAGGCGCTATGCAGCGGCCGAGCACGTGCAGAACACCATCTCCACCTTGTCGGTGACGGTTGCTTCCGGAATCGGCATCGGCTATCCATTGACCGGCATCATCGCTGGCATTTTCGACTACTCCTACGCGTTCTGGTTCGGTGCGCTATTCGTGCTGGCCACCATCTGCGTGGTGTGGAAAGTTGTTCCTGCAGGCCCCGATACCCAGGCCGAGCAACGTCCCTTCGACTACACCGGCTCCGGCTTGCTGGCCCTGGGGCTCACCTCCCTGCTGCTGGCCATATCCGAGGGGCCCAAGTGGGGCTGGGCTTCACCTGCAACGCTTGCTTTGGGCGCTTTCTCGGTCATCGTGCTGATCATCTGGGTGAGGGTGGAAAACAGCCTTGGCCACCCGCTGATTAATCTGCGCACGCTCAAGCAGGGCGAAGTCCTCTTGGCCAATATCTCGGCCATCGCCCTGGGCGCCGCGCTGTATATCGGCATGTCCGTATCATCACTGGTAGCCCAGGCAGATGCGGCAACGGGCTACGGGCTGAGCCTGCCGGTCTTCTGGGCAGGATTTGTCATCTTCCCGCTCTCGGTCGGCAGCTTGGCTGCCAACCGCGTGGTGCGCATACTTGCCAAACGCGTTGGCATCCAGGTCATGCTTCCCATTGGAGCAATCATCATGGCCGCAGCAGGCACCATGCTCTGGCTGCTCCACTCGGCGCTCTGGGAGATCTTGCTGAGCATGCTGGTCTTCGGCATCGGCATGGGCGCAAGCTATGCGGCCATGCCGGCATTGATCGCCCGCAGCGTAGCGACCAAGGAGCTAGGCAGCTCGGTAAGTTTCAACCAGGTGCTGCGTACTGTAGGTTCTTCCTTCGGCACGGCGATTTCCGCGGCCATTATCGCCACCCACCCCGGACTCAATGGCGAGGCCAGTCCGGAAGGCATCGACATGACCTTCTTGATCGGCGCACTGCTTTGCATCGCCTTGGGTGCTGCGTTGCTGGCCGATTCGGCACGGCGCAAGTTCAAGGGACGCAGGTAGGCAAAAAGGTCCTGGATGCAGATAACGCCCCGATACCACGAAGGCATCGGGACGTTGCCAGCAGGCTGCAGCGCCTAGAATTCCACGATCTCGAATTCCAGAAGTTCAGCGCCGCTGGCCACTGGCTTCTTGGCATCACTGCCAGCATGGGCCGCATCAGCGCGCTGGGTACGCCAGTTCTCGAAGTCCTCGCGGGTTGCCCACTGGGTGTACACGATGTACTTGTCTCCACCATTGACCGGACGCAGCAACTTGAACCCTTCGAACCCCGGTGAAGAATCCACCGAATGCTTGCGAGCAGCAAAACGCTTCTCCAGTTCCGGTCCAGCTTCGCCGGGAACCGATAGGGCATTGATGACGACAATCGACATGTTCAACCTTTCTTTTCCGGGCTTCTTTCACGGGAAACCCTCTGTCTCCACCCTACGCCCGCGCGTTCTCGACCGCAGGCCAGCGTGACGAAGTTCGACCGGCTAGTCGGCATACTCCTGTGGCCAGCAAATTTCAAAGCGTTCCAAGACCAGTTCTCCCCCGGCGTTGGCGGTGTCTTCAGGGATCCAGTCGATTCCTATGGACTTCTGGGTACGGCGCCAGAATTTTTCATGTTCTGCGCGCCAGTATTCCAGCGACAGATCCCCTTCGCCCTCGGCCGCGGCAAACTGCGCGTCTACCTCGAAGAACGAGGAGCGCTCGACGGAAAGTACTCGCAAAATTGCTCGCGGCTGCCCTTGGCCATCGCAGACAATGCAGTGGTCTTCCGGTTGCGGGACACGTTCGTTGTAATAGGAATAATCGCTAGCCAGAGATGAAGTCGCTCGCTTGGTTCCGTGCAGCATTTCATCCAGAAGCTCATCGGCAAGCGCAGGATGATCACCGAACGATTCGGCGACATGGTGCGGTGCCTCGGTCAGCGGAATCCCTTTGCTCTCCAGGTACGCAGACCACATCTGTTCAGCAGCTTCTGCGTTGACAGGCGGCAGCACTGGGAGAGATTTTTCAGTCATGGAACGATCCTAGCCGCGAAGCACACTCCGCATGGCCGTGGAATGGCAATGGAAGGACGATTGGGCTGCGTCTAGAGTCCTGGAATCTTGAATTCGAACTTCTCCTTCGAGTTCCCTTGGCTTTCAAATGCAATAGTCCGGCCCCCAAGGAGGTAGAACTGCTTCAGCTTTATAGTCACTGGGCCTTCGCAGCTAAGCCTGAACGAATTAGCTCGCATGTTCGAGGGAACGCAGTTCCCCTTGTACGTCATGTTATCCACCCAAAGCCAGTTGAGCCGCACCTCGAAACTTATTGGATCGCTTTCAGAAGCTCCGCTGATATCGAAGGTGTAATTCGCAAAGAATCCACCTTCCTCTTGTGCCATGATGACCTGGAATCCAGATCCGTCTTGGTCGTCTTCCGGCTCAACCGTTGGTTCCGAGGTTGGTTCCGCAGTCGGCTCGACTGAAGGCTCCACCGTTGGTTCCGGAGTTGGCTCCGGGGTTGGTTCAGGAGTCGGTTCCGGGGTTGGTTCAGGAGTCGGTTCCGGGGTTGGTTCAGGAGTCGGTTCCGGGGTTGGTTCAGGAGTCGGTTCCGGGGTTGGTTCAGGAGTCGGTTCCGGGGTTGGTTCAGGAGTCGGTTCCGGGGTTGGTTCAGGAGTCGGTTCCGGGGTTGGTTCAGGAGTCGGTTCCGGGGTTGGTTCAGGAGTCGGTTCCGGGGTTGGTTCAGGAGTCGGTTCCGGGGTTGGTTCAGGAGTCGGTTCCGGGGTTGGTTCAGGAGTCGGTTCCGGGGTTGGTTCAGGAGTCGG
>NZ_JANUFE010000011.1:0-69175 GCF_024807995.1 Arthrobacter sp. JUb119
TTGTTCTCGGCGACAAGGAAAAACTATACACAGGTTTTGGGGGTCCTGCAAATCGGGTGGGTGGTTTTTGACGGTGACCGTGCACACTTAATTCCGGAGCGCCGATTAAAGCCCGGGTTCATGCGGTTCGGTGCTCGCAAAAATCTGTAAAACGCATAAAAATTCGTCTTAAAAGCCGGTAGCCGACCACCTCAGTGGCCGGCTACCGCGATTCAGCTAGTCCTCGACGATCTCTGCGTCAATGACTCTAGGATCATCCAGGGGCAGAGAGCTTGGCGCCACCGTGGGAATGCCGGCGAAGGCCACTGCCGCATTCTCGATCACGCGCTTGGCCATATATCGATTGCCTACGCCACCGATGGCCGCGCCGACCCCAAACGGAACCAAACGGCCGATGGTGCTAGCCGCTTGGGTGCCAATGATCTTGCGCAGGAACTTCTTCTGCATGGTGCGCTGCATTGCAGAGTAGATGCTCGTGGACTTGCTGGCACCGAAGGACTTGGCCCATCCCTGGATTGGACCCCCACCGCGACCTGCGGCCTGGGAAGTCAATCCGGCAATCATCGAGCTGCCCTCATCGCCCATCATGATGCCCATAACCAGGACTCGTGAACGATCCGGATCGTCGATGGCTATGCCGTGCAGCTCTGCCAGGCTTTGCGCATACAGCGCCGAGGCTTCCAGGAAGCCCAGGGTCGCAGCTATGGATAGGCCCAGGGCGATACCGGTACCAACAGCGGGAACGGCTGCGGTTCCACCCACGGCTGCACCGGAACCGGTAACTACGCGCAGGTAATCGCGCTCGACAATAGCTGCCAGCTGGGCAGTAGTAGCGTCAGGGTGCTTTTTGCGCAGCCGCTTGATGTAGGCAAGCACCAGCGGGCGCTGCACGCCGATGCCCTTCATGATGGCGTCCTGCACGCCGGAGCGCGGCTTTCCATCTTTGCCAATCAAAGTCATTGAAATCGGATCGTTTTTCATGATGGCTCCAGCTTAACCGCAAGACCCTGAGAGTTACCTTGGTCTTTGCGCTTTCAAGCAAGCGTCTTGAAAAATTCCTTGAAACTCCCCGACGCTGGTGCAAGAGTTGGCCTATGAAGAACGCTCAGGCCAAACGGTATAACCACGCCTTGAAAAGCGCCGGGATCTCGGAGCATCCGGTCGCGCTGCTCGATCTGGATGCCTTCGATTCCAACGTGATCGCCCTGCGCGAACGGGCCGGAGGTCTGCCGATTCGCATCGCGTCCAAATCCCTGCGTGTACGCAAGGCATTGGAACGGGTCCTGGATGAGCCCGGTTTCCGCGGCGTTCTCTGCTTCACCTTGGCCGAAGCATTATGGCTGGCCAGCCATGGCTTGAAGGACTTGGTGGTTGCCTACCCGCAAACCGATGCCGAAGCGATCAGCCGGTGGGCCGCCAGCGAACAGGCACGCGAAGAGGTAACGCTCATGGTGGATACCCAAGAGCAGTTGGATTTGATCGACAGGATCGCACCGGGGCACGGGCCGCTGAAGGTCGCCCTGGAACTGGATGCTGCCTATTACCCCAGCAGCAACCTCCGTATCGGCGCCGCGCGTTCCCCGCTGACCCGGCCGGAACAGGTCGCCGAACTGGCCGCCCAGGTGCACCGCCGGCGCAACTTCATCTTGGACGGGCTGATGGGCTACGAATCCCAAATCGCTTCGGTCCCCGATGGGGGTTTCAGCCCCAGGGCACTGATCGCCCGCAAGCTGCGCCAAGCCAGCGCCGCCGAACTGGCGGACCGCCGGGCCGAAACCGTGGAATTGGTACGGGAGCTCGGCGACCTGCGGTTTGTAAATGCCGGAGGTACCGGTTCGGTAGAAAGCACCATCCAAGAACCAGCGGTAACCGAAATCGCCGCGGGCTCAGGATTATTCGCGCCCGCGCTCTTCGATTCCTACCGCGCATTCCGCCCCACCCCTGCCCTGTACCTGGGATTCCCGGTAGTACGCCGTCCCGATGAGCGAACGGTCACCATCCTTGGTGGCGGATGGGCCGCATCGGGCCCAGCCGGCAAGGACCGCTTGCCCACCATCGAGCATCCCAAGAAGCTTCGCTACCTGGCCATGGAAGGCGCCGGCGAAGTGCAGACTCCGCTCACTGGCCCCTCGGCGCATCGCATTGCCATTGGCGATACCGTGTGGCTGCGCCATGCCAAGTCCGGTGAACCGGCCGAACGGGTTAATAAGGCGGCGGTGTACTCCAAGGGCAGGATCGTCGAACAATGGCCTACTTACCGTGGAGAAGGGAAAGCATTCCTGTGAGTACTTTCAGGAATTTCGCACGCACCGTGGTCTCCCACCCAGCAGCTGTCCATTCTCCGCGCAGCATCGCAGAATTAGCGCAGAGCCTGGAGCAGGCCGCCGACCAGCACCAGCCGGTGCGCACCGTCGGCGCAGGCCATTCCTTCACTCCGCTGGCAGATACCGACGGGATCTTGCTGAATCTGGATGGCTTTCGCGGCATCGAGGAAGTCGACGCTCGCACCCACGAGGTGACGTTCCGCGCCGGAACCCGGCTCTGGCAGATCCCCGCCCTGCTCAGGCCCTTCAACCTCGCGTTGGAGAATATGGGAGATATCGACAAGCAGTCGGTCGCTGGAGCAATCAGCACCGGCACCCACGGCACGGGCCTGGAATTCAGCGGATTCAGCGCAACGGTCACGGGAGTGCAGATCATGCTGGCCGATGGCACCCATCTGCGCGCCAGCGCGCAGGAGAATAGCGAATTATTCGAGGCGTCCCGGCTTGGCCTGGGAGTACTGGGGGTGCTCACCCACGTCCGGCTGCGGTGCGTTCCCTACTACATGATGCGTGCGGCTGAATCCATCGAACCCATCGGGCAGATCGCCGAAAGCTTTGTTGATCGTGCCCGGCAAGAAGACCACCTGGAATTCTTCTGGTTCCCGGGCACCAGCAAAGCCCAGGTGAAGATCAATACCCGGCTCGACGGCCAGGTCCCTGCCGATCAACCGCCTGCGGTGGCCCGCTGGCTGAACGATGAGCTGCTCTCCAATGGCGCGTTGCAGCTGCTCAGCTCGCTGAGCGCAGCGGTCCCCCGGACCACTGCCAAATTGAATGAGGTGGCTTGCGCCGCCCTGCCGGAGCGCAGCAGCATCGCGCCATGGAATGAAGCTTTCACCAGTGCGCGACGGGTGCGTTTCACCGAGATGGAGTATGCGCTGCCGCTAGCTGGCTTCGATGAAGCTTTCGCGAAGGTGCGAGCGTACTTCAGGCGTTCGGGAGTTGGAGTTTCCTTCCCTGTCGAGGTGCGTACCGCGGCCGAGGACTCCACCTGGTTGGGTACCGCCAGCGGCAGGCAGACAGCGTACATTGCCGTGCACCGCTACATTCGGGATAAGGCTCCGGGATACTTCCCGGCCATGGAAGAGATCTTCCGTTCTTTGGGCGGCCGGCCGCATTGGGGCAAGGAACATAGCCTGCAAGCAGCGGATTTGGCGCAGCTCTACCCGAAATTCAGCGATTTCACGAGGGTGCGCCAAACTGCCGATCCGGAGGGACGATTCCTCAATCCTTATCTGCGGGGTTTGCTCGGCATCTAGAACTGGACATCGGTCCAGATCAGCGGGCTTGATGCTTTCACCAAGTCCGGCACCGTTCCGGGCAGGGGCTGGGAACTGCTTGGCGGATGCTCCTGGATGCGGCCCTGGCCCAATACCTGCCAAGTTGCGCTGGGGACCAGGTAGCTTCCGGAATCATTCAAAGCGTTCGCGCGCTTGAGCCCCTGGAGGAATGGTTCAACGCGATCTGCCGCGTTCTCCTGCAAGCCAAGTGCGCCGGCGATGACATAGCGGTCTTCGCCGACTCCTTCTGCTTGCTCGCCCTCATCGGTGCGAACGTAGTCCTCTCCGGCCAGGTAGCCGGTGAGAACCTTCAACTCATCAGCCTGGCGTGCCTTGGCGAATTCCTGGTCCTGTGCATCTGGCTGGGTTTGGGTCGCAAGAATATGCACCGGCTCGCCACGGTATTGGATGGGAATGTCCCACAGCCCGGTGCTCATCACCGGAATGGAGGCGGCCAGCACACCAGAGAAGTCGGTGTGGTGCATCATGTCGTTGGCAACGTCCTGCCACTTGAGCTGGGAAACGCTGGTGACCTGGTCTTGTGCAATCGGGTACTTCGATAGCACGACAATCGAACCCTGCTCGGCGAATGCGGCCTGGCCCCACGCATCCTCGGCGCCGCCGATGACGCCATCAGCGTTCAGATCGGCACCGCTTTGCAGGCCCTTGGAGCCCACGGCCAGGTAGGAATACCCGTATTCCACATCGGCGCGGGCATCGTCGGGATTGTTCAGATACTGGTCGTTCAGTGCATCAACCGCGTCCTGGGTGGCGTCCATATCTGTCAGAACCACCACGTCCGCATTGGCGCTGCTGATCTTGTCTGCAACCTGCGCCGCCTGGCGGTCGGATCCGCGCATCAGGTTCGCGGGCAGCTCCTGGGGGGTTTCGCCGCTGAGATTTGCCTGGATGGTTGCCACGCGAAGCGAGGTCTCGGAAAGCTGCGCTGCGCTGGCACCCGCCGAGTCGCCAGGGCCAGTGGGTGCAGCAAAAGCGCCGGTTGCGGGGAACATCAAAAGTGCCCCTAGACCCAGACTTGCTGTTCCGACTAATAACTTGCGCACTCAACCACCCTACGACGTTCGGCTACCGCTTGCCACCACCTTTACCGGATTGTAATGCCGCAGCCGCGGCGGCCTTCTTGTTCGCGGAAAGGACCTCGTCCATATAAGGAGCACGCACATGCATCGAGACACGGGCATCCACCAGGCACACGCCCCGGGCTCCGGCATCCACCCACTGCTGGACCCCGGCGAGGTCTTCGAGCGTGTCAACGCGGATTCCGGTGGCTCCCATGGCCTTGGCGATACCGGCGAAATCCACGGTCGGGATCAGCATCGGGTCTTCGTGCAGGCCGACGGATCCGTACTGGTGGATTTCCGCTCCGTACGCGGAGTCGTTGTAGATGACGATTACGCCACTTTCCACGGTGCGAACGATCGATTCGAGGTCCGCCAGGCCCATCAGGAAGCCGCCATCGCCGGCGGCCAGCACGACCGTGCGCCCCTGCGCCGCTGGGCCTGCGCCCACCATGGAAGCGATGCCCAGGCCGATCGACTGGTACGCGGTGCCCACGCAGCTCAAGGAGCGTGCACCGGAGGTCGACCAGTACATGGGCCCCCAGCCGATGAAGTGGCCGCCGTCTTGCACCAGCACGCGATTGGCCGGCAGGATCTTCTCCAGTTCGCTGGCCACGCGGCGCGGATCAAGCTGCCCGTCGGCGGCCAGGTCGTCACCGGCCGGACGGGTGCGCAGATTGGACAGGTCCAGGCCTGAACGCCATCCGCCCTGCGCCTGCTCCACCGCACCGAGCAGGTCCGCGGCGGCCAAGGCCGCATCGGCGGTGGCGAAATAGTCCACGCGCGGGTTGGTGGCGGCGCACCCCAGGTCGATCTGGATCAAGCTGGCATCCTGCGCGACCAGATCGCCAAAACGCATGGTGAACTGGTTCAACGAGGCGCCGAGTACCAATACCGTATCGGCCTGCGCGATGATGCGGGCGTTGGCCTCGGTGGAGAAGCCTCCGGTGATGCCCAAATCGAACTCGTAGTCCAGCAGGTCGCGGGCCAGCAACGTACCCGAGGTGGTGGCGTCCAGCTTCTGCGCCAGCGACTGGACCTGCGCGGCGGCATCGATCGCGCCGCGGCCATAGAGGATGTGGGTGCGCTGCGAGGCGTTGAGCTTTCCAGCGATCTGCTCCAGCTGGGTGGAGTTCAGCTGCGGTGCCGGAGGGGTGCTGCGCAGGGAGGCGAAATCAGGCAGCTGCTCTTCGAGCGAATCCACCGCGGCCAAATCATAAGGGATCGCCAAAACAACCGGCATCTGTTCGCGCAACGCCCGGGCGGCCGCCTCCAGAGCAGTGGCACCCGGGTTGTCGCGGTCAACGACGTAGCGCGGCGCTCGCACTGCTGTGTCGATCGCGGCCTGGTCGACGTCCCAGCCACGCAGGCCGGAAGTTGGCGCGTCGCCGGTGACGAACAGCAGCGGGGTCCGGGCCGCGGCGGCTTCAGCCAGTGCGGTGATGGTGTTGGTGTAGCCGGCACCGTAAGTGGTGGAGGCGATGGCAAGCTTATTGGAGATGCGGAAGTAGGCGTCGGCGGCCGAAACGGCGGCCGATTCGTGGCGCACGGCGGTGTAGTCGAAGCCTGCACGCACTGCGGCGTCGAGGAAGTGGGCATTGCCGTTGCCCATCAATCCGAAGATCCGCGGGGCCAGCGGCTTGAGGGCGTGGGCAATGGCAGCTGAAACGCTAGACATTATGGACTCTTTTCAAGAAATCGTGCTGAAGAAATTCCATATATGTCTGCCGTTACCGGTTGCTGGACCGCAACGGGTATCGCCCCTTTTGAGAGCGCCGGAACCTGGCGGGGCCATGTTCCTGACTCACTGATGATAAGGCAGGAACCGCGCCTGGCGCTAGGCCGCTAGTGCGCCTTCCCATTAACACTTCCCCCGGGGGCGATCTCGCAGCGTTCCGAGCGATGCGTCCACGCACCTCGGTCCTGTCCCCGCGCTTGGCTGCACCGGACGCCGAATGGCGCCACGGCGCCGTGCACGGGGCCAAAAGTTTCACCCGGGCTCGGTGTTCGAGGTCGAAGTGTCATCCGAAAGTACCATGTACAGCAATTTTCAGATTCGATACTATCGAAATAACACTTAGTTGACTTGATCTTTATATGACAACTACCGGACATTATCGAGAAGGAACGCATGCTGAAGTTCTTGGGAATCACCTCTGAAGCACCTGCCGACGGATCAATCCCCGCGTGGCAGGGCGTCTCCAAGAAACACCGGGGCATCGCATTCGCCATTTCGCTTGCGCTGGGATTGGCCACGTTCCTGGTAACCCGCTGGCTGCTTTCCGACCTGCCGCCAGAAGGCTACTTGCCGCTCGTTCCCTGGAACGCGGCCGCCGCCATTCTGCTCATCAGCACGCTGGTGGCCGAGCGCGGATTGATCCGCAACGCGCCCGCCGAAACCTGCGAAATCTAGGCGCCAGAACTGGGGGCGGTACGGAGAGCCGCACTCGCCCCCAACTTCGCGGAACTTCGCTGCTGCTCATCAAGCGCGGCGAACGGCGAATTCAGCAGCGCGACGGGCATTAAGCGCCCGGTGCGATCCGCCAGCCATTCGTCATGGACGAGGCCAGCGACCTGCCCGGCTACGGCGAAACTGCCGATGGAGCGCTCTTCGACTACGGCTTCGGGCTCAGCTACTAGCCACAAACGTCCCATCAACGCAGGAGGGCTTTGGCTGGCAAATTTGCCATCCAAAGCCCTCCTGCTTATTTCATGGAACTCACGGCCAGCCCCGCTGCTGTCCTAAATTTCAGCTCCGCCCGTTCCGATCCACTGCTATTTAGCCTGGACTAATGGCAGGACAGCCTTGTAGTCCCCCTCCTGGCGAGTCCAGAATTCGTCATAGTCGGTCGCATTTTGGTAGCTAGTTGCCAATCCGAGGTTTTCCATCTTTTCAACTACTGCCTCGTCTTCAATCGCAGTTTGCAGGGCAGCTTCCAGCTTCTTGCCCACTTCCTCTGGCAGGCCTTCTGGTGCCGCATAACCACGGGCAGTCGTCGCGATCACGTCGTATCCTTCTTCAGCGAATGTCGGTACGTCCGGCAGCGCGTCGGTGCGTTCGGCATCCATCACCCCGAGCACTCTGGCTTTGCCCTGATTCGCCAAGTCAACTACCTCGCTGATATTCCCGACAAGCACTTCCACGTGCTTGCCCAGGAAGGCGGTAGATGCCTGGGAAGCTCCCTCAGAGAAGTGCACTGGGCTGAATGCAGAACCAGTGGCCTCGTTGATCTGGGCAATCGCGAAATGCTCACCGCCCATCTGCCCTGTGGTTGTTGCATTTAGCGCACCCGGGGTTGCCTTGCTTTCTTCGATCAGATCCTTGAGACTCGAATATTTGCTGTCCGGCTGAACCGCAATCACCATCGGATCCACAACCTGGCGGCCCAGGGGCTGCAGGTCGCTGCGGGTGAAGGCCGCACCGCGGGATTCGTCCATGGGAATGACGACAATTGAAGGCGACCCAACGGCACCAATGGTGTAGCCATCAGCCTTGGCATTGGCCAACGCCGTATAGCCAATCTGACCACCGGCACCTGGTTTGTTTACCACCTCAACGTTGGTCCCGAGCTCTTTTTCGAGTATGGGCTGGATCAGCCGGGCAGCTGTGTCCACAGGTCCACCCGGCGAGAACGCTACTACTAGTTCAACGGATTTGCCGTTTTTGGGGAACTCTTCCCCTCCGCCACCTGATGCTGCGTTGCTTGATCCGCAGCCTGCTGCAGCCAAGGTGAATGCTCCAACGGCAAGAATCGAGATCATGCGTTTCATTGTGTTTCCTTCGGGTTGAGTGAATAGATTTTGCGTTGTCTAGCTTTCGGGGTCTTCAGCTGCCAGCACAGCTGGCTTACGCAATTTCAAGAGCGGACTGCAGACGATTGCCAAGGCGACGAGCAGCAACACCATCGTGATAGGACGATCAAAGAAGATCGCGAAGCTGCCATGCGAAATATCCAATGATTCGCGAAGGGATCGCTCCATCAACGGACCCAGGACAAGTGTCAGGACCATTGGGGCAAGGGGAATATCCAGCCGGCGAAGACCGAGGCCCACCAGTCCGAAGATGATCATCACGAAGACATCGAAAACGGAAAAATTGATCGTGTACGCCCCCACGACCATGAACATCAAGATCAGGCCTGCCAGGATCGGGTATGGAACCTTCAAGATGGAAGTCCACAAGCCGACAAGTGGAACGTTGAGAATAAGCAGTAGTACGTTGCCGATGAAAAGGCTGGCGATAATTGTCCACGCCAATGTGCTATGTTCAGCGAACAACGTCGGCCCAGGAGTCAGGCCTTGCTGCAGGAAAGCTCCCATCAGTACCGCGATCGTAGGCGAGGCGGGAATGCCCAAAGTGAATAGCGGGATTAGTGCCCCGTTGGCGTGAGCGTTGTTGGCAGTCTCGGGACCGGCTACCCCTTCGATGGCTCCTTGCCCGAGCTGGTGGCGGTACTTCGAGAATTTCTTCTCAGCCCCATAGGAAAGCAGGGAAGAAACCGATCCGGTCATGCCTGGAATGAGCCCCATGGCAAAGCCAATGCCTGTACCTCGGGCAAAGGCCGGCGTGCTGCGTGCCCAGTCCGTGCGCGATGGGAGCAAAGCTCGCAAGCCCGGGGCCTGCGCAACGGATTGATTCTTTCCCGGGCGGTAAGACAAGATCTCAGACAAGCCGAAAATGCCTACGATCACGGCCACGAATGACACACCGTCGAGCAATCGATCCATGCCGAAGGTAAAACGCGGAGCGCCCATGACCGGGTCAATGCCCACCATCGAAATCAGCAGGCCCAACGCTCCAGAAATCAAGGCCCTGACCATCGACTTCCCCGCTAGCGCCACCAGCAGCGAGATCCCGACTACAACGAGTGCGAAGAATTCTGGCGGGCCGATGAGCAACCCCAAGCTTCCCAGCGGCTTGGCCGCAATGACCAAGCCGACGGTGGCGATTGTGCCACCGACGAATGATCCGACAGCAGCGATAGTCAGTGCTACACCAGCACGGCCAATCTTCGTCATCTGATAGCCATCGATGGCGGTGATCGCCGAGGCTGCTTCACCGGGCGTATTGAGCAGAACGCTGGTTATTGTTCCACCGTAGGTAGTGCCATAGAAGATAGCGCACAGCATGATGATGGAACCAGCAGGATCGAGGTTCAGAGTCAGCGGGATCAACAATGCGATTCCCGCGACCGGCCCGATACCGGGCAGAACTCCGATAACAGTGCCCAATAGGCAGCCGACAAATGCGAACAGCAGGTTTTGCCACGTCATCGCCTCGGCAAAACCCATCATGAGTTCGTTGAGAACATCCATCTCAAAGTCCAATCAAATTCAAGGGCGGAACAGATGCCAGAGGAAGCGAAACGTGCAGGACCTTTGTGAACAGGTAGAACACGCCTACACTCCCGCAAAGAGAAATCACTACTGCTCTAATCCACCCGATCCGAGCTCGGAAGTTCAGGTGGTACATCAGGAAAGCCAGCATGCTCAGCTGGAAACCGAGAAACGGCAACGCTGCCGCCAGTACAACCAGGCTGGCCACAACCGCAAATACTTGCGCCCGCTCGAAAGCCTCAGCCTCACCCGGCTCCTGTGGCGCGGAACGCTCCTGGATGAACCAGACAATGGCTAGAACAACGAGGAACGCGCCGAGCACCGCAGGAAAGAACCCGGCACCCGGCCCCATGCTGCTCCATAGTCCTAAACTCACCGAACCTATAAGCGCGTACAGACCGACAAGGCCGATGATTGCTTGGCCGGCCACTACCGGCCACACGCCAGGAGGGTTCTGCCTCTCCGTTAGATCGCTCGACACGACTTCCTCCGATTACATAGTTCGTTCAGAAATTTCATACAGTAAAATTGTTTAGCGCTCCATGAAATAGTGACATGACGCACAAGTGGCAGTCAAGGAAGTGTGCCAAATTACAAAATAATTGCGTAGAATGAAATCATGGCGGTAGAAAAAGATAAGTCTGAAGCTCCCAACGGCATGAGGTCACTCACCCGGGCCATTGCCGTATTCGAGCAGATCCAGCGCTACGAACACCCCCGGCGACTCAGCGCAATTGCCGCCGACATGGGGATGAGCTCGCCTACGACCCTGCGCATCCTCAGGGTGCTGCAGGAAGCCGGCCTGGTCAGCCAAACTGACAAGAGCTACCGATTGGGTCCAGCGGTATTGCCTGCTGCCCGAGTTTTCCTGGAGAACGACCCCCTGCCCCGGGTGGCCCAACCAATCCTCCAGCAGCTCTCGCAGGCAACCAAGCTGACAGCGTCGCTCTACACTCGCCTCGGCAGCGAGCGCGTACTGGTTGAACGCGTGGTAGGAGAGACTTCGCTTGGGTACAACTTGCCGCAAGGCCGCCGCCTGCCGCTTACTGCCGGTGCTGCAGGGCGCATCCTCCTTCGTGGTGCCGATGATGACGAACTAACCCGGATCGCCGAATCTTCAAGGCGCCTGCAGTACGAAGCGGAGAATTTCGATCTTGAGGCCATCAGGGTTCGGACACCCCGCCTCGATTCGAACTACGCTATTTCCGAGGATGAGCGCGCACTGGGAATTATTTCCATCGCCGTGGCCGTCCCAGCTCGCCAAGGCCTTCCCACCGAAGCCCTCTCGCTGACCGGACCCATAGCCACGATCCCCCGCGACACACTGGAAGCCAAGGCCCCCGAACTACTCCAGGCAGCTCGACGCCTGTCCGATTTGCTGGCAAGCAGCGTCTACTAGCCGCCCACCAGATAACATCGCGCAAATTCCGCCTTTCGCGTCCGTGCGCCGCCTCGATCCTGCGCGCCATTAAATACCGCGGCACAGGCGCTAGAACCCTCCCGGAATCGCTTTGCCTGGAGCCACGCGCAGCTTGCGCCCCGCTCCTGCAAGGCTGAACCTTCGAAACCTCCCCGCGAAATCCTCCTTGACACTGTGATGCAGAACATGTCATGATTCCATACATCATCAATTAATTGCGTAGTGTGAAATCTAAGAACATATAATGAAATGTTCTCTTGTGAAATTCTGCGCCACAGGCCTTGGAATAGGTGACCAGTGAACCAATCGACTGAATACATACAAGTCAGCCAATCTACGATCGACCGGCTCACCGAGCTTCCTGCTGCCAACATCGGCGATGCCATGCAACGACTTGGAATCGCTTCGGCGGAGATACAAGCCGTCTGGGAAGGAGCCAAGTTGGCGGGTCCCGCCTACACCGTCTGGGTAGCCCCCGGCGACAATGCCGGGATTCATGAGGCGCTCAAGCACGTTCAACCAGGTGAAGTCATCATGGTCAATGGCGGCGGCTACACAGACCGCGCGCTGCTCGGTGAGCTGATCGGCGAACGCGCTGTTTCAAAGGGGGTCGCCGGCTTTGCCATTGATGGAGCGGTGCGAGACGCAGTGGATCTCGGAGAAATCCGCCTGCCAGTGTTTGCCCGTGCTACTAGCCCTGCCGGCCCATACAAGAATGGCCCTTTCGAAATTAACGGCACCATCGCGTTCGGTGGCGTTGCAGTGAGCCCTGGCGATATTGTCATCGGCGATTCGGATGGTCTGGTAATCGTTCCAGCCAGCCGTGCCGAGGAAATCGCCACTGCCGCGGAAGCCGTGCATCTCGACGAGAGCCAGCGCCGCGCGGCCATTCTTGCTGACCGAAATATCTCCCATTCCTAATTATCTAAGGCCCTAACACTATGAAATGTGCACTCATCGGACTAGGTGAAGTCGGGCAGATTTACGCTGCCGCGCTACTCGAAGCTGGACATGAAATCACCGGCTATGATCCTTTCATCAGCGACGCTCCGCAACGCGTGGAACTGGCCCGGTCAGCCGCGGAAGCAGTCAAGGATGCGGACGTCGTTTTAGTTCTGACCGCCGCTGGCGCTGCATCGGAGGTAGCCCAAGAATGCTTGCCCGCAATGAAAGCGGGCTCTGGTTATGCGGATCTGACCAGTTCTTCCCCCAAGATCATGGAAAAACTGGGCTCCACGTCGGGCCAGGTCAACTTCATTGACGTCGCGATCCTCGGACCCGTCATTGCACAGGGGGCAAAAACACCGTTGATGGCCAGCGGCCAAGGAGCGGAGGACTTTGCTGATCTTCTTAAATCTGTGGGAGCACCGGTTGAAGTCGTGGAGGGTGGACCGGGCAGCGCCATGGCTCATAAGCTGCTGCGAAGCGTCTTTACCAAGGGCCTTGCGTCCGTGGTGATCGAGGCAGTTCGCGCTGGCGCCGCTGCGGGACTTGAACCATGGGTCCGAGCAGAGATCTCCAAAATGCTGGCCGGCGACGGCCAGGCAACTATCGACCGCTTCTTGACCGGTACGGCCAAGCACGCAGTACGCCGTGCAGCAGAAATGCGTTCCACCGGCGGATATTTGGAAGACTTGGGCGTCCCCCGTGAAATGACCGATGCCTCTGCCAGTGCAATGGAGCGTATGGCAATCGATAATAGGATGACAGCTGGCTAGCGGCGACGCGGGCGAGCATCGGAAGGAACCATCATGATTGGCATCTGGGCGCTGGGCGTCTACCTCGCGGTCATCATCATTTGGACGGTCTTGCTACGCCGTAACGTCGGTGAAGCAATGATTCTTGGCTTCATCGTCGCCGCAGCATTCAGTGGCAAGCAGATGATGTCCGTTGGCTGGGTTGCGCTCTATGAAGCGCTCACCGATGAAATTGTCTATGCAACAGTGATCTTTGTGTTCATGGGTTACCTGCTCGAACGCGCAGGGGTCATGGAACGCATGATCAACCTGCTGGACTCGTTGATCGGCGGCAGCAAAGGCGGCGCCGCCTACGTGTCCACGGTGTCCTCGGCCGGGTTGGGCAGCATCGTGCATAACCAAGCAGCCATCGCCGCAACTGTCGGTTCAATTACCATCCCATGGATGGAACGATCAAAGATCGACCGTCCTACGGCGGCGACCATCGTGGCTGGCAACGCGGGCATGGGAATCACTTTCCCATTCAGTGCCTCGATGTTCGTCCTGGTGGGTTCCTCAACCGTCGGCCCATTGCTATCAGCAAACGAGCTCATCGTTCCGCTGATTTTTGGCGGGCTCTGGTGCGTTGCGCACCGCCTGGTCGTTACCTATATCTTGGTCCGCCGGAGCGGCGCACAATCAACACCGAAGGAACAACGGCAGCAGCTATCGGTCGCATTCAAGCAAGGATGGACCACGCTGCTATTGTTCGTCGGTGTCGCTTTTCCAATGATCATCACCAGCGGATTCATGGCCGAAGTACTGAGCGAGCATACGGAAACTGATGTGTCCAAAGCTGTCAGCCCGATTTTCTGGATTCCTATCGTATTGATCATTATGGGTTTGCTGCTCGGATTCAGTAAGCTGCCGCGAACGGCCAAAGAATGGTCGCAGATGATCGAGGCTTCCATCCCCCGTTTCGGCATCGTAGGAATTACCGTGCTATTCGCTTTCGCCGGAGCTAATGCCCTGGCAAGCACCGGCTTGCCGGAGCAGTTGACTGCAGTGCTGAACCAGCTTGACTTGCCGGTATGGCTGCTTGCCCTGGTGATTGGATTGATCGTGGTTGCAGTGGCTGCTCCGCTGTCATCAACGGCGACGATGGCCGCCGTGGGAACCGTGGGTGTTGCAGCGCTGGTTGCCGCCGGTGTTCCAGCACCAACTGCGGCGGTCGCAGTGCTGGTGTTCTCCTCTTGTGAAGCAGCCGTACCGCCGGGAGGAGCCCCGTTATACGTCGCGTGCGGCATCGCCGGCGTCAACCCGTATAACACCTTCCGCCGCATGATGCTGTTCTATGCTCTTCCATTGTTGGCAATCGGCGTGCTGATTGCTTCCGGAATCTTGCCGGTCTAAACCCACAGGGGGCCAAAATGTACCGATCTATACTTCGAAAAACCTTCGTCGCTTCCTTGGCCGTGGCGTTGTGTGGCGGAATCGTCTTCGTCCTATTGCAGCTGGTGGGGATTATTGCAGGCAATGCAATGCTTCTGGCCGCACCCAACACGGTATTCAAAACGATACTTTGCATCAGCGCGTCCGTCTCTTCGATTGCCGCGTATCTGATGCTCCATGTGGGCTCCACCCCGCTGGAATACGCGCAGGAGAACTCGTCAAAGTGAGCGATCAGAAAAAGTATCCTACTCGTGCCGAACTGAAACAACGTCCGGGCGCCCTTGCAGGTACTTCATGGGACCTGTTCAGCCCTCCTTCTGCTGGCGTTCCCCAAAAAATCGATGCGGCCAAACGAATTCAGGCGGCTGCTTCAGTTCGCCTGGGTGAAACCTTCGGGCTTGATTATCCGATCGATGCCTTTTCACCTGGGATGTCCAAAACACGTAGCGCGCCAAAGCACCATATTTTCGGCAACCATGTGGCCCATCGCGATGACTATCTGGACAGCTTTTACCTTCAGGGCTCGTCGCAGATCGATGGGCTGCGCCACCGGCGTTCTGATGAAGTGGGATTTTACAACGGTGTGCCCGATGAGAAGATCATCCCCGGAACCACCGAACTGGGCATCCAGTACTGGTCGGATCAACCCATTGTTACTCGTGGCCTCTTGGTGGACGTTGACGGTTTCACTAGAGCTCAGGGCCAAGACCTGGACCATGCAAATGGTGTGCCGATCCCGCTATCCCTGCTCCTTGCTGCCATGGAGCACCAAGGCATTGAGCTGGAACAGGGCGATGCGCTGCTGATTCACACCGGCTGGAGCGAATGGTTCTTGGGTCTGTCCCCCGAAGAAAAATCCAGGCAACGTGATTCCGGCAAGGCGACCGGGTTGGCGCAGTCCGAAGAACTGCTGGACATGGCGTGGGACTCGGGGCTGAGCATCCTGGCGGCAGATAACTTTGCCGTTGAATGCCTCCCGCCTGTAGCCGATTCCCCCTTCATCACCACAGCTCCGAATGATCGCGGGATGATGCACCAAGAGTTCTTGGCAAAACTCGGGCTTCCGCTCGGAGAGTTGTGGCGCCTGGGGCCTTTGGCCCGCCGGATGAACCAGTTGCAACGTTGGGATTGTTTTCTCGCCATCAAGCCGCTCAACGTCATTGGCGGAACGGGATCTCCAGCAAATGCCACCGCGATGATCTAGCGGTAGAATCGCTATCCTTCCGCCGTTGCCAAGAAGCGCAGGCGGCCATCTCCAGATGGAGCTCAGGTCTGGAGCAGCTGTTCAATGTCTTCCGCCGGCCGATCTTGGCAATACTAGCTAGGATCCAGCCCAGCCCCGTGTAGATCTGCCCCAAGAAGTGCACGTCATTTCCATGCGGTGCCCGGCAGACAGCGACAGCCATTAGGAGGCATTGTCGTTTCCGTCGCAACTGCGCGGGATGACCGCCGACCAGCGCGCCATACCTTCAGGGTAGCGTCGCCAGAAGCGGAACTCACTTGGCCCAAGGCCTCGCGCCGCTCGTGCCCGGCTGCTTTAATGGGCTCCGGAGTAGCGATTTAACCGCAGAGGCTATGTCCTCGTGTTCTTCGAGCATCGAGTGTTACAGATACTTGAACGTTTCGCTCACGCGATCCCCGATGGCCTGTTGCACCTGCTTAAAATGCGCGTCCTCACGTTGAAACTGAGGAAAATCTGCCCCGTTCTCCCCCTCGATCTTCTGTCACACGAGCTCCGCCAACGGGGTTCCCGCGGGTCGGGGAAGTCCGAATTGAGCTACCTGATGCTGTTCAGGCGCGCAGCTACTTTTCGTTTCCGTGGCTGGCCGCGTAGTCCTGCGCGCTCATCTGGCCCAGGCGCGAACGGCGCCGGCCGTAGCCAAGGTAGAGCGCTGCGCCGACGATCATCCAGATGATGAACACCAGCCAGGTATGCCAACCGAGCTGGCTCATCAGGAACAGGCAAGCGAAGATGCCCAGGATCGGGGTGAGCGGGTACAGCGGCACGCGGAAGGTGCGCTCGGCCTTGGGCTGGGTTCTGCGCAGGTAGATCACCGAGGCGCCCACCA
This sequence comes from Arthrobacter sp. JUb119, assembly GCF_024807995.1. Taxonomy (NCBI): domain Bacteria; kingdom Bacillati; phylum Actinomycetota; class Actinomycetes; order Micrococcales; family Micrococcaceae; genus Arthrobacter; species Arthrobacter sp. JUb119. Next base: position 16,638 of record NZ_JANUFE010000011.1, read on the forward strand.
GCGCGAAGGCGAACAGCGTGCCGATGCTGGTGGCGTCGGCCAGTGCGCCCAGCGGGATGAACCCGGCCGTGACCGCCACCAGGATGCCGGTGATCCAGGTGCCGGCGACCGGGGTGCCGGTGCGGGCCGAGACCTTGCCGAACACCGCGGGCACCAGCCCGTCGCGCGACATGGCCAGCAGGATGCGGGTCTGGCCGTAGAGCACGGTGAGCACTACCGAGGCGATGGCCAGCACGGCGGCGACCGCGAAGACCAGCACGAAGATCGGCTGCCCGGTCAGTTCGCCGATGATCTGCACCAGCGGCGCCTGTGCGCCTTCGAACCAGTTCCATTCGCGCGCGCCGATCGCCGAAACGGCCACCAGCACGTAGCTGATGGTCACGATCAGCATGGAGAGCATGATCGCCCGGGGCAGGTCGCGCTTCGGGTTCTTGGCTTCCTCGCCGGCCGTCGAGGCGGCGTCGAAGCCGATATAGGAGAAGAACACGCTCGATGCCGCCGCGGTCACGCCGGCGGCGCCCATTGGCAGCAGCGGCTCGAAGTTGCCCGCATTGAAGGCGCTGAAGGCGACGGCCGAGAAGAAGAGCAGGATGCCGGCCTTGATGGCCACGACGATCGAGTTCACGATGGCCGACTCGCGCGCCCCGCGCACCAGCAGCAAGGTGGCCAGTGCGACGACGATCAGCGCCGGCAGGTTCACCACTCCGCCGTCGGCCGGGCCGCCAGCCAGCAGCTCGGGCAGCTCCATGCCGAAGGTGCGCAACGTTTCGTTCACGTACTGGCCCGAACCCACGGCCACCGCAGCCACCGACACCGCGTATTCGAGCACCAGGCACCAGCCGCAGATCCAGGCGATGCCTTCGCCCATGGTGGCATAGGAATAGGAATAGCTGGAGCCGGAAACCGGAACCATGCCGGCCATTTCGGCATAGGACACCGCCGAAAGCAGCGCGGTAATGCCCGCGATCACGAACGAGATCCAGATGGCCGGACCGGCGATCGGCACGGTATCGCCGAGGATCACCAGGATGCCGGTGCCCATGGTGGCGCCGACGCTGATCATGGTCAGCTGCCACATGCCCAAGGTGCGGCGCAGCTGGCCTGCCCCTGCATTGGTTTCCGCTTCGGCGATCATATTCGTGATCGACTTGCGGCGGCGCAGCTGCGCGCCCAGCAGGGTGGCCGGACTGGAGCTCACGGACGGTTTGCGGTTCATCGCGGATCCTCAAGGGAAATGGTGGTGCTGCCTCGCCCCTGCCTAGGATGCGGCCGGGCGCTGGGCGTGGAAGTTCTGAACTGGAATATCATGTCATAATCCAGCTGGTCCCGACTTTTCAGGAATCCGGCGGGTTCACACTAATTCCCGCTTCTTCTTGGCATTAGCCGTATTTGCGCATCGCTCGGCAGCCAGCTTTTGAGATGGATTTCATGATCGGGAATGCATATTTATGCATTTTATTCCGCTTCGCGCACTCTCGCCTATCGAAAACCCCTGAAGTTTTCCATACCATTAGAAGACATATTCGAACAAGCGAAGTATAATTAGAACATGTCCGAAGCAAAGGCGCACGGAAACAGCCTCACCCCACCAGCACCCCCCGAGGAATTCGACCTCCACGTCCAAACCGTGCAAAACGACCTCTCCGCCCTCGAAGAACACGGCAGCAAAGCCGACTGCGCCCACGGCATCGAACTACTGGAAGCCCTCATCTCCGCAGCACGCTGCAAACAGGCCGGCCTCGCCCACCAAATCGAAAAAGAATACGTCCGCGACCACGAAGAACGCGGCATCCACCTCGATGACCAAACCCGCGGCGCAGCCGCCTGCGTCGCCCTGGCCCGCAAGCAATCACCGCACGGCATGCGCAACTACCTGGTCAATTGCCGCATCCTCTTCGAAGACACCCCGAACCTCGCCGCCGCCTGCGCCCGCGGCGAATTCACCGAAGCCCAAACCCAAGCCATCCTCACCCCGCTCCAAGACCTCAAACCCCAGCGCCGCACCGAATTCGACCACCTCTACGCCCAGAACCCGCACATGTTCGAATCCATGGGCACCACCCAAATCAAGGAAACAGTCCGAAAATTCGCCCTGGCCTACATCTCCGACCCCGACTCCATCAAGCAGAAAACCGTCGAAGAGCAACGCAACCTCACCCTGAAAATCGACGACCAGCACGGCCGCATCATCATCCACGGCGAATACCCCCTGCTGCAGGGCATGTGCCTCAAACGCTACCTCGACGAAGAATCGAAAACCCTGCGCAAAAAAGGCGACCCCCGCACCCGCACCCAGATCCGCGCCGACCTGCTCTTCAGCTACATGATGGTCGGCGAACCCTCCAAAATGCCCATCGCCCTGCAAGTCGCAGTAGTCATGACCGACCGGGCCCTGTTCGCCGGCGAACGCGAACCAGCCTATCTGGAAGGCTACGGCTTCATCCCCGCCCAGAGCGTGCGCGAATGGATCAGCGGGCACCAGATCCCCAACAGCCTGACCTTCGACCAAATGGACGCCAAACCCACCACGGAGCTGATCGAACAGCTCGACGTGCGCACCGAACTCGCCCGCCTCTACACCGCACCCGGCGACCAGGACCTGATCGCCATGGACTCCAAAGCCCGGATCTTCCCGGAAAAGCTCAAGAAGTTCATCGCGATCCGCGACCGGCACTGCCGCACCCCGTTCTGCGACGGCATCGTGGAGGAAATAGACCACGTCAAGCAATACGCCCGCGGAGGCAAGAGCACCGTCTTCAACGGCGATGGCCGATGCGCTAGTTGCAACAAGGCCAAGGAAGCCGCCGGCTGGTACGAATACACGACCTACGGCAACGGCCACACCATCATGATCTGTCCCGGCTCGGCGATGTCCTACAAGTCCACCGCGCCACCAGCCACGGGCTACGCGCACAAGCCGTTCCCGCAATTGAGACGCGACTCGCAATGGATACAGCAACTCAAGGAACGGCTGAAGCCCAAGGACGGCCCCGAAGACCTCGCAGCCTGACTCCCGGCAAGCAACCATTGCGCGTACCCATGGCTTAATGCCGCTCGACGCCGCCGGCTTTGCTCCGACCTCTACTTGCTGGCGGCGTCTGCCAGCAGTTCAACGATGTGGCGGTATTCCTTGCCCGTCGCACGGGTCATGCCCAGTTCACAGGTGCGGTTGCACGAAGCGTGTTCCTGCGCATCCAGTTCACGAACCTCGGCAGCTTCGCGAGCGGTAGCCGACTCGGTCAGCTCCGGATGCAGCATGCCGCGGTCACCGGCAAAACCACAGCAGCCCCAGTTCACCGGGGTGTTCACGGTATCTGCCACAGCCTCTGCGATCTTCTGCATGTCCGGGTTCAGGCCCATCTGCGTGGACGAGCAGGTTGGGTGCAAGGTGACCGAGGAGATCTTCTCGAGCGCTGGCAGCTTCTCCAGCAGGTGCTGCGAAGTGAACGCCAGCAGGTCAACCACTTCGTAGCCATGCTCGGCCAGGGTATGCGCAAAGCCTTCGGTGCAGCTGGAGGCATCGGAGATGATCGGCAGGTCCTTGCCCGGCATGGCCGCACGGACTTCTTCCAGCACGCGCTGGCCCATGACCTCATGGCCCTGTTCGTAGCCCTTGGAAGTCCACGGGGTACCGCAGCAGGTGGATTCAATGCCCTCGGGAACGTAAACCGAGACGCCAGCAGCGTGCAGCAGCTTGGTGAACGCCGGGGCGACTCCTTCCCCGTCTCCTGCAGGGCCGAACATCGAATTCACGCAGGCTGGCAGGTAGATGGCCAGCGGCTCGGTGCCAGCTGCACCCAAGTTGCCGGCCATGGGCTTGCGCGCCTTGCCTCCACCAGGCAGGTCGGCATCGTAACGTGGCATGGTGTCGGTGCTGACCACCTTGCGCGCAGCATCGGTGGCACCGCGGACCAGCGAAGCAGGGAATTTATCGGCGATGCTCAGGGCCAGCGACCCAGCGCGCGTGGCAGGTCCCCATCCCTTGGCCGCGGCCTTGAAGCCGGCTTCCAGGACCGGGTGCGCGTCTTCGCGGCGCAGGCGCTTGACCAGCAGGCCCGTGTTGATGCCCACCGGGCAGGCGGTGACGCACATGCCGTCCACGGCACAGGTCTGCACGCCGTTGTATTCGTAGTCGCGCTCCAGTTCGGCCGCCAGCTCGGCGTTGCCCTCGGCTTCGGCCTTGGCGATGGCCCGGCGCACGACGATGCGCTGGCGCGGGGTCAGGGTCAGGTCCTTGGACGGGCAGACCGGCTCGCAATAGCCGCATTCCACGCAGTGGTCGGCCTCGATCTCGATGGTCTCGTTGAGCTTGATGTTGCGGATGTGCGCGGCGTGGTCTTCGTCGATGATCACCCCGGGGTTCATCATCAGGCGCGGGTCGCAGGCGGCTTTCAGCTCCAGGTGCACCTCGTAGAGCTCATCGCCGTACTGCGCGCGCACGAACGGCGCCATGGCGCGGCCGGTGCCGTGCTCCGCCTTGAGGTTGCCGTCCTTGTCCAGAATCAGCTGGACCATCTTGTCGTTGAAGGAGTTGTAGCGGTTCAACGCCACATCGCCTTCGAAACGGTCGGTGAGCATGAAGTGGATGTTGCCGTCCTTGGCGTGGCCGAAGATCACCGAATCAGCGTAGCCGTACTCGGTGAACAGCTCCTGCAGGCTGTCGCAGGTTTCGGCCAAGGACTCTACCGGGACCACGACGTCCTCGAGCAGCGCGGTGGTGCCTGTGGCGCGGGCACCGGCCACCGAAGCATACAGGCCCTTTCGGAACTTCCACGCGGCCTGACGGTTCTTCGCATCTGGGGACAGCACCGCTGGGGCGCGCAATGCCGATGCGTCGAGCAGCGACTGGCCAGCGGAGCGCAGCCCGGCCAGTTCCTCTTCGGTGTCCGCATGGTATTCGACCAGCAAGGCGGCCTGCTGGTCGACGTCGAAGCCCATGATGGCATCCGGCACGCCGGGCAGCGACTGGCCCACGCGCAGCGACGTGGAATCCATCAGCTCCAGGGTGGCGGCGCCGGAATCCACGAGTTCAGGCAGCGCCCGGGTGGCCAGATCCAGGTTATCGAAGACGGCCAAGGTGGCGATGGCCAGCTTGCGGATCGGCACGGTGCGGAAGACGGCCTCGGCGACGAAAGCCAGGGTGCCCTCGGAGCCGATGATCAGGTGTGCCATCAGCTCTGCCGGGGTGTCGTAGTCCAGGAAGGCATTGATGCCGTAGCCCATGGTGTTCTTCAGCGCGAAGTGCTTCTCGATCTTGGCGACCGAGGCCGGGTTGCTGCGCACGCGCTGGCCCAGCTTGTCCAGCGTGGCGACCAGTTGCGGTTCAGCGGCGGCCAGCTTGCGGTCGGCCTGCGGATCCGCGGTGTCGATCATGGTACCCGAGGGGAGCACGAAAGTCATGGATTCCAGGGTGCGGTAGGTGTTGAATTCGGTGCCGCAGGCCATCCCCGAGGAGTTGTTCGCGATCACGCCTCCGATGGTGCAGGCCGCCTCGCTGGCCGGATCCGGCCCCAGCTTGCTGCCATAGACGGCCAGGCGCGCGTTGACCTGGCGGACGGTGGCACCGGGCTGCACACGCACGCGCGCTCCGTTATCGAGCACGGTGATGCCGCGGAAGTTGCGGCGCACATCAATCATCAGTCCGTCGCCGCTGGCTTGCCCGGCCAGCGAGGTGCCGCCCGAGCGCAGGGTGACCGGCTGGTTGCCGCGCGCGGCCGCAGCCAGCAGGGCGGAGACTTCCGCGGCGTCCTTGGCCAGCACGACAGCTTGCGGCGTGTACAGGTAGTGCGAGGCATCCGAGGCGTAGGCAACGCGGTCGATGGATCGGGTCTTGACGCGATCCTGGTCGCCGACCAGATCGAGGATGCCGGATGAAACCGTCGTTTCTCCGAGTGCTGGCGTGCTCAATGCCATGGTGCGCTCCTGTGCAGTTGGCAAGCGGCGCTTGCCGAATACGAAAATTGTCTTACAAGTATACAAGCCATAGTAGTACTATTCATGGGATACTTGTTAGGTAAATTTTCCGCGGCTCGAAAGGACCCTGATGGCGGCCCGTTTAGGTGTGGTTTCCGTGGTTCAGGCCGTCGTCAAGTCACTGCGTGCCCGGATTTTCAGCGGGGAACTGTCCCCCGGCACCCCGCTGGGCGAAGTGGACGTCGCCGCGCACTATGAAGTGGCCCGGCCAACCGCCAAGGCCGCGCTGGAGAACCTCGTTGCCAGCGGCCTGCTGACGCGCAACGCGCATCAGAGCGCGAAAGTCACGCTGCTCTCATCCGCCGACGCCCGCGACATCTACCGCACCCGCGCCATCATCGAAGCAGAGGCCGTGCGGCTGCTGGCCAGCACCGGACAGGTCCCGGAAGCTGCACGCGAGGCCAATGCCGAAATCACCGCACTGCGCGATGCTTCCCCGATCCAGATCGTCGATCCGGATGTCCGCTTCCACTCCGCACTGGTCCAGGCCCTGGATTCGACCCGTACCAGCGCAATCTACGGTCAGCTCAGCGATGAGATCCGCCTGTGCATGACCCACGTCCAGGATGCAACGCTGCTGAACACCGCGGACATCGCCAGCGAACATGAACGCCTGCTCGAATGCATCGCCGCCGGCGATGCCCAGGGCGCGGCAGAGGTTTTGGCCCAGCACCTCTCCCGCGCCAGCACCCGATTGGCCGAGCACCTCGACAGCCTTTCCCAAGGTAGGCGAAGATAGGAGCATGGGCATTTTCGCAAGCAGGAAAAGCATTGAGCAGGACTTCGCGCGCATGACACAGCGCCTGGATGCGGTAGCCGCCTTCCAGGCCGAGGGGCTCAGCGCGAAAGCGCGCGTCCTGGCCACGGGCCTGCGCAAGATTGTTCCCGAAGCCGGGTTCGAGCTGGCTGCCAAGGATGCCACCGCATGGATCCACGCGCACGAGGCCCTGCGCCTGCTGGAAGGCACCATCTCGATCCTCGAGGGTTGGAACGGTTCACCCGACGAGGTCTTCATCTCCAGGGCGGCGAGCGCATCGCCCGATTCCCCGGCTGGCGAGGCGATGTCCGATGTTCCAGCCGATCACCTGGGTATTCTGCGCCCCGCAGACGACGGCACCCTGCAGCTATTGGCAACCTTGGACCCCGCGGAGCAGCTGCGGCTAACCGGCTGGCTGCGCACTTTCACCCGGGCATAAAAACACCTTTCCCACCTAGCGGCATTGCGGGCCTCCGCACATACCCCCACCCGTATTTTTGACATACCCCCGGGGGTATAGTTTAGTCTGGTTCCAATCCACCTTGAAAGGAACCAACCATGCTGCTTGAACGCCTCTACGACGAAGATCTCGCGCAGGCCAGCTACTTCATCGGCTGCCAGGCCAAAGGCGAAGCTCTCGTGGTCGACGCGCGCCGCGACATCGCCGACTACCTTGCCCTGGCTGCCAAGCACGGCATGCGCATCACGGCCGTCGCTGAAACCCACATCCACGCCGACTACCTTTCCGGAACCCGCGAACTAGCCGCCGCCACCGGCGCCACCAGCTACGTTTCGGGCGAGGGCGGCAAAGATTGGCAGTACGGATTCGAGGCAGAACGTTTGATGGATGGCGATATCATCACGCTGGGCAACCTGCGCATCGCCGCCCGCCACACCCCGGGCCACACCCCGGAGCACCTGGCTTACGCCATCACCGACGGAGCCTTCAGCCAAGACCCTGGCTACCTGCTCTCCGGCGACTTCATCTTCGCCGGCGACCTAGGCCGTCCGGATTTGCTGGACGAGGCCGCCGGCGGTGTCGATACCCGCTTCGAAGGCGCCCGCGATCTCTTTGCTTCGCTGAAGAAAACCCTGGCAGAATTGCCCGATTACATCCAGGTGCATCCAGGCCACGGCTCGGGCAGCGCCTGCGGCAAAGCGCTGGGCGCGGTCCCTTCCACCACGTTGGGCTACGAACGCGAGTTCGCCTGGTGGAGCACCTACCTGGCCAACGACGACCAGGACGGCTTCATCGCCGAACTGCTCAACGGCCAGCCTGACGCCCACGCCTACTTCGGCCGCATGAAGCGGCAGAACCGCCTGGGCCCAGCCATCCTGGGCCAGCTCGACCCCCTAGCTGAAATACCCGTCCAGCAGCTCCTCCAGCAGCTGGAGGCGGGGGTCTCGGTGTTCGTCGATACCCGTGGGCACACCCAGATCGCCGCAGGCACCGTTCCCGGCGCGCTGTCCATCCCGGGTACGGCGAAGACCGCCAGCTTCGGCGCCTGGGCCTACGATCCGGAAAAGGACCAACGCGCCCTGATCGTGCTGGCCGAGACCGGCGAACACGCCGCGACGATCCGCGCCCACCTAATGCGCGTGGGCATCGACGCGGTCAAGGGTTTCACCACCAGCTTGGAAGGCCTGCCAACGGTGAAGCCGAAGTCGATCACCCCGGCACAGCTGGACGATTTCGAGTACGAGATGCTGCTGGATGTCCGCAACAAGACCGAGTTCGCCGCCGGGCATATCCCGGGCGCCAAGCAGCTGTCCGGCGGACGGGTGTTGTGGAATCTCGATCAGCTGCCCGCCGGCGGCACCATCGTCACCTACTGCCAAAGCGGCATGCGCAATGCCGTGGCCGCCAGCGCACTGCGCGATGCCGGCTACAACGTCGTCGAGCTTGAGGGCAGCTACCTCGGCTGGTCCTCCTTCGCCAACTAGCCACCCCCGCCACGAAAGCTGAACTGCATTCAATGACTACCCCTTTGACCACCATGGACGCCGAAGCACTTAAATGCCTGGTAGAAGCCCCCGACACGGACCTCGCCTTGATTGACGTGCGCACCGCGGGCGAATTCGAAACCCTCCACATTCCCGGCTCGTACAACGTGCCGCTCGAAGAATTCACCGCCAACGCCACCGAGGTGCTCGCCAAGATTCCAGGCAAGCCGGTGCTGATCTGCCACAGCGGCAACCGTGCTTCCAAGGCGCAGCGTGCCCTGCAGGAGCAACAGATCGAGCACAGCACGGTACTGCTTGGCGGCGTCACCGCCTACGAAAATGCCGGCGGCACCATGGTGCGCGGCGTGCAGCGTTGGGCGCTGGACCGCCAGATGCGCATGACCGCAGGTTCCGTGGTGCTCGCCGGGTTGCTCGGAGCGAAGTTCATCTCCCCGAAGTTCGCCTATCTTTCGGCGGCCATCGGTGGCGGACTGGTGTTCTCAGCCCTGCGGGATTCTTGCCCGATGATCAGCTTCTTGGGCAAGATGCCCTGGAACAAAGTAAAGAAGTAGGCCATGGAGTTCGGACCGCTGCTGGTTCTGGCCCTTGCACTAGCGAGCATCGTCGGGCTGTCCCTGGGACTGTTCGGCGGCGGCGGTTCAATCCTGATGGTTCCCCTGCTCAGCTATGTAGCCGGGTTGCCCGCCAAGGAAGCGATCGCCACCTCCCTGCTGGTGGTCGGTGCGACCTCGGCAACGAGCCTGATCCCGCATGCCCGCAAGGCCAATGTGCGTTGGAAACAGGGGATGGTCTTCGCGGCCACCAGCATGCTTGGCGCCTTTGGCGGCGGGCTGCTGGCCAGCGGGATCCCTGCCCAGCTGCTGATGCTCGGTTTCGCGATCATCATGCTGGCCGGTGCCCGCGGGATGATCCGCGGACGGAAAAACACTGGCAGCGCAACACAGTCGTTGTGGCTGTCCGCCCCGGTCGGCTTGGGCATTGGCATGGTCACCGGCCTGGTCGGTGCCGGAGGCGGTTTCCTGCTCGTCCCTGCACTGGCTTTGCTGGCCGGGCTGTCCATGCAACAGGCGGTGGGCACCTCCCTGCTGGTGATCACCCTGAATTCGATCACTGGCCTGGCCGGGCAGTTGAATTCAGTTGCACTGGATTGGCCGCTGGCCGCAGGGCTGGCGACCACCGCGATCCTCGGTTCGTTGATCGGCGCACGGCTTTCGCGCAGGATCGACGAACGCGCTTTGCGCAAGGGTTTTGGCTACTTCGTCTTGGCCATGGGCGTGTTCGTGCTCAGCCAGGAACTGCCGGCTCCCGGCGGGCTGGTCGTAGTTGCGGTTGCAGCCCTCGCGGGCGCATTGGTGCTGCTGTGCAACAAAATTCCGGCGATGGGGGCGCGCTGCCCGCTCGTTCTGAAAGGAGAAACCCGATGAAGCCGCTTGAATTGTCAGCTTCGAACTTCGCTGGGTTCATCGCAAGGAACCGGCTGGTGCTCGTGGATTTCTGGGCGCCTTGGTGCGGTCCTTGCCGCGGCTTTGCCCCGATTTTCGACGAAGCATCCGCGGCGCATCCTGAAATCGCCTTCGCCAAGGTGAATACCGAAACCCAGCCGGATTTGGCGCAGGCAGCCCGGATTGCATCCATACCGACGCTCATGGCGTTCAAGGATGGGATACTTGTACATTCAAAACCCGGAGCGTTGAGCTCTGGCGCTATGGAGCAGTTGCTCGTCCAACTCAAACACCTGGATGCCGAAATTGCAGAAGACGACTAACCCGCTACCCGTACCAAGGAGAAATTGATGCGTACTGCTGACGAAGCGACCCGCAAGCGGATCCTCAACCGCCTTAAGCGTGCCCGAGGCCAGCTTGATGCGGTGATCAACGCCGTGGAAACCGATGGTTCGTGCAAAGAGGTAGTCACTCAGCTGGCCGCCGTCTCCACCGCGTTGGACCGCGCCGGATTCGCCATTGTCTCCACCGCGATGCAGTACTGCATCGCCGATCCCGAGAAGGCTTCCGAGGAAGAAGACGGCCTGAGCGTCGAAGAACTCGAAAAGCTCTTCCTCTCCCTGTCCTAACCACTACCCCAAGGAAAAAATTATGTGCCGCCAGGTTCAATGCAATATCTGCCAGAAGACCACGTGGGCTGGCTGCGGCCAGCACGTTGAAGCAACTATGCGCAATGTCCCCAATAAGGACCGCTGCCAGGGCCACGAAGCCGAACCGAAGAAGGGCTTCTTCAAGCGCCTGTTCGGCTAGACCGGGGTCATAGAGGGTCAAGGGTTTCACTGCCCCGGGATTCGTTGGCATAATCCGAAGTATTTAGCCCATCCGCGGCTGAGCAAACTTCACTCCCCCAAGGAAACGGCAGGCATGACTTCAAAGATCCGCATCGGTATTGCTGGCTATGGGAATCTGGGACGCGGCGTCCAAGCCGCGATCGCCAAGAATCCGGATATGGAGCTGGTGGGCGTCTACACCCGCCGTGACCCGCAGGCCCTCCAACTGGCTCAGCCAGCACGGCGGTTCGGCATCGATGAGCTGGAAAAGCACGCCGCACAGATCGACGTATTGATCCTTTGCGGCGGCTCGAAATCGGACTTGCCGCAGCAGGGCCCGAAGTTCGCGGCGCTGTTCAACACCGTGGACAGCTTCGATACCCACGCCCGCATCCCCGAGTACTACGCGTCCATCGACGGCCCAGCGAAGGCAGCTGGCAAGACCGCGTTGCTCTCCGTGGGCTGGGATCCGGGCATGTTCTCGATCAACCGGGTCTTCGGGGAGGCCTTGCTGCCCGACGGCGAAACCTACACCTTCTGGGGCCGCGGGCTGAGCCAGGGGCATTCGGATGCGATCCGCCGCGTCCCGGGCGTCGCCGCCGGCGTGCAGTACACCATCCCGAGCCAGGAGGCTATCGACCGGGTCCGGGCCGGCGAGCGCCCTTCCTTGAGCACCCGCGAGAAGCACCAGCGCGAATGCTTTGTCGTGCTCCAAGACGGTGCCGATCCGGAGTCGGTGCGCGAAGCCATCGTGACCATGGAGCACTACTTCGACCAGTACGACACCACGGTGCAGTTCATCGACGAGCAGACCCTGGCCGCCGAGCATTCGAATATGCCGCATGGCGGGTTCGTGATCCGTTCGGGCAATACCAGCGACGAGCAGAAGCAGGTCATCGAGTATTCGCTGGCACTTGGCTCCAACCCGGAATTCACTTCCAGCGTGCTGGTGGCTTACGCCCGGGCCGCCTTCCGGATGAACCAGCGCGGCATCACCGGTGCGCAGACCGTTTACGATGTGGCCCCGGGGCTGCTCTCGCCCAAGTCCCCCGCACAGTTGCGCGCAGAGCTGCTCTAGGATTTTGCCGGGCCAGCAGCTCATCCGCTGGCGAGCGCATCCTTCTCCCAGGCCTCCACTGGCCCCGGGACCTGCACGAACAGCGGATGCAGGGCCACCTGCCCTGCCGGTTCCAAGCGGGCGATGCGCGCGGGATCCCGGACGGAGAGCTTGCGCAGCAGGTGCTCGCGCTCGAAGTGCACCTGCCCCTGGGTGACCGGGATCTTTTCCAGCTGCGCGGCGGCTGCCGGATGCAGGATCTTCGCGGCGTCGAAGCGATAGCCCCGGACAGCCGCTTCGTCCCACAAGCCCTGCAGGTAGCCGCCCATATGCACCAGCGGGGCGGGCTGCGCCTTGAACCGGAGAAGCTGCGGGTGCCCGGTATAGCCCTTGGTCTGGCCTGCGAGCACCTTCTGGGCCAGCAGTGTTTCACGCCAACAGGCAACGAGCCCTTTGGCGTCGAGCAATGAGGGGTGCAGGGACCACAGTCGCATGGGCCAAGCCTAGTCGGGGTTCGGGCCAGCCGGGAACTCGATGATCTCGCTGCGGATCAAGAAGCGCTTGCCCTCCGGGGCTTCGACGGAGAAACCGGATCCCCGCCCGTTGACCACGTCCACGGTGAGCTTGGTGTGCTTCCAGTATTCGAATTGCTCCTTGGACATCCAGAAATCGATGTCGCCCAGGGCGGTGCCATCAGCGCCGTCCAGGGAAAGCACGCCGAGCCGGATGTCCGATCCCCCGGTGCGGAACTCGCCGGCCGGATAGCACATCGGCGAGGACCCGTCGCAGCATCCTCCGGACTGGTGGAACATCAGCGGGCCGTGGATCCCCCACAGCTTGCGCAGCAGATCCAGGGCTTCGGAGGTGAAGGCCACCCGCGAGAACTCTTCGCCCTCGATTGCGGCGCGCGTTTCGGTTACGGTGCTCATGTCCTGCTCCTGCCTCGTTGTCCACGTCCGGATTTATCTCGTTGTGGCCAGTGTCCTCTTTTTGGGCCGCACCGTCCATCGCTCGGCCAGGGCGGCCAGGACACCGGTACCGGATGCCGCTTCGAAAAGCCGCATCCGGTACCGTGCCATCAACCATTGCGGATCCGGCTACGCCTTGCCGGCGTAGTCGATGACAACGCGCCCATCGATCTTGCCATGGCGCATTTCGTCGAATACGGCGTTGATATCTTCCAGCGGGCGGGTATGGAAGGTCGGCTTGATCTTCCCTGCCGCATAGAATTCCAGCGCCTCGATCATGTCCTGCCGTGTTCCCACGATCGATCCGCGGATGGTCAGGCCCTTGAGCACGATGTCGAAAATGGGTGCGGGGAAATCACCGGCGGGCAGCCCGTTGAACACGATCGTTCCGCCGCGCCGGGTCATGCCGATCGCTTGCCCGAACGCCTTTGGATGCACCGCCGTAACCAGCACGCCGTGCGTTCCGCCAACCTTCTGCTGGATGATCTCGGCCGGGTCCTGGGCGAAGGCATTGACGGTGATTTCCGCTCCATGCTTCGAGGCCAGCGCCAGCTTGTCATCGGCCACGTCAATGGCGATCACCCGCATGCCCATGGCCACCGCGTACTGCACCGCGATATGGCCCAGTCCGCCGATACCCGAAATAGCCACCCACTGGCCGGGCTTGACCTCAGTCATCTTCAGGCCCTTGTAGACAGTCACTCCCGCGCACAGCACCGGCGCGATTTCATGGGGATCCGAGCCCTCCGGGATGTGCGCGGCATAGCGGGAATCCACCAGCATGTACTGGCCGAAGGAACCGTCCACGGAGTACCCGCCATTGGACTGGGCTTCGCACAGCGTCTCCCAGCCGGTGCGGCAGTACTGGCAGTGCCCGCAGGCGCTAGCCAGCCACGCGTTGCCGATCATGTCCCCGAGCGCGACCTCGGTGACTCCTTCGCCGAGCTTTTCCACGATGCCCACGCCTTCATGCCCGGGAATCAGCGGAAGCTTCGGCTTGACCGGCCAATCGCCTTCGGCGGCGTGCAGGTCGGTGTGGCAGACGCCCGAGGCGATCAGCTTCACCAGCACCTGGCCGGGGCCGGGCTCGGGGATCGCGGCTTCCTTCACCTGGAACTCTTCGCCGAAGCCCTCGACTATTGCAGCTTTCATCTTGCTCATGTACTTTGTCCTTTGCATGGCATTCGAAGGTGCGGGGTGCCGGCTGGCGTGCGGGGGATGAGGCCAATCGATCCCCGGACGCCGTCCCGGCTGGCCCCGTACCTTCGAGGTCTGTTGTCATCTCATGCTGCTCGTGGCAGCTACTGCTCCTAGAAGAAGCCCAGCTTGTCTTCCGAGTAGGAAACCAGCAGGTTCTTGGTCTGCTGGTAGTGGTCCAGCATCATCAGGTGGTTCTCGCGGCCGATGCCCGAGGACTTGTAGCCGCCGAAGGCCGAGTGCGCCGGGTAGGCGTGGTACTGGTTGACCCACACGCGTCCGGCCTGGATGGCGCGGCCGGCACGGTAGGCCACGTTGCCATTGCGGCTCCACACCCCCGAACCCAATCCGTACAGGGTGTCGTTGGCGATGGAGATCGCGTCGTCGTAGTCCTTGAACTTGGTCACCGCGACCACCGGCCCGAAGATCTCCTCCTGGAAGATGCGCATGTCATTGGTGCCCTCGAAGATGGTCGGCTGCACGTAGTAGCCGCCGGAGAGCTCTCCGCCCAGATCCGCCCGTCCCCCGCCGAGCAGCACCTTGGCGCCCTCGGACTTGCCGATGTCCATGTAGGAGAGGATCTTCTCGAGCTGGTCGTTGGATGCCTGGGCACCCATCATGGTGTCGGTATCCAGCGGGTGGCCCTGCTTGATGGCCTTGGTGCGGGCCACCACATCGCCCATGAAGCGGTCGTAGATGCTTTCCTGGATCAGCGCACGCGATGGGCAGGTGCAGACTTCGCCCTGGTTCAGCGCGAACAGCGTGAATCCTTCCTGCGCCTTGTCGTAGAAGGCGTCGTCCTTGGCCGCGATGTCCTCGAAGAAGATGTTCGGGGACTTGCCGCCCAGCTCCAGGGTGACCGGGATCAGGTTTTCCGACGCGTACTGCATGATCAGCCGGCCGGTAGTGGTTTCGCCGGTGAAGGCGATCTTGCGGATGCGCTTGTTGGAGGCCAGCGGCTTGCCGCATTCCACGCCGAAGCCGTTGACCACGTTCAGCACGCCGGCTGGAAGCAGATCGCCGATCAGCTCCATGAGCACCAGGATGCTGGCCGGGGTCTGCTCGGCCGGCTTCAGGACGATCGCGTTGCCGGCCGCCAGAGCGGGGGCGAGCTTCCAAACGGCCATGAGCAGCGGGAAGTTCCACGGGATGATCTGCCCGACCACGCCCAGCGGCTCGTGGTAGTGGTACGCGGTGGTGTCCTCGTCGAGCTGGGAGAGGCTGCCTTCCTGGGCGCGGATGGCTCCGGCGAAGTAGCGGAAGTGGTCCACTGCCAGCGGGAGGTCGGCATTCAGGCACTCGCGGATCGCCTTGCCGTTATCCCAGGTCTCGGCCACGGAGAGCATTTCAAGGTTTTCCTCGATGCGGTCCGCGATCTTGTTCAGGATGACGGCGCGTTCGGCCGGGCTGGTCTTGCCCCAGGCGCCAGCCGCCGCATGCGCCGCGTCGAGCGCCACTTCGACGTCTTCTGCGGTGGAACGGGCCACCTCGCAGAAGACCTTGCCGGTGACGGGGGTGATGTTCTCGAAGTACATGCCCTTGACCGGGGCTACCCATTCACCGCCGATGTAGTTCTCGTAGCGCGGCTTGAAATTGACCAGTGCTTCATCGGTATTCGGGTTTGCGTAAACCGCCATTGCTCCACGTCTCCTTAGTCGGATGTCCTGGCCGCGATGGCATCATCGCGGAACCTTGCTTGTGACTCTAGTCACACGAAGGTTGCAGTCAGGTTGCAACGGGTCCCGGATGACCGCAATGGCATGTTCGAGCCTGGCGGGAGGAACGGCAATGGCAAGGAACCTAGTTCTCGAGGGCCTGGACCTCGGCGACGACAAGTGAGCGCGCTGGCGATTGCGCAGGCAATTCGCGCAAGGCAGCTCGCAAGAGGCCAGGGTCAGCCAGCTGGCGGCCCAGGTTCAGCAGCTGATGCGCAGTTCCTCGATCCAGCACCATTTCACGCAGCGCGGCCTCGGTCCGGTACAGCAGCGAGACGATGCCTGGCGCCTGGGAGCGGGCCAGCAGGCCCGGGGAGTACAGCGGCAGGGCCGTATCGAGATCGCCCTGCTCCAGTGCACGCCATAGGCGGCCAAGGGTCGTATGCAGGTCCCACTGAAGGCGGTATGGGCGTGAAGTCAAGGCACGCCCGCCTGGGCCCGCGAGTACCTTGCGCAGCCTGACGATTTCGGCGCGGACCGTGCCCTCGGCCGCGGAATCGGGACGCTCGAACAGCTCTTCCACCAGCTGGGCAGTGCTCAGGCCTTCCCGGTAGTGCGCCAGAAGGGTCAATATTTCTGCATGGCGAAGGGAAATCGGCACTGATCCCAGATGGGCCCCGTCAGAGCGCCCCAAGTCCAGGTAGTCGGGATCGGCCACGACTCCGGCACCCGGCAAGAGCAGCTGCGTTTCCGCAGCCATGACCGCCGCTTGCAGCAGCGGCAAGGAGTGCGTGGCAACGGCTTCCGGGCCACCGGTCAGGTCGATTGCGCCAATTACCTGACCAGTGCGCGGATCGCGGATCGGTACCGCCGAGCAGCTGTACTGCTGGGCTTGCTCATAGAGATGCTCAGCCCCCGAGACCTGCGAACCGGCCCCGGTTGCCAGCGCCATTCCCGGCGCGGATGTGCCAACACTCTTTTCTGCCCAGTCGGCACCTGCCATGAAGCCCACGTGCTCGGCTTGGCTCATCGAACTGGTGCTTCCCGCAACCCACAACAAGGTTCCGCCGGCATCCGCAAGGGCGACCAAGAGATTGGCGTCGGTTGCGGCGGGAACAAGGAGCTTTTCGAAAACAGGCCAAATCCGCTGGAGCTCGCTGCGCTCGCGGGCAAGGCGCAACCGGTCGTTGCTCAGAACCGGCGGTTCTTGAACCGAGCCTGTTTGGGCCAGCGACCGTTTCCAGGATTCGCGCACGTCATTGCGCAATGGGAGGTCGCCCAGTCCGGTTTCCTGCGAGGAGAGCAGCTCGCGGGCTTTTTGTGCGCGGCGAGTTGCGTTGGACCAGTCGATGGCAGATGTGCTCACGCTCCCCCTTCACCCCGTCGGAAAGATGGTTCTGTGCAGTTCCAACCAGACTAGGCGAAGAGGGGATGCTTGAGAAGAGGCGTGCTCCAACCCCTACTTCAACAGTTCAATCAGGGCATCCTCGTGGGTCAGCTGCGGGTGGTGCCCCGCGGAGGGAATGGAGTGCAGTCCAGCCTCGGGCCGGGACTCCAGCTGCCGGATTGCGGCGGGGTCCAATGGGTCTTCGGCTCCCCAGATAATTCGGAGCGGACCGTCATAGCGATCGAGCATCTCCCGCAACTGCCGGCGCCACTGCTTGGAACTCGCCAGGGCGAGATGGCCAGCTACCGCGGCGGCGGTACTTCGCTTCAGATCGCTGACGCTGGAGACCAAGGCAGTTGAGCTCGCCTCGTTGCCGGTCAATTGACGTGAGAGTTGCTCCGCGGTCGCATGGCGCAAATAGCCGCGGACCAGCGGCTGGAACCTTGGCGCCTTCCCTGCGTGCCCTTGCAAGAAAAACGGCGCAACCAAGGTCAGCGAGCGGACCTTGCCCGGCAGTCGACCCGCGGCGAGCGTGGCGGCGGCTGCCCCGATGGAGTGCCCGATCAGATCCACCGGGCCGCCTGCCAGGAGAGCGGGAAGCCACCGGTCCCAATCCGGGACGCCCCGTCCGCCGCTGAGCCCAAGCCCTGGCAGGTCAACGGCCCGTCCGCCAATGCCCTGAGCTACTGCGGCCCAGGTATCGGCATTTACCGGAAGGCCAGGGAAGATCAACCGGCGTTCCTCGCGGTCGCCCAGCTCAAAAGTTCTCACTCCCCCGACATCTACATAGCGGCGTGCCCCAGATGCCGCGGCCCCGAATCGGTGGGCGGCCAGATAGTCGGCCCAGCGCTCCAGAGAGGAACCAACATCAGGCATCTGGATTCCGTGCCGGTTGGCGAATTCGATCGCGGGCCCGGTCGGATAGCGGTCCGCGGACATGAAGTGGAGCGTTTCCGGATCGGCTTTGGTGACCCACGAAGGAAGAGCCTTGATTAGACCCACGGGCAAGCGCAGCTTGGGGACTTTCGCGCCAAGATGCCGGCCAGTTTCGGCCAGCAAGCGCCCCAGTGGCGCAGTGGCATCATCCAGCAGCCAGTAGGATTTGCCTATCGCCTCCGGCGCAATGGCCACGGCCGCCATGAACGCAGCCATATAGTCGACCGTGAGCACCGGCAAGAAAGTCGAGTCACCTGCGGGAAGAGCTGCGGTTTTCCCTTCCCAGAGCTGCTCAATGGTGCCGGCCAGCCCGATGTGCTGGTCGGATTCCCCGGTAATGCTGTGGCCGATGACGCTGGCCGGATTGACGATGGTCCAAGGGATTCCGTGTTCTTTGCCGAGGGCTTGGAAGACCGCGTCGGACTCCACTTTCGAGGCTTCGTAAGCGCCTAGTTTCCGGTAGAGATGATCGCGGCAGTCCTGCGGCCACGGAACCTTCGAGGGATCCTGCCCGCCGACTCGGTAGCCGGAAATATGCACAATGCGCTGCAGCTCTGGCAGTGCTGCAGCAAAATCCACCAGCTTCTCGACAATGCCAACATTAGCGCTGCGGGCTTCCTGCGCACTCATGCCGAATCGGTAGGTTCCGGCGCAATTGTGAATTTCGGTGACGCTGGTGAAGGCCGCAGGTCCGCCAGCCAGGATTTCAGGGGCGTCGAAGTCGACGATCGCGGTATTGATCTCTTGTTCCAGTCCGTGCTGGCTCAGCCAATTCTTGACCTTCGCTGCGGATTCAGCATTCCGGACAGCTGCTGTTACCTGCGTTCGGGCGTCGAGGAGGGCAAGGATCAGATGCCTGCCGATTAGTCCCGATGCCCCGAAAACCAGCGCATGGCGAAGGTTGGCTCCGTGCATCAATTCTGGTCCCCTTCGCCCTGTTGGCGCAGGCCAATGAGGTCGGCTACCGCGTCGGCGGCGGCGAGAAGCGGCCGGGTGCTTTTCATCGCCCGGGAAACGATGGCGGCCCCTTCGATGGTCGAGACGATAACAGTTGCCAGGGACTTCGCTTGGGCATTGCCCACGCCATCGGCTTCGAGCAGGGCAGTGGTCGGAGTGATCCATGACTCGAATGCGGTGGCGCAGGCTTGCCGCAGGCGTTCACTTGAGTCTCCCATTTCCAAGGTCACCACTGACACGGGGCAGCCTAAGCGGAAGCCGCTATCGCTGATGATGGCGGCCAACGCTTGGATAGCAAGCTTGGCGGCTTCGGCAGCACCTCCTGCGCTCTGGGCGACCTGGATAATCATGGTCTCGAATTGCTTGGCGGCCAGTTCTACTGCGGCCACGCCCAGCCCCTCTTTCCCATCGGGGAAGTGGAAATAGACCGACCCCTTTGGTGCTGCAGCGTGCTCGATCACTGCATTGAGGCCGGTGCCGCTGTATCCGCTGGTCTGGATGAGTTCAAGCATGGACTCTGCGAGCCGTGCCTTGGTGAGGTCTCCTTTGGAAGTCATACAATTAAAAATAGACCAGTCTATATATTTTTACAATCCGGCCTCTCGAACGCCCCGGGCAGCGCATCCACTTGCCACGCGCGCCCAAGCAATCCTGGGCGCGACGCTGCAGAAGCGCTGAATCATGATCACCGGAGCCATGGATGATGCTTGCCCCGTCCAGGCTTTGCGCAAGCAGTCGCCTCAGGGCGCACTGGGGAATTCGCTCCGCTCATGCCCGACGCCTCGCCGAGGCAAGGGATGCGATCGCATCGGCCACCGCCTCGGGTTCGGCAAATCGGAAATCCGCGCACGATGCGCATCAGCACCCTGTTCCCGACATGGGAACGGCTGCTCGCGAGTGGCATGGGGGCGGCCCCGCGGCGCGCAATCCCAAGGCTAAAATTCGCAGGTGACATATCACCTATACAATGTCGATTATATAGGGGATAAGTACACTACCTCCAAAAGTTTTGATCCACCTCTTTACTTCCAGCCCATTCCGGGCGTAACATACAACCAAATGGTTGTATATGAGTTGAGCGAAGAACAGGCAAACAAGGTCTTCCGCGCCTTGGCAGATGCCACACGACGAGACATCGTGCGGCGGACGCTAAACGCCGAGGTGAGCGTTTCGGAAATTGCTGCAAGCTATGACATGTCTTTTGCGGCAGTTCAGAAGCACGTCGCGGCATTGGAATCCGCTGGTCTGGTCACAAAAATCGCACGTGGTCGCGAACGCATAGTTCGCGGGCAGCCGGATACCATCCGGCACGCGCAAGAGCTACTCTCTTCCCTCGAAGACATCTGGCGCCAACGCATCAGCCGGCTCGATGATTTCCTCGCCGATGGGGACAAATAAGGAGCATTCCCATGCCTGTCACATCCGTTGTCAAAGATTCCGAAGCACTCTCACTGACTGTCCACGCAGAATTTCCGGTCAAGGTTTCCCGCCTGTGGGATGCTTACCTGGACGCCCGGCAACTTGAAAAATTCTGGGGGCCGGTGGAATACCCGGCAACTTTCACCCGGCACGATGCCACCCCTGGTGGCCGCTCGAACTACCACATGACTTCTCCCGAAGGCGAAGAATTCCACGGTTACTGGATCTGGAATGAAGTCGTCGAGCACAAATTCTTTGAGGTCAGCGACGGCTTTGCGCACGCCGACGGCACTCCGAACCCCGACCTGCCCCTCAACCGCATGGTTTTCTCCTTCGACCCGACGCCTGAAGGATCAAAACTGACGATTACAGCAGTTTTCGACTCCGCCGAGGACCTGGAGCAGGTCGTAGCAATGGGCATGATCGACGGCACCCGTTCGGCCATGAGCCAGATCGAGCAAGTCCTCATCGACCTGCGCAATTATACCGAAAATTTCATCACCGACGCACAGATCCTGTCGGACACCCAGGTGCGCATTACCCGCTTGGTTCGCGGGTCAGTGGAGCAAGTCTGGCAGGCCCACCATGACCAGCGGCTCATGAAGCGTTGGATGCTCGGCCCCGACGGATGGCAGTTGGCTGAATGCGTGACGGCGCAAGAGGCCGGCGAGACCTACCGGTACTGGTGGGAACCGCTATCTGCCGATGACGGCTCCGGTTTCGGTTTCACTGGAACCGTGCTTGAAACGCTGCCCCAGTCCTACGAGCGGACCACGGAGCAAATGATCGGCACCGATTACCCGGCCACGGTGAATGAATTAACGCTGACATCCAACCAGGGCGGCACCCTGCTGACGATCCTGATCACCTACCCAGATGCGCAAACCCGCGACATGGTGCTCGCCACCGGAATGACCGACGGGATGGAGGCCAGCTACGCCCGGCTCGAATCGATTCTCTAAAGGGCGATTCGCCCCACATCCGGCGCCTTGGCGCGCGCAAATATGGAAGACTTAGACCCATGAGTTCTCAGAATGCGCGCGCAGGCCTGGACAAGAAGGCCGAACAGGTTCAGGAAATGTTTGACAAGCTGGCTCCTCGCTACGACTTGCTCAATACCTTGATGACCGGCGGCATCGTGAACTACTGGCGCAAGATCACCACCGAAGCGATCGCGCCAAAGCCCGGCGAGCGCATTCTCGACCTCGCCGCAGGCACCGGCACCTCCTCGGTCCCGCTCGCGGAAGCCGGCGCTGACGTCACCGCTTGCGACATGTCCCACGGCATGCTCGATGAGGGCCGCAAGCGCTACCCGCAGCTGAACTTCGTCTACGGAGACGGAACCGACCTGCCGTTCGAAGACAACACCTTCGATGCAGTGACCATCTCCTACGGTCTGCGCAATATCGCGGATACCGAGAAGGCCCTGTCCGAAATGCGCCGCGTGGCCAAGCCCGGCGGACGGATCGTCGTCGCCGAGTTCTCCACTCCGACCGTCGCCCCGATCAAGACGGCCTACAAGCAGTTCCTGCCGCGCGCCATTCCTGCGCTGGGCTATCTGGTTTCCCCTAACCCGACCGCTTACGCCTACTTGGCTGAATCCATTGCGGCTTGGCCAGACCAGGACGAACTGGGTGCCAAGTTCGTCAACGTTGGCTGGAAGAACGTGGAATACCGCAACCTGACCGGTGGCATCGTCGCCGTGCACCGCGCCTGGAAGTAGCACTTCTCCAGAATTTTCCTTCTGGCCCGCAGCCGAAATGACGGATGCGGGCCAGAAGCTTTAAAGCACTGGTTCCGCGGCGGCGGGCTGTGTCTTTCTGCCGGCCCAGCTGGCATGCTTGTGTCCGTGAGCCAGATACCAACCGAATCGCACCGCCCCGCGATGAGCTGGAAGCTGCTGCCAGCCTCCCTGCTCTCGGGTTCCGCAGTGTTCCTCTTCGGCGCCGAAATCGACCTGTTGGGCTACGGCCTGCTGGCGCTGAGCCTGCTGTGCGCGGGGTTCATCGACCGCAGGCTTGCACGGCATCTGGGACTCATCGCAACCGGTTTGGTGGTCATCAGCCTGGTTCCATTGAATGCCGACCTGAGCCTGGGGCATATGGCATTAATGGGTGGCGCGCTGGCCGCGGCAGTCCTGCTGCCCTGGCTGATCTCGCGCTTCGCCTTGCGCGAGCAGATCATCAAGTTCCCGGTGAACACCGGCCGCAAGTGGCCGCTGGCAGCGAAGCTGTACTTGCTGGGGGTGGTGGCGCTGGGCTTCTTCATCCTCCCGGTGTACCTGATCAGCACCGGCGTCTACCAGAACTGGCCGGATGCCTCGGACCCAGTCATCTTCTGGCGGCTCTTCCTCGGAGTTAATTCGGTGGGCATCTGGGACGAGCTGTTCTTCATCTGCACGGCATTCGCATTGCTGCGCCAGCATTTCCCGGACTGGCAGGCCAACCTCCTGCAAGCGGTGATCTTCTCCTCCTTCCTGTGGGAGATCGGCTACCAATCCTGGGGGCCGTTGCTGACCTTTCCCTTCGCCCTGCTGCAGGGGTATACCTTCAAGCTGACCAAGTCCTTGTCCTATGTAGTTAGCGTGCATCTGATCTTCGACTTCGTCCTGTTCCTCGCGCTGGTCCACGCGCACAACCGGGAATGGCTCCCGATCTTCTTGTACTGAGGGGGTTAACACCCCAATTCCCCCCTGCTACACTCGTTGGCATGGATACCTACTGAGCCAGCCGATGACCCCGCATCGATTCCCAACGGTGCATCTTGTTCATTTCGGCTACCGGCTTCGGTATCCTTTTCCTTTCCGGCTCCCCTGCGGGGTTGAGCTAATTCTGCGATCCCCCAAGCCGGCAGCCCCTTCGCATTCGCGGGAGGACCTGCATGTCTTTGACACCACCAATTACCCTGAACAACCTCAGCTTTTCCTGGCCCACGGGAGAAAGCGCCCTGGCCAATCTGGACGGCACGTTTCCATCCGGGCGGACCGGGTTGATCGGCGCCAACGGCAGCGGCAAATCGACGTTGCTGAAGCTGATCGCCGGGCAGCTGCGCCCAACGAGCGGAACGGCAGAAACGAACGCACCGCTGAGCTACCTGCCGCAAACGCTGGCTCTGGAACAGGACACGACCGTCGCCCAGCTGCTGGGGGTTCATCGGGTCCTGGCGGCTTTGGAAGCTATCGAGTCCGGCAGTGTCGACCCAGCGGATTTCGATGCGGTGGGCGCGAACTGGGATGCCGAAGCCCGGGTTCGAGCTGAACTGGCGCCGCTGGGCTTCGACGGGCTGGATCTGGGCCGCCAAATCACCACCTTATCGGGTGGGGAGGTCATGCTGCTGGCGGTACTGGGCCTGCGACTGGCCGATTCGCCGATCACGCTGCTCGACGAGCCGACGAATAACCTCGATCGCCCTGCCCGTGAATTGCTCTACGACCTTGTACGTGCCTGGAAGGGCACGCTGGTTGTGGTGAGCCACGATATCGAGCTGCTCGAGCTCATGGAGCATACGGTGGAGCTCTACGACGGGAAGCTCAGCGTTTTCGGAGGGCCCTACAGCTCATACCGCGAGCAGCTTGAAACCGAGCAGCAGGCGGCCGAGCAGGCAGCCAGAACTGCCCAGGCCTCCCTGAAAGTGGAAAAGCGCCAACGGACAGAGGCCGAAACGAAGTTGGCGCGGGCCAAGCGCAAGGGTCGGGCCACCCAGCTTTCCGGAGGCATGCCGAAGATCCTGGCCAACCACCTTCGCCAGAAATCCGAGGCGAACGCCGGGAAGATGCGTTCAAACCTGGATGGCAAGGTCGATTCGGCCCAGGCCAGGCTCGACGATGCCGATCGGCGGGTTCGGCAGGCCGAGCACATCAGCATCGAGCTGCCCGATCCCCGGTTGCCCTCGGGCAAGCAGGTCGCGGCGCTAGGTGCAGAAGATCACCAGTTCATCATCCAGGGAGCCGAACGCGTGGGCCTTGTCGGCCCCAATGGTTCCGGGAAGACCCGGCTGTTCCAGCAGATGCTCGCCGGCGAAGATCCCGGCCCCGGACCGGGCGGAACGCTCTTCGTGGACCGGGTCGGGTACCTGCCCCAGCGCCTGGACGGCCTGGATGGCCAACTAAGCGCGATCCAGAACGTGGCGCTGGTGGCGCCAGCAGCAACCGCGAACGACGTGCGCAATATGCTTGCCCGGTTGCTGCTGCGCGGGGCCAGCGCCGACCGGCCAGTGGCGGCGCTGTCCGGCGGCGAGCGTTTCCGGGTCCATCTGGCGACGTTGCTGCTGGCAGAACCAGCCGCGCAGCTGCTCATCCTCGATGAGCCCACCAATAATCTGGATATGGACAGCGTGCGCCAGCTCAGCGAAGCACTGGGCGCCTATAAGGGCGCGTTGCTGGTAGTCAGCCACGATCAGCATTTCCTGTCGCAGCTGGATCTGGACTATTTGCTGGAGCTGGATGCGCAGGGAACCTTGGCGAAGTCCTACCCGAATCCAGTTTGCTAACCCCCTGGCGGTGCGCTGCCGGTTTAGACTTGTTCAAAGCACACCGCCAAGGACCCCGAAAGCAAGTTGAGTATGTCCTACCCCCAGCGCACCGTCGAAGTCGTCAAAAGCGGCCTCGTGATCGACCAGTCCGCAACCCTGCTCTGGCAGGACATCAAACGTGCCTTCATCTATGAAACGGGTTCCGGCCAGGAAATCCTCACCTGCGCAGAATTCATGCTGGTCGAGGGGTACAGCGTGGAGATCAATAGCCAGATGCCCGGCTGGGACATGGCCATTGAGCACTTGCCGCAGCGCATCGAGAACCTGGTCGACGAACGCTAGAAACCGCTAGGAGCACCCATGGCTACGATTGTTCTTTTCCATCACGTCCAGGGCCTGACCCCCGGGGTGCAGGAGATGGCCGCAGAATTGCGCGCCGCTGGCCACACCGTGCACGCACTGGATCTGTACGCCGGCAAGCTGCCCAAGGATTTCGATGCCGGGATGCGCATGGCAGGCAAGCTGACCGCGGACAAGATCCAGGAACGCGTCGACAAGCTATTTGGCAAACTGCCCGAAGAGCTGGTCTACATCGGCACTTCCTGGGGCGCGGCCCTGGCCCAGCAGTGCGCGCAGCAACGTCCCGGCGCCATCGCCGCGATCCTGCTCGAATCCTTCGTGGATCTGGACGCCGACTGGAGCTTCGGGCCGTGGCCGGAAAATGTCCCGGTGCAGATCCATGGCATGGACCAGGACCCGTTCTTCGCGAAGGAAGGCGACCTGGAGGCAGCTCAGCGCTTCGTTGAAGCAGAGGGCGGCGATATCGCCCAGCTCTTCACCTACCCTGGCAAGCAGCACCTGTTCACCGACAGCTCGCTTCGCTCGCATGATCCAGAAGCTCGCGCGTTGGTGATGGAACGCATGGTCAAGTTCCTTCAGCCCTACGTCTAGCACGAGGGCAGTCCGCTGGTTCCATGCCGGACAATAAATCGAAAAACCGGACCCGGCTTGCGTTAGCAAGCCGGGTCCGGTTTCATTTTGTGCGCCCTGCGGGGATCGAACCCGCGACCAATGGATTAAAAGTCCAGTGCTCTACCAGCTGAGCTAAAGGCGCACGGCACAAGGCCAAAATCCATACTACCTGATGGACCGGCATGAGTATTAATCGGCGTATTCCGCAATTCGGCAGCCCGTAATTTCCGCTGGATCTTGGGGTTTGCAAGCTAAATCACTTGTTGGCGCAGAACTCAGGATCAGCGAGTATTCTGGAGCGCATGAGAGGTGCACGTGCAGGATCAAAAGTTGCCCAGGATGCGGGATTCCGCCATCACAAACCACGCCCCTTCGCCCCGGCAGATTTCGAGCCCTACGAGGGAGGCGCTGATCCGGCGCGCGTATCCGAGGCAGCCCATCTGTCCGCCCAGGCTTTCGTGCAGCGCGGCATTGCCAACAACGACCCCGAAGTTTCACGCCGGCTGATTGCGGTGGCCGAAGAAGAAGGGCTGGAGGTGCTCGCGCAGCTGTGGAGCGAGGCTCCGGCCCGCTCCCTGCCAGGTGCCCTGTGGCGCTTGTATGCGGTTCGCGCGGCAACAATGAGCAAGCCCGAGGTGCATTCTGCACGCTTCCAGGCTGGAGCCCATCGTGCCCAGGTCGAACGCATCGTCGCCGGAGTGGCCGAGCCGCCGACCGCCGAGGAGATGAAGAAGATGACCGGGTCGATTCTCTCCGGCGCCTTCGACGGCGACTTCGCCCACGCCTTGGAACGCACCGCCGCCTATTGCCGGGTACTGGCGCTGGGCATGACCGAGCATGCCGATGCCGCGGATTTTTCCAGCAGCGATCGGGGAACCAAGCTGACCCAGCAGGCCAAGGCCCTGATGGGCACCGCCGTGGATCTGGAAGCCTGCGCCCGGCTTTGGCGCCAGGACGCATTGGACTGAAACATGATCCCGCGCCCTTAGGATGGGTTGAGGAAGTTGCCCCTCAATTTTAGGCAGGTGGGTGTGGGCGCCGCATCGAGGACCAACTCTTCAGGGCTCGTACGCTGGTTGCTGATCCTGATCGCAACGGCGTTGCTTTCCCAAACGGCGCTGAACCTCATTCGTCCGGTGACCACCTATAAGCTCATCTCTTTTGGCTCCGGCGAGTTCACCGTCGGCGTGGTGACCGCCGCCTATGCCATCCTCCCGCTGTTCACCGCAATGATGCTGGGCCGGGCCAGTTCGCGGATCCGCAGGATCCGGTTCCTGATGGTTGCCGGCGTGGCCTTGCTGGCCGCGGGCGGCATCGGCATCAATTTCTCCCCGAATGCCTTGACCGTGGCGCTGGCCAGTGCCGTGCTCGGGCTCGGGCATCTGATGTTTACCATTGGCGGGCAATCTTCCATCGCCCGGTTCTTCCCCGACAGCGATCTGGACAAGGGCTTTGGCTGGTTCACGGCCGCCTACGCGGCTGGGCAATTCATCGGGCCGCTGATTGGCGGAGTGGTGCTCGGCTCCGGTACCGATGCCGCCTCCCCTGAGCGCATCGCCGGCATCAGCCTGTCGCTGTGGATTGCGGCCGGGTGCTCACTGCTAGCTGTCCCCTTCTTGCTTCCGAGCTGGCAGCCGAGGATTTCCAAGACGGCGCCGCAAACCCGCCCGGCGAAGTCCGAAGCCTCCATTCCCTCGGTCTTGCGCATCAAGGGCATGGCTTCGCACATGTTCGCCTCGATGACCTTGCTGGCCATGCTGGACATCCTCACGGCCTTCTTGCCGCTGGTGGCGGAGAAACATGGCGTCACACCCGAAGATGTTGGTGTGCTTTTGGCCATTCGAGGTTTCGCTTCGGTAGTTTCCCGGCTGTTCATCCCCAAGCTCTCGGCCCACTTCGAACGCAACCACCTGCTAGTCACCAGTTTGTACATTTCGGGCATAGCCATCGCGCTGGCCCCGATCTTCATCGATTCGCTGTGGGCCTCCGGGGCCGCGTTGCTGGTCGGCGGCTTCTTCCTGGGCCTGGGCCAGCCGATGACCATGACTATGATTTCCACCTCGGTACCGGCGGTGGACCGCGGTGCCGCATTGGCCGTGCGGCTCATGGGAAACCGGGTCGGACAAGTAGCTTTGCCGATCATCTCGAGTACGGTCGCCGCGGGTTTGGGGCCGGCGGGAGCGATCTGGTTCTGCTGCGCGCTGCTCTGCCTGAGCGGAGCGGAGAAGAGCGTGCGCCGCTAGCGTGAGAAAACGCACGAGCGCCGCCCTGCGGTTGACAGCACACCGGTAGGGCGAGAACACTAGGTAACGGTGCCGGGCCGCTGGTAACCCCGGGCTCCAAAATTCTGCCGCTTCGAGCGGCCTTCCGCCGAGAGGCGTTCCCGGTCCGGCACCTTCAAATACCCGGTGTTAACTTCCACGTCGTAAACTGTTCTGCGTTGGTACCAATAGCCGTCGAATCGAATGGTGCGCCGTAAAGTGAAGTTCCAGATCTTTCCCTCCGCCTCGCGCGGCATCGAGTTGCTGTGCGGGTTGACGACGACCATTCGCACCTCCGTTGCCAATGTCGCCGAGATGATCGGCTCACCCGATACCCGTGCGGACCAGCTGCGGGATCTGGCCTCCGCGGAAGCCGAGGCCTCCGATCTGGTGCACGCGGTGC
The DNA here is from genome assembly GCF_024807995.1 of Arthrobacter sp. JUb119. Taxonomy (NCBI): domain Bacteria; kingdom Bacillati; phylum Actinomycetota; class Actinomycetes; order Micrococcales; family Micrococcaceae; genus Arthrobacter; species Arthrobacter sp. JUb119. The sequence continues at coordinate 45,287 of NZ_JANUFE010000011.1, forward strand.
TCACCCACCTGCGAACCAGCTATATCAGCCCGCTTCCCCGCGAAGACATGTACACGCTTTCGCGCTTGCTGCACGAAACCATGGAACAGCTGCGCGGCACCGGCGAACTGATCATGACCGTTGGCTCCACCCCGCTTTCCGAGCGTTCCTCGGAGCAGCTTGAACTCATTTCGCAGCTGGCCGAGCTGGCCTCCGATTCGGTCCAGCGCCTGCATAACCTCGATGACCTGGAAGACAACTGGCTGCAGATGCTGCAGTTCTCCAAGCGCGCGGCCCGAACCCACCTGGTGTGGGTCAATGAGATCGCGAAGTTCGCCAAGCCAGGGACCATCCACCGCCACCAGCGCGTGGCCGACCACCTGATGCTTACCGCCAACACCCTGCGCCAGTTCGCCGACCACCTGGGTCGCGTGCTGGTGAAGGAGTCCTAGGGGAAATGACCATCCTTTCGGTCCTCACCGGATTCGCGATCGTCCTGACCCTGGGCTATGGCGTGCTCAACGGCTTCAGGGATTCCTCTACGGCCGTTGCGGCCTCCGTCCGCACCAGGGCGCTGCGCCCGGCCATTGCGGTCTCTGTGGCGGCGGTATTCGCCTTCCTCGGCACCTTGGCGACCTCGGGGCTGAGCGTGGCGCTGGTGGACAAGCTGAACTTCAATCTCCCCGATGGCGTCGTCGGATTGAAGCTGCTGATCTGCGGCCTGCTGACCGCCGGCGCGTGGGGCCTGTATTGCTGGTGGCGCGGCCTGCCGGTCAGTTCCACCCATGCGCTGTTCTCCGGATTGGTGGGCGCCAGCGGCGCCTCGGCTTTCATGGGCGACCTGTCGATGTCCGGGGCCTGGGGTCTGCTGCTCGGCTCGGTGCTGCTGCCCATGCTGATCACCCCGGTCATCGCCTACCTGTTGTCCTATGCGCTGGTGATTCCGGCGACCTGGCTGATGCGCCACAACTCCTCGCGTTCGGTCAACAACGGCTCGCGCGCAGGCCAGGCCATCACCGCCTGCGCCGTGGCTCTGGGACTGGGGCTGCAAGATGGCCAGCGCACCGGCGCGATGATCGCACTGGTGCTGATCACCGGTCATGCAATGGACCCGGGGCCCGTGACATGGGCTATCCAGCTGGCCGCGGCCTCGGCACTGGGGCTTGGCGTGCTCCTGGGCGGATGGCGCATCACCTATACGCTCGGCCGCCGGCTGGTGAACTTCGATCCGCTGCGCGGCATGATCGCCCAGGGCGTAGCCGCGGCAATGCTGTTCCTCGGCTCGCTCGTCTTGCACCTGCCGCTGTCCACCACGCAGGCGGTAACCAGCGGCATCGTCGGTGCCGGCAATAACCAGTCTTTCGAATCGGTGGTGTGGCGCAATGTCACCAAGGTGCTGCTGCACTGGGTGCTGACCCCGATTGCCTGCGTTGCCTGCGGCGCGATTCTCACCCTGGCGGTGCACCCGCTGCTGGGCAACGCCTAGTCTTCGCCCGGAATGAAGAGGTCTTCGATCTTGCAGCCGAAGACCGCCGAGAGCTTGAATGCCAGCGGCAGGGACGGGTCGTAGCGGCCTTTTTCAAGCGAGATGACGGTCTGCCGGGAGACGCCCAGCAGGTCGGCCAATGCTTGCTGGGAGAACCCGCGTTCCCTGCGGTATGCACTGAGATTGTTCTCCACTAGCTTTCTGCCCGCTTAATGATGAAATAGCGGATTCCGAAGTCAAGCAACGCCAGCAGCACGACACCAGCCAGAACGAGGCCAAGTGATGCTTGGATCTGAATGAACGAAAACACTGCACCACCGAGGCCGCAAACTAACAGCAAATCCTGGAACACTCCGATGGCAGCTCGGTCATACCACTGGCTCTCCACCGATATCTCGGGGTTCCTTGTGGCACCGCGCAGGGTGTCGCGATCCAGCAGCAACGCCCAGCAAGCTGTAGAAAGCACCGGCAGCAAGCCAGCGGCCATGAGCAACGCTGCCAAGACGAAATGCTCCGGGGCGTTCAGCCGGGCGAAGAGCACACCTGCACCGGCTGAAAGCACTGCCCCTGCGCTGAGGCTGACGGCAATCAGGGCGCCCGACCCGCCACCGAAGCGCGAACGGCCCCATTTGCTCTGGCCAACTGCTTTTGAATCCATCGTTGTCCCCTATCCCTATTGATGTAAACCACACTTTACTGACAAGCGTGCTTTACAGTCAAGGGTGCTTTACATGAATAGTTAAAGTGCAGCGGCGCACCGTAATCGGTGCGCCGCTGGCGGTGATCCCCTCCAGGATCCCCGGAAGACCCCCCTTCCGGTCCGTCTACCGCCGGCTCAAGGAGCGGCGGTATCCGAAATCTTTATCCGAAGCGTCCGGAGACGTAATCCTCGGTGGCCTTCTGCTCCGGGTTGGAGAAGATGGCTGCAGTGTCGTTGTACTCGATGAGCTTGCCCGGCTTGCCGGTGCCCGCAATGTTGAAGAACGCGGTCTTGTCGCTCACGCGTGCAGCCTGCTGCATATTGTGGGTCACGATCACTACGGTGTAGTCGTTCTTCAGCTCGTTGATCAGGTCCTCGATAGCCAGGGTGGAGATCGGGTCCAATGCCGAGCAAGGCTCATCCATCAGGATCACGTCCGGCTTGACCGCAATGGTGCGGGCGATGCACAGGCGCTGCTGCTGGCCGCCGGAGAGTCCCGAGCCCGGCTTGTCCAGGCGATCCTTGACTTCGTTCCACAAGTTGGCGCCGCGTAGCGACTTCTCGACCAGGGCATCGGCATCGGACTTGGAAATCCGCTGGCCGTTCAGCTTCACTCCGGCGAGCACGTTGTCCTTGATGGACATGGTCGGGAACGGATTCGGACGCTGGAAGACCATGCCGATCTGGCTGCGCACGGTGACCGGGTCGACGCCGGCGCCGTACAGGTCATCGCCGTCCAGCAGGACCTGGCCCTCGACGCGGCCGCCCGGGATGACCTCGTGCATGCGGTTCAGGGTGCGCAGGAAGGTGGACTTGCCGCAGCCCGAGGGGCCGATGAAAGCGGTGACGGACTTCGGCTCGATGTTGATCGAGACGCCTTCAACGGCGAGGAACTTGGAGTAGTAGACGTTCAGGTCGTTGACGTCAATGCGTTTTGCCATGATGTAATCCTTGAAAAGTTCGGGTTTGTCCGGACCGGAGCCTTAGCTCAACGGCCCTTCTTTGGGGCGAAGATCGAAGCGACCAGGCGGGCGATGAGGTTCAAAGCCATGACCATGAAGATCAGCAGCAGGGCAGCAGCCCAGGCGCGCTGCACCGACGGGTCGATGTTCGTCGGGCTGGTCGGAGTCAGGATCTGGTAGTAGATGAACGTCGGCAGCGTGGACATCCAGTTTGCGAAGACGTTCATGTTGATCTGGCTTGCGATGCCTGCGGTGACCAGGATTGGCGCGGTCTCGCCGATCACGCGGGCGATGGCCAGGGTGACGCCCGAGGCGATGCCGGAGATCGCGGTCGGGATGACGACCTTCAAGATGGTGCGCCAGCGGCGCACGCCCAGCGCGAAGGAAGCTTCACGCAGTTCGTTGGGAACGATCTTGAGCATTTCCTCGGTGGAGCGGACCACCGTTGGGATCATCAGCACGCTCAACGCGACCGCCGCGACGATGCCCATGCGGGCGTTCGGACCCAGGATCATGCCGAAGAAGGCCGCTGCGAACAGGCCGGCAACGATCGAAGGGATGCCGGTCATCACGTCGACGAAGAAGGTGATCGCCTTGGACAGCGCCTTGCCCTGCCCGTATTCCACCAGGTAGACAGCGGTCAGCATGCCCACCGGAACGGAGATCAAGGTGGCCCACAGGGTGATCAGCAAGGTGCCCATCACCGCGTGGTACGCGCCGCCGACTACCGGGGTGCCATTGGCGACGGATTCATTGTCCACCGCGCCGGTCACGCCGTTCATGGAGCTGAACAGGAAGTGGCTATTCAGGCCCGGCATGCCCTTTTCCAGCACCGTATAGAGCACGGATACCAGCGGGATTACGGCGACGATGAACGCCGCGTAGATCAGGTAGGTCCACATCGCGTTCTTGCCGCGGCGCTTGCCTTCAGCTGCGGTGGTGATCACGGAGGCGGCCACCAGGAAGATGAGCGCCGAGTAGATGGCGAAGGAGGCAACGTTGAAGCCGGTCAGCGTGGACGCTGCCGCGCCGACAATGATGGCGCCTGCGGCGATCGCCCAGATGGCCCACTTCGGCAGCTTGCCCTTGGCCAAGGAGTTGCGCTTGCGCACCGGTGGAGTCGGGGCCCCGGGCCTGTTGCTCTGGTTAGTAGTCATGGTGCTCATCAGTTAGCTCCCGAGAATTCCTTGTGGCGGGCGATGATTCCACGAGCGATCATGTTCACGACCAGGGTGATCAGGAACAGGACCAGGCCGGCGGCGATCAGCTCTGCCAGGCGCAGGCCGAAGGCCTCAGGGAAGTTCAAGGCGATTTCCGCGGCGATAGTCTGGTTGCCGGTCTTGATCAGCGATGGGATCAGGTTGCCGGTGGAGAGCACCAGCGCAACGGCCATGGTCTCGCCCAAGGCGCGGCCCAGACCCAGCATGACGGCGGAAATGATGCCCGGACGGGCGAACGGGATCACCGCGGTGGTGATCATTTCCCAGCGGGTTGCGCCCAGTGCCAGCGCGGCTTCCTCGTGCAGCTTGGGAGTCTGCAAGAAGATCTCGCGGCTCAGCGAGGTGATGATCGGCAGCACCATCACGGCCAGCACGATGCCGGCGGTGAGCATGGTCTTGCCGGTCTGGCTGGCGGGGCCTTCGAAGATGGGGATGAAGCCCAGATTCTTGGCCAGCCATTCGTAGCCTGGAACCAGAGCCGGAGCGAGCACCATGTAGCCCCACGCGCCGTAGATCACCGAGGGGATCGCGGCGAGCAGATCGATCAGGTAGCCCAGCGGGCCTGCGACCTTGCGTGGAGCGAAGTGCGAGATGAACAGCGCCACGCCGATGCCGATCGGGGTGGCGATCAGCAGCGCGATAGCCGCTGCGATCACGGTGCCGATAACAATCGGCCAGATGTAAGCGAAGAATCCTGCGCCGCCGGAAATCTCCGCCGGATCGGCGAAGAACGTCGGCAGGGCTTGGATCAGCAAGAAGACCGCGACCGCGAAGAGCGTGATCAGGATCAGGACACCGGCGCCCAGGGCGGCACCGGAGAAGATCTTGTCACCAGCGCGGCCGGAAGTCGATGACTTGCTTGTCAAAGCATTGGTAGTCATGGCTAGAGCCTTTACGAAACGGGGGTGGTGCAGTTTTCACTGCGGGGGTGGAGGGGTACTGCTGGTGCGGGTGGGTGAGTTCGTCCACCCGCACCTGGTGCCGGTTGCCCGGCGGGGTACTACTCGGCGACGGTGATGCCGTCGATCGACTTCTTTGCCTTCTCGGCAATGGCTGCCGAGATCGGGGCGTTGCCTGCCGAAGCCTGCGCGGTCTTCTGGCCATCTTCGGAGATGACGTAGTTGCCGAAGGCCTTGACCAGATCGGCTGTTGCCTGGTCCTTGTAGCTGCTGCAGAAGATGTGGTACGAAACCAGGACGATTGGGTAGGTGCCCGCTTCGGTGGTGTCGCGCTCCAGGTCCAGAGCCAGGTCGTTCTCGGCTGCGCCTTCAACTGGGGTTGCGGTCTCCAGGGCCTTGGCAGCTGCTTCAGCAGAAATCTTGGTGTATTCCTCGCCGACCTTCACGTTCACGGTGGACAGGCCGCCCACTGCGGAGAAGTCGGCGTAGGTGATTGCGCCGTTGGTGGAGGTGGTGGTCGAAACCACGCCAGAGGTGCCCTTGGCATTCTCCGACTGGATGTCGCTTGGCCAGTCGCCGGAAACATCGTAGCTCCAAACGTCAGCCGCTGCGGCCTTCAGGTACTCGACGAAGTTCTCGGTGGTACCGGACTCATCATTGCGGTGCACCACGGTGATTGCGGTGTCCGGGAGTTCAACGCCTTCGTTCTGCTTGGCGATAGCCTCATCGTTCCACTTGGTGATTTCCTTCTTGAACACCTTGGCGATGGTGGCTGCGTCCATGTTGATCTCTTCAACGCCTTCGAGGTTGAAAGCGATCGCGATCGGCGAAACGTAGGCCGGGATGTTGAATGCGCCTTCTGGGCCGCAAACTTCCTTGGCCTTTTCGGCTTCGTCTTCCTTCAGGTATGCATCCGAGCCGGCGAACTGCGCGCCACCTGCCAGGAATGCTTCGCGGCCTGCGCCGGAGCCATCTGGCGAGTACTGCACGTTGGCTTCCGGGTTGGCGGTCTTGAAGCCGGTGATCCATGCTTCCATGGCCGAGTTCTGGCTGGATGCGCCGATGCCGGTCAGGGTTCCGGTGACACCGGATGCTGCCGACGCCTCGGCACCTTCAGAACCTGCTGCGGCGGTTGGGTTATCCGAGCCGCAAGCGGTCAGCGCGAGTGCCGCTACGGAAAGAACAGCAGCTGCGCTGCCAAAGCGATTGAGCTTCACGAGATTTACTCCCCATGTTGGTAGATCGATGTAAAACCTTCAGCGGCGTCTTCCCGCTTCATCTACGACGTTAAAGATCGAAAGTAACCAGCTCCCCCGGCAAAGGTGAACATAAGGTTAACAACATACCTGAAGCCAAGTGATCCTGCTCACCAGCGCAATATCCCGGCAGCTTCTGCCACCTGCCGCCGAACACGTGGAAGACTGAAGCCATGGCAACTGGGCGGAAAGTGAAGCGCATGCCAGCGCATCTATTCGGATTCATAGCGCAGCGCAATCGCGCTGGGCTGATACGCTCGCGCAACTCCCTGCCTAGAATCCTGCGCATGACGCTTGGCGCAATCGGAGCCTTTTGGATCGCCGAAAGCATCTGGGGACATTCCCAACCGATTTTCGCAGCCACCAGCGCGCTGGTTTCCCTGGGCTTCGGCGCCTCCACCACCGTGCGCAAAACCGCCGAAGTCGCCCTGGGGTGCACCCTGGGGGTGGCGCTGGGCGATACCCTCATGCACTGGTTCGGGCAGGGGATCTGGCAGGCCGCACTGGTGATGTCGCTGAGTCTGGTCATTGCCCGCTATTTGGATTCCGGTGCCATCTTCTCCACCCAGCTGGGCATGCAATCGGCACTGGTAGTGCTGCTGCCCATCAGCGCGGATGGGCCATTTGCCCGTTCCGTCGATGCCCTGACCGGGTCCCTGCTTGCCCTGCTGGTGATTATTTTCTGGCCTACCGACCCGCGGCGCAGCCCGGTGTCCGCGTTATCGGATCTGTTCAAGGAGCTCTCCGAAGCGCTTTTGGAATGCGCCTGGGCCATCCGCGACGATGACCGGCGCGCAGCCTTCCACGCACTGATCAAGGCTCGCGGAACCCAGAAGTACCTGGATATGCTGCCAGCCGCCTTCCGCGCTTCGAAGGAAATCGCAACGATTTCCCCCACCGGGCGTCGCCACCGCCATGAACTGAACCGGCTATCCAAGCGTTTCAACCACTACGACTGGGCCGCCCGCAACTCGCGGGTCTTCGCCCGGCGCCTTGCTTCCGTGCTCAGCAACAGCGCACTGAACCCGGAAGGCGCGCAAACCTTGGCTCCCCTGATGCGCGAGCTATCCGAGGCGGTCAACACCTTGGCGCACTCGGTGCGCGAAACCACGGTGGCTGGCCAACGCAAATACGAGAAGGCCGCCCAGCTGCAGCTCGAAGGCGTCGCCGCCCAGCTGGATCCGCGCGCCCTGGGAGTTGAGGGGCTCCAGGGCGAAGGCCTGGTCTTGCTGCTGCGCCCGATGGTGGTGGATCTGCTCGAAGCGGCAGGCCGCGAACACGAAGAAGCCATCGAAGTGCTGCCCAAGCTGTCCTGAACGAAAATGTCCGCATAGCTCGATAGCATTGAGCCATGGCCAAAACCTCCACTCGCAGCAAGTCTTCCGCATCGTTCAAATGCTCTGAATGCGGGTGGACCACGATTAAGTGGGTGGGCCGCTGCGGCGAATGCCAGGCCTGGGGCACTGTCGAAGAAGTGGGTGTCGTCTCCGCCCGTACCGTAGCCGCGGCCAAGGTGGCCCACCCAGCCAAGCCGATCGCGCAGATTGACGGCTCCGAAGCGGCCTTCCGCCCCAGTGGCGTCTCCGAACTTGACCGCGTGCTCGGTGGCGGCCTGGTTCCGGCAGCTGCGATCCTGCTGGCCGGCGAACCTGGCGTGGGCAAGTCCACGCTGCTCTTGGACGTTGCCGCGAAAGCCGCGCAAACCGGCTTGCGCGTGCTCTATCTAACCGGTGAAGAGTCCGCCGCGCAGGTAAAGTCCCGCGCCGAACGCATCAACGCCATCGCCGATACGCTGTTCCTGGCCGCCGAAACCGACCTGGCTCTGGCCTTGGGCCAGATCCAGGAGATCGATCCGCAGCTGCTGATCCTGGACTCGGTGCAGACCTTCTCCTCGGCAGAGGTGGACGGCGCTGCCGGCGGCGTTTCCCAGGTGCGCGAAGTCGCTGCCTCGATCATCAACGCGGCCAAGACCCGAGCCATGTCCACCATCATGGTCGGCCACGTGACCAAGGAAGGTTCGGTCGCCGGCCCACGGCTGCTCGAGCACCTGGTGGACGTGGTCTGCCAGTTCGATGGCGAGAAGCATTCGCGGTTGCGCATCCTGCGCGCGCTGAAGAACCGCTACGGAGCCACCGACGAGGTGGGCTGCTTCGATTTGAATGAAGACGGCATTGAATCGCTGACCGATCCTTCCAAGCTTTTCGTCACCCGAACCCGCACCCCGGTGCCGGGCACCTGCATCACCGTCACGATGGAGGGCCGCCGGCCGCTGGTTGCCGAGGTGCAGACCTTGCTCTCGCGCAGCAATGCCCCTGCTGCCCGCCGGGCCACCAGTGGCTTGGATGCCGCGCGGGCGCAAATGGTTGTGGCGGTGCTGCAGGCCCGCGCGCATATGGATCTGTCGTCCATGGACTCGTATATCGCCACCGTGGGTGGCGTGAAAATTGCCGAACCCGCCTCGGATCTGGCCTGCGCGCTGGCATTGGCTTCTTCGATGAATGAGTTCCCGCTGCCGCAGGACTTCGTGGCCTTCGGCGAAGTCGGCTTGGCCGGCGAAGTTCGGCAAGTACCGGAAATCTCACGGCGCATCACCGAGGCGCAGCGTCTGGGCTTCTCTTTCGCGATGGCTCCGGCCACCCCGGAACCGTTGAAGAATATCCCCGAGGGCATCCGCGTATTCCAGGTGGAGAACATCGCGCAGGCGCTGGATATTGCGTTTAACCAGCGACAGAAGCCCGCAGGATAAACTTGATTGTTGCTGCCCGCCGAAAGGACGCAAGTTGAAAGCGCACCCAACCCCCGGATTCCTTGCCGTTCTGGCCCAGATTGCCCCGGGTACCGAGCTCGCCCAGGGTCTTGAACGGATCCAGCGCGGCCGTACTGGCGCTCTCATAGTGCTGGGCCATGACAGGCTCGTGGAGTCGATCAGCTCCGGCGGCTTCAGGATCAACACCGAATACACGCCTACACGCATCCGCGAACTGGCCAAGATGGACGGCGCGATCATTCTGGACGGCACAGGACGCCAGATCCAGCAGGCCGGCGTGCAGCTGATGCCGGATGCGCAGATTGAAACCCAGGAGTCCGGCACCCGCCACCGCACGGCAGAACGCGTAGCCGCGCAAACCGGGTTCCCGACGATTTCGGTTTCGCAGTCCATGCAGACCATCACCCTCTATGCCGACGGCGAGCGCCATGTGCTCGAGCCAGCCGAGCGCCTGCTGGCCCGCGGCAACCAGGCTATTGCTACCTTGGAACGGTACCGCCACCGCCTGGACCAGGTCACCAGCGCCCTGTCAGCTGCGGAAATTGAAGATGTCGCCACCGCGCGGGAAGTGCTCGCTGTCTTGCAGCGCACCGAGATGCTGCGCCGTACCAGCGAAGAAATCTCCCGCTACGTGCTGGAGCTGGGCATCGATGGGCGCCTGCTGGCGGCCCAGCATGCGGAATTGCTCTCCGGCATCCAGGCGGATAACCAGTTGCTCCTGCGGGACTATTCCGACGCGGAAGGCCAGGAGCTGGATATCGAGCGTGCCCTGGAGACGCTGCATGAAGTTTCCGATGCCCAGCTCATTGAGCTTGATGGCCTGACCAAGATCCTGTTCCCGCACTCCACCATTGGCCAAGACGACCAGCTGACCCCGAAGGGCTACCGCCTGCTTTCGCAGATCCGCACGGTGCCCAAGCTGGTCGGGGACCGCCTGGTGGCGTCCTTCGATAACTTGCAGCTGCTCATGGCAGCGTCCACCAGCCAGCTCATGGAAATCGAGGGCGTCGGCGAGCAGCGTGCACGCTCCATCCGGGAAGGGCTGGCCCGCATGGCCGAATCCTCGTTGCTGGATCGCTACATCTAGGCGTTTTCACTCCAAGGTGAAGGTGACCGGCTCCGAAACGAAGTCGCCGATAGCGGCGGTGAACTTGTAGGTTCCCGGACGCGGCTGCACGCTGACCGACTTGCACCCGGGAGCCGAACGCTCGCGGTTCCAGGTGAAGCGCGCGTTCTCCTTCTGCCCCGGCTTGAAGGCCAGGTTCACATCTTCTGCGCCATCCAGGCAATCGATGGTGGAGAAGATGCGGTCCGCGCCGCTGGAAACCAGGAACTCCTGCTGCGTGGTTCCGACGTTCAATTCGCATTCGCGCTTGGAAACATTTTCGATGCCCAGCAGCAAGGTCGGCTTCTTGTCCGAGGCGTAGCTTTTCGCATCGGTAGTCGCAGTAATCTCGACCTCGTCGCTCTTGCACTTCTTGGCCGCAGCTTCGTCGTCTTCCGGCTCTGGCGATGGCGAAGGAACCGACTGGGTTTGCTGGGCGCTTGGCTCATTGCCTGCAGTTTTCTTCTCATCAGGGGAGAACAATCCGGCCAGCGCAACGACGCCCCAGACAAGCAGGCCGACGAGCACCAGGGCAAGTACTGCCACGGTGATCCGCCTGCGCCGGTAGACGCTGGCCGATGGTTTCCCCCCTGATGCGTTGCTCATGGCTTAAGGCTAATTCATTTGCCTGCCCGAAGCCGGTAATGGCGTAGGATCCAGGGCAAATCACGTTCTGCAATCCATTCCCGCTGATTCCGGGCGGACGGTGCGCTGGCTTAGAGTGGTGGGGTGCAGCAAATCCACAACACCATCAACACCTGGTACCTAGAGAACGCCCGCGACCTGCCTTGGCGACGCCCCGGAGTGAGCGGCTGGGAAGTCATGGTCAGCGAGTTCATGCTCCAGCAGACTCCGGTAGTTCGTGTCTTGCCGGTTTGGGAAGAATGGATGCGCCGCTGGCCACGGCCGCAGGATCTGGCTGCGGAACCGCTGTCCGAAGCACTGAAAGCGTGGGGACGGCTGGGCTATCCGCGGCGCGCGCAGCGCTTGCATGCCGCCGCCGTGGAGATCACCACCGAGTACAACGGCGAAGTCCCGCGCACCGAAGCCGAGCTCCTGGCCTTGCCGGGCATCGGCTCCTACACCGCGGCCGCCATTGCCTGCTTTGCTTTCGGCGAGCGCACCGTTGTCGTGGACACGAATATTCGCCGCGTGCATGCACGGCTCTTTGGCGGCATGGCATTGCCCGAGCCAAGCCCGCGTGCCAGTGAATTCGCCCGGGCTGCAGAAGTCCAGCCCGAGGATCATCAGGCAGCGAATCTGTGGAATATTTCGGTAATGGAACTCGGTGCCCTGGTGTGCACCGCTCGCAGCCCGAAGTGCGAGCAATGCCCGGTCTTCCAGCAGTGCGCATGGATTGCCCAGGGGCAGCCGGCCCCGCACTACATCCCGAAGGGACAAGCTTGGAAGGGTACGGACCGGCAGGTCCGCGGCGCCATCATGGCGATCCTGCGCGAGCATGAGCAGGCGGTGCCAGAGCAGTCCTTCCTGGCCGAGCTGTCCCATGAATCGCATGCAAGGTATGTGGCGCTTGACCAATTGCAATCACCATTGGAGCAGCGTGAACGGGCACTGGCCGGGCTGCTCAAAGATGGCCTGGCGATCGCCGAAGAAGATGGAATCCGCCTGCCTTCGTAGCATCGGCCCGGAACGAGCCAGAAGCGGCTAGCTTTATGCCCTGATGCCTACCTATGCTTAGCCCATGAACGCTTCAGTTGATCCGGCCGCTGCTGTTCGCCACGTAGCCAAGCACCCATGGTTCGAACGCGCCGCACGCCTGGGATACGTCGCCAACGGCGTACTTCACGCAACCGTGGGAATCCTCGCAGCTTTCGTCGCTGCCGGCGGCAAGGCGGAAGCCGATCAGGGCGGAGCCATGGGCGCCTTGGCAGAGCAGCCTTTCGGCATGGTCTTGCTGTGGATCTGCGCAATCGGCGCACTATTGCTGGGCCTATGGTCCTTGGCGCAGGCCTTCTTGCCCGAAAACGAGCTGAAGGGCAGGCTCAAGTCCGCGGCCATCTCGGTGTCCTTCTTGGCTGTCGGCTTCACCTTTGGGCGGTTTGCGGTGGGAATTCCCAGTGATTCGGGAAAGACTGCCACCAGCTTCAGCGGAGAAATGATGAAGACCGGACTTGGCCGGGGGTTGCTGATCGCCTTGGGCCTGGGGCTGCTGGCCATGGCCGGCTACTACATCTACAAGGGTGCCACCCGGAAGTTCTTGAAGGATCTCTCCGGTTCCGGAAATACCGAGGTATCGCGCGCGATCAAGTACTCGGGCATGCTGGGCTATCCTGCCAAAGGCGTAGTCCTCGGTGCCGTGGGCCTGCTCTTCATCGTGGCCACGGTACAGCGCGACCCGGAAGAGGCCAGCGGCATCGATGGCGCGCTGAAGGCCATCCAGGATCAGCCGTTTGGGCCGGTTGCCCTGGTTGCTATCGGTGCGGGCCTGGTTTGCTACGCGCTGTACCTGGTATTCCGTGCGCGCTACGACCGGATGGACTAGAAGTATCAGTCCAGCGTAATGATCATCCGGGTGTTGCCCAAGGTATTCGGCTTCACGCGGGCGAGGTCCAGGAATTCAGCAACGCCTTCATCCCGGGAGAGCAGGATCTCCTGGTATACCGCTGGATCCACGGCGCTCTGGTCAGCCATCACCTTGAAGCCTTGGCGTATGAAGAAATCCACTTCGAAGGTCAGGCAGAAGACGCGGCCAACCCCGACTTCCCGGGCACGTTCCAAGAGTTCGGAGAGCAGGACATGGCCTACGCCCTTGCCACGCAGCTCGCCCGAGGTCGCCAAGGTACGGATTTCGGCGATGTCTTCCCAGATGACGTGCAAACCGCCGCAGCCGACAACATTGCCGTCCGCGTCCTCGGCGACCAGGAATTCCTGGATGGACTCGTAGTAGGTGACCGCTTCCTTATCCAGCAGGATCCGTTCCTCGGCCAACGGGCGCACAAGATTGCGGATAGCGTTGACATCACTGGTTCTGGCTGAGCGGACGGTAAAAGAGTTCACGTTCTAAATCCTATGCCCCACCGTTTGCAGAATCGAAGCAGATGCCGGATATGTCATTGAAGGAACATCCCGCAACACGGTGTGCCAAGATAAACTTGAACATTGAAGTCGCACTGGAGCAAGGATGAGGATGCCAGCTAGAACAGCACGCCCCGGATTCGGGTTGCTTGCCATCCTCCTATCCGCCGTCGGCATCGCTCCCCTGCTTAATTACGGGTTGAACGCCACCAGCGACCTGGTCATCAGGGATTTGGGAATCACCGAATCCCAGTTCGGCCTGTTGGCGACAGTGTGCTTCGGCTGCGCCGCACTGGGTAACGCCGTCTTCGGGAAGTTCTCCGACAGGCAACCGGATACCAGGCTGGTCCTGCTGATCTTCGGCACGACGGCGGTCGCGCTGGGCTTGGCAGCCATTCCCGCAGGCTACGTCTTGCTCCTGGCGGCTTCCGGTTTGGCCGGCTTCGCCCAGTCATTCCCCAACGGGGTCACCAACCGCATTCTGGCCCAGCGCGTCCCTAGTGCCCAGCGCATCACGTGGACCGGCATCAAGCAGTCTGGCGTGCAGGTTTCACAGCTCGTAGGCAGCGTGGGGTTCCCGCTGCTGGCTGCATTCATTGGCTGGAACGGAGCATCGCTGGCCGGCGCCGTGCTCGCCGCGGTCCTCGCGGTGATCGCTGTACGGGTTATCCGCGCAACCCCCATGCTCGCCGCGCCTGCCCCGCAGAAGGCGGCAACGGGCGCGAGCCAGCCGGTGGCTGCGGCCACCCCCTCCACGAAGTTCGTCATTTTTGCGCTGGCCCTATTCGGTTTCATCAACGGTGTCGGCGTACAGGCGACCAACGTCTACCTGGCGCTCTTTGCGGTCCGCGAGCTGGACTTCTCCTTGGTCGCTGGCGGCCTGACCGCCGCGGTCGCTGGCGTCATTGGCGTTTCCGCCCGCGTCGGATGGGGGCAGATGATGTCACGCGGCGTATCAGCTCCTAAGCTCTTGTTGCTGCTGGCGTCGCTGGCCACTGCGGGCGGTGCCAGCTTCCTGATGGCCCAGCAGCTGCACTCGGTGGCCTTGCTCTGGCTAGCGGTCTGCCTGCACGGCGCCTCGGCCCTGGGAGTTTCGGTAGTGCTGATGGCGGGCTTGCTGCGGGTGATCCCCGCAAGCCGCCTGGGAAGTGCCAGCGGAATCGTCTCGGCGGGCCAGTTTGGCGGTTTCACCGTGGGGCCCTTGGCCATGGGCCTGCTGGTCGGCTCGGCCGGTGGCTTCACCGCGGGCTGGATCACCGTCACCGGGATCTACCTGTGCTCAACGGTGCTGGGTGCATTCCTTGTCCTGCGAGCCAGGAACCGGGGCTAGCCGGTGGATGCCGAAGCGCTGAAAACCCTGGCGCACCTGCGCCGGGCCAGGGACCTGATGGACCGGCACTATGCGGAACCATTGGATGTGCCTGCGTTGGCCCAGCGTGCTTCCATGTCTCCTGCTCATTTTTCCAGGGAGTTCAAGCGGGCCTATGGCGAGACCCCGCATGCCTATTTGCTCACCCGCCGTATCGAGCGCGCCATGCATCTGCTGCGCGCATCGGTCTCGGTAACAGATGCTTGCATGCAAGTGGGATGGACCTCTCTGGGTTCCTTCAGCACGCGCTTCACCGAAGTGATCGGCGAAACTCCCTCGTCATACCGGGAACGGGACCATTCAGCCACCGAGCCGATCCCTGCCTGCATCGCCAAGATCCTTTTGCGTCCCGAGAGATTCTGAGCAGTTTTGAAGAAGCGCTATCTGGTCGGCGCTCCCTAGGCTGGAGCCATGGCAAGCATTTCAATCAATCATGTCCCTTTGACCGTGCTCGATGTGGATGAGGCGCTCGCGTTCTACCGCGATGCGCTGGGCTTCACGGTCCTCTCCGATGTCGCCAACGGCGGCTTCCGCTGGGTGTCCCTTGGCGGCTCCGACGGCGCCGGCACCAGCCTGGTGCTTTCGGCTCCGGGCGCTGGCCGGTCAGCTGCCGATGCGCAGGCCTTGGCCGAGCTGGTAGCCAAGGGCGCGATCGGCCCGCTGGTGCTGTCCACCAATGATCTGGACAAGGTCTTTGAAACTTTGAGCGCGTCGGGCGCTGAAGTCCTGCAGGAGCCAATGGACCAACCGTGGGGTCCGCGCGATTGCGCCTTCCGCGATCCTTCGGGAAATATGGTCCGTATCAACCAAGCAGTTCAGGGAGAAGAAGCATGAGCAGTTCAGAACAAGAAGGCTTTTCAGCCGCCGAGAAGGCCGCGATGAAAGAGCGGGCCGCTGAGGTGCGCACTTCGAAGAAGCGCATGACCAAAGCCGAGAAGGCGGAACAGGCCCGCAAGGAAGTGGAAGAGAAGATTGCTTCCTTCGAGGGCAACGACAAGGTGCTTGCGCAGAAGCTGCACCGGATCATCACCGAGACGGCTCCGGAATTGGAGCCGAAAACCTGGTATGGCATGCCCGCTTACGCTTTGGACGGCAAGATCTTGTGCTTCATGCAGGATGCCAAGAAGTTCGGTACCCGCTACCTGACTTTCGGCTTCAACGATGTTGCGCAGCTGGATGAGGGCACCCTATGGCCCACCTCGTTCGCCATTACCGCGCTTGATGGGCAGCTCGAAGAAATGCTTGCCGAGTTGGTAGCCAAGGCGGTGGCCCGCTAAGCCCAGCACGCCCGGAGGGAATCGATTGCTCTTCAGGCGTCGAGGCTTTCTTGCTCGGCCTGGGGCAATGCCTTTGCCAGCAGCGAGGCGGAAAGCGCGAAGACCCCGATCAGCCCAAGCAGTCCCATGCCAATAGGCAGGGTGCCTTGCTGCGCGGCGTCTTCTCCCATGGCAGCGAGAAGCATGGCAGCGCCCAGTCCGAGGATTCCGAAGCCAGCGGCCAGGAAGCAGACCACAATCGATTTCGGTCCCGGGTTCCAGTGCCCCAATGAGGTGAAGTCGCGGTAGACAATGATGCCGATGGCAATACTGAGCGTGCCCGCGGCACCAATCACCAGCACCACCAGCCACGTTGGGCCGTATCCGGCTCCGTCGGTGCCGGCATGGCGCACCAATTGTCCAGGAAGCTGGGGACGGAGGAGAAGGTACAGGGCTGAATAGGCCATGACTGCGAGGCAGGAAGCGGCAATCAGCTGTTGCCCTTTGCTTCGCTTCTTCATGTGTTGAGCCTACGACATGGCCGGATTAAAGCCAATAGCCGTGGAACTGAACGTTGTCAGTTCCACGGCTATGGGTTATGCCTCTGCGGCCTAGCTTTCCAGTGCTGCCGGTGCCGGCTCGCCTTCCAGCTGGCCGGTGCCGCCTTCAGCGTGGAAGACGAACTTGCGGCTCTCGCCTTCGCCCTCGACGTCGACGGTGACCTTCTGGCCCGCAACGATCTGGCTGAAGAGGATACGCTCGGAGAGCTGGTCCTCGATATCGCGCTGGATGGTGCGGCGCAGCGGGCGGGCACCCATTGCTGGATCGTAACCGCGCTGGGCCAGCAGGCTGCGGGCAGCCTGGGTTAGCTCGATGGTGATCTCGCGTTCTTCCAGGCGCTTGGCCAGGCGTGCGATGAACAGGTCGACGATTTCTTCGATCTCGTCCTGGTTCAGCTGCGGGAAGACCACGGTGTCATCAACACGGTTCAGGAATTCAGGGCGGAAATGCTGACGCAGTTCTTCCTGGACCTTGGCCTGCATGCGCTCGTAACCGGTCTTGGTATCCGCGGCCGACTGGAAGCCGGTCATCACACCCTTGGAGATGTCGCGGGTACCGAGGTTGGTGGTCATAATGATGATGGTGTTCTTGAAGTCCACCACACGGCCCTGGGAGTCGGTCAAGCGGCCGTCTTCCAGGATCTGCAGCAATGAGTTGAACAAGTCGGCATGCGCCTTCTCGACCTCGTCGAAGAGCACTACGGAGAACGGACGGCGGCGGACCTTCTCGGTCAGCTGCCCGCCCTCTTCGTAGCCGACGTAGCCCGGAGGAGCACCGAAGAGCCGGGAAACGGTGTGCTTCTCCGAGTATTCGGACATGTCCAGGGTGATCAGCGCGTCTTCTTCACCGAAGAGGAACTCTGCCAGCGCCTTGGCCAGCTCGGTCTTGCCTACACCGGTTGGGCCGGCGAAGATGAACGAACCACCTGGGCGGTTCGGATCCTTCAGGCCTGCACGGGTACGGCGGATCGCCTGGGAGATGGCCTTGATCGCCGAGTCCTGGCCGATGACGCGCTTGTGCAGCTCGTCTTCCATGTTCAGCAGGCGCGTGGACTCTTCCTCGGTCAGCTTCACAACCGGGATGCCGGTGGAGTTGGCAAGTACCTCGGCAATAAGGTCCTCAGTCACCTCGGAGACTTCGTCCATGTCGCCATTGCGCCAGGACTTCTCCTTCTCGTTGCGGGCCTCAATCAGCTTGGATTCCTTATCGCGCAGCGAGGCAGCCCCTTCGAAGTCCTGCGCGTCAATCGCAGCTTCCTTCTCCAGGCGCACGGTGGCGATTTCCTCGTCCATTTCCTTCAAGGCCGGAGGAGCGGTCATGCGCTGGATGCGCAGGCGTGCGCCCGCCTCGTCGATCAGGTCCACGGCCTTGTCCGGTAGGAAGCGATCGGAGATGTAGCGGTGCGCCAGCGTGGCAGCGGCCTGCAGTGCACCATCGGTGATGGTCACGCGGTGGTGCGCCTCGTAGCGGTCGCGCAGGCCACGCAGGATCTGCGTGGTCAGCTCTACCGAAGGCTCCTTGACCTGGATCGGCTGGAAGCGGCGCTCAAGCGCTGCATCCTTCTCGATATTCTTGCGGTACTCATCCAAGGTGGTGGCACCGATGGTCTGCAGTTCGCCACGAGCCAGCATCGGCTTGAGGATCGACGCGGCATCGATGGCGCCCTCGGCGGCACCAGCACCGACGAGGGTGTGGATCTCGTCGATGAACAGGATGATATCGCCACGGGTGCGGATTTCCTTGAGGACCTTCTTCAGGCGTTCCTCGAAGTCGCCGCGGTAGCGGGAGCCGGCCACCAGGGAACCGAGGTCCAGGGTGTACAGCTGCTTGTCCTTGATGGTCTCGGGCACATCGCCACGCACGATCGACTGGGCCAGGCCCTCGACGACTGCGGTCTTGCCGACACCAGGCTCGCCGATCAGCACCGGGTTGTTCTTGGTACGGCGCGAGAGGACCTGCATGACGCGTTCCATCTCGTGCTCGCGGCCAATCACTGGATCGAGCTTGCCCTCGCGGGCAGCTGCGGTGAGGTTGCGGCCGAACTGGTCGAGCACCGCCGAGCCTGCCGGGGTGCCTTCCTGCTGTCCGCCCGAGCTGACGCCAGCGGAGGCAGTTTCCTTGCCGCCCTGGTAGCCCGAGAGCAGCTGGATGACCTGCTGGCGCACGCGACCGAGGTCAGCACCCAATTTCACCAGGACCTGGGCTGCGACGCCCTCGCCCTCGCGGATCAGGCCGAGCAGGATGTGCTCGGTACCAATGTAGTTATGCCCCAGCTGCAGCGCTTCGCGCAGCGAGAGCTCCAAAACCTTCTTGGCGCGAGGAGTGAACGGGATATGACCGGAAGGCGCCTGCTGGCCCTTGCCGATAATCTCCTGAACCTGCTCACGAACGGCACCCAGCGAAATATTCAGCGACTCAAGCGCCTTTGCGGCGACACCGTCGCCTTCGTGGATTAGACCGAGCAACAGGTGCTCGGTGCCGATGTAGTTGTGGTTGAGCATGCGCGCCTCTTCTTGGGCGAGCACGACAACTCGACGGGCACGGTCGGTAAATCTCTCAAACATCTTCGGCACACTCCTTGCTTACCAATAATTCGATGCTACGCACCAAGCGCCGGCAATGCGCCCTTGTTCGCCACAGGGATAACCGAAGCGGTCCCCTGGTACCGGAAATCCGTAATTGAGGTGCAATTAATTTCCGGATTTACTTGGCTCACCAATATTGCGATGTTCAATGAAAGTATTGGATGAATTACGAACGTCGTTATAAGAATAAGAGCCGGCACGCATTGCGTGCCGGCTCTTATATTGAGACTTGTTGAAAACCCCGCAAATTACTTCGCGCGGTTTCGCCCGCCCTTGCGCATTGCAGCATTGTAGGCATCTACAACTTCTGCATTAAGGCGTCCGCGTGCGTTGACCTTGATGTTGTTTTCCTTCGCCCATGCGCGGATTGCTGGAGCTTCGCTCGCTGCAGTCTGCTTCGACGAGCGCGCCGCATCGATGTACGGCTCGATGGCTGCATGGAACTGAGCAGCATGCTCGTCGTTCAGGTCGATTTCAAAATGCTGACCAGCGACGCTGAATGCAATAGATTCAGTCGCCTCGCTACCATCAATATCGTCGATCAGGGCAATTTGAACCTGACGTGCCATTTAGGAATTCCTCCGAGCTTGAATGTACTGGACCAACTGACATTCGATCATCAGCCCATTTCAAACAACAAGCATATACAAATAGCCGCACTAAACTCTAATTATCATCAGAATTCACAAGGTTCTTTCAGGAAAGACTAATTCTCGTTTACTGGATTATTAGAATCCGAGCGATTTTGAATTAGCGCATCAGCTTCAGCTTCAGCTTGGCGTTCTTTTCGATCCGCGTTTGTAATTGCTTTCATCACGTACCAGAAAAGCAGCGCCAGGCCGATTGTCGGGACGATCGCCTCAATATATGGCATTCCTATGCCTCCGGCTTTAGGAGTGGGAACAGAATAGTTTCACGAATACCGACGTTGGTGAAAAGCATAACCAGACGATCGATACCTAAACCGATACCGCCCATCGGCGGTGCACCGTATTCCAATGCACGAAGGAAGTCTTCGTCAAGCTGCATTGCTTCTGGGTCGCCGCCAGCAGCCATCAGGGACTGCTCGGTCAGGCGCTCGCGCTGGATCACCGGGTCAATCAGCTCGGAGAACGCGGTACCGCGCTCCATGCCGCCGATGATCAGGTCCCAGGCCTCGATGACTCCCGGCTTCGAGCGATGCGGGCGTGCCAGCGGCTGTGCCAGTGGCGGGTAGTCGCACACGAAGGTCGGGTCGATCAAGGTCGGCTCGACGATTTCGCCGAACAGCTCGATGACCAGCTTCTGGGCGCCCCAGGCTGGATCGATCTTCACTTCGTGCTTCGCAGCGACTTCGCGCAGTACCGAAGCTTCGGTTTCCGGGGTGATCTCCACGCCGACAGCTTCGGACAGGCCAGGGTAGACGCTGACCCAGCGCCATTCGCCGTCCAGGTTAGCGGTGCCCTTGGGGGTCTCGATGGTGCGGCCGGCGCCAATGGCATCAGCGGCATTGAGAATGATTTCCTTGATGCGATCGGCCATGACGTACTGGTCGGCGTAGGCTTCGTAGGATTCCAAGGTGGTGAATTCCGGCGAGTGGGTCGAGTCGACACCCTCGTTGCGGAAGATGCGCCCCACTTCGAAGACGCGGTCAACACCGCCAACGACGCACCGCTTGAGGTACAGCTCGGTTGCGATGCGCAGGGTCATTTCCTGGTCAAAGGCGTTCAGGTGCGTCTTGAATGGACGGGCCGAAGCGCCACCGTGAACCAGCTGCAGCATCGGGGTCTCAACCTCGACGTAGCCGCGGTTCTCCAGGGTGTTGCGTACGGCGCGGACGATCGCGGCGCGCTTGTAGACCATTTCGCGGGCCTCGTTGCGCACGATCAAATCGGCGTAGCGCTGGCGCACGCGGGTCTCTTCATTCAGATCGGCGTGCAGCACCGGCAGTGGGCGCAGGGCCTTGGAAGCCATTTCCCAAGCGTCTGCCATGATGGACAGCTCGCCGCGGCGCGAGGAGATGACCTTGCCGGTCACAAACACATGGTCGCCCAGATCGACGAGCGACTTCCACTGGGCCAGGCGCTCTTCGCCAACGTTGGCAAGCGAGAGCATGACCTGCAGGCGAACCCCTTCGCCCTTCTGGCCGCCTTCCTGCAAGGTGGCGAAGCACAGCTTGCCGGTGTTGCGCATGAAAACGATGCGGCCGACAATGCCGACGACGTCTTCGGTCTCTTCACCAGCTTCGAGGTGCTCGTACTTGTCGCGGATTTCCTGCAACGAGTGGGTGCGAGCTATGCCTACCGGGTAGGCTTCCTCGCCCTTGGCCAGCAGCTGGTTGCGCTTATCGGTGCGCACCTGTCGCTGGTCGTTTGGATCTGGGGCCTGTGCGGAATTATTTTCGGAAGTCACAATAGACCATTCTACGTGTCATGGCGTGCAGTTGAAGCCCTTCATGATCAGCCTTACACAGTGATCTTGGCCCGTAGCGCAGGATAGGGCAGGGGCAAAGCTGGCTTTGCCCCTGCCCTATCCATTCAGTTATGCGGTTTACCAGATTTCTACGCGGTCAGCTGGATCCAGCCACATGCCATCGCCGGGCTTGGTGCCGAAGGCCTCGTGGAAGGATGCCAGGTTCTTCGGAACCTGGTTGCAGCGGAACTCCCCGGGTGCATGCGGGTCGGTGGTCACGCGTACCACCGCGGTCTCCGGACGAATCAGCGTGCGCCAGCATTCGGCCCAGGAGTAGAAGAAGCGCTGGTCTCCGGTGATGCCGTCGATCACTTCATCTTCCTGTATGCCAAGGGCGGCCAACTCGAGCTTGTAGGCCTTGTAGGCAATGCCCAGGCCACCGAGGTCGCCGATGTTCTCGCCCAAGGTCAGTGCACCGTTGACGTTGTGTTCCGGGGCTTCTGAAGGGGACAGCGCGTTGTACTGGTCCACCAGCTTGGCGGTCAGCTTCTCGAAGGAAGCCCGGTCCTCATCGGTCCACCAATTGGTCAACTGGCCAGTGCCATCGAACTGCGAGCCCTGGTCATCGAAGCCGTGGCCGATTTCGTGGCCGATGACCGCGCCGATGCCGCCGAAATTCGAGGCGATGTCGCGGTTCACGTCGAAGAATGGCGGGCGCAGGATTGCCGCTGGGAACGCGATTTCGTTCAGCAGCGGGTGGTAGTAGGCGTTCACCGTCTGGG
This sequence comes from Arthrobacter sp. JUb119, assembly GCF_024807995.1. Classification (NCBI taxonomy): domain Bacteria; kingdom Bacillati; phylum Actinomycetota; class Actinomycetes; order Micrococcales; family Micrococcaceae; genus Arthrobacter; species Arthrobacter sp. JUb119. The sequence continues at coordinate 67,641 of NZ_JANUFE010000011.1, forward strand.
GGAACATGAACCACAGTTCGCGATCCACCCCGTCATCGATCTTCTTCAATTCACGAGCGAACTCGAATTCGTTCGCCGAGGCAATATTCGCGATGACGTCCAGTTCATCAGCCTGGATGGCAGAGTAGTCGATCCATTGGTTCGGGTAGCCGATCTTCGGACGGAACTTGGAAAGCTTATCCAGTGCCTTTTCGATGGTCTCCGGGCCCATCCAGGACAGTTCGCTGATCGAGATGCGGTAAGCCTCGATGAGCCGTTGAACCAGCGCGTCCATGGCGTCCTTGGCCTCTGCAGGGAAGTGCTCAGCCACGTACAGCTGGCCGATGTCTTCGCCTACAGCACCTTCGGTGAATGCGACACCTCGCTTCCAGCGTTCCTTGAGCTGTTCCACGCCACCGAGCTTGGCCGAGTAGAAGGAGAAATTCTCATTGACGAATGCGCTGGACAAATAGGGAGCGAAGGAGCGCAGCACCTGGACCCGCAACCAGTTCTTCCAGGCATCCAGCGGCTGGGAGCCGAATAGCTCAGACAATCCCTGAAGGTAGCTTGGCTGCCAGACGACAACTTCGCTGTAGTACTTCGGCTCAATGCCGGCGCCAGCCAGCCAGGTCCTCACACCCGGGAAAAGCGCGGAAAGCTCCTCATCGGACATCAGGTTGTAGCGTGCCTGAGCATCGCGGACCTTGACCCGGTCCCAGTGATGCGAGGCCATGGCCTTCTCGAGCGCTACGACATGTGCGGCCGCGGCTTCGGCATCAGCAATACCGCCAAGGGCCAGCAGGCGGCCAAGGTGGTCCTGGTAGTCGGATACGGTTTCAGCGAACTGCTCTTCGCGATAGTAGGACTCATCAGGCAGGCCCAGGCCGCCTTGCAGGAAGGTCAGCAGGTTCCGGTCCGGATTGCCGGCGTCGTTCATCGCGCCGATATCCATGAAGCCGCTGATGCCTTTGCGCTGGAAGAAACCGCATACTTCGAGCAGCTGTTCGGTGCTCTGGATATCCGAAATAGTATTCAAGAAGACAGCAACCGGATCGGCACCGCGTTCTTCGATAACGGCTTCATTCATGAATGAGCTGTAGAGGCGGGCAATGCGCTGGGTGGCGGCGTCAGTTTCTGCACCGGAATCGACCTTCTGCACTGCTTCATTAATGATTCCGTGGACCGCAGCCTCAGCCTGGTCGCGGAGTTCCATGAAGGAACCGTAAATTCCTTGATCTCCTGGAATTGTTGCTGTCTCGAACCACTTGCCATTGCTATGGCGGTAGAGATCGTCCTGGGGACGAATTGAATCGTCGCGGTATGTCAGTGGACTCGTAGTCTCGGTGGTCAAGGAAAGCCCCTCGTGTAGAAGATCTTGTTATTTCTACTACACACCTTATCTACTTCCATGAAGATAGGAAGGGTGAGGACGGCCGATGCGCGTACGGCTTAAATAGTCTAGTTAAACAGGTGAGGCCCCGGCACCAAACGGTACCAGGGCCTCAAACCATCTACTCAAGTTAAGTCCGGCGGTGACCTACTCTCCCACACCCTCA
>NZ_JANUFE010000012.1:0-6053 GCF_024807995.1 Arthrobacter sp. JUb119
GCTTCGCTCCGGAGCAACTTTTCCAACTTACCAGAGTTCCTGATCCGATCAAAATCGGCGGAAAACCTTCAGTGAAAAGTGATTGGCTGCCGGGTAAACAAACGGTAGATTCCGTGTTGTTTCCGTTCCGGCAACAGATAAAAACTATACACAGGTTTTCAGGGCTCCGCAAATCGGCAGGGCACTTTTGACAGTGATCGTGGTTACACTGTGGTTGCATAATCCGCGGGCGTACTCTGACGCCCTGACAGTTGAACAAATCTGCAGCGGAATCGCGACTGCTTTGCTCCTGCGGTTTACAGGATCTCTGTACGTTTATGGAGCGTATCCAGGAAGACGAACTTCTTCATTGCCCACCATCGGAAGATCATCCCAAGTAACGTCCCGATAATTGGTCCGGCGATAAAGTCGGCGATCTCCTGGACGATAAAAGAAACGTGTGGTTCCGTGATTCCAAAGATCCAACGGGATACATAAACCGGCGCCGCAGTAATTCCAATAGCTACCGTAGACATGCCGACGAATTTGATGAACTGAATACGTTTGAGGCCGTGGGCGACATCCCCAAAGGTAAACCGTCTCGAGAGGTAGTAGGAAACTACCGTGGCCGCTGCATTAGCGATAAGAAAAGCTGAAGTTGGATGCGCCCCCAGAATCGTGAACTTCAATCCGTAATTCACTGCCAAGGTCAGGAGGAAGCAGAATCCTCCTATGCCCAGGAAGTACAGAGCTCTCTTTCGTTCCCGATACTGTTTTGGGCGCGATGGATCCCGTGCGCCTTCATCGCTAAATGCTTTGGCTCTGCCACTCATGGATCAAGCATAGACATCCCAGGATCGGCGAATAGAAAATTGAAACTTAATCAGGGCGGTTCTTAGTTATCCATATGGGTCACCTTGCACAGCATGCTCAGATTGAAGCTCATGAGCTTCCAGCGATGTATGAGTCGGACATTTTCGTGGCAGCGTCCAATGGCCAGGATGGGGGCAATGAGTTGTTATGCCCTGCGGCTCAACGGGCTCAACGGGCTCAACGGGCTCAACGGGCTCAACGGGCTCAACGGGCTCAACGGGCTCAACGGGCTCAACGGGCTCAACGGGCTCAACGGGCTCAACGGGCAGTTTCCCCTCACCCGCGCTAGACCTGCAACTCTGCGCCGTTACATTACTGACGGATTACCCTGCTTAAGGAGGTATCAGCGGAAGCCGCTGTCGGTTCCGTAGAATCCTCGGTTTTTGGGCATAAAAAAATCGCGAAACATAAGTTTCGCGATTTTTGCTTTGGTGACCCCAACGGGATTCGAACCCGTGTTGCCGCCGTGAGAGGGCGGAGTACTAGGCCGCTATACGATGGGGCCGTATGCTGAAGATTAATCTTCAGCTCACCAAATCTCTTTGGTGAAGCGCTGGGATACCAGGACTCGAACCTAGAATGACGGAACCAGAAACCGTTGTGTTGCCAATTACACCATATCCCAATGTGACTTGGTATTCATTTGCTTCAGCAGCCGAAGCTGATCTGCGCTGAACGCCTTAGCACGAGATATAACTATACCTAAAAAATTCACGGATCGCACATCCTGGGGCAATATCCTCGAGTGATCTGCAGCTCGTTTATTGAAATGCCTGTAACAGACCTGAGCTTCGCTACACGTCAGCCGATAAATTGCCGCCGAAGGAGGCAGGTCCACTTGACCTGTCACTGCGTGCTGAGACGACTGCTTAATGCAAAAGAGGGAACCGAAGTTCCCCCTTAGCTGTGTGTCGGGATAACAGGATTCGAACCTGCGACCTCATCGTCCCGAACGACGCGCGCTACCAAGCTGCGCTATATCCCGTGGTTACAACCATTTCACTATACACCCTGCAGAATTCTCATCAATGCCCGGCATAGCTACTCTTTTCTTTGCCGCCAAGTCCTTAGCCGGGCCTCGCAGCTTAAGACCATTAGATAGCTTTCCCAGGATTCAAGATATTCAACGGGTCCAAAAGGTTCTTTATCTGCTGTTGGAGTTCGATCACTTCTGTTGCTTGTTCCCATTGCAACCAATCTTTTTTGATCAGCCCGACACCGTGTTCGCCAGTAATTGTGCCGCCCAGTTCCAGTGCAATACGTACGGAGCTTTCAACTGCACGGTCAAGCCTCGCTAGTGGCTCGTTGCCGTCTTCCGGTTCTACAGAAAACGTCGGATGCAGATTGCCATCCCCTACATGCGAAATCATCCGCATGTTTACGTTTTCGTCCCGCGCAGCCCGTTGAACGCGGTGCACGTATTCAAGCATCTTGCTTTTCGGAATCGCGACATCCTCTCCAGTCCGGTAAGCATCGTCTTTAGTATCACCCCGGCTGGTTCGGCGCATTTCGATCAGTTGCGTAGCACTCGGATCTGCCGAATTGCTTAGCTGGGCATTGCGGTCTGCGAAAACACTGCGGAGAGCGGTTTCTTCACGCTCGGCGCCATAGCCATCCAGTCGAGCCAAGAGCATGGCACCGCCGTGACCTGCGTAATTCGTCGAGTACTGTTCATCAAGAATGAGCAGAGTCGAATGATCAATGAGTTCCAAAATGGCAGGCTGAATTCTGGCTTTGGCAATCAGTTGAACGCCCTCGACTGCTTCTTCCAGGCTGGGGAACAATAGAGCTATGTCTCGCTCGTCTACCGGGAGATAGCGCAATCGGAGAACTGCGCGAACGACAACGCCCAGCGTGCCCTCTGACCCTGTGAAAAGTGCGGCGAGATCATACCCTGCTACACCCTTAAACGTATTCTTGCCAACGCGGATTAGTCGGCCGTCTGCCAATACTACGTCTAGGGAGAGCACTGCTTCTCGGGTCACGCCATACTTCGCGCACCGCAGGCCTCCCGCGTTGGTTGCGATGTTGCCGCCAATTGTAGACACCTTGTAGCTAGCAGGATCCGGGGCGTACATGAGGCCGAATTCGGAAACGGCTTCGTTCAGCTGATGATTGATGACGCCAGGTTCAACCACAGCGACCTCATCTTCCGGGCGGATCTCTAGGATTCTATTCATCTTGCTCAAGTTCAAGACGACGGCATCACCTAGTACGTGTACACCACCAGAAACACCTGTGCCGGCACCGCGGCTAATGACCGGAACCTTGTATTCGCTAGCCAAGCGTAGAACGTGTTGTACATCCGCTACGGAACTGGCGAAAACCACGGCCAGCGGTTCAATGGGATCCCCCGACAACTGACCGAAGTCTCTAGAGTTTTCTCGAAGCAGCGGGCCCGCTGCTTCAATGGCATTCTCTGGTAATGCCGCGCTGAGGGCATCTAGAAATCCGGCATGGGAAGCGGCCATCTTTATCTCCACGGATCGTTGCGTGCAAGTATTTACCTGAGACTACGGCTTTTGAGGGTCTTTGCCGAACTTGATGACTTGGCAATTTACTAGTAGCTCGGTTCAAAACTGCGTTTGCACCCTCATGGCCAGCCAGTCCGGGGCCGGCATACGTCATTGCCCTATTATTTATCGGGCTAAGACCGTTCAGCTGCTGCATTTTCTTTCGATTGCGCTGCTTGGATTTCTGCTGGAAGAGCTTTTCCTCTGACGACTAGTCGATAACAGACGCCCAGGATTGCCACCCAGATTAGACCGGTAATGAGTGCACTACGCGTATCCGGAATAATGCCGATTAAGATGATCACGAAGATCATGAAGGCCAGCGCCAAGTAGCTACCCACTGGCCAAAGCGGAACTGGGAATGCAGATGGTTCAAGATTATCTCTGTCTATCCGGTGCTTCATCCGAATATGAGAGATCAGGATCATCGACCAAACAACGACGGTGGCGAAAGTAGCCAATGCAGCAATGAGGAAGAAGATCTCATCTTCGAACCAGATGTTCAGCACTACACCAATAAGCAATGCGCCGATCATCGATAGTGAAGTCACCCATGGGACCCCGTTAGCCGTGGTCTTCGTGAATACCTGTGGCGCCTGGCCTTGTTTGGCCATACCGTGAATCATGCGTCCCGCGCCGAAGATGTCTGCGTTGATTGCTGAGAGTGCCGCAGTGATGACGATGAAGTTCAGGACATTTGCTGCTGACGAGAAGCCGATGCTGGAGAAGATCGAAACGAATGGACTTTCACTACCATCAATCGTGTTCCACGGCTGAATGCACATGATGACACCGAGCGTGAGTACGTAGAACAGCAAGATGCGCACTGGCACAGAGTTAATTGCCTGCGGAATGACTTTACGCGGGTTTTGCGCTTCACCAGCGGTAATGCCGATCACTTCGGTGCCGCCGAAGGCAAACATGACAATGGTCAGGGAAGCGAGAATGCCCCAGACACCATGCGGCATGAAGCCGTCGCCAGCAAAGAGATTGGATAGACCTGCAGCTCCTTCGCTTTGGTTGCCCAACCCGAAGACGATTACGAGAACGCCACCAGCGATCATTGCCATGATAGCGACGACCTTGATCAAGGAGAACCAAAATTCCAGTTCGCCGAAGACTTTGACCGAGAGCAGGTTCACGGCGGCAATGAAGAAAACAACTGCCAGGATCCAGATCCATCGTTCGACGTTGGGAAACCAGAAACCCATATATACGCCAAAAGCCGTCACGTCAGCCAGGGCCACCACAAACATTTCAAACGTGTAGGTCCACCCGGTTGCAAAGCCAGCAAAGCGTCCAACGAATTCAGTGGCATAGCTTCCGAATGAGCCGGAGGTCGGATTGCGGACTGCCATTTCTCCCAACGCACGCATCACCATGAACACCACTGCCCCACCGAGTATGTATGCCAACAGCACCGCTGGCCCAGCCATTTGAATGGCGCTTGCGGAACCATAGAACAAGCCTGTGCCAATAGCAGACCCTAGAGCGATAAACCTGATGTGCCGTGTGCTTAAACCACGTTTCAAGTTTTGACTTGTCTGGCTAGTACGCATGCTGCTCCTCCGATATTCCTAACTGCATCAGAGGTTTGCCGCTCACTTTTCATGGTGTGCTTCAACCCCGACATCCATGTAATCGCAGTCACACGCATCTTGGAGCGGGGAAAAAGACAAGATAGTCCGGTACCTCAGACTCTTGGTGAAAAGAAGCTGAGATACCGGACGGCAATTCTTCCAACGGGTATCTCGGGACAGCGTGATGGGCATTCTGGAATTTCGACCACTCGCGAGCTGTCGATAGAAGTACACATCCCGGCATGCAACGCAGTCAGATACTCGTGAATCCAATTGAAGGATCATGCTGCGCGATCCTCACCAACGACCTTGAGAATGCTTAAATGTGCTTGCGCAATCCCTCGATATCGAGGCAGGATTCCGATACGGCTGGCTTCAACGTGCTGCACGTCAGTGGTCAGCAGCCACGCCCGCCTGTGTCCGTCATGTTGTCCACCAGAAGTCAAAGCATCTACTGTCCGTAAGCGTCCGCGTCTTCAGAAACATGACACCGGTGCCTTCAGGCGGTGGATGACAGTATCTATTGCTTTCAAGGCTTTCCAAGACGAGGTCCACAATGACGTTCATTGGCCTGACCCGGTGAATTCTCGCAGTCTTGGTTCCCTTGGTCGGTCGAATCCCCTTACGCCGAGACCTATGGTTGCCAGTTGCTCTCACCATTGCACGCCGGCAGGTGAATGTGGTGCAACTGCGGGAATCGTCTTCCGAAACGGAGCTGTCGCCTTGGTGCCTGAAACTCAAATTACGCAGTCGACCAGCTGGCATTTTTAGTCGATACCCGTCAGGGAACAAATATGGCTCAGCAAGGCTGGCTGGGCCGACAACCTGATCTTCAATTTGGATAAGAACTCCAGTGAATAATTCTCGGGTAACCTGGCCCTCGTCATCCGGTGCAAGCAACTGAGCTCGCCGGCAACCTTGGCCAACACAAATACCCTGGACGCACTGGTCGTTAAAGCAGGAGGGAGGAGGAACCAGGCAGCACCAGCTGCCCAATTCCCCCTCCCCTTCCCGTTAAACAGGTGAGGCCCCGGCACCAAACGGTACCAGGGCCTCAAACCATCTACTCAAGTTAAGTCCGGCGGTGACCTACTCTCCCACACCCTCA
>NZ_JANUFE010000013.1:0-5783 GCF_024807995.1 Arthrobacter sp. JUb119
AGTGTTTGTTGTTTGAGAACTCAATAGTGTGCCAAGTTTGTTGATACCGAATATTTTTATTTGGTGAATACATAACATTTGCTTGAGGCATTGCACCCCCGTGCAGTGTTCTTGAGTGTTTTATTATTCGCCAGGACTTCATTGGCTTCGCCCTTATTTTCCAAGGGGTTGCCGGTGGCTTTTTATTTTTTTATGGAGAGTTTGATCCTGGCTCAGGATGAACGCTGGCGGCGTGCTTAACACATGCAAGTCGAACGATGAAGCCCAGCTTGCTGGGTGGATTAGTGGCGAACGGGTGAGTAACACGTGAGTAACCTGCCCCCGACTCTGGGATAAGCCCGGGAAACTGGGTCTAATACCGGATATTACCTTTGACCGCATGGTTGTTGGTGGAAAGATTTATCGGTGGGGGATGGACTCGCGGCCTATCAGCTTGTTGGTGAGGTAATGGCTCACCAAGGCGACGACGGGTAGCCGGCCTGAGAGGGTGACCGGCCACACTGGGACTGAGACACGGCCCAGACTCCTACGGGAGGCAGCAGTGGGGAATATTGCACAATGGGCGAAAGCCTGATGCAGCGACGCCGCGTGAGGGATGACGGCCTTCGGGTTGTAAACCTCTTTCAGTAGGGAAGAAGCGAAAGTGACGGTACCTGCAGAAGAAGCGCCGGCTAACTACGTGCCAGCAGCCGCGGTAATACGTAGGGCGCAAGCGTTATCCGGATTTATTGGGCGTAAAGAGCTCGTAGGCGGTTTGTCGCGTCTGCCGTGAAAGTCCGAGGCTCAACCTCGGATCTGCGGTGGGTACGGGCAGACTAGAGTGATGTAGGGGAGACTGGAATTCCTGGTGTAGCGGTGAAATGCGCAGATATCAGGAGGAACACCGATGGCGAAGGCAGGTCTCTGGGCATTTACTGACGCTGAGGAGCGAAAGCATGGGGAGCGAACAGGATTAGATACCCTGGTAGTCCATGCCGTAAACGTTGGGCACTAGGTGTGGGGGACATTCCACGTTTTCCGCGCCGTAGCTAACGCATTAAGTGCCCCGCCTGGGGAGTACGGCCGCAAGGCTAAAACTCAAAGGAATTGACGGGGGCCCGCACAAGCGGCGGAGCATGCGGATTAATTCGATGCAACGCGAAGAACCTTACCAAGGCTTGACATGTGCCAGACCGCCTCAGAGATGGGGTTTCCCTTCGGGGCTGGTTCACAGGTGGTGCATGGTTGTCGTCAGCTCGTGTCGTGAGATGTTGGGTTAAGTCCCGCAACGAGCGCAACCCTCGTTCCATGTTGCCAGCACGTAAAGGTGGGGACTCATGGGAGACTGCCGGGGTCAACTCGGAGGAAGGTGGGGATGACGTCAAATCATCATGCCCCTTATGTCTTGGGCTTCACGCATGCTACAATGGCCGGTACAATGGGTTGCGATACTGTGAGGTGGAGCTAATCCCTAAAAGCCGGTCTCAGTTCGGATTGGGGTCTGCAACTCGACCCCATGAAGTCGGAGTCGCTAGTAATCGCAGATCAGCAACGCTGCGGTGAATACGTTCCCGGGCCTTGTACACACCGCCCGTCAAGTCACGAAAGTTGGTAACACCCGAAGCCGATGGCCTAACCACCTTGTGTGGGGGGAGTCGTCGAAGGTGGGACTGGCGATTGGGACTAAGTCGTAACAAGGTAGCCGTACCGGAAGGTGCGGCTGGATCACCTCCTTTCTAAGGAGCTAACCATTATTGGTTGCCCATGCTGGACACGAGTGTTGTCCGGGTGGGTTGCTCATGGGTGGAATATCAATGGACTCAATACCGGAAAACGTGCTGGCTGATGCTGGTGCGGGGTATTGGCTGTGGCCGCGTGGTGCTTGGGCATCTGCTAGTACGCATTGCAGGGGGTTTTCTTCTTGCGGTGCTGGAATGCGGTGTGTGGGTGTTGCGTGGTTTGTATGGTTTGGCATGCTGTTGGGTTTTGAGGCAACAAGCCTCCTTTCCTGGTGAATGGTTGCTGGGGTTCTTCCTGTGGGGAGGGTCCTGGTGGTGTTCGCTTGGGTGAGGGGTTCTTGGTGTTTCGGTGTTTGTCCTGTGTTTGCTGCAAGGATGTCCTGTTGGATTGATGCTGGCCTTTGGTTGGTGTTGGTTTTGGGGTGTTGTTGCGGGGGTGCGGGGTTGTTGTTTGGGAACTGTATAGTGAACGCGAGCATCTTGCAGATGAGATGAGCTGGGTAGTCCTTTTCCTTGGATTGCCTGGTGTTGGAGTCTTGTCTGCGTGATTTTGTTAGATTGTTTTATTGCTCATATCTTTTGACTTTGATGTTGTGTTGAAGTTTTTAAGGGCGCACGGTGGATGCCTTGGCATCAAGAGCCGATGAAGGACGTGGGAATCTGCGATAAGCCTGGTGGAGTCGATAACCGGACGTTGAGACCAGGATTTCCGAATGGGGGAACCCCGCACCATGTTATGTGGTGTGACCTGCAGCTGAATGTATAGGCTGTGTGGAGGGAACGCGGGGAAGTGAAACATCTCAGTACCCGCAGGAAGAGAAAACAACAGTGATTCCGTTAGTAGTGGCGAGCGAACGCGGATGGGGCTAAACCGGTTGGTGTGTGATAGCGGATAGGCGTTGCATCACCGGGGTTGTGGGGTCGGCATGTACCAGCGCTATCTTGCTGGTGGGATGAGGTGCAGGCGTATAGGTGAATCGGTTGGAATGCCGGACCATAGAGGGTGATAGTCCCGTAGGTGTAATGCGTGTCTGCCGTTCTAGTGTTGATACCCGAGTAGCACGGGGCCCGTGAAACCTTGTGTGAATCTGCCAGGACCACCTGGTAAGCCTGAATACTACTTGATGACCGATAGTGAATCAGTACCGTGAGGGAATGGTGAAAAGTACCCCGGGAGGGGAGTGAAATAGTACCTGAAACCGTGCGCTTACAATCCGTTAGAGCTGGGGACTTGTTCCCTGGTGATGGCGTGCCTTTTGAAGAATGAGCCTGCGAGTTAGTGTTACGTCGCGAGGTTAACCCGTGTGGGGAAGCCGTAGCGAAAGCGAGTCTGAATAGGGCGTTTGAGTGGCGTGATCTAGACCCGAAGCGAAGTGATCTACCCATGGCCAGGTTGAAGCGCGTGTAAGAGCGTGTGGAGGACCGAACCCACTTCAGTTGAAAATGGAGGGGATGAGCTGTGGGTAGGGGTGAAAGGCCAATCAAACTTCGTGATAGCTGGTTCTCCCCGAAATGCATTTAGGTGCAGCGTTGCGTGTTTCTTGCTGGAGGTAGAGCTACTGGATAGGCGATGGGCCCTACAAGGTTACTGACCTTAGCCAAACTCCGAATGCCGGCAAGTGAGAGCGCAGCAGTGAGACTGTGGGGGATAAGCTTCATAGTCGAGAGGGAAACAGCCCAGAACGCCAACTAAGGCCCCTAAGCGTGTGCTAAGTGGAAAAGGATGTGGAGTTGCTGTGACAACCAGGAGGTTGGCTTAGAAGCAGCCACCCTTGAAAGAGTGCGTAATAGCTCACTGGTCAAGTGATTCCGCGCCGATAATGTAGCGGGGCTCAAGCACACCGCCGAAGTTGCGTCATTCAAATATTAACCTGGTTTCGATTGGGTGTTTGGATGGGTAGGGGAGCGTCGTGTGGACGGTGAAGTCGCGGTGTAAACCAGCGGTGGAGGCCACACGAGTGAGAATGCAGGCATGAGTAGCGAATGACGGGTGAGAAACCCGTCCGCCGAATGATCAAGGGTTCCAGGGTTAAGCTAATCTGCCCTGGGTTAGTCGGGACCTAAGGCGAGGCCGACAGGCGTAGTCGATGGACAACGGGTTGATATTCCCGTACCGGCGAAGGACCGCCCATACTGAGCTGTGGATGCTAACCATGATTGACGCTAGCTGTTGGTGCCTTCGGGTATCTTGCTGGTTGATGTGGTGGGAACCGATGCAGTGAGGTCAGCGTATTAACAGGTGTGACGCAGGAAGGTAGCCGAGCCAGGCAATGGAATTGACCTGGTCCAAGGGTGTAGGAAGAGTGGTTGGCAAATCCGCCGCTCATGTTTCTGAGACCTGATAGGCGCCCCGTTTTCGGGGTGATTCGGTGATCCTATGCTGCCTAGAAAAGCATCGGCGCGAGGTCCAAGTCCGCCCGTACCCCAAACCGACACAGGTGATCAGGTAGAGAATACTAAGGCGATCGAGAGAATCATGGTTAAGGAACTCGGCAAAATGCCCCCGTAACTTCGGAAGAAGGGGGGCCTGCCCCGTGATGAGAACTTGCTTCTCTGATGCGGGTGTGGGCCGCAGAGACCAGGGGGAAGCGACTGTTTACTAAAAACACAGGTCCGTGCGAAGTCGCAAGACGATGTATACGGACTGACTCCTGCCCGGTGCTGGAAGGTTAAGAGGACTGGTTAGCAGTAATGCGAAGCTGAGAATTTAAGCCCCAGTAAACGGCGGTGGTAACTATAACCATCCTAAGGTAGCGAAATTCCTTGTCGGGTAAGTTCCGACCTGCACGAATGGAGTAACGACTTCCCCGCTGTCTCAACCATGAACTCGGCGAAATTGCAGTACGAGTAAAGATGCTCGTTACGCGCAGCAGGACGGAAAGACCCCGAGACCTTTACTATAGTTTGGTATTGGTGTTCGGTGCAGCTTGTGTAGGATAGGTGGGAGACTGTGAAGCTTGGACGCTAGTTCAGGTGGAGTCATCGTTGAAATACCACTCTGGCTGTACCGGTCACCTAACTTCGGACCATGATCTGGTTCAGGGACAGTGCCTGATGGGTAGTTTAACTGGGGCGGTTGCCTCCTAAAATGTAACGGAGGCGCCCAAAGGTTCCCTCAGCCTGGTTGGCAATCAGGTGTCGAGTGTAAGTGCACAAGGGAGCTTGACTGTGAGAGTGACAGCTCGAGCAGGGACGAAAGTCGGGACTAGTGATCCGGCGGCACCTCGTGGAAGGGCCGTCGCTCAACGGATAAAAGGTACCTCGGGGATAACAGGCTGATCTTGCCCAAGAGTCCATATCGACGGCATGGTTTGGCACCTCGATGTCGGCTCGTCGCATCCTGGGGCTGGAGTAGGTCCCAAGGGTTGGGCTGTTCGCCCATTAAAGCGGTACGCGAGCTGGGTTTAGAACGTCGTGAGACAGTTCGGTCCCTATCCGCTGCGCGCGTTGGAAATTTGAGAAGGGCTGTCCTTAGTACGAGAGGACCGGGACGGACGAACCTCTGGTGTGTCAGTTGTACTGCCAAGTGCATCGCTGATTAGCTACGTTTGGAAGGGATAACCGCTGAAAGCATCTAAGCGGGAAGCCTGCTTCGAGATGAGATTTCCATGCACCTTGAGTGTGAGAGGCCCCCAGCTAGACCACTGGGTTGATAGGCAGGATGTGGAAGCAAGGACTAAAGACTTGTGTAGCTGACCTGTACTAATAGGCCGATGACTTTCAACACACAATAAAACAATATTTGAACTGATGATTTCAATGCTGTTCGCGTTCACTATGCGGTTACGAGACAACAACCTCTAGCCAGCAAATACGGATACAAGACTTTGTAGCACCGGAAAACATTGACCAGGAAACGTTTTGGTTTGTGTGCTTCGTGATTGTTACGGCGGTCATAGCGTGGGGGAAACGCCCGGTCCCATACCGAACCCGGAAGCTAAGGCCCACTGCGCCGATGGTACTGCACTCGTGAGGGTGTGGGAGAGTAGGTCACCGCCGGACTTAACTTGAGTAGATGGTTTGAGGCCCTGGTACCGTTTGGTGCCGGGGCCTCACCTGTTTAAC
>NZ_JANUFE010000014.1:0-5207 GCF_024807995.1 Arthrobacter sp. JUb119
TGGGGGGGCAGCGAGCTAGGGGCCTGGCGGCCCCGCTCCTTCCCAGTGCTGGCGCACTGGGTGCCGCCCTGTCGGGCGCCCTGGTCTCGTCGTGCCTGCGTCGCGTTGTTAGCCTTCGGGCGGTCGCTGACGCGCCGCTTTTCACTGGCCGGGGTGTCGCCACGTCGGGCAGTTGCGGGTGCGCTGGTGGTTGCGAAGAGGGCTTTGGACGAGGTGGGGGTCGCCTCGGTCGCGATGCCTGCTGATGGGCCGGCGGTTGGCCAGCTGGGCTTGACTGCTTCGGCCTGTGCGTTGCTCTGCTTCACTGGAATCCCCTCCCCTGCGTGGCTAGTATGTCTCCGTTGATTTTGTAGATGCTAGAATTCTATCATGTTTCACCATGTCAAACAAGATATTTTCAATCGGTGCTGGTGAAACCACACTATGATCTTACCTATGATATTACATAGTTGTAAACATATGTTGTGCCATATGGGGCTCATTAAGGCTCCCCCTACTGCGCAGCCTTAGGCCCCGCGCGCCCGAGATGCTTCATCCGGGTCTGCCCTGTCGTGATCTGAGGTTGACTTCGGGAGCGCTGGGGCTCTGTCCTGGTAGCTATGCACGCCCGATCAGGGAGGAGCTTGCGCATTCCTGGGCGAGGCTCAAAACGATATTGCGTTGCTGCCCTCAGGGGCTTTCTGGTGGAACTGCTTGTGGGTGTTTAGAGGCCGGAATTTAAATTTAGTAAAGTCTTACTTGATCTAAATATGGTTCTCAGCATATGATGGTTTATGTCAGATCATTTACCCGAGAATCGATAGGCTCATGGCACACGAAATCGAAACCGCAGCAGACGGCCGCGCAGCATTCTTCGCAGCCCGCAAATCCGCATGGCACGCGCTGGGAACCACCACTGTAGAAGCCCAGACAGCCGAGGTAGCCCTCGAACTGGCTTACCTCTCCGGCTGGAACGTACACAAGGCCCCACTGACCGCCACCAGCACCGACTCCGACGGCAACGAGCTCCACTTGCCCGTCAACGGCAAATACGCCACTGTGCGCACCAATCCCTTCAACGGCCAACGCGAGCCCCTGGGCGTCGTCGGCAAGGTCTACCAGCCCATCCAAAACGAGGAACACACCGAGCTGCTCAACCAGCTTGTAGACCAGTCCGGCGCCCACTTCGAAACTGCCGGTTCCCTACGCGGTGGCCGGGAAGTCTTCGTCACCATGAAACTGCCCGAGCACATGCTCGTCGGCGACGTCGACCGCGTCGACCTCTACATCGCAGCAATGAACAGCCACGATGGCTCCGCTCCATTCCGCTTCGTTGTCACCCCAATCCGCGTAGTCTGCGCCAACACCCAACGCGCAGCGCTGAATAACGCGGTCAGCACCTTCTCCATCCGCCATACGCGCAGCGCCAAGAGCAACATCGAAGCAGCCCGCCAAGCCCTCAACCTCGCGTTCAAGTTCCAAGACCAGTTCCAGCTGGCAGCCGAGCAAATGATCCAGCAGACCATGGCAGAAGACCACTTCCTTAAGTACATCGACAAGCTCTTCCCTGCCCCCTCAAAGGATGCCACCACCCGCGTCCACGACACCTACCGCGAGAAGCGCAACACCTTCGACTTCCTCTTCACCGAGGCCAGCACCAACGCCCCTATCCGGGGCACCCGCTGGGCTGGATACCAAGCCGTCACCGAATACATCGACCACTACGCACCAACCCAACGCAACCAGTGGGCCGACAACGAAAACACCGCCCGCGCACTCTCCAGCCTCGGCAAGAACTCCGTCAACCTCAAACACCAAGCATTCGCCCTCGCCAACGCCTAAACACACCACACAAGGCCGGGAAACCACCGTTTCCCGGCCTTAGCCATACCCACAGCACCAAACACCTACCGGCGAGCGCGAGCGAAGCTCTGTGGGTGTTCTGTGGCCTTGCTGGTGTGTGCGGTGGGTCGGGTCTTGGTTCTTGGTGTCTGCTGCAGCGAGGTCGCTGGGCGGTATGTCCCCCAGAGGGTGGCCAGGTCGGGGATCTGCTGCAGGTGTGGTGCCTGCGTGCCTTGGCGGTATGTCTTGGGTACCTCTGCCTGGTGTGCGGGGTGTCGCTCGTGGGGGTGGGTCGGGCGTTGTTTGGCGTGTTGGGTTGTTAGATTTTAAATCTAGAATCTTGGGGTAAATTTATTGGTTTTTCAGGGTTTTCGTGGTTCATCATCTGGTGATTTTCTTGGGTGTGGTTTATCTGGTGGATCTTTTGCTCGGTGTTGCGCCTGGCTGCCCGAGGCCTGGGACATACCGTCCATGATGGGAAGGCGCCGGCGTGCAGCGACCAGGTACCAAGGTGCTGGCTTCCTCGGCGAGCGCCGTCGAAGTGGTAGGTCTTGGGTACCAGGTGGTCGAGGTGCCGGCGTGGAAGGTCGGTGGGGTGGGAGACGTACCGCTGTGGGGCCGTGCCTGAGAAGGATGATGTCTTCCTGGTAGGCCTGGGTGGTGAGGCGCAGGACGTACCGCGGTACCAGTCGATGGCCGTGGACCTGGTTGAGGGATGGCGCCCGCGGCCGGATCTGCTGCAGGATCCCGCGGGGCGGTATGTCCCCTCCCTGGGGGTCTTCAAGGGCTGCGAGTTGCTCTGCTGTCGGTGAGCTTCAGTTGCTGGGCGGTAAACCAGGCAATGAGCGCAGCACTGATGTGCTGGTTTTGCTCACGGGCCAATACGTCGGTGTCCCGGGTACCGCGGTGTGCCGCGGGGCTGGAGGCGAATGCATCCTGAGACTGGGCGCTGAGAGCATCGAGATCGATGAGCAACGGCGGTACGGTGAACCGGCATTCCGCAAGCTGAAGCAGCTTAAACATACCGGCCTTTGAAGTCCTGGCCCTTTGGGTTTTCTGAGGCTGTGATCTTCTGCAGGCGACGTGCCTGGCTTCCTTCAAGGGGACATACCGTCCTGCTAGCTGCCGCCGGCGCCTTTCTCGATGAGCTCGACATCGAAGGACCCTGGGTCGATGCCTTCGATCCAGGCGATGGCCTCCCGGATCGTTTCGGCTGCCTGGTTCAGCTCTGCGACCTGACTGATCGCGGCCGGGACCTGCACGCACTGCAAGGACCACCAGCGGCCATCTGGCTCAGCTTCGACCGTGTACACGGGCTTTCCCAACAGGCACTCCCCTTCCCCGGTGTTCTGGAGCTACACATCAAGCCTACGGCGAGCGCAGATGAGACGAGGCGGTTTGAGTGCGGGACGTACCGTCTTCGGGTGGGGTCTGCTTCTTGGAGCTGCGGGACCTGGGGTATACCGTCGGCGGGCGCAGGTGCGCTGATTGGGTCAGTGCTGGAGGCGCTCGTCGGATATGCTGCAGGCCTGGCTGGTGGTATGTCCCCCCTCCTGGGTCGCTGCAGTAGCCGTGGCCCAGGAGCATGGAGCGTTATTCTTCTCCGGGTTCGGTCCAGTCCAGGGCCGCGGCAAGATGCTCCTCGTGCAGAACTCGGATATAGCCCCCGACGAATGTCCCGCAAGCTGTGGGACATTTGGATCCCACTGCGGCCAGATGACGGCTAAATAGCGCTGGTAGTGCAGGTTGCTGCGTAATAGCCTTGTCTGTCCGGGAGGGACGTACCCCGCCCGCGGGTCGGCGCCCAGGAAGCAGGGGTCGTCCTCAGTCGCCTGGTTCTGCAGTTGAAGGAAGCCAAAGAATGCACCGCCGGAGGCTAGGACCTCATCCATAAGATGCGCCGGCCGGCCCTCGCTGCCGGCGGCCGCGTGATGGTATGTCCCCGCCGTGCCTGGCAGCGCATCATGCCGTCTGCGATTCAAAACCGTGGTGCCTCATCGTCCAGTCCACGGTGAAGACCCCACGGCCTCACTGCGTTAGTTCCTGGTAACGGGTACACGGCGAGCGCAAGGCATGAAGTCAGCGTCCAAGGAGCATGCTCAGAGCTCTGGACCGAGTCCCTGGTCCAGGAAGGGGCTGGCTGGTCCTCGCTGCAGGAGGCCGTGCGATGGTATGTCCCCCAGCCTCCTGCGGGTTAGCTCGTTGGGATCTGGGGCGGGAGAAAAGCGATCTTCTGGGCGTTGTCGAGCGACACATATGGCCCACCAGTGGAGCTTTCCTGGAAGCGGCCTTCTACAATGAAATACCACCCGCTGAAGTCGCTGATACCGGACAGCTTCTTGGCTTGCAGCAGCTCGGCGAGCACCTCTTTGCGGAGTCTGACGGCAGGCTTTTTCTCGCTCGTATAGCCGGTATCTAGGAAGTATCCTTGTGCGTGGTGGACCTGTCCCCAGAGGATCATCGTGGTGCTTCTAAGGGTGAATTCATCGACGTGAACGCAACCATCGGCGATCGTCGTGCGGGTTCGATCGCTCAGCGTCAAAGCCCTTCTGCTGCGGCGGAAATCCGGATCAGTGATCAGCTTGCCCAGCAAAGGCCCGTAGCCTACCGACCCTGCACGCCGCTGCCTGTCAGCGCCTTGATGCCGGTGGGCCCGCCCCGGTGTTCCGGTGGCGCCGGGAGTGTTATCGGTGACCGGCCGGTTCTGGGGCAGAGGATCAAGACGGATGACCAGCTCGTCCGCGGTGTTGGCGATAGCGTTGAATTCTTCGACAGCTCGTTGCAGTTCACTCTGCTCTTCGATCTTCGAACCATACTCGCAACCCGTTGCGTGATGTCCGAAGAACGTCGCGGCTTTTCCGTCCTTGGAGCGCTTACGCCAGTGCATCGGTGCGGCGCACTCCTGGTCAAGGCAGCTCAAATGGTCCCGGTAGTCCCCACGGTCTTGCTCGCGCAGTTCCGTTGCGTCGATCTGTTGGGTACCGTCGAATAAGGCCCAGCGCATCACAGGCTCCTTTCATGTGCCCTTCTCAGAGGGTTTGAGATCAAAACCTACCAGCCACCCCCCACAGAAACACGGATCCAGCACCCCTGCCCGGACCCTGAGACCAGAGCCGCGCCGGAATCACTCTCCCGACCCCGCCCAGCCCAGAAGACCGAAACAGGACCGATAGGCCACTAGTTGAATCTCAGCAAATGCTGACACACGAGATGCACGGCAAGCGCGCCACGGCGAGAAGGCAGGTCCTCTAGCCGAGAGGCAAACAGCTCCGCTGTCTGCCCATGCAACGAGGTGAGCACAAGGTACCGCGCCTGGTCCGCGCTGGAGAACACTGGGCCCTGGGCGTGAGCCAGGTCGAAGAAGGAATTCCCTCACCAGGTGAGCC
>NZ_JANUFE010000015.1:0-3229 GCF_024807995.1 Arthrobacter sp. JUb119
GAGGGTGTGGGAGAGTAGGTCACCGCCGGACTTAACTTGAGTAGATGGTTTGAGGCCCTGGTACCGTTTGGTGCCGGGGCCTCACCTGTTTAACGAGAAGGGGAGGGGGAATTGGGCAGCTGGTGCTGCTTGGTTCCTCCTCCCCTCCTGCTTTAACGAGCTTGAGTGCTGGCCGCTAGCGCAGACCGCTCAAGGAACGACCAGGCAGGCATGGGGTTGTGAATGCAGCCATGGCTAAGCTGTGTCCCGATGTCGGACGCGCTTGAAGCGACTAAGCAGACGGCGTGGCCCTGGACCTCCGCGGCTCACTACGGGAGAGAACGCCCGCTCCGTTGCAGGTGCTTTATCCGATGGGTTCCGGTCCGCCAATCGGCAAGATCCTGCCTTTTGATGCCTCTGACAATCGATTGCTTGCACCTGGCTATCATTTCGGTAACTTGTTGCCGATTCTTGCTCCATGCTGAATGATAGTGAGCAGAATGTCGCCAATCGGCGAAATGCTGCCGGAAGAGGATCCTTCATGAATTCAGTGACTGAGCTAGGGGCCGAATTGCAGCGCGTTAGAAAACAGAATGGCCTGACGCAGGAACAGCTGGCTGAATTAGCTGGCATCTCCGAACGTACGCTGCGCTCCATAGAACGAGGGGCGGGAAACCCCTCCATTGAAGCGGTGCTCTCCGTCGCAAATGTACTCGGCCTTCGAATTCGCGTGGCCAAATGAAGCCGCAACTCCAAGAGCTCAAGCTTGTTACCAAGGCTGACGTCTACTGCAACGAAAACCTCGCCGGCACTCTAGCCAGACAGTCCGACGGAAGCGTGGCCTTCAGCTATAACAAGGACTACCTTGCACATGGTGGCGCGGGCATTGCGACATCTTTGCCAGCTTCTCCGGAGGCATACGTTGGGCCTGGGGGCGCGTTGCCATCGTTCTTCTCGGGACTATTGCCCGAAGGCCATCGCCTGACCGTTCTCAAGGACGCAACTAAGACCAGCATCTCTGACGAGTTGACTCTGCTGATGGCAGTGGGCGCCGATACTCCAGGCAATGTACGCGTTGTTCCGGAAGGATCAGCACTGGAGCAAACCCCCGTGGTTGCTGAATTCAGCAGCACGGCCGAACTCGACTTCTCGGTCCTCGCGCGCACCTTGGACCGCCACTCGATCCCCGGCGTGCAAGACAAGATCAGCGCAACCATGCTGACAACACCAGTGGAGTTCAAGAACAGCGCCTATCTGCTCAAGCTTGATCCCCGGGATCATCCGCATTTGGTCGTTAATGAGGCGCAGCACCTGAAAGCAGCGCGATTGCTCAAACTTCCGGTCGCAAACAATCGGCTAGTACTGGATTCCACTGGGAGTCCGGGGCTGCTGGTCGAGAGGTTCGATCGCGAGGGTGTCGAGGGGGCGGATAGTCCCACGCGTTTGGCGTTGGAAGATGCCATGCAAGTATTGAACCTTCCGCCGGCAAGCAAGTATGCAGTGAGCACGGAACAAGCTATTGAAGCCTTAGCGCTGCAGTGCCAGGCTCCGGTGCTCGCCAGGCGCAATCTATACATGCAGTTCGTCTTTGCGTGGCTAACTGGCAACGGCGACTTGCATGGAAAGAACGTCTCGATTCTGGCGGAATTGCATGGACGGTTTAATGTAGCGCCCATCTACGACATCCCATGCACCCTGGTCTACGGCGATGACACCATGGCTTTGACTGTTGCCGGCAAGGCTAAGAATCTGAAGAAGAAGCACTGGGCGGAGCTTGCAAGGGTGCTCGGCTTGGCTGACCGGGCCACGCAGTCAGCGAACCAGTTGGCATTGAAAGCCGCATTGACTGTGGATCTCAGCGAGTTGCCTTTTGAAGGTTCACCTTTGCGTGGTGCGCAACGAGAACTCAGGTTCCGGCGCATGGAGCTGCAGTAGGCGTCTGAGCGGGACAAGTTAGTCTGCGAGCAACGTGAACGCAGGCAGCTGACTATTCTGGCTTTTCTTCGCTTGCCCCTTAAGGCCAGCCGTCCATGATGGATAGACGCGGAAACCGCGCTTGCCTGGAGCCGATGCTGAGGCGAAGACGCCCAGCTCCTCGAGGTGCTGTTGAGTAAAGCGGAAGACGCCGAAACAGCCGGCTTCCTCGATAAAGACCATAACTCCGCGCAGTCCCTCTTCGGATTCGTAGGGGGCAGTAGTCCCAGTTTCGTCCCGATGCCATATGGCTACGAACCCACCTGGCTTTGTTGGCGTGATCCTTGCGGTCCTGATCCGCCACCGCTGTCCGTCAAGCTCAGTTACCCCGGCTTGATAATCGCTCTGCTGTTCTTCGGGAGTCACCTCGCCATACGATTGCCCAGTGAGGTGGCAATAGCGTTCCAACGCCGTGAACTTCATAGACTTCATCCTGTATTCGGTAGATCATCAAGTGGAGTGGCAGCGATCGAAATATCGCTGCTATTCACCGTAGCCGAGGGTGGTGCTTACGTAGCACTGCAAGACCTGTATTGGGCCGGCATCAATGCCGACTGCTCTAGGTAGTCATTGCGCTGATGCCGCCTTGGCCGTCACGCGCATGGAACCTCCAGATGCATCGTTTCGCCATGTGCGTTCTCTTCTTGTGCCTTGCTCAGACGCACGCATGCGCCCGCATCGTCTAATCGGCTGATGTGGGCACAATTCATTGGGTTCGCGTATATGCGTACGCTTCTCAAGGGTTCAATAAACTCGCTAGGTACAGGCGCTGATGCTCTGTGCAGCTGCGAAATAATGTTTACGCGCTCAGCCCTAGCTCGGTAATAATTGCCAGCGATTGGGCACATGGAAAGAGCCGAATCAGCAGTTCAGGAATTAAGTGTGCACGGTCACCGTCAAAAACCACCCACCCGATTTGCAGGACCCCCAAAACCTGTGTATAGTTTTTCCTTGTCGCCGAGAACAAAACGGAAGAAATAACCGGATGTGAAACGGCGGCAGAACCCCAGAAAATCAAGGTTTTTCCACAGTCTTGTGGACAACAATTGAAAAGAATGGGAACTGAGAATACTGGTTCAAATCACAAACAATGGATTTGACTTTCAGGAATTCGAAGTTATAGAATATGAATATAACGCTGGACGAAATTACCGCCTGGAATGGTGGGTAAAGAACCGGTAAGTGTTTGTTGTTTGAGAACTCAATAGTGTGCCAAGTTTGTTGATACCGAATATTTTTATTTGGTGAATACATAACATTTGCTTGAGGCATTGCA
>NZ_JANUFE010000016.1:0-1266 GCF_024807995.1 Arthrobacter sp. JUb119
ACGCTTGAAGCCGCCACCGCGGTTGTCATCACGCTTGAAGCCGCCACCGCGGTTGTCATCACGCTTGAAGCCGCCACCGCGGTTGTCATCACGCTTGAAGCCGCCACCGCGGTTGTCATCACGCTGGAAGCCGCCACGATCGTCATTGCGGAAACCGCCACCGCGGTTGTCATCACGCTTGAAGCCACCGCCACGGTTGTCATCACGCTTGAAGCCACCGCCACGGTTGTCATCACGCTTGAAGCCGCCACCGCGGTTGTCATCACGCTTGAAACCGCCACCGCGGTTGTCATCACGCTTGAAACCGCCACCGCGGTTGTCATCACGCTTGAAGCCACCACGGTCATCATTGCGGAAACCGCCACCGCGGTTGTCATCACGCTTGAAGCCACCGCCACGGTTGTCATCACGCTTGAAGCCACCACCACGGTTGTCATCACGCTTGAAGCCGCCACCGCGGTTGTCATCGCGACGCTCGCCACGGAAACCACCACGGTCATCATTGCGGAAGCCACCGCCACGGTTGTCATCGCGACGCTCGCCGCGGAAACCACCACGGTCATCCTTGCGGAAACCGCCACCGCGGTTATCGTCACGCTTGAAGCCACCACCACGGTTGTCATCACGCTTGAAGCCACCACCACGGTTGTCGTCGCGCTTGAAGTCACCGCCGCGGTCAGCATTACGGTCACCGCGGAAGCCACCACGGTTATCGTCGGTGCGCTTGAAATCACTACGGTCGTCGCGACGCTTGAAGCCATCGCGGGAGTTGTTGCGGTTTGAATCTGAGTTCCGGAAGTCGCCTCGTCCGTTGTCGGAGTTTCGGCGGAATTCGTTAGACATCTAATGTCCCCTTCAGCGGCTATCTCAATACCGCAACCTTCGTGTTTGCCTTTGCAAATCACTTCACTATTAACTATTCAGCATGCCCTCGAGGCATGTACATCTAAATTCAAGTCTACGGGAGGCACGAGTCATACCATAGGGAAACGGGTCCAATGTGGCAAGACACTCAGTGGCGGCCCTAAGGTTGTCCCCCCAGCCATCGACGCATGCGTAGCCGATCGAAGCCCCTTGATAGATTCAACTCTTCTAAAAGGGGTTAACGACAAAAAGGGCCCAGCATGAAACTGAACCCATAGGCTGTAGCAAGTCGATTACCAGGGGACGGGTTAAACAGGTGAGGCCCCGGCACCAAACGGTACCAGGGCCTCAAACCATCTACTCAAGTTAAGTCCGGCGGTGACCTACTCTCCCACACCCTCA